>NZ_CP055157.1:0-1402500 GCF_013367775.1 Microbulbifer sp. YPW1
TCTGTGTGCCTGGCGAGCTGGCAACGCTATGTTAGTCCCGGGGCGAGACGTTGGAAGCTGACAGACATGAAAGAACAATACGCGCAAATTATCGAAGCCATTGGTGAAGACCTCGATCGTCCGGGTCTGAAAGACACTCCCCTGCGCGCCGCCAAGGCCATGCAGTACCTCACCCGCGGTTATCAGCAGACCCTGGATGACGTCGTCAACGACGCCCTCTTCCCCTCTGACTGCAGCGAGATGGTACTGGTCAAAGACATCGAACTGTATTCGCTGTGTGAACACCACCTGCTGCCGTTTATCGGTAAGGCCCACGTGGCCTACATTCCCGACGGTAAGGTACTGGGACTGTCCAAGGTGGCGCGCATTGTAGACATGTTTGCCCGCCGTTTGCAGATTCAGGAACAATTGACTGTGCAAGTTGCGCAAACCATCCAGCAGGTAACCGGCGCCGCCGGCGTGGGTGTGATCATCGAAGCGAAGCACATGTGCATGATGATGCGCGGTGTGGAAAAGCAGAATTCGGTGATGAAAACCTCTGCCATGCTGGGCTCCTTCCGCAGCCAGCAGGCCACTCGCAACGAGTTTCTGTCCCTGATCCGCTAACCTTCAAGTACGCAAGGAGAGTCCGGCAATGCCACATCTGGTGATTGAGTATTCGCAAAAACTGGAAGACAGCATTTCCATTCCCGCCCTGATCAGCAATGGCCAACAGGCGATGAGCGATACCGGACTCTTCAACGCGGGCGCGATCAAAACCCGCGCCCTGCCCTACCGGGATTTTGTGCTCGGCAAAAGCCACGAGGGTTCCAGCGATCTGTTTATCCATGCGGAAGTGCGAATTCTGGAAGGACGCACATTGAAGCAGAAAGAAGACCTGAGTGCGGCCATCTTCAATTACCTTTGCGAAGCGGCGCCGGAAGTGCCGGAAATTTCAGTGGAAATTCGCGAGATGGAAAAGGCGAGCTACTCCAAACGGGTTCCCTTTTAACCGGGTTAACCTGCTAACCAGTCCCCTCCAGGAACGGCAGAAACCAGCGCGCAATTGCCTCAGCCCCGTCTTCCATATGCAGGTGGTGACCGCCGGGAAATTCGCGGATCGTGATATTAGCGTACAGCTCCGCCAGCGGACGGATACGCTCGATCATTCCCTGAATCCCGTCCTCACCCAATGCCAGGTAAATCGGCATGGTGGCCCGCTCCAGAAACGCCCGCACCTGCGCTTCATTCAATTTGGCCAGAGAGCTGGCCATCAGTTGCGGGTCATTACTCCAGGTGTAGCCCCCATCACACTGGCGCACGCCCCGCGCGACCAGGCGCCGGGCGGCGTCATCGGTCAGCTTGAACAGGCCGTTTCTGCGCGCAGCCACCGCCACCTCCAGCGACTCGAACACCTTTGACTTTCGTCCCCGATAACGCGCGCGCTGCTCAATCCCCCGGCGCAACGTCTCCGGCGCCTCGGCATCGGTGGTGGGTGGCGGCACCAGCCCGTCGATCAGTGCCAGGCGCTGTATGCGCTCCGGGAAAGTCGCTGCGGCAATCGTGGAAATCACCGCGCCGCGAGAGTGGGCCAGAACGGAGAACGACTCCCACTGCAGGGCATCGGCAATACCGAAAACATCTTCGATTTCCGTCCAGATGTTGTAATTGGCATCCCGGTGGCGGTGATAGCTCTGGCCGTGGCCGGCGAGATCCGCCGCCACCAGATTGAGGCTATCCAGAAACGGGGCCATGGCATCAAAGCTGGCGCAGTTGTCCAGCCAGCCGTGCAGCGCCAGCACTGGCACGCCGTCGGGATTACCCCACTGGCGGCCGGCAATGGTGTTGCCCTGGATATCGAGAGTGATTTCGCGCGGAGACTGGTTCATGGGGAATACAGCACTGTCTGACGTTGGCATAAATGCTGACAGCGGCGCCCCGCGACCTCAATGGCCGCAGGGTTCAGATTGAGTGGCCGCGATTTACGGCCGGTGTTGCAGCCATTCCAGCTCGGCGCAGTCCCGCGCCCACACATCGGCCCTCAGGCAGGCGAGACTGGCAGTGCCCATGGGATGCTCATCGCCGCTACCACAGAGGCCGTTGACCAGGCTGCCGACAAGGGGCTGGTGACTAACAAGCATCAGCGGGAACAGGGATTCATCCGCTTGCCCAAGCGCTTCCAGCAAGGCACTTAGCGGGGTTTCGCTGGTGAGCAGCTCCTGGAACTCGACCGCGAGACCAAAGGCCTCGGCGACTATCTTGGCGGTCTGTCGGGTACGCACAAACGGGCTGGCCCAGATGGTTTTCACCTGCGCCAGTTCCGATGCCCGCTCATTACACACCGCGGCAACCTCCGTGCGCCCCTCTTCGGTCAACGCCCGGGTCTCATCGCTTTTGCTGAAAGGCTCCGCATGGCCATGACGCATGACAAACAACAGCACTACCGTCTCCCGTCAATTTAAATACAGCGGACCAAAAGCGACCCGGTTACTTGCGCTCACCGGAGGGTTTCTCTTCCCCCTCGCCAGATGCCGTCTCGGTTGCCTCGGCGGTATTCTCTGACGCGTCAGCACCCAGCTCGATCACGGTTTCATCTTCGGCTTTCTCGGATTTTTTGGCTTTGGCGGACTTGCGCTTCGCGGGTTTTTCTTCGGTCTTTTCCGACTCCACGACGGACTCCGCTTCCGCGGTTGCCTCTTCTGCCTCCGCCGCTACATCGGCTGCCTCTTCGGCAACCTCCGCTTGCTCTTCCTCGGCGATGACTTCGCCATCGAGCTCCTCGGCACTTTCGTAAGTGGAAAGGTCTTCTTCCTCAGACTCGGGCCATTCGGAAAACGGGAACGGCTTCTCTTCGGAGTTGTAAATCAGGAATTGCAGGGTCTGATAGATATACGAAGCAATCTGGTCACCCAGGCGACGCAGATTGTCATTGGCACCACCGGAGACGATGGCAAACAGGAATTGCGCAATGACCACGGCCAGCATGACAAAGCCGGCAATCTCCAGCAGCACGGCAAACAGCACCATATAAAGCAGGCGCATCCACTGGTTGGAGGAGGTCAGGTTATGTTTCAGTTCTTCATTGCTCATTGGGCGATCACCAGTCCGTTGTTGGGCACCACAAAATGGATTGGCCGGCGACTGCCGGCCGCGGGTACTACGTTTAAGGGCCGATCATAGATCGGAAAAATGTCAGGGCTGTGGCCACTCCGCAAACGGGAATGGCTTCTCTTCGGTGTTGTAAATCAGGAATTGCAGGATCTGATAAATATAGGATGCAATCTGGTTGCCGAGCTGTCGCAGATTGTCGTTCGGGCCGCCAGATACGATCGAAAACAGGAATTGCAGTACGATCGCGGCCAGCATCACTACCCCGGCGACTTCCAGCAGGATCACAAACAACACCATAAACAGCAACCGCAGCCAGTGGTCGGCGGAGGTGAGATTGTGCTTCAGCTGTTCGTTATTCATGGTACGTCCTATCAGTAGAAATTTAGAGCTGTGCGATTCAGGGCTTGGCCGAATAGGCCACGTCAAACGTCTGCTCGCCAGACATCAGCTCGCGGATGACCGTAGGAATCGGGGTACCTTCAAATAATATGGCGTGAATTGCAGAAACCAAGGGCATGTAGACGCCTAATTCATCAGCTTTCGCCTTAATCAGACGAACGGTGTTCACCCCTTCCGCCACCTGGCCGATCTCAGACACGGCTTCGTCGAGCTTTTTGCCCTTGCCCACCAGGTAACCTACCCGGTAGTTACGGCTGAGATCGGACGAGCACGTGAGGATCAGGTCACCAACGCCCGCCAAACCGATAAACGTCATCGGGTCCGCGCCCACCGCCTCGGCAAAGCGCATCATTTCCGCCAGGGCGCGGGTGATCAACAGGCTGGTGGTGTTCTGCCCCCGCCCCAGTGCCACCGCCATACCGGTGACGATGGCGTAAATATTCTTCAGCGCACCCGCCAGCTCAACACCGAATACATCGTTGCTGGAGTAGACGCGGAAAGTCTCGGAATGCAGAACCTTTTGAATGGTGGTGCACAGGGATTCATCTTCGCTGGCAATCACCGTCGCGGTGTAGTGGCCGGCGACGACTTCCTTGGCAAAGTTGGGGCCACTCAGCACCCCCACACGCATGCCTTCGGTTTCCGAACGCAGGATATCGCTCATCAGGTGAAAGCTGTCGTGCTCGATGCCCTTGGTAAGGGAAATCAGCATGGTGCCCGGGGCCAGCACCGGCGCGGCGCGGTGCACCACTTCGCGGAAAGATTTACTGGGGATTGCGACAAAGACAATCTGGCAGCCGCTGACGGCCTGCTCCAGGTCCGCCGTTACATTCAGGTCCGGGTGCAGGGCCACGCCCGGCAGATAATACTGGTTCTCGCGCTGGGCCATACAGGTGGCCGCGCGCTCCGCGTCGCGCATCCACTGGCGAGTATCGTGGCCATTGCCGGCAACGATATTCGCGATGGCAGTACCAAAGCTGCCACCACCGAGGATAGCGATGGATTTACGAGATTCAGGGGCGCTCGAGGATACGTCTCTCTGGGTCATAACGCTCTGTGTTGTTTGCTGTGCAGCGGGGGATTATACGGAGCCTCGCCGCGGGGCCCAACGGCTCGGTAACAAATTGGTCATTTTTGCCAAGTTATCCATCAAATGCCGTCTGATAACGGCCATTTCGTGCAAAAAACCGGCAAGAAATTGATGAGGGAAATATAGCCCAGAGTATACGGGCTGCGCGGGCATAAGAACCCGGAAACAGACGGGAAGAGTCAGAAAAACGCCCGGCCGGACAGCGCCAGCCGGGCGTTAACCTATCGCTTAGCGATTGAGTTCCAGCAGCAGCGCGTTCAGGCGACGCACATAATCCGCCGGGTCCGCCAGCTGGTTGCCGGCCGCCAGGTTGGCCTGGTCCATCAGGATATTGGTGAGGTCCGCAAAGCGATCCTCATCCTGCTCCTGGTCCAGGCGCTGCACCAGCGGGTGGCTCGGGTTCAGCTCGAAAATCGGCTTGGCGTCCGGCAGGGACTGGCCCGCCTGCTCCAGAATACGGCGCATTTGCAGCCCCATATCGTTGTCGCTGGCCACCAGACACGCCGGGGAGTCCACCAGGCGCGTGGTAGCACGCACGTCTTCCACGCGCGCTTCCAGTACTTCCTTCACACGCTCTACCAGCGCACCGGATTCCTTCTCTACCTTTTCGCGCTCGGCCTTGTCGTCTTCGTTTTCGGCTTCGCCCAGATCCAGCGCGCCCTTGGCCACGTCCTGGAACTGCTTACCGTCAAACTCCTGCATATGGCCGACGAACCACTCGTCCACCTGGTCGGTGAGCAACAGTACCTCGATACCTTTCTTGCGGAAGACTTCCAGATAGGGGGAAGACTTGGCGGTAGCGAAATTATCCGCGCACACGTAGTAGATGTGCTTCTGGCCATCCTTCATGCGACCCACGTAGTCTTCCAGGGACTGGTCCTGCTTTTCGCTGTCGGTGTGGGTGGTGGAGAAGCGCAGCAGCTTGGCGATTTTTTCCTTATTGGAGAAATCTTCCGCCGGCCCTTCTTTCATCACAGAACCGAACAGGTCCCAGAACTGCTGGTACTGGTCCGCGTCTTTCTTCGCCAGCTTGTCCAGCATATCCAGCACGCGCTTGGTCAGCGCACTCTTGATGGCATCGGTGTTTTGATCTTTCTGCAGGATCTCGCGGGAAACGTTCAGTGGCAGGTCATTGGAGTCCAGCACCCCTTTGACGAAGCGCAGGTACAGCGGCAAGAACTGCTCGGCGTCGTCCATGATGAAAGTGCGCTGTACGTACAGCTTGAGACCACGGGCGGCATCGCGCTGGTACAGGTCGAACGGCGCGCGTGCGGGGATATACAGCAGGCTGGTGTAGTCCAGCTTGCCTTCCACACGGTTGTGGCTCCAGGTCAGGGGATCGTCGAAGTCGTGGGAGATGTGCTTGTAGAATTCCTTGTACTCCTCGGATTTCACCTCGGAGCGCGGGCGCGTCCACAGGGCCTGGGCGGCATTGACCGCTTCAAACTCAGGGGCCTTGTCTTCTTTGTTGTCGTCTTCCGCGGTCGGCGACTCTTCACTCGCCGCAGGCGCTTGCTTCAGCATCTCCACCGGGATGGCGATGTGATCGGAATACTTCTTGATGATGGAGCGCAGGCGCCAGTCGTCGGCGAACTCTTTGGCTTCCTCTTTCAGGTGCAGTACCACACGGGTACCGCGGTTCGGCCACTCGACGTTCTCGACGGCGTACTCGGCTTCACCGCTACACTCCCAGTGCACGCCCTGGCTGGCGTCGGAGCCCGCGCGGCGGGTAAACACGTCTACCTTGTCGGCGACGATAAACGCGGAGTAGAAACCAACCCCGAACTGGCCGATCAGGTGGGCGTCCTTTTTCTGGTCGCCGGTGAGGTTCTGCATAAAGCTGGCGGTGCCGGAGCGGGCGATGGTGCCGAGGTTCTCAATCACCTCGTCACGGCTCATGCCAATACCGTTGTCGCTGATGGTGAGGGTGCCGGCGTCCTTGTCGAACTCGATGCGAATGCGCAGATCCGGGTCTTCCGCCAGCAGTTCCGGCTTGGAGAGGGCTTCAAAACGCAGCTTGTCCGCGGCGTCGGATGCATTGGAAACCAGCTCGCGCAGGAAAATCTCCTTGTTGGAGTACAGCGAGTGGATCATCAGGTGCAGCAGCTGTTTGGCTTCTGTCTGGAAGCCGTGGCTTTCTTTATGCGCCTCAACTGTCATGAATCGGTTCTCCCCTATTTAAATCATCTACAGCAGATCAGGTCAGGAGAGGTGATATTGGGCCACAATCAGCCAATTCAAGCGCTGATTGCGGCCCACCTATCGGGGAGGGAGTCGCTGGGGAGGTGACGTCTACTTTTTCGCCGCGGCGATCGCCTGGACCAGCTTGCCGCGACCGGTGATATCGGCAATGAAATTGCCGGTCAGGTCTGAGATAACGCGAGACTCGGCGTTCATCAGGATCGCGATGCCCACCTTGCGCTTCTCGGAGTAAGCCACCGCGGCGCGGAAGCCAGCCACCCAGCCGCCGTGGAAGATGATCCGGTCATCGCCCACAGAATAGAGACGCCAGCCGAGGCCGTAACCAGCGTGGTCAATATAGTCACGCCAGATCCGGTGGCGCAGGTGGCGGCGGGTTTCCACGCGCTCGGTGGTGAGATCATCAATAACGTCGTGGGACAGCACATCCGGGTAGTAGCCCATCTGC
Organism: Microbulbifer sp. YPW1; assembly: GCF_013367775.1. NCBI lineage: Bacteria > Pseudomonadati > Pseudomonadota > Gammaproteobacteria > Cellvibrionales > Microbulbiferaceae > Microbulbifer > Microbulbifer sp. YPW1. The sequence continues at coordinate 7,227 of NZ_CP055157.1, forward strand.
GCCTTCAGCCACTGCCCCATATCGCTGATGCTGGCATTCACACCCGCGGCCGGTGCTGCCAGATAGTATTCCTTTTCCACCTTCACCGGACGCCAGCCGCGCCCGGTCTGCACATGGGGGGCGGCGCGGTTGTTGGCCGCCATAAAGCTCTCCCAACCCAGGGAGGCGTCTTCCATTTCCAGCGGCGTGAAAAAGCGATCCTTGAGCTGGCGACTGTAAGGCACCCCGGTGGCCTTGTGGATCACATCCTCAATCAGGCTGAACAGCACATTCTGGTAGCCGTAGCACTTGCCCGGCTTGCAGTGGGGATCGATGGTGGCAAACATCGGCAGGATCTTGGACAGCGGCCGATTGTCTTCCAGGTAATTGTCGTAGGCGTTGGGCGTCAGCCCGGAGGAATGGCTCAGCAGGTGCTGCACCTGCAGCTGCATGGACAGCGCAGGCGTCTTGAAGCTGAGCTTCGGTACGTAGCGCACCACCTTGTCGCCCCAGCTGAACTTCTGCTCGTGCTCCAGCACCGCTGCCATGCTGGCGGCAAAGGTTTTGGACACCGAAGCCAGGCGGAACACCGTGTGAGTGGTGACCTTGGCATGCTTGCCTTTTACCCGCACCCCGTAGGTATTCATCGCCACCACCTGGTCGTGATCGACGATCACATAGGCGGCACCGGGAATCCCGTGCTGCTCCAGCAGCTGGCGGAAGTAGCGATCAAATTCCTTGGCACTGGCCTGAACATCCTTGCTTACCGCCTTGCCAGCGACGCGCGCGGATTTTTCCTGGCCCGCGGCATCCGCCACCGCCTGACCCGCGGCCAGCAGCGACAACGCCGCCAGGAGTGGTATCAACCTACCCTGGAGGCCCCGGAAACTGTTGGTAATACCCTGAATCACCGTGAAAAACACCATGTGCCGTACTGCAAACTGCCCCGGCGGCGACTCCCCATAAGGGGAAGCACACGGCCGAATATTTGTCGTGGAACTTGTATTAAGACTAGCAGCCCCGGAAAAAATTCTTGGCGATCGCACCTTTTTGCCGGGCCAGCGAACGCCACATATTCCACGCCGCAGCCACTGGTCACCGCGGACCCTGTCGCCGCTGCGCGCACATTGTAATAAAACTGGCACAAACGCGCACTGTTACGCAATTTTCACCCAGAAGCCATCACAAAACCCCGGCAGGTATCGCCCGCGGTAGCTAACCCGCAGCAGATTCTGCGGGCACAAAAAAACCGCCTGACGGCGGTTTTTCGAGCGATGGAGGGCAGTCTGTGCCCTCCCTCACAGACAGGCCTTACAGCTTGTCGGAGTTCTCGCTCAGGTACGCAGCAACGCCTTCCGGAGAAGCGTTCATGCCTTTGTCACCTTCCTGCCAGCCAGCCGGGCAAACTTCGCCGTGCTCCTGGTGGAACGCCAGCGCGTCAACCATGCGCAGCATTTCGTCAACGTTACGGCCCAGCGGCAGATCGTTTACTACCTGGTGACGAACAACACCTTCTTCGTCGATCAGGAAGGAACCACGGAAAGCAACACCGCCTTCGGACTCAACGTCGTAGGCCTGGCAGATTTCGTGCTTGGTGTCGGCAACCAGGGTGTACTTGACCGGACCAATGCCGCCCTCGTTCACCGGGGTGTTACGCCAGGCGTTGTGGGAGAACTGGGAGTCGATGGAAACACCGATAACCTCAACACCGCGCTTCTGGAACTCTTCCAGACGGTGGTCGAATGCGATCAGCTCAGACGGACATACAAAGGTGAAGTCCAGCGGGTAGAAGAAGATAACCGCCTTCTTGCCCTTGATGGTTTCCGCCAGGTTGTAGGTGTCAACGATCTCGCCGGTACCCAGTACTGCAGCTGCAGTGAAATCCGGAGCGGGCTTGCCTACTAATACGGCCATGAGAACCTCCTCAATGAGATATATGATTTACGGTGAAATTGTTCAATTTATAACCTTCGGCTATAGATTGATAAAAGCTTGATAGGGGGCCGCTATGATACACAGGCGCCTATGCCAGTCCCATTAAATTTTTATATAAAGGCGATAGCAGGCGCCACTACCCATCCCCACCGCAGACACCGCGATTTCGCGTCTTTTTTCCCCAAGAAACCCCGCCGACCAGCAAGTCAGGCAAACTGCTACCGACTGCGCAATCAACAACTAGAATATTTACTGAACAGTCGAATAATCTTATTGACACTTATTCTCATTACCAATAAGATCAACCGTACGTTCACTAGAGCATAGATTTTGCGCCAGGGTTACTCGCGATGTATGTATGTATCTGTAAAGGCATTACCGACAGTCAGATCAAAGAAGCCGTCTACGATGGCTCCACTTCCGTGAAGGCCCTGCGTCGCCATCTGGGGGTTTCCTCGCAGTGTGGTCGCTGCGCCGAGCTGACCCAGGAGATCATCGACGAGACCATGACCGCCGGCGTTATGGCCAGCGCCAACAGCGCCCTCTTCTATTCCGCGGGCTGAGTCGCTTCAATACAGACAACGGCTCGTTAGCGCGCGACGCGCCCCTGAAGGCACCGATCTCTCCGGTGCCTTTTTATTTTCTCCCAAACCAAACCGCCCCGATCCCCACTACCTGACTCTGGCAACTCTCTGGCAACCCCGCAGCCCTGACCTATCTTTAAAGCCACTGCCGCAAAGTCACTGACGGCTATCGCTTGCCAATTATGCCGGGGCGCCATGAGACACCAGCTGCTGCACCTTTCCGAACGCCTGCGCGCCAGCTTCTGGGTGATCCCGGCGTTGATGATGATCACCGCAATTATCCTGGCGCAGACGTTCCTCGCCATCGACCAGCGCTGGGACATTCACCATATTCCCGGCCTGAGCTGGCTGCGCCTGCGCGACCCGGACAGCGCCCGCGCCCTGCTCTCCACCATCGCCGGCTCCACCATTACCGTGGCCGGTACGGTTTTTTCCATCACCACCGTGGCGCTGACCCTCGCCTCCAACCAGTTTGGGCCCCGCCTGGTACGCAACTTTATCCGCGACCGCCGCACCCAGGTTTCACTGGGGATATTCCTTTCAACCTTTGTGTACGCCCTGCTGGTCATGCGCGGTGTCGACGCCCGCGGACCAGACAACCGCCAGACCCTGGTGGTGAGCTTTGCCCTGTTGCTGGCGCTGGCGTGTATCGCCTACCTGATCTACTTCATTCACAACGTCGCCCAGTCGATCCAGGTCGACAACATTACGTTTCAGATCAATAAGGAGTTCCGCGGTGCGCTGGACGCGATCTACCCGACGGAAGAATGCAGAGATCCGCGCAATCACCGCAAGGATCTGCGCGAAGTCAATCTAGGCGAGGACTGCCTTTGTGTACCGGCAAAAAGTGGAGGATACGTGCAACGTATCGATCGCCAGAAACTGATCGACTGGGCCGCGGAACACCATTGCAGTATTCGTATGGAATGCCACCCGGGCACCTTCCTTTTTCACTGGAGCTGTGTCGCACGGGTTTTTGATCCACCGCGGAACATCGACAGCAAGCGTATCTCCGACGCCATTCAGGGTGCCATTACCCTGGGACCACAGCCAACCGCGGAACAGGATGTCATTTTTTCCGTACGCCAGCTGGCACAGATCGCGGTGCGCGCCCTGTCTCCCGGCATCAACGACCCGTTTACCGCCTACACCTGTATCGACAGACTCATCGATGGCATCGGCGTCATCCTGCAGCGCCCGCCCCTGCCCAACTGCTTCTACGACGATGAAGAAACCTTGCGCCTGGTGACCAGCGAACTGGATTTTGCCGATGTGCTGGCGGCGGCACTGGATGAAATCCGCGAGTACGGTCGCGACAGCGGCGTGGTGATGCGCCACCTGCTGAACTCACTCAATGCACTGGCGGAGCTCTGCACCCAACGGGACGATCGCCACGCAATGAAATTTCTCATCCAGCGATTGATGGAAGACTGCGCAAACAGCGTCGATGACAAATTCGATAACACCGCCCTGCAGAAACAGCTTTCCGCCATGCGAAAAAACCTGAGCTGACGCCTCAACTGCCTCAAGACCTGCGGCTCCACGAACAATCTAAACGGCAATCGTTCTCGTTGTAGTTTTCTGCCTTTTTCCCGTTAATTTTCCCGCTTTTTTCACGCAAGATCGCCGACATTCGGCGCTTGACTTGTGGTTTTCTGCAACGCAAACTCCCTCCAATCTCGCGCGGCGACTCTACAATTTCAAAGGTGCCCGACTATTGGTACCGACCGAGTTTTCGCGGCCGATTAATTGATTACCGACAAATACCAATTAATAAAATCCCGCACAGGACACAGCCATCCGGCTCAAGGAGACAACCATGAAGGGCGATCCCAAGGTCATCGAACATCTGAACAAAGCACTGGGTAATGAACTCATCGCCATCAACCAGTACTTCCTGCACTCGCGCATGTTCAAAGACTGGGGCCTCAAGGAACTGGCCGACAAGGAATATCACGAGTCCATCGACGAGATGAAACACGCCGACTGGCTGATCGAGCGTATCCTGTTCCTGGAAGGCATCCCCAACCTGCAACACCTGGGCAAGCTGCTCATCGGTGAGAACACCGAGGAAATGCTCAAGTGCGACCTGAAGCTGGAGCAGAAAGCCATTCCAGACCTGCGCGACGGCATCGCCTACTGTGAATCCGTACGCGACTACGGCAGCCGCGAGCTGCTGGAAAAAATCCTCGATTCCGAAGAAGAGCACGTGGACTGGCTGGAAACCCAGCTGAGCCTGATCGACAAGGTGGGTATCCAGAACTACCTGCAGACTCAGATGGCCAGCGCCTCGGAAGAATAACGCCGAGCTGCAGCAGCCAGCCTGCTACCGAAAGCCCGGAAGAAATTCCGGGCATAAAAAAACCGCGGTCAATGCCGCGGTTTTTTTGTGGGCCGGGAGAGTGAATCACTCGCCTTCGCCAGCACCCTTGGACGCTTCTTCGATCAGGGTCTTCAGCTCGCCGCTTTCATGCATTTCCATGATGATGTCGCAGCCACCTACCAGCTCCTGCTTTACCCACAGCTGCGGGAAAGTCGGCCAGTTGGCGTACTTCGGCAGTTCCTGGCGGATATCCGGGTTGGACAGTACATCCACATAGGCGAAGCGCTGGCCGCAGGCCATCACGGCCTGGGATGCGCGCATGGAAAAGCCGCACTGGGGCGCGTTCGGGCTGCCCTTCATATAAAGCAGAATGTCGTTGTCGGCGATCTGCTGCTTGATGTTTTCCAGAGTATCCATAGTGGAAGCAAACCTCGGGTTGGGAAATTTCCGGCACAGGCGCTCGGCGCCAATCCGTCTCGAAAGCGCGCATTGTACCCGATTCCGCCCCGCGCGCACGCCTCGGAGGTGGTACTACCCCCTATCGACTTTAGGATTAACAGGCCCTATATTGGCCGGCTTCCCGGGAAAAGCGCGGTCAGATTACGTCAAAGACGTATTTTCTGCGGTTTCCCAATCCATGGCCCACTTACAGAGGAGATTTAACGTGGCCAGTCCCGCATTAATGCAAAACTACGGTAACAGAACCCTGACCCTGGTCAGAGGTGAAGGCAACTACCTGTGGGACGACAGTGACCGACGTTATCTCGACGCTCTCTCCGGAATTGCCGTGTGCGGCCTCGGCCACTGCCACCCGGCAGTCACCCTGGCCATCCAGGAGCAGGCCAACACCCTGCTGCACGTGTCCAATCTTTACAACATCCCACCCCAGGAGCAACTGGCCGAAAAGCTGGTGTCCCTGTCGGGCATGGACAACGTGTTTTTCTCCAATTCCGGCGCAGAGGCCAACGAGGCAGCCATCAAACTGGCGCGCAAGCTCGGCAACGAGCGCGGCCTGGCGTGCCCCAAGATTATTGTGACCGAAGGTGCGTTCCACGGTCGCACACTTGCCACCCTCACCGCCACCGGCAACCCCAAGGTACAACAGGGCTTCGCGCCGCTGCCGGAAGGCTTCCTGCGCGTCCCGTACAATGATGTCGCGGCCATCGAGCAGTTGATCGACACGCACAACGACATCGTCGCCATCCTGGTAGAACCGGTGCAGGGCGAAGGCGGTATCCGTATTCCCGATGCCGATTACCTGCCGCGCCTGCGCAAGCTGTGCGACCAACAGGACTGGCTGCTGATGCTGGACGAAATCCAGACCGCCAACGGCCGCAGCGGCAAGCTGTTCGCCTACCAGCACTGCGACGGCCTGCTGCCGGACGTGGTCACCACCGCCAAGGGGCTCGGCAATGGTGTGCCCATTGGCGCCTGCCTGGCGCGCGGCAAGGCCGCAGAACTGTTTTCCGCAGGCAGCCACGGCTCCACCTTTGGTGGCAACCCGCTGGCCTGCCGCGCCGCCCTCGCCGTACTGGATACCCTGGAGAGCGAGTGGCTGATCGAACGCGCGCAACAGCTGGGCACCCAACTGCTGGATCAGCTGGGTAGCGAACTGGCGGGCTGCGCCCACGTAAAAGAGATCCGCGGCCTCGGCCTGCTGATCGGTATTGAACTCGACCGCCCCTGTGGCGAACTGGTGGATCTGGCGCGCGCACAAGGCCTGTTGATCAATGTCACCGCCGGCAATGTAGTACGCCTGCTGCCGCCGCTGACCCTGACCGACGGCGAGTGCAACCAGATCGCCACCACTGTCGCTGCCCTGGTGCGCGACTTCGCCCAACAAGCCGCCTGACCTACGGAGAAATTACCCATGGCAGTCAGACATTTTCTTACCCTCCTGGACCTGAGCAAGGAAGAGCTGCACGGCATTATTGAGCGCGCGATCGAGCTCAAGGCCCTGCGCAACCAGGGGGTGGCCAGCGAGCCGTTCCGCAACAAGGTGCTGGGGATGATTTTCGAAAAATCCTCCACCCGTACCCGGGTTTCCTTTGAAGCCGGTATGGCACAGATGGGCGGCAGCGCCCTGTTCCTGTCCCCCCGCGACACCCAGCTTGGCCGCGGTGAACCCATCGAAGACAGCGCGCGGGTCATCTCGCGCATGGTGGACATGGTGATGATCCGCACCTTCGGCCACAACGTGCTGGAGCGCTTTGCTGAATACAGCAAGGTGCCGGTGATCAACGCGCTGTCCGACAGCTACCACCCCTGCCAGCTGCTGGCGGATCTACAGACCTATGTCGAGCACCGCGGCAGCCCCGAAGGCAAAGTGGTGACCTGGGTGGGCGACGGCAACAACATGTGTCACTCCTATATTAATGCTGCACGTCAGTACGACTTCGAGCTGCGCATTGCCTGCCCGGAAGGATACGACCCGGACGAGAGCATTGTGGCCGCCGCCGGCGACCGCGTTTCCATTTTGCGCAACCCGGTGGATGCGGTGCGCGGTTCTGACTGGGTTGCCACCGACGTATGGGCCTCCATGGGCCAGGAAACCGAACAGCAGCTTCGCCTGAAAGCATTTGAAGGCTTCCTCGTCGACCACGAGCTGATGAGCCACGCCAACAGCGATGCCGTGTTCATGCACTGCCTGCCCGCCCACCGCGGCGAGGAAGTCAGTGGCGAGCTGCTGGAAGACGACAAAATCTCGGTGGTCTGGGACGAGGCGGAAAACCGCCTGCACGCACAGAAAGCCCTGATGGAGTTCCTTCAGGACAGCAGCAACTGATATCGCGCCCCGAGTGCGGCGGGGCGATATCCACAAAGGGCGCCGGAAACCATTCTGGCGCCCTTTTTCACTTCAAGATCGGCAAAAGTCGAGCGCTCGCAAACGGCGCGCGGCAGGCGGGAAAATGCACCACTTTCCGGCAACCGTGTTGACCGGCAGGTGCCGGTTTGATCAGGGAGTAATCAACCGCATTTTGTTATTGCCCCGCTTAATTTGAGACCTGGTTACTATTAAAAAATATTCTTAAAACCGCCCACAGCCCCTACCCCCTGTTCACTTTTTATACCCGGCCAGCAATGGCGGGCGCTGGCGAGGGGAAAAATCCACGTCGCCCCTGCTACCCACACTTTATCCACAAGTAACCCCAAAGTTATCCGCCTTGAATTAGCCCCTCAATCGCATTATCTTGTTGCTCATCCGAGGTCACACCCCAACATATAGGGTTCTGGCAGAAAAAAGGGACTAATATCCCCAGGGAAGCCGGCGCACCGCGCCCCCACCGAACCACAATATGTTGTGTTTGCCCTCGTCCGTACCAACAAGCTTCAAGCTGAAGCCAGCCCACAGGCTGGCGCCGGAACGGTGGATAAGTTCGCGCGAATGCAGTCGCCAGTACACATATCCACCAACAGCCCTCCCCAGCGAGGCAATCCGGCGACGGGACGGCATCCATGTTCAGACGCAGTATCAAGCAGTACCCCTCAAGTGTTATCCGAGCGGAGCCCAGGCTTCGCCGTCAGCGCTTGCGCCTGCTGAACCTCTGAACCGGTGCCTCCGGTACGGCACAAAGGTTTTACGGCCACAAGCCGATTGATCGCAAAAAACCAAAGCAAAAACCAAAGCAAGTCGACCAGACACGCGCGCAAACTTTACGGAGAAATTCATGCACACAGAGACAGGGCGCTCTAAGTCTGTGCCAAACGGCACTACCAAGGATTCGGTAACAGACCAGGCCAGCAGCAATACTTCACTGGCTGCCACTGCCCCCGGTCAGATCCGCGTCATCAAGCGCAACGGCACCGTCGTGCCTTACGCGGACAGCAAAATCTCCGTGGCCGTTACCAAGGCGTTCCTCGCGGTAGAAGGCGGCACCGCCGCTGCTTCCAGCCGCATCCACGAACGCGTGGCCGACCTGGTGTCCCACATCAGCGCCACCTTCAAGCGTCGCATGCCTTCCGGCGGCACCATCCATATTGAAGAAATCCAGGACCAGGTAGAACTGGAACTGATGCGTGCCGGCGAGCACAAGATTGCCCGCGACTACGTGCTCTACCGCGAAGAGCACGCCCGCCTGCGTGCAGAGAAAGAAAAAGAGAAGCCGGCCGCCGACGAGCCTGCCGCCGATACCCACCCGAGTATCCGCGTAAAAATGGAAGACGGCAGCCTGGTCGCCCTGGACATGGAGCGCCTGCGCACCATCGTCAGCGAAGCCTGTGAAGGCCTGACCGACGTAGACGGCAGCCTGATCCTGAACGAAGCGCTGAAGAACCTGTACGACGGCGTTTCCGAAACCGACATCAATACCGCACTGGTGATCACCGCGCGTACCCTGGTTGAGCAGGAGCCCAACTACACCTACGCCACCGCATTCCTGCTGCTCGACAAGCTGCGCGCCGAAGCCCTGCGCTTCCTGGGTGTGGCCGAGTCCGCCACCCAGCAGGAAATGAAAACCCTGTACAAGCCGGCACTGGCCGCGTACGTGGAAAAAGGTATCGAGCTGGAACTGCTGGACCCGGCACTGGCCAGCTTCGACCTGGAAAAACTCGGCGATGCGATCAAGCCCGAGTGCGATCACCAGTTCACCTACCTCGGCCTGCAGACCCTGTACGACCGCTACTTCCTGCACTCCGACGAAGTCCGCTTCGAACTGCCGCAGCTGTTCTTCATGCGCGTTGCCATGGGCCTCGCCATCAATGAAGAAAAGCCGAACGAGCGCGCCGTAGAGTTCTACAACCTGCTGAGCTCCTTCGACTACATGAGCTCCACCCCGACCCTGTTCAACGCCGGCACCCTGCGTCCGCAGCTGTCCTCCTGCTACCTGACCACCGTGCCAGACGACCTGCACGGCATCTACGGTGCCATCCAGGACAACGCCATGCTGTCCAAGTGGGCCGGCGGCCTGGGTAACGACTGGACGCCGGTGCGTTCCCTCGGTTCCTACATTAAAGGTACCAACGGCAAATCCCAGGGTGTTGTGCCCTTCCTGAAAGTGGCCAACGACACCGCGGTAGCAGTGAACCAGGGCGGCAAGCGCAAGGGAGCCGTGTGTGCGTACCTGGAAACCTGGCACCTGGACATCGAAGAATTCCTCGAGCTTCGCAAGAACACCGGTGACGACCGTCGCCGTACCCACGACATGAACACCGCCAACTGGGTGCCGGACCTGTTCATGAAGCGCGTATTCGAAGACAAAGAGTGGACCCTCTTCTCCCCGGCAGACTGCCCGGACCTGCACGACCTGTTCGGCGATGCCTTTGAAGAGCGCTTCACCCACTACGAAAAACTGGCTGCCGAAGGCAAGCTGAAGCTGTTCAAGAAAGTGCGCGCACTCGACCTGTGGCGCAAGATGCTGGGCATGCTGTTTGAAACCGGCCACCCCTGGATCACCTTCAAGGACGCCTGTAACCTGCGCAGCCCGCAGCAGCACGCCGGTGTGGTACACAGCTCCAACCTGTGCACCGAGATCACCCTGAACACCAAGGCGAACGACGAGATCGCGGTATGTAACCTGGGCTCGGTAAACCTGTCCCAGCACATCGGCGAAGACGGCAAGCTCGACATGGGCAAGCTGGAAAGCACCGTGAAGACCGCCGTGCGCATGCTCGATAACGTCATCGACATCAACTACTACTCTGTGGAAACCGCGCGTCAGTCCAACATGCGTCACCGTCCGGTGGGCCTGGGCCTGATGGGCTTCCAGGACGCGCTGTACAAGGCCGGCATCTCCTACTCCAGCGATGAAGCCGTACAGTTCGCCGACACCACCATGGAAGCGATCAGCTACTACGCCATCTCCACCTCCAGTGACCTGGCGGCAGAGCGCGGCAGCTACGGCAGCTACGAAGGCTCCCTGTGGAGCCAGGGCATCCTGCCGATCGACTCCATCGAGATCCTGGCCAAGAACCGCGGCGAGCAGTTCATCGACCAGGACACCAGCAGCACCCTGGATTGGGACGTGGTGCGTAAGAAGGTTTCCAGCCAGGGCATGCGTAACTCCAACGTGATGGCCATCGCCCCGACTGCAACCATCGCCAACATTACCGGCGTTTCCCAGTCCATCGAGCCCACGTACCAGAACCTGTACGTGAAATCGAACCTGTCTGGCGAATTCACCGTAGTGAACCCCTACCTGGTACACGACCTGAAAGCCCGCGGCCTGTGGGACAAGGTGATGGTCAACGACCTCAAGTACTACGAGGGTTCCGTACAGAAGATCGACCGTATCCCGGAAGACCTGAAAGCCAAGTACGCCACCGCATTTGAAGTGGAGCCGCGCTGGATCGTGGACGCCGCCAGCCGCCGCCAGAAGTGGATCGATCAGGCCCAGTCCCTGAACCTCTACATCGCCGGCGCCAACGGCAAGAAGCTGGACCTGACCTATCGCATGGCCTGGTACCGCGGCTTGAAGACCACCTACTACCTGCGTGCACTGGCCGCCACCTCCACGGAAAAATCCACCGTGACCAGTGGCACCCTGAACGCAGTGAGCGCCGGCGGCGCACCGGCTACCAGCGCAGCCCCGGCACCGCAAGCCGAGCCAGCACCTGCAGCTGTACCCGCGGCCTGCTCGCTGGACGATCCGGACTGCGAAGCCTGCCAGTAACAGGTAGGAGCCTGCCTGCAGGCGAACCGCGAGCCAAGCTCGCGGAATTGATTCGAAAAGACTCTCGGGGGAGAGCACCGCGTGGAGCCGCCGACAACAGCGGCCCCACGCAACCAAGACCATAAGCGCCGCCCCGGTACCGGGCGAATTACTCCCAACAAGAGTAAACGTCCGCGCCGGGTGCAGGCCGCACACCAAACACTCGCTGGATTGCCCGTTTAGACGGGGAATCGCACAAAAGACAAGGGGAGCACTCATGCTGAGCTGGGACGATATCGACACTCAAGCCAAACCCGAACCCAAAAAAGCCGAACCGCAACCGGTGCCGGGCGCACTGCAATCCGAGCAGCAGGCAGTCACCGAACCCGGCGCTAACTACCAGGTAGATAGCGCCAGCAGTGCCCCGGCATCGACCGCGGCCCAGGCGGGCTCCTCTTCTGCAGTAGAAGCCGCGCGCGCCGCAGTCAGCGATCTGGACCCGGCCCCGGGCCTCGAAGAACTGGAAATGGGCGCCGCCCGTATCCAGGTAGACGAGAAGCGCATCATCAACTGCCGCGCCGACCTGAACCAGCTGGTACCGTTCAAGTACGACTGGGCCTGGCAGAAATACCTCGACGGCTGTGCCAACCACTGGATGCCGCAGGAAGTAAACATGAACAAAGACGTGTCCATGTGGAAAGACCCCAACGGTCTGACCGAGGACGAGCGTCGCATCGTGGAATACTCCCTGGGTTACTTCTCCACCGCCGACTCCCTGGTAGCCAACAACCTGGTGCTGGCCATCTACCGCCACATCACCAACCCGGAGTGCCGCCAGTACATCCTGCGTCAGTCGTTTGAAGAAGCCATCCACACCCACGCCTACCAGTACTGTGTAGAGTCTCTGGGCATGGACGAAGGCGAAGTCTTCAACATGTACCGCGAAGTACCGAGCGTCGCCAAGAAAGCCGCCTGGAGCCTTGCGCACACTGGCTCCATCAGTGACCCCAACTTCAAGACCGGCACCGTGGAAACCGACCAGGAACTGCTGCGCAACCTGATCGCCTTCTACGCCGTCACCGAAGGCATCTTCTTCTACTGTGGCTTCACCCAGATTCTGTCCATGGGCCGCCGCAACAAGATGACCGGCGTTGCCGAGCAGTTCCAGTACATCCTGCGCGACGAGTCCATGCACCTGAACTTCGGCATCGACGTCATCAACCAGATCAAACTGGAAAACCCGCACCTGTGGACCGAAAAGTTCCAGCAGGAAGTGACCCAGATGATCCTGGAAGGTATGGAACTGGAAGTAGCCTACGCCCGCGACACCATGCCTCGCGGCGTACTCGGCATGAACGCGGCCATGATGGAGGAATACCTCCACTTCATCGCCAACCGCCGGCTCTCGCAGCTCGGCCTGAAAGAACAGTTCCCGGGCGCCCAGAACCCCTTCCCCTGGATGTCCGAAATCATGGACCTGCGCAAGGAGAAAAACTTCTTCGAAACACGGGTTATCGAATACCAGACTGGCGGTGCGCTGCAGTGGTAAACCACTAAATGCATCGACTGTAGAAAAGGATTTACTACAACGAAGAGTCGCTCACAGGAAGAGAGGTATTGAGGCGGATGTATCGCGAGATGCATCCGCTTTTTTTATCTTTGAAAAAGCTGACCTTCGCGGACAACCTACTTCTAGATTAGTGCGTGTGTATATCTGCACACGCTTTTGAATACACTGTTATGCGAATTAGGAAATAGAATGAAGAAAACAGTCGCAACTTTAACGGTGCTATTTGCACTAGTTTTCACGGGCATGATTGCATTTGGCGGCTTTCTTATATATCAAGAAATTCCTCAATATATCACTAGCGACGTTAACGAATCACCAAGGTCAGATTTAAAATTTGAGGTGAGCGGGAAGTCCACGTCTTTTGAATTAACCAATGGGATTCCAGGTGTGATAATTCTAGTGTTAGGTAGCATTGGCTTAATATCAATGGTCTTCAAGCTTCCCGTAAAAGAAGTCTTAGGTTACCAAACCACGGGTGGTGGCAGAGGCGGCATGGGCCTTATGCTCAGGGAAAAGGTTTTATCACAAAATATATTATCCGTACCTTACCCTGTATGGCTTTTTCTCAAGCCGTTAGGCAGATTGGAGCCAGTCGAAGAAAGCGCATAACAAGCGCAAGCAGTACGCTACGGCCCTTCGGGCCTCCGCGGAACGCCCAACACCATGCACATTTTGTGCGGGTCGCTGCGCTCCCAGTTTCGCACAAAATGTGCATAGTATTGGTCGCCCCTGTTGTGGGCGTTAGATGCCTTGAGGAAGCCACGGTGATGCTCCAAACAATTCTTGAAGACCTTGCACGCGACTCGTCCGCGAGATTCCGCGACTCGCAGATCTTGGATATCCGTTTTGGTGAGGAGACCATTACAGATCTAGTACTACTGGAGCTAAAGCGTCTTTCTCCTCAGAATGTTTTGATCCTCCAGACATCAAAGGCCGCCGAAGCTAGTACGGGGACGGACTGGGAATGGTGGATCGGCTCCGATCGGGTTGGTTGGACTCGATATGCTGTTCAGGCAAAGAAGATGAATTGGGACACTGAGAGATATAACAGCATCACCCAGCGTACCGGTTCGAAACTCCAAATTGACGTACTCGATGCATTCGCCGCTAGCAATGGTGCAATTCCACTCTACTGCTTTTACAATTCAGCTACATCAACGGCCAAATCAGCTTGGAACTGCTGCAAAGCATTTGATGCTCCGCAACTCGCATGTACCGTTACTCCCAGCGCAATTGTCAGGCCATGTATCTCAACTCGTGGTACAAAGAACTTTAGCTGGATGCACAGTCACATCGAAACGGTACCTTGGAGGTGCCTTACCTGCCCAACTACAACTAAACGCTACCAAAGGTGGGTAACTCCTGAGCCATTGGATGCAAATGAAAGTTCAGAAGAAGAAAAACCTTTAGATTCAAAGGTACAAAGAACTAATGTTCCTGATTCGCCTCCGAGACGCAGCGCTCACTACGAAACGCTACCGAGGGTCATTCGGGAGGCTCGCCAACGCGGAAGGCTCGAGCAATTTCCGTACGAGCTCTACGACGATAATCAGTCTTATCCGCGAAGAATTCTGGTGCTTGAATCTTCAGTGGAAGATGAAGCGAGAGGCGGCGTCCAACACGGAGGTGAAGACTAAATGAAAATAAAATCCGTAACCGTTAACCGGTTTCGAAGCTACTCAAGCCCGGTGACGGTAAAGGTTGACGACCTTCTCGTTCTTGTTGGCCGAAACGACATTGGGAAATCAACGATTCTTGAAGCATTGGACATCTTTTTCAATGAAGGTAAGGGATGCGTCAAGATCGACAAGGACGATATAAACAAAGACTGCCTTACTCAAGGGCAGGATTGCATTGAAATCGGAGTCGAATTTACTGATCTTCCTGCAGATATCGTCATTGACGCCACGAACCAAACGACACTGCAGGAGGAATACTTACTAACGTCAGCGGGAACCCTGCATGTCATAAAGAGGTACCCAAATGCGGGAAAGGAAAAGGTATTTATTAAAGCCAATCACCCCGCAAACCCAGAATGTGCTGACTTACTTCTAAAGAAGAACGCTGACCTCAAGAAGATATTAGAAGCTGGCGGTTTTGATTGCCCGGATAAAACAAAAAATGCTGAGCTACGCAAGGCTATCTGGCGTGGGCAGGAAAACTTGCAGCTAAGCGACTGCGAAATTGAAGTTGCCAAGATTGACGCCAAGAGCATATGGGAGCAGCTCAAGGCGTATATGCCGCTGTACACCCTGTTCCAATCTGATCGAAAAAATAGCGATTCTGATGATGAAGTTCAGGATCCAATGCGAATCGCTGTTAGAGAAATACTCGGTGATCCACAAATTCAGGCAGACTTGGCGCAGGTCACGGACACGGTGAAGGCTCGTTTGGAAGAGGTGGCTCAGAGGACCCTGCAGAAGCTTGGTGAAATGAACCCAGCCATAGCCAATTCGCTTGATCCTCGACTTCCTGATTTTGCCACCCTGAAGTGGCCGGATGTCTTCAAGAACGTATCAATTACCGGCGATGACGATATCCCCATCAATAAAAGAGGGAGTGGAGTAAAGCGCCTCGTGCTGATAAGTTTCTTCCGTGCAGAAGCTGAGAGGAGACAAAATGAGGCTAACTTGCCCGATATTGTATACGCCATTGAGGAACCGGAAACATCTCAACACCCAGAACATCAGCGTGCATTGACTGATGCGCTGATCGCTCTTTCTGAAGCGCCCAACACCCAGGTGTTGCTTACAACACACAGCCCCGAGATCGTAAAGCGTCTGAAGTTTGAGAACATCATCCTGATTTCAGATCAGACTCCAGAGCGAGTCTCAACCGTTCTGGAGCATGAGCTACCTTATCCAAGCCTTAATGAAGTGAATTTTTCGGCTTTTGGAGAGGCTTCCTATGAATATCACAACGAACTATATGGGTTCATTGATGCAGAAGGACGATTCACGGAGTACAAAGCTGGTAAACCGCAGCGTCAGTACATTCGTCTTCGGCAGGATGGTTCTACAGTATCGCAGCAGATCGCTCTTACCGAGTACATTCGCCATCAAATTCATCATCCTGAGAACGACCAGAATGTATCGTTTACCGCAGAAGAACTAACAGAGTCGATCGAAGCTATGCGGTTGTTTCTCCAAGTTTGAGGCGCAGGGAGAAGCGGCATCAACAAATGGGGTCAGATCAACCTTTTGGCATCGCCCCCCCAATACAAAGATATGCCAATAGCTTCACTTGGCCACACTTTACCGACTACCGACGACCCTGAGCTCGCACTGATCACTGGAGAAGTAACCCGCAATGACCGACAACAGCTGGGATAGCTATGCCGAAGGATGGGACAGTAATAGCGACGTCATCAGCTATTCGGAGCGCGCCTTCCGGTCCCTTACCGACACCCTGAACTGCAAAGGCGCCCGGATCCTGGATTTCGGCTGCGGCACGGGCCTGCTGACTGAACGTCTCTCTCCACTGGCAAGCAGCATCGTTGCCCTCGATCCATCGGGGGAAATGCTTGCCGTACTGGAGGCCAAGCAACTGGGCAATGTTACTACCATACAATCCAGCCTGACTCGGGAGCTGATCGACAAGAACAGGCAACTGCAGGACAAGTTCGACCTGATCGTCGCTTCCTCCGCACTCGCTTTTGTCCCGAACTACACGGACACAGTACGACTGCTGGCTGAGCTACTGAATAACTATGGGCGCCTGGTTCAGTGGGATTGGCTGAGGGAGGACGGTAACGAAGATACCGGATTTACCCGCGAGGATATCGCAGCCGCTTTCAGGGACGCAGGCCTGTCCGACATCCAGGTAACCCTACCCTTCTCCATGGGAACAGGTGAAAACCGGATGGACGTGGTAATGGGCACAGGCACCTATCAATAAGACTATGTGGGCTCTGAGCAAGAATTTTCCGGTGAACTAACCAGAACAAACATCCCGCTAAGATTGCTCCCCATTTATTGCGCTGAGACCGCAAAATAGCGCGACCTCCGCGAGAAAGCCTACACTGTGCCTCGGCTGCTCCTACTATGGGCGTTAGGTGACAGACCTACCCACGTTTAGTTTTGGGGAATGACATGTCAGAGAAGACAGTGAATGAAGAGGCAGCGCAAACAGTATCCCCTCGCCAGTGGATCAGATTGGTTGTGGTGTACCTCCTTATCCCGCTGGTTTTACTGATATGCGGTGGGGATCTCGGTTGGTGGCAGGCGTGGCTCTATTCCCTACTGATCTTTGCCGCTGGTATAGGGGGGCGCATATGGGCGGAACAGCGACACCCCGGATTGATAGCCGAACGGCAAAATAGTGAAAATTTCCACAACGCAAAAGCCTGGGACAAAGTACTTGCTCCGCTGATGGCGGTGAGTCTCGTGTTCCCTATGGTTATAGCGGCGGGGCTGGACCACCGCTATCACTGGTCCCCCGAATTCCCGCTATGGCTCATCGTGATCGGCTTCACCTTGATCGCCCTCGGATATGCGTTCGCTGCATGGGCACTGGCAGAGAACCGCTTTTTCTTCAGCGTGGTGTGCATTCGGGCGGATCGAGGGCACGTGGTGTGTGACAGTGGCCCGTACCGGTTTGTGAGGCACCCGGGTTATGCTGGAAATATTTTTCCACTGCTCGGTATTGTTCTTGCGCTGGGCTCGGCGTGGGCACTGATTCCTGCGGCGGTGGCAACAATCATCACGGTGATTAGAACCGCACTTGAAGACCAGACGCTACAGGACGAATTGCCCGGCTACCGGGACTATGCACGACGCGTGCCCTATCGGTTAATCCCCGGGATATACTGAGAGATCTGAGTAGTGGGTATCCCAAATCCGCATAATTGGGGGCCTGCCCTAGCCGTAGTTACCGTAATGTTCTTGTTAGGCTTTGTCTTTGCGCTGGCGATAATAAAAACCCGTATTTCCATGAATTCCTAGTTTTCGCAGGAACATTAACCGGCAGCATAACGGCTTATTATTTCACCAGCGGCAGAAATGCCTAAAGATCAGGTGAAGCACTTTAATATCTACAAATTGGGTCTTGTCGCCCAACCCCTTTAATACCGCTAGACTAAGCCAACGATTTAGCCCCGAAAGCGACGCCTCGAAATGCCCTACGTACTGATTACCCTAGCCATAGTCGCCCTTATCGTCGCCCCCCAGCTGTGGGTACGCTTTGTACTGTGGCAGCACTCCACGGAAATCGGCGATATGCCGGGCTCCGGTGCCGAACTGGCCAGACACCTGATCGAGCGCTACCAGCTCGACGGCGTTAAGGTGATCGAGGCCGGCAAGGACCAGAATTACTACTCGCCGGCGGAGAAGATCGTGGCGCTGAGCCCGGAGGTCTACCACGGCAAGTCGGTAACCGCAGTGGCGGTGGCCGCCCATGAAGTGGGCCATGCGATGCAGTTCTGTCGCGGGGAGCCCATCTCCAAACTGCGGGACAAGTACCTGGGCCGGGCCGGGCAAATCCAGAAAATAGGCGGTTATATCCTGATCGCCGCCCCTATTCTCACCCTGCTGATCAAGTCACCGGTGATATTCCTGTGGATTGGCGTGGTGGCGGTGATTACCATGCTCGCGTCCGCGCTGATGTATGTGGCGATACTACCGGAAGAGTACGATGCAAGCTTCAACAAGGCCCTGCCGATACTCAGGGAGGGCTACCTGCCGGAGCACCTGTTGAGCAAGGCGCACAGTGTGCTGAAGGCCTGCGCCCTCACCTATGTGGCCGGTGCCCTGCTGGATGTACTCAGGCTGTGGCGCTGGATACGATTTCTCAGATAAGCACCGTGGAGCCCGTTTTCCCATGACCACCACTACCGGAATCAAAACCGCCATCATCGGCTACGGTTTTTCCGCCACCACCTTTCACCTGCCGTTTATCCTGAACCTGCCGCCCTTCCGCTTCACCGCGGTCAGCACCTCCAAGGGTGAGCAGGTGCAACAGCAGCACCCGGAGGTCGAGGTCTATGCCGATGCAGAGACACTGCTGACCCGGTGCGATGCCGATCTGGTGATCATCACCGCCCCCAATGAAGCGCACTTTGCCCTGGCCAAGCTCGCCCTGCAGCAGGGCAAGCATGTGGTGCTGGAAAAGCCCTTTGTTACCCGCGTCGAGCAGGGCGAGGAGCTGATCGCGCTGGCGCGGCAGCAGCAACGAGTGTTGAGCGTCTACCACAACCGCCGCTGGGACGGTGACTTCCTCACGGTAAAGAAGCTGATTGCCGATAACCGCCTGGGTGCGGTGCGCTATTTTGAAAGCCATTTCGACCGCTTCCGCCCCGAGGTGCGCAAGCGCTGGCGTGAGTCCGATGTAGAGGGTGGCGGCATCCTGTTCGATCTGGGGCCGCATATGCTGGATCAGGCGCTGCAGCTGTTTGGCCCACCCACGGCGATCACCGCACAGGTAAAGACGCTGCGGCCACAGGCGGAAGTGGATGACTTTTTCCACCTGACCCTGCACTACCCGGAGCATATAGCTGTGTTGCGCAGCAGCCCCTTCTGCGCGGCGCCGAACCTGCGCTTTGAGGTACAGGGCGCGGCCGGGAGTTTTATCAAGCACGGCCTGGACCCGCAGGAAGATCGACTGAAATCCGGCGAGCTGCCACTATCCGCAGGATGGGCGCAGGAGCTACCCGAACAATACGGACAGTTACACGCGGCCGACGGGGTTGCCACAATCCCCACAGAAACCGGTGGCTACCAGCATTACTATCAGCAGCTGGCGAGTGCCATTCTGGACGGCAGCGAGGCACCGGTAAGCGCGGAGCAGGCCCTGTGGAATATCCGCTTGATCCATCTGGCGCGGCAAAGTGCGGCCAGTGGCCAAACGATTCAGGTTGATAGCAATCGATAGCGGCCAGTAGCTTCGCGAAGAAAGCTCGACCGGGACGATAAAGCGCCCGACTCACGTGGTCCCAGCCATACAACTAACTACCCAAACATGCGGTCTCTATGCAACCTTTCAAGACACAGTTCACCCTATCTCGAGAATACCTCGCCGAGTGTTTTGATCAGTCTCTACCCCACGGCAAAGGAGCAAAGCCCAATTACCTCTTGCCGGCCCTATTACTTGCCACGGGTTCCGGGGCACTGATGTTTACCGAGCAACCCAAAGTCCTGGGCTACCTGCTGGTCGCCCTGGGCATTCTGGAGCTGCTGCATATTCGATTCCGGCGCGCCTGGTGGCTGGCACGTCAGATGTTGGGGAGAAGTGCCAATACGGAAGTGACATTAACGATTGATGACGATGGAATAACCACAAAGAGCACCCACACACAAACAACACTCGCGTGGTCAGATATCGAGCGAGTTATTGAAACCGATCTGGGGCTGATTCTGGTCACCAAGTCCGGAGGCCAGCAGTATCTTTCCAAATCCTTATTTCCTGCCGAGCTGGTAAGCGAGATTGTTGCTCGCAATCAATAGATTCAGGCTCCATAAAACCTGCGCAGACCAGCGCCACGGCTGGATCTGCGCTTAGACCATCCATCGGGTGACACCTGCGCGCCTGATCACTTACGTATTGCAAAAATCCTTAATCGCGTCTTTAAAGGCCTTGACGCTGGGGAAGCCATGAAAGGCCGCCGCTGCGGCGATGCCACCGTGTATGGCTGCCTGTGTGGCAATGCTCTGGCCCGAGCAATTGGGTTCGCCGGGCGAACCACCATCGAGTCCCACAAGCAGAGACAGTTCGGTGTCGCCATATTCCAGAAACAGCTTGAGCCCACCCTCCAGCGCCATGTCGAGATCGATTCCCTCGATGCTGCTGAATTCGCCCAGATGACTCGCGTAGGTGATCAGCGCAAAACTGTCCTGGAAGCCGGGCGCGAAGCCCTCGTTAAACTCGACGTTGAGCGTTCCATTGAACTGGACGTTCTGCATATTCAGCTGGTCGTGCTCGAGCCCCGGAGCAAGGCCGCCGATATCCAGATCCGTTTCTGAAAGGGATTCGAATGTCGCATCGTCAGTGAAAACACCCAGCCCATTGACCTGTACGCGCCCCCCGAGCGAGGTTTCACCGCGCACTTCGGCTCCGCTGGGGCCGCCGTCCAGTATCAGCGCATGCTTGGGGAATCCATTTCCGGAAAAGCCCTGCTCCCATCCGTCGACAAACTCGATAAAGCGCCCCGCTCCTACAGTAATTTGCGCCTGTACGCTGTCTGCAATGGCGCCATCGAAAATCAGGTCGCCATTGATAGCAGACAAGGCGGCATCGGCATCGCCAACAAAGCTGGGGCCGTCAAGATCCAGCCGCGGCGGCCCGACCACGACGGTGTCGTCGGGATCTCCCTCCGGGATTGCGAAGACCAGCGTACCGGAGTCAGCGGTTATCCTTCTGGCGTTTTCAAGGACAAACACGTTGATGACGCCGGCCCCGCGTATCAGGCCGAAGCTTTCCAGATTGCCGAGGTTGGTCTCGCTGCTGGTATTTACCAAGAACCTGGCCTCGGGTTCGATATTCAGATCGAATGCGTTGAACACCCCGGTAGCTTCCACCTCAACTGTGGTGAAGGGGCCCTCGGTGCCGATGGGCGGCTCACCGCCCATCGGCGGGATAATCGGCCTCAGGGGGCCGGTGGTGGAATTTGGGCCGGCAGCGGTAACGGGGCCAGCAACCGCCAGTTCCGAGCTGCCGTGAATGGTCAGCTTGTTTTCATCAGCGATATACAGGCTCTTTGCATTGCGGCTGTCGGTGACTTCAATCTCGGTCACGAAGAACAGGGGCAACTGATTGACGATAAACACCTCGTCCGTTTCGTTAGGCACCTCATTGCCCAGCCAATTGGACGCGGTTGACCAGTCCCCGCCGGTGAGACTGTAAAGGCGCGGCAGATTGATCTGTTCCCAGTTTCCGCCCTGTTGCATCACGAGAATGCCGTTGATGGAAGGCCGGGCGCGCGATTTCGGATAAAACGCAAACCAGTTCAACGCCTGGTGGGAGGCGCATTCCCCGACCGTCAGGCCCTCGACAGTGCTGGGGTCGTCGAATAGTTCACCGACCGATTGATCCTGCTGGTCTGCCGGCTTGCACATGTTCAGGCCGCCGAGTGCCAGATGTGCACAGTCGAAGTCTGTTTCCCCCTCGTTCAGAAATTCATAGGCCTTGACGCCCAGTGATGCACTGCCGTCAAATTCCGGATCGACGAAGTAAAAAGGTGGATTGTCTGCCTCGTTGCAGGCAGTACTCACGTCCGCACTGATACCGAGGGCGTGCGCCATTTCGTGTGATACAACAGTTACCAGATCCAGGCCGCCTATCGGGTCGATCTCCTTACCGTTATACGCGACTTCATAAATTTCCGGTGCCACGCCGGAGAAGGCTTCCGCCACCTCGAAATCCGGTACCGTCCTGGCCAGCTTGGGACGCATAACGAATTCAGAGTCGAAATCCGGAAAGGTGTCGTAGTAATAATTGAGGTTCGCCGAAATCCTGATTCTCGCTTCGATCGGTTTGCCGTCTTCGTCCCTCTCGATAATCAACGCATCCGGGGCGCCCAGGGCGGGATCCAGCCACCAGAAGCGGATGGTCATCTCGTGCTCGTCTTGAATAATGCTCTCAAAATGATCCGCTACTGACCCCACGATTTGAATAAGCTCTTCCGTATGCCCACATGCGGCAAGCCCATCATCACAGGGATCTACGGCACCAGACCCATCGGGATCAAATACCAGATTGATTTCCAGTGCCGTGCTATTGAGTGGAAAAAATCCAATGACGACAAATAAGAAAAGAGAGAATATCGAGGTTTTGTTAATGCGTGGTAAGACATTTTCCAGGTGTTTATTCATTGTCGTCCCTCCGGTGACTCGGCTATCCAGCACAAGTCAGATTATGGTTTTGATGCCGTGGGTGAAAAATTGAAAAACGGAAATGCGAGCCCTTTTTATAGTCCACGCAGTTTTTATTCTCTATCGTGCATAGAAAATATTGGCAGTAAATACGGCACTAGAATTTAGTTTTAACGGAATATTTTTCAGGCCTGAAAAATTAGTGATTCATATCGGGTTATTTATGCAATAGAGTTCGCGATTCGATTATTAGGTGGGACTACCGTTTCACTCGCTGTGCTCGCGAAGTAAGTATGTAGAGGCGGGTCTTTTTTACCCGGCACCAGATAGGGGGCGTTATCTTCCCCGCCACAATGCGCTGTGCGCTACGGGATTGGTAGAGACTCAAGAGCCCATGTGCTAGAAATGCTCACAGAATAATAACGAGTGGATCGAACGCCATGGATGAACTGGACAAGCGGTATAACCACCCTGCCCGGCTGCTGCCGATATGCCTGGCCGCGCTACTCTCCGCCTGCAGCTTTGATACGGATAGAGAATTCGGATCGAACAGCGGCAAACATCAGGAAGGTCAACAACACGATCAACAACAAGAAGACCAAAAAATAGTGGCGCGCGTCGGCGATAGCGCGATCACCCTGCGAGAGGTGGATCAACAAATCCGCCTGGAACGGCACGACCTGGCACTGGCCGAGTACCAGCTGCGCTTCAATACGCTCAAATCCATGGTGGATACACAGCGCCCGTCGCAGGCCTCCGGTGGAGACGCACCCACGGTGGAGTGGCTGCTGCCCCATCCCCAACCTCCCAGACTGGACATCGATAGTGGCGACCGCCGCCTGCGCGGCAACCCCGAAGCCCCGGTAACCCTCGCGGTGTTCTGCTCCTACCAGTCGGTGCACTGCGCCACCACCAATCTGGTGCTGCGGGAATTGCTGGATCGCTATGCCGGCTGGATTGCCGTGGTGCCTTTTGACTTCCCCATGCACTACCACCGGCAGGGCGCGCAGGCCGCAGCGGCAGTGCACTGCGCCGGCCTGCAGGATACGCCCTGGGCCTACGCGGATGGTCTCTACACGCAGGCGAAAACAATGGATGGGGAGACCTTCATCCAGCTCGCGATACAGCAGGGATTGTCACAGGATACGTTCAGCCGCTGCCTCGATGATCCCGTAGGTAGTGATCGGGTTGCCGCCGATACCACCCTCGCCCGCTCCCTGGGCCTGCAGAGCGTGCCGGTGGTGTTCGTGAACGGCCTCTATGTCAAAGGCCCGCGCCCTCTGGAACACTACGCCATGTGGATAGACCAGGAGTTGCTGCGTCTGGGGCACGATCCGGCAAGCGCCCACGCCGATGCGGCCCGCTGGCGGCAATCCGGCGAGAGGATCGCCGAGACCGAATTGCCGCTGCGGCTAAACGGCACCAGTGTCTCCTCCCAGCCCGAACAGTCCACCGCCCTGATTCGCATCCGCGATGCCTCTGCCGGGCAATTCTCCCCCGGAGATACACTGATGGACGGCGTCACCCTCAAGCGGGTACACGAGCGCTACGCCATCCTGCAGGTCAGCGACCACCTGGAGCGATTGACCCTGCGCGGAGAGGATGGCGATTACGTGCGGGTGCCCATGACCACCACGGCACAGCGGGACGAAGCCACCATGCGACGCATTGAGCAACCGGACGGTGAATCCCGCAAACTGATCCCGCCTTCCGGCGTATTGACCCTGGGGCAGGCGTGGCTGGAAGAGCAGCTGCAAAATCGCGCGGAGCTGGAAAAGAAATTCGTCCCCGCGGAGCACGTGGTCGACGGGCACAACCTGTTGCGACTCGAGGGCATCGCAGATAGCGAGTTCTTCACTGCACTGGGCTTCGAGGAAGGTGATGTGGTGGTGCGGGTGAATGACACCTGGGTGCACAGTGGCCAGAATCAGCTCTGGGATGCACTGACCAGTGGCGAGGTGGTCGATGTGACCTTCATGCGCAACGGATTACCCGAGCGGGTGCAATACGTTGTCGAGGAAGAGAGTTATTTCGAGCAGGACAGTAGCGAGGGCAAAGGCCAGGACAACAGCGGCGAAGATAAAGATTCCGACTAGCGCCGGCGGGCCGAGGCCTGACACCGGGCGAACTTGCGGCGATAGAGGTTGAGGGCTCCTTGCGGAGCCCTGTTCACCGCCCGCAATTTACTTGTCCGGGTTACCGTTCCACATCAGGTTCGCCACCGTATTCTGGCCGCGCACGCTGGGGTGGAAGCAATCCCCGCCATCAATATCATCCTTGCCGAACGAGAAGGTGCCCACATTGGTCTGGTTGGCCCCGGAGTACTCCGCGACGACCTCCACCCCGTTGGTGCCATTGTAGGCCGCGGCCTCCTGCTGCAGGACCTCGTTATACAGGCGCTGTGCAGTATTGATTCCGGCGTAACGTGTGGCAAAGGATTCACCGTTCATGGTGCCGCCGTTGGTGGCGATCCGGCAGATACCGAAGGTGGACCAGACGCTTTCGCAGTTAACCCGCCAATTACCGCTCTGTTTGGCGACGCCCGCTGCGCGCAGATCCTGCACCCGGGGCACCGACCCCAGCACCACCGTCGAGCCACTGGGCAGGCCACCCACCAGTTTGTCGAGCCCGGCTTTCACCGCACCGCGCCATTCGTTTTCCGTCAACAGCGGGTCCGAACAGTTGGCCGGGTCGACGCAGTCGCGGTTGCAGATATCATTACCGCCGAGCACCACTTCCACGTGATCCGCGACCAGAGTCTGGGAAAGAATCCGGTCTGCCTGGACGCTGAAATTATCGCTGCCGCCGCGCATCTCGGAACCGGAACGGGCGGCATTTTTGTTGGCGACAATATTCGGGTCTATGGCCTTGTATTTGTCGTGGACACTGTTGACGCTACTGTCCCAACCGTCGAACCAGCTGTGTTCCGGCTGGTCACCGCCCAACAGGCAGAAAAACCCGCCAGTAAAGAACGTATTGCCGGTACAGTCGGCCGCGAACCCCATGGTGATACTGTCGCCCGCGGCCGTGCCTTTGGCTGGCGCGGCCAGGGAATTCATGGACCAAAGTGCAGAGGTAATGGCGAGGGAAACAAAAAGACTGGCTTTATGCATTGTGCTATCTCCGATCATCCTATTTATGCTTATTTTTTAATGCGGTGAACGGAGATAGGTTAGTTGGTCACATTATCGCGCGCGGTTGGGTTAGATGCCGGCGTATCCAGTCTGGGATATGCATCGCAGCTCTGTCGCCCAAAGCGTTTATGCGAAGTCGCGTGCGGGGCACTCAGTGATCCGGTTTAAGAGGCAAACAGTTTTCGCAAGCCAAACCAGCCACCCTTTTTCTTGATCTTGGCACCAGCGTCGCCATAGGAGTGGAAAAGTTCGATCAGCGCTTCGGCCTCAGTCTCCTGGAACTTTAGGGGTTCGAAGCGCTGGTAGTTGTGGCTGCGAATAAACTGTTTTACCGCTTCCTCTGCCGGAACATACTTCATCGACCAGTCGGCGAAAAACCGCTCAGATACCGTCTTTAATGACAGAATCGTCACCTCCCGGTGTCGCAAATCCGCCGCAATGCGCCGGTAGGCCTGGTTGACGGCCTGGCGCTCGCCTTCCAGCGCCTGAAAGAAGTAGCCATCACCGAAATACAGTACGCCGCCAATATTGGCATGTGCATTGTTCCTGCGGCTCTGCATCAGGATGCGCCCCACGGACGGTTCAACGCCCTGCTTTACCGGCACAGGTTCAAAGGCGGCGCGGCTGGCATAGACCAGCCGGATCAATTCGCTCATAGTTCGACCCAATTTATTCGAAATGTATTCGCCGTTACTACGCCGCCAACTGGACCCTGGATCAGTTTTAAATTGCGACCGCGCTTGGAACCGCGCATCGACGCCTAGCCATCAAACCCATCCCAGTAAGGCGGATCACCAAAGTAGTTGCCAATAAAATCGATAAATACCCGAAGCTTGGTGGCCAGTAATTTCCTGTGGGGATATACCGCATACAGTGCCAGCGGCTCGGGTTCATACTCCTGCAGTATGACTTGCAGCTTGCCCGCTTTTATCGCTTCCCCGGCGATAAAGGTGGGCTGTAATACATACCCTTGGCCGGCAACGGCGGCCTGCATCAGGATTTCACCGTTGTTGCACGCGATACCCGCCGCACCCACTGGCTGGCTTCTTTTCAGCGCGGCCATCAGCCGGGAATCCCCCTGACTCGATTCCATATAGCTGTAGCGCAGGTAGTGTTCCGGCTTTAAGTCTTCCGGGGTCTCCGGTACGCCCTCCCGCGCCAGGTATTCAGGGGATGCACATACCACCAGGCGTATTGGCGCCAGCCGCCGGGCGATCAGCGAAGAGCTTTTCAAGTGGCCGATACGCAGGGCCACATCAAACCCCTCCTCCACCACATCCACCTTGCGGTCGTTAAGCTGCAGTTCGATGCCTACCGACGGGTGGTCTTGTTTAAAGTCTCCAATCAGCGGTGCCAGATGGCGTGTGGCAAAAGTGACCGGGGCGCTGATGCGCAGCAGCCCCTGGGCTTCGCTCTGCATCTGTCCCAGCTGGCTCTCCATGTCCGTGAGGCTTTCCAGGATTTGTACCGCAAACTGGTAACACTGCTCGCCCTCCTCCGTCAGATGCACGCGCCGCGTGGTGCGGTTGAACAGGCGCACCTTGAGGCGTTCTTCGAGTTGGGACACGTACTTGCTGACCAGCTGGTTCGATAACTCCAACTTGTCTGCGGCCTTTTTAAAGCCCCCTTCGTCGGCGACCGCCACAAAGGCGTTCAGCGCGGTAATCCGGTCCATAGCAGCATAACCAATCATATTGCCAACAATTTGTTGATAGTAGACCAACAAACTGCGCGTTTATACCCCACATTGTTGCCATTAAACTGATTTCCAAGCTGGTGAGGTTTGAACACCAAGCCCAAACCCAACAACTCGGAGAACGGTTATGAACAAGCAAATGATCAACAAGGTTTTGAACTCTAACGCTGGACTGGGCGCGCTCGCCCTGCGTGTACCGGTGGGCATCATCCTCGCCGCCCACGGCGCCCAGAAACTGTTTGGCTGGTTCGGCGGCTACGGGCTGGAAGGCACCGGCCAATGGATGGCAAGCATCGGCCTGGCGCCCGGCTACCTGATGGCCCTGCTGGCCGGCAGTGCGGAATTCTTTGGCGGCCTCGCCCTGGTGCTCGGCCTGCTCACCCGCCCCGCCGCTGCAGTCAGTGCCGTCACTATGCTGGTGGCAATCTTCAGTGTGCATATCAGCAACGGCTTGTTCATGGCAAACAACGGTTATGAATTCGCGCTGGCGCTGTTCGCGGCGACCCTGGCTCTGGCAATTCAGGGGGGCGGCACCCTCGCGCTGGACAATGGCCTGCGCAATCTCCTGGCCAACGAACGCGACCTGCAAGCGGCGCAGCCCGCCTGATAGCCAACAGTGACAACCCCGTCTTGCGCCCCCGGCCGGGGGCGCACGCAGATCAACAAGTGGTGACAGCATGTTAGTGAATGGCGTTTGGCAGGAAAATTGGCAACCGGTGCAACAGGAAGACGGTGATGGCCGCTTTATTCGGCAGACGTCTTCCTTCCGCAACTGGGTAACGGCAGACGGAACTGCCGGTGTCACGGGCCGCGGAGGCTTCAAGGCAGAGGCCGGCCGCTACCACCTGTACGTGGCGTACATCTGCCCCTGGGCGAGCCGCGCCCTGGTGGCGCGTCAATTGAAGGGCCTGACCGACGTAATCAGTGTGTCGGTAGTCAACCCGGTGCTTACCGATCAGGGGTGGGCGTTCGGCGGTTTTAGCGGCGCCGACGAGGACACACTGAATGGCGCGCATTACATGCATGAACTCTACACCCGCGCCGATCCCAACTTCACCGGGCGCGCCACGGTGCCGGTGCTGTGGGACAAGCACACGAGGACCATCGTCAACAACGAGTCTGCAGACATCGTGCGCATGCTCAACAGCACTTTCAGCCATCTGGGTAACCAAGGCCCCGACCTCTACCCCGCCGTACTGGCAGAGGATATCGACGCGTTAAACGGTTACCTGTATGAAAACCTGAACAACGGCGTTTACAAGGCCGGCTTTGCGACTACTCAATTTGCCTATAAAGAGGCCTACAACCGTGTATTCGCCGCACTGGATGAGCTGGAATCACGACTCGCCGACGGCCGCAAATTTTTGTTCGGCGATGACCTCACCGAATCCGACATCCGCCTGTTTGTCACGCTGGTGCGATTTGATGCTGCGTATTTCGGCCTGTTCAAGTGCAATCGCAATACGCTCAAGGAAATGCCAAACCTGCACCGCTATATGCACCGGGTGCTCGAATTAGAGGGAGTACAGGAAACGGTGAAGCTGGCGCATATCAAGGCTGGGTACTATTCGATCAAGGCGCTCAATCCCACAGGAATTGTCCCGGAGGGGCCGCGCGGTATTTGATGGAATCCGGAGAACTGCTCCGCAGGGAATTCACGGAAGAGCGGGTGCTAAGGGGGTGCTGTCGCGCTATAGTCAGGACACATTCACCCTAAACATCCGTGGGGTAGCATATGGAATTTCTGATCCTCCTCATCATCGTAGTGGCAATCCTGGTGGTGCCGCTGAAGATGGCCGCCGGCATGCTGGGAGCGCGTAATACCGGGGTTTTCTCCTGTCTGTTTGCCCTACTGCTGGCAGTAATCATCCAGCATTTTGTCGGCGGGATGATTCCCGGCGTCACAGAAGAACTCGGCCTGCTGATCACCATCCCTCTCGCAGCCATCGCCTATATGCTGGTGCTGGGAACCGGATTCCTGAAAGGTATTCTGATCGCGATTATTCAGGGGCTGCTCACCATTGCACTTACCCTGCTACTGGGTGGTTTTGTGGCGGCGGTTTGATTCGCTGCGACATTACGAGAAAACCTGCCATGCTCCAGACATTGCACAATGCCCTTAAAGTGCCGTGCACCGCCTCTAGGGTGACTATCAATTGCCGACCATGCGGCGGCTCAGAAATGACGCAGCATATGGCACGAGTAATACTGGGGCTGTTATTGGTAATACTGGCGGGATATGCAATGGCAACGGAAGAACCGGCGTATACAGTGACGGAAGAATCGGCGCCGTTCGAGCTGCGCACCTACCAGCCCAGAATTGTGGCGGAAGTGGTGGTGAGTGGTTCGATGGACGAGGCGTCGAGCAGGGGCTTTCGCCTGCTCGCCAACTACATCTTTGGCAACAATACGGCAGGTGGTGGCGGCAGCGAGAAGATTGAGATGACAGCACCCGTGGGTATGGAGCCCCGCTCGGAAAAGATCAGCATGACGGCGCCAGTCAGCATGCAGGAAAATGACGGCCGCTGGCGCGTCTCATTCGTGATGCCGAGCCACTACACCCTGGAAACCCTGCCGCGTCCGAACAATGCCGCAGTGACTATCCGCCAGATCCCCGAAACCCGCTACGCGGTTATTCGTTTCTCCGGGCTGACCGGCGCAGACAAGGTCGCGGAGAAAACGGCGGACCTGCAGGAATGGGTCGCAGGGAAAGGCTTGCAGCCGGTCGGCGCGCCGGAGCTGGCGCGTTACAACCCGCCCTGGACCCTGCCGTTTTTACGCAGGAATGAGGTTATGCTGGAGGTTCAGTAAACCAGCGCATCTTCCTCTTCGTCCTCGATCGACTCCAGCGCGAGCGACAAGCCACCACCGGTCTTGGCCGCTCCAGTTTCCTCGTCGGATTCCTCGACCACCGCCTTGGGCTTCTTGCCCTCTTCATACATTTTGATCCGCAGGCGCAGGTTATTGGCAGAGTCCGCGTTCTTGATCGCCTCGTCGTGGCTGATACGGCCTTCCACGTACAGTTTGAACAGCGCACCGTCAAACGTCTGCATACCGAGGTTTTCTGACTTTTCCATCATTTCCTTGATGTTGTGGAACTCGCCTTTCAGGATCAGCTCGTTGATGGTCTGTGTTCCCAGCAGGATTTCCACAGCGGCGCAGCGCTTGCCGTCCACCGTGGGCACCAGGCGCTGGGATACGAAGGCGCGGATATTCTGCGACAGTGACATCAGCAGTTGTGGGCGACGCTCTTCCGGGAAAAAGTTTACGATCCGGTCGAGGGCCTGGTTGGCGTTGTTGGCATGCAGGGTGGAAATTGCCAGGTGGCCGGTTTCGGCAAAGGCGATGGCGTGCTCCATGGTCTCGCGATCGCGGATCTCGCCGATCAAGATCACGTCCGGCGCCTGACGCAAGGTGTTCTTCAGCGCCGCGTGGAAGCTGCGGGTATCCACACCCACCTCGCGCTGATTGATCACGCTCTTCTTGTGCCGGTGCACATACTCCACCGGGTCTTCAATGGTGATGATGTGGCCACCGCTGTTGGTGTTGCGGTGGTCAATCAGCGCCGCCAGCGAGGTGGACTTGCCCGAGCCGGTACCGCCCACAAACAGCACCAGGCCGCGCTTGGCCATCACCACGTCCTTGAGAATAGGCGGCAGCTTGAGGTCATCAAACTTGGGAATCTCGGTGACGATATTTCGCGCAACAATGGAGACCTGATTGCGTTGCCAGAAAATATTGATCCGGAAGCGCCCCACATTGGGGATGGTCATCGCCAGGTTCATTTCCAGCTCGCGCTTGAACTCATCGCGCTGCTCGTCATCCATGATATCCATGGCGATCTTCTCGATCTCCCCGGGGCCAAGGGGCTCTTTGCTAAGGGGTTTCAGCACCCCCTGGAACTTGGCACAGGGCGGCGCGCCGGTGCTCAAGTAGAGGTCAGAGCCATCATTTTTGGCGAGTACACGGAGATAACCGGTAAAGTCCATTGATACAGTTCCTGCTGGCGCGAAAATCATCGAGCGCAAAGCTTATCGAAAACTGTGACATGCGGCAAAGAAAAACACTGTGAATGTGAATCGGAGCAGGGAGCGGAGAATGATACGAAACGCGCATGTTGAAGATGCTCAAAATATCGCGTCAATATACAACCACTATGTCAAACACACCTGCATTACCTTCGAAATAGAGCCGGTATCTGCTGACGAAATAGCGCGCCGTATCGAAGAATGTGGCAGCAATGCACTGCCGTGGCTGGTGGCCGAAAACAATGGTCAGGTAATTGGTTACTGCTACGCAACGAAATGGAAGGGCCGCAGTGCGTACAGATATTCAGTGGAAGCCACCGTCTATCTTAATCCGAACGCTACCGCTAAAGGTTGGGGTTCCGCACTGTATCAGGCGTTACTTGAACAACTAAAGTCGCGCGGCATTCATGCGGTGATCTGCGGTATCGCACTGCCGAATGCGGCGAGTGTGGCGCTGCACGAGAAATTTGGTATGCAGAAAGTGGCACACTTCAAAGAAGTGGGGCGAAAGTTCGATCAGTGGGTAGATGTGGGTTACTGGCAGTACCTACTGCAATCTTGAGGTCGTTTGTACGAACAGCTCGGCCCGATGCGGGCGTGGTCGACGCTTCAACAAGACAACAAACTGGTTAATTTTTACCCAAAATAGAGTTCAGCGTCTATTCAGCTTCAACTGGTACGATAGTGCATCAGAAAAATTCACTCCGGGCGCCACCCCTCCGCGTCGATTGCCGTGATCGCACAGATGTACCCCCAATGAAAAGAAGAATGCTATTGCTCCATATAACTGCGATCATCACCACCGCCGGATGCAGCATGGCTCCCTACCAGCATTCGCCGCAAGACACGCCCCGCGCCTCACAAGAACGCCCTCTCTCCCAAACCAAGCATCCTCAATCCAAGCCCGCCCCATCCCCCTCGCCCTCTGAGTTAGTCAAAGCACGCCTGTACGAGCAATTTCAAGAGTGGAAGGGTACCCGGTATCAATTGGGCGGTATGAGCAAGCGCGGTATCGACTGCTCTGCGCTGGTATTACTCACCTACCGGGATCACATGGGCATACAGCTTCCCCGCACCACCAGATACCAGGCCCGAACCGGTAAGGCCATCAAGCGCAGCCAGCTGCGCACGGGAGACCTGGTGTTCTTCAAGACCGGTCGCCGGGGCCGGCATGTGGGCATCTACATTGAGAATGGGCAGTTCCTTCACGCCTCTGTTTCCAGAGGCGTGACCATTTCCCACTTATCGGAACACTACTGGAACAGTCGCTACTGGCGCGCGCGCAGGCTGGATATAGATGGTCGTAGTTAACCTCCGCCCCAGTCAGAAGCGAATCTGCGCTCGCACCGCACCGACAGTTACATCGGGGCGTCCCTGCTCGTGCGGCTTAACTCTTTGCAGGTCAGCGGTAATACGCAGCCAGGGTGTTACGTGCAAATTGTAGAAAATTTCCACGCCCTGCTCGTCACGGATGAAAAAGGAAGGATCGAATGGAATGGTATTGCCGATGGTTGCCAGCCCATCGACCAGTTTTTTGCTCAAACCGTATTTAAAATAACCGACTCCCCACCGGTCTTGCGGTCGGCCAGGATGCAGCCCCTGACCGCCCAGACCAACCAGGAAATGCCATTTAAGCGGGTTGGGATTGCCGTCGGATGCAGCCGCTTCTAAAAAAAGCCCCCAACCGGCATCCGGATTACCGGGCGTGTGGTAGAGATATTGCTGCGCAGCGGCGCTTAAATACCAGTAGCCTTTTTTCGCCAGCAGAGATTCAGACTCGGGCGGAATATCAAGCAGGGCCGGTATCAAATTAAGGTCAAACCCCGATTTTGAGCTGTAGACGCCGCGCACACTGTAGAAACCCTTGTTGTCCGCGACCTTAACCGGGAATGTCGCCGAGATACTGGTGGTTGTGCCTTCCGAAAAAGGGTTTTTGATGACCTCCTGATCCTGTGAATTACGCGGATCGTAGACCATCAGTGTGAAGGCTGCGTTTTCGATTTTATGCACGCCAATAAAGCCAAATAGGTACGGCGGCGTCACGCCACTAATCGGAGCTGCGAGCCCGATATTCATGAACGTATCGAGGCCACCACCGCCGGCAAGAGGTTTTTTGGCGGCGACGCTCAACATATTGAACTTGCCAAAGCTTAACGATGTACTGTCCCCGAATTGCTGCCTCAGCGTAAGTGCCGTTTCACTATCGCTCCCCCCCAGTCGCGGATAGGCGAGCGCCGTATTGAACGGAAACAACTCTCCATTCCCCGGGTTGTTGGCATCTTCCCCGTAAATCCATTCCTGGTGCACATTGACGGAAAAGCCGCGCCACAATCCCAGCTTCGACATATCCAGATTTACGATCAGGTCTCCCTTGCCCCCGTACTGCCAACTTTTACTGCCATCACCATCGAGGACACCCTGGGAAAATTGTGTGAGCCTGGCATCTATGTTTACCCCGCGATCTCGCAAGGTTTGCCTCGCCCCGCCGGGACAGTCGAACAAGGCTGGACGAGAGCAAAGAGACGTCCCGTTGTCGGCTTGGTCAACGTTTTGCGCAAAAACCTCCGGCAAAAAGACAATGCAGGTAACCATGGTTACTGCAATTACCCGCTTCAAACTCCGTCCCATAGCAGCCTCTCGCGCACTTACCCTTGATTAGCTCAACAGCTTAACTGGTAGCATCCCGGACAGAGTGTAGTCAGTTTTCGCGCTATGGGTTTCGACCCAGCGGTGGGCACCTTGGAACCTGACGGCGCCAGTTCGTCAGAACCCGCTAACTGATTGCGAGTGGCGCGCTGTCAGTTGCCTGCTCCACCACCTTTTCGGGTGCAATCAGACTGACGATCTGCCAGTCCTCCTTGAGCGCAATATCGTGTAAAACGGTGTATATATGCACTCTGCCCTGTGGGTCTAAGGCGTAAAGCTTTGTCGCGCGATTACCGTAGGTTTCCTTGTAGTCGTCAAAAGTGAAAGCCTCGGTAATGCGTGTTGTCCTTATGGTTGCACCTCTCGCTACCAGGCTGGCGATGCGACTATAGGTGGCATTCTCTGAAAACAGCGCCAGCTTCTTCGCGTAGTCATCCGAAACCCGGTGGCTGGCCCGCCCCTCCTGGCCGCCATGGCTCAACCCCAGCACCGCCCCTTCGCCAAGCACATGTTCGAAGTGATAAGTGACCAGCGGATTCAACTGCTTGTAAGGCGACAGGACGAGAACCTTGCCAATGGTCGAAAGGTCCATGGTCAGGCTCGCGTGTTCCGAGATCGGGTTGCCGTAATAAGTGGGGATATTTTCCATGCGCGCCTCGCGTATGGCATCCCAGTTGGTATCGGCGATCCTGACCGGAATATCCTTTTCCATCAGATCTTTCGCCAGCATGCGCGCAAACTTGCTGCCCCCAAATACCAGGAACCCATTGGGATAAGGGGCGCGCACCCCGAGCAACTTGGCGATCGGCTTGGAAGTCAGGCTTTGCAGGACGACAGTGGCAATGATCACCAGAAAGACCATCGGTACCAGCAGTTCCGATTTTGGCAATCCGAAGGGTTCCAGTTTCAGGGCAAACAGCGCGGATACCGCAGCGGCAACGATACCCCGCGGGGCGATCCAGCTGAGCATTGCCAGCTCGCGCCAGTTGAGACCAGAACCCGGAGAAGACAGGAACACAGAGAGCGGCCGGGCGACAAACATAATCGCCGCCAGTACCAGCAGCGCGCCCCACCCCAGCTGTGCCAGGGTGAAGAACTCCACCCGCGCTGCCAACAGAATAAACAGGGCGGAAATCAGCAATACGCTGAGGGTTTCCTTGAACTCGAGAATATCGTCGACGTCCAGGTTCTTCATATTGGCCATCCAGATACCCATCACGGTTACCGTGAGCAGGCCGGATTCGTGGGCCATCAGATCGGATGCGGCGTAGGCGCCCAGCATCAGGGTGAGCACGGCGGTATTGCGCAGGTAGTGCGGTACCCAGTTGTTCCGGAGCAGCGTACCAAGGAAGTAGCCCATCAGCGAACCCAGGCCAAAACCGATGGCCACAACCTTCAGCAGTATGACCAGGGTGTGCTCGACGGCATTTTGCGACGCCACGATGTACTCGTACACCAGCACCGCAAGCAGCGCTCCGATGGGATCAATGACAATGCCTTCCCAGCGAAGAATATTGGAAATACGGGTGTTGGGGCGCACCGAACGCAACATGGGAACGATCACCGTTGGCCCGGTTACGGTGACAATGGCGCCAAATAGCGCCGCGAGATGCAGGGGCATGCCGAGCACATAATGAGCGGCCGGTGTGGCGATTACCCAGGTTACCAGGGCGCCCAGTGTGCACAGGTTGCGCACCATGGTGCCGTGCCCGGCGATATCGGAAAACTTGAGGGTAAGCGCCCCCTCAAACAGGATGATGGCCACCGCCAGCGATACGAGCGGGAACAGCAGATCGCCAAACAGCGCGTCGGGATCGAGCACCCCGGTCATCGGCCCCAGTACAATCCCCGCCAGCAGCAGCGGCAGGATCGCCGGCAACTTGAGCATAAACGCCAGATACTGGCACGCAATCGACACGATCCCCACCATTACTAACAGGGCCATTGGGTTCGAGATCAGTTCTTGCATAGAGATGGCTTGCCGATTGAGATAGTTATTCGAGCGCTGATGCTAAGTTAGCGAATCGTCTCCGGAATTCAATGACTCATAATTACACGAGGGAACGGACGGCTATCGGTTCTGTACAATCCCGTATAAAGTGAATACCGGTGTAGAGAGCCCCCTGGAACCCGGGAGGTAGCGATGGCGCCAAATCACTTCCGTGCCAGCCGCTTGCACCACCAGCCAAGATTTACCAAAAGGGCAAACCATGAGCGCACAAGAACTACAGGCAATTCTCGAACTGGATTGCGAAGCCCGTTACGAATACTTTCTGGATGTCACCGGAGAAGAGCGTGAAGTCTGG
This sequence comes from Microbulbifer sp. YPW1, assembly GCF_013367775.1. Lineage (NCBI taxonomy): Bacteria > Pseudomonadati > Pseudomonadota > Gammaproteobacteria > Cellvibrionales > Microbulbiferaceae > Microbulbifer > Microbulbifer sp. YPW1. The sequence goes on from NZ_CP055157.1 coordinate 43,818, forward strand.
ATTCTGATCAACAGCGATGAGCACTTCCTGAAACTGCATTCCGACGAACAGGGCGGTTTCGAGTACCTGCCCCTGTGGCCGTCACAGGCATTCGCCGAGGCCTATGCCGAGGGAGAGAGCGATCTCACCACCCGCAGTATTCCCCTGCCCCAATTCCTGAACCGGTGGCTGCCGGGGCTGGACAAAGACGGGATTGAGGTCGGAGTGTTTCCCGGCGCCGACAACAGTGTCTGGATTACGGACCCCAAAGACCTGGAACAGGACCTGCGCGAGGAGCTGAACCGTTTTTGAAGGGGGGCAGCGTCTGTATCTTCCCCGATACCGGGGAATGCGATGCCTGGATCCTGATGAAGGAAAAGCGCTGCGAAGCGATGGACACTACGCAATAGTGCCGGGCTCTGCCTCGGCCATTTGCCCGGATCGTCCGCAGAAAAAGTGATACTGGTTGCGGCCGTGATTTTTCGCCATGTACAGCGCCGTATCGGCGTTGTCGATCAAGCGCTCCGGACTCGCCGGATATCCGCCGTGTATGCCCTCCACGGTAGTTCCGCCGATACTGGCGGTAACAATACCTTCCCCATCGTTTCTACCCTGGTGAGGAATGGCACACTCTCGAATTGCCTGCTGCAGCCGCTCGACGGTAACCGCAAGTTCAGCCTTGTCGGTACCCGGTAACAGCAGCGCGAACTCCTCCCCACCGTAACGCGCCAGCAGTTCGCCGCTGCGGCGAACGCATCCGGCAATGGCATCACTCACCAGGCGCAGGCAGTGATCCCCGGCAACATGCCCGTAGTGATCGTTGTACGCCTTGAAGTGATCGATATCCAGCAATAGCAGTGACAGCGGCTGATCGCGCCGTGCAGCGCGGTCGAGCTCTTTTTGCAGGGTTTCATCGAAATGTCGTCGGTTAGCGAGACCGGTAAGACCGTCCTGCTCGGAAAGTTCCCGCAGGCGGATATTCAACTCTATCGAGCGTACGATGGAACGATATACCGGTGCCGACGCCAGCAAGATCACCACGCCGTACAGTACTATTGCGGCCGCGAGGATTTGCATGCGCTCACTTCCATCGAGCACCAGCAACACAGCGCCCGGCACCACCACCGGGATAAAAAATGCCAGCAGCGTCTTCGGCTCCGCCGCATACCCCACGACCGCACAGGCGCTCAACCCCATCACCCACAGGCAGACCACTGACAAATAAAACGGGTCTCCCGCTGGAACAAAAGCAACCCAAGCGACCCCGTAAAGCAGTCCCTGTAGTGCCGACATGGCGGCAAAGTAATACCCCCAGCGCCGACACTGGGCGATATCTTTTTCGTGTTTACGGTAGTGACAGTAAAGCGGCACCCGTATTACTGCCACCAGAATCACGGCCGCGAGCCACAGCAGGAGCGGTAACGGGTGGGCAACGTCCCAGAAATTGGCAGCCAGCAAGGCGCCGGCGATCGGGTGGCTGATAGAAAGTGTCCAGGTGTGTCGGTACACACTGGCAATTTTTTGGGCTCGGACTTGTTGTGCGAGAGTTGGCTTTTGCGTGTTCATTTTTTTATTTTTTTAGGGAGGGGGTGGAGATGAGGGAAGGATTGGCTTCGTTGCACTTGTGAAGCTTATAGAATAACCGGGAGGGATTGCCTCAAAACACGCTGTGCGTGTTTTGCCCCTGCGGGCTCGGCTTCGCCTCGGTCTCAACTCGCTTTGGCGAGTTGATCGAACCCCGCGAAGGTTCTCACCCGACCTCATCGTCGTTAAACAAAAAAGCCCGGCTTTTAGCCGGGCTTTTTTGTTTAATGGCGGTGAGGGAGGGATTCGAACCCTCGATGCCTTTCGACATACACACTTTCCAGGCGTGCTCCTTCGGCCACTCGGACACCTCACCGAAACTGATTGTCGCGTTGATTGTGAATTGTTTAGCGAGCCTCATCCGCACGCCTGCGGGCTCGTCGGCGTTTTGCCTTGCTAATCAGTAACATAGCTCCCGATCAGCGAGCGCGAACTTTACAGAAAGGCAGCGGCAGGTGCAAGTGTATTTCGCAAAAAATCCCGCCAGCCGCGCATCCGGGTTTGGTTCACTCGCCGGTCCAGTCGGCAAAAAAGTCCGCTACCGCCAGGTCTGGTGCCGGTCTCGGGGGCTTTTGTGGGGTACCCATATAGATGAAACCGCTTATCTCTTCATTTTCTGCGAGCCCCAGGCCCTCGGCGACCACGCGGTTCTCGGCCAGCGCGCCGGTGCGCCAGTATGCGCCAACGCCCTCGGCAAAGGCGGCGGTCAGCATGGCCTGTACCGCACCGGCGGTAGACATGCGCTGCTCGTTGTGAGGTACCTTGGGATGCTCTTGCAAGCAAGTGATCGCAACCACCACCAGCGGTGCTCGCAGGGGCATGGCCAGGGTGCGTTCGCGCTGGGCTTCGCTGAGAGGCTCGCCAGACTCGCTGGCCTTGAGATAAATCTCCCCCATGCGGGCACGCGCCTCACCCTCTACCACCAGAAAACGCCAGGGGCGCAGATTGCCGTGATCGGCTGCGCGCAGGGCTGCGCGGAAAATGGCTTCCCGCTGCTGACTATTCGGTGCTGGGTCACCCAAAGCCCCAATTGATACCCGGTTATGCAGTGCCTCCAGCGCGTCCATCCATTGCCTCCTGATATTGAACGGTGCGAAATAATTCCCCCCGAAGGGACGGGGATTCTACCTCAAATGTATTAACTACAAATGTTGAACGAACGTACTATTTAGAACCTTATCCTCAAATGCCGTCGCTTTCACTGCAGCAAGAGGTTAAACTTTGCGCCTGTCAGTGATCCAGGCCTCGTTATAATGAAAAAAGCTGAGGCTCTGGCGGTACTTCCCTTCGCCCGGCAATAGAAGTTGATGTCCGCCAGTAATTGACGGGGACGAGATGAGAACAAAATGCTCCCGGATCAATACAGTTATCGATAAGACCCGCGTTCATGCAGAATCAGCCAGAAGAAACCCGCGGCCGCCAGCAAGATTCCCGGTATCCGCTCTATTTCCGCGCCCTGATCTGTTTTGCAGCTTCCGGCACGCTGCTCAACAGCATCAACTGGTCGGCGCTTATCACCCAGAGCACCTTGTTGCAGCTGGCGATGGCAGCGCTGCTGCTGGCGTACATCCCCGTTGCACACCAGATTTCCCGCCGCAGCGTACCGGAAACCGCTGAACAGGTTCGCCGCTGGCTCTCCTTTACCGACGCCCTCCTGATCGGCATGGCCATGGCCATGGCCAATTTCAGCCTGCTGCCCAGCCTGCTGTTTTTGACCATGATCCAGTTCAACGCCCTCACCCAGGGCGGCGGCCGCTGCTGGTTTGAACACAACACCGCCATGCTAATGGGCGTAGGCCTCGGCTATGTAGTGCACCGCCCTGCGCTGGTGGTCAATGCCGATCTCAATATCAGTGCTGCCAGCCTGATCGGGGTATTTACTTACTTCTGCTGTTACGCCTTCTACACCCACAAACAGCTTGCGCGCCTCAGGGAGCAAAACCAGAAGCTGGAAAAAGAACAGCGCATCGCCAACCTGGCCAGCTACAAGCTCTCCCGCTACCTGCCCAAACGCCTGTGGCGCGCGGTGACGACCGGCAAGGACAAAGAGATTGTCACAGAGCGCAAGTTGCTCACGGTATTTTTCTCCGACATCAAGGACTTCAGCCAGCTCACCGAAGAGATGGAGGCGGAAACCCTCACCGGCCTGTTGAATAACTACCTCACTGAAATGTCGCGCATCGTGGCCCACTACGGCGGAACCATCGACAAATTTATCGGCGACGCGGTGATGGTGGTATTCGGGGATGACCAGAGCAAGGGGCCCAAATCCGATGCGCTGCGCTGCGTAGCCATGGCGCTGGCAATGCGCAAACGCGTGCGGGAGATGATGCAGGAATGGTACGACCAGGGGATCTCTCACCCGCTGCAGATCCGCATGGGCATCAATACCGGCTACTGCACCGTCGGGGTGTTCGGCACCGCAGACCACCAGACTTACACGGTGATGGGTACCCACGTGAACCTGGCAGCCCGTCTGGAAAGCGCTGCGGAGCCGGGCGAGGTACTGATCAGCCACGAAACCTGGGCGATGATCAAACAGACAGTAATGTGCCGCGACAAGGGCCACGTTAGCGTGAAAGGATTCAGCACCCCGGTGAAGGTGTACTCGGTGACCGACCTGCGCAAGAACCTCGGCGGCCAGCAGAGCTACCTGGAAGAACACGCGCCCGGATTCGCCATGCACCTGGATCTGGACAAGGTGCGCAACTACGACAAGGAAAAAGTGCTGCAGGCGCTGCAAAAGGCGCAGGCACGCCTCAAGAGCAAGGTCATCATCTAGATATAGAATTTAGTCGAGCGCGGCTTACTGCCGCGCAAACCTTCCCGGAAACTCAATCTCACCCGCAGACGTCCGCAGCGGGTTAATGTCCAGCCCTCCGCGACGGGTATAGCGGGCGCAAACCGTCAGCTTCTCGAAGTCCGCGAGCTTCTGCAGGTCGCAATACATCCGCTCCACACAGTGCTCGTGAAAATCCTGATGCTCACGGAACGAAATGATGTAAGCGAGCAGCCCCTGCCTTTCCAGCGCCGGCCCCCGGTAATCGATGGAAACCGTTGCCCAGTCGGGCTGCCCGGTGACGGGGCAGTTACTGCGCAAGAGGTGACTGTAGAGCACCTCCTCTACGACGTCATCGCCCTCGCGCAACTTCAGCAGCTCCGCATCCGGCTGATAGGTCTGCACCTGGATATCCAGCTGGTCGATACAGGTTCCGACCGGCTTGTGCACATCCAGCGCTGCGTCTTCAACGTCGTATAACGTTACTGCCACGTCGCTGCCCGCAGCGGCACTGAGGTCTTTCTCGAGTACTGCGCGCACGTCATCGGCAGAACCAAACTGACTCTGGTTAAAGGAGTTCAGGTATAGCTTGAAGGACTTTGACTCGATCATGAACGGACTGCTGGCGGCGAACCGGAAGCGCGCCACCACTACCTGCGGCACGCCTTTCGGGTTCAGCCACGACAATTCAAAGCCCCACCATTCATCCGCACCACTGAACGGAAGTGCGCCATCCTCCAACCCCAACTGGGCCCGGGATACCGAGCGCGGGATCGGATGCAACAGGGAGGGGTTATAGCTGGATTCGTAGCGGGTCTCCTGCCCCAGGGGCAGGTTTTGCCAGTCTTCTCGATTCATGTGTTGACTCACGCATTTGTTCGCCTGCCAGGCAGGCGAACCATCAATATTCAATCAGTGCCGCAGGCGCTTGCCGTGACGCATCAGGTGTAATGCCCAGGCGGACAGTGCAGCGATAAACACCAGTACACCAGCGAATGCCCAGCCCACGCTGATATCGGACACACCGAGCACACCGTAACGGAAGGCGTTGACCATATAGAGAATGGGGTTCAGCTTGGACAATCCCTGCCAGAAGGGCGACAACAGCTCGATGGAATAAAACACCCCACCGAGATAGGTCAGCGGCGTCAGCACAAAGGTCGGGATAATGGAGATATCGTCAAAGCTGTTGGCAAAAATCGCATTGATAAACCCGGCCAGCGCAAACAGCACCGAGGTCAGGAATACGATCAGCACCGTCAGCCCGATATGCTGGACCGTAAGGGAGGTGAACACCAGCGCGATCAGGGTGACTACCAGCCCAACAATCAGCCCGCGGGCAACACCGCCAAGTACATAGCCTGCCATCACCACCCAGTTGGGCGTGGGAGACACCAGCAACTCCTCCACACTGCGCTGAAACTTGGCGCTGTAGAAGGACGACACCACATTGCCATAGGAGTTGGTGATCACGGCCATCATGATCAGACCGGGCACCACAAACTCCATATAGGAATAACCGCCCATTTCACCGATACGGCTGCCAATCAGGGAGCCGAATATCACGAAATACAGCGACATGGTGATGACCGGCGGCACCAGGGTCTGCGGCCAGATACGGGTAAAACGACGCACTTCCCGGCGAAAAATGGTCGAGAAGGCGGTCCAGATCAATTGCAGGCTCATAACTACCCCTCCTCTCCATCGGCTTTCTGTTTCTTGTTTTCAGTGAGCAGGGAGACAAACAGCTCCTCCAGCCGGTTGGCGCGGTTGCGCATGCTGGTCACGGCGATGCTCTGCGCGCTCAGCAGGGTAAACAGGTCACTCAGTGACTGCCCCTTTTCCACAGTCACCTCCAGGCTGTGCTCGTCCACCAGCCGCCCATCAAACTCGCCGAAGTCCGGCGCCTCGCCGAGTGACTCGCGCACATCGAGAATAAACACTTCCCGGCTGAGGGTTTTGATCAGGGACTTGATAGAGGTGTTTTCCACAATATCGCCCTGGTCAATGATGGCGATATTGCGACACAGGCTCTCCGCCTCTTCCAGATAGTGGGTGGTGAGGATGATGGTGGTGCCCTGCTTGTTGATTTCCTGCAGGAATTCCCACATGGAGCGGCGCAGCTCGATATCCACACCTGCGGTGGGCTCATCCAGAATCAACAGCCTGGGCTCATGGATCAGTGCGCGGGCAATCATCAGGCGCCGCTTCATACCGCCGGACAACATCCGCGCCTGGGTGTTGCGCTTGTCCCACAGCCCCAGCTTGCGCAGGTACTTCTCCGTGCGTTCTTCCGCCAGGCTGCGCGGCATACCATAGAACCCGCCCTGGGTGCAGACAATGTCGAAGACCTTCTCAAACTGGCTGAAGTTGAACTCCTGGGGCACCACACCGAGCATCTGCTTGGCCTTGGGGAAGTCCTTGTCGATGTCGATCCCAAAGATCGACACCTCCCCGGCGGTCTTGCGCACCAGGGAACACAGGATGCCGATAGTGGTGGATTTGCCGGCGCCATTGGGCCCCAGCAGAGCAAAGAAGTCCCCCGGCTGCACATCAAAGCTAATGCCCTTCAGTGCCTGGAAACCGTTATCGTAGGTTTTTTCGAGATTGCGAATGGACAGTGCAGCTGTCATTACTTCCTCCAGACGGTAAGGGCGCTTATTCAACGCCCTCGCCCCAGATATTGCAACCGCACAGAAATTGGGGATATTTGCCCGGCGCCGAATAGCAGACATAAAAAAAGCCGCTCAATTGAGCAGCTTTCTTTATTTGGAGCGGGAAACCGGGTTCGAACCGGCGACCTCAACCTTGGCAAGGTTGCGCTCTACCAACTGAGCTATTCCCGCGAATTTGACCGAGCCAGAAGTTAAATCTTCCGGCCCGGTTTTGCAAGATCGTCGTTACGTTGCGACCCTGCTGTATTGGCATCCCCAAGGGGAGTCGAACCCCTGTTACCGCCGTGAAAGGGCGGTGTCCTAGGCCTCTAGACGATGGGGACATAGGAACTGGAGCGGGAAACCGGGTTCGAACCGGCGACCTCAACCTTGGCAAGGTTGCGCTCTACCAACTGAGCTATTCCCGCAATGGCATCCCCAAGGGGAGTCGAACCCCTGTTACCGCCGTGAAAGGGCGGTGTCCTAGGCCTCTAGACGATGGGGACCCAGAATCCTTCTCAGCGTTGCTAACCACGTTTCCGTAAGTCAGTACCGCGTCGAAGTGGGGCGCATTCTATGGAGACCCCGGGGGGCTGTCAACACCCGAATGAAAAAATATTAAGAAATTTTTCCTTTGCATACAGGCACTTACACAGCCGTCGACAAAACGACCGCTCGCGCCCCCGGAATCCAGCTGACGATGCGGACGTAGATTAGCGCGCCCCTTCGACACGCCTCTCCAGTCTCCGCATGAATTTGCGGATTCTGGCTGCATTGCTTCCCAGATCGCGGTTGCCGGTACGGGATGCAGACCGCATATCCACCCGCACATCACTGCTGCCGGCTTCCCCTGCCGCCGCCTCTTTCACATCGGCGCCTTTTGCGTCCTTGGCCCCGGTCTCTGTGCCCGTGCCTGAGGAGTCTGGCTTTGTGCTCTCCCCTACCGGCCTGACCCGCACCACAATGTCCTGGGTAATCCCCAGGATCGGGGTGCTGTCCACCGCTTCCAGGCGCCCCTGCCCCGCCTTGACCGCAATGACACGCCAACCCAGCTCCCGCGCCACCGCCTCCGCATGGGTCAGTACGTCGGACACCGGCAAGGACAGAATCAGCGGCTGGATGTCACTGTAGGCCGGGGTAGCCTGTTGCACCTTCGCCGAGGTCGGGCCCGGATAGTCCGGGCTGTGGTCGCCGTCCCTGCGCAGGGACAGCAACAGGTCGAACTGGGGGGGATCGACGGTATCGGTAGTGATGTCGTACAGCGCCGGGGTATTCAGGTTGTGCTGGCCCACGGTAAACAGGGGCAGCGCCACCGGCACAAGCCCCAGCACCATGGCCCACAGGGCCGCTGTGCGCGCCTCCCCGTGCCGTCGCACCAGCCCCCACAGGAACACCAGCATGGAAAACAGCGCCACGGCGATCATTGCCAGCCCCAGCGCACCAAATAGCGCATAGGCGGAATCCAGATCCAGCAGCCCCACCCGCACACCGACCACACCGAGACCGATGACAGACAGCAACAGCCACTGAATGCGGTACAGCCAGCGGCTCCAGTGGCGCGGTCGCCCGGATCGAATCATTACAGATCTCCACGCTAGGGTTAGGGGAACTGTCAGTGTGCAGCTGCCGGACGGTATCCGGCATTCTGTGACCCGGCTGCGCCTCTCAGTCGGCGCCTTCGTCCGGGTCGTGTTTTACCGACAGGGAATTTACACAATAGCGCAAGCCGGTGGGCGCCGGCCCGTCCGGAAACACGTGCCCCAGATGAGAGCCGCAATTGGCGCAGAGGATCTCGATACGACGCATTCCCAGGCTATTGTCGACCCGCTCTTCGATAGCTCCCTTCTCCACCTCGCTGTGAAAGCTCGGCCAGCCGCAGCCGGCATCAAATTTGGTCGAGGAGTGGAACAGGGGCTCGCCGCAGCAGCGACAGCGATAGGTACCATCCTCGAACAGGTCCCAGTACTCGCCACTAAACGGACGTTCGGTACCGGCCTCGCGACAAACACGAAATTCTTCATCGGTCAGGCGCTCGCGCCAGTAGTTATCGTCTTTTTCTTTTGACATACTGTGACTCCTTTTTCGCCTGATAAGTCAGTATCCAGCGGCATTACCCTGCCCGGCACAACGCTTAGCGGCAGCACCTTCTCTTACCCATGGTGTCATACCCATCGTGACCGGTCCTAAAAAACCGGGCGTTGGCCAACCCGGTTCCATGACTGGTAGCAAAGCCTACTAAAAGTCAGGCACCAATTAGAAGAATTTGCCCACTGGATTGTCTAGACAGACATCCGGTTTACTGTTGAAAGCCTATTTAAAGAACACAGCAATGAAGGATATTCACAAGTCGGAAAAACTCCACGGCGTCTGTTACGAGATTCGCGGGCCCGTCATGGAGCAGGCAACCCGTCTGGAAGAAGAAGGCCACCGGATCATGAAGCTGAACATCGGCAACCCGGCGCCCTTCGGCTTCGACGCGCCCGATGAAATCCTGCAGGACGTGATCTACAACCTGTCCCAGGCACAGGGCTATGTGGAATCCAAAGGTCTGTTTGCTGCGCGCAAGGCGATCATGCAGGAGTGCCAGACACTGGGTATTCCCGGAGTGGATATCGACGATATTTACCTGGGTAACGGGGTGTCCGAACTCATTTCCATGTCCACCCAGGCGCTGCTGAACACCGGCGATGAAATGCTGTTGCCGATGCCCAACTATCCCCTGTGGATGGCGGCCACCAATCTCACCGGAGCCAAGCCGGTGCTATACCGCTGCGACGAGCAGGCGGGCTGGCTGCCGGATATCGACGATATCAAATCCAAGATCACCCCCCGCACTCGCGGCATCGTGGTGATCAACCCGAACAACCCCACCGGTGCGGTTTACCCTAAGGAACTGCTGGAGCAGATCGTGGAGGTTGCACGCCAGCACAACCTGGTGATTTTTGCCGACGAGATCTACAGCAAAATCCTGTACGACGATGCCGTGTTTACCCCCATGGGCACCCTCGCCGAAGATGTGCTCTGCCTGAGCTTCAATGGCCTGTCCAAGTCCTACCGCCTGGCCGGATTCCGCTCGGGCTGGATGGTTGTGAGCGGCGCAAAGCATCGCGCGCGCGGCTTTATCGAGGGCATGGATATTCTTTCCTCGATGCGCCTGTGCGGCAACGTCCCGGCCATGTTCGCGGTACAGACCGCCCTCGGCGGCTACCAGAGCATCAACGATCTGGTACTGCCCGGCGGCCGACTGCGCCAGCAGCGCGATCTCGCGCACCGTATGCTGAACGAGATTCCCGGGGTGAGCTGTGTCAAACCGCAGGGCGCCATTTACCTGTTCCCGCGCATTGACCTGGACCGGCACAAGATCGAGAACGACGAGCGGTTCGTGCTCGACTTCCTACGCCAGGAAAAAATCCTGCTGGTACAGGGCAGTGCCTTCCACTGGGATGCCCCGGATCACCTGCGGATCGTATTCCTGCCCCGCGCCGACGATCTCTCCCATGCGATCGATCGCCTCGGCAATTTCCTCGAGCGCTATACGCAGTAAACCCCGGGCGACGAAAAGAGAGCATGCTAGACGATTTACATATCCACGACTTCTACCGCGATGCGGGGCGTATTCTGCTGGCGCTGTTCCAGCAGTTCCCCGCACCTGCCACGCTGTATGTGGAGGATATCGCGGGGCCGGACACGCCGGATGAATTCGGCCTGCACTCCCCCCGCCACCTCGCCTGCCTGGGCGCCATGACCTGGCTCAAGGAGTGCGGTTATATCCGCTTTTCCCAACTGGTGCGCCAGGAAGCGGTGGAAGAGGCAGCCCTCTCCCACCACAGCTTTCTGTTGATGGTCACCCGCGGTGAGGACGGCGTCAGTAACGCAGAGAAACTGGATCGGATAGTACGTGAGGGTTCGTCGCCCCAACTCGAAGAGCTGATGGTGGCGCTGATGAAGCGCCTCGGACATTAACCGTTGCGGTTAAACCGCACGTGCAACATCTTCAGCGCCCCATCCGGGTCACTGTCGGGGAAGTCCGGATTCTGCGGCAGGCGCTCTACCACGCTATACCCCGAGCTGGCCGCAGCAACCATTTCGCGGAAATACGCCTCACTGTGTGCCGGTGAATTCAGTACCAATAACAGGTCTGCTTCATCGGCGAGACACGCCGGAAGTTTTTCCAGCAACTTGGCATAGTTCGTCTCGACCTCAAACGCGCCGCGCTGCCGTGTGGGCGGATCCACCACCGCCAGCTGGAAGGGACCACTGCGGTCATATCGCTTGAAGTCCCGCAATGCATCCCGGGCGACAAAACGGACGCCCTTCATCGGCAACTGATTAAACTGATGGTTCGCCTGTCCGCGTTTCAGCACGCCCTTGTTGAGATCAATATTCAGAATCTCCAGCTCACCCGCCGCCCGCGCGACCACCGAAAATGCACAGGTAAAAGAGAACAGGTTAAGGAGCTTGAGGTTATCCAGCTGCCCGGCCTTTTCCCGAACCTGCTGTTCCAGCCAGAACCGCCCGGGTTCGATATCCAAGAAAAAACCCACATTCTGGCGATCAAAGGTCAGTGGAAATTGCAGTTGTCCACGGCGCGCAACCGGCGCCTCCACCGGCTCACCACACTCCCACACAATGGGCGCGCGCGGCCGGTATCGGCGCTGCACCGCAAGCCCGGTATAGCCGAACGGCTGCAGCAACGCCCACAGCTGCCGTGCAAGCTCGTCTTCCGCTTCGTATTCTTCGAACAGCGTCACCAGAATTGCCGGGTGATAGCTATCCACACAGACGCGCTCGAACCCCGGATAACAATTACCGCGGCCATGGAACAGACGGCGGCTGTCCAGCCGGTTTTCCGCGGCATGCGCCTCTGCAACTTTGCTGCGCACAACCTGCAGCAGGGATTCCCAATTCAATGTAATACTCGCCTGTTTTCTACGCTGAGGGCGCGGGGGTTGCTGTCACGGGTGCCGGGGATTCGCCACTGCCATCCCCTGACAGCGGGTAAAGAATTTCATCGCGATAACCAGTGACCACGGGAATAAACCCGCTCCAGGCGGCATCCAGAGAGGGATCACCACTATCCACCAGTAACGGCCGCCCACCCAGCTCGGTAATTTTGGTTTTGGTTGCCACCACCATCAGTTGTGCGCGCCCTACTGCGCGCAGAACATCCGGCGTCAGCTGCTGATTGCCGCGGCCAATCAAATGGCCCTGGCCACCAATCGCGGTAAGCAGAATTTTTACCGGGGCGTCCTGCGTTTTGCTGCGATGCTGCTGAATCGCCTCAGCGATCTGTACCGCATTCACATCCGCCGCTAGCATTACACCGTCCTGCCACAGGTCCACCCCGAGCAGCGTGCCGTCGGCGCCGAGCTCAGACAGTACTGCCAGGGTGGTTGAACCCGGGCCGACAATATACAGGGTCTGCGGATCCTGCTCTTCAATGTCTTCAACAATCTGTGCCGCGATATCGGCCACCGCCAGCTCTTCCACTTCACGACCGGCATTTTTAACCGCCTGCAGAAAGTGCCCTTCTTCCGGCACCAGCAATTCGCCGTAATAGCGGGTGCTCACACGCCCCTCGCGAAAGGACTTTTCATCGATATCGCGCACTTCGCGCTGATGCAGGTCTACCAGCTCACCGGACATCAGCCGGCGCAACACTTCGCCGCTGGCTTTCGGGGAAATGGCAAAACAGGCGGAGTGCATTTTGACACCGGCGGGAATTCCGAGAACCGGGAAAGTATCCCCCAGTGCATTGACCATGTTGCGCGCGGTACCGTCGCCTCCGGCGAATACAATCAGATCTGCTCCTGCGTCGCGAATGGACTGCGCCGCAGTCTCCGTATCCGCCGGGGTGGAGCGTCCGGATGCCGCAGCACCTACCACGCTGACGGTAAAGCCGAGCTCGCACGCCAGCGCTTCGCCCATGTCGCCAGCAAAGGTGACGATTTCCAGTTCGCCGGCAAAAGGTATCAATGCCTGCAGAGCAATCGCTGCGCGCTTGTGTGACTGCGGCTGAATCCCCGCCTCTAACGCGCGCTCGACGGTTTCTTCCCCGTCGCTGCCCTTGAGCCCCGCCGGCCCGCCAATTCCCGCCCAGGGATTGATAATCAGTCCAAGTTTCTTGAGTTTCACTTGAGCCCCAGTATCTCCAGTTGCTTGCGCGTCGCCGCATCCAGTTGCGGTGCCTGCATACGGTAGTGCGAAAATTCGAGGCGTTTGGGATACCGCTTGCGCTGCAGGTCGAATGATTCCGCCATGGTTTGTGTGCCGCTGCGGGCAGCGCCTGCCGCCGTGCGCAGCCGCTGATCGTCAGCCCGGGGATCGTACATAGCCAGTAACAGCTCGCGTATAGCGGCGTAGCCAGTGGCCGCCGTTGTGAGATGGCGCGGTTGCGTGTCCGCGGCCTCCCCAGCTTCGGATTTGTTTGTTGCAGGCAATGACAACGCCGTATCCACCGCCTCGCGAATCATACGGGTTCCCGCGAGCTTGCCGTCGTGGCTGTATCCGGCAATATGCGGACTGCCCAGATCGGTTTTCTCGAGCAGTTCCAGGTTGATGTCGGGCTCGTTTTCCCACACATCCAGCACGGTGGTAAACGGTTTCGGGTCATGGAGCAGTTCTGACAATGCGGCGTTATCGATCACCGCGCCGCGTCCGGCACTGATAAGTACAGCACCGGGCTTGATTGCCGCGAGCGTGTTTTTATCCAGCATATGCAGGCTCGGGTGCGGCCCACCCTTGACCAGCGGTGCGTGCAGGCAGATCACATCCTGCTGCAGGACACTGTGCAGTTCCGCCGCGTCCGGATTATCCGTCAGCCACGGGTCATAGATTTTGCAGGGAATGTCCAGGGCGCGCAGTTTCCGCTGAAGCGAGCCGCCCACGTTGCCACACCCCACGATACCGAAACTGCGATCCCGCCAGTCCACATTGAGCGCCGCCAGCGCACAGAACACGTACTCGACTACCGAATTCGCATTGCAGCCCGGCGCGGCGCTCCAGGAGATCCCCTGCTGCTCCAGCCAGTGGGTATCCAGGTGATCGGTACCGATGGTGCAGCTGCCCACAAAACGCACCGGTGTGTCTTCGAGCAGAGACCGGTTTACTTCGGTCACCGAGCGCACCAGCAAAATATCCGCCTGGGCCAGTTGTGCGCGATTCATGTTGCGACCGGGAACCCGGGTAATGGTACCCAGGTCAGCAAACCAGGTTTCGAGCCCGGGGATATTTTCGTCGGCAACGATATTCAAAGGGGGTGTTACACCGGAGTCGGTTGTCATGGGGTCGCGATACTCACTTCTGCGGAACTTTCCTGGGAATTTTTCTGGCCAATTCCCAGGGTGCGTCGAATTTTTCCGGCGAGTCCGCCGATACCGAATTCTTCCGCCAGGGCAATGGCCAGCTCGGGCTGTACCGGTTTGCGCACCAGCGCACTGGGAATGGCCGCGTCGCCGGTCTCAACTGCAAGCGGCACCGCATATTCAAGCTCAGCAAGACGGCGGGCCATGCGCATCTGTTCGGCATGGGTCGTAACCTTGGCAGCAATACCGGCGGCGCCACGGATTTTCAGGCCAGCTATCTCACCAGCTCCGGCAATCAGCGCTTCGATACTGTCAAATTCAGCCAGCAGACGCGCGGCCGTCTTGGCGCCGATTCCGGGGACGCCCGGTATATCGTCGATGGCATCCCCCACCAGCGCCAGATAGTCGGCAATCTGCGCAGGACGCACACCGAACTTGTGCTGTATTTCTGCGCGCCCGAGATACTGGTCCGCGGCAAAATCCCACAGTTTGGTAGCGCCGCGATCCAGCAACTGCCCCAGGTCTTTGTCGCGGGTGACGATCACCGGCGACAGACCACTGCGCACACAACGCGCGGTCAGTGTCGCAAGGATATCGTCGGCCTCGTAGCGATCACTGGCGTAACTCGCTATCCCCAGCGCCTCGGCCATCTCACGACAAGCAGCGAGCTGGTAGGCAAGGGCCTCATCGGGCAGTGCACGACTGCATTTGTAGTCCGGATAGATATCGTTGCGGAAACAGTTGCCGAGGGATTCGTCAAAAGCACAGGCAATATGCCCCGGCTGGCGGGCGAGCAGGTCCAGCAGGAAATTGCTAAAGCCGTACACCGCTTCGGTACTGTAGCCGGAGCGGCTCTCCCAGTTGGGAGGCAGGGCAAAGTAGTAGCGGAAAATATAGACAGAAGCATCGACCAGGTAGACATCGCTCATCCCAGGTCCTCCAGACGGTAGCGTTCCGCACGCAGCGGATCGGGGGAGCCGAAGGCGCGGGCCAGCGCGCGCGCAAAGGTAATAGCCCGGTCGTTGATCGCAGGTTTCCCCTCGCCCGGACACTTACAGTAACGCTGTACCTGCTGCCAGATATTGCGTTTGAAGGCGGGGCTGGGACCGAGACCGGCATCCAGGTTGTCCGCGCTCACCCGGAAACGCAGACCGCAGGCGACGGAGAAAATCCACTCCAGGGCCTGGGGCTTTACCTCTACCCGCTCAAACTCCGCCTGCTGGGCGGCGCTGCGACCATCGGGAGCGTACCAGTAGCCGTAATCCGGCTGACGGCGGCGCTCGGCTCCGGCCACACACCAGTGCGCGGCCTCGTGCAGGGCGCTGGCGGCATAGTCGCGGGTGAACTCTATCTGGTGGACGCTGCCCGGCGCACGGTCTGCCGGGCGGTAGTAAGGCTCTTCATACCCCCCAACGAGGCGCGTATTCAGTCCCTCGGCATCAGAAAAGCAGCGATCGAAGACCGTGACTATGCGTTCAGTCACCGAACTGCCTGAGTCGACGTGGACGCGAGCAAGATGGTACGGAACTTGCTCTTCTTGAACTGTGATCGGCGCTGTATCTGACACCACAGGCTCCTGCAACGGGGTTTGGCACTCGGAGGCGATACTTGCCACCAGTGCCCGGCTGGCGCGGACTATAACAGCGGGCGCGGGGGGATCAAGGCCAGCCCCGACGCCGGTTGCGACAGGCTGTGGCCACCGTTTGTGCCGATCTCACCCAACTCAACCAATAAGGAGGAACTTCCAGGTAAAGAACCCTATTCCGCTGGTTGTATTTCTGCGGATCAGAATATACCTTTGAACATAGGGATACCGGAAACCAGCTGCCGCTCAGCGCCATCGTCCCGAGAGCTGTGAGTGGTTGTTTTCGGTTGCGGTACCGGCTTCCCAGGGAGGCAAAAAGGCGCTCCCGGAGTCTGGATTCGGCGATTGGCCGCCCGGCCCTCGCTCGGCATCCCTACGCCGGTTGCACTTCATAAGTAGTACAAGACCTTCCCGCCCTACTACCGGCCCTGCAAGGAGGTGCTCCATGACCGACCACAGTACCAGCAACGTGGTTGACCTCTTCACCGGCAAGCCAATCGAAACTTCAGAGAATCTGCGGTTTATCCGTCTGTCTCCGGAGCTGGATGGCTTGGAAATGCTCTACTCCAACAATTCGAGTGGAACTGACCTCTACAGTCTGAAAATCCTATGCTGGGGCCTACGTGCCAACGGTGAGATTGTCGGACTGGTTCCCTGGTTGAACTCAATTGTGGCCTGCCCGGATATCCAGGATCCCCTGGATGGACGGTTCGAAGGCTACTACGACCCGGGTATCGAGGAAATTTTCCACGAGCCCCCCATCCATAAAATCGTCGAGCTGGAGACTGCGGCGGAATACTTCGAGTACGAAAGCAATCAGGCGGATGAGGTTGTCCAGGAGATCCCCGACACCATTGGTACCCACGCGGTATTTATGGATGCCGGCAAGGAGAACCTGACCCTTACCGAAGTGGTGAGCTGGCGCCTTTTTGCCAGCGGTGAGATCCACGGCATGCTGATTGATCACAATAGTGTCGAGACCACACCGGTTCTTCCCGGGGACGATTGCCTGTACCCGGCACAGGAGTCGGAATGTTTCCGTTACTTCTTCCAACACCACATCGCCAACAAGATCAAATCTGAGGACCCGGAGGCCCTCGCTGCGATCGCGGCGCTTGTCACTTCGCCCTGAATATTTCCTTCAATATCACACACAACAAGGGCGACCAGTGGTCGCCCTTGTTACATTCCAGCCCGTGAAAATCACACACTAATCAGGCATCCGCCTTGCGGATCCAGTACACAAACTCATCGTTCTCCTCCGCGTGCTTCACCAGTTCGTAACCGAGAAACTGACAGAATTTCGGTACATCCCGCTGGGTCGAGGGGTCTGTGGCAAACATCTGCAATACCTCTCCCGCAGCTACCTTTCGCACCGCAGCGTGGAGCATCATGACGGGTTCCGGGCACAGCAGGCCGCGGGCGTCGAGCGTGTGGTGTGACTTCATAGTACCTTTCATGAGATTCTTAGTGTCGACATTGTCGGAGATTTGTCACGATTCGTCATCTTTAAAGTGGACCATGCGGCCACCGCAATGGCACCGGTAAGCGCTCGGTCCACCGCAAACAACCACGGAAAGACTAAACTGCAGACACGGGTAGCACCCGCGATTGCGATCGAGTAGAAGCGAGAAAGCAGTAATGATTTACGTATTGATCGAAAGAGAAGTTGCTGAAGATCTGGAGACCACCTACGAGGAAGCCGCCCGCAGGCTCTTGACCAACGCCTACCAGACCACCGGATTTGTGGACGGCCACACCTATACCGAACTGGACAACCGTCGCCGCCGCTTCACCCTGTCCAAGTGGAAGTCCGTGCTGCACTGGCAGCAGTGGTACAACAGCGAAGAACGCCGCGATCAGATGGCGCAACTGGCCCCCATGCTCGCGCACGAAGAGCGCATCACGATTCTCGAGCGCGCATAAACGCCGCTATCTGGTCAGCGGCGGTGCGCCAGTGTTGCTGTTGGCTGTAGCCGCTGGCCTTGCGCGGCTTGAAGTCGTGGTCGCCATCCTCCAGCCAGTGAACCTGAATTGCCGACGACAACCCGTACCCCGCCACCTCATCTGCATCCCCCAGTTTATCGCGCGTGCCCTGCACAACGAGCGCGGGACAGGCGAGAGACAACAGATGCTCGGTTCGTAATTTCTCCGGCTTCCCCACTGGATGGAACGGGTACCCGAGACACACGACGCCGGCAACCTCTCCCTGCGCAAAGTTTTCCTCGGCGAGCATACTCGCCACTCGCCCGCCCATGGACTTGCCGCCGATAAACAGCGGGGCCTCGGGTAATTCCGCACGCACGCGGTCGATCTGTGCCTGAAACGACGCCAGCAATACGTCCATCTTGTTCGGCGGACGCCGCTTGCCGGACTCTCGCCGCTCCGCCATATACGGAAACTCGAAGCGCACCACACCTATGCCCTGCCCCGACAGCATAGTTGCCAGTGCCTGCATAAAGTCACTGTCCATCGGTGCACCGGCGCCGTGGGCGAACAGAAACCAGGCGACAGGCTTCTGCCCGGGGCTGTCAACAATCCAGTCCTGGCAGGCCTCCATCAGACGTCACCATCCGCGGGAATATCTTCCGCAAGAATCAGATTGACCGATTCCTCGCCGGGCTCAAACCAGATCACCACCGTCTTGTTTTCGAGCTGACGGCGCAGGCTCGCCACCTTGTCCTCCAGGCTTACCTCGCGTTCACCGTAATCAGTACCATCGCGGGTAGCGTATTCTTCCAGCAGGTTTTGCAGGGCTTCCGGATCTATTTGACGATGAGGGATGATCATGGGGACCTATAACAAGTAATTATCGGGTTAAGCGTTAGTATAAAGAGCACAAACTCTCGAATCGAAAGTCGAGCACTGGGCATAAATTTTCAACCCCCGAAAAAAAAATGCCCCGGGAATTCCGGGGCATTCTAACTTCGCTCGGGCGAAAATATCAGGACTTGGGTTTGCGGAACCGCAAGGTCATGCGGTCGCTTTCACCGATCGCCTTGTACTTTTCCCGATCTTCTTCACCGAGCGCCAGGGACGGCGGCAGGGTCCAGACACCCTTCGGGTGATCCGCAGTGTCTTTCGGGTTTGCGTTGATCTCACTGGCTTCCTCCAGCTCAAAGCCCGCATTCTTGGCGAGTTCAATGACGTAGGCCTGGGTCATGTAACCGCTCTTCATCATATCCTCGCGACTGGTTCCCGGCTTCGCCCGGTGCTCCACCACCCCCAGCACACCGCCCGGCTTCAATGCCTTGTAAAAAGTCTCGAACGCCGCCTGTTCTTTTTCACCGCGCATCCAGTTGTGCACATTGCGGAAAGTCAGTACCGCATCCGCAGAACCTTCCGGCGCAATCTCACTGTCACTGCCCGGTGCAAATTCGGTCAGCTTGATGCCGCCGTAGATATCCTTCTCTTCCTTCAGCCACTTTTCAAAGTTTTCCCGGGAGCGCTTGAAATAGCCCACCTCGGTCTCCTTGGGGAAATGCGCCGCATACAGGGTGCCCTCAGCCTTCAGCAGGGGAGAAAGGATTTCGGTATACCAGCCGCCACCCGGCCAGATTTCCACCACGGTCATGTCCGGCTGCACCTGGAAAAATGCCAGGGTTTCCGCAGGGTGGCGATACTGGTCACGCTCTGCGTAGGCTTCGGTGCGGTGCTCGTCCGCTACGGCATTTTTTAGAGGATCCGCCTGTACCGCGCCGGCAAAGGCCACAGTGCAGGCCATACCGGCCAGCCAATGGGTCAATTTCATGGGTTTCTCCTTATGAGAGACTGCTTAGAATTATGTTCTCCGACCATTGATTCAACACCGCGAGAATCGTCTTGTAAAGACAGCTCGACGGTATCTGGGTTCCACGTATCCCATAAACGAGAATTTTGCCCAGCGGGCACCACACTGGCTACAATTCAGCACACCCCGACCTATAACAGGTTCAGTAGCGTCAGTAAGGAAGCCCTCATGCAACAGCACCTCGTCATCTCCATTATCAGCGACGACAAGCCCGGTGTGGTGGAAATGCTCTCCGCCGCAGTAGCGGAAAATGGTGGCAACTGGGAAGACAGCCGCATGGCCCATTTTGCCGGCAAGTTCGCCGGTATCCTGCGTCTCAGCGTGGCGGCGGAAGACAGTGCTCGTCTCAAGGACGCCCTGCAAAGTCTTGCCGGTAGCGACTTCAAGCTTCAGGTCGAGGATGCCCTCGCGGTGGCCTCCGACGGCCGCCAGACCCTGCAACTCAAGCTGGTGGGCAACGACCGCCCTGGGATCGTCAAGGAAATCTCCCGCGCCCTGGCCGCCCGCCGGATCAACGTGGAAACCCTGGATACCCGCTACGGCAGCACTCCCTGGAGTGGGGAGCCCCTGTTTACTGCCGAGTGCACCATCAGTGTCTCCGAAGATGTCAGTATCGACGGCCTGCACGACGAGCTGGATGAGATCGCCGACGAACTGGGAGTCGAGATCGACTGCGAAGAAACCTCCTCCGCGCTATAATCCCCGCCAATTTGCCGAGCCGAGTGGTTGGGCGCGGATAGTTCAGAGGCGGTGCCGCTACCGGGTACTGCCTTGTGAGACACACCGTGCACCCATCCATGGGGGCTATTCTGCGAGGTCCCTCTCGCAGAAGGTCTCACAAGGCAGTACCCGGTATCGACACCTTCGCCCAAACATATGCAGGCAAACCAATGTGTTCGCCTTCTATGGCTCAGTCACCACAACTATGTTCAAAATCGTGCTCTACCAGCCGGAAATTGCCCCCAATACCGGCAATATCATCCGCCTATGTGCCAATACCGGTGCCGAATTGCATCTGATTGAGCCCCTCGGGTTCACCATGGATGACAAGCGCCTGCGCCGGGCGGGACTGGACTATGCGGAATACAGCCGCGTGGTGCGTCACCGCGACTGGGATGCATTTGTGGAAACGGAACAGCCCAGGCGGGTGCTGGCACTTTCCACCAAGGGCAGTCGCAGGCACTCGGAGATTGAATTCCGCGCCGACGACGCCATCGTCTTTGGCCCCGAGACCCGCGGGCTGCCCGCGGAATTTCTCGCCCGGACGGGCCAGGAACACACTTTGCGCATTCCCATGTGCGCCAATAGCCGCAGCATCAATCTTTCCAATGCCGCGGCCATCGTTATTTATGAGGCCTGGCGACAGCTTGGCTATGTCAACGCCCAAGGCTGAATCAACTCCCAATACGTTATGCGCGCACCTATCGGACTTTTCTACGGATCCAGCACCTGTTACACCGAAATGGCGGCGGAGAAAATCCGCGACCGCCTAGGGGAAGAATGGGTAGACCTGCACAATGTCGCCGACGACGATATCGCCCAGATGGAGGATTACGATTTTCTGATCCTCGGTATCCCCACCTGGGACTACGGCGAACTGCAGGAAGACTGGGAAAACTGCTGGGACCAGCTGGCGCAACTGAACCTGAGTGGAAAAACCGTCGCCCTGTATGGCCTGGGCGACCAGGAAGGTTATCCACAGTGGTATCAGGATGCCCTTGGCTACCTGCACGCACAGGTAGTCGCGGTTGGCGCCAAAGCGGTGGGCTACTGGCCCGCGGACGGCTACCAGTTCGAGGAATCCAAAGGCCTGACGCCAGATGGCAGCCAGTTTGTCGGCCTCGCCCTGGATGAAGAAAACGAATTTGACCGCAGTGACGAGCGCCTGGACCAATGGTGCGCACAGATCATGCGCGAGTTCGGGCTCCAGTGAGCCGCGCCCATGCCTGAACAGAACCGGTCATCGATTCATCACGCCGAGCTGGAGTGGCGCGAAAACGGCCAGCCAGTTTCCAGTGCGTTTGACGACATCTACTTTTCCACCGCCTCCGGCCTCGAGGAAACGCGCCACGTATTTCTCGGCGAAAACCGATTGCCAGAGCGCTGGGCCAGCCTGTCGCCCGGCGCCTGTTTTACCATCGGCGAAACCGGCTTTGGTACCGGGCTCAACTTTCTCGCGGCCTGGCAACTGTGGCGGCAGTGCGCCCCGGAAAACGCCCGCCTGCATTTCATCAGCGTAGAAAAATTCCCACTGCACCCTCGCGACCTGGCCCGCGCCCTGGCGATGTGGCCGGAACTGGCCGAGCTGAGCCGCGAGCTGATCGCTCAGTACCCTTCCTACCTGGCACCCGGGGTGCATCGGCTGCGTTTTCCCGCGGGCGTTTACCTGACACTGGTGATCGATGAAGCCAGCCGCGGCTTCGAACAGTTACAGCTCGACGATCCAGATCGGGACAGCCTGGTCGACGCGTGGTTTCTGGATGGATTCGCCCCGTCGAAAAATCCGGACATGTGGAGCGAAGACCTGTTTCAAGCGATGGCCAGGCTGAGCGCGGCAAATGCAACCTTTGCAACCTTTACCTGCGCGGGCATCGTCAAGCGCGGCCTGAAATCTGCGGGCTTTGCCCTGCAGAAAGTGCCCGGGTTTGGGCGCAAGCGGGAAATGCTGCGGGGCGAGTTCACCCCCTCGCCAGTAGCCGATCCACACATACACCTTGCCACGCCGTGGCACCTGCCTCCCATCAAGCAGAAAACACCAGACACCGTTGCGATTATCGGCGCGGGCATCGCCGGTGCCGCAGCCGCGCGTGCGCTGGCGGAGCGGAACATCCGCGTTACCGTATTTGAACAGGGGGAAGCCCCGGGCAGCGGCGCCTCCGGTAATGACCAGGGCATCCTCTATGCGAAGCTCTCCCCCAAGCCGGGGCCTAACGGAGACTTCAACCTGCTTGCGCTGCAGTTTGCCCAGCGTTTTTACCCGGCGGTATGTCCCGCGGCGGTACACTTTGACGGACTGCTGCAACTGGCACAGACGGAAAAAGAACAGCAGCTACAACAACAGATTGTCGAGCAACTCTCGCTGGATGGGGACACTGCACTTGCGCAACCGGTATCAGCCGCACAGGCCAGTGAACTGGCCGGCGTACCACTACAGACGCCCGGACTGTTTTTCCCCAATGCGGGCTGGCTGCAACCAAGGCAGGTGTGCTCTGCACTGCTACAACACCCGAATATTGAAACCCGCTTCAACACATCGGTACAAGACGCGCGCTATGTCGCCGATCAATGGCAACTGGCAGTCCCGGGAAGTAGTACAACGGTTTCATTTGATGCGCTGATCCTGTGCACTGCCAATTTCAATCGCCGTTTCCCGCAGACCGCGCCCCTGCCCCTCCAACCCATACGCGGCCAGGTGTCCTTTGCTCAAGCAACCGAGGAATCACGGAAGCTCAAACTGGCCCTGTGCGGCGAAGGCTATATCGCCCCCGCCGCGGCGCGCGATGGCAACCCGCGCCACAGCTTCGGGGCCACTTTCAAACTGAAGCAGACCGATACAGAGATTCGCGCAGAAGAACACCGGGAAAACCTGCACACGCTGGCCTCCCTGCTCCCGGAGATCGCGCAGTCGTTCGAAGATCAATCTCTCGAGGGGCGTGCCGCCTTGCGTGCGGCTACACCGGACTACCTGCCCATGGCCGGCCCGGTCGCGGATTGGGATCAGCTGGAAGGCACCTATCAGGCGCTGCGCAAGAATCGCAAGCAACGGATTGACCGGCGCACCCCCTATCAGCCACACCTGTACGTACTCGCAGGACTGGGCTCGCGGGGATTCACCTATGCGCCGCTGGCCGCGGAAGTACTTGCGGGATGGATTGCCGGAGAGGTGATGCCGGTTTCGGAAGAGTTGGTGAAGGCGCTGCACCCAATGCGCTTTGCGATCCGCGCACTGGGCAAGAACCGGGCCCTAACGGATTGACCCTGCCGAAGACCGGCTGAGGAACAATCCGGCCTTCAGCCTGGCCCGGCCAACAGCGGACCGCTGCCGGAACCACAGGCCACGATCGATTTCATCGCCGCTTCCACCGTCACATGGGGAAGGATCTCAACGCAATCCGGTGGCAGGTGGTAAACAAAGCCGGAGGTCGGTACCGGCGCGGTGGGTACATACACCGTGTAATCCCCGTTGGCATGCTGGGAGGTGACAATTGCGGTTACCGAGAGCGGGTTGTCCTTTCCATGGATGCGCGCACGGGCAACCGGTCCGGACAACACCCCCTCACTGCCAGCGCCGCCGATAAACTGCAGCACCAGATCCTTGATCGTGGTGTAGCCCGGCGCCAGCTTGCCCAGCCAGTAATCCAGATGCCGGTGCGCCCAGCGGCCAACACTGGTTTTCACCAGCAGACCGATCAGGAAACACAAGCCGAGGATCAGTGCTATCACCACAAGGCGCGCAAAGTTATCCTTGAATTGTGTATGTGCCTGCATCCACTGGGTCGCCGGCGCCACCATCTCGCTGATCTGGCCAAACAGCCACTGAAACAGCATGAAAAAAATGACGATGGGCAACACCACTGCCAGGCCACCGAGTAATGTCAGAGTGACAAAGGCTTTTATTCTGGTCATAAATTACTGCACTGATCTTATTCGCGTTGAACAGGGATACCGCTAACCCGCCATGAAAACTGCCATCACCACCTTCCTGTCCCTACTGCTGGCCTGCAGTGCTGCCTGTGCCACAGTCCCCGTGGAGTACGAACTGTTGGACAGCAAGGCCCGGCCCGCCGACCACTTTACCCAAGGGCTCTATTTTGACGGCGAACGCTGGCTGGAAAGCAGCGGACTCTACGGCCGCTCCTGGCTCGCGGAGTATACCGACCCCGGCGGCAATCCCGTAAGGCGCAAATGGCTGGCGGGCGACCGCTTTGCGGAAGGGCTCGCAGTTCTGGGGGACAAACTGTATCTGCTCACCTATCGCGCGGGCGAGGTCCAGATCTACCACCGCAAAGCTTTCTCCCTGGAAAAGGTGTTGAGCTACCGGGGAGAAGGCTGGGGACTCACCAGCGACGGGCAGCAGCTGATCATGAGCAATGGCAGCGACACGCTGACTTTTCGCGACCCGGACACCTTCGCCGTCACCCGACAGTTGACCGTCAAAGGTGGTGGCGAGCAGTGGTCACGCCTGAACGAACTGGAATATGTGCACGGACTCATCTGGGCCAATATCTGGCAGGATCCGAGGATCATCGCCATCGATCCGGAGAGTGGCACGGTGAAGGGGGTACTGGACCTGGAAAAGTTGCGCAGAGACAGCCTGCAGGGGCGCCGGCATGTGGATGCGGTGGCCAATGGCATCGCCTGGGATGAGGCGCGTAACGGACTCTGGGTTACCGGGAAATTCTGGCCGAAACTCTACCTGATCCGCCCCGAGGGGTTGGGGTTTTAGCGCCCCGCCCCACTGTGATTCACACTAGTTCCGATAGTAATCGATCACTGTTAGAAAACCGCCGCTGCGAATGGACTGCAGGGCGCGCCCACGAACCTGCAGCAGGTAGCCCCGGTGCTGGCGCTCGACCGTCACCCCGTCCATGCCCTCCACACCATCGAACAGCATCGCATTGTCACCGCCAGTACCACGCCACTGGATGCCCTCGATATTGCGCATACCCGGTAACTCGATGGTCACTGCCTGTAAATCGACGGGCAACTCCCGCATTTCCATACGCGCGATGCCGCTGGAAGTAGCGAGGGAATAATTGAGCTGGTTGGCAGGCGCCGGCTTCCACCCCAGGTGGGTGTCCGCTACGGCGGACTGGGCGAGGTTGCGGGGATTGATGGGTTCTGGCGCTTGGGAAGTGCAACCCGCAAGCAAGAGCAATACACCGGATAGCAGCGTATTGAAGATCAGCACAGACTTCATTGTCTTTACGCACATAGCTTTATCCCTGTCTATGTCTGCGGTGGTGGGATTATAGATCATCGTCACGACTTTATAAGGAATCATACGCCAAGAATTGGACAGCAGATTGCCCGTACCAGTTCGCCGCTGGCGAGCCACGGGGGGTATACTGCCGCCCATGACAGACACAACCGCATCCCCGGTCGCCAGTACCCCGAACGACCGCAGCCCCCACTACATTCTCGAACACACCTTCGGCTACACCGGATTTCGCGGTGACCAGCAGGCCATTATCGACACTCTGGTAAATGGCGGGGATGCGCTGGTTTTGATGCCCACCGGCGGCGGCAAATCCCTGTGTTACCAGATACCCGCCCTGGCGCGCCCGGGATGCGGTATCGTGATCTCCCCTCTCATTGCCCTGATGCAGGACCAGGTGGAAGCCCTGCGCGCCGCAGGGGTATCTGCGGCCTTCCTGAACTCATCACTGGACTTCCGGGAAGCCCAGGACATTGAAGACCAGCTGATGCGCGGCGATCTGGAGCTTCTTTACCTCGCCCCGGAACGGCTGCTGCAACCCCGCACACTGGATCTGCTGGAGCGCGCGTCGATCGCCCTGTTCGCCATCGACGAGGCCCACTGTGTCAGCCAGTGGGGGCACGACTTCCGCGCCGACTACCTGCAACTCTCCTGCCTGCACCAGCGCTTTCCGCAGGTGCCGCGAGTTGCCCTGACAGCGACCGCGGACCAGCGCACGCGCCGTGAAATCGCCCAGCGTCTGGACCTGGCCGAAGCCCGACACTTTGTAAGCAGCTTCGACCGCCCGAATATCCAGTACCGCATTGCCCCCAAGAACAACCCCAAGCGACAACTGCTGCAGTTCCTGACTTCGGAACAGCAGGGCAATGCCGGGGTGATTTACTGTCTTTCCCGCAACAAGGTGGAATCCACCGCGCAGTGGCTGCAACAGCAGGGTTTCAACGCCCTGCCCTATCACGCGGGGCTCTCCGCCAACATGCGCGCAGAGCACCAGCGCCGGTTCCTGCGTGAAGAGGGCGTCATTGTGGTTGCCACCATTGCCTTTGGCATGGGCATCGACAAGCCCGATGTACGCTTCGTGGCCCATCTGGACCTCCCGAAAAGTATCGAGGCCTATTACCAGGAGACCGGTCGCGCCGGGCGCGACGGAGAACCTGCAACCGCGCTATTGCTCTACGGCCTGGAAGATGTGGTCAAGCTCAGCCAGATGGCCGCCACCTCCGAGGGCAGCGAGGAGCACAAGCGCCAGGAGCGGCAGCGGCTGGATGCCATGCTCGGCCTGTGTGAGATCACCAGCTGTCGTCGCAAGGCACTGCTGCGCTACTTCAATGAAGAACTCTCCGCGGACTGTGGCAACTGCGATACCTGCCTCGAGCCTCCCGCCACCTGGGACGCCAGCGATGCCGCACGCAAACTGATGTCTTGCATCTACCGCACCGGCCAGCGCTTTGGCGCCGCCCATGTGATTGACGTGCTGCGCGGCGCAGACACGGAAAAGATTCGCCAGTTTCAACATTCTCAATTGTCGACCTACGGTATCGGCGCGGACCTCAGTGGCAATGAATGGCGCGCAGTCACCCGACAGCTGGTGGTACGCGGCTATCTACAGGTGAACCCCGAAGCCTTCAATGCGCTGCAGCTCACCGAACAGTGCCGGCCAGTACTGCGCGGCGAGGAAAACCTGCAACTGCGGACGCTGCCCAAGACGCCGGCAAAAACGGCCAAAGGCACGGGGGAGTCCCGTTCCCGCGCCCCGGTGGAAATCGCCGACGAGGATATCCCCCTGTGGGATGCGCTGCGCGCCCTGCGCAAATCCCTCGCCGAGGAGCGCGGTGTGCCGCCCTATGTCGTGTTCCACGATGCAACCCTGCGGGAAATGCTGTCCGCACGACCGCGCAATGAAGCCGAGATGCTGGCAATATCCGGCATTGGCGACAGCAAACTGGCGCGTTTTGGCGAGCCGTTTCTCGCGCTGCTGCAGGAATTCGAGGGTGATTCCGGCGCGCACACAAACGGTTAATATAATTAACAACAAGCCGAGCCCGACCCGAATACCCGGTCATATCGCACAAAATTCCGCCAATAAGACCAGTAAAACCCAAGTAACCGAAGCTTCACTCAACTATTGTAAAGTTTATTGATCACCCCTAAACTCACTTCATCTCATTTGATCCGCAACAACTAATCCACAATAAACACCGTTGAAGTCACGAGGTGAACCATGGCTGATCTAGACAGCCTCGCCGGCCTGAGCCCCGAAGAGCTCGAAGCCCACTGGATGCCATTTACCGGCAACCGCCATTTCAAATCCGACCCGCGCCTGTTTGTAGCCGCGGAGGGTATGCACTACACGACCGCCGACGGTCGTTCGGTGCTGGATGCCTTCTCCGGCCTCTGGTGTAGCAACCTGGGACACGGCCGCCGGGAAATTGCCGACGCCGTTGCCGGCCAGCTCACCAGCCTGGACTACTCCCCCGCGTTCCAGTTCGGCCACCCCACCGCCTTCAAACTGGCGAAGCGGCTGGCGGATATGGCCCCGGGTGACCTGAACCGGGTATTTTTCTGCAACTCCGGTTCTGAAGCTGCCGACACCGCGCTCAAGATCGCCCGCGCCTACTGGCGAGCCAAGGGGCGCCCGGAGAAAATCCGCCTGGTAGGCCGCGCGCAGGGGTACCACGGGGTCAACTTCGGCGGTATCTCCGTGGGCGGCATGGTCGGCAACCGCAAGACCTTTGGCCCGGCACTGGATGTAGACCACCTGCCGCATACCTTGCTGCCGGAAAACACCTTTTCCCGCGGCCTGCCGGAAAACGGTGGCGAGCTCATGGCCAATCGCCTGCTGGATATCATCAA
The DNA here is from genome assembly GCF_013367775.1 of Microbulbifer sp. YPW1. NCBI lineage: Bacteria > Pseudomonadati > Pseudomonadota > Gammaproteobacteria > Cellvibrionales > Microbulbiferaceae > Microbulbifer > Microbulbifer sp. YPW1. The sequence goes on from NZ_CP055157.1 coordinate 72,284, forward strand.
TCTGCAGGGAGCGGAAAATATTGCCGCGGTCATGGTGGAGCCTTTCGCCGGTTCCGCTGGTGTGATTCTCCCGCCCAAGGGCTATCTGAAAAAGCTGCGCGAACTCTGTTCCGCGCACGACATCCTGCTGATTTTTGACGAAGTCATTACCGGCTTCGGCCGCACCGGCTCCGCATTTGCCGCGCAGGAATTCGACGTACAGCCGGATATCATTACCACCGCGAAAGGCATCACCAACGGCGCCATTCCCATGGGCGCGGTATTCGCCAGCGACGCCATCTACGATACCTTTATGCAGGGCCCGGAACACATTCCGGAACTGGCACACGGCTATACCTATTCCGCACATCCGGTAGCCTGTGCCGCGGCCATGGCGACACTGGATATTTATGAAAGTGAAAAGCTGTTTGACCGCGTCAAAGAAATGGCACCCTACTTTGAAGAAGCGCTGCACAGCCTGAACAGCGCATCCCACGTTGTGGATATCCGCAACTACGGACTTGCCGGCGCTATTCAGTTGCAACCCCGCGAAGGTGAACCGGGCAAGCGCGCTATGGAAGTGGTTCTGGAAGCCTACCGCCGCGGTATCTTGCTGCGCTGGACCGGTGACACCATCGCCGTTGCACCGCCCTTTATTATCGAGCGCAATCAGATCACCGAGATCGCCGAGACCCTGCGGGATATTCTTCAGGAAATCCAGTAAGCGCAATAGCAGAGCAGCGGCAACGCCGCTGCCGAGAATTGAATTCGAATTGGGAGCAATCCCACGGGAGAGAAATCATGAATACCGTCGGCCATATGATCAACGGCGAAATGCACACCGGCGACGACCGCTACCAGGACATCGTTAATCCATCTACCAACGAAGTGGAAGGACGAGTTGCGCTGGCCAGCAAGGCCACCGTCGAAGAGGCGATCGCTGTCGCCCAGGCAGCGTACCCGGAGTGGCGCAACACGCCGCCGATCAAACGCGCGCGCATCATGTTCCGCTTCAAAGACCTGCTGGAGCAGAACGCGGACAAAATCTGCGAGCTGATTACCCGCGAACACGGCAAGGTACTGAATGATGCCCTGGGTGAACTCCAGCGCGGTATTGAGAACGTCGAGTACGCCTGCGGCGTACCGGAATTGCTGAAAGGTGAACACAGCAAGAACGTCGGCCCGGCCATCGATTCCTGGAGTGAGTTCCAGCCGCTGGGCGTCTGCGCCGGTATCACGCCGTTCAATTTCCCGGCGATGGTACCCCTGTGGATGTGGCCGATGGCGGTTGCCTGCGGCAACACCTTTATCCTCAAACCTTCCGAGCGCGACCCGAGCTCCGCCCTGCTGATTGCTCAGCTGGCACTGGAAGCGGGCCTGCCCGCTGGCGTTCTGAACGTGGTCAACGGCGATAAGGAAGCGGTCGACACCCTGTTGAGCGACAAGCGTGTGCACGCAGTCAGCTTTGTGGGCTCCACCCCCATCGCCAAATACGTTTACGAAACCGGCTGCAGCAACGGCAAGCGGGTACAGGCGTTTGGCGGTGCCAAGAACCACGCCATCGTGATGCCGGATGCAGATCTCGACAATGCCGTCAGCGCCCTGATGGGTGCAGCCTACGGCTCCTGCGGTGAGCGCTGCATGGCAATCTCCGTGGCGGTTGCAGTGGGCGATGCCACCGCCGACGCGCTGATCGAAAAGCTGAAGGCACAGATCGCGAACCTGAAGGTTGGCGACGGCATGGACAACAACAACGACATGGGTCCGGTAGTGACCCGTGTACAGCTGGAAAAGATCGAAGGCTATATCGCCAAGGGCGTCGAGGAAGGCGCGGAACTGGTGGTAGATGGCCGCGGCCTGAAAGTACCCGGCTTTGAAAACGGCAACTACCTGGGCGCCAGCCTGTTTGACCGGGTCAAGGAAGGCATGGTTATTCACCAGGACGAAATTTTCGGTCCGGTGCTGTGCGTCATGCGCGTAGATACCATGCAGGAAGCCATGGATATCATCAATGCCCACGAGTACGGCAACGGCACCTGCATTTTTACCCGCGACGGTGAAGCAGCACGCTACTTTGCCGACAATATTCTGGTGGGCATGGTAGGCGTCAACGTGCCGCTGCCGGTACCGGTGGCCTATCACAGCTTCGGCGGCTGGAAGCAGTCCCTGTTTGGCGACCTGCACGCATACGGCCCGGATGCGGTGCGTTTCTACAGCAAGCGCAAGACCATTACCCAGCGCTGGCCCGCCAGCGGTGTGCGCGAGGGTGCCCAGTTCACCTTCCCGAGCAACGGCTAAGCACGCCGATCTAGCCTGATCGAAAAGCCGGTGTCCGCGTTACCGCGGGCACCGGCTTTTTTATTGCCGGTCACCTTCCCGCTTTCGCTCGCTCCTCTCATCTCTCCTCCCATCTCTCCTCACCTTTGACCTCCGATAACCTGCCGGGAGTTCGGAACAGATTGTTAAAATCCGAGGCTACTGATCAATTGGGCCGCCAATTCATGAAAAAGACCATCCTGACCTTGCTTGCGGGCTTCGCCGGCCTGCTCCTTCTGCTGGCCCTGCTGGCACCGAGCCTGCTCGGTTTTTCCATCACCCAGCTGGGCAGCGCGGTCAGGGTGGCCACCGGTATGGGGGCAAAGCTCGCCTGCTCCGGGTACTTTGTTTCCGGCTTCAGCGAGGCGCGCAACCTCGATGATCTCGCCTCCTACTCCCCGGCAAATCAGTTGCTGGACCTGCACTATGACAACCAGGGCAAGCGCGTGACGGCCACACTGTTTGGACTGGGCGAGACTACCGCCACCTTCCGCCCCGGACTCGGCTGTACACTGGATGTCGGCGATACCCGCGCACTCGACCAGGTAGTAGCAGCGCCGCTTGCCAGCACAGCCGGGGACTGGCCGACCGGGGAAAACCCTGCCCATATCGACCCCGCACTACAGCGCACCCTCGACAGTATCCTCGCGGAAGACAATCGGGCAGGCCTCAACACCCGCGCACTGGTGGTTGTGCAAAACGGACAGCTGGTGGCCGAGTCCTACGGTGCGCAGGTAACCCCGCAAACGCCCCTGCTGGGCTGGTCCATGGGCAAGAGCCTTACGGCAATGATGCTGGGCCGACTACAGGCACTGCAGCCAGAACTGGAAATCACTACGCCGCTGTTTCCCCAGTGGCGCGACGAACGCCAGCAGGTGAGCCTGGAGAACCTGCTGCAGATGTCATCGGGGCTGGATTTTGACGAAACCTATGCACCGGGTAGCGACGCCACCCGTATGCTGTTCAATGCACACAGCGCCTCGGAAATTGCATTGCAGAGCCAGCTCGCGCATTCCCCCGGCACCCATTTTTCCTATTCCTCGGGCACCACCAACCTGCTGGCTCGCTGGATCTATGAACAGCTCGGAGGGAACCCGCAGTCCAATGTGGACTTTTTCCGCCAGCAAATCCTGGCCCCGCTGGGAATGCAACACACCACATTTGAGGTAGATGCCAGCGGTGTATTTGTGGGCAGCTCCTACATTTACGCCTCGGCGCGCGACTGGGCCCGGCTGGGTCTACTGATGCTGCAGGATGGAAAGTGGAACAGCGAGCAGCTGCTCCCGGAGGGATGGGTAACCGCTGCTAGCAGCCCTAACGGCAGCAGTAACGATTCTGGCTATGGCTACCAGTTCTGGCTGAATGATGCAGGGGAATCCCTGCGCTATCCCGAACTACCGCAAGACAGCTACTTTATGCTGGGCAACCGCAAGCAGGCGGTAATGATCTCGCCTTCGACCGATACGGTGATTGTCCGCCTTGGCTGGAGCTCGGGAGACTACCCCACCGGCAGAAATTTCGCACAGCTCCTGCCCTGAGAAACATTGGCATCTCTGTTACAGCTAGCAGGAAAGCAATTAGATGGTCTCGTGGCGGCGCCGCCACCGGACCATCTAGTCCTGCCCGCGCGATGCCAGAGTCATTCCCTCACGACTAACGCGGCAACTGCTGCTCTACGGCGTGCGCCGCCTGCTCGGAAATCCCCAGCTTTTCAGCCAGAGTTTCCAGATACTGTTTCTCCTGAGCATTGTCCGGGTTGATGGTCATCGCCGAGACCAGATAAAGGTTGAACGCCGTGGCCGGATCGTGCGCAGCAGATACCACATAATCCATACTCACCGGCTGGGTAAGAAACTGCCGAAAAGCGTCCAGGGCTGACGCCTCCAGCTGGCCATCCAGAGCCTGCAAGATATTGCGTTGCTCGGCCTCGTCGATCCGGCCATCCGCCTGGGCGGCAGCGATCATGGCCTTCAGCATGGCATCGGCCTGCGCTTCACCATCGCCTGCATCCGATCCGCCCTCGTCGGCGGTATTCACAAACCCGAACAGTCCACCCTTACCGCGGGGCGATGCACTCTGCCAGTTACCCGGCGCGCTCTGGGGGCCCTGAGGCCCCTGCTGGCCAAACTTGCCTCCGGCGCGACCAAAGATCTGCCCGAGTACGTCCCCGAGCCCACCGTCCATTCCAGCGCCAGAGCCACGCCCCATTCCACCACCAGGCGCTGCGCCACCAGACTGCTGCATTTGCGCGAAGATCCTGCGCGCGATCTCCATCAAAACCGCTGCGCCGCCGGCACCGGCGCCGGCGGGAACCGCGCCACCAAAGATATCCCCACCCGGCCCCTGCCCAGCTCCGGCGCCATTGCCGGGATTCCACCCGCCCGGCTGCCCGGCGCGAGCGAGAATATCGTCCAGGTTGGGGCCGCCAGCGCCGCCGGTCTGCTCTGGCGGCGGCACTTTGCTGAAATCAGGGCGATGGAAGTCCGGTGGCGGTGTGCCGGGCGCCGGGGCGGACTGCTGGCGAATCTTCTTGTTCAACATCGACATACCCGCGCCAATCAGCGCCCCCAGGAGCAGTTTCTTGTTCATAACGCCACGGCCTCTGCCAGTATCAAAATCAGCCCAAACTTTAGGGTCCGGTATCTGGCGCCACCAGCGCGCACAGTAAGAATCAAACCTGCAAGCCCGCGGTAATGTCGCTACAATCGGCCCCGATTCGCCCCGCCGGTGGCGAATTGAACATCTAGAAGACTGCTATCTGAGATTAAGGACCCCCATGATTCTTGCCCTGCTCGCAATACTTGCCGGATTTGTGCTGCTGATGTGGAGCGCTGACCGCTTCGTCGATGGCGCCGCCGCCACTGCCAAACATGCGGGGATGCCGTCTCTACTGATCGGTATCGTGATCGTGGGCTTTGGCACCTCGGCGCCGGAAATGGTGGTATCTGCCCTGGCGGCACTGGACGGCAGCCCCGGCCTGGCACTGGGTAATGCCTATGGTTCCAATATCGCCAACACCGGACTTATCCTCGGCGCGACCGCGCTGGTGATTCCGCTTACCGTCAACAGTAAGATCATCCGTAAAGAGCTGCCCCTGCTACTGGTAATCACCTGTATCACCGCAGCATTCTTCTGGAACGGAGGCCTCAGCCGCACCGAATCAGTGATCTTGCTGGCAGGCTTTTTCAGCCTGATCGGCTGGTCAGTCTTTTCTGCACTGAGAGGCAAAGGGGATGCCATCGAAGGCGAATATGACTCCGAACTGGCAGAGCACGATATGCCACTGGGCAAGGCGCTGTTCTGGGTCGTGGCGGGCCTGATACTGCTGATCGTGAGTTCGCGCATGCTGGTTTGGGGCGCAGTCACCATCGCCCAGCAGCTGGGTGTCAGTGACCTGATCATCGGCCTCACCATTGTCGCACTGGGTACTTCCCTGCCTGAACTTGCGGCCACCGTCGCCGCAGCGCGCAAGGGCGAGCACGATATCGCCATCGGCAACGTGGTTGGCTCCAACATGTTCAACCTGCTGGCAGTTGTAGGTATCGCGGGAGCCATCGCGCCCATGCCCATCGTGCCGCCTGAACTGATCACCCGCGATTGGCCGATGGTAATGGGCCTGACCATTGCGCTGTTTATTTTCGGCTACGGCTTCCGTGGCAGGCAGGGTCGGATCAATCGCTTTGAAGGGGCCGCGCTGCTGCTGGCTTACGTGGTTTACACCGGCTACCTGATTTATCAGATCACCAGCAAGGCGCTTTGATCGCGGGACCAGAATTAGCGTCGCTCCAAACGACGAATTCGCGCACGGAGCTGCTCGATCTCCTCAAGCAGCTCCAGTGCCAGCGCAGCACCGGCATGATTTACGCCGAGATCACGCTCCAGTCTGACCACCCGCCTCACCTTCCTGACGCAGACGCCACTGAACGTTAACGCACCCTCTATAGCCTGCGGCTCAATGACCCCCTCGTCCATTAGTGCCATCACCTGTTCTGCGGACAACGCACACGCGATACACAGTTCACGCAGCGTCAGTTGACTGCCCTCATCCAGGACTACCGCTACCGCCTCTGCCTGTTCATGCTCTGGTGTCATACCATCCCTCTCCTGAAACTTGTCCGGCACTTAAAACCGCTCACGCGCCCGCACGCGGATCAAACTTGAAAGCATCGCGAAATGCGCCATAGGCAGCTTTTTCTGACTCGGTATTTGCCGGCGGAGTGACCACATCCAGCACCACATACAGGTCACCGGGCTCTTTTGCCGGTAGCCCCCGCCCTTTCAAGCGCAACTTGCTACCGCTTTTGCTATTGGGCGGCAATGTGAGATTGACCGGGCCATCCGGGGTATCCACTTTCACCTTGCTACCCAAAGCGGCCTCCCACGGGGCCACCGGCAGCTCCAGATAGACCGTCTTGCCTTCGGCGCTGAATCGCGAATGCGGATTGAAGATAATTTCCAGATAGAGGTCGCCGGGTTTACCGCTGCCCATTCCCGGCTCCCCCTGTCCGGCCAGACGAATCTGCTGCCCTTCGGTCACGCCCTTGGGAATCGTGATATTGAGCTTGCGCTCTTTGATCACCGGACGCCCATCAGCGCCCAAGACCGAGTGCTTCAAAGTGATCTGGCGCTTGCTGCCCCGATAGCTGTCTTCTATATCGATCGCGATGCGCGCATAAGTATTCTCGCCCTGGGCGTGAAACTGCTGCCCTCCTCGACGAAATCCGCCGTGTGTGAAACCACCGCGGCCAAAAAGGCTCTCGAAGAAATCACTGAAGGCTTCCGGATCCGCCTCGGTATAGCCACCACCGTGAAACTCAAAGCCCTGGTCCCAATCAGGCGGCGGCCGGAAGTCCTGACCGCTGTCCCAGTTTTTCCCCAGCTGGTCGTAGGCGGCACGTTTTTCCGGGTCTTTCAGTACTTCGTAGGCTTCGCTGACTTCCTTGAAACGATCTTCCGCATCGCCTTCCTTGCTCACATCCGGATGGTATTTGCGCGCCAGTTTTCGATACGCCCTTTTGATCTCATCCTGTGCGGCCTCGCGCTCGACGCCGAGGATCTGGTAATAGTCACGATACTCCATACGCAACCCGCCCCGTCCTTTTCAGATTTTCCAAGTTATTAAGCTAGCCCAAAAAGTCAGCGCAATAAAAAAGGCACCCGAAGGTGCCTTTTTCCGTTCATCCCTGAACGTTACCCTTGCATCACCAGAAGGTGATCAGAAAGAGTAGCCCACACCCAGGTTGAATACCCATGGGCTGTAGTCAACTTTTTCTTTAATGGAACCTCTGGGGTTCCCTGGCAGGGCGGTATCGGTGAAGTAAATGGTCTGGTCGGTGTCCGCATCGATGTAAAGCACCGCTGCGTTGACCAGGAATGCACTTTCACGACCGAAGCGGAAATCCACACCCAACTGGCTGGTAAAGCCCCAGGAATGCCCCAGGCCCAGATCCACATCGCGGATATCCAACCCGAGAGCCGGGTCGTTAATCCGATCGCGGAGCTTGCGACTCAGGCCTTCATTGCTGAAATCGGTATAGTTCACACCGATACCAACATAGGGCTGTCCCAGGCAATCGCGGCTAAGCGGATACCAGTTCAGATAGGCATTGGAGTAAGCCGCGTCGAAGCGGCCCGCACGGTAGCGGTCAGTCGTGTAGGTAACGTTTCCGTCACGAATATCCTTGATGCCCAACTTGTGCTTGGTGCTGCCGATATGCATCAGCTCCATTCCCCAGTGCTCTACCGGCAACCAGGCGCCGGAGATATTCCAGGTAGTATCTGCATCAACATTAAAACCGGCACCGTAGTAATTATCGCTCAGGCGGAATTGACGCTTATCGTCATCTGGATCTATCCAGCTGGCACCGGCGCGAATAATAAAGTCACCATCACTCCACATATCAGCGGCAGCTTGTTGTGCACTAATCAGAGCGGCTACAGCGATTGCAAGCGGTGTCAGAACGCGTGTCTTTTTCATTGAGAACTCCATCGTATTCGGCAAATTAAACAGCAATCAACCCAATCACTTGTCAGTCTAGACACGCAAACAACGGCTTGTAGAAAAAACAACCAAAAAAAAACTTCAACTGTGGAACTTTTGCACAATCTTGTCGCCACACACTTCCGTTTGAAATACTCACGCGCCAGGCACGGAATCCCTCATCGAAAAAGACGATCCATTAAAAATGGATTTACGCGCCGATCTCGTGACTTTTACCGCCAAACATATCCACAGAAAATCATTTGGATGCCAGTCTTGTGGAAAACTCGGTATCACGGAAAACGGAATAGGAAAATTTCCGTCAACCTTTAAGGCGACATTCAGGTCAGAAAAAAAGCGGAACCGCAGAAAGCGTAAAGAAATGTTGAGATGGCGCTCTGGCGCACAGAGCAACCATCCCTGAGAAAAACTTACCAGTAAAGTGAAGACGGGAGACGTGGAGAAGACAGAAGTCTGGAGAACTTTTTCCAGCGATCATCACTCGTATCCGCGCCCTGCTCTACGTACTCCTGCACCAATGCCTTACCCCAGTTGTAATTGATGACATAGGCACCGTAGGTATCCACAAAGCTGACACGCTGTGCGGCTTTTTCCGGACTCATGGCAGTGTACTTCTGGAAGCGCTCAACCGCTTCATCGCGATCAATCTTGCCGTTGACATATTCCCGCGCGACGATGTTCTCTGCGAACTTAAGCTGGGCCTTCAATGCCAGGACACGGTGATACTTCTCCGCGGTTTCCGGGTTCAGGCCAGCAAGGGGATAAAGCGTTTCCTGTTCAAAGCGGGTTTTCTGTTCTCCCGGAAAGGCGAGCTCGATACCGTAATTCGCACTGCCTTCAGCAATCAGTGATTGCGGGCTGAAAAGCGGATAGACACTGTACTCCTGCCACCCCAGGTCCTTGACCAGTTTCTGCTCCAGCAGCGCATTGTAGGTGTGGTGCCCCGGATAACCCTCGTGGCAGCCAAGATCTACCGCGCGGTCGATATAGATCGGCAGCTCGCTATTGATCTGGATCAGACTGTGCGCGTTGCCCTGATACCAGTTGTAGCCACTCCAGGGCTTGCCCTGTACATACTCCAGTTTGAAACTTTCGTTATCGGGTAATTTGATATGCGCCGCGGTGCGCTTCTTGCACTCGGCAATGGCGGCCTCAAATACCACCTCCAGCTTGTCTTCCGGAATCTGATACTGCTGCTGAAACTGTTGTACGCGGATGTGCAGGGGGTCACTGCCCGGAAGCTCCTTTTCGAGCTGCGCCAGTACCGGCTCAAACTCGGCGTAGGTCTGTATCGGCGGTTCTGTATCGTAAAGCGCTCTGGCCTCTCGTTGGAAATCGCGAAAGCTGGCATCGGCAATATGGTGAGCGTGAGCGACAACCGCGGTGAGCTGGGTTTTCAGGTAGTGCTTGCGCAGGGTCTGCAGGTCATCGGCCGGCTTGATTTCCTGTGGCAGCCTGGCAAGCAGCATTTCCGCTCTGCTGGCGAGTTCCGCCGGGGAGGCCTGGTCGGCCTCGGCTTCTGCTTTGAGTGCCTCGGGGCCGTAGTAGGCATCCACGTAACTCTTGTCGTGATTGCCCAAGGTCAGCACCAGCCGCACATATTCTTCCGCCAACTGGTCCAGCTCCGGATCTTTGTCCAGGTGCTGGCCCTCGGCTTCATCCAGTGGAAGCGACTCCACAGCGGCTGAATCTTCTTCCGTCGCCGGTTTTGGCTTCTGTTCACATCCCCCGAGTGCAAATAGAAAAAGAGGAAGAACCACAATAGCGTTTATTTTTTTCACAACAGCCCCTTGGGTAACGTGGTTTGAATGTCGACTACAGAAGGTACACGCCTATTGACAGCGGGTACCAGCCAACGATATCGAATGACTACTATTTAATGTTTCAGGCTACCACACCGATATCCGGCGACAGCCTGGCAAGCGCTTCTTTTACCCACTGTAGAAATAAATGTACTTTGCGCGTGCGATGCATATCCCGGTGGGTTACCAGCCACAGCTTTGTCTGCCATTCCGGCGGCGGGTCAATTAACCGCTGAAGTCCCGGCCGCGCTTCAGCACACCAGCTTTGCAGAGCGGCAATTCCAACTCCACAACGAGCGGCGTCTTCGAAACCGGAAAATTCATTGCAACGGAATACGATCTGCTCTTCCGGCACATGGCGGGTAATCCAGTCCAGGCTGGGTATAAAGTCATAGGCCTCGATAGGTGCAATAAAACGGTGTCCGTCGAGTTGATCCAGCCCGGTAAACGGGCCGCATTCGTCCAGATAGGATTGGGATGCATAAAGCGTATTCTGCAGCGAGGCGCCGGGCTGCACGACATAATCAGGCTCCGTCGGTCTCGCCCCCGGGCGAATGCCGATGTGCGCCTCCCCATGCTCCAGACGCAGGTGCCTGCGATCTGCCACCAGCTGCAATCGAACCTGAGGATTCTGCGCCTGAAATCCCCGGATGATCGGCATCAGAAGCGGAATAAGGGTATTGACGGTAGTGATGACCAGAGTGCCGTGGAGTGCCTCGTCCACCCCCTGCATTTTTCCCACCATCAGATCCAGCTGATCCTGCATATTCTCCGCAGCATTCATCAGCATCTGCCCCGCTTCCGTTGGCACGTAACCGCGGGGATGGCGAATAAACAGGCGGGTATCAAGCGCTTTTTCAAGCGCGTCTATGCGTCGCAGTACCGTGGAATGTGACACATTCAGCTCCAGCGCGGCGCCGGACAGGGTCCCGGCCCGGGCTACCGCCAGTGCGTAGTGCAAGTTATTCCAATCCTTTACTGAATTCCGCGCCATTGCCCTCTTTCCTGTACCGGATCCCGACTCCCTGGGAGAAGCGACCGACTTCTGTGCATATATGCACAGAAGCATTGCAGAATCTCTATTTTTGTTCCAGCCACTATTCGACACAATGACTGCCAATCAGACCCTACCAATGCCCCGAATCAGGAGGCGGCGGTCCAAAACCCGAATCACCGATAGGATGTGTCCCATGAGCAACAACCAGAAACCACGCCTGCTGGCCCTCGCTGGCAGCCTGCGCCAGGATTCCTACAATCGGCAGCTCGCTGCAGCCGCGGCGCAGATGGCCCGTGAAGCCGGTGCGGAAGTGATCGAGGTAAACCTGCGCGACTATCCCCTGCCCCTGTTTGACGAGGATATCGAGACGGCAGGTGTACCCGAGCAAGCGAGTAAATTGAAGGACCTGTTCGCCAGTGCCGACGGCCTGCTGATCGCCAGCCCCGAGTACAACGGCTCGGTGACTGCCGCACTGAAAAACCTGATCGACTGGGTATCCCGCCCGGATGACCGCTACGGCCGCGCCGAGGTATTCCAGGGTCGCCGTGCGGCACTTTTCGCCACCTCACCCGGTGGGCTGGGTGGGATGCGTGGACTCAACCACCTGCGCGATATTCTGCAACCCCTCGGCACCTGGATTGCGCCGACCATGCTTGCGGTACCGGGCGCGATGAACCTGTTCAACGAGGACGGCAGGATGATCGATGAAGCGATGGCTGCACAGCTCGACGCCCTGGTAAAAGAGACCCTTGAGGCAATCGTCGTAACCGCGAGCACCGCTAATTCTGCCGCTTGATCGATGGGTAGCTGGATGCCCCGCTGCTTATTGGTCGGGGCCCCGCTTCCAGTGACGTTGCATTTTGAGAAACAGGAACGAAGCGGTCCAGGTAATCAACACCAGCCCGGTCAACGCCTCGAGCCCTGCAGTAAACCGCAGGGCTCCGTGAGGCTCTATATCGCCGACCCCGAGTGAGGTGTAGGTGGTAAACGAGAAATAGGCGCAATCCATCAGGGACCCGTTGAAGTTCCCCTCCAGAGTGCCAAAGAAAGGCGAGTGGTACATAAACAGGTAACCCACCGCAAACATCCAGATTTCAACCACATGGGCGACCAGCGCGCCGAAAACGCCGATCAATACGCCCACATTACGACGCACATTCACTTGCCGTCCCAGCCAGAACAGGAAGTTCAGCGCCTCGTGGTGAATGACCACGGCCACCGCCACCAGTAGTGAATTAATCAAGACAGCCAATAACATTGCTAGCGTCGCTTCTGAAAAAACTCCCGAACCAGGGCGCCGGCCTCCGCTGCCAATACGCCACCTTCTACTTCGATCTTGTGATTAAAAAATGTCTGCTCGGCCAACTGTAACTGACTGGCCACCACCCCGGCACGGGGCTCAGCTGCGCCGTAGACCAAGCGCGCAATTCTGGCGTGAATCAGGGTACCGAAGCACATGGTACAGGGCTCGATGGTGACGTACAGGGTGGCGCCGGGAAGGCGGTAGTTATTCCGCCGGGATGCAGCGTCCCGCAGCGCCTTTACCTCGGCATGCGCACTGGGATCAGACGTGGAAATAGGCTGATTGAATCCCTCACCGATGATCTCTCCATCGAGAACCACCAGCGCTCCCACAGGCACCTCCCCCAGTTCCGCACCCTTGGCAGCGAGCGCCAGCGCCTGCTGCATAAACATGTAATCCCGCGGCGTCGCCACTTTGTCGTCACCTTGTCCGTATCTGGTTCTGTTTGATTTTTCCTATTTGGAAAAACCCTCAATCGCTGCGGCTGAAACTGCGTAACAGAAAGTCCGCTTCCAGTTCTAGTGAATCCTGCTGCTCCAGTGCTTCGCGAGACTCCTTGCGCCCTTTCCAGGCAAATGGCGTCATGGAAAGGAAGTCCCTCAACTCGGCATTTTTCTCGATATTCAACGAAAATTCACAGCGTAATTCACTGAGCAGTGTGAGACCCGCCAGCGGCGCCGGTGCCTCGTGACGCTGCGGGTTTTCGTACAAGCGCTGCTTCAGGCTCCACAGGTGATCCGGACCAGGCGAGACATCCAAAAATACGCCACCCGGTTTCAAAACACGGAGCAGTTCTTCAGTCGGCCCGGGGGCAAACACACGTAAAATCGCATCTACGCTGTTATCCAATACCGGCAAGTGATAGCTGCTCGCCACCGCATGGTGGGCCTCGGGTAGCTTCTTTGCCGCGAGACGCACCCCGGGCTTGGCGATATCGATTCCGAAAATATTCGCGGCCCGCCAGCCGTTCCCCACCAACTGCCGTGTGTAATACCCTTCTCCGCAGCCGACATCCAGCAGCCGGCTACTCTCTCCGAGCGTGCGCGACAACTGCGCACAGATGGCCTCCACCAGCGGCATGTAATGGCCTGCTTCCAGAAAACGCCGCCGGGCATTGAGCATCTCCGCCGAATCACCCGGCTCTTTACTGCGTTTTTGCTGTACTGGCAACAGATTGACATACCCCTCCCTGGCGCGGTCAAAGCTGTGGCCACTGGCACAGCGCCAGCTCTGGTCCTGTAAATCGAGAGACTGTTTACAATGGGGGCACTGCCAGATCATGCGTTTTCGCTGAGTTCCTGCTGCTTGTGAAGTGCGGGCTTATCGAGAATTAATTCCGCGGCTTTTTCTGCAATAGCTATCACCGGGGCGTTGGTGTTACCGCTGATAAGGGTCGGCATTATGGAGGCATCCACTACCCGCAGTCCATCCACACCCCGCACCCGCAACTCACTGTCCACTACTGCCATTTCATCCTGCCCCATCTTGCAGGTGCCTACCGGGTGATAAATGCTTTCTGCATACTGGCGAATAAAATCGGCAATCGAATCCCGCTGTGAAAGCGCTTCACCCGGCAACCACCAGCGCTTGTGCAGTGTTTTCAACGAGGACTTGCCGATAATGTCCCGCGCCATTTCAAACCCCTCCAGCAATACCTGAAGATCTTCGGGATGCGACAGGTAATTGGGCTGAATCCGCGGGGAGGCTTTGGGATCGCGAGAGGCCAGGGAAATAGACCCGCGGCTTTTGGGACGCAGTGCGCAGGCATGCAGGGAATAGCCATCTCCCGGTCGCTTGATCAGTCCGTGATTAAATAGCGGAACCGCACTCAGGTGGAATTGAATATCCGGGTACTCTCCCGCCAGACTGGAACTGGCAAACCCTCCTGCCTCGGCGATATTGTTGGTGAGCATGCCGCGATTCAGTAACAGGTATTGCGGTAAGGTCAGCGCAGCCTTGAGCTTGGGCCATAGCGCATCGTTAAAGCCGACAGGTCGGTCGGTCTCCACCACCTGGGTAATATCCAGGTGATCCTGCAGGTTTTGCCCCACACCCGGCAGGTGACACTGGGGCACGATACCGAGTTTTTTCAGATCCCCCTCCGGGCCTATCCCCGAAAGCATCAGTAGCTGTGGTGACTGGATTGCCCCGGCGCAAAGAATCACTTCTTTGTTGGCCACTATTCGGGTGCCGTTTTGCAACCGCACCGCACTTACCCGATCTCCCTTGAACTCAAGCACCGCCGCCGGCGCGCTGGTGTAAATACTCAGATTGGGACGGTTTTTCACCGGATACAGATAAGCAGTGGCAGAAGAGCAGCGCCGGCCAAATTTCTGGGTCACCTGATAGAAACCCACGCCATTCTGGTGATGGCCGTTGAAATCGTGATTGAGGCGATGTCCCGCTTCGCGGGCAGCGCTTACAAATGCCTGCCCTGCGGCCGACTTCCATTTCAGGTCGGAAACAGCCAGCGGTCCATAACCACTGTGATAAGCATCGCTGCCACGCTGGTTGCCCTCCGACAGCAGAAAGTACGGCAACATACCCGACCACCCCCACCCGGGGTTACCGGCCTTTTCCCAGGCGTTGTAGTCTCCCGGATTGCCGCGTGCATAAATCATGGCATTGATCGCACTGCTGCCCCCCAGCACGCGCCCGCGCGGCCAGAACAGGCGACGATTGTCGAGATTGGTCTGCGGTTCAGTGTAGTGATGACGGTTAAAACGCTTCCCGGGTACCAGATAGCCGATACCCGCAGGCATCTGGATCATCAGGTTATGATCTGAGGGCCCCGCCTCCAGCAGACAAACCCGATTCTGCTCGTCTTGGCTGAGACGGTTGGCCAGCACACAGCCGGCGGACCCCGCCCCTACGATCACATAATCGTACACCTTGGATCTCGCCATAGTTCCCTCTATTCAACCTTATGCTTCTTATGATCTTTATCGCGGACGGGTAGCGACAGTAAACCGAGCAGCCCCCGACTTCAGTCATTACAGCATATTCGGGACTGGCTCCCGATTCCGATGGCAAAAACCACGTCACCGTTGACAGGAAAGGCCGGGCCAGAACCTGAGGCCGAGCCAGGGAGGATAACCGCGCCACCCACAACCGAAGACTCCGGCTGCTGACTCGGCAATTGTAGACCTGTCAGTTAATCAGAAGCGTGAGCAACCGCAGAGCACGGCTCGGAGATGAGTCGATGAGTGAGTCAGCAGGTGTTTGTGCGATGAACGCGGCATGCCGGGAGGAAGGCGGCGGTGGTCCCACATCTCTGTGGGACCACCGCTACAAGAAGGGAAAAATCAGCGAGCGGTCAACGTCTTGGCGCTTTCCAGCGAAACCGCACGACCGGCACGCTTGCCATCAGCACTGCGAGCGCGAACAGACTGCACCGACTGTGCCGCCACTTTGTCGCTCAGTGGTTGCCAGGTGTCACCGTCAAAATACTCCAGCGACAGCCCGGGATATGGCAGAGCAGTTTTTACGGTATCGCCATCAACCACCGCGCCGGGCACGGGTACTCGATAGCCAATTCCTGCACGGTCCAGCTTGCGCAACTCCTTGTTGCCCAGCGCAGCGGCAAAGTTATGCCAATCCCGAGCGAGTGCCTGCTTGTCCATAAACCTGGTCTCGGCAGAGAATACCTGCCCTTCCTGAATTGGCAGTTCCCAGGACGCCTGGTGCCAGGCGCGTTCCGCCAGCGCCAGCAGACGCGGGAACACCTGGTATTCCACCGCCTCATCGGTACGCACCACCTCACTCCACAGCTGCCCCTGCATACCGTTCACACTGTGTGCAAACTCTGCCGCAGGCGAAGTCGCGGTCCAGCCGTGTCCGTCACGATTGGGATAAAGCTCGGCCAATTGAGCGGTATTGAGCGGTGTATAGCTGAAGGTTTTACGGGCATCGGTGTAGCGAGACGCCCAGTAGTAACCGCGCTCCGCGGGATCCACTTCCTGAGGCATATCGAAGTAAAGGTAGTCCGAGTGGGACTGCACCAGGTCAAAACCAGTCTCGTAGAAGTGCACACTCTCGTCACCCCCACCCCAGAACAGGGGCGCCCACGAATTCACATAGCTGTGCTCGGTGGCGAGCTCGGCGTCAGCGTCGGTAATTTTCTTTACACCATCGTTCCAGGCCGCCATGGTGGGAATACCAGCGTCGGCCACCAGCTTGCTTACACGCTTGGCGTAGAGCTCACCCAGCTCGTCAATGGCCCTGACTTCACCACTGGCAATCAGCTTTTTGCACTGGGGCGAATTGGCCCAGGGTTTGTTGCGCTGTTCCGCAGTGACATCCCCCTTCGCAGGATCATTGCCCGGACCGACCTCGAACGACCCAGACGCGAGAATATTCACCGCCTCATCACCACCAAAGTGCCAGGTTTCGAGCGCTACCCCGGCGGTGTCATGCATGGCTTTCACTTCGCTGATCAGCTTACCCACAAACTGGTAAGTGGAATCCATACAGGGATTAATGTAGCTGTCATGGTAAAACTGGACCGATAGGTACTCGGTATCGTCCTGAGGATCGATCAGGCGATAGGCACTGGCAGCCGCCGGATCGGTGTCTTTCAGCTTGCGATAACGGGCCTCCATTGACACCACTGCAGCGCGCGCATGGGCGGGCATATCAAACTCCGGGACCACTTCGATCTGGCGATCCGCCGCGTAGCGCAGAATTTCTACATAGTCATCAACACTGTAAAAGCCGCTACCGAAGTTATCCGCATTGGGGCCGGACCCCAGCTGCGGCAGCAGGCAGTGATTTTCATCCAGGTCAAAACAGCGCTGGCTGCCCACCTCGGTCAGCTCCGGTAATCCAGGAACCTCCAGGCGCCAGCCTTCGTCATCGGACAGGTGGAAATGGAACCGGTTGAGCTTGTAGGCCGCCATCTGGTCCAGCAGTTTGAGCACTACTTCTTTACTGTGGAAATTGCGGCCCACGTCGAGAAACATGCCGCGGTGCGGAAAGCGCGGCGCATCCTCTACCTCCGCCAGCGGCATGGTTTTACTTTTCAGGTCCACCAGTGCCAGCAGCGACTGAACGCCGTAGAAAGCACCACTTTCGTCTGCGCCGGTCACGGTCGCACCGTCTTCACCTACGGTGAGGCGATATGCACCGGCCACTGCCCCATCGAAAGACGATGACGCGACGGCTACCTCGACCGGATAGGCGTCCTTACTGTCCGCAGCGAGGCCCAATTGTTTGATCCGTTGTGTCAGGGCCGCCACGCTGCCTTCAGCCAGTCCATTTGCCGTCAGAGTGAGCCCGTTATCCAGATTCACCGGCGCGCCGTCCGGCAACGTGGTAGTGACCGGTTGGGGAATAATCCGGCCGCGCCAGTTTTCCCCTGCATTGCCGATGATCTCGGCATCAGCAGTAAAGCGCTGGAAGCGACTGGCCGCCGTGGCCAGTGTGTTGGCATCGCTGGCGACCCGTTTCCAGTTGTCCGGGTCGTTTTTGGTGATGGGCAGGACGATGTCCTGCAGGTCGTCGGTATCCGTGGACTCGATCACCTGCGCTTGTCCGTCAGCGTCGACCACGAACAGGCGCGGCTGGAAGTCGGACTCGAACTGCATCCAGCTCTCGATCAGGAAGTCCAGTGCCAGGGGTTCACCGCTGGGAATACCATTAAATGCGTCTGTAGGCGTCAGTCGGTGCAGGTCGCCATTGACCCGCTCGAGGGTGAATTCGTCACTGTTCAGCAGCGCCAGAGCGCGGCGCACGCTGTGGAAGTAGAGTGTCCAATCCCGTTCTTCCGCGCCGATCGACGGTCCATTGTTGATCAGGCTGATGCGGTAGGTGGAACAGGTCGCCTCGCTACCACCGGCCTGCTTGCACTGCGCGCGCAAATCCGCGTCCACCCCCTGGAAATTGGTCAGGATCTCCTGGGTTACATCAAAGTTGGCGGCGATACGCGCGGTTGCGTCCTCCCTACTAACGGAATCCGAGTCGCTACAGGAGGCAATAAAGGCAGACAGCGCAAGGCTGGCAAAAAGGGGAAGTCGCTTCATCGATCTTCTCTTTATCGGTGGGTACATCCTGCTTGGATGCCCGGTTGGCTTCTTATGTAATCTGGCCGGTTTCCTATACCGGTCAACCGTCCACCTTAACGTAAAAGACAACGCTGTCAACCAGTTGTGCGCCCCTGCCATCGACAGTCCCGGCCGCCCCCTATGGCAGACGTCAGCTGGGCGATCCGGCGGACTCCGATCAATAGGAGAATGCAGACGCCAAACATAAAGTGACCAATGAACCACCCCTGCACCTAATGATCCAAGCTCCCAACCACTAGACAAAGTTTTTATAAACAAAATTTTGACCCAATGGTTTTGGTCTTAAAAAATACTGGCGGAAACCTCTGCACAGCCCGCACCAGCTGGGCAAAACTCTAGACATCCAGCAACCACGGGGCCCGGCATAAAATGACCAGGAACGCAGGAGTATTCACTGACGTCAGTGGAAAATTACGCGGATTTGTGAGATACAACGGTTTATTAAGGGTGAGCCATAATAAATTCAGTAGCTGTTCATCGGCGCTCTGAACCAAGTAAAACGCCCCGGGGTGGAAAAATGGAAACTCGCAGTAACAGGTTTCGTTCCAACAAGTGCCTTGCATCCTGCCGGTCGGCAGCGATCGCGCTCGTATTTATCCCCGCCTCCACCTCAGTACTCGCCGACAGCATTTTTATCCCGGACTCGAACACCGCGCTGAATCTCCAGGCAGACAACGCCTTTTTCATCGACAGTGCCTTCGGCATGGACAACCACGCCCTGTACGAGTCCGCGGAAAACCTGCGCAATAACTCCATGGGCATGGTACACCGCCGCCTGAACCACCAGTGGCTGGAGCTCTATACCCACCCAGATGAATCCAACAATGTGACCGGCGGCCGCGCCGTGAACGAGATTCTGAAAATGGGCTTCAAAACCTACATGGCACAGCACAAGCGCAACAGGCAACACCCGCTGCTGCGCTACACCCAGAGCAATGGCAGCCTGAACCAGAACCTGGATTACGATTTCCGGTTATCTGACGACAAGTTCCGCTTCTCTTTCGAATACCAGTTCTGAGCGGGGCCTTGTGCCCCCTCCGTTTCGTTTTCCCGCCGAGCAATCAGTTTTGCTAGAATCCCCGCCAGTTCTTACCGGCGGAGATTCCCGTGCCAGATCCAGTCAAAACGCCCACCCAGTTTAACCAGCTTCCCTACGCCGGCGTCCTGCCGCGACTCATGTCCCTACTCTACGATACCCTGATCGTGGCGGGCCTATGGATGGTGTACGGCTTCTTGGCAATGCTAGTGGTCTCTACATTCGGCGGCCTGCAGTGCCAACCGGAACATGTGGACTACACGCCCTGCGTGGGTGGACCGCTGTATCAGCTGGGCCTGGTACTGGTAACAGCGGGATACTTTTTCTGGTCCTGGCGTGTAGCCGGCCAGACCATCGGCATGCGCGCGTGGCGCTTGATGGTTGCCAATAACAACGGCGTGCAGCTGAGCTGGTACCAGTGTTTGATACGCGCCCTGGTGGGCCCCATCTCTTTGGGCTGCTTTGGGTTGGGCTTTCTGTGGGGATATTTCCGCAGCGATGGCGCCAGCTGGCACGACCTGGCATCGGATTCTGAGGTGAGGCGCCTGCCCAAAAAGAAGAAGGAAAAGAAGCTGAGCTGATCGCAGCCTAGTGAGCGGGGGACCGGTTCAGCCAAACCAGCCCCCGCTATCGACCAATCAAAAATCGCTAGCGAGCGCGCTTCAGCAGCAACCAGCCGAGCAGGAAGCTGGCAAGGATGGGCACAATCACCGCGATAAACGGCGAGAACCCGAATACCACCGACGAAGGACCGAGCATGTCCTGTACCGTCCGGAACACAATCCCCACGATCACCCCGGTAAATACCCGCAGCCCCGTGGTCACCTCCCGCAGGGGGCCGAAGATAAAAGAGATAGCCATCATGACCAGACCGGCGATGGTGAGCGGCTGCAACACTTTCTTCCAGAAGGCCAACCAGTAGCGGGCGGACTCTTCGCCTTTGCGATCGAGGAACTTGCCGTATGACCAGAGGTTGCGCGGCGACAGGTCCGATGGCATCGGTACGACCAACGAAAACAGATCCGGGGACATGTCCGAATCCCAGTAGGAGCGCTCTTCCTGACTGCTGCTCGCGCGTTCCGGTGTGAGACTGGTCTGACGGCTGTTCTGCAACTCCCAGCGGTCATTTTCATAGTGGCCGCGCTCGGAAAACACCACCTGCTGCAGCTGGCGATCCTCGTCGAAACGGTATCGGGTAATGCCAAACAGGGTTCCGCCAGGCAGTGCCGCATTGAAATGGACAAACTCGCCGCCGTCGTAAAGCCACAGTCCCTGCTCCAGACCGGAGTTCTCCAGCTCGCCCTGGGCAATGGCCTTGCGGCTCTCGGCGGCCTGGTTGGTCACCGGAATCACCAGCTCGGCGAGCATAAGTCCCAGCACGATAAGCACCAGAACCGGCTTCATCACCGCCCAGGCAATCCGCCCGATAGAAACCCCGGAAGCCCGCATCACCGTCAATTCACTGGTACTGGCGAGAGTACCCAGACCAACCATGCACCCCACAAGCGCGGAGAAGCCGAGCTGGCTGTAAATGCGCTCGGGCAATGTCCAGAGGACATATTCCAGAATATTGACAAACTGATAGTTATCGCCGAGATCCTCGAGTTCATCGACAATCGCGGAAATCAGGTCCAGCCCCAGGATCACCAGCAAAACGGCGAGAATGGCCATGGTCACGGTGCGGGCAATATAGCGATCAAGCCGGGACATCGGAACCTCCACTTGCACCGTGGACTCGGGCATCACCACCGGCATTCGGGCCACCACGGGGTTTGCGCGGCTTGCGATTGCGCCCGCCGAGCAGCAGCAATCCAAGAATCAGAAATGGCGGATGCACCAGCCATATAGCCCAGGCCTGTTCGATCTTGCCATCCTCGATGGCACCACGGACCCCCTGCAGGGCAACCAGGTAAACGATATACAGCAGCACTGCAGGAATCATCTTCGCGTAGCGTCCCTGGCGCGGGTTGGTACGGCTTAGTGGCACCGCGAGAATGGCCACTATCAATACCAGTACCGGCAAGCTGAAGCGCCAGTGCAGGTTGACCCGCTCACGCGGGTTATCACTCTTCCACAGCGCGGCGGTGGACATGGACTGCAGCTTCTCACTGGCCTTGCTGCGCAGGCGCGGAATATCCAGCAGCACCTCATAGCTGGAAAACGCCATCTGGCGGTAATCGCTCTGTCCGGGGATCCCCTCGTAGCGATAGCCGTCGCGCAGTACCAGGTACCGAAGCCCGGTTTCCGGGTCGATCAACTGCACCCCTTCCCGGGCCACGGTGACAATCTGGTGATCGGTTTCCATATTCCCGCGGGAATTCCCTAGCTCGGCCAGAAACACATCGTGCATGGTGGACTTGTCGTCACTGAGACCATCGGCGTAGTACACCGCCCGATCTCCGCCGGTGGCGACAAACTTCTTGGGCACCAGGTGATCGAATTCATTGCGGGTCTTGTCTGCAGTGAGCAGATGGGAGGTGCGTTCAATACCGGTCGGAGTCAGGTAGAGACTCATGGAAGCCACCAGCGCCGCGACCAGCAGCGCAGGCACCAGCGTATAGCGCAGTAACTGCCGCTCACTGAAACCACAGGCGTGCAGCACCGTCATCTCGCTTTCGATATACAGACGACCGTAAGCCAGCAGGATGCCCACAAAAAAGCCTAGCGGCACCACCAGCTCAAGGAAGCCAGGCAGGCGATATCCCATCAGAGAAAACAGGATGCCCGCGGACAGATCTCCCGCTGCCGCCTCGGCCAGATACTTCACAAAACGGCCACTCATAACCATCAGCAACAGCACGGCACTGACGGCAAGTGTCGCGCCGAGTAGTTCGCGACAGAGGTAGCGGAAAATAATCACTGAACGACCAGCTTCCCTGATTACAGTTCGAAGAAATGGCGAATGGAAGTCGAGATTCCGGTTTAGATACAAGCGGTGTCAGCATAGGACACCGGATCAAGCAATCCGATCCTTCTCGGGTTAAACTTGTGCGGCGCATTATCACTAAAAAGCCCGGCAATGTCTCGGTTCAGAACAACCAGACTGACAGATACCCTGCTCGTATCGATACGCACAAGCCGCGGACTTACCAGAACATCAAGGAACCAATTACATGCAGTGTAACGCCAAGGTCACCGACATCAGCAAACAGCGCAGCGCCTGCGCCATTATCGCCGTCGACAACAAGAACCGCTTCACCGATAGCGGTAGCGCCCTCGACAAGGCCAATGGCGGCAACCTGGCCAAACTGTTAAAGCGCGGCGATCTCGGCAGCGCCGCCGGCAGCACCCTTATGGTCCCCACCCTCGAAGGCGGCGCCGAGCGGGTCCTGCTGGTGCGCTCCGGTAAAACGCCCGTCTCCCAGGCAGAGTTCCGCAAGCTGGCAAGTGCCAGCGCCGCTGCAGTCAAATCCCTGAAGGATGCCACCAGCTACCTGGGCGAAGTCTCCGTTACTGATGCCGACGCTGGCTGGCAGGCGCAGCAGCTGGCGCTGGCCGCAGGTCTCGCTGGCTACAAATTCACCCGTTGTCACAGCGATGCCAAACCCTACCCGCTGGCCAAATTCACCGTTCACGCCGCGGACAAAAAACAGCTCAAGGCAGTACAACAGGGCGTCGATCTGGGCTGTGCCCAGGCATCGGGCAGCAACGTAGCACGCGAGCTGGGCAACCTGCCGGGCAATATTTGTACACCGAGCTATCTCGCCTCTGAAGCCAAAGCGCTGGCGAAGAAACACCCAAAACTGACCACCAGCGTGCTCGATAACAAGAAGATGGAAGCCCTGGGCATGGGCGCCTTCATGAGCGTCGCCAAGGGAAGTGACGAGCCCGCCGCGATGATCGCGATGAACTATAAAGGTGGCAAAACCGGACAGAAGCCGATTGTTCTGGTGGGTAAAGGTATCACCTTTGATACCGGTGGCATCAGTCTCAAGCCCGGCATGCAGATGGACGAAATGAAATTCGACATGTGCGGCGCCGCCAGTGTCTTCGGCGTGATGAATGCCCTGGTAGAAATGAATGCGCCGGTCAATGTGGTCGGTGTGGTTGCCGCCGCGGAAAACATGCCCAGTGGCCGCGCCAGCAAGCCAGGCGACATTGTTACTTCCATGAGCGGCAAAACCATCGAAATCCTCAACACCGATGCCGAAGGCCGTTTGGTTCTGTGCGATGCCCTCACCTGGGCGGGCAAATTCAAGCCCAGCGTAGTGATCGACGTGGCCACCCTGACCGGGGCCTGTGTCATCGCACTTGGCAACCACGCCACCGGCCTCTATGCCAACCAGGACAAGCTCGCCGAAGAGCTGCTTGCTGCCGGTGAAACGACCGGTGACCGCGCCTGGCGTATGCCCCTGTGGGACGAATACCAGCCGATGCTGAACTCCAATTTTGCCGACATGCAGAACATCGGTGGCCGTGAAGCCGGTTCCGTTACCGCCGCCTGCTTCCTGGCGCGCTTCGCTGAAGACTACAACTGGGCCCACCTGGATATCGCCGGCAGCGCCTGGAAGTCCGGCGCGGCCAAAGGCGCTACCGGACGCCCGGTACCGCTGCTGCTGCAATACATCCTGAACAAAAAGTAAACGACAGCAGCGTCAAATACGAAGCCAAATCTCCGAGGCGCAGGTCCCGCTGCCGGAAACGGTTCGCAGGACTGTCGAAAAGAGGGACCTTTTCGACAAGCCCCCATGGATGGGTTCACGGCGTGTCCTGCGAACCGTTTCCGGCAGCGGGACCGCCTCACAACCAGCTTCAGTGCTCTGAAATGATGAAGTGGCGGCACCGCTACCCGGTAAAGCCTTGCGAGACACGCCGTGAACCCATCCATGGGGGCTCTTCTGTGAGGTCCCTCTCGCAGAAGGTCTCACAAGGCTTTACCGGGTATCGGCACCTTCACATTAACCTCCCGCGCCCAACGGCCCGAATCGATGACTCGAATAGATTTCTACGTTTTACCCTCTGAAAATCAGGATGAGATCCCGATTTTCGCCTGTCGCCTCGCCGAAAAGGCCTTTCGCAATGGCCTGCACGTGCTGATTGCCGTCGATGGCGAGCAGCAGGCACAACAGCTGGACGAACTTCTGTGGACCTTCCGGGAAGACAGCTTCCTGCCCCATGCGCCCCAGAACCTGGACCAGCAGGCTGCAATCGAGATCAACAGCGGCGAAGACCCCGCCCAGCACCACGGCCTGCTCATCAACCTGCGCGGTGAAATCCCCACCTGGTTCAGCCAGTTCGATCGTCTCGCAGAAATCGTCTGCCAGCACCCGGACTCCCTCGCCCGCTCGAGAACGCGATACAGTCACTTCCGTGACAGGGGATATCCGTTACAATCACACAAGATACCCAACTGACCCCAGCGGAAACGAAAGCCAGCTCCATGTCCGGTCGCAAGAAAAACAGAAAGCATCGCCACGGCCAGCCCCCGAACGAGCTACTCAGTGAGCTCAACTCCCTGCGGGAGCTCCTCGGCAGCGATATGGAAGCGGATATCCCGCTGCTCGACCAGGTCGCCGGACCCAACCAATCTGAACAACCCCAAAGTGCCCCACCGGTCACAAAGCCACAACGTGCGCCACTAGCGGCCCAGCGCCCGCTGCAAGAGGCAGACCTGCCCATCCTGTTCAGCCCGGTGGATGAAGAGCCCGCGGAGGAATATGCCCCGCTGCTCAGCGATGCCGACCGGGAACTGTTGCGCCCACTGCAGAACCTGCCGCGCAGCACCAGCCCGCTGACCGAAAACAAACAGACGCCGGCAGAGAGCAACGCCACCCAGACCGAAAATACATCCGAAGAACAATCAGATATAAAGAAAACCAATGGCGCCTCTTCCCGTGAAGAATTCCAACCCGGCCTCTTCGATCCCCAGCAAAAGCCCGCCAAGCCACTGCCGGTGACGGATGAGAAGGCAGGAAATGCGGAGAAGATTGAGGTGGAGCCCGCCTCCGCGCCTGACACACCCGCCATTGAGCGAAAAGCCCAGAGCGAGCGGAAACCGCTGCCGGCGGCGATGTCAGAAAACCCCTTCCTGCCACCGCATATCCGCGCGCGCCTGACGGGGGGCAGAATTCCCCGCCCGGAACCCGATCAAGCATCAGAGGCAAAGCCCTCCATAGAGGAAGAGCCCGATACGCCATCGGAGCCGCAAAACGCGCAACCCGCGGATACAGGCAAAGAACAAGAAACCGGTCCCAGCGATCGCGAGCGCCTTATTGAGCAGTTGATGGCCGAACAGCTGCCCGAGCTGGAGCGCCAGCTGCGCGCGAATATCACCCGGATGGTGAATGAGATCTACCCGGAAGAACTCGAATCCGAATGACCCAGCCCGGCCGATCGAGCAACCTGTCGAATCGGTTCCAGGCGCCAATTCAGGAAATCCCCGGCAACCTTTTGCCCCGACCGGCCCCGGCGGTATAATTCCGCCCCTTTTTATATACTCACCCATTCATTTCATCGCCCCGGTGTGACCGCGTATCCGGCCCCGGGCGGCAAAGCGATTCAAAGCAAGGCATTCCCCCGCGCATGGACAAGACATACCAGCCCAACGCCATCGAACAGCAGTGGTACAAAACCTGGGAAGAAAACGGCTATTTCAAGCCGTCCGGTGATACCGAAGCCGATCCTTACAGCATCATGATCCCGCCGCCGAACGTCACCGGCAGCCTGCACATGGGCCACGGCTTCCAGGAATCCATCATGGATGCCCTGATCCGCTACCACCGCATGAAGGGCGACAACACCCTGTGGCAAGTGGGCACCGACCACGCCGGTATCGCCACGCAGATGGTGGTAGAGCGCTTGCTGGCCGCTGAAGGCAAGTCCCGCCACGAGCTGGGCCGCGACAAGTTCATAGAGAAAGTTTGGGAGTGGAAGGAAGAGTCCGGCGGCAACATCACCCGCCAGCTGCGTCGCCTCGGCGCCAGCCCGGACTGGTCCCGCGAACGCTTCACCATGGACGACGGCTTCTACAAGGCTGTACAGGAAGTGTTCATCCGCCTGTATGAAGACGACCTGATCTACCGCGGCAAGCGCCTGGTGAACTGGGACCCGAAACTGCACACCGCAATTTCCGATCTGGAAGTGCTGAACGAGGAAGAACAGGGCCACCTGTGGCACTTCCGCTACCCGCTGACCGACGGCAGTGGCCACCTGGTGGTTGCCACCACCCGCCCGGAAACCATGCTCGGCGACACCGCTGTGGCAGTGCATCCGGAAGACGAGCGCTACAAGCACCTGATCGGCAAAACCATCAAGCTGCCGCTCGCGGACCGCGAGATTCCGATCATTGCCGACGACTACGTGGATCTGGAGTTCGGTACCGGCTGTGTGAAAATCACCCCGGCCCACGACTTCAACGACTACGAAATGGGCCAGCGCCACAATCTCGAGATGATTAACATCCTCGATCAGGACGCCAACCTGAACGACAACGTGCCGGAGAAATACCGCGGCATGGAGCGCTTCGCCGCGCGCCAGCAGGTAGTCGATGACCTGGATGCTCTCGGTCTGCTGGAAAAAATCGAGCCGCACACATTGAAAGTCCCCCGCGGTGACCGCTCCGGCGTGGTGATCGAGCCGTGGCTCACCGACCAGTGGTATGTGAAAACCCAGCCGCTGGCAGAAGAAGCCATCAAGGTCGTGGAAGACGGCCGCGTGGAATTCGTGCCCAAGAACTACGAGAACATGTACTTCTCCTGGATGCGCGATATTCAGGACTGGTGTATCTCCCGCCAGCTGTGGTGGGGGCACCGCATTCCGGCGTGGTACGACAACGAAGGCAAGGTCTACGTCGGTCGCAGCGAAGAAGAAGTGCGCAAGAAGCACAACCTGGGCGATATCGAATTGCGTCAGGACGACGACGTGCTCGACACCTGGTTCTCCTCCGGCCTGTGGACCTTCGGTACCCTGGGCTGGCCGGAAGAAACCCCGGAGCTGGCGGCATTCCACCCGACGAGCGTGCTGGTCACCGGTTTTGACATCATTTTCTTCTGGGTCGCGCGCATGATGATGCTGACCCTCTACTTCAAGAAGGAAGTGCCCTTCCACACCGTGTACGTGCACGGCCTGGTGCGCGACAGCCACGGCCAGAAGATGTCCAAGTCCAAGGGCAACGTGCTCGACCCCATCGACCTGATCGACGGTATCGACCTGGAAAGCCTGGTAGCCAAGCGCACCACTGGCATGATGCAGCCACACCTGCGCGAAAAGATCGAGAAGCAGACCCGCAAGGAATTCCCCGAAGGCCTCGCCGCCTACGGCACCGACGCACTGCGTTACACCTATTACTCCCTTGCCTCTACCGGTCGCGACATCAAGTTCGACGTTGGCCGTATCGAGGGTTTCCGCAACTTCTGCAACAAGATCTGGAACGCATCCCGCTATGTGCTGCAGAACTGCGATGGCCACGATTGCGGCCAGGATGGCAGCGATGATTTCGAGCTGTCCATCGCCGATCGCTGGATCATCTCCCTGCTGCAGCGCACCGAAATCACTGTGAAAGAAGCGGTAGACAACTACCGGTTCGACCTCGCCTCCCAGGCACTGTACGACTTCATCTGGGGCGAGTACTGCAGCTGGTACCTGGAACTGTCCAAGCCGGTATTGTGGGACGACAACGCCAGCGATGCGGTGAAGAAAGGTACCCGTCGCACCCTGATCCGCGTGCTGGAAACCATCCTGCGCCTGCTACACCCGCTGATGCCGTATATCACCGAGGAAATCTGGCAGCGCGTGAAGGACCGGGCCGGCAAAGCCGGCGACACCATCATGTTGCAGCCCTACCCGGAAGCCAACGAACACCGCATCGACGAAAATGCCGAAGCGGCCATCGCCTGGCTGAAGGGCGTAATTGAGGGCGTGCGCAACATTCGCGGTGAGATGAATATCTCGCCGGCGAAGAAAATCCCGCTGATCCTGCGCAACGGCTCCGCACGGGACGAAGACCTACTGAAGCAGACCCGCAGCCTGCTGACCAAGCTGGCCAGCCTCGACTCCATCGAATGGCTGGAGCAAGGTGCAACTGCACCGGCCTCCTCCACGGCACTGGTAGGCGACCTGGAATTGCTGGTACCCATGGCTGGTCTGATTGACGTGGCGGCGGAAAGTGCGCGCCTGCAGAAAGAAATCGACAAGCTGGACAAAGAGATTGCGCGGGTTAACGGCAAACTGAACAACCCGAAATTTGTCGACAAGGCTCCCGAAGCCGTGGTCAACAAGGAAAAAGACAGATTGGTCGAATTCGAGAGTGCCCGCTCTCGCCTGCAGCAGCAGCTGGAGGAAATCAGCCAGCTGTCGTAAGTTGACCGATTTGCACAAGTGATACTGGCGGGGGCGAAAGCCCCCGCTTTCCCGCACCTCTTACCAGTTTCTTCCCCCTGTTTCTCCTTACCGGTTCTTCGCGCTCTCCCGTTCTCCTCTACCAATTCCCTTCTGCTGGCGATTTTGTCCATAAGTTAAACACTCGGGGCGCCCCACTCCTTATGCCGGCGCGTTCACCAACGATGTATGGACTATCCTGAGGACAACCTTTTCCTGCCGCCCTTACAGCAAAACGGGCTAAGTCTATGCATAACCCAAAGTCTTCGGAGAATTCATCCAAAGCCACCGCTGATGAGGCACGCCTCAAACCTCAGGTGTTTTACAGTTCCGTCATTGGCATCACGCTCTTTTCCCTGTGGGCCATGTTTTTCACCGAGCAGGCCGGCAAAGTCATCTACGGCGTACTCGCGTGGATTTCAGGCAGCTTCGGCTGGCTTTACTTTCTTGCAATCGTCGCTTACCTCGTTTTCGTCATTGTTGTCGCACTGTCCAAATACGGAGATATCAAACTGGGGCCGGACCATGCGGAGCCAGAGTTCAATGTGGTCACCTGGGCGGCCATGCTGTTCGCGGCGGGCATCGGTATCGACCTGATTTTCTACTGCATTGTCGAACCACTCACCCAGTTCATCGCTCCGCCAACGGGTGAGGGCGGCACCATTGAAGCCGCTCGTCAGGCCATGGCCATCACCTTCCTGCACTGGGGATTATCGGGCTGGGGCGTCTATACCCTGGTGGGCATGTCACTGGCGTTTTTCAGTTATCGCCACGGACTGCCCCTGACCATCCGCTCCGCACTCTACCCCCTGTTTGGCAAGCGTATTTACGGCCCGATCGGAACGTCCGTGGATATTGCCGCGGTGCTGGGTACGGTGTTTGGCGTCGCCACCAGCCTCGGCATTGGCATCATCCAGCTCAACTTCGGCCTGAAATATATGTTCGGCGTACCCGAGGGTACCGCGACCCAGGCAGTGCTCGCGGTGCTGATCGTGGTGTTTGCAGCAATCTCGGCCGCTACCGGTGTTGAACGCGGCATTCGACGACTGTCTGAATTCAATATGCTGCTCGCCATCGCGCTGATGCTGTTTGTGTTACTTAGTGGCAAAACCCGCTTTCTGCTGGATGCGTTCGTTACCAACCTCGGCGATTACATACAGCACTTTGTCGAGTTGTCTTTCAATACGTTTGCCTTCGATCCACCACAGGACTGGCTCAACGCCTGGACCATCTTCTTCTGGGCCTGGTGGATTGCCTGGGGACCGTTTGTGGGGCTGTTTCTCGCGCGCATCTCCCGCGGCCGTACTATCCGCTCGTTTGTCGCCGGCACGCTGATACTGCCCTTTATGTTTATGGCAGCGTGGATGGCAATCATGGGTAACGCCGCTATCGA
This sequence comes from Microbulbifer sp. YPW1, assembly GCF_013367775.1. Taxonomy (NCBI): domain Bacteria; kingdom Pseudomonadati; phylum Pseudomonadota; class Gammaproteobacteria; order Cellvibrionales; family Microbulbiferaceae; genus Microbulbifer; species Microbulbifer sp. YPW1. The sequence goes on from NZ_CP055157.1 coordinate 102,488, forward strand.
TATGGTGCTGGGGGGCGCGGCAGAGTTTGGCAAGGAGGCCACAGCAAATCCCGGCTCTGCCATTTACCTGTTCCTGGAGCAGATGCCCTGGACCACGCTGACCACCATTGCGGTCACCATTCTCTCCATTGTGTTCTTCGTCACTTCCGGCGACTCCGGCTCACTGGTGCTGTCCAACCTCACCTGTCGGCTGGAGGACCCCAATCACGATGCACCACCCTGGATGCGCGTGCTCTGGGCGGCCATTATCGGCATCGTTACTCTCTCGTTATTGATGACCGATGGACTGGCAGCACTGCAAAGTGCCGTGGTGATCATGGGGCTGCCTTTTGCCTTCGTCCTGATTCTGATGATGCTCGGGCTCTCCAAGGCACTGCGCCTGGAAGGTCTTAAATCCGCAAGTATGCAGGACGCCTTGTCCGGTCATTTATCTGGCCGAACCGTCTCCCGCGAAGGACACAGCAACTGGAGTCAGCGGCTTGCCCGTGCAATCAGCTTCCCGACCTTCAAACAGGTGGAACAGTTTATCGAGCGCACCGTGCGGCCCGCGTTCGAGGCGGTAAAAGAGGAGCTTTCCGAGAAAGGCTATCCGGTAAACATTACTGAGGGTGGCGGTGATGACCTGCACGTAGCACTGAATGTAACACTCGGTGAGGAGGTGGACTTTACCTATCAGGTATGGCCGCGACAGTGTTCCATGCCTGCATTCACCCTGCGCGCCGAGCAACCCCGGTCCAGCTATTTCCGGTTGGAACCGCACCTGCGCGAAGGCGGGCTTACCTACGACCTCATGGGCTATACCCGCGAACAGGTGATCGGCGATATCGTCGATCACTTCGAGGCGCACCTGCAGTACCTGCACATGCGCCGAGAGCTCGCCACGCGCACCCCCGGTGAGGAAGATGAACCCGGCCCCGCTTGAGAACTGCAATGACCGAATCCAATTTTGACCAGACTTTCGATTACATCGTGGTCGGCGCCGGTTCCGCCGGTGCCGTCGTCGCCAGCCGCCTCTCCGAGGATCGGGACACCGGTGTGCTGTTGCTGGAATTTGGCGGCAAAGACAATTCCATTTTCATCCGTATGCCGACGGCACTGTCGATCCCGCTCAATATGCCGAAGTACGACTGGGAGTTTTACACCGAGCCGGAACCGGGATTAAAGAACCGGCGTATTCATCAGGCTCGCGGCAAGGTCATCGGCGGTTCATCGTCGATCAATGGCATGGCCTTCGTGCGCGGCTGCAAGGGCGATTACGAAGAGTGGGCACAGCAGGGGGCAAACGGGTGGGCCTATGCCGATGTTCTGCCGTATTTCAGGCGTTCGGAAACCTGTGTTTACGGTGAGGATGATTATCGCGGCGGTGAGGGTCCCATCACTGCCTGCAATGGCAACAATATGCAAAACCCGCTTTACCGCGCCTTTATCGAAGCGGGCAAGCAAGCGGGCTACGGCTATACCGAGGATTACAACGGTTATCGCCAGGAAGGGTTCGGGCGTATGGATATGTCCGTACGCGACGGCGTCCGCTGCTCTACCGCCCTGGCCTATCTCAAGCCGGCCCTGTCGCGCCGTAATCTCGAGCTGAAGATGCACGCCCTCACTACGCGGGTCATCATGGAAGGCAAGAAAGCCATCGGGGTCGAGTACGAGCAACATGGCAAAACATTTCGTGCGCGCGCGAAACGCGAAGTCATTCTCTCCGCCAGTGCCTTCAACTCTCCCAAGCTGTTGATGCTTTCCGGTATCGGCCCCGCGGCACACCTGAAAGAGCACGGCATTGACGTGGTCCACGACCTGCCAGGCGTGGGGCAAAACCTGCACGATCACCTGGAAGTCTGGGTACAGCAGGAATGTACCCAGAATATCACCCTGAACGGCGCGCTAGGGCCACTCTCCAAAGCGTGGATCGGTCTCCAGTGGCTGCTGTTCAAGCGCGGTCTCGGTGCCTCCAACCATTTCGAATCCAACGGCTATATCCGCAGTCGCGAGGGGCTGGAATGGCCGGACATTCAGTATCATTTCCTCGCCGGCGCCATCGCCTACGACGGCTCCAGTGCGGTCAAGGGTCACGGCTTCCAGGCACACCTTGGCTGCAACAAACCGCTCAGCCGTGGCTGGGTGAAACTGAAATCCAGCGACCCACGGCAACAGCCGGAGATGTTCTTTAACTATCTGGATCGGGAAGAAGACAAGCAGGCATTCCGCGCCGGGTTACAGTTTACGCGGGAGATCTTTGCCCAATCGGCCATGGATCCCTACCGTGGCCGGGAGATTGAGCCCGGCATGGATGTTCAGAGTGACGATGAGATTGATAACTGGGTAGCAGAGTCCGCTGAAACCGCTTATCACCCGGCCGGTAGCTGCCGTATGGGGACAGATGACCTGGCCGTGGTGGATCCGGAATGCCGGGTACGCGGAGTGGAAAATCTGCGGGTGGTCGACTCTTCCATCATGCCCACGGTCACCAACGGCAACCTGAATGCCCCCACCATCATGATCGGGGAAAAAGGCGCGGACCATATTCGCGGAAAAGGCATGCTGCCCGCTTCCGATGCCGACAGCTACACCGCCAAGGATTGGCAAACCAGCCAGCGGGAGAAAGCCCCGCAGCGCTGAGCCTGCTGAATCAGTACGGCGCTTCTACATCGCCTTCGGCCACATAAACCGTCTTGAGTTTGGTGTAGTGCTCGAAGGCGCGGCGGCTGTTTTCCTTGCCGAGACCCGATTGCTTGAAACCGCCAAACGGCATTTCCACCGGGGTCAGGTTGTAGGCATTGATCCACACGATGCCCGCATCCAGACGATCGGCGATACGATGGGCACGCTGAATATCTTTGGTGAAGACACCGCCAGCGAGTCCGAATTCGGTCTGGTTGGCCCGTTCGATCACTTCGTCTTCGGAACTAAAACCCAGTAGCGACAGCACCGGGCCAAAAATCTCTTCCCGCACGATTGTCATCTTGTCGTCGAGACCATCAAAGATGGTGGGCTCGACAAAGTTACCCCCTTCGCAGCCCTCGACTTTAGCCTGTCCGCCACCGGTGAGTAACTTGCCCCCCTCCTGCTTGCCTTTTTCGATATAGCTCAGCACGCCGGCCATATGATCCGCGCTGATCATGGGCCCCACATCGGTGTCCGGGTCCAGAGGATCCCCCAGCTTGAGTTTTTTGGTGCGGGCAACCAGCTTGTCCACGAATTTCTCGCGAATCGATTCGTGCACAAACACCCGGGTACTATTAGTACAGATCTGTCCCTGGGTATAAAAATTACCGAGCAAGGCAGCACCAACCGCGTTGTCCAGGTCCGCGTCCTCAAACACGATCAGCGGCGACTTGCCCCCCAGTTCAAGGGTCACGCTTTTCAGGGAGTCCGCAGCAGCACGCATCACCGCCTTGCCGGTGCCTACTTCCCCCGTCAGTGAAACCTTGGCGATCCCCGGGTGTGCGGTGAGCATTTTTCCCGTATCCGCCATCCCCTGAACCACATTGAATACCCCGTCAGGCAGGCCTGCCTGCTTGTAGATTTCAGCCAGTTTCAGGGCAGATAACGGTGTCAGCTCCGCTGGTTTGAATACCATGGCATTGCCGGCGGCCAATGCGGGAGCAGACTTCCAGGCGGCAATCTGGATGGGATAATTCCACGCGCCGATACCGGCACAGATACCAATCGGCTCGGGCCGGGTGTAGAAGAAGCCTCCGGGAACAACCTGGTACTCTCCCTGCAATGACGCCGCCTGCCCGCCGAAAAACTCAAGGCAATCGGCTGCAGAACCGATGTCGGCTTCCGGCGTTTCCGCGAGTGGCTTGCCGCCATCCAGAGACTCGAGGCGTGCCAGCTCGTCACAGTTGTCCCGCAACAGCTGGGCCGCCTTTACCAGTACACGACCGCGCTCGGCCCCACTCAATGCAGACCATTCCGCCTGCCCGCGCTTTGCAGACGCGACAGCCTTATCCACTTCAGCCTGCCCGGCTTGCGCAACCCGGCAGATGACCTTGCCGGTCGCGGGGTTGATGGTGTCAAAGAACTGGCTTTTTTCCGGCGCCACATACTCACCGTGAATCCAGAGTAACTGATCGTCCATATCCGGCATCCTTTCCCCTCACCTCTGGTGAGATTCCTAATAACTGTGATTACCTGAAGACACTGCGCACTCAAAAAACCAGGAGCACTCAGCAGCAGGAAAATGGCTAGAAACTGCGAGTAACGCCGATAACAACGTCACCGTCGGTCAGCTTCGGGTTGGCGAGAAAGGGATCCACACCATCGGTATCGTACCAGCGCAGCCCGAAGCTCCAGTCATCGACCACATAATCCACGCCAATATCCCAGTAGGTGAAATCCAGGTTGTCGTTACCGGAGCCAAACGTCTGCTCGCCGACGCGCAGTGACGGCGTCAACCCCGGACAAACTTCGTAACCGAGGGTTATTTCATAGGCGAGCGCAGAAACGCCATCGAGAAAATCATCGCCGAAATAGTTATCTGTCCACCAGACGCTGGGACTGGCAGAAAATTTATCCTTGGAGTAATTGAGATAGGTATAAACCTCGGCGTAATCCAGACTGAATTCAGAGCCGGGATAGTTATAGCTCCAGTATCCAATATCAAAGTTGAAACCACTGTCGCCGATGTCTTTGGTAAAACCGATATATGGATCAATCTCCATACTGTTTCCGTTGCCGCCAAAATCCGTGTTTGACGCCCAGACGCCCAAATACAACCCGCCGTCGTGGGACCAATTGAAATCCCCCTGCACCTGAGGGCGGCCATTAGAGTTGGAGATACTGCGAAACATGTAATCACTTGCCATCAGCAAGCTGCCGGCAAAGGTACCCAAGGTGTCTTTCTCACTTTGGGATTCCTGCGCGAGGGATTTGGCAGCAAAACCGCTGAATAGAATGATCGCTATCACCCCATGCAGGAAGCCAGCTCTTTGACGTAATTTTGCTTCCATGCCTTCTATCCTCGGATGTAATCTAAAAACACCCCTTACTGTAGGATAAGATTCAGGCGGTTCAAGGCAGGGCGCGGGATATAAATTCCGGCAAATTGACGGCATGTAAATCAGGACGGGGAAAGTCGATGCGCTGGTTTTGTCGGAATGGCATCCATTCCGTCAGCAATACACGACTTACACAGACAAAAAAATGGCGAGCAAAATGCTCGCCATTTTTAAATTCAAACCAAAGGTTTATCGACTGGTATGCACTAAACCAGTGGAGGCGCGGAGAAATAATCCATGGAGTAAGCCACCCGCTCCTCCACATTCTTTTCCAGCTGTTCCAGATCCATTTTTTCAATGTGCTCCAGCCGCGTACGCAGGCCAACGCCATTGGCAATCTGGATTGCGAGGCCGGGGCGCGCATTCGCCTCCAGCAGCAGAGGGCCGCGTTTGCGATCGAGCACGATATCGCAGCCCAGATAGCCGAGACCGGTCATTTCATAGCAGCTGGCCGCCAGCCGCACCAGTTCCTGCCAGCCCGGCACTACCAGATCGGAAAATGGCATTTCCGTATCTGGATGTTTGTCGATTCGAATGCCCCGCTGCACCGCATGACAGGATTTACCTGTGGCGAGATCCACCCCGACACCGACAGCGCCCTGGTGCAGATTGGCTTTGCCATCGGAATCGTGGGTGGAACAGCGCAGCATGGCCATCACCGGAAAACCTCGGAACACGATCACACGGATATCCGGCACCCCCTCGAAGGAGTACTTGTCGAATACCGGATCGAAATCCACCAGCGCCTCGATCATCACCCGGTCCGGCTTGCCGCCCAGGCTGTAGAGACCGCTGTGGATATTGCTGACGTGCCGCTGGATATCCAGCGCGGTGACTTTGCTGCCGGAGGGTTTCAGGTATTCATCACCGTCGCGCCCGACAATCACCAGGATCCCCTTACCACCGGACCCCCTGGCGGGCTTGATCACGAACTTTTCCAGCGGTTCGATGACCCCCATCACGCGCGTGCGGCTGGGCTGGGTCTCGAAGGCGGCAATCAGCTCGGGCACCGGTATACGGTAACGCTTGGCCTGGCGCTTGGTATTGAGCTTGTCATCGACGATGGGATATTTATCGCGATCGTTGTAGCGCGCAATGTAATGCACATTGCGCGCGTTCATACCCAACACGCCAAGCCTGCGCAGTTGGAAGGGCGAAACCAGCCCGCCACGTAAGAAAGACGGAAGCTGCATCAGCGCACCAGCTGGCGGAACCGCGCCAGTTCACCGAGCCGGAATCCGGTGTAGTTGCCGACGATCATGATGAAGCCCAGCAATACCAGCAGCAGTTCCGGGAAGTTGAAGGTCCAGTGCTCGATATAGCGGTTGGTCATCACCCACCAGGCGAGTACTGCAACCAGCAGGCTGCCTCCGGCCTGTATCACCACCTCATAGGGACCATCCTCTTCCCACACGATGGACATACGCTCGATGGTCCAGGCGAGAATGATCATGGGGAAGAAGGTGACCGTCAGCGCCTGCTCGATACCGAGTTTGTAGCTCACCACACTGATCGCCCCCATCAGGATCACCACCGTCACCACGACGGCGGCGATCCTCGCCACAAGGAGCAGGTTGAGCCTGCTGAGATAGAAACGGATCCACAGGCCGAGGATCAGGATCAGTACAAAAATGGCGAGACCGGTAAACAGCTGGGTTTCGATAAAGGCGATGGCGAGCAGTACCGGCATAAAGGTACCGGAAGTCCGCAGTCCCACAAACACCCGCAACAGCACTACCACCAGCGCCCCGACCGGCACCAGCAGGATCAATTTGAAAATGCTCTGCTGCTCGATGGGCAGGCTGTAAATAGAGAAATCCACCAAGGCTTCTTTTTCCTGGCTGGTGCTCAGCATGGCCACGTCCCGCGCCGGTACATCGTTGGAGATTACCGAGAAAGTCACCCCGGAATCGCGTCCGCCCTCGACGTCCAGCAGGCTCTTGCCACCGCGCTGCCAGATAAAGAAGTTCTTGGGTACACCGGGGGATCCGCTAAGGGGCTCAAACACCACCCAGCGCTTGCCATCATAGATTTCCAGCAGGTCTTCCGGATCCAGACGGCGGCGATCATCTTCCAGGTACAGGCCGCGAATCCGGTGCGCGGGGATATCTGCCGCCGCCAGGACCAGCAGCGCCACATCCACAAATGAGCGGTCTTTGTAATAGCCGAAGATCAGGTTCCGGTCCTGGTTGCGGTTATCCCCCAGGGCCGTGAGCAGTTCTGAAGTAAAGGTGCGGGTGTCGGAGGAGCGCTCCCGCGCGGTGCCGACCAGCGAGAAGATTGCCTGACGCACGGCTTCCTGCTCGCGCGCGCCCAACAGTGGCGCCACCACTTTGGTACTCAGGTCCAGTGGCTGTTCCAGGGCCGCGCCCGGGGTCTGGTGCACATCCAGCTGATAGAACAGCGACTGCACACCAGAGGCTTGGCGCTTGGCCCACACGGCCCGGTATTCGTCATCCTCACGGATGACGTTGAAACCGTAGCCGGATGAACTGAAGGTTTCCCCCAGCACTTCCATATTGCGCTGGGCGCGGGGCAGTGTGAGCGCTGCCTTGGCCGGACCGCCGTCGGCATTGAAGCGCACCTTGGCTTCGATGGTCCACACGGTGCGGTACTCTCCCGGCAACAGCGGGAAGCCCAGCTCGACGTTTTTGTAGATGGTGAGGCCGGCGCCCATCAGAGCGAGTAGCGCGGCGAGAATATAGACCTGAGCCCGTGGCGACATTCGCCATTTCCCCAATTAATGATTGTAAGTAGCTTTTGGCCACCTATTTTTGCCGGTTACTGGAGGATCTGCCAGTGACCGGCCCACATTTTCACGTTTCGGAGGAATTATTTACTGAAGGAAGGGAGTTTTGGCTTGCCCTGGACCTGCTTGCGGCTGACATCCACCACTGCCGCATCTTTGAGGAAGTTGCGCCCCACCAGCAGCGGGAACTCAAATTCACCGCGCTCCACCAGGTTCACTTCCACCATATGGGTAACTTCACCCACGGTAAGACTCATATTCACAATCGGGCGACGCTGACGGTCGAACCCGGGACGGGCAACCCGCACGTGACGCTTGATCGGCAATTCGATTTTCTTCGGCTCGGCATCACTGCCATCGCCGAGCTTGAAGCGCACCCATTCGTTACCATCCCGCTCGAAGCGGGTCAGTTCCAGCACGCTGAGTGAACAGGTGGCTGCACCGGTATCCACCAGCGCGCGCAGGCGAATATCACCCGGCTCCACAGTAAAGAACTCTTCCGAGCCCAGGACCAGCTTGTCTTTGGCTACGGGAACTTCGACAACCTTTTCAAAGTTGCGCTCGATCACCCGCTCCACCACTTTGACTTCCGGCTCCGCGCACACCACGGTTTCCGCGGGCGGGCACTGGCCAGGCTCCAGGGGTGTTTCGGCGGGCAGCTGGGGCTCGGCAATCGGGCTCTGGGGACCGGCAGAGGAAAAGCTCTCACAACCGGCGAGCAGCTGAACGGCCAATAACAGGCAAATTGAAGGCAAAAACCGCATCTGTTTTATTACTACCTTAGGGGCGGGAAACCAGCCCCGCGCGCTGTTTTTTTAAGTAATCCTGGCGGTATCTCGGTCGGGCAGTCCATGTTCGCCCGAATTTTGAAAGCACGGATATTACCCTATACGCCGGACGACTGCACCGACTGCGGGATAAAATGACGTGCTACAGCGGATTAACAGCGGCGCCCTCAGCCCCGCTCCAGCCGCTCATCGATATCCAGCAGCTTGCGGGTAAGGCCCGCGATAGGCAGATCGGTGCCTCGAAAATACTCTTCTGCCATGGGGGCAATACCACATTTACCCGGCAGCGGCTGCTCCAGCTCCACCAACTGGCTCATACGCGGCAGAAATACAAATTGCAGCCACTGGGGCAACGTCAGGGTATCGACACAGAACGGCTGGGTACTGGCCAGCGCCTCCGCAGACGGCGGTTCCGCGTCCCACAATTCCACAGCGCGCATCTCCGCTTCCAGTTCCAGCAACAGGGTGGCGATATCGGGATAGATCGACTTCATAGGCTCCAACAAGTTCAATTGATCATGCGCCGGAAAGGCGGCAGTGAATCCAGCATGGCACGTCCGTAGCGCTTGGTGACGATCCGCCGGTCAAGCAGGGTAATCACACCGCTATCCCGTTCCGTACGCAACAGGCGCCCGCAGGCCTGCACCAGTTTGAGCGCGGCATCGGGCACGGTAATCTGCATAAACGCATTGCCGCCCTTGGCCTCGATCCACTCGGCCAGTGCCGCCTCGATGGGATCATCCGGAACAGCAAAAGGTAATTTGGCAATCACCACTTGGCGACAGTAGTCCCCCGGCAGATCCAATCCCTCAGCGAAACTGGCAAGGCCAAACAGGACACTGTGCCCACCGCTGTCGACGCTCTTCTTATGGCTGTCCAGCAGCTGCTGGCGGGACTGCTGCCCCTGCATCAAAATGCGATTGCGCCAGGTGCCCGGCAGGGATTCATACACGGTTTCCATCTGTCGGCGGGAGGCAAACAGCACCAGAGCACCACCACCGCCGTCCTCGCCGTTGTCGCTCAGCAGACCTGGCAGTGCGGCTATCACCGCATCCGTGTGCAGGTCTGCATTGTTGGCTTCCACCGCATCCTTCGGCACCCGCAGCTCCGCGCGGGAGAAATCAAACGGGCTGGGTACTATCTCGTAGCTGGCGTTGTCCGGGGTACCGGCGCGCATTTTCAGGCGGTCAAAGCGCCCCAGTGCGGTGAGGGTGGCCGAGGTCAGCACGGCACCGTAGCAGCGTCGCCACAGGCTGTACTCGAGGGTCTTGCCTGCCAGGATCGGCGAGCTGCACACCTCAAAATCAAACGAACCGCCCCAGTCCACCAGTGTGACCCAGCGCGCCTGAGGCACCGAGCCCTGATCCTCGCGCGAATAGTTGGCCCAGAGTTCCAGGTTGGCTTCGGCGCGGCCATGCCAGCTGCCGAGCACCGGATACCAGCGCTCCAGGTCGACAATAGGTACCGGACTGTGAGCGTCTTCCATCATACGCTGGGCCACCTGCACCATCTTGCCCAGCAGCGCTTCCATCTCGTCGAAATCTTCTCGCAGCTGGTCGGCCAGCTGCATCAGGGATTCCGGCACCACACCGCCCTCAAAACGGTGACGGGCACTGCGCCCGGGACCAGAACCACCGCCGCGGCGGTCTTCATCGAACTCACACAGGTCTTCCAGCAAAGGCCAGGCCATCTCGAGCTTCTGCTTTGCCGCAGTAAACAGCGCCGGCAGCTCCTCCCCTGCACGGTCCAGCTCTGCGCCGTCGCCGATCTCGCCCAGCAGCTGGCTGAGGTTCTTGTTCGCCTGATCCAGCCAGCCGGTAGTGGCGCCGACGCGGCTGTGGTGGGCAAAGTGATTCAGGGCTTTGTCCGGCAGGTGGTGGGCCTCGTCGAGCACATAGATGGAGTCTTCCGGTGCCGGCAGGATCGCGCCGCCGCCCAGGGCGAGGTCCGCCAGCAACAGATCGTGATTGGCGACAATAACCCGACTTTTGCCCAGACTCTCGCGGGCACGGAAGAAGCTGCAGGTACTCACGTGGGGGCAGCGGCGACCGCTGCACTGGCGATGGTCGGTGGTGACCCGGCTCCAGTCTTCGCCCTCGATGGTGTCTTTCCAGTTGTCCCTGTCCCCGTCCCAGCTACCGGTGGCAAGCTGGTCGGCCATTTCCCGGTACAGTTTGATACCGACATCGTCCACCTGGGGCTTTTCGTCCTCGTAGAGGGCCATGGAGGCTCCGACACCACTGGAGGTAAGCTCGGTGAGCAGCTGGTCCAGCTTGGACAGACACAGATAGCGCCCGCGCCCCTTGGCGAGGGAGACTTCAAACTTGAGCCCCGAATGCCGGATCAGTTCCGGCAGGTCTTTGTTGATGATCTGTTCCTGCAGGGCGACCGTGGCGGTGGAGACGACGAGGGTTTTATCGTGGGCGATGGCCATGGGGATAGCGGCCAGCAGATAGGAGACGGTTTTACCGGTACCGGTACCCGCTTCAACCACACAGATATGCTGGCCGTCGGTCTTGCCGTGGTCTCGCTCGCCGGCGCCGTTGCGCTCGATTCCGCCGAGGGCGCGGGCGATGGCGGCGATCATCAGTTTCTGGCCGTAGCGCGCCTTGAGCTCGCGGCCGTTGAGGAACTGACGGTAGGCGTTCTGGATGGATTCTTTGTCTTTATCGCTGAGCACTGGGGACCGGCTGGATTCGTATTGAGGGTTAAATCAGCCGGCCATTATCCACGCTTGTTCAGGGTTTAGCCAACTCGGATTCTATGCGCCTCGGATATTCCCGCCTCGGTGGCGGCGAACAGAGCGCCCGCTCTCGACACAAGATCAGCAATCGTTACTGCTCGTAAGCCAACCGGGAAACCACCGGATTGGCATACCCCTGAATGGCCTTGTCTCGCCAGCGCTCGTCGATGGCCGCCATACGCTGCTCGAATTTTTCGCGAATTTCCTGATGCTCGTCCGGATGCCAGGGCTTGGCCGGATAGCCTACCGGCAACTGCGGAGCCTCACCGTAGATCATCTGGTAGGCAATCAGGTTGGTGGGATGCAACACGTAATTGCCGATAATCTGGCGATCGATCTCATCCGCCAGCGCAGTGACATCACTGAAGTCTTTCTCGATCGGGGTACCGAACGCCGCGTGGACATGCCCTTTCTGGCCGACAACGCCCTTGGCGATGCTGCCAAGGTCCTCATGGGCCTCTTTCTGGTACTCGTCCTGGTGCTCAGTGATATACAGCTCGCGGGCCTTGTAGCGATCACAGGGATCCCACTCGTAGGAGATAGAGAGCGGCACAATGTGCAGCTCGCGCCAGAAGTCCGCAAATGACTGCTCTTTGGGCTTGGCCATACCAAACATGGCCGCCAGCGCCGGATTAGTGCGATCGCGCCCATCTTTGGCACGACCGGCGCGCTGGGCAATCCACACGTGTTCGTTCTCATTCACGATCGAGTGGTGGATATACCGGGATAGCGTGGTCGCCGCCATCAGCTTCTCGCGGCGGCTGCCGGAGCTGCGCTTCACCACGAAACACTTGTTCAGCTTCATGATGTCGGTGGCAAATTGCTTGGACAGCAGGTTGTCACCAATGGCGATACGGGAGGTCTCGTGGCCTTCCTTGTACATGGCGAGAATTGCCAGCGCCGGGTCCATGGCGATGTCCCGGTGGTTACTGACGAACAGGCAGGCGCGATCTTTGGGCAGGGTATCCAGACCGGAGATGGAAAGGCCGCAGCTGGTGCGATTGACCGCCTTCTCCAGATACTTGGCAATTACGTCCTGTACCCCGCGCACATTGTTGGCATTGCGAAACTCAAAGCGCACCAGTTGGCGCACCAGCCAGGCGAGCGGGCGCTCGAGCTTACCGGCCATACCGGGCAACAGAAAGTGTGCCACCACGCGGGACATTTCGGGGTCTTCCACCAGGCGGCGCAGCGCCGGGCGGACCTCATCGTCCCGATAGGGGCGGATGTCTTCGAATTGACTAGTGTCCAGATTTCTCGCATTCATGGAATTCAACTACCTGCCAACCCCAGCGCGCGATCTCTGCGGTCACTGCGCTCTGGCTTTTTCTTATAGTGGCCCAAATGCCGTCATAACGAAGCGGCTGTGGGCGAAACCGGCGCAGAACATACCGGATGCAAGGAAGAACTGCCAGCACCAAGACGGACCCGGCAGTTATCCGGCGGCGCCAGTGCCCTCCTCCCGGCGCCTATAGACATCTACGGGCCCCGCCCCGAGAATAGGGCGCTTTGCGTAACACATAACAAGAATCTGACCCGGCAGCCCGGCCAAAAGCAGGGACGCCACACTTAGGTCAAACTTTGGCCGGACAATAGGAGAGCACCTTGAGCCAGACCAGTTCCAGCAATGCCAGCGAGTCGCACCCGCAAGACCCGCAGCAGTCGCACCGCACCCCCAGCCTGCTGGATGCACTGATCCCCCTACTGATACTCATCGCCCTACTCTCACTCTCCGTATTTTTCTATGGTGCCGACTCCTCGTACGGCCCCAACCAGATCGCCCTGCTGTTGTGTGCAGGTGTCGCCGCCCTGGTGGGCATGAAAAACGGATTCACCTGGAAGGAAATGGAAGGCGGCATGCTGCACGGCATCGGCCTGGTGTTCGGCGCCATCCTTATTCTTCTCGCCGTCGGCGCGCTGATCGGCAGCTGGATTCTCGCGGGCACTGTCCCTTCAATGATCTACTACGGGGTTCAGATCCTGTCTCCCCAGTGGTTCTACGCGGCCAGCTGTATCATCTGCGCCATCGTCGGCCTGAGCATCGGTTCCAGCTGGACCACTGCCGGCACCCTGGGCGTGGCCCTGATGGGAATTGCCGGTGCACTGGGACTTAACCCGGCGATTACCGCAGGTGCGGTCATTTCCGGCGCCTACTTTGGCGACAAAATGTCCCCCCTGTCCGACACCACCAACGTGGCTGCCGCGGTAACCTCCAACGACCTGTTCCTGCATATCCGTCATATGCTCTGGACCACCATCCCGGCGTTTACCATCGCGCTGGTGATCTTCGCAGCAATTGGCCTCAGCACTGATACCGGCCAGGCCTCCGCGGAAGATATCCAGCAGCTGCTGGGCGCCCTGCAGGCCGAGTTCAATATTTCCATCATCAGCATGGTGCCCCTGGCATTACTGCTGTTTATGGCGTGGAAGAAAATTCCCGCCTACCCGACACTGATTATCGGCTCCCTGGTAGGCTGCCTGATCGCGATCATCTTCGAACCCAATGCCACCCGCCAGCTCGCCGGCGGCGAGGGCCCGCTGAGCCTGCTGAAGGGTGCCTGGCACAGTTTGTTCGATGGCTACAAATCCACGTCCAGTAATGAGGCGGTTGCCTCCCTGCTCTCCAAGGGCGGCATGAGCAGTATGCTCAACACCATCTGGCTGATCATTTCCGCCATGGCCTTTGGCGGCGTGATGGAGCGCGCGGGCTTCCTCGAGCGCATCGTCAACTGGGCGCTGTCCGGCGTGAAGACCGTGGGCGGCCTGATCACCTCTACGGTATTTACCTGCTTCGGCATGAACGCCGCTGCCGGCGACCAGTACATGGCGATCATCATTCCCGGACGCATGTTCCGCGAGGCTTTCGAGAACAAGGGACTGCACGGCCTGAACCTGTCTCGCACCCTTGAAGACTCCGGCACCATCACTTCCGTGCTGATCCCCTGGAATACCTGTGGTGCATATATGAGCGCGACTCTGGGTATTGCCACATTCACTTATGCCCCCTTCGCCCTGTTCAACATCATCTGCCCCCTGCTCGCCATCGCCTATGGCTGGCTGCACTTCAAGCAGATGCCTCTGGGCAAGCAGGTGCAACTTCCGGTGGCTGAGGCGCGCGGATAGCCCCCCTCCCCACTGCACTATTTCCCGCAGTACCGGGCGAAGCGTCCCACGCGCTTCGCCCACACCGTGTAATATTTCTCTTTTATCAAGAACATCTGCCCCGTGAACCAGAAGCCCCCCGTTTCCGAATCCCAGCCCGGCTCACAGCCGGCATCCACACTCTCCGACTTGATAGCGTCCGCCGACTTTAACCTGCGCTGGTTTGACGTCGGTCGCCGAATCCAGCCAGTGAGCAAGAAAGCCGCTCAAGCGTTTGAAGAAGGCGCGGCCCCATGGCCACACCCGTATCTTCGCCAGGCCTGGTGCGGCCTGCTGCTGTGGCCAGCGGATGAGGCTGCGGGCGGCGACCCGGTAGTGTGGTTCCTGCGCTTGCCGCTGGATGAGCAGGGCAAACTGCTGCTGCCCATCCGCGACCGTTTCCTGAAACAACTGCAACAGGCGCTGTATCCAGAGGGCAACGGGGAGAAGGATCCGGCCAAATACCTGCAACAGGCGTTGGAAGACAGCGGGCTGGTATTCACCCCGCCTGAGGAGAAGCGCGCGGTATTCCACGCCAAGGCCGCTAAACAGCTAAAGCGGCCTGCCAGTGACCACTACCCAGCAGCCCAGGCCTACGCCAAAGATCCGGCGTCATTTCCCTGGGACCAGCTCGCCCTGCAGGGCATTGCCGACCTCGCAGTGCGCTGGGAAGAACAGCGAGACCGGCTCGCGGGGAGCATCCCGTGTTTCGCCGCACCGGCGCTGATCCCCCTGTGCCAGTGCCTGGAGAGTGAAGCCATTGACCACCACCTGGCGGAACCGCTGATCCTGCGCGCGGAACAGGTACTCGCTGGCGGCGCCCCCGAGCAGAATGGCCTGAACCTGGTTATCGCAGTGATTCGCGGCCTGTCCCACAGTATCGCCACTGGTATGCGCCAACAGTTCCTGTTGCGGGTACTGCAAAGTGATGCCGCCACCAACGGTGAAGTACTCGCAGCCATCGGCAGTCGCTGTAGTGAAGACCTTCTCGTTCCAGAGCTGGCACAGCTCTGGCTGGAAAATCTCAGCGCCAGCCAGCCCCAGCAGACCTTTAACCTGCTGCTCACCGACCTGCTGTTCCTCCCCCAGTTGCGCAACGTGCTGCTGGGCGTATTGCGCAATCCGGAGCGAAAAGAGTCCGTCGCGCACGCATTTGGCGAATTTCTGCAGCCCAGCGGAAATTAAGCGGAGCAACATTCACGCGCCAAAGTATCCCCCCTTCTACCCTGTATTCGCAGCGCGCATAAAAATATGCGCGCAATTCATCGAGTTTGTAAAAGGCTGCGGCGTCGTTTTATCGCAGCTTTGGCGCACGATGCAGCGTATTTTTTCGGCCGGGAAGGAAAAAGAATTTTTTTTCACACCCCGAAAAAAAATTCTTGTCTGCGCTGCGGTGAACCTGGGCGCAATTTGGCGGATAACCCTTTAAATTCAGGCTTACACGCGCGACAAACTGGCGGCCGTTTTATCCTGAATTCACCTCTGGCGGCTATTTTAACCGCGCGCCTATTACACTCCATTGGGCGGTATGTTTGTAGAAAAGATTTTTACAAAGCACACCAAACAGGTGACGTTTTATTGTCTATGCTATTGACTAACATCAACGGAAAGGAGTTAGGGGATGAATTTCACTCCAGCCAAGTACTTAACCGGAATTATATGTGCACTGGTCCTCGCAGGTTGTTGTGCACCGGCTCCGATGCCGGCCGCCTGCCCTCCGGGCTCAGAACAAATTCCGACTTCCATGGCCTGTCCTGCGGACGCGGATTGCTGGATGGCATCCGATAATGTGCGCTGTATGAAAGTGGTTAAATAATCACTCTCGTACCAGGTTCATGCAAATGCCGCTTTTCGAAGCGGCATTTTGCATTTCTGCCCCCCCATAATTACGCCTTGCCTGTCGCTTCTCCCAATTCGCCTCCCAACCACATTCTGACCTCCTGATTTTCAGGCACCGCTCAGATATACCCAGAATTTCCCTGCCTTAAAAATGTGCGCAATTGCACGATGATGCCGCCTTACCGTGCTCTGCTGCCACGCCCCGCAACATTCACACCCCGAGTTGGCCCAGCGGGGTAAATGCCGTTAATATTTGCGCCTATCCCGTTCTTTCTAAAAGCGAATAATTATTGATCATGGATGCTCTTCCCCTGTCTGCCGCCATCTCCAAACTGCAACAACACAAAGACCAGCAGCGCTGGTCACTGCGAGACCTGTTTGCAGCCACCCCCAACCGGGCACAGGTTTTCAGTGCCGAAGCCGCGGGGATTTACCTCGACTACAGCAAAAACCTGCTCAGTGCAGAGACCCTGCAGTTACTGCTCGGATACACAGATACAGCCAAGCTGAAAAGTGGCATTGAGGCACTGTTTGCAGGAGCCCCCATCAATAACACCGAGCATCGCCCCGCTCTACACACGGCGTTGCGTTTTCAGGGCGAGCCCAAGACGGAACACGAACACGCAGTAGCAGACTGCCGCGAGCAGATGGAAAAGTTCGCGGCACAGATCCACAACGGCGGCTGGACCGGTTTTACCGGCAAGCCTATTCGCCATGTGGTAAACATCGGCATCGGCGGCTCCGACCTGGGTCCGCGCATGGTATGTGAAGCTCTGCGCCCCTGGCACAAGGATGACCTCAAGGTGCACTTTGTCGCCAATATCGATGGTGCCGACCTGAGCGATACCATTGCCTCCCTGCCCGCTGACGAGACTTTATTCATCGTCGCCTCCAAGTCCTTCTCAACCCTGGAAACCCGTCAGAACGCCCTCTCAGCGCGTCAGTGGGTGCTCGACGCGGGTTGTGCAAAATCCGACCTGGAAAAGCATTTTGTGGCAGTGAGCAGCAACATTGTGGCGGCGCAGGATTTCGGTATTGCTGCACAGAATATTTTTCCCATGTGGGACTGGGTTGGCGGCCGCTATTCGCTGTGGTCCGCTATTGGCCTGCCCATCGCCCTGGCCTGCGGCTTTGACGTTTACAGCGATCTGCTGAAAGGCGCCAACGCCATGGATACCCACTTCGCAGAAGCGGAGTTTGCACAAAACCTGCCGGTGCTGATGGCGCTGATCCACTTCTGGTACCGCCAGTGCTGGGGCGCCGGCAGCCTCGCCGTCCTTCCCTACGCACAGCGCCTGGCAAAATTCCCGGCGTGGCTGCAGCAGCTGGATATGGAGAGCCTGGGCAAAAGCGTGACCCGCGATGCCCAGCCGCTGCCCTATCCGAGTGGCAGTGTGATCTGGGGTGCCGAGGGTAGTAATGGCCAGCATTCCTTCCACCAGCTGCTGCACCAGGGCACGGATATGATTCCTGCGGATTTTGTGGCGATCAAGCAGCCAACATCGGAGCTCGAGGAGCAACACCAGTGGCTGCTTTCCTGCTGCCTGAGCCAGAGCCAGGCGCTGTTGCGCGGCAAATCACTGGCCGAGGCCCGCAAGGAGCTGGAGGCCTCAGGCCACACGCACAAGGAAGTACACCAGCTGGCGCCACACAAGGTGATCCCGGGCAACCGTCCGAGCAATACCCTGGTTGTGGAGAAGCTGGATCCTTTCCATCTGGGCAGCCTGCTGGCGCTGTATGAGCACAAGGTGTTCACCTTCGGCTGCCTGCTGGATATCAATCCTTTTGATCAGTGGGGCGTGGAACTGGGCAAGGTACTCGGCAACGCGGTACACGATGCGATCGAGGGTGAGATTCCCGCGGATTGGGACGGATCTACTGCACACCTGATGAAACTGCTTCTTAAATAAACACGCGTTTGGTGGCAATCATTGAGGTCACTCGGTGGCGGCAAAGCCATTACCTTTGCCGCCACCGAATCATCTAACCGGAACAACCATACTCAATCAATCTTCCGAGCCTGCTGCTCCAGTAACGGCTTGATCAAGTCCATCGGCAACGGGAACACAATCGTGGAATTTTGCTCCCCAGCAATATCGATCAACGTCTGCATATAACGCAACGTAATCGCATTTGAGTTTTTGGACAGCTGATCCGCGGCCTCGGTAAGCTTTGCCGCCGCCTGAGCTTCCCCCTCTGCATGAATCACCTTCGCCCGCCGCGAACGCTCTGCCTCGGCCTGCTGGGCAATGGCGCGGATCATGCTCTCGTCCAGGTCGATATGCTTGATCTCGACATTGGTGACCTTCACGCCCCAGGCATCGGTCTGCTCATCAAGGATTTTCTGGATATCCACATTGAGCTTGTCCCGCTCGGACAGCATCTCATCCAGCTCGTGCTTGCCCAGCACCGAACGCAGGGTCGTCTGCGAAAGCTGGCTCACCGCCTCGTGATAGTTTTCCACATTGATGATCGCTGACTGTGGATCAATTACCCGGTAATACACCACTGCGTTTACCTTTACCGAAACATTGTCCCGACTGATCACATCCTGGGTCGGCACATCCATCACCACCGTGCGCAAATCCACTCGCTCCATAGTCTGGATAACCGGGATAATGATGATCAACCCCGGCCCCTTTACCGCCTGGAAGCGGCCCAGAAAAAATACCACCGCGCGCTCATACTCTCGCAGCACCCGGATGGCATACATCACCAGCAGTACAACCGCCAGCGCTAATAGACTCGCAAAATAGCTCACCATAAACCTGCTCCCGTTCGTCCCTATTCCGGTTGTACCTGCAACACCAACCCCTGCTCCGCCACTACCTGCACCAGCTGCCCTTCCGTCAACAGGTTGTCGCAGCGGGCGCTCCAGATTTCCCCATCGATCTTCACCAGCAATCTGGGCTCAACCTCTGTCACCACCGCGGTTCGCCCCACCATCGCCTGATTAGCAGCGATTTTTGGCTTGCGCAGGCTGCTGCCCACCGCGTATAAAATCCCGAGCAGTGCCAGACCGCTGACACCGGCAATACCGCCAATCAAGCCCTTGGACACCTGCATGCCCGGTACATCGCTGTCGATCAACAGTACAGAGCCGATGACCAGAGCCACTACGCCACCAATACCCAGCGCGCCGAAGCTTGGTACAAACAGTTCCGCGGCAATCAGCAATGCGCCGACCACAATCAATGCCAGCCCCGCATAGTTGACCGGCAACACCTGTAGCGCGTAAAACGCCAGCAGCAGGCAAATGACGCCAACCACGCCCGGCACAATGGCCCCCGGGCTGTAGCCCTCGAAAATCAGGCCGTAGATACCCACAAGCAACAGAATGTAGGCCACCTGAGGATTCGTGATCAGGGATAATAGTTCGTTGCGCCAGTCCGGCTCGTAGGCCACTACCGGAAGCCTTGTGGTTTCTGCGGCGATTTGCTGCTTGCCCGAGGCCATCACCACTTCGCGACCCGCCAACTGCGCAAGCAATTGCTGTTGGTTGTCCGCCACCACATCGATCACATTTTCCGCCAGCGCCTCTTTCGCCGTCAGGGTTGCCGCATCGCGCACCGCTTTTTCTGCCCAGTCGGCATTGCGATTGTGGCGGTTGGCCAGTCCACGGATATAGGCCACCGAATCGTTGATGACTTTACGCTCCATCGCAGTGCCGCCCTGCTTTTCGGATTCGCTCTCCCCGTCCGTATCCGCAGAGTCCGCCGGCTCGGCCTCTTGTGACGTCTTCTCCGGTTTCTGCCCCGGCGGCTTTTGCGGTTCCTGCTGTCCGGGCATACCACCAATCTGTACCGGTGTGGCGGCGCCCAGTGTGGTTGAGGACGTCATGGCGGCCACATGGCTGGCGTAAAGAATATAGGTGCCGGCGCTGGCAGCGCGGGCACCGGCGGGCGTGACGTAGGTTACATAGGGAATATCGGAAGCGAGAATATGCTGGATAATATCGCGGGTCGCGGCATCCAGGCCGCCCGGCGTATCCATGTTCACAACAAACAGACGTGCGCCATTTTCGCGGGCAGTTTCACTGGTGCGAACCAGATAATCCGTGGTGGCCGGGCCAATGGGACCATTGATGGAAAGTTCCGCAATATGCGGACTGTTTTCTGGCGTCTCGGATTCCTGAGTAAAACCACACAACGGCGTAACCTGCGCCACCAAAAGCAGCAGGCAAACGAGTACTCCTTTCGACAACCGCTTGTTCATAACCATTATCCCGGGTGCGAAAGAGGGAAAGGAGATACAAGCGTAACAGAACAAAACGAGGTTAAAGGGATTGAGCCGCCGGATACACGCGCGTCGTCAAATTGCCGCCATTAACCTTGCGCCAGATAACGTCGCGCAAACCTGGGATCCATTTTCTCCAGGTCTACCACCACCAGGCCATCCACTGAATCGCAGAAATCCGGGTCGATATTGAATGCGTGGAAGCTGGTACCGCCGGGGGTGGTTACAGCGGTGTACTTCTTGAAAAGCGGGGGCAGGACTACGCCCTCTTCTTTCAGGATCCGCTTCAACTGCAGCATATCGTTAGTGGCACTGCCGGTAAGCTCCGGTAGATCATCGCGGGCTTCAATAAACGGCAGGCGCGCGTTGCCCATGGGTTGCCGGGTAGCAAAGTGGTGCAGGAAGTAACGCACGATGGCAGACTTTGCCCGGCGGGAAAAGTTGCCGGGCATGGATACCGGACCAAACAGATAGCGGCGGTTGTTGCGCAGAATCCACTGGCCGATCCCACCCCACAGTAAATCCAACCCGCGGCTGCGCCAGTATTCCGGCAGTAGAAAGCTGCGCCCCAGTTCCGCTGAGGCCGGCAGACACTCCTCCGGTGCGCGGGAATAATTGAACAGGGTGGTGCTGTAGATTTTGTCCGCGGTCAGACCATCGGTACTCACCAGGCGATAAGCACCGGCCAGTTGCTGGCGCTCCCTGTCCCACAACAGCAGATGGTCGTACCAGGCATCAAACGCATCCCAGTCGCGACTATTGCCGGTACCTTCCCCTACAGCGCGAAAGGCGATTTCCCGCAGTCGCGAAAGCTCGCGCATTACCGGGCAATCAGATTTCTGACGGTAGAGTTTCACCTCAAATTCACCCTGCGCCACCAGGGTCTCGCAGCTCGCCAGTACGGCGGCGACCTCGGAGGGGACCTCTGCACCGGCAATGGGTTCCGGCGCCAGCCCCTGCGGGTTTTTATGCAGTCGGTAAACCTGCTTTTTCCACAGCTTGGCCTGGGCACGCGGCGCCATGGGCCAATCCCGGTAGTGCTCCGGTGTTACCGGCGTACCGATGCGGATGTCGATGCCTTTGCGCACCTGTTTGAACATCTCCCGGATCAACCACAGGGTCGACAGCGGCTTGTTCACCATGGACAGGCCGTACCACCACAGGGAGTTTCTGCCGCGCACCTGCACCGGCAAAATGGGTGCATTGGTCTTGTCGGCAAAGCGAATAAACCCCGGGTTCCAGCGGCCGTCGCGCACCCCCTGAGGAGTCAGACGAGAGACTTCACCGGCGGGAAAGACGATGATGGCACCGCCGGTGCGCAGGTGACGGTAAATACCGTCCACATCCTCGCGGCGGGTGCGGCCATTGAAGTTATCCACGGGCAACAAGTAACCTCGCAGTGGTTCGATATTCCACAGCAGCTGGCTGGCCACAGCTTTTACATCCTTGCGAACCCGCGCCACCATGTCGATCAGAGCAAGCCCATCGAGACTACCCAGGGGATGGTTGGAAACGATCACCAACGGCCCTTCCGTGGGAATCCTCTCCAATTCCGCCAGATTGACGTCGTAGTGAAAATCAAACGAGCGGAACACCTGGCGGATAAAGTCGAGCCCGCCCAGATGGGGGAATTCGCGACCGAACTGCTGCAGTTGCTGCTCGCAACAGATCTTCTTGACCGTGGCCGAAATCAGCCGCCGCGCCGGGCTTCCCGGGGCCGCACGGTACCAGGGGTTTTTCTGTAACAGGCTTTCCAGTTGGATCATGCGGCTACCGCCTCTGTCATGATGCGAGCAATTTTGGGCGTGCGGTGCCAATGCAGGATATTCAGTGCTCCGCTTTTTTCTTCCACAACCGCAGTCATCGAATCCACCCAGTCCCCGCAGTTGGCATAAGTGACCGCACTGTCCTGCACCCTGCTGTTTCGGATACCGGCGCGGTGGATATGTCCACAGATGACGCCGTCAAAACCCCGTCTGCTGGTCTCGCGAATCGCCACCTCTTCGAACTTGTTCATCATCCGGCGCGCCGCATTTACGCGGTTCTTTACATGGTTGGCGAGGGACCACCAGGGCTTGTCGAAGCGGCTGCGCCAGTAATTGATCCAGCGATTGAAGCGCAACATCAGGTAATAGCTCTGATCACCAATGTGGTAGCTGACGGGATTGATCTGGATGTGGTGTTCGAACTGGTCACCGTGGGTTACCCAGTAGCGTTTGCCGTCCGCGGCGGTGTGAGTCCACTCCCGCTCCACGCGAATATTGCCCAGGCGCTTGCCCGCCCAGCTGCGCATGGGTGCATCGTGATTACCGGGGACGTAAATGACTTCGGGAGTATTGCAGCTGATTTCAGAAAGCATGCTGAGCAGCAGGCTCGAGGCTTGGCACCAGCTGCCCTTGCCCTGGGAGAGCGCTTTCATATCAAAGATATCGCCCACCAGATACACCGTATCCGCCGAATTCTGGGCGAGGAAGTCCGCCAGCCGTTGCGGCTCGCTGTCCCGGCTGCCCAGGTGAACATCGGATATCCACAGTGCGCGATAGCGGTTACTCATTGGCAAGTCCCATCATAGGTTGCGGCCATGTTGATGGGGGAAACTTTGCTTGAGCTTTCTTACAAAGCGACGGCTGTTTCTTGAAGCTTCTGTGTCAGGCGGGCGCTGGAGAGGAAGCCGGTGACATTCCCCAGGAAAATGGGGAACCAGATCCTAATCCCGCACCCGCTGTATCCGCTCCAAACGGGAAACACTGCCCAGATAGTCCTGCCAGCTCGCCTCCAGTTCCGCGGTCTGGTAGCGCTGGTACTTTTCCCGGTCCAGCCAGAAGACACGGGTTTGGGCCCGGCGCAGATCGATCAGAGGCAACTGATCAATGGCCGCCGAGCCCCGTTTGAAGACGGAGCCAGCCCGGGAATTCTGGATCATGTCGCTGACGATGGTGAGGTGAACATTTTCCGCTGCGGGATCAAAGTGATTCAGCGCGGCCACATCAGAAAGCGCCTCGTAGATCGGCGAGACCGGCTGCTCGCCGGCGGAAACCGCACGTGCAATGGCCAGGTCAAGCGGCTGCTCGAACCGCTCTCGATAGAGCGCCTGCACAAATTGCTGGTTCGCGGTCAGCGCACTCACATCCTCACCCGCATGTGGCTTGCACAGGTCCACCACGGGTTCGGACAGGCCGTTGTAGTGATCATCCAGTACAAAAATGGAGAAGCGATCATTCACTGCCGCTGATGCAAGCAAGCCGGAGAGGTGCGTCTCCAGGAAATGGGTCTGGTGCGGTGAGAGCGTATCGGAGGCGTCAATCACCACAATATGCTGGGCGAACCGCGGCAAGTGCGGATTGCACAGGGTTACCTTGTCGTAATCCCGCTCCGGGGCCCGCACAACCTGCAGGGTGAAGATACCAAGCGCCACCAGGGCTGCGGCGCACAGGGAAAAAACGGCAATGCCCTTTTTATCCTCACCGGAAAGCCCGCGACGCCGTCCCGATGCGCGGCGCTTGTGCGCGCGTCTCCAAAGTGTCATTACGCCCTCCGCAGGCCGTAATCCAGCTCGAGTTTATCCACCAGGGAAGCCAGTGACTCCTGCGCCGATTCACAGCGGGCATTCACTGTATCAATCGCTTCGGTGTACACCTCGTCCAGTTCATCCATCAACGCTTCAAAGGCGGCAAGGTCTCGCTGGTGCTGCTCCAACCCGGTAGTGTTCAGACGCGGCAGCTTGTCCAGTTCAAATCGCAAAAGCTCGCCAAAATACGCTGCGCGCCGGTTCAGCATACGAGCGGAATAGGACTGGTAATAGCGGATCAACTCGTCCAGTAACCCCTGCGCCTTAACGATATCTTCATGATAATGGCGGTGGATTTCCTCACTGCGCTCGATACTGGCCTTGAACTGGATAAACTGCGCACGGATGGTTTTTTCCTTCTCCGCCAGCACTTCGTGAATGTCCTCGGCGAGTTCGTTGGCGCCTTCGATGGCATCCTCGAAAGCTTCTCCCCAGGCTTTTTGCAGCGTGCGTACCCGGCGCGTGATCGCCGTGTATCCAGGATAGCGATCATCCACCACAAAGAACTTCGCCGTGAGCAACACCAGGGCGATACCGCTCACCACCACCATTATCCAAGAATTGAAGTCCTGGATACCGAGGGGCTGACTCCAGAGGCTGGTCATTGCCAGCTGCGATGCAGTGAACGGATTTTGCTCGAGCGCCTCGCGGTAGTGCCCAACGCCCAGCACAAAGGTCACGGCGGTGGCCAGCACAGCAGTACACAACAGCATCGCTCCCGCTTTCCTCACCAGGTTCTGGTGGAAACAGTTACGCAGGGAAAACGCCATAAACGCGGCGAAGCCGAGATTGATCAGCGAGATGATAAAGGCCTGGAAGAACCCGCCTACCAGCCCCAGGTCGCTGCCCTTTGACAGGAAAAACGCATTGAGCACCGTTTCCAGAATAACGATAAAGAAAATTACCGAGTGATGCAGGATCCGGGATTCCCGATATACCGCCTCGCGGGTGAGGCCATTGCGGTGACGGAAGATCTCCAGGTCCATGCGCACCGCCGAGTAGTCCTGCGCGCTGCGCTTGAGCCCACTCACCAGGTTCGCCATGCGGCTGCTGATCTTTTTGTCCACCAGTGCATCGGTGTTTTTCAGGTCCTGAAACAGCTGTCGGATTTCCACTTCGCTCCGGTCTGCCAGCTCTTTATCCAACTCACTTTGACGGTTTTCATGGACCCGGCCGATGATTTCACGCACCACGTATGAGCGCAGGCCCTCTTCGCTCTCCGTATGGTTGCGACGGTCATGTTCCGGAATGCCCGCTTTCACATCGCGCTCTACGCGCTGCTCAATTTTGAGGGCCGAGATGGCGGCTTTGGTGGCCGGTATTGAAGTCATGCTGTCACCTAAAAACTTCCACTACATTTTAGGTTTGGCGTTTCCCCTACTCCCTGGCACGAAAGGCACCAGACAGAGTTCAGTCCAGTGTTGGAGAAACCCTTACTTGAGAATAGCTCTCCACTTGCCCGTTTGTTGTCGATGCGACGAAGCGTTATCCATTCGCTCAAAGAGGCGCCACAATTTCACCCATTCCTGCCATAACCTCCTTTCCACCGGACCCACTCACCCAACCTCGTGGCAATTCGCGCCAACTCAGAAAAAGATATTGCGCCCAAAGTAAAATTAACTCTAAGATTTAAATGCCTTGGCATGCAATAACAATCAAGGCCTGCACTCGCGCCGCAACTGGCGCCTCCTGCGAATAAACGATAACAACAGGAAAACCACCATGCTCCACTCTCGACTGATCACCCTGACTTCACTGTGCGCACTGACGGTCTCGGCCGCCGTACATGTCTCCGCTGCCGATATCGATCAGGTACTGCCGATCCAGCACAGCTGTAGCAGCACCCTCAAAATTCGCGCCCAGGATATGACCGGCAGTCAGCTAAACGCCACCTGTGCGGACCTGTCTGCGGAAGAAGCGCTCTTTCACCAGCGCCTGCAAACCAACCAGATCCCGGTGCCCGATGACTACAACACTGACCTGCGGGTAGTGGTGTTTGACGATTACAACCAGTACGACACCCACGGCTATGACCTGTTTGGCATCAACACCAACAATGGCGGTATGTATATCGAAGGCACGCCCTCCAACCCGGGTAACCAGGCCAGCTTCTACGCCCACGAAGCCTCCTGGCTGCGCCCCGAGTTTTCAATCTGGAACCTGGAGCACGAATATGTGCACTATCTGGACGGGCGCTTCGTTGCCTATGGCGGCTTCAATCACTACCCGGGCAATATGGTCTGGTGGTCCGAAGGGCTCGCTGAGTATCTATCCCTGGGCAATAACAATCCGGAGGCGGTACAGGTCGCCCGGGACCACAAACCGCGCCACCGCAAACCCAGCCTGGCGTCTGTGTTCGCGACCACCTACCGCGACAAAACCGATCAGGTATATCGCTGGAGCTACCTTGCCATCCGCTTCCTGTTCGAGCGTCACTACGATGAAGTGATCGCGATGACCAACACACTCAAGAACAACGATTTCGGCAGCTATACCGCTTACCTCAACAGCTGGGAAAGCAACTATGAAGCGGAGTACCAGAACTGGTTGAACGGACTGATCAACAGCGGGGCGAGCGGAAGGCAGAAGGACAGTAAAAAAGAGCAGATGCTGCAGAAGCATTCCATGGCCGAGGAGAAGAGACGCAGCGGCGGTAAAGAGAAGTAACCGGATACTCAGGCACAAACAGAAAAGGGCCCCGCGGGGCCCTTTTCTTATGGATGATTTAGCAAGCAGTCACTCGCTATCGCCCGGGTGGCGCATGGGTGCCGGGAAGGGGAACTGGGCGATCTTGTCACCTTTCACCTCGACAATCTTGCCGGTGCCCTCTTTCTCCACCTCGTCGATCCGCACAATACTGTGCATGGGGATATAGGAGCGCTTCACCGAGGCAAACTCGGTCTTCAGCTTCTCTTCACTGGGGTCCACAACCAGCTGCGACTTCTCACCGAACACGAACTCCTCCACCTCGATGAAACCGTACATTTCACTCTGGTAGATGGCACGGGCATAGAGCTCGTACACCTGGTTCTGGTTGTGGAAAATCACTTTGTAGATCGGGTTAGACATAGATCTCTCTGGAATGGGAAAGAATCGGCCGGGGCGGAACAGGAATGCCCCGTGAATTCTAGTGTCGAATCAGTAAATTCGCGGGCCCTGCCGCGAAAAGCGCGGAAGAGTAGCATTCAAGTAGGTCGGCGTCTATGCAGCTCTTGGAGCGGCCGGTATAATGCCCCACCTTTGCAGATTGACCAAATTTTAACCAGGCGCATTATGTCTTCTGAACTGTCCGAAAAACCGGTGAAAAAGCTCTTTATCAAGACCCACGGGTGCCAGATGAACGAGTACGATTCCGCCCGTATGCGGGATCTGCTGGGCGAATCCCATCAGATGGTCCCCACTGACGACCCGGAAGAAGCGGATGTACTGCTGGTGAACACCTGTTCTATCCGTGAGAAGGCGCAGGAAAAATTATTCCACCAGCTGGGTCGCTGGAAGCACCTGAAGGAAAAGAATCCCGAGCTGGTCATCGGCGTTGGCGGCTGCGTGGCGAGCCAGGAAGGCGAAGCGATCGCCAAGCGCGCGCCCTACGTTGACCTGGTATTCGGCCCGCAGACCCTGCACCGCCTGCCGGAAATGATGGAAACCAGGAAACAGCAGAGCGGCGCCATCGTGGTAGACGTGTCCTTCCCGGAGATCGAGAAGTTCGACCGCCTGCCGCAACCGGAAGCGGACGGCGTGAGCGCGTTCGTATCCATCATGGAAGGCTGCTCCAAATACTGCACCTTCTGCGTGGTGCCCTACACCCGCGGCGAGGAGGTCAGCCGCCCGGTAGCGGACGTGCTGGAAGAAGTGGCACACCTGGCTGGCCAGGGCGTGCGCGAGGTGAACCTGCTGGGCCAGAACGTGAACGCCTACCGCGCTCCGGGCGAAGACGGCCAGATCGTGGACTTCGCCGAGCTGATCACCTATGTAGCGGCCATCGACGGTATCGACCGAATCCGCTACACCACGTCGCACCCGGTAGAGTTTTCCGATGCACTGATCGATGTTTACGCCGAAGTGCCGGAACTCGTGAACCATCTTCACCTGCCGGTGCAGAGCGGCTCCGACCGCATCCTGATGGCGATGAAACGCGGCCATACCGCGCTGGAATACAAGTCCAAGATCCGCCGCCTGAAGGCGATCCGCCCGGATATCTGCCTGTCTTCTGACTTTATCATCGGCTTCCCGGGGGAAACCGAGCAGGATTTCGAGGCGACCATGAAGCTGATTCAGGATGTGGGCTTTGATATCTCTTTCAGCTTCATCTATTCCGCGCGCCCGGGTACCCCGGCGGCTGACCTGCCGGACGATACCCCGGAAGAGGTGAAGAAGAAGCGTCTGCAGCTGCTTCAGCACCGCATCAACCAGCAGGCGGCGGAGATCGCGCGCCGCATGGTGGGTAACGTGGAGCGGGTTCTGGTCAGTGGTGTATCCAAAAAAGATCCGGGCCAGCTGCAGGGACGGACCGAAAACAACCGGGTGGTCAATTTCCGTTGCGACCAAATGGAGCTGATCGGTAAATTTGCCGATGTATTGATTGAGGAAGCACTTCCTAACTCGCTGCGGGGCACGCTGGTAGCTTCTGAACTGGATGGGCCGCTGAGCTGATTCAGTGGTTCCAACTCGGCAGGGGCCGTGGCGGCCCTGCTACCGATTCCCCTTTGCGAGACACGGGCTAGGCGCCCCCCCGATAATCCATCCCTGGGGGCTCTTCCGCGAGGTCTCTCTCGCGGAAGGTCTCGCAAAGGGGAATCGATATCAGCGCCTTAGCATCGCAACACTTCAGATACTTACCAACCGCTTGGGTCGTATATGCACTGAATCAGATGCTAAGGCCATGCTGCCGGTATTCGTTTCCGGGACCGTACGCGGCCATGGATGGCCGTGTCCGAGCGCACAGGGATGTGCTTGTAGCGTGTCCCGGAAACGAATACCGGCAGCTTGGCCGCCACACAACCACCTACGAAGCACTAAATCCCAAAGCAACCACAAAGCTTCATACTCCTCTGTTATAAGCCCTGAGACCGTTTAGAACCCATTCGTCACAAACCGACCTTTCCCCTATCAGGTAAATGGGTATAACCTACAGACTGAACCCCCAGACTAAAGGTGCATGGAAACCAATTTGGAAACACAAGCCCTCGCTCACAGCATCACCCTTGAGCCAAATGACGCCCGCCGCCTGGCCAACCTCTGTGGCCAATTTGATCAACACCTGCGCCAGATAGAACAGCGACTGGAAATTGAGATCCGCAATCGCGGCAATCAGTTCGCCTTCTACGGCGATGCCAATTCGGCCCGCGCCGCCGGTGAGATCCTGAGTAACCTGTACAAGGAAACCGGATCCAACAACAACCTGACCCCGGACGAAATCCACCTCGCCCTGCAACAGTCGGACGTCGAACTGGTAAAAGGCGGGCAAAAGATCGAGGAAGGTGAAGGCGACCAGGTAGTGCTGATCCGCACCAAGAAGTGTTCCGTAAGGCCCCGGGGAATCAACCAGCGCAAATATGTTCGCGCGGTACAGAGCAACGATATCAACTTCGGCATCGGCCCAGCCGGTACCGGTAAAACCTACCTCGCCGTGGCCTGCGCCGTGGAAGCCCTGCTCAAGGACTCCGTGGAGCGTATCCTGCTGGTACGCCCGGCGGTAGAAGCAGGTGAGAAACTGGGCTTCCTGCCCGGCGACCTCAGCCAGAAGGTAGACCCCTACCTGCGCCCCCTGTACGACGCCCTCTTTGAAATGCTCGGTTTTGAAACCGTGGGCAAGCTCATCGAGCGCAACGTGATTGAGGTAGCGCCGCTGGCCTATATGCGCGGCCGTACCCTGAACAACGCCTTCGTGATTCTGGACGAGAGCCAGAACACCACCCGCGAACAGATGAAGATGTTCCTGACCCGTATCGGGTTCGGCTCCACCGCGGTGATCACCGGCGACCCCAGCCAGATCGACCTGCCCCGCGGACAGGCCTCGGGCCTGCGCCACGCCATCGAGGTACTGGATAACGTCAACGGCATCAGCTTTACCCACTTTGGCGCCAAGGACGTGGTCCGCCACCCGCTGGTTCAGCGCATTGTGGAGGCCTACGACATTCACGAAGCGGAAGTGGAATCTGAGCGCGAAGCGCGCAAGGCCGCAGCGCTGGAAGCCGCCGCCGGCAAAGCCGCTGGAGAAAATGCGGCCTGATGCCGCGCCCATGAACACCAGCCAATCCGAGAGCGGGGCCCAATCCGGGCCGCTCGAACCCGCTGACATCGCCCTCGATGTTCAGCGGGCTACCTCCTTTCCCGAACTCCCCAGCGACGACGAACTCGCCCGTTGGGCGGCAGCCGCCGTGGGCGGGCATCGGGCAGAAGCCGAGATATCCCTGCGCATCGTCGATGAAGGCGAAAGCGAGGCACTCAACAGCCAGTACCGCGGCAAGCAAAAGCCCACCAATGTGCTCTCATTCCCCGCCGATATCCCCGAAGAACTGGGTTTGCCCCTGCTTGGTGACCTGGTGATCTGCGCTCAGGTAGTGGCCAGGGAAGCGGAACAGCAGCACAAAGCCCTTTCCTCACACTGGGCACACATGGTGGTCCATGGCACACTGCATCTTTTGGGTTACGACCATATCGAGGACGATGAGGCCGAGATTATGGAAAATCTCGAAACCCGAATACTGGCAGGTCTGGGAATCGACGATCCCTACCGCCCCATAGATGAGCCGGCGCAAGGTGCGCCGGCCGAAAAAATTTCAGACGGAACCGACGAGTAACGCGGAGTATGGCCACATCCATGACCACCGACGAACCCCCAAGTAGCTCCTCCTCCAACCGCCCGCGATCGGGTGAAAAGAACTGGTTGGAGAAAATACTGGGTGCCTTCTCACAAGAACCCAAGTCCCGCGATGAGCTGCTGGACATCATCAAAGATGCCGCAGAAAACAAGGTGGTAGACGCCGAAGCGCTATCCATCATCGAGGGAGCGCTGGATGTATCCAGCCAGCAGGTGCGGGAAATCATGATTCCGCGCTCGCAGATGGTGGTGGTCAGCATTGAAGACCACCCCAAAGAATTCCTGCCCAAGATCATCGAATCCGGCCACTCCCGTTTCCCGGTGGTGGGCGAGAGCATCGACGATATCCGCGGCATACTCCTCGCCAAGGATCTGCTGCCGCTGGTGCTGAAAGGCGTGGACGAATTCCGCCTCGAGGACCATATCCGGCCCGCCAATATCATTCCCGAGAGCAAACGCCTGAATATCCTGCTGCGGGAATTCCGCGAGAACCGCTATCACATGGCTGTCGTGATCGACGAGTATGGTGGTGTCTCGGGCGTGGTGACTATTGAAGATATCCTTGAGGAGATCGTCGGCGAGATCGAAGACGAGACCGACGAGGAAGAAGCGGATAGCTTTATCCGCAAGGTGAGCGACAACGATTTTGTGGTGAAAGCGCTCACCCCCATCGAGGACTTCAACGAGTACTTTGAGTGTGAATTCAGCGATGAAGAGTTCGACACCATCGGCGGTCTGATCATGCAGTCCTTTGGCCACTTGCCGGGGCGCGACGAGATGACCAAGCTCGGAGATTTCAAGTTCCGCGTCCTCTACGCCGACAACCGGCAGATTCACCTGCTGCGTGTAAGTCGATTTGACAGGCCCGCTGAAGAAGATGGCTGATGCGTAAATTCGTGCCTTTTTTGGCCGCCCTGTTCTCGGGCGGCCTGCTGACTCTTTCTTTTGCCCCCTATAACCTCTGGCCGCTCGGACTGCTGTCCCTCGCGCTGCTTGCCTGGCTGCTGGCGCCCGGTCGCCATCAACTGGAGAAGGCCAGCAGCGGGAAGGGAATCTTTCAGGTCGCCCTCTGCTACGGTATCGGCCTGTTTGCCACCGGTGGCTCCTGGGTATACGTCTCGATCACCGACTTCGGCAATTCCTCCCCTGTGCTGGGGGTCATCCTTACCGGCGCCTTTGTAGGCGTGCTGGCACTGGCATTTGCCCTGCCCTTCCCGTTACTGGCACGCCTGCGTGCAAACCCCGTGTCGTTTGCCCTGGGATTCGCCGCGCTCTGGTTTGTCAGCGAGTGGGTTCGCACCTGGCTGTTTACCGGCTTCCCCTGGTTGTTTGCAGGCTATGGCCATATACACACCTGGCTTTCCGGCTGGGCGCCCATCGCCAGTGTCTACGGTATCGGCCTGTTACTCGCGTTTTCCGCTGCCGTGCTGGCACTGTTTATGCGCCGCGCCTTCGCCTCCTGGAAGTCCGCCAGTGCGCTGTCGCTACTGGCCGCCGCCCTGCTGACCTGGCCGGCCGGGCTGCTGCTGTCGAAAGTGGATTGGACGGAAAGTACGGGTGAGGAACTGACCGTTGGCCTGGTACAGGCCAATATTCCCCAGGACAAAAAGTGGCAGCCGGAATTCCGCGGCGAGACTATCAGACGCTACCAGAGTGCCACCGAGGCACTCCACCGCGAAAAAGTGGATCTGGTGATCTGGCCAGAGGCAGCACTGCCGCTGCTTTACCACCACGCGCCCAACCTGATGGATGCGCTGCAAAACAACGCGCAGGAAACCGGCACAGACCTGATCACCGGCATCCTCTACGACACCGAGGAAGATTACCGACGCGTGGTGCACAATTCCGCAGTGGTCTTCGGCACTGAATCCCAGCTGTACCACAAGCGCCACCTGGTACCTTTCGGCGAGTATGTGCCGCTGGAGGACTGGATTCGCGGCACCATCGAATTCTTCAACCTGCCCACCTCCTTCATCCGCCCGGGACCGGAGGGCCAGCAGCCGCTCCAGGCCGGGGGCGTAAGCTGGGCTCCGCTGATCTGTTACGAAATCGTCTATCCGCAACTGGTGTCCCAGAGCAGCGGTGATGCGCAGGTTCTGCTGACCCTGAGCAATGACGCCTGGTTTGGGCGCTCCATTGGCCCGTTACAGCATATGCAGATGGCACAGATGCGCGCCCTGGAAACCCGTCGCTACCTGGTGCGCGCCACCAATACCGGGGTAACCGCCATTGTTGCGCCAGACGGCAGTATCACCGAGCAATTACCACAATTCGAACAGGCAACCCTGACCGGCGAAGTACAGGGTCGCAACGGCTACACACCGTTCATGCTGATCGGTGTGTGGGGGCTGGTAGCACTGGCCACGCTGATGCTGGTATTCGCAGCCCTGTTACAACGTCGCCCTGCCCCCGAAAATACCGCGGTATTCGGTGGCGAAGCTGCTGACTGATTGAACAGGCAGACCGGGGCGGTGATTACCCCGGTTTGCCGCCTGCTTTCACACGCCTTTCACAATCCCCGGGATTTCTTGCCCGGCACTTCCTGCAAGCCGCCCGCTGGCTGCTATTATCGTGAGATATTCACCCGGCGATAAAGACCCCAGCGCAGTATTGATCCGGTCAATTCGCCCGGCAGGCAGTCGAGCCTGCTCCCGGTTCAGCGCGCTCAAGATGCGCCCAATAGACCGGGCAATCGTTTTTCATGCACAGACCAGACAATGTGCGGCACGGATGCCAGATTTATGCATTGCTTAATTACTGGCGGCACTGGATTGATAGGCCGTCTATTTTGTGCGCAATGGTTGGCGCGAGGCCACAGCCTCACGGTACTCAGCCGCTCTCCCGAGAAGGTGCACAAACTCTGTGGCGAAGCCGCCCAGGGCGTACGCGAACTGCAACAGGTCGAAGGCCCGGTAGATGTGGTCGTCAACCTGGCGGGAGAGACCATTTCCAAGCGCTGGACCAGCGCGCGCAAACAGGAAATCCGCCGCTCGCGGCTGGAGACCACCAGCCAGCTGGTGCAGTGGATCCTGTCCAGGGAACAGCGCCCCGAATACATCCTTTCCGGCTCCGCGGTGGGCTATTACGGTGACCGCGGCGGTGATCTGCTCCGGGAAACCAGCGGGCCCGGCGGCGGATTCGCTGCGGAACTGTGTCGGGATTGGGAAGCTGCAACCCAACCCCTGCAGCAGGCAGGACTGTGCGTGGGTACCATGCGCACCGCTATCGTACTATCCACTCGCGGCGGTGCCCTGCCGCAGATGCTGCCCGCCTTCCGACTTGGCGTCGGTGGTCCCATGAGTAGCGGTGAACACTGGATGAGTTGGATTCACGAAGAAGATATCGTCGGCCTGATGTTACATACCATCGACCGGCGCATCTGCACCCCCTTCAACGCAAGCGCCCCGGAACCAGTCACCAACAACAGTTTCTCCCGTCTGCTGGCAAGACAGCTGCATCGTCCCTGTCTGCTGCGAACACCGGCATGGGCACTGCGGCTGATGTTCGGCGAGATGGCGGATGAGCTGCTCCTCGCCAGCCAGAGAATGGAACCGCGTGTGGCACTGGACAGTGGCTACAGCTTTCAGTATCCGACGCTGGAGAAAGCCCTCGCCGACCTGCTGGGCAGCACACCCCAAAACGGCGAGGCCCACGCTTCATCCAGGTCTCGCTGAGCGACGACCAACTGGATACGGCTTTCGCCTGGTCACCGCAGACATGCCCTACCCCAAAAACTCAAACAGGAAATACAAACGAGCCCGCACTGGGCGGGCTCGAGATGTGTGTATTGCCGGAGTTGGCTAGACTGGCTGGAGGTCAGGCCGCAGCGGTATTGCGGGTCAGTATTGTCTCCAGATAGCTGCGCGCGCCGTCGGAGGTCACGGGCTCAGCCTTGCACTCCACCGGAGCCGACCCGACCCAGTGTGCGTGCCAGCGATACCAGTTGTGGGCTTCGGCACCGCTCTCCCGGCTATCGCTGGATTCCTGGCGCAGTTCCACAAAATCGGTCTGCTCCGGGTCCAGTTTGAACTCGCGGACGATCTGCCCGACGAAGGTTTCGAAGTTTTTGCTCAGCCTGGCGGCACTTTCCTCACCTGCAGACAACATCACCAGCTGGCGCTTGCCGCGGCGGGCCATTTTCAGACCGATCCACACCGGACGGTTCAGGCGATTGTGCAACTGAATGGGGGAGAAGGATGCTGGGATACCCGTCATCTGGAGGTTACCTCGATTTTTATGTTGTTATTGTGCGCGACATGGCCGAAGCCGCCGCGTAGATGCTCCATCATCCGAAACTTACTCCATTACCTATTATTTTGGACTTCCGCGTCGATCCACGTAGCCAGGTTGATCGTTGTTTGACGATGCAAGCAGGCGCCCGATGGTTTCAGGAGTAACCGTCTTGTAAGGCGCCCATACTAGTTATTCACACCGGGGGCATCAAGCGCATATCTGGAATCAAACCGGCCCGACGGTCAACTTTCCGCGTCCGCAAGACGCTCAGCAAGTCCGCCGGGAGGGCAGTGGACGCCAGCGATACCACTGATCTGCCACCAGCTCACGCCAGTACACCTGACTGCGCAACAGGGCCGCCGCACTGGGCAGCCAGCGCAGCAGACCGCTCTCGGCCCGCGGCACCAGCTCTCCAGCACTCCCGACCGGGAGAGGCCGTACCTGAATTCCGGCGCGGGCAAAACTTTCCGCGGCCCTGGGCATGTGCCACCAGTGCGTCACCAGAAGCACACCTTCGACTCCCGAATCGTGCAGAAGTGCCGCAGAGTTGGTCGCGTTCTCCGCCGTCGTACGGCTGCAATTCTCACGCCAAGTCACCGGGCGCCGGAACAGATTTTCCAGCGCATCGGCCATCAGGTCTGCCTCTGGCGCCTTCTCCTCACTGAAAACCCGCCCTCCCGAGACCAGGATCGGCAGCTTGTCCGGCGCCTCTCCCGCCGCCCAGGCAACGCGCTCGAGGCTGGCGGCGGAAAGCCGCTCAGCGCCGGTCTCCGCATCCCGGTAGCGGCCGCCGCCGAGCACCACAACCGCCGTCGGCTCCATATCCGGCGCCTCCGGAAGCGAATGGACCAAGCGCTGTCCCAGCCAGCCGGAGAATGCCGGTGTCGCGCAAATCCACAAGGTGATAAAGCACAGGATAGCCAGCGGCAGTGACAGTTTGGCTACTGGGGTAGACGCGGGGAAAAACCAGAATACGAAGGCCATCAGCAGTCCGACCAGCGGGGCGAAAGGCGGCATGATGAGGGTTGCCAGAGCGGCTTGCAGTTCCATCTTGTGGCAGCGGTCCTGTTTTCAGAATGAGATATTATTGTTGAGGAAACACGTGCTCGCACCAACATGGTGCGAGGCAATCAAGAGCCCCAGCCTGAGCTGCGGCAACTCAATTCTCTTCGAGGCCGCCGCTAATCTGCCGGAAACACCCAAATCCACAGCGGTGACACGGCGTAA
Source organism: Microbulbifer sp. YPW1 (assembly GCF_013367775.1). Classification (NCBI taxonomy): domain Bacteria; kingdom Pseudomonadati; phylum Pseudomonadota; class Gammaproteobacteria; order Cellvibrionales; family Microbulbiferaceae; genus Microbulbifer; species Microbulbifer sp. YPW1. Next base: position 138,838 of record NZ_CP055157.1, read on the forward strand.
TTTGAGCGCCTGTATCGGGCAATGCACGGTAGCCACAGCCCAGACACTGCAACTCCTCTCCCTCTCCCACATCTTCCCCGGCAAGCGCCCAGGGCTCGCCGTGACGGATACAGTACATCAATGCCGGCCAGGCTGACTTGGTCGGGTCCGCGGCATCCAGCAGCCAGTCGCCGGTGCGCTCCTCGAGGGTTTTCAGTTCACCGCCCAGATCCTCCAGATACTCCTCTGCCCGGTGCACATCGTCTTTGAGCCAGGCGCGCAGGAAGGCCGCCTTGCTGGCGGTGAGCTTTTCCACCGCCAATTCATCCTCGACCAATCTTTCCAGATCCTGGCGCACCCCGGCGGTTACTTTCTCGTCTTCGAGCAGCAGATCCGGGTTATCAACCGGTTGTGCAGCTTTTGGATCGGCTTTCGACCCCGCTTTAGGTTTCTTACTCACCCCATCCCTCCTATAATTCGCCGTTTTCCGACCGAACCGCAAGCGCGTCTTCTGGTCAGAATTTCCCAATAGATCGAGTCACAGAGTATAGGTTCCCCACAGATGGAAGAGCAGTACAACCCCTCAGCAGTCGAAGCCGCCGCCCAGGGCCATTGGGCCGAGCAGAAAAGCTTCGAGGTAAAGGAAGACCCCGCCAAGGACAAGTTCTACTGCCTATCCATGTTCCCCTACCCCAGCGGCAAGCTGCACATGGGGCACGTGCGCAACTACACCATCACCGATGTGATCTCCCGCTACCAGCGCATGCAGGGCAAAAACGTCCTGCACCCTATGGGCTGGGACGCCTTCGGCCTGCCGGCGGAAAACGCCGCGATCCAGAACAAGACCGCACCGGCCAAGTGGACCTACTCCAACATCGACTACATGAAAGGCCAGTTGAAAGCCCTCGGCTTCGGTTTTGACTGGTCCCGCGAGCTGGCCACCTGCCAGCCGTCCTACTACCGCTGGGAACAGTGGTTCTTCACCCGCCTGTACAAGAAAGGCCTGGTGTACAAGAAGAACTCCGCCGTGAACTGGTGTCCCCACGATGCCACCGTACTGGCCAACGAGCAGGTGGAAGACGGTGCCTGCTGGCGCTGCGGCACCACCGTGGAGCGCCGCGAACTGGCGCAGTGGTTTATCAAGATCACCGACTACGCCGAAGAACTGCTGAAAGACCTGGATCAGCTTCCCGACTGGCCGGAGCAGGTGCGCACCATGCAACGCAACTGGATCGGCAAATCCAAGGGCGTCGAGCTGGCCTTCGCCCTGCCCATGACCATTGCCGGCGTCGATCACTTCGACGTCTACACCACCCGTCCGGATACCCTGATGGGCGTCACCTACGTGTCTCTCGCCTCGGAACACCCGATCGCCCTGGAACTGGCCGAATCCAATCCAGAGCTGAAGGCCTTCATTGCCGAGTGCAAGAAGCAATCCATGTCCGAGGCCGATATGGCCACCATGGACAAAAAAGGCATGGACACCGGCCTCAAGGCCATCCACCCACTCACTGGTGAAGAAATCCCGGTGTGGGTCGCCAACTACGTGCTGATGGATTACGGCAGTGGTGCCGTGATGGCGGTCCCCGCCCACGACCAGCGCGACTGGGAATTTGCCAAAAAGTACGACCTGCCGATCAAGCAGGTGGTCACACCTGCGGGCGCCGAATCCGTCGACCTGGAAAAAGAAGCTTTCACCGAAAAAGGCGTACTGGTCAATTCCGGTGGCTTCGACGGCCTCGACTTCGATGCCGCGTTCAATGCCATCGCCGACGGTTTAGAGGCTGCAGGCAAGGGTCGCGTCACCACCAACTACCGCCTGCGCGACTGGGGCGTGTCCCGTCAACGTTACTGGGGCGCACCGATTCCCATGTTCAACCTGGCCGACGGCAGCGAAATCCCGGTACCCGCAGAAAAACTGCCGATCCTGCTGCCGGAAGACGTGGAGCTGGACGGCGTCACCTCCCCGATCAAAGCCGATCCGGAGTGGTGCAAAGACGAATACAACGGCGAAGCGGTCGAGCGCGAAACCGACACCTTCGACACCTTCATGGAATCCAGCTGGTATTACGCCCGCTACACCTGCCCCGATTTCGAAGAAGGCATGCTCGACCCGGACCGCGCCAACTACTGGCTGCCGGTCGACCAGTATGTAGGCGGTATCGAACACGCCATCCTGCACCTGCTGTACGCGCGCTTCTTCCACAAACTGATGCGCGACGAAGGCCTGGTGAAGAGCGACGAGCCCTTCAAGCGCCTTCTGTGCCAGGGCATGGTGCTCGCCGAATCCTTCTACAAGGAAGAAAACGGCCACAAAACCTGGATCGCCCCCACCGCGGTCGACGTAGAGCGCGACGACAAGGGCAAGCCGATCAAAGCCATCGAGCGCGCCACCGGTGAAGAAGTGGTTGCCGGCGGCGTGGTCAAAATGTCCAAGTCCAAAAACAACGGCATCGACCCCCACGCAGCGGTGCAGGAATACGGTGCCGACACCGTGCGCCTGTTCACCATGTTCGCCGCGCCCCCCGAGCAGACCCTCGAGTGGCACGACTCCGGCGTGGAAGGCGCCAGCCGCTTCCTGCGCAAACTGTGGAAAACCGTCCACGGCCATATCGAAGCCGGCGACGGCAGCGCTGCGATCGACACCTCAGCCCTGACTGAAAAACAGGAGCAGCTGCGCCGCAAAACCCACGAAACCATCCAGAAAGTCAGCGACGACTACGGCCGCCGCCAGACCTTCAACACCGCCGTCGCCGCGGTGATGGAACTGCTGAACGAAGTAGGCAAGATCGCAGAACGAGATTCCGCCAACGGCCTTGCCGTAGAACGCGAAGCCCTGCAGGCCGCCGTCATGCTGCTGGCCCCGGTGACCCCGCATATCAGCCACGAACTGTGGAATGCGCTGGGCAACAGCGGCGAACTGGTCGATGCCCAGTGGCCGCAGGTCGACGAAAAAGCCCTGGTGCGTTCCAGTATCACCCTGGTCGTTCAGGTGAACGGCAAGCTGCGTGCAAAGCTGGAAGTACCGGCAGATGCGGACAAGGAGACCCTGGAAAAAATGGCGCTGACCGACGAGAACGTACTCAAATTTACCGATGGTAAAACCGTACGCAAGGTCATCGTGGTACCGGGTAAGCTGGTCAATATCGTCGCCAATTAATAAGCCCTACTCACCTTACGAAGCTCATCACTTGATGCTAAGGGCGGGTGCCGGGTAAGGGTTTTTGAAAGCGTCAGCGACAGGGACGTCGCTGACGCAGCGTACATGGATGTATTCACAGCGGTTTCAAAAACCCTTACCCGGTATCCGGCCGCCGCTCCAGCTTAAAAAGGTCCACTTCGGACTCACAAAATAATTCGGAAGTTCATGAATACAATAATGCTCCGCACCCTGACAGTAATCCTGGCCGTCACCATCGCAGCCTGCGGCTGGCACCTCCGCGGCGCACCGAAGAACTTCCCGCCCGGCAGCAAGCTCTACATCACCACCGAAGATCCGAGAAGCGAACTGGCCGAAAGCATCACCCGTCTGCTGCAGACCAGTGGCCTGCCCCTGGCCGAAGCCCCCACTGAGGCCGACTTCACCCTCACGATTCACAAAGAGACCGAAACCAAACGCACCGTCTCCGTCGACTCCAAGGGCCGCGCCTCCGAATACGAACTGATCACCAGCGCCGAATACAGCGTGCGCGACAAAACTGGCCGCGACCTGCTCACCATGGCCAAAGCAGACGTGTACCGTACCCTCGAATGGGACGACAACGAAGTCGTGAGTAAAGGGGAAGAAGAGCGCCTGCAGCGGGAAGAAATGCGCCGCGAACTCATCAGCCGTATCATCGACCGCCTGCGTCGCATAGAAATCAGCAGCCCGGTCACCGACGACCCCGCCTCCCCGTAAGGAACCGCGGCAATCATGGCAAGAATCAACCCGCGGCAACTGCCCCAGAACCTGCGTCAGGGCCTCGCCCCCATCTACGTCGTCACCGGTGACGAACCGCTGCTGGTGCAGGAGTGTTGCGACAGCATCCGCGAAACCGCGCGCAAGCACGGTTTTAACGAGCGCGACCTGCTACACGGCGAGCACAACTTCGACTGGGGGCAACTGCTATCCGCCGCTGGCAGCATGTCGCTGTTCGCCGACAAAAAAGTCATCGAACTGCGTCTCCCTGGCGGTAAACCCGGCGATAAAGGCAGCAAAGCCCTGCAAGAGTTCGCCAGCATGGCCAACGACGACACCCTGCTGCTACTGGTGCTGCCGCGGCTCGACCGCTCCCAGCTCAACAGCAAATGGGTCAAGGCGCTGGAAGCCAAAGGCGTGTTGGTTCAGATCTGGCCTGTAGATGCCGCAGAAATGCCCCGCTGGATACACCAGCGTTTGCGCAGTGCCGGACTCGAAGCGGAACCCGAAGCGATACAGATACTTGCAGAACGCGTGGAAGGAAACCTGCTCGCCGCCAGCCAGGAAATCGAAAAGCTGAAACTGCTCGCCAGCGACAGCGTGATCACTGCCGACACCATGAACAACGCCGTCGCCAGCTCCGCGCGCTACGATGTCTTCGGCCTGATCGACAAAGCCCTCGCCGCCGATGCCGCCGGCGCCGTCAGAACCCTGCAGGGGTTACGCGCAGAAGGCGTGGAAGCCCCGGTAGTGCTCTGGGCCATCGCCCGCGAAATCCGCAGCCTGATCGACATCCAGAAAAAACTCGACGAAGGCCAGCCCATCAACCGGCTGGTGCGCATCCAGAAACGCCAGCCCGCGGTACAGGCCGCCTGCCGACGCCTGCACCCCAGGCACCTGGAAAATTTCCTGCTGCGCGCCCGCGCCGTAGACAATGCCATCAAGGGCGGCAAAGAAATGGATCCCTGGGCGGGGCTGCTGGAGCTGACGCTCAACCTGTCTGGCAAACGCAGTATCTGATCGCCGAATTTAATCTGCGGTTTTTTCTGCATAAATTGCCTTGACCATAGCGCCCTCGTCGCTGTCCCCGGGCAACTCCCAGAACATGATGCCGCCGAGGCCCAGCTCTTTTGCATAGCGGGTTTTCAGCGTCAGGGAACGCGGTGTATCAAAGGTGGCATACCGCTGCTTTTCCGCGTCGTAGGCATAAGCTGCCACGGCGTCTTCATCCCAGAACAGCCGATAGCCGTTTTCGGGGCGATATTCCGCAGCCAATTGTGAATAACGCAACCCGGGTACATGACGCCCGGACTGATAGCGTCCGTTATCCTCCTCCGCTACGCCTTCCCAAACCCGCGAATAGAACGCGGCGCCGATCACGATCTTCTTTGCAGGGAATCCAGCGTTCAGCAAAAAGCGCACCGCATTGTCTGTGGACTGCTTCTGGTCCGCAGTGGAATACAAGGGCGTGTGGTGGCCGGTCACCGTGCTGAAGCCGTTGACCAGGTCATAACTCATCAGATTGACGCTATTGATGAGAGGCGCAATCTCCTGCCATTCCATCGACTTCTGCAAGAACTCATCGAACCCGCCGGCGGCCACGGTAATCAGAGATTCATCCCCCAGGGTGGAGCGCAGCGCCCGCACCAGTGCGGTGAAATTCTGCCGGTCCTGCGGCTTGTATGGGTGTCCGGGGTGTCCCTCGATGGCCGGGTATTCCCAGTCCAGATCCAGGCCATCCCCACCAATATCAGTCAGCACCGACTTTACAGAGCGCGCAAACACCTGCCGGTTTTCTGCGGAGGAGAAAACACCCGAGCAGGGTTCACAACCTCCCCAGCCACCAAGTGCCAGCATCACCTTCAGGTGTGGATACGTTTTCTTCAGCGCCAGTAAACGACGGTAGTCATCAATCGCAGCGGCATCGCGGAAACTGACTTTATTTCCATCCAGGTACACAAAGCTGTAGATCAGGTGCGTCAACTTGTTGAAATCGTAGCGATCCAGGTCGCGCCCATCACCGGTGTAATAGCCCATTACCGCCAGCTGCCCCGGGCTGACAGGTGCAGCCACACCGTCAGATTCTTTCGCGACGACTGACCCGATCGACAGCGCCAATACCAACCATGCACCGAGACACGCGCTCACACACAACCGCAGAAACCCCACAGAACAACGCGCCATAACTTCCCCCTTTCCCTTATTGATCGAATCGGATTTCGCATACTATCGCTGAACGCCCAATAATGACAACGCTGTCACAACTTCTCTCAAAAGCCCGGGATAGGATTTGTGCACCGCACGAGACGCGCAGGACGTTGGCGCAAGTCGACAAGACCACCGACCGCAAAAGGCAACTGAATTTGACGATAAGCCGGTAGGATAAACGGCAAAAGAATGCGCGGCTGACTACCCTAAAGCCTGAGCCCCCATGGCATCCGTCTGCAGGTCTATAGAGAGATAATCCATGAGCAAAGACCAAGGCCCATCCGTTCTGGCCAACACACACACGGTGTTAAACCAGCCCGCCCCGCTACAGGGTCACAACCTGTACGCCAATGACACTGCACTGTGCGAAGCGGTACAGCGCAACGGAGGCCACTGGGGAGAAGACGATCTGCAGCGCTACGGCGAGATTTGCGGCCGCCCGGAATGGATTGAGCGCGGCTTCCAGGCCAATCACTACAAACCCGAGTTTGAACCCCACGACCGCATTGGCAACCGGGTGGATCAGGTCAATTACCACCCGGCCTATCACCAGCTAATGCAACTTGCCATGTCGGAGGGATTGCACTCTGCCCCCTGGACCGACCCGAAACCCGGGGCGCACGTGGTGCGAGCCGCCAAGTATTACCTGCACTGCCAGGTAGAAGCCGGACACGGCTGTCCGGTTACCATGACCTTTGCCTCGGTGCCGTCAATTCGTCTCAGTCCGGCGCTGGCAAAGGAGTGGCTGCCGAAAATTTGCGACCGCGGTTACGATCCCAGCAACCGCCCGCATACGGAAAAATCCGCCCTGACCATTGGTATGGGAATGACCGAAAAACAGGGAGGTTCCGATGTGCGCGCCAATACCACGACAGCGGCACCGCTGGGCGACGGCAGCTACGAACTGGTCGGCCACAAGTGGTTTACCTCGGCACCCATGTGCGATGCCTTCCTGATGCTGGCCCAGACCGAGGCGGGGCTGAGCTGCTTTCTGGTGCCGCGCTGGCGCCCGGACGGCAGCAAAAACCCGATACAGGTACAGCGGCTCAAGGACAAGGCCGGCAATGTCTCCAACGCCTCGTCAGAAATCGAACTGCGCGGCGCTATCGGCTGGCTGGTCGGAGAGGAAGGCCGCGGTGTACCGGCGATCATAGAAATGGTTTCTGCCACCCGGTTTGACTGCATGATCGGATCCTCCGGCGGTCAGCGCCAGGCCACCCTGCAGGCGATCTACCACGCGAGTCAGCGCAGCGCCTTCGGCAAGACATTGATCGATCAGCCACTGATGCAGAATGTGCTGGCGGACCTGCAGCTGGAGGTGGAAGGTTCCATCGCCATGACCATGCGTATGGCGCAGGCAATGGATCATCTGGACGATGAACAACAGAAACTGTTGATGCGTCTCGGTACCGCGGTGGGTAAATACTGGATCTGCAAGCGCACCCCGCACCACGCTTATGAAGCGATGGAATGCCTGGGTGGCAACGGTGTGATTGAAAACTTTATTACCGCCCGTCTTTACCGGGATGCGCCGATCAACGCCATCTGGGAAGGATCCGGCAATATTCAGGCACTGGACGTGCTGCGGGCCCTGACGAAGACACCAGAGGTGCTCACCAACTGGTATGACGAGCTGGAAAAAAGTAAAGGCAACGATCTGCGTTTCGACCGCGCCCTGGCACACCTGAAAGGCCAGCTCTCGGATATGGACAATATTGAATACCGCGCACGACACATCGTCGACCAGTTGGCACTTACGATGCAAAGCCACCTGCTGATGCAAGCGGGCAATAGTGCCGTCGCCGAGGGATTTATCGCCTCGCGTTTAGAAACGCGCGGCGCAGGAAATACTGGGACTTTACCAACGGGAGTGGATATAAAGACGATTATCGAGCGCGGCAACCCACTGGCTATGTGACCTACGTGCAAATTTCCAAGCCAACGCCAGCGCAGGCGACACCAAAAGTATTCACCAGGGCGCGCTAATCAAACCCAAGCTGGGTTGCCGGACCACCGTGATGTAAATTGTGTATCGCCTCTGCTATCAAAGGCGCACAGTCCACGACCTGAAGTGACGGCGCTACCACCTGTGGCAGCGAGTTGGTCACGGCGATGGCTTCCAGTGGCAACTGGCCCAGCCCCGCCAGAGCATTTCCACAGAATTGCCCGTGACTGGCCAGCGCCCAGATGCGGGCGGCACCACCGCCCTGAATCGCGGCAACCGCGCGGGTGATGGTACCGCCACCGGCAATCAGGTCGTCAACGATCAGCACACAGGCATCGTCGACGTCGCCAATCAACGTACCACCGGAAAGCTGATCTGCACTGCGGTATTTCTCAACAAATGCGCGGCCAATTTCCCGCCCCAACCGCTCACGAAGCGCCTGACGCATGGCTTCAGCGCGTTTCACTCCACCGACATCCGGCGAAGCCACCACCAGAGGATGGCGATCCCCCTGCAGCTGCTGTACTGCGAAATCCACAAACAACCGCTGCGCCGGCAGATGCAGGGTTCGGCAGCGGAAAGCATTCTCAAATGCGGACTGATTGTGGGCATCGAGAGTCACGACCGCGTCCGTACCCAAAGATTCAAACAAGCTCGCCAGGTAGCGGCTGGAAAGAGGATCGTGAAGTTTGGTGCGTCGATCCTTACGACCGTAACAGAGGTAGGGAATAACGGCGGTAACCCTGGCAGCACCAGCATCTTTCAGCGCGCCGATAAAGAAAAGAAGGCGTATCAGCTTGTCGTTGAGGCCAGTACTCGCGTCGCTATACAGGGATTGCACCAGGTAGATATCGTCGCCCTCCACATCTTCGAGGGGACGGATCTTGTGTTCGCCATCGACGAAATCGCGCTCCTCGTGGGCAGACAACGGTACACCGAGCGCGGCGGATACGCGCTCGGCGAACTCGGTACCGGCCTCGAGGCTAAACAGTTTCAGACCGGTCATCAATCAGGTACCGCTGGAACCAGCCAATGGCAAGGCGCACCACCTCCTCCAGAGTGCCGGCTTCCTCAAACAAATGGGTAGCACCGGGGACTATTTCCAGTTTGGGCCCCTCCGCGTTGCAAGACAGCCAGTCCATTTTTGCTGCCGCACGCCGATTTAACTCAATCACCTGATAATCCTCACCGCCAACCACCAGCAGCGTGGGCGCCTGCACCAGGGGCAAGGCAGCATCCGCCAGATCCGGGCGGCCGCCGCGTGACACTACCGCTTTTACCGCGTGTGGCCGCGCCGCGGCGGCGATGAGAGCGGCGGCGGCTCCTGTACTTGATCCGAACAACCCGATGTTCAATGGTGCAGCCGCCTCATAAACTACCGCCCAATCTAGTGCGGCAATCAGCCGCTGAGCCAGCAGCTCGATATCGAAGCGGTATTCCCGGGTAATCTCGTCGACCCGGTGCTCATCTGCGGTCAGCAGATCGAACAACAGAGTACCGATTCCAGCTCGATTCAGCTCCGCCGCGACCGCATTGTTTCGCGGGCTGAAGCGGCTACTGCCACTGCCGTGTGCGAAGAGCACCAGCGAGCAGGTCGTAGCCGGCAGGGTCAAAAAGCCCTCCAGCTGCTCTCCGGCGGCATCAATCAACACCTCCTGCCTATTCACCTTCCCCCCTCGCCAGCGAGTCAGCCTCGCGCATCAGCGCGATTACTTCCTCGTCCGTCAGTTGAGAGAAATCCCGATACCAGGCGCCAATGGCCCAGAAAGCTTCCGGGGTGGCAAGGCACACAATTTTGTCCACCAGCGGGCTAAAGCGCGCGAGGGCATCTGGCGGCGCAACCGGCACGGCGAGAACAATGGAAGCCGGTTGTTGCAGGCGAACTGCGCGCGCAGCGGCCTCCATAGTGGCACCGGTAGCAATACCGTCGTCCACCAGAATCACACAGCGACCTTTCAGGTCGGGCCAAGGTCGGTCTCCGCGGTACCGTCTGGCGCGTCGCTCGAGCTCTAAGTGCTCCTCGCTCGCCACGGCGTCCAGCGCTTCATCACTGATACCACAGTTCGCGATTACGTTTTCATTCACTACCCGCGCGCCGCTGGTAATCGCGCCCATCGCCAGCTCTCTGTGCCCCGGCACTCCCAGCTTGCGCACCAGCATCAAGTCGAGCGGAATACGCAGCGCACGCGCCACCTCCAGACCGAGAGGCACACCGCCACGAGGCAGCGCGAGCACAATGGCGTCCAGATGCTTTTTAACATCGGGCAAGGAAGAGCGCAGTGCCTCCGCAAGCAGACGCCCCGCTTCCACGCGGTCATAGAAGAGCGTCATTACGACTCACACCTCGATGGTTGAAAAATACAGGTCTCAGACCTGAATGCACTCAATACAAGCCCAATAAAACTAGACTAGCAAACAGGCACAACGACAAAGCGCGCCATGACCGACTCCAACGTCACAAACCCTGGACTGGAAGAGAAGACCCGCTTCCTGCTGTCCCCCAGCAGCTACCCCGAGAGCACGGAAGCAGTGCGGCTCATAGAGACCCATATGGCCCGGGTCTTTCTCACAGACCACTACGTCTACAAAATGAAAAAACCGGTGCGTTCCAGTTATCTCGATTTCAGCAGTCTGGAAAAACGATATGTCATCTGCCGCGAAGAGCTGCGCCTGAACCGGCGTATGACAGATGGAACCTATCTGGATGTGGTACCGCTGCGTGTTGATGAACTCGGGCAGTTGAACCTGGGTGAACGGGGTTTACCAGTGGAGTGGCTGGTCAAAATGCGCCGTCTACGGGAAGACGCCTCGCTTCCATACCGGATAAACAGCACTACACCCCAACAACTGGCACCACTGCTACAGCGACTGTGCGACTTTTATCGGGCCGCAGAACCTGTTTCCATACAGCCCGAGCAGTACCTGGCAAGACTGCGCCATCGCTGCAGGGAATTGCGCAACCAGCTGAAAGCCACCGAAATGTCTCTGGATGCCAGGGAAATCGACCAGCTGGCAAACGCCTTGCTGGACTTTATCCTGCGCGAAGCAGAGCTCCTCGGCGAACGTGCGGCGAAGGGAAAAATCGTCGAGGGGCACGGTGACCTGCGACCGGAGCACTGCTTCCTGACCCAGCCGCCGCAAATCATTGACTGCCTGGAATTTGACCCCAACCTGCGTTGCGTCGACCCGGTGGACGAGTTGAGTTATCTCGCGCTCGAGTGCGAATTACTGGGACATGCGAGCCTGGGAGAGGCGTGTGTTGAATTTTACTATCGATCGAGCGGCGACAGGCCAGCGCCGATCCTGTCAAATTTCTATCGCGCCGAACGCGCCCTGCTTCGCGCCCAACTCGCGGCCGCTCACTTGCTGGATAGCGACGTTACAGAACCAGAAAAGTGGCGAAAGAAAACACGTGAGTATCTCAATGCGGCGCATCGTTACTGCCTCACATTGGAATAGTCAGTCCGCTGAAACTTACACGCCGCTCCAATGAGGTATTTTTACCTTACTTGCGCTCCTGAGCCTGTAAAGTAAACCCCTTATAAAACTGCTGCGCGGTACGGCCGCTGTGGCTTGCACGCAGCATGGCAAACTGTTTGGCCGCAGTATGCAGTTCTGCGCGATCACCAACGTAGTCGGTAAAGAGCTGGTCGACCATCCGCAGGTAGGTATCCCAGTCGGCAGGGTAAAAGCTCAACCACAGGCCGAAGCGATCGGCGAGGGAAAGGGTTTCTTCAACCTGGTCTCCGTGATGCAGCTCACCCTCGACAATTCGGGTATCCCGATTTGCCGCCATATCTTCCGGTAACAGATGACGGCGGTTGGACGTTGCGTACAGCAATACGTTTTCCGGTGGTAATTCAAGGGAGCCCTCAAGGATACTTTTGAGGGCCTTGTATCGTGCATCTCCGCGCTCGAAAGCGAGATCATCACAGAACAGGATAAACCGGTATTCACGCGTATCCTCGCCATCCAGCTGATCGATAATTTCGGGGATATCATCGAGGTCGTGGAAGTTCACCTCTACGCAACGTAATCCATCATCGGCAAAGGTATTCAGCAGCGCTTTGATCAGGCTGGACTTTCCGGTACCGCGACTGCCCCAAAGTAATGCGTGATTCGCAGGCTTCCCCTGTAGAAAGCGGCGCGTATTATCAAACAGCGCCTGCTTTTGGGTATCGATTCCCACTAACAAGTCAGCGGATACCGGGTCCATGCGACGCACCGGCTTCAGTGTCGCTGTCTTCGGTCGCCAGATTGCTGCGCGATACTTTTCCCAATCCACCTGCACGTCTCTCCATCCCGTCATTCAATTACCAGGGTATTTGTGACCCGTCCCAGAACAGCAGCTTGCCGGTATCAGCATCGCTTAGCTTTTCGAGAACGGACACGATTCTATCGGCGCTCAGTGCCGGAGTGTAGAGTTTATCCGCGGAAATATTTTGCTGGAAAGGTTTGGAAAGTGCGGTATCAGTGGTACCCGGGTGAACCGCAACCACTCGACAACTGTCGAGCTTTCTGCCCCACTCTATGGACAGGTTGCGCACCAGCATATTCAATGCGGCCTTGCTCATGCGATAGCTGTACCAGCCACCCAGGTGATTGTCTTCGATACTGCCCACCTTGGCAGACAGCGAGGCCCAGGTCAGGGGGGAACGTTTCTGTAACAGCGGCGCCAGCACCTGTGCCAAATGCATATGACTCAGTACATTGACGGAAATACTGTGCAACAGGGCCTCATCCGTGCACTGCTGCAAGTTTTTTTCCGGAAGGTGATCCGGCCAGTGGAGAATACCACTGCAGTGAATCACCCAGTTCGGCAGTGGCTCGGAACGCAGCCAGTCGGCAACGTCGACCGTGGTTTCGGGATCACTGAGGTCCGCCGAATAGTGGCTGTGTTGTCCGTCAGAAGATGCGCTGTGTGCGCGACTGATGGTAAGCAGCTTGGCTTGTGGAAACCGCCGCGATAACTCTTCGACCAGGGCCGTACCGAGACCACCGCCGGCCCCGGCGACAAGAATAACTTCCGGCGGTGTGTTTACTGCCTGCTGCATTGGCTTCCCTGCCTACTCGCCTGCACATTTGTTTGCCGTTACTGCTTTGACTTACCGCCCTTGGCCGCTGTCGAAGGTTTTTCGACTTTCTTCATCACCCGCAACATGGGCTCATCTGAACGGAAAATCAGCCCGTGAATTTCTGTGGATGATTGCCCTTGCAACAGTTGCTGAAGGAACTGGACGATCTGCGCGGAAATTTCCTGCCCCGGCACCAGTACAGGAATACCCGGCGGATAAGGCACAATTTCGTCGGCACAGGTGCGGCCCACCAGCTTTTTCTCCGCCGCGATGCCATTGTCCATCAGTGGCAGCTCTTCAGTATCCGCAAAATAGGCATCTGCGGGCAGGCAATTGAGATGGGTAAACTCCGGCAACTGACGGGCAGTACCCACGTGGCTGCGTTTGCGCGGGTGACGTGCCAACTGTTTAAGGGCATGCACAAGACGTAGCAATTTACTCTCGGTGCTGCCCAAGGTGACCAGCACGGTAATCGTGTTGTAGGTGGTTTTTTCCACCTGGATACCGAACTGGTCGAATAGCTTGACCTGGATTTCCTTGCCGGAATAACCACTGGCGGTAACATCAATGGTGACCTTGGTGGGGTCGAGGCGAATATTGTCATTGGCCAGTGGCGCGGGAACCAGATCTTCCAGTGTCAACGCGCGGAATACACCAGTGGCATCCACCTCTCTTCTCAGGGTTGCCACCATCTGCCCGCAGTGCCGCAGGCGACCATAACCCTCCATCACCATCTGTTTGCGGGCCACATCCAGGCTCGCAATCATGGAGTATTGCGGGCTGGTGGAGGCGTACATGTTCAGATTTTCGCGGAAGCGGAATTCGTCGAAGTCCGGGTCCTGCACATGGATCATGCTGGCCTGGGAAAAGGCCGACAGCATCTTGTGGGTACTCTGGGTCACATAATCGGCGCCGCATTCCAGTGCCGTGGGCCGCAGCTCGGTGTGAAAATAGCCATGGGCGTACCAGGCTTCATCAATCAGCACTTTCACCCCGCGTTCGTGGGCGTAGTCGATGATCGGCTTGAGGTCGTAGCGCAGGCCATCGTAGGTACAGGATGTAATCACCAGCAGGCCCGCATCCGGGTGCTCGTCGAGGGCCACTTCAATATCGCTGCGACACACCGGGCCGTAGATCCCGAACTGGGGATGCAGGGTGGATTTGAGATACACCGGCTCCACACGGTTCATCACTATGGCGTGATGTACCGATTTGTGACAGGCCTGGTCCACGATAATTTTTCCGCCACCCCCAAGGATCTGCTGGATCACGACCTTGTTCGCAGTGGATGTCCCGTTGGTGAGGAAGAAGGTCTGCTGGGCGCCAAAAGCCTGCGCCGCCAGGTCCTGGGCCTCCTGGATCACCGAATGGGGCTCCAGCAGGCTGTCCAGTACCTGTACCGATACCGAGAGATCGGTATTGAAAACGTGCTCTCCCATAAACCGGTAAAAATCCCCCACCCACGGACTGTTGCGCAGGCTGTCGCCACCGGAGTGACCGGGGGTATGCCACGCGTCACGTGCGGAGAACACGTATTCCTTGAGGGTATCGGCAAAGGGAGTGGAGGCGCGGCGGGCGATAAATGCCTGCACCAGGCGGAACATATGATTGAAATTGCATTCGCGCCGGTCGAACAGCTCGTCGAAGCGCTTGCGCACGGACGCAGGAGCGCCGCCCTGGTCATTCAGGAATGAATCCTGCGCCACCAAAAATACATTCAGCTGGGCACGCAGGTTGTGCATACGATCCGCGAGTAGTTCGGCGTCTTTCAGCTCATCGGGGCTACAGCCACCGTCGATGATCAGCGCCTGCAGCCGGTCCTCTTCCCGCAGGCACTTCTCCAGCGCACTGGTGGCAACGGACTCGAAGCGCAACCCGAAAGGGTTCTCGTGCTGTGCGGCGGTCGCATTCAGGGCACCGACCCAGCTGCTGCTGAGATCGCGGTCATTACTGACCAGTGCCACACGGCACTCCAGTGGCTGATGCTGTTCGCACAGATTGCCCAGGTCAGGCATCGTCAGTTCTACACCCATAACGTTTCTTCTTATCTTTCAGCATAGAAGGCGGATACTAAAGGAGGCAGGAGACGATGTGGGATGAACAGGAGAAATTGGCGATAACTTCGGAAAAACTAAGGGGATACGAAATCAATGTACGGGAAATACCGGCACTTCAGAACTTTGCGCTCTGAACTTCTCCATTGAACTGCAAACACTGCTGCACCCGCACGCGCTGCACCGGGGTAAGCTCATTGACGGGAAAATAATCGTATTCCGAATGCTCCGAAGACAGGGTTATATCGCCATTCCCCTTGAAGTGGGCGCGAAAGATAAACACATGGGAATTATAGACCCGGTGGTAATACACGCCACTCAGATAGTCGATCACAACATCCCGGCCCAGCTCTTCCTGGCACTCCCGCAGCAACGCCTCGTGGATGGTTTCCCCCAGATCCAGTGCTCCGCCCGGCAGCCCCCAGGTCTTGTCCGCGTAGGTGGCGCGCAGTTGCAGGATCTCGCCATCGTCGTTGGAAATGACCGCGTGTGCACTCAGTTTGTAAGTATCGTCAAAACCCATCCGTGGACCTTGTGTTTGAATCAGCTACCAGTGCCCCGAGCCAGCTCGAAACCGATCCCGAGTGTCTGCACCGTTTCATCGTAGTCGATCAGGCTCTCGCCGTAACCGTTGAAATATTTAACAAAGCCGCGCACCCGTCGCCCCATAGGGAAACTCCAGCGTAACTCCACCGCCCCTTTGTTATCCGAGCGCAGATTGTTGCGCAGCATCATGGAGATATTGTGCCGGCCACGCTCTATCCCGCCGGTGAGCTCAAAGTGCCCCAGATAGAACTCCAAGTCTGGATTGTCATCGTCTTCGCGGTCTTCGGGAATCCGGTACCAGGGCTTGAATGTCAGGAAATATTCGTCTTTCTCGAACACAAAGTTGGCGTATACCCGGTTCCAACTGCGCGATAGTGGTTCGCTGCGGCCGTTGGACTGATGGTTGAACGCAATCTGGTTGGCGACGTTCTGGAAACCGAACAGGGTCCAGTCGTTCAACCAGGTCATGATCAGCTCCGGTTCGTGATTGGTCTCGCGAAATGGAGCGGAGTCGTCGGAGTTGTACCCCTGCCAGAAGGAGCGGTTGGTATAGGCAAAGCTCATAAACGAGGCACTGCCGAGAAACCCGCGCCATACGGGCACCTGAACCGAGAGCTGGAACTGGATCTCTATCGAGTCCAGGTCGATGGGGACACCATTCACTTCCACCCCCTCGAGCCCCGCCTTATTGGGAGACGGGTTATAAATTACGGGGAGCAGGTAATTGGTCTTGTGGGAAGCGAGGGTAAATGGGTTTTCTGCGGCCTCCCGAATTGCCTGCGCGCGCTTGCTGGCACGCGGTTCGCCTTCCCCGTGGGACTCCACCTCGGGCACCGTAGCGAAAAGTGGCGACTCCTCAAGCTGCCGGCCATCGCGAATGACCGACAGGCGACAGCGGATCCGCATTTCCTCAAGGGTGATATTGGCGGGTGCGGTTACCAGCTGCTCCCGCAGGCAGTTTTCCTGGCGTTGGTCCTCGCTTTGCAGGGAATCGTCCATCTGCAACAGCTCCACCTCGTCGTAAGCCGTAGGCGGCGCCTCGCTGGTTGTCTCTACGGTGTCATCAGATGCCTTAACTGGCCCAATGGACAGCACGCAGGCGAGAGCCGCGACAACCACAGCGGGGGACGATAATTGAACAAAAAAGCGACGGGATAAAAGCAAGACTGGCGCTCCTGAATACCTACAGGGCGCCAGTTTACATGGTTTACGGAATCATAGCGTGGGGTCGGTCAGAGTATTGGCCCCGGCTCAACACAGGGATTTCAGCTCCGGGGCCCACTCCAGATCGCGCAGACGCACCTGCCACAGGCGCCCGGTACTACTGGGCCAGTCGTAGCCCACCAGCAAGCCCCGAGGATCCACAAAACAGTGCGCATCGCGCTCCGCCTCGTCTCCCTGATAGGAAAATGCGGTGATATCCGGGCCCAGGTCGTGGACGCCCTGGATATTGGCATCTCCCGGCATGATGGCCGCGCGGCGATGGCTGACCCGGGGCGCCAGCAGCTTGCCCCGCTGGGAGGGATCGACAATATCCGGCGCCACGACTTCACAGCCAAACTCCATGTCACACAGTCGCAACAAGAGCGGCCCCATAAAAATCCGCATCAGCGGAAACAGCAGCCGGTTGTGCCCCTCGATCACACTCTGCTGTAACCCGTTGGGACCGGTCCACTCCGCTTCGATCGCATCTCCCATATGCGGCGCCTGCCCTGTGGCGGGTGTGAGTCGGTAGTGGGCGCTAACCTCATCCACCTCGTCTTTCCAGGTTACCCGGCATTCGGTCACCAGTCCCGCGGCCATCAGTGCCCGCACTTCAATGCCGTGACCCTGCTCGCCCACCATTCGGCGGCTGACCAGCAGTTGTCGGCCCTGTTCATCACGCCCTAGCTGCCAGTCATCCTGCACCGGCATGGTTCTGCCATCGCAACTGTACTGGTAGCGCCCCTGGGCCAGGTTAGCAGTCAATCGCATAAGATCTTCGTCCATGATTTCTCTTAATGCTGAGAAGGAAATTGTTGGTGCGCGCGCACAAAATTGATGCACAACTTAAGCGCGTTCGCCTGCAAAAAGTATTGCACAAGCGTACAAATTTGCTGCGGATTTGTGACGCTTGCGGGAAATTTTTATGAGGGCTTACCGCGCCCCGCCAGCGCTTTGGCAAGCCCCGCGGCAAGTAGCTCGGGCGCGGCGGCGAGCGAAAAATTCTGTAGTGCCCGTTCACTCACGCTTTAGGGCATAATCGACGGGTTTGTTACAACGGAATTTTACGGGGAGAAAGCCAGCATGCTCGAATGGCTCAATACACACATCGCCTACTGGCACTGGCTGGTACTGGGGTTACTTCTGGTCACCGCGGAGATTTTTGTCTCCGGCTTTATCCTGTTCTGGTTCGGTGTCTCCGCGCTGTTTATGGGCGCCCTGCTTTTGGCCGTGGGTATGCCCATTACCGCTCAGCTGTTGCTGTGGGCAGCACTCTCCATCGCACTGGTATTTCTGTGGCTCAAATTTATCAAGCCCAACTGGAAAGACCGCACCACCTCCGGCATGGCGATGGAAGCCCTCGCCGGTCAGGTGGGCTCGGTGATCGAGTCCAATATTGGCAAGCCCCGCGGCCGGATGCGCTTCCCCGCCCCCATTCTCGGCGAGGACGAGTGGCAATATATGAGCACCAGCGAAATTGCCATTGGCGAGCGGGTAAAGGTCATCAATATTTCCGGTAATACACTCGTGGTCAGCCCACTCTGATTACAGAAAAACAATTCCAACCTTCACACTCGATTTAAAAGGGGAAATAACCAACATGGAAGGATTATCCGTAGTACTGGCACTGGTAGTGCTGGTGATCATCACCATTGGCATGGGTGTGCGTATCGTACCCCAGGGCTCCAAGCACATAGTGCAGCGTCTGGGTAAATACCACAGCACCCTGAACCCGGGCATGAACGTCATCATCCCCTACGTGGACCAGGTCCCGTACAAGGTCACCACCAAAGATATCGTGCTCGATATTCCGTCTCAGGAAGTCATCACCCAGGACAACGCCACCATCATTGCCAACGCCGTGGCGTACATCAACATCGTCTCGCCGGAGAAAGCGGTGTACGGGGTGGAGGACTACGAAATTGCGATCCAGAACCTGGTGCAGACCGCGCTGCGCTCCATTGTCGGCGAAATGTCGCTGGACTCGGCCCTGTCCTCGAGGGATCTGATCAAGGCGAAACTCAAGGAAGGGATTTCTGACGATATTGCGGACTGGGGCATCAATCTGAAAACCGTGGAAATCCAGGACATCAACCCCTCCGCCACCATGCAGAAAGCGATGGAAGAGCAGGCGGCCGCAGAGCGCCAGCGCCGCGCCACGGTCACCCGCGCTGAGGGGGAAAAGCAGGCGGCGATTCTCGAGGCCGACGGCCGCCTGGAAGCCTCCAAGCGCGATGCCAAGGCCCAGGTGGTACTGGCCGATGCGAGTCGCGAGGCGATCGAACGGGTAACCCAGGCCATCGGCGACAAGGAAATGCCTGTCATGTACTTGCTGGGTGAACGCTACATCCACGCGCTGGAAGAACTTGCTACCTCCAGCAACGCCAAAAACATCCTGCTGCCCGCGGATCTCCCCAATGCGGTGAAAGGACTGCTGAACCGCTAACTCGAATAACTGGCAGCGCTATCCGTCTTTATAAATAGCGCTGCCAGAATTCTGCCTGCCCGAATGCCTCATCCAGGGCATAGGGCTTGAAGCCACACTTGCGATAAGCCGCCTGTGCCGGCAAATTTTTCTCCAGCACCTCCAGCGTGATCTTGCCGCAGCCGCGCTCGCGGGCAACTTCAGCCACTCTCTCCATCATCGCGGTACAGACACCCAGACCACGCGCCGCTTCAAGCACGACCACATCGTGGATATTCACCAGCGGCTTGCACTGGAAAGTGGAAAACCCCATGAAGCAATTGGTCAGCCCCAGCACCTCTTCGCCGCGATACGCCAGCACCGAGAAGGCTCCGGGAAATTCCGCCAGTCGTCCCAGCAGTTCGCGATGACACACGTCCGCCAGTGGCTCACCCGCACCAAACGGATCGCGGGAGTAGTGATCCATCATTGCGAGCAGGTCCGCGCCGTGCTTGCGATCCCGGTAATCGGCTATAACAGTAGTCAGTGGTGCGCCTTCAGGCTTATCTATCATTGGTAACCTCTTTTCACTTAATCCCGGGAGCTTTCCGGCTGTTCGCCGCTGCGTGCAATTTCGGCCTTCGCGGTCAATTCATTCTGGGTGAGAAAGAAGCGCCGGTAGTTGCGCACACGGGCCCGCTGAGCCAATAACCACCTGACTTTTTTACGCCGGCGCGCTGCGGTCGCGGAAGCCTTGTTGAATCGGCGTGGACGCCGGATCACCGAATTGCGAAGCCCCATAACGCCACTCCCTGTGTGGTCAAATTATTTGCGGACGAATCGACGCAGGTTAGCAGAAGCCCGTGGTATTTTCAGTCGGCAACCACCGCCCCACGAGCAGTATCAATGCCGGCTCAGATTGGCGCCCGTGGGCAAACAGGCTATCCTGCATCACCAACGCTCACCAATGGATTGAATGCCTTGTCAAAGCTCGAAGACCTGATCCAGAAAAACCGCGCCTGGTCCGAATCCACCCGTCGGGAAAAGCCGGACTTCTTCCTCAAGCTCTCTGAACAGCAATCCCCGGAGTATCTGTGGATCGGCTGCGCCGACAGCCGTGTCCCCGCCAACCAGATTGTGGATCTGCTGCCCGGCGAACTGTTTGTCCACCGTAACGTGGCCAATGTGGTGGTTCCCTCTGACCTCAACTGCCTGTCCGTCATCCAGTTCGCCGTGGAGGTACTCAAGGTCAAGCACATCATGGTGGTCGGCCACTACGGCTGCGGTGGGGTGAAGGCGGCGCTGGAGGATTCACGCCTGGGGCTGATCGAGAGCTGGCTGCGCCACATCAAGGATGTACGCGACAAGCACCACACTCTGATCGAACTCTTTCCGCAAGAACAGCGTGTGGACCTGCTGTGCGAGCTCAATGTGCTGGAACAGGTCATTCACGTGTGCCAGACCACGCCGGTGCGGGACGCCTGGGAAAAGGGTCAGGAGCTGTCGGTACACGGCTGGGTCTACGGCCTGTCCAACGGGCTGGTCAACGACCTGCAGATCACTGTGGATAACACCGACCAGATCAGCGAGATCTACCACCGCGCCCTCACCAGCATTGCCCAGCACACCGAAGGCTGAACCCTCCACCTCCTGGCGGCAATAAAATAGAACGGCGCAGCAACTGCGCCGTTAACTTTTCCCCCGTTTTTCCCTACACTCCACAGCCTCAATAACAAAGGGCCGGGCCGGCCGCACACCAGAAATTTGCAGTATTCAGGGGTCTTCATGTCCGATTTTCGTGTTTGGGAATGCCAGATTTGTGGCTGGATTTACGACGAGGCCAAGGGCTCTCCGGATGACGGCATCCCCCCCGGCACCCGCTGGGAGGACATCCCCGACGACTGGGCCTGCCCCGAGTGTGGCGCCACCAAGGATGAGTTTGTGATGCTGGCCGCGGTCGCCAGCAAAGAGCCTGCGCAGGCCGATACCAGCGCCACAACCTCTGCGACCACGCCAGCAGCCACCGCTGACAGCGCTCCGCACGCTGCCGCCAGCCGAATCTGGGAATGCATGGTATGTGGCTGGGTTTACGACGAGGCCAGGGGCGCGCCCGAGGAAGGTATCCCCGCCGGTACCCGCTGGGAAGATATTCCGGACGACTGGACCTGCCCGGAGTGCGGTGTCGGTAAAGAAGATTTCGATATGGTGCTGGTCCAGGAGGCATCGGCAGAAGCTGAGCACGCCACAGCTGCGCCGCAGCCCGCTCCACTCGACGACACCGACCCGCTGGTGATCATCGGTACCGGCCTCGCCGGTTACCATCTGGCCAAAGAATTCCGCAAGCTGGATCAGCGCACCCCGCTAGTACTGATCAGCGCAGACGATGGCACCTTCTATTCCAAGCCGCTGCTGTCCGCGTCGCTTGCCCACGGCAAAACCCCGCAGCAACTGGCCACCGCCAGCGCTGAATCCATGGCCCGGGAACTCAATGCGGAGGTTCTGGTGCACACCCATGTCACCGATGTGGACCGCTCGGCGCGCGTGCTGAACACGGTATCCGACAGCGGCGGGATTCAGGCGGAACTGCGCTACGGCCGCCTGGTATTTGCCACCGGCGCCCATTGCGCGCCACTGCCGGCTATTGAGGGCGACGGCCTGTCGCGCCTGTTCCGGGTCAACAGCCTCGGCGACTACCACCGTTTCCGCACCGCCCTGGCCAACCGCAAACGGGTACTGCTGATTGGCGCCGGGCTGATTGGCTGCGAATTCGCCAACGACTTGATCCAGGCTGGCTACCAGGTAGACATCACCGACCTGCAACCCTGGCCCCTTGCCAACTTGCTCCCCGAGGCTGCCGGTCGCGATATCCAGCAATCCCTGGAGCAGGCGGGGGCCCGCTTCCATCTGGGCGCAGGCGTAACGCACCTGGAAAGGACGCCCGCAGGCATTCGCGCAACCCTTGCCAACGGCGACACCGTGGAAGCGGATATCGCCCTCGCCGCTCTCGGCCTGAAGCCCAACACCGGGCTTGCCGACACCGCTGGCGTTGCGGTGAACCGCGGCATCGTCACCGATCGGCAGCTGCAGACCAGCGATGCGAACATCTATGCACTGGGAGACTGTGCCGAAGTCGATGGCCACAGCCTGTATTACGTGGCGCCGCTCACCCAGAGTGCCCGCGCCCTGGCCCAGACCCTCACCGGAACCCCGACGCCGGTACAGTATG
Organism: Microbulbifer sp. YPW1; assembly: GCF_013367775.1. Classification (NCBI taxonomy): domain Bacteria; kingdom Pseudomonadati; phylum Pseudomonadota; class Gammaproteobacteria; order Cellvibrionales; family Microbulbiferaceae; genus Microbulbifer; species Microbulbifer sp. YPW1. The sequence goes on from NZ_CP055157.1 coordinate 161,376, forward strand.
GCTGCCTGCCGGTGGCAGTGAAAACCACCCTGAGGCCCACCGTCGTTTGCCCGCCGCGCCCCGGATGCGACGGTGAATGGAAAGTCTCCACCAGTGCAGATGGCGTAAAAGGCGAATTCCTGGACTCGGCGGGTAACCTGCTCGGCTTCGCACTCACCGGCAGCGCCATTGCCGAGCGCGACGCCCTGAGCCGCCAGTGCGCGCCGTTAATGAGCGACTGAAACGGCCCAATTACCCCGGCTATCGCCCCGATAGCCGGGGTTTCCCAAAGAAAAGCACGCAAATCGGCTATTTTTCCCGTAGAATGGCCGCCAGCACAAAAATTGAACAGATTTTGATCGAAGTATGACGGCATCCAGTAAACCCGCAGCCCCAGTCGAGTCCGCAGCACAGTCAGCCGAGGCCTCCGCCCAGTCTAAAGAGGAGCGCAGCCGCGCCCTGCGCGATACTCTGGGCGAATTCGCCACCGGTGTCACCGTGGTCACCACGCTGGACGCCAATGGCCAACCGGTGGGAATGACCGTCAACAGTTTCAATTCCGTCTCCCTCGATCCCGCGCTGATCCTGTGGAGCATTGACCGCAGCTCCCTCAGCTATGCTGCCTTCACCCAGTGTGAACGCTATGTAGTACATGTGCTGAAAGGCGACCAGCAGCACGTCTCCAACCTGTTTGCCGGCCGCGGCGCCGACAAGTTCGGCCAGGTGAAATGGCATGCCGGTGCGGAAGGTATTCCCCAGCTCGATGACTGCGCCGCCCTGTTCCACTGTCGCCGCACACAAAATATTGAGGGTGGCGACCACACCATCCTGCTGGGCGAAGTGCTGGAATTCAGCGCCGGCGGTGGCGAGCCCCTCGTCTTCCATCGCGGCCGCTACCGCGCCCTGGCCGGCGAGTAATGCGCTCGGGGGCAGCCACTATCTAGGTGGCTCTGCCCCGGCAACAAACCTGCCGCTATAAAAATCCCCACTTACAGCCTCAAACAATATAAAAATTTCGACGGATTTCCCGTTGATTAATTGTGTCGCTGTCACCTCCCAGTCATACTTTTCAGACATCCTTTAGAGGCCTCCGCAACTGTGGACGTCGAGATGCACACTACCGACACCCTCTTCTGCTTTGCCCACCGCGGCTATCCCAAGCGGGCCACGGAGAACACCTTGCAGGCCATCACCCACGCCCTCGAATTTGATATCGACGGCGTGGAAATAGACGTGTGGAATGTGGGTGGCGAGCTGATCGTCAAGCATGACCGTCGTCTCGGCCGGCTACTCGCGGGGCAGGAACTTCTCACCGAGATGGCCCCCGCCGCCCTGCGCCAGATGCTGCTACCCGGCGGCGAGCAAGTGCCCACCCTCAGGGAAGTACTGGAGCTGGTGGGCAACAACGTACAACTCAATATCGAGCTCAAGGGCCCCAATTGCGCAGCACTGGCGGCTAAAGAGCTGGAATCCTACATCCGCGACAACGGCGCCACCTACGAACAGTACCTCCTCTCCTCGTTTGATCACCGCCAGATCCACGAATGCATGAAACTGATCCCGCAGGTACGCCGCGGCGTCCTCATCGACGGCGTACCGCTGGATCTCGCCGCTTGCGGTGAGCCACTACAGGCCTTTTCCATCCACCTGAGCCTGGATTTCGTGTGCCCGGAAATCATCGCCGACGGCCACAGGCGGGGATTCAAAAGCTACGTGTTCACCGTAAACCATCCCCATGATTTGAGCCTGGTTGCAGCAATGAATGCAGACGGGGTCTTTACGGATGAGCCGCAGCTGATTATGGATTACAACTCGGCGAAGACGGCGGAGGTGATGGCTTTGCAGATAGAGCCGGTGGGGAAGCTTAATCAGGCGGGTTAAGGACAACCCGCCCCATCATCAGGATTCGCTAGCGCGCATCCAGCATTCGAAGCAGCTGGCCCACACTGGGACGTGTTTTGTAGTCCTTGGCTACATGCGCCCACTGCACAATACCCGCAGAATCCACCAGGAAAACGCCCGGCGCAGCAATTTTGTGATGATCCTTACCGGACCAATCCTCCAGCACGATGCCGTAGGTTTTGTACTTCTCCGCGGTGGTATCATCGATTTCCACCACCACATCGAACGCTTCATGCGCCTTGAGCTCAGGATCTGACAGTACCGGGAAGGGAATCTCATAGGTTGCCTTGGCCATGGCACTGGCATCCGGCTTGTCCACGCTGATCAGCACCGGTGTTACACCGCGCTTCTCAAACTCCGGCCAGGCTTCAGATAGCTGGCGGATCTGTACATTGCAGTAGGGGCACCAGCCGCCGCGGTAGAACACTACCAGAATGGGAGCGTGGTCACTCAGCAGGCTCTGCAGGCTCGCCTCTTCGCCCTTATGGGTCATTACCGAAAAGTCCACCGGCTTGTCGCCCGCCTTCAGGCTGGTTTCGACTTTACCGAGCTCGGCGCTGCTGGTCTCGGTGAGTTCAGGGAGGTTTTTGGGGAGGGAGATATCCTGAGCCATGGCGGTCAGGCTGAATACACTGAGTAATACAACAACTAGCAAAGAAGTATTCATTATTTATGGTCCTTATCGCGTTATGGTCGGCTCAGGGGCTTTACATTCATCGACCTTGATCGTTGATCACCTTTCGTAACGACCAGCCCGGTAATCCAGAATAGTCGATCCGTCCTTAGCCACATCGGCTGGCCATTTGAAGGGTTGGCACTCACTGGACACAATGTACTCACCACCCGAGTTTGCCTTGGGCTCGTCTACCTCGGACTGCAACTCTGGTTATGGAATCAGACGTATGCTAGAAGTAACATTTTCAATTAAATCGAGCATAGGTTTAGGGCTGATTCGAGAGTCCTTTTTTTCCTGCCTGCCCACACAGTTCTGCCTATAGTTAAAGCAAATAGATAGTAGTTTATTTTTGGCAACAGGGAAGGAAGCATAGCGATCTCTACTTTCGGACGTATACCGTTCCTCGATATCGAACTGTACTGCAGGAACTGGAAGAGTAGTGACCGGAACCCAATTGACAGGCCCTTTATAGTAAGACGCTAACATTCCCTTATCATAAACAGCATGACCGAGATAGCTGGTCATAAACCCATGAATATCGGTTTCCAGAGCAGTCGGGTAAAGGAAATTTATAGCCGAATTAGGGTCAGATAATCCCAAAGCCCGAACGGAAAAGAACACACCACCTTGATAACCAGTACGCCAGGGGCCATAAAATGCCCACTCCCTTGAACAAATACTTAACTTTTTCCAGCTATCGCTAGGAACAAGATCAGCTCCCAGTGAAGACAGATCGTTTAAATCATATAGCTTCCCAGGAACCAACTGGTACTGCTCGATTGCCAATCGCCTGCAAGGAGAGTGACGTGGCGCACGAAATTCGAGTGTGCACTGCGGCAATTGAACCAGCGAAGTTTCACACATTTAAGTGAGGGGGCCACGCGGTATGCATTGTCCGTCATACTTTCGGAGCTCAAGCGAAGAGCACTTAATAATATCCAGCATCAGAGCTTGTTCGCGATTTGATCGTATTTTCTCGGAACCCAGGCTTTTAATGCCTGCTGTCCCAACTTTCCGACTCCGGCCACTGTCGCCACCGCGCCTCCTAAGGCCGTTAAAAAGGCTCCCGCAGCTGGCCCACTGGCCGCGACTCCAGCCAGCCCCGAGGCGCCAACCACACCCCTAACGCATTGCGCAACGTCGAACCGGCGCAAACGGTATCAGTAGCCTTGTTTAAAAACGCAAGGAGCATTGCTCATGTCGGCGGCGCTCTTTAACCACCCTTAAGTTATCCCGGTTGCCGATATAATCCAGCATATTGGATTCCTTGAAATCTCGTTCAATTTCCAGCCCTGATACAGCATGCATTGCCTTCAGCGCCTCGAGGGGAGAGGTAGTCGGCCTAAACAGAAAGGCCGTGTGGTTATTCAGTTTAAACTTCCTGTCCGCCAGGATTTGCAAGGCCTGCGTGAGAATCGCAGAACCGCCAAACTCGGAGATCCAGCGTACATCATGGATCTCCCGCGCCATATACATGCTGCGCGCCAGAAGCAACGCCGACTCGTGCAAGCTATCATCTTTCAGCGGAGCCACCGCTTTCCTGTAATTTAATAGGCCTCCAATGCATTTTTCTCCCGGCGTAAAATGCAAATCAAAGCCGCCCCCCTGTGTGGACATAATCGTGCGACGACCGCCCGAAGCGATTGACACCGGGCCAAAACAAGAGAGACATCTTGCGGCAGCGCCAGCAGCAACCTCGTGACCACGATAGCCAATATCACTAATAGCAACTACGCGCCGTGCCTGTTTCGCGATTTTACCGTCTGTGTGGCGCTTTGCGCGCCATAGGCCCTCGATTTTCGTAATGTCATAAAGAGCGGGCGCCCTTTGCGCCTCAATCAACTCCCTATAATTCGAGTCCGCCTGGAAATGGAGCAGCTTGTAGCAATCGTTGGGTAGCTTTTCCGCAGCAACCAAGCACCCAAGTAGAGTCACCACATACTCCTCAGTCCCACCGCGATGTACAGAACCTAGTTTGATAAAGATATTACTCTGACTCAAACGGCCCGCCGCCAATTGCTTGATGCTATTAACAGTGATCTGAGCTCAGTAATTGCCCCGATTGGCGAGCTTTACGAGCTCATTCCAGATGGGTTCAACTTGGGGATTGATGGTGACGCGCTTACCACCTTGCAGCCCGGCGATAAGCTTTTCCGCTCGCGCGGCAGCGTAGATAAACATTTGACTGAATCCCTTTAACCCCATGTTATTCATGATCCGCCTGTCACTGGCGTAGAGACGAGATTCTAACCTGAGCGCAAAGGTACGCCTGTAAAACAGGCGTACCGATTAGCGCTCACTATCAACTTCGGTAACGAGAAGCGACCGGACCAAGATAGCCAAGAGACTAACCCACCTCCTAAACTTACGCATATCTTACACCGGGCGTTAATTTCGGTGATTCTTGGCCTTGATGTACAACTGATCTTTCAAGCACGCACGCTGGGTTTTAAGTTCTTTGAAGTGGTGGTCATCCGTCACGACGCCCCGCTCTTCCAAGCCTCGAATTTCCTTATCTAACTTGTGTTAATTGTCGCGGTCGGACTTGAATTGGATACTATCCTGGATCAGGTGGCGGATGCTGTCAGCCAGATCGGGAAATTCGGTTTCCAGGGTGCTGGAGGGAATAGACATTGCCAGCAACTCCTCAGAATTTGTGCCTCACCCGCACACTGTAGCGTCCGCTCTCAATACAACCACCGCCCTACCAAAATTTCATATGGCCAGATAAAGGTAAACCACCATACCGCGGACTTTTACTACCACAGCTATAGGCTAGTACGCAGAAACAGAAAGCTCGGTAGATTGCGAACAATCCTCATGATCCACGCCCAAAAAAATGGCAAGTAAACCACCGCTTTACCCCGATCGATGGCAGCAACCATTCCCTCTGCCACTGATTCGGGCTGAGCCCAAAGCGGACCTTTATCGAAAGCTTTAGTCATTGGAGTATCCACAAATCCCGGCCGGACATCTAATACATTAACCCCTTTCCCAAAGAGGCGATGGCGTAATCCCGCCAGAAAAACAGAAACCATTGCTTTCGCTGAACCATAAACGTAATTGGACTTTCGTCCTCTATCCCCAGCAACACTCGTAATAGCAGCCAGCGTGCCACTACCCTGCTTCTCCAAGCTGTTTGCTAAATGGGTAAGCACCGAGACCGAACTCAAGGCATTTACCTCAATTTCTCTGAGCGTAACTTCCACCGAAGACTGGCATGCCTCTTGATCAGGCAATGTACCGTGCGCCAAGATCACGACATCCACCTGTTTCATCAGGCTGAACACCCGATCCAAGACGGACTCATGAGAGGAAAACTCTTGTGCATCAAACCGAGCGGAGTAGACCTCCGAAGCGCCACGAACGCGCAAATCATCTGTAATTTTCAAGAGCCGACTTTCATCTCTTGCCAATAGGTAAAGTGAATCTCCACGCTTTGCGTAAATTCGTGCGACGGCTGTAGCAATGGCTGAGGTTGCACCAATGATTAATACGTTATTCATAATTACAGCCCTAGTCGGATAGATTGTATGGAATTGAATATATTATCGGCACCCCATTGCCTCCTAAGCTGCGAGAAGGACTCCCAGCCAGGGTAACTTGCCTGAAAAATGGATTTTGACATACGAGCGTCCTTAGCAAGATAAATCCTGCCACCCAAACCGACTACAACATCGTCGAGTTCATCCAGCAAGGCAAAAACCTCGGGCGAACGTTTCAGGTCAAGTGCCAGGGTATACCCCTCCATTGGGAATGAAAGGTAGTTGCTATTCTCCTCACCAAACAACTTCAGAACCGCGAGAAATGACCCTCTCTTAGACGCAGCAAGGCGATTTAAAATAACTGTCAGACCTTCAATACCCGCTTTACGGGGAATCACAAACTGGTACTGCAAGAAGCCGTCAGACCCATACAGACGATTCCAGTTGCGTACACCATCTAAAGGATAGAAATAGGGCTCATAAGAGACTAGCGATCGGGACTTGGCTTTTGTCACTCGATGGTAATAGACGCTATTGAACGCCTGCATTGTGACTCCATTTAGAAATAAGCCAGGCACATCGAAGGGAACTGACAGCCTAGCCTTGCATCCGGTTTGCAACCCTCCATCATCTGCGTGCTCACCTAGCATAATGAGTGAGCGCCCCAAACCCTTACCGGTTGACAGGCAATCAATCCACGCAACCGAGTAGGTTGCTGAACGATGAATATCGAGCGCCTCTACAGTTTCTGCAATATTTTTCGTTTTAATGGTCGTGGCTTGGATAAAGCTACTGGAGATTCGCTTCAGCCGAATTTCCACCTCCAAGATAAAACCGGTCAACCCCATTCCACCGCAAGTAGCACAAAACAGCTCGGCATTCGAAGTTTTTGAGCACTCGACAATACCATTGGCAGTTGCAATAGTGATTGACTGAACAAATTCAGAAAAACAACCGTCAATATGATGGTTTTTCCCGTGAACATCGCTTGCTACCGCCCCACCAACCGTCACATACTTGGTGCCAGGTGTCACAGGAAGAAACCAGCCTTCTGGAACAATTAACTCTAGAACGGATGCCAAGCTTACACCGGCTGCGCAACGCAAAATGCCAGTCTGTTTATCAAAGTACCGAAAGTAATCGAGATAAGCAGAGTGGACCGCTGTTGGGGCGAGAGCACTATCGCCGTAACTTCTACCCAGCCCCCTCCCTATAAGAGGCCCACTACCATGCGCCTCAATAAGCTTCATTACACATTCATCGCCAACCGGGAATTCAGGGAGAGAATCTATAACTGGGTAACGCCCCCAGCCACTGAGCTTCACGAGCCACCTCTAATGACAAAAACGAACCGCTTGTCGAGTTGGTACTTCATAAAATACCCAATGCCCAACCCTATAACTCCGCCCAGATAACGCATAGGCTTTGACTGGAAGACGAGGTCAAAAGCAAACTCCGCCCCCCAGAAAATGACAGTCGTAAACACACCCATTACGGCATATAGCGTAAACAGGCGAGCATCCTGGTGAACGCTAACCCCCTCAATGCGAAAAATATAGCGTTTGTCGAGATAATACTTGACCAGCAATCCCACAATGGTCCCTACGAGTATAGAAAAGGGAATGGAATAAGCCCCCGCGTAGACTCGCAGGCTGAATTCTTGGCTACAAATATTGATTAAGGTAGCGAGGGCCGCGAAAATCGTGTAGCTTAAGGCGATTCGCATATTAGAACTATAAGTTATTGATTTAGGGGGCAATTTTGCTGAATTCTACGGCATTAACAGGGGGAAAGAAATGGCTTTCGCCCGGCCTCATTACACTCATGCGACCCAAGCAGTGGATCAAGAACACCTTTGTTTTACCCCCACTGATATTCTCCGGTCAATTTTTAAACGAAAGCGCAATACTCCAGGCGCTGCTGGCAGTGGCCCTGTTCTGTATCGCCTCCTCCGCTACTTACATTATCAATGACTATCAGGACATAGAGCGCGACCGGAAACATCCGATCAAGTCACTAAAGCGGCCACTGGCATCCGGACAAGTATCCAAACGCCAGGCGCTGATCTTGCTCACTCTCCTGTGCAGCGTTCTCACTTGGGGCTTTGTCCTTATCCCAAGTGTCGTTAGCATTATTGCCGGCTACCTGGTGTTAAACCTTGCCTACACCTTCTACCTCAAACACCAACCGGTGCTGGATATCTTCACAATCGCTATTGGTTTTGTGCTGCGGGTCTACGCGGGAGCTATGGCAATAGACGTGCCAGTCTCCCCCTGGATGTTTACCACTACTTTATGCTTGGCCCTGTATCTTGCCGCAATCAAGCGGCGGCAAGAGCTCGCACAGAGCGGCAGTGAAGGAAGAAATGTACTCCAGTACTACACCATTCCACTGATTGATCGCTATGCAGAGATGGCCGCTGTCGGCGCCCTCCTGTTTTACAGCCTGTTCGTCATGAACGAGCGCCCCGAATTAGTTATCACTGTCCCACTCGTGATCTTTGGACTATTTCGATACTGGTTTGTAGTTGAAAGCCGAAACGAGGGTGAATCCCCTACTGACGTTCTGTACTCGGACAAACAACTGATCGTTACGGTATTACTCTGGGGAGTCGCTAGCACTGCTGCGCTCTGGCCCGCGGGAGCATAGATATCACAATGAACCTGGCTTACCTGGTCACTCCTTTCATAGCTTGGCTTATTGCCGGCTCATTGAAGTTTACAATCAACAGCATTAGAGCAAAGCAACTTGCCTTTGGCTTGATTGGCTACGGCGGTTTACCCAGTAATCACAGCGCGATTGTCAGTAGTATGGCGACCTTGATTGCGCTGCAAGAAGGTATTGATCACCCGGCCTTTGGTGTAGCTATCACGCTAGCATTTATCGTCGTTCTTGATGCAGGCAGTCTGCGCCGGCAAGTAGGTATACATGCAGCGTCAATTAACCAAATACAGGCGGATCGAGGAGTGCTCAATAGAGCATTGAGAGAACGAATGGGACATTCCCGAACAGAAATCTTAGCGGGAGTTCTTACAGGTATAGCTAGCGCAACCACGATCAATTACACCCAGACAGCATTTACTGTTTAACCTAATCGCAATCAAGCTCCCATATACCCAACCTCGCGCCTGCTGAAATCTATACGCAAATTACGTCAGCCCCACCAACAACCTAAGGTATTGAGATGACCAAGAGCTTCCTCAGCTGCATAACCTTCGAGCACAAGTGTAATCATGAGCAGCATGTCATGAGCCTGCTGCCTCACTACAAAATGAAACTAAACCGGCAACGATTTAACCTTCAACCCTCTAATAAACTATAGGAACCCCTATAATAGGCTCTCCGGTTAACTTCCACGTGACGGCATGGCCATGCGGCACACCGAGACAGGTGGTCATATCATTTTTAATAAAAGGCACACCTGACAACTCCACATTATCCCGATCGAAGCTTTCAGATAGATGCTTGTATCCGCCTGTGTTAAGCCTCCAAATTGCCCCCAATCTCTCGGGAGTAAATAATGGAGAGGCAACTGCCAAACGAACATCCTCATATAGAGCTTTTACCTCAGAATCCACTATCAAATTTTCCTGCTTTACGATGGTGTCAACATACCCTTTAGGGAACGCACGCTCGTAATGGCCAACCCTTGTATTTGAGCGAGCAGGAAGTCGGGCAAGCAGCGGATCAGCTAGCGCCAGCGGATCCAACCAATAAACACTCGGCCCGGCGGAAAAACCAACCATTCCGATCGCGCAGCGAACAAAAACCCCTTCTTGCCCACGCAATAGCCTACCTTCAATCAACCAAGGATGCGCAGGACCTCGATTGATAAGTGCAGGTTTTAAACCAGTCCCCCTGTAATAAAAAGCACGCTCATCAGCTATACCGCTAGAGTTAATATGCTGAGACATAAACGTAACAGGAGAAAATAAGGTTTTAGTCAAGACACTCGATACAGCAAGAAGGAGAGGCAAGCAGAACAGCAAAAATGATGGAGCAGCTACGACAATTAGAATACAAGTGGCCAACACTACCGAGGAGCTAAAAAAGCGCCCCGCCATATAATCCCCTCCAACATAAAAGTAATAAGGGAACCAAAGGGCTAAACCTAGAGAAAAAGGGCGAAGTTTCTCATGAAATAAACCCAGTGCCGCACCCGTCAAGAGAAGAAATAAGGAGAAAGGATCATTTAAAAAAAGCCACTTGAGCCCACCCCAGGCAGAGCTGACACCCTCAGACCAAGGGACACTCCCTCCGACTTTAGCCAATGCAGTATTGGGCACCGGAGCCCCATAATAAAACAAAGAAAATACAACCCACAAGATAGCGGGAGCCCCGCCAATCAAGGCATACTTTAACGACCTATCTTCAAAAACAGTCAGCAAGAGCAGGGGAAAAACTAAAATTAACGTATCAGGCCTGCACAAAAAAAGCATCGACGCAATAAAAAATACGGCATAGCTTTTTTGCCCCCCCCATCCCCTCAAACTAATTGCGAAAATCGAAACGATTAGAAAGTGCGTCAAAGGGTTCTCCAACCCAGAGCTAGAGTAATCGACAAACGACCTAGAGAACAAAAGAAAAGATATTACTATTACGTGTAGCAGGGAAAAGTTAACTGAAAGCCTCAACATCAAAACTAATGTTAGACAAAGCAAGACGAAAGACAACAAAAGGCTAACGTAATAAGGATTATCAAAAACTGCTGCCGAGCCGAACAACATTGCAAACCACAAAGGGTGCGTGTATACCTGAACCCGCTCACCGGGATTCCAGGTCAGCCCGTAACCATTCAATGCATTGTCAACAACCCTAAAAGTAATATACGCATCCTCTGCCACCCACGCAGTATTAAAAAAAGCTAGCGAAAAAAGTAACAATAAACAAATAGCAACAGCTAATCTCGAGCTTCCAGTTAACGGCTTATCCAACACTCCACCACCGAAAAAAGCAGAACTTATACCCACCCTAAGACTTGCTAACAAAATATTCCCCAACTTTACCCATCATTTCGCGGCCTGAGTTATAGATAGACATTTAAAGCCGCTAGGCTCTTCTTCAAAGAGCCAACTCCATTCACCGTTTACGACCCTAGCAAAAATATCAGAGAGGCAAACAATCAAGCCCAAGATTTCGAAACTGACCACCGCTGTCACTTCGCTATAAATATTTACTTACTGACACCCCAAGCTCTTCGGACAGCATCTTAATACTCTCCTCTCTATCCAAACCGGATACGACCTCCATTGCCCTTAGAATCTGCCTCTTCACTAAAGGTTCATCACTTTGACTAATCGCGATCTTTGCAGAAAGAATTATGCCCTTTAGGTTTCCTGGTTCGATTTGTAAGGCAGCCTCCACCAGCCCCTCAGCTTTATTCAAACGTCCTTCGGCGGGATTATTGAAATACATAGTCGCAATATTTAAGTAAATACTGGCCACTCTTTTATCATAGCCGCTAAAGCCTTGAACATAAAAATCCGCCATGACTATTTCATACAATTTCTCAGAAACGGCAACATCGCCTTTCTCTGCAAAGCAGCCAGCTATAGTTGTGAGCAAGGGAAGCGTGCCATTGTTGTTTTTAAAATCTGGAAAAGCTTCTCTCAAAACCACCTCACACTCTCCATGTGAGGCCAATGCCGCATAGTAATTTGTTTTAGCAGTCGCCGAGCTAGGCTTTATTGACTTAACCCAATGCCAGAATGTGTAATCGTTAACCCAGAATGGAGTAACACTCCGGGTAACAGCGATAAGGAGAAGAACAACCAGACCACTTGCAAACCACGCGCCAGGGGTAAATCGTATCGACACCTTCCCAATCACAATCGCCAGCCCCAACAATGCGACCATAAGTGGGAAATATATGAACCGGAGATGGGCAAAGTTATCCCCAATGGACATCGGCATCAGATGAAGCACAGGAAAAATTGACGCCAAGAATAGCGCAAGTGGTAGCAAGATATTCCACTTACGCTTCAAAGCCGCGAAAGTGACGGTCATTATCAAGAGAGACCCTGCCGCAAAATAAACAAAATCGGTATTACTTGAAAATACCAACTTTGAATCAACAGGGTTGACAGGCGATATATCCCAAACCGGATACAGCAAATGCAATATATAGTACCCGATCGCTTTCACAATCAACCCTACTCTAAACGCAACACCTTCAGAATAAAGATCAACCCCGCTGGGAATGTACAAATACCCGAGAGTAAAATAGCGAATTAACAGGTAGGTTATTCCCGCAAAAAAGCATGCAGTATAAGTGCAGACCAAACGCTTCCGTTCAGACAACTCTTTCCAATTTAGCAGCCCCGCTTTCATTAGAAAAAAGTGCCACACGGGAAAAATCAGGACAAAAGCCGCGGCCATTTCCTTTGTAAGCGCCGCACAAAGATATAAGAAAAATATAAGGACAAGTCTCACCGAAGTTGATCTGGCGCGAAAATCAACCAGGAAAAGTAAAATAGCAAAAGTGGCAAAAAGCCCATCAAATATTCCAGAAATCCACGCCACAACCTCTGTGGTCACAGGATTTACGGCGAAAAATAAAGCAGCAATAAGGGCAACAGGTACTCGAAAGGAGCTATTCTTTAGCAATATGAGAAGCAGAGAAAATAGTAATAAGGTGTTTGCCAAGTGTATACAAAGCAACAACCAGTGATAAGGTGAGGCACTTACAGCATCATCCCCCACCAAATACAATACAATTAGAGGTAGAGGTCGATAGTAGTTCTGCGATACAAAGAACGGGCTTTGTAAAGCCTGCAAAAACAGATCGAAATTATGGAAGTACAATTCCGATTTTAGAAATTGATTATCATCCCATACAAACCCGAACCCCGTAACCGGCAGCCATACTAAAAGGGTAATTATTGCCAGTATACTCGCAGCTATAACTGTCTTATTTTTTTCAAACACCATCCGCAAAACCTCACCGCAAACAAAAAAGGGCTCCGTAGAGCCCTTTATATCTTACAACTGCTACGTCAAAGATTAACGGCAGTTTGCCGGCAAGAACTTTTCTTCAACGGTAGAACTGTTACAGGCCCACTTAACACCAGTTGCGGCATTACCAGTACCTACCATGACCAGGTTACCACTTGCCTGACTATTGCCGATACCGGAAGTATCGATGGCATAAGTAATAGTGGCCATCGTTCCACTACCAGTGAACGCAATACTAGACACATAATTGCTCTGGGCTGCAGAGGTATTTACACCGGCAGCATCGGCATCGGTAGGCATAGTACCCATTGACACGAAATATTCAGACACAGAGGTCTTGCTTGCTGCAGCCAAGCCCATTACTTCGGACATTTTGGCTCGGGTGGTGTAATCCTGGTACGCAGGCAGTGCTACCGCGGCCAGAATACCAATGATCGCAACCACGATCATCAATTCAATAAGAGTAAAGCCCTGTTGCTTTTTCATTGTAACCGTCTCCATACAGACTGTTGTTTTAAGATGAAATCCCGTGAGGAAGTCGGCTGTTACAATACCGGCAATGTGGCAAAACGCGCAAGCGGGTAAATTGCCTACACAATGCAGTTTGAGAGGAAAGTCATATCCAGAGCGGTTAATTGTTAGACAAAACTAGCAATTATCATGCAACCCTTGAAAGCCGGTGACACAAATTGTCAGGCCAGCCTAGCGACGACCGATATTTTGCTTTCGTTTCTTTTGCTGGTCACAAAGCCACGAGGCAGATTGCCCAACCCATTGGATCAAATCTTCAGAAAAAGCTGAGCAGGTGATTTGCACATTCAGAAGATGCCCAGTTCACAGGCTACGGCAATGGCTCCTCGGGATCATTGGCTGGCGGATACTTATTCGCTATATTGGCATACCTGCCAGTGACCAGTGGCAAATTCCCTTTACTGGCCGGCACTTAAGAACAAAATTTAAACAAAGATAATACATTCGGTACTCATACTAACGGTCCCCCATGAGCAGCACTCCACTGAGCGGCCTGGCCAAGCGGCTGGTTTCTGACAATGCTATCGATGAGGCTACTGCCCAGTCGGCGATCAAGGCGGCCAAACGTGAGGGGCAGACCTTTGCCCAGCACGCGGTGGAGGCCAAACTGGTCAAGAGCCGAGATCTGGCCAATATCGCATCAACGGCATTTGGTAGCCCCCTGTTTGACCTTTCGAGCTACAACTTTGACCTCCTTCCCAAGGATGTTGTTGACGAAAAGTTGATCAGCAAGCACTTTGCGCTCCCTCTTTATAAGCGCGGCAACCGGCTTTTTGTCGCAGTAGCAGACCCCACCAATCTCGCAGGCCTGGACGAAATCAACTTCAACACCGGCCTGAACACCGATGCCATCCTGGTAGAAACGGACAAGCTGGCCAAAGCCATCGAAAGTTATCTTGCTAATAGTGGCGACATAGGCGGTGGCCTGGAAGGGTTGGACGATGAGGACCTGGACAGTCTGGATGTTGAGAGCGGGGAAAACCGGCAGGATGACGATAAGGACCCCGGAGGGGATGAGGCCCCAGTTGTACGTTTTGTAAACAAGGTGCTATTGGATGCGATCCGTACCGGGGCGTCCGACATACACTTTGAGCCCTATGAAAAGCTTTATCGGGTACGCCTGCGCACCGACGGCGTACTTCATGAAGTCGCCCGTCCACCCATCCAGTTGGCGACCCGGATCTCTGCCCGCTTGAAAGTTATGTCCAAAATGGACATTTCTGAGCGCCGGGTACCCCAGGACGGCCGTATCAAGATGAAGCTGTCCAAGACCAAGGCCATCGACTTCCGGGTAAACAGCCTCCCGACTCTTTGGGGAGAAAAGATCGTTCTGCGGATACTCGACCCCTCTTCTGCCAAGCTGGGCATCGATGCTCTCGGCTACGAAGAGAGCCAGAAAAAGATCTATATGGATGCTCTTGCGCAGCCGCAGGGCATGATCCTGGTGACCGGCCCTACCGGCTCCGGAAAAACCGTATCGCTATACACAGGCCTGAATATTCTGAACACCCCGGAGCGCAATATCTCCACGGCGGAAGACCCGGTAGAAATCAACCTGGAGGGTATTAATCAGGTAAACGTCTCCAACAAGGTGGGACTTAACTTCGCTGAGGCGCTGCGCTCCTTTCTGCGTCAGGACCCGGATATTGTGATGGTGGGGGAGATTCGGGACTTGGAAACGGCAGAAATCGCCATCAAGGCGGCACAGACCGGGCACCTTGTACTCTCTACCCTTCACACTAACTCGGCCCCGGAAACCCTGACGCGACTGATGAATATGGGGGTTCCGACTTTCAATATCGCGACGTCTGTCAGTGTCATTATCGCCCAGCGTCTTGCACGACGGCTCTGCGGCGAGTGCAAGAAGCCGGTAGAGTTACCCGAGGAGGTATTGAAGGAGGAGGGTTTCGATACGGTCACCATCCCCGAAAGCGAGTGGCATATATTCCAGCCCGTCGGTTGCGAGCACTGTTCGAAAGGCTACAAGGGGCGCGTCGGCGTGTATGAAGTGGTTCGCATCACCGACGGAATCTCGCGCATTATAATGGAGGGTGGCAACTCCATTGAGATTGCCGACCAGGCCAGGAAAGAAGGCTTCAACAACCTCCGTACTTCTGCGCTGCGGAAGGTAGTAATGGGGGTTACAAGCCTTGAGGAAGCTAACCGGGTAACGAAAGATTAAAGCGAGTAATTCGTCATCTAAGGCCTAAGCCAGTTACCACTACCACAGTCATAGAGCCGGACACCAAGGCTAGTCCGGAATGGCAACAGAACGAATAATAGAATTTAGTGCGTGGTCGAATTGACCTCGTTTCCAAGACCAACGGGAATCACACCATGGCCAAAGCCGCCACCGCAGTCGCTTATATTTATAAAGGCGTCGACGCCAAAGGCAATAAAGTTGAGGGTGAGATCAATAGTACCAACCCTGCGTTGATCAAGGCCCAGCTGCGCCGCCAGGGGATTATTGCCAACAGGGTACAAAAGAAGCCGAAGCCTTTGTTTGGTGGCAAGAAGAAAGTGAAGCCCGGCGATATTGCTATCTTCACCCGCCAAATGGCGACAATGATGCGGGCCGGTGTGCCGCTGGTGCAGAGCTTTGAAATTGTAGCCGATGGCCTGGACAACGAGGGGCTGAAAGAGCTCATTTTCAAAATCCGTGATGATGTCGCTTCCGGGACCGCCTTCGCCGACGCCCTGCGCAGGCACCCGCTCTACTTTGATGACTTGTTCTGTAACCTTGTCGCCTCGGGCGAGCAATCCGGGGCGCTGGAAACAATGCTCGATCGGATCGCAACCTACAAAGAAAAGACAGAGTCACTGAAGGCAAAAATCAAAAAGGCCATGACTTACCCTATTGCGGTGGTTGTGGTGGCGATTGTGGTAACGGCTATTCTACTCGTAAAAGTTGTGCCGCAATTCGCTGAGACTTTTTCCAGCTTTGGCGCTGATCTGCCAGCCTTCACGCTTTTCGTCCTGGGCCTTTCCGAGTGGATGCAGGCAAACTGGCTTATCGCTTTTGTAGCACTGGTAGTCGGAGTGGGTGGAACTCTCGAAGCGAAAAAGCGTAACAAGAAAGTCGCCAACTTCTTTGACAAGCTGATGCTGCGCCTGCCGATTATTGGGCAGATTACCTACAATTCGATTGCCGCTCGCTTCGCTCGAACGCTGTCAACAACCTTCGCCGCGGGCGTTCCTCTTATTGACGCACTGAAGTCCGTAGCCGGTGCAACCGGGAATGTAGTTTACGAAGTAGATACCCTCAAAATTCGTGATTCTGTTGCAACAGGTATCCCACTTAATGGCGCAATGCGAGCATCGGGTCTCTTCCCTACCATGCTGGTACAAATGGCCGCGATTGGTGAAGAGTCTGGCGCGCTGGACGAAATGCTGGCCAAGGCAGCGGACTTTTATGAAGAGGCTGTTGACAATATGGTCGACAACCTTACAACGCTGATGGAGCCCATGATCATGGCGGTCCTGGGTATTCTGGTTGGCGGCCTGATGATTGCCATGTACCTCCCCATCTTCCAACTCGGTCAGGTTGTCTAATACATAAGAATACTGAGAATGTCAGAATATCTAGTTACCCACCAAGCGCTGCTAATAAGCAGCGCTTTTATTTTAGGCCTGCTAATCGGCAGCTTCCTCAACGTAGTCATACACCGCCTGCCCATCATGATGGAGCGAGAATACCAGCGGGATTTCTACAGCTACTTTGAGAAAACACCCTCTGCCGAGGATCAAAAAGAGCTGGCACAGACCTACAACTTGATACTGCCCCACTCCCACTGCCCCAAGTGCGAGACGGTGATCAAGCCCTGGCAGAATATCCCCATCATTAGCTACCTGCTGCTGCGGGGAAAATGCGGTAACTGCGATGCGCCCATTTCCAAGCGCTACCCGCTGGTAGAACTGGCCACGGGCATTCTTACTGCCGTGGTGGTTTGGCAACTGGGCTTTACCTGGCAGGCGCTGGCGGGGGTGTTTTTTACCTGGGCGCTGGTGGCACTGACCGGGATTGATTTCGACAAGCAGCTGCTGCCGGACAATATTACCCTGCCTCTGTTGTGGGCGGGGCTACTGATCAATATCTGGGGCGTGTTTGCGCCGCTGCAGGATGCGGTGATCGGCGCTATTGCCGGATATCTGGCGCTATGGAGCGTGTTCCATATCTTCAAGCTGGTGACCGGCAAGGAAGGCATGGGGGCCGGTGATTTCAAGATTCTGGCGGCCATCGGTGCCTGGTTTGGCTGGCAAGTGCTGCCGCTGGTGATCCTGCTCTCAGCCGCGGTCGGCGCACTGGCAGGTATTCTGTGGACGCTGGTTTCCGGGCGTGACAAGAACCTGCCGATCGCTTTTGGCCCCTACCTGGCCGGCGCGGCCTGGATCGCCATGTTGTGGGGCGAGCAGATTATGGGCTGGTATTTCCGTGTTTCAGGGATGAGCAGCTAACGCCATGTTTACGGTCGGTCTCACCGGTGGTATCGGCAGCGGCAAATCCGCCGCTGCGGCGCGCTTTCGGTTTCACGGGGTCAATGTGGTGGACGCAGACCTCGCTGCGCGGGTGGTTGTGGAGCCCGGGCGCCCTGCCCTCACCGAGATCGCAAGGCATTTTGGCGAGGGGGCGATACAGGCAGACGGGTTTCTGGATCGGGCGGCTTTGCGCAGACTGGTGTTCGACAATCCGGCGGAGCGCCGCTGGCTGGAGCAGCTGACCCACCCGCTAATCCGGGAGGAGATTATCTCCTCGCTGGCGGCGAGCCCCGACACCCACGCAGCCCCCTATGCGATCCTGGAATCTCCCCTGCTGGTGGAATCCGGCCAGTCGGCCCTGGTACAGCGGGTCTGTGTGGTGGACCTCCCGGAGCTACTGCAGCTGGAGCGGGCCAGTGCGCGGGACGGAAATAGTCCCGAGCAGATCCGCAAGATTATGGCCGCACAGCTGCCCCGGGCGGAGCGGTGTGCAAAGGCGGACGATATTCTGGATAATAGTGGCTCCCTGGCGGAGCTGGAGGCGCAGGTGGACACCCTGCACCAGATGTATATCAAGCTCGCCGCACAAGCCTGAAAGTTGTATTTATCATGTCTGACTGCCCATCCGTTGCCTGCCCCACCTGCAAGAAGCCCATCGAGTGGAGCCCCGAGAATCCACATCGACCGTTCTGTTGTGAGCGGTGCAAATTGATTGATCTTGGGGAATGGGCCAGCGAGGGCCACAAGATTCCGGGACAGCCAGTATATGATGATGTGCTGAGTGACGACCTGGATCCCACCAAGACGCGACACTGATCCAGTACCGGCCCGACGCTAGTCTGCGAGCCACATTCTCGCGGTCAATCCCCAGCGAGATGTCATGCCCGATGTCACGGTACTGACCTCGCCCTGCCGATTGACGATAGCAATGGTCGGGGTAACCCGCAGGCCCCAGCGATTGCTGAGCGCACCGCTGGGATCGTTGATTGTGGGGAAATTGAGTCCATGCTTTTGCTGGTAAGCGGCCACTTCCTCTGGACTGCCCGACTGCAGGGCAACTGAGATCACCTGGTAACCGTCCGATAGATCCGAGACTGCGGGTGACACCATCCGGCAGAAACCACACCAGGTTGCCCAGAAGTAGATCAGTACCGGCCCCTCTTCCGTCATGGCCTGCAAATCGATGAACTGGCCATCAATCGTCTGCTGCAACAGTTGCGGGGCCTGCCCCTTGGGCATATTGCGACTGTGATACCAGGAGACCGCACTAACGACCAGGACAGCGAGCAACAAAAACTTCGCCAGCGACCAGGCCGCGCTTCGCAGCTTCCCCCACAGGTTAATCGAATGCGCGCTTTGCCTGTTCATCGTGTGCGCTCATATTCGAGCTTTTCCAGCGCCACTACTTCTATCTCCTCCTGCACATAGCGCCACTGCAGATTGAAGCCGCACAGTTCCATCCCGTAAATACGCTCGGGATCCGGCTGCTGATAGGCCGGCTTGGGGTCCTGTGCCAGTACTTGCCGGATAAGCGCCACAAGATCCGTACCCAGGTTATCCCGATATGCCTGTGCGCGCTCCAAAATGAATTCAGGAATATGCACGGCTGCCTGTTGCGGAGGCTGCTCTGCAAGCTGGCTACTGGCTGAGGGGACGCTGTCTGCATAAGGGATATAGGGTTTGATATCCAGGATTGGGGTGCCGTCCAGCAGGTCTGCCCCGGCAACGATGAGCTCAACCTTCGGATGCGTACGCACTTCGATCAGGCGCACCACGGAAAGGCCGATATTGTTGGGCCTGAAAGGAGAGCGGGTGGCGAACACACCGAGCTTTTTATTGCCCCCCAGCCGCGGCGGACGCACCTTGGGGGACCACTGGCCAGCGACCTGGTGAAACTGCCAGGTAAGCCATAGGTGGGTGTGCTGATCCAGGCCCGCTACGGCATCGGGATCGTTGAACGGTGCCAGTAATTCGATGGCAGCCCGGCTGGCATCCGCCAGCAACGGCTGCCGGGGGATGCCAAATTTTTCCGAAAAGCAGGAGTGAGTGGTCGCAATCGGGACAATATTCAACTGCGCGTCCACTTCGGTATTCGCCGGTGCGTTCAAATCCCACCCATGCACAGGTATTTTATTTCGAGATAATCGTCGATGCCGTACATGGAACCTTCGCGGCCGGTCCCCGATTCCTTGATGCCGCCGAAGGGGGCCATTTCGTTGGAGATGATTCCTTCATTGATGCCGACCATGCCATATTCCAGGCCTTCCGCCACCCGCCAGATACGGCCGATATCGCGGGAGTAAAAGTATGATGCCAGGCCAAACTCGGTATCGTTGGCCATGCGGATCACTTCTTCCTCACTGGAGAATTTGTACAGAGGGGCGACCGGGCCGAATATCTCTTCCTTGAAGAGTTTCATGGTGTCGTCCACACCGGTCAGCACTGTGGGGGTATAGAAGCACTCACCCATGTCACTGGGGCCACCGTCATTCAGGTTTTTTGCCCCTTTGCTGACTGCATCTTCCACCAGCGCCTTGACGTCTTCCACGGCACCGGCATTGATCATGGGGCCGACTTCCACGCCCTCTTCCGCGCCGTTGCCCATTTGCAGCGCATTGACCGCGTCGGTGAATTTTTTCGCGAAGGCATCGTAGACACCTTCCTGAACAAAGATGCGGTTGGCGCACACGCAGGTCTGCCCGGCGTTGCGGTATTTGCAGATAATCGCACCTTTCACCGCTTCATCCAGGTCTGCGTCGTCAAACACGATAAACGGCGCATTGCCGCCGAGCTCCATGGAGGTTTTCTTGATGGTGCTGGCGCACTGGGCCTGCAGCTGCTTGCCCACGGCGGTTGAGCCGGTAAAGGTGAATTTGCGCACCAGCGGGTTGCCGGTCATCTCGGCACCGATATCCCGCGAGCTTTTGCCAACCACCACATTGAATACGCCTTTGGGCACGCCGGCCTGCTCCGCCAGCACAGCCAGGGCCAGGGCGGACAGCGGGGTTTCCGATGCGGGCTTGGACACAAAGGTACAGCCGGTGGCCAGCGCGGGTGCCACTTTGCGCGCGATCATGGCACTGGGGAAGTTCCAGGGAGTGATAGAGGCGGTGACGCCCACCGGCTGTTTGACGACGACGATGCGCTTGTCTTTGCTCGGAGGCGCGATGACGTCGCCGTATACGCGCTTGGCTTCCTCGCTGAACCATTCGAGGTAATTGGCGCCGTAGGTGATTTCGGTACGCGCTTCGGAGAGCGGCTTGCCCTGCTCGGCGGTGAGGATTGCGGCCAGGTCGTCGACGTTGTCGATAATCAGGTTGTACCAGTCCCGCAGGATCTTGGCGCGCTCTTTGACGGTGAGATCTCGCCAGGCAGGCCAGGCGGCGTTGGCGGCTTCGATTGCACGACGGGTCTCGTCGGCACCGCAGCTGGCAATGGTGGCGACCACTTCGCCATTTGCGGGATTGGTAACGTCCAGGGTATTGCCGGAATCCGCATCAGACCACTGGCCATTGATATAGGACTGTTTGCGCAGCAGGTCGGGATTTTTAAGGTTAAGCATTATTTGGGTCCTTGCCTTTTAGTTGCCGGCGAGCTCCGTGGCAGCGCAGCTGGCTGGGGCAACCTTGCCAGACACGCCGTGAACCCATCCCTGGGGGCTCGGCTGCGGCCGTCCTGGCCGCAGACGGTCTGGCAAGGTTGCCCCAGCCAACTGCACCTTCAATTCGAAGTTCAGTTAACCGGCAAGTTTAGCTTTGCGCCGAATTTATCGCCTTTACCTAAAGGGTATTGCGGCGCCCCGTGCCTATTTCAACCAGAGGTTTAACCGCGCGTTTACTTTTTCTTCTTCACAAACTTCATCAGGCGGCGTTTCTTGGCTTTCTGGCGATCGCTGAGCTTGTTCTTCTTGCCCGCATAGGGGTTATCGCCAGTACGGAATTCGATCTTCACCGGCGTACCGTGCAGGTCCAGCGCCTTGCGGTAGGTCTTTTCCAGGTAGCGCACGTAGTGATTCGGCACCTGTGCGGTCTGGTTGCCGTGGATCACGATTACCGGCGGATTCTGGCCGCCGGCGTGGGCGTAGCGCAGTTTAATGCGGTGACCGTTGACCAGCGGCGGCTGGTGCTCACTTACCGCCCACTGCAGGATACGAGTGAGGTGGTTGGTGGAGAGCTTGTCGGTAGCGGACTGGTAGGCGTCCTCGATGGACTTGTACAGGTTACCGACGCCGGTGCCGTGCAGTGCGGAGATAAAGTGAATATCTGCAAAGTCCACAAAGCGCAGGCGGCGCTCCAGTTCGGTTTTGACAAAGTCGCGGTGGTCCGGGTCGAGACCGTCCCATTTGTTCAGCGCCACTACCAGCGCGCGGCCCGCCTGGATGACACTGCCCATCAGGTGCATGTCCTGGTCCACCAGGCCTTCACTGGCGTCGATCACCAGTACGACGACGTTGGCATCTTCCACTGCTTGCAGGGTTTTGACGATGGAGAACTTCTCCACCGATTCCTTGACGTTCTTGCGTCGACGGATGCCCGCGGTATCGATAATGGTGTACGGCTTTTCGTCGCGGGTGTAGTTGATATACACGCTGTCGCGGGTGGTTCCCGGTTGGTCGAACACTACCACGCGGTCTTCCCCCAGCAGGCGGTTAACCAGGGTGGACTTGCCCACGTTGGGGCGGCCGACGATACCGATCTTGATACCGGTCGCTTCTTCCTGCTCTTCTTCCGCTTCCGGCTCGGGCAGCCCCTGCACGAGGCGCTCCATCAGTGTGCGCACACCGCGGCCGTGGGTAGCGGTGGTGGGGAACAGCTCGCCGATACCGAGTTCGTAAAACGGCGCCAGGGCGATATCCGGGTTTACCCCGTCTACCTTGTTGGCCACCAGCAGTGTGGGTTTGGAGCGGGTGCGCAGGCGCTCGGCGATCATATCGTCCGCCGGGGTCAGGCCAGCGCGACAATCCACCAGGAACAGCACGAAATCCGCCTCTTCGATGGCCTGCATGGACTGCTGGGCCATGGCGGCATCGATGCCTTCTTCGTCACCGCTGATACCACCGGTGTCCACCAGGATCATCTTGTGGCCCTCGAACTCCGCTTCACCGTATTTGCGGTCGCGGGTGAGGCCGGCGTAGTTGGCCACGAGGGCATCACGGCTTTTGGTAAGCCGGTTGAACAGGGTGGATTTACCCACATTGGGGCGCCCTACCAGGGCAATTACAGGCAACATAATCGGATCTACTCAGGGCAAAACAGTTTTGCCAGAAATACGAACGCCCGCAGGAGTGCGGGCGGTTCAGGTTCGCCTGCCAGGCAGGCGCCTAAAGCGGGCCCGAAGGCCCGCCAGATATCGGTGGATCAGCGCTGCAGACGCAGTGCAACCAGCTCGCCGTCATCGGACAGCGCAAACAGCAGGTCACCATCGGCCAGCAGCGGGATGCGCACCGGATCGCGGTCGATACGGGTACGACCCACGAAGCGACCGCTGGAGGGATCCAGGGCATGCAGGTAACCGTCGAGGTCGCCCACGACCACTACGTCACCAAAATAGGCCGGGCCGCTCAGCTGTCGACGCAGCAGCTCGCTGTTAGTCCACTGAATTTGCCCATTACCCACATTGTAGGCGTGGACACTGCCATCGGCGCCGCTCAGGAAAACCTGGCCCGCACCCACGGCGACTCCGTGGTTGGTTGAGGCGTCGCGCGCCCAGAGACCGCGGCCATCTTCCCGCGACAGGGCCACCGCGCGCCCCTGATAGCTGGCGGCGAAGACCAGGTCACCGCGCACCAGCGGCGTGCCGTCGATATCCACTACCCGGTCCAGTTCCGCAGAGCCCTGTGGAATCGCTACACGCTGCTCCCAGCGGGTAATACCGTCGGCGGCACTGAGGGCAATCAGCTTGCCGTTATCCAGGCCCGCAAAAACCACACCCGCAGAAATTACCGGGCTGGCGGTACCGCGCAGAGTCAGTACCGGCAGTACCGTATTGTGGCGCCAGCGCTGCTCGCCGGTACTGGCATCCAGGCCCAGCAGTTTGCCGTCAACGGTCTGCACTACCACCATGCCGGATCCTACCGCGGGGGTTGCAACGACCTCGCCACTAAGCTGGGTTGACCAGCGCTGGCTGCCATCATTCAGGTCCAGGGCAACTATACGGCCGCGGTAATCCGCGACCACTGCGATACCGAGGCCGACACCGACACCGCCGCCGATGGACTGGTCGATATCCACTTTCCACAGGCGTTTGCCGCTGGCGCGATCAAAGGCGTAAACATCGCCATCGCTGTTGGCGGCGATCACCTTGCCGTCAATGATGCCCGGCTTGAGCATGGCATAGCGCAGGGCGTCGATATCGCCGATATTCTGCGACCAGACTTCGCGCAGCTGTACGCTTTCGCTGATTTCCGTCAGCTCCAAGGGATCTGTGTCTTCCTTTTCATCGTTGGAAGCACAGGCACTGATCACCGCGGCCAGTGCCACAGCTGCAATCCGGTTAAGCGTCTTGCCCGCTCCTGTGCGCACGCCCATGTAAGTCCCTATCATTGCGCGTCCTTCTCTGTTTCTGCTTCAGTGTCTTCCGCTGCAGGTTCGTCCTGTGCATTTTCTTCGTCAGCCTGAGGTGCTTCGCCAAGGCCTTCAATTTTCAGGTCCAGCAGGCGGGAACCGGCGGCCTGTTCCGGCAGCAGCTGCGCGCGCGCTTCCTGGTAGGCGGCGCGGGCGGCGTCTTTATCACCCTGCTGAACCAGGATATCGCCGCGGGTTTCGGCGTAGAGTGCAGCGAAAGCCGGCGGTACGTCGCCTTTCAGCAGCGCCAGCGCTTCATTGGTTTCACCGCGGGCGGCCTTGACGGAGGCCAGGCGGCGCTTGGCAACCAGCGTCAGCGCGTCGTCACTGCTGTTATCCACAACCCACTGCAGTTCTTTGGCTGCGGCTTCCAGGTCGTTTTTCTCTACGGCCAGCGCCGCCAACTGCAGGGAGGCCTGAGCGGCGTAGATACGCTTGGCGTAGTCGTCTTTCAGCTCGCGCGCCAGGGATTGGGCGGTCGTCAGCTGCTTGTTGTCCGGTTTGCCTTCATTGGCAGAAACCGCTTCGACAAAACCCTGGTAGACATTGGAGGCCGCTTCAGCGTCGCTGCGCTCCTTGCCCTGCCACCACTGCCAGCCAAAATACGCGGCCAGTGCCAGCACAATACCGGTGACGATGCCGGAACCATTTTCTTTCCACCAACGTTTGATCGTTTCAATCTGTTCTTCTTCGGTCAAATGGTCAGCCATTTCTTATTCGCCTTATTCTTAAATCCAATTCGTAAATTCAGTCGTGCAATGCGTTTCTGTGCTTCAGGCCTGAAGGACTTTTGCCAGCTCCGCCAGGGCAACCGTCTGCTGCTCTGCGTCGGCGCGCAGGGATTTAACGGTCACCTGCCCTGCCGCGGCCTCGTCTTCGCCGATGATCAACGCGAAATCCGCATTGCTCTTGTCGGCCTTCTTCATCTGGCTCTTGAAGCTGCCACCGCCGCAGTGCGTCTGCAACCGCAACCAGGGCAGCTCGCTGCGCAATTGCTCCGCTGCCGCCAGGGCCGCGGATTGTACATCACCCACTGCGACCAGATAGGCGTCGACCTGCTGATCCAGGGTGTCCGGCAGTACTTCCAGAGTTTCCAGCAACAGTACCAGGCGCTCGACACCGAGACCAAAGCCCACCGCCGGGGTGGGTTTACCGCCCATCTGTTCAACGAGGCCGTCGTAACGGCCGCCGGCACACACGGTGCCCTGGGCGCCGAGACTATCGGTCACCCATTCAAAAACGGTCTTGCCATAGTAGTCGAGGCCTCGCACCAGGCGCGGATTTACCTCGTAGGCTACACCGGCTGCGTCCAGAAATGCCCGCAGCTGGTCAAAGTGCGCACGGGATTCCTCGTCGAGGAAGTCCAGTAGACAAGGCGCCTCTGCCAGCAGTTCCTGAGTCTGGGCATTTTTGCTGTCGAGAATACGCAGCGGGTTGCGTTCCAGGCGACGCTGGCTGTCTTCATCCAGCTGATCCTTGCGCGCAGACAGGTATTCCACCAGGGCATCGCGGTAGGCCGCGCGGCTTTCGCTGTTACCCAGGGAGTTCAGCTGCAGGGAGACATGCTCGGCAACGCCCAGTTGCTTCCAGATGCGTGCGGTCATCATCAGGATCTCGGCATCGATGTCCGGTCCCTCGATACCAAACACCTCCACACCAAACTGGTGGAACTGACGCAGGCGGCCTTTCTGCGGCCGTTCGTAGCGGAACATGGGGCCGAAGTACCACAGGCGCTGGGGCTGGATCAGCAGGTTGTTCTGGATCGCTGCGCGCACGGTGCCCGCGGTGCCCTCCGGACGCAGGGTAACGCTGTCGCCACTCTTGTCGTCGAAGGTGTACATTTCCTTTTCGACGATATCGGTGGCCTCACCCACTGCGCGGGCGAACAGCTGAGTCGCCTCCAGCATCGGGGTGCGAATTTCGCTGTAGCCGTAGCGGGCAAAGAGTTCGCTGAGGGTGCTTTCCACGTATTGCCACACGGGGGATTGGGTGGGCAAGAGATCGTTCATGCCGCGGATGGCGCGAAGTTGTTTCAACGGTCGTCCTTAATAGCTGTTACATCGTGGTACCGGCAAATACCGGCATCTCGAGTTATTCGATGGTTTCTTTGGCGATAATCTGGGCTTCCTGCGCTTCTTTGGCCGCGGCTTTTTCGCGGATCAGCTGCTCCAGATCATTCACCAGATTGTCATTCTTGAATTTGCGGTCCGGCTGACCGTCCACGTAAATCGCGTGGCTCGGGGTCCCGCCGGCGAGGCCGATATCCGCCTCTTTCGCCTCGCCCGGGCCGTTCACGATACAGCCGATCACCGCCACATCCAGCGGCGTGGTGATATCTTCCAGGCGGGCTTCCAGCTCGTTCATGGTTTTCACCACATCGAAGTTCTGGCGTGAACAGCTGGGGCAGGCAATAAAATTGATGCCCTTGGTGCGCAGGCGCAGGCTCTTGAGCAGATCCCAGCCCACTTTCACCTCTTCCACCGGATCTGCGGCGAGGGACACCCGCAGGGTGTCGCCGATACCGTCCAGCAGCAATGCGCCGAGGCCGATGGCCGATTTAACGGTTCCGGAGCGCAGACCACCGGCTTCGGTGATCCCCAGGTGCAGCGGCTGTTCGATCTGGGTCGCCAGCTTGCGGTAAGCGGCGGTCGCCATAAATATATCCGACGCCTTCACGCTGACCTTGAAGTCCTGGAAGTTGAGGCTGTCGAGAATGTCCACATGGCGCAGGGCGGACTCCACCAGAGCGTCCGGGGTGGGCTCGCCGTACTTTTTCTGCAGGTCCTTTTCCAGGGAACCGGCATTCACGCCGATTCGAATCGGGATATTCAGGTCCCGCGCCTTGTCCACCACCGCACGGATGCGTTTCTCGCGGCCGATATTGCCGGGATTGATACGCAGGCAATCCACGCCCAGGTCCGCCACTCGCAGCGCAATGCGGTAGTCGAAGTGAATATCGGCCACCAGCGGCACGTTCACCTGCTTTTTGATCTCGCCAAAGGCTTCCGCAGCGTCCATGGACGGCACGGAAACCCGCACAATATCGGCACCTGCCCGCTCCAGCCGCTGGATCTGGTCCACGGTGGCGGCCACGTCGCAAGTCTCGGTGTTGGTCATGCTCTGCACCGAGATGGGGGCACCACCGCCGACCGGCACATTGCCCACCATGATCTGGCGCGAGACGCGGCGAACTATGGGTGACTCGAATTGCATAGAGAGAACCTGCGTTGGCTATTAAGCGGGTTGATACCGATGGTCAAAAACGGGGAGGATTATAGAGAGATTGGGCGCAAACCTACAGAGGCTGCGCCCATGGAAGAGAATCGCAAAATGGCGCTATCAGCCGCCCACGGTAAGCTTGCGGGTGCGGCGGTTGCCCAGGGGCGCGCTATCGACCACTTCCCCGGCGTAGCTGACGGTCGTCGCCGCCGCATTGCCCAGCATCAGGCTGAACGGGGCCTGCCCCTCGAGCTCGACAGTGGAGCCGGCTGGCTGAAGCTTGGCCAGCAGCTTGTTGCCCGCAGCATCCGTGACTTCCACCCAGGATTCCTCGCTGAAGGAGATCTCCAGCACAGCGCTGGATACGGCACCGACCGGGACCTCATCGACCATGCTCGACGTTTCCTGCTGAACCGCGGGCTCTTCCACCGCAGCCACTGGCTCGGGAACCGGCGCTGCAACGGGCTGCGCAGCCATTTCTGGTACTGCCGGCTCCTCGACAGCCCCTTCTACCTCGGCGTCTTCACTCGCCAGGTCAGCGACATCCGCCAGCTGCACGTCGGTTTCCGGCACCACCTCTTCCGCGGCGACGTCCGTATCTGCACCGGCTACAGACAATGTCTGCGCATCCAGCGCACTGTCAGACTCCGCCATATCCTGAGCGATATCATCCACTTCGGTAGTAGCGGCGGGCTGTTCAACTACCTCCTGGGATGCCTGGGTCGCGACCGCTGGCGCCGGCATGGCACCGTCGTTACCGCGCATTTCGAACCACCAGTAGCCACCGGCAACAGCAATAGCCGCCACCAGTAGCATTGGACCAGACATGGACGCCCCGCTTCCGGAAACACTGCCGCCCATGACGGAACCCTTGGGAGGCTGGGCCACGCGCGGCGCTTCAGCCGGGACCTGGCGCACAAATGCTTCCAGCGCAGCGGTTTCGTCCACCCGCAGCTCTTTACAGACATTGCGGATGTAGCCGCGGATATAGGTGGCGCCGGGGAAAGCGTCAAACGCATCCCGCTCCAGCGCTTCGAGATTTTCTGTGGTCATGCACAGGCGGCGAGCCAGCTCTTCGCTGGTCAGCCCCGCCTGCTCGCGGGCCGCGGTCAACAGGGTGCCGACGGACGCCGCGGTACTTTCTGCGTTCTGGGTTTCTTCCTGTTCGGGCATCGGATTACTGCTGCTCATTTTCGGCCATCATCTGCTGGTATTTCAGGGTCTCCGCCGAGTACGGAAAGAGATTCTTCAGCGCCAGGGCGTAGCTCCTTTCCTTGTCCCGATTGCCAAAGATTTTTTCGATGCGGATTCCCAGCCACAGGGACTGCGGAATCTGCCGATTCTTTTCGCTGAATCGGTCCAGGTAATGTTTGGCCTGGGTGTAATCCTGCTTTTCAAACTTCAGCTCAGCCAGCTCCAGCAGCGCGACAGGCAGATCGGAACTGAGCGCCAGCGCCCTCTTGAATGCGCTCTCAGCGCCATCCAGGTTGTGCAACCTCAGCTCCGCGCGACCGAGGTTGGCCAGGGCGTAGGAACGGCGGTTGTATGTCAGGTCTTCGGAGGCAACGAGAAACTGGTCGCGGGCCTCCTGATAGCGCTCCTGCTGATACAGGAATGCACCGTAGTTCACCCGCGCCATGGAGAAATTCCGGTCGTAGCGCAGGGCTTTCTTGAAGTGGGATTCGGCTACAGGGATCTCGCCATCGGCCTGATATAGCAATGCGAGACCGTGATGGGCCTGGGGATCTTTCTTACCCAGTCTCAGGGCTTCCTGGAAGTGATGACGGGCCATCTCGCGATTGTCGCCACCGCTCTGCAGGTAGCGCAGCCCCAGCTGTACGTGGGTTTCACGGGCCTTGTCGAGATCGACCTGTCTGCCACCGGGACCGGTGGTTACACACCCTCCCAGCAGCACAACGAGTAACCCGGCAACGATGGCCGGATTGGAAATTCTTGCTAACACGAGCCTCACCTTGTAGTTATCGGGTGCGTACTACCAGCGCACGCCGGGTCCGTTCGGCGAAGCGAGATGCAAAGATCAGACCTGGTTCAGGATTTTCACCGGGCGTTCGGCGTTGCGGTAGCGCTCCGAACGACGGGTGCGGTCATTCACCTGACCGGCCAACTGACCACAGGCCGCAGCGATATCGTCGCCCCGGGTGGTACGCACGGTTACGGTATAGCCTTTGTCCAACAAAATCTGTTGAAAACGTCGCAATGCGTTGTTGCTGACCCGTTGATAATCGGACAGCTCAAACGGATTGAAGGGTATCAGATTTATCTTTACTGGCACATCGCGCAGCAATTCCGCCAGCTGTTCCGCGTGTTCCGGGCGGTCGTTCACCTCCCGGATCATGGTGTACTCGATGGTCATCTTGCGATGATTGTCCGGCATGTTCTCGATATAGCGCTTGGCGCTGTCGAGCAGCATGGCGATGGGGTACTTTTTGTTGATCGGCACCAGCACGTTGCGCAGCTCATCGTTGGGCGCGTGCAGGGAAATAGCCAGGCTCACATCGGTCACCTCTGCCAGGCGATCCAGGGCCGGCACCACACCGGAAGTACTCAGAGTCACCCGACGCTTGGAAATGCCATAGGCATTGTCTTCCATCATCAGGTTCATGGAGTCGACCACATTGTCGAAGTTGAGCAGGGGTTCGCCCATGCCCATCATCACCACATTGGTCACCTTGCGCGGACCGTTGGGCTGCAGTTGCCCGAAGGACTTACACGCAATCCACACCTGGCCGATAATCTCGGCCGCAGTCAGGTCCCGGTTGAAGCCCTGCTTGCCGGTGGCACAGAAGCTGCAGTCCAGGGAGCAGCCTACCTGTGAAGAAACACACAGGGTGCCGCGGTCGCCATCGGGAATGTAGACGGTTTCGATCACATTGCCGCCGGATACCTCGATCAGCCACTTGCGGGTGCCGTCGGAGGAGTCCATCTGCTTCAGGACCTTGGGGGCGCGGACTTCGGCGATTTCACCCAGCTTGGCACGCATGGCCTTGCTGACATTGGTCATCTGCTCGAAATCGTCCACACCATTCTGGTGGATCCACTTGAGCACCTGCACAGCGCGGAAGCGCTTCTCGCCCAGACCGGCAAAAAAGTCCGTGAGCTTGTCGACGGACAGCCCCAGCAGGTTCACTTTTTCGGTCTGTACAGTTTCAGGTTGTACAGTCTGTACGTCGCTCATGGATTCACCTTGCACCGGCTTCGATGCGGAATAGAGTGCGTTGTAGGATCCTGCCCGGCAGGGCAGGATCCTACGGGATTAATTGCAGAACAGTCGCAATTAACGTGCGCAGATTTCTTCAGCAGAGAAGAAGTAGTTCACTTCGCGCTCGGCAGAAGCTGCAGAGTCAGAACCGTGTACGGCGTTGGCGTCGATGCTGTCGGCGAAGTCTGCACGGATAGTGCCAGCGTCTGCTTCTTTCGGGTTGGTAGCGCCCATCAGGTCGCGGTTAGCCAGAATGGCGTTTTCGCCTTCCAGAACCTGTACAACAACCGGACCGGAAGTCATGAACTCAACCAGATCCTTGAAGAACGGACGCTCTTTGTGCTCAGCGTAGAAGCCTTCGGCTTTTTCCTGAGACAGCTGAACCATTTTCATCGCAACGATGCGCAGGCCGGCTTTCTCGAAGCGGCTCTCGATTTCACCGATAACATTCTTGGCAACGGCGTCCGGCTTGATGATGGACAGGGTACGTTCCTGGGCCATGGTTTTCTCCATTTCTAGGTTTTGCAAAAATTTGTCTTAAGACAGATACGAAAAGAGCAACTTCCGTTGCTCTTCCCTGAATTCTCTCAACGCGCGAACTGTCGATTAATTAACCAGCACAGGTCGCGGAGCGCGGATTATACGCGTAGTCGAGTGAAGTTTGTACTGTAGATGAGACTATTCGTTCTCTTCGATCCACGCGGCCTGAATGGCCTCCAGGATCTTTTCCCCGCAGCGATCGGGGTCGTCGTCGAATCCGGGTAAATCCACCACCCACTGGCGCAGATCAACGAAGTTGACCCGCAGTGGGTCCACTTCCGGATGAGCGTCACAGAGTTCGATGGCAATATCGTGAATATCCGTCCACTTCATGGGTGCATCCTCTTGTTCTCAGGCCGGCCCAGACCGGCCAGACCAGACTGGTTAGTGGCGCTCGGACACCTGGTTGATGGTGTACTTGGGAATCTCAACTACCAGATCCTCCTCATCGACCACCGCCTGGCAGGAGAGACGTGACTCAGGCTCCAGGCCCCAGGCCTTATCCAGCAGGTCTTCTTCCAGCTCGTCCGGCTCCCCGAGGGAATCGAAGCCCTCGCGCACAATCACATGGCAAGTGGTACAGGCACAGGATTTCTCGCACGCGTGCTCGATCTCCACCCCGTGCTGAAGCGCGGCATCGCAAACCGTGACACCCGGCTCCACTTCGATGACCTTGCCCTCCGGACACAATTCTTCGTGGGGCAGGAAAACAATCTTCGGCATACTCTCTTCTCTCAGTCGGCGACCGCCCTCAGGGGGTGTCGAATGGCCCCTCAGGGCTTGTCGAATGGCCCCTCAGGGCTTGTCGAATTCATCCAGGCTGTGGCCCTGCATGGCGCGCTTGATGGATTTGTCCATACGGCGCGCAGCAAAAGGCTCGGACAAAGTGTTCAGCTCGTCGATACGGCTGCGGATCTCTTCCGCCGTGCCGCCATTGTGGGCCAGACGCAGCGCTTCCATCGCCCGCTCCAGCTCGCCCAACTCGTGCTCGCTTAGCAGTTCCGCGCCATTTTCCTGCAGGGCCACCAGCATGGCCTCCAGGGTGCGCTCCGCTTCCACCTGAGCCTCGCGCAGCGCGCGCGCGGCGATATCCTCTTCGGCATTGGCGTAGGAATCCTGCAGCATGCGGGTGATATCGGAATCCCCGAGGCCGTAGGACGGCTTGACGGTAATTTCCGCCTGCACGCCGCTACTCTTTTCCAGCGCGGTGACCGACAGCAACCCGTCAGCATCCACCTGGAAGGTCACACGAATGTGGGCGGCACCGGCCACCATGGGCGGAATACCACGCAACTCGAAGCGCGCCAGGGATCGACAATCCTGCACCAGCTCGCGCTCGCCCTGCACCACGTGAATGGCCATGGCTGTCTGGCCGTCCTTGAAGGTGGTGAACTCCTGGGCCTTGGCCACGGGAATGGTGGTATTGCGATGGATCAGCTTCTCGGTCAGGCCACCCATGGTCTCGATACCCAGAGACAACGGAATGACATCCAGTAACAGCAGGTCCTCACGGGACTTGTTGCCCACCAGCACGTCCGCCTGCAGGGCCGCACCGATGGCGACAACCTGATCCGGGTCAATATCCGCGTGGGGCTCGCGATCGAAGAACGCCTGCACCTTTTCGCGCACTCGCAGGGTTCTGGTGGAACCGCCCACCAGCACCACTTCGGCAACCTCTTCCGCCGTCAGGTCCGCATCGCGCAGGGCCCGCTTGCAGGCGCGCAGGGTCTTGGCAATCAGCGGATCCAGCAGTTCGGCAAGCTTTTCCCGGCTCAGCTCACCGGACCAGTCCCCGTAACTGACCGGCACCACAGCTTCACTCGCCAGCGCCTCTTTGGCGGCACAGGCAGTATCCAGTAAATTACGCTGGGCTGCAGCATCGTGGTCGGTGCCCAGCCCCGCCTGCACGGCGATCCACTCGGCGATCGCGCGGTCGAAATCGTCTCCACCGAGGGCGCTGTCGCCACCGGTAGACAATACCTCAAACACACCCTTGGACAGGCGCAGGATGGAAATATCAAAGGTGCCACCGCCGAGGTCGTACACGGCAATGGTCTTATCCGCCACATCACCACCGTCATCCGGCTGGTCCAGCCCGTAGGCCACGGCCGCAGCGGTGGGCTCGTTCAGCAAACGCAATACTTTCAGACCCGCCAGCTTGGCGGCGTCCTTGGTGGCCTGGCGCTGGGCCTCATCGAAATACGCAGGTACGGTAATTACCGCACCGTCCAGTGGGCCGCCCAGGGAGTCAGCACCGCGCTGTGCCAGCACCTTCAAGATTTCCGCGGAAACCTGCACCGGATTCACCGCACCGGCGACCGTTTCAATCAGCGGCATGCCGCCGCTACCCTCTGCAGACGGATCAGCAAAGTGGTACGGCAGTTGATCGCCAAAGTTTTTGATATCCGCGAGACCGCGGCCCATAAACCGTTTGATCGAAATCAGGGTGTTGTAGGGGTCTTCACCGGCGGCGGCACGCGCCCCGTACCCTACTTCCACACCGGCTTCGGTGTAGCGTACCGCGGACGGCAGAATCACCCGCCCATCTTCAGCGGGCAGCGATTCTGCAGCGCCACTGCGCACGGTCGCTACCAGTGAATTGGTGGTACCAAGGTCGATACCCACTGCGCGCTTGCGCTGGTGGGGTTCGGGGGTCTGGCCGGGTTCGGATATCTGCAGTAATGCCATAGTGCTAACAACTAATTCGGTTCAGTCCAGTAAATCTTCTTCGAGCTCTTCAATCTGCCGCTGCAATTTGGCGAGAAACTGGAGTTTGAGTAACGCGCCTTTCGCCTCTTCCAGGGCATTGCCCTGCAGAGCCGTGGAGAAAGCCACTTCTTGAGCCTTGAATAGCTGGCTCGCCTCACTGCCCAGGTCTTCCAGCTCCCCTTCGGGATCGGCAGCGCTGCGCACGTCTTCGAGACGTTCGCGCAGGATCATCTGCTGCATCAGGAACTCACCATCGGCGGTAGTCTGCTCGGGGTTGATTTCCACCCCGGCCAGCTGCAGAAGATACGCGGCGCGGGCCACCGGATCCTTGAGGGTGTTGTTCGCCTCATTGATCTGTGCGGCATATTGCATGGACAGCATCTGCTCGCGCTCGGACTTTGCTGCAAACCGGTCCGGATGGAACTCCTGCTGCAGCTCGCGATAACGCTTGGCCAGCGCCTGCCGATCTACTGCGTAGTCGACGGGCAGACCAAAAATTTCAAAGTGATTTTGTTGCAGTTCCATAGTGGTCCAATAACAAAAAGGCCGGCATGCACCAGGCATCCGGCCGTCTGCTGCCCGAAAGCCCCGGTGTTAAACGTGGAAGCTTTCGCCGCAACCGCACTCGTTTTTTACATTGGGGTTTTTGAATGCAAACCCCTCGTTCAGGCCTTCTTTCACGAAGTCCAGTTCGGTGCCATCCAGGTAGGCGAGACTTTTCGGATCTACCACCAGCTTGACGCCGCCCGCTTCGAAGACTTCGTCTTCCGCCTCGGCGTGATCGACAAATTCCAGTACGTAGGCCATACC
Source organism: Microbulbifer sp. YPW1 (assembly GCF_013367775.1). Taxonomy (NCBI): domain Bacteria; kingdom Pseudomonadati; phylum Pseudomonadota; class Gammaproteobacteria; order Cellvibrionales; family Microbulbiferaceae; genus Microbulbifer; species Microbulbifer sp. YPW1. The sequence continues at coordinate 196,440 of NZ_CP055157.1, forward strand.
GGAGCAGCCGGCGGTCTTTACGCCGACGCGAATACCGATCCCCTTACCGCGGCTGGCCAATTGCTTGGCAACGTGGGCCTGGGCCGATTCGGTCATGGTAATTGCCATGTCGATTGCTACTCCTTACCGATCTTCACTCTTACCGGTATTCACTGTGCTGAGCAGTCTGCTCAGCCCGCTGCTTCTTCGGTTTTTTCACCGCGCTTTTCGCGAATGTTATTTACCGCTGCCTTGATCGCATCTTCCGCGAGTACAGAACAGTGAATTTTTACCGGCGGCAGCGCCAGTTCTTCGGCAATCTCGGTGTTCTTGATCTGCGCCGCTTCATCCAGGCTCTTGCCTTTGACCCATTCGGTCAACAGGGAGCTGGAAGCGATGGCGGAGCCGCAGCCGTAGGTTTTGAACTTGGCATCTTCAATAATACCGTCGTCGTTCACCTGAATCTGCAGACGCATTACGTCACCACAAGCGGGAGCGCCGACCATGCCGGTACCCACATTTTCCGCTTTGTCGTCGAGGCGACCAACATTGCGGGGATGTTCATAGTGGTCAATTACTTTATCGCTATAGGCCATGACAATACCCTCTCAAAATTCTCGATTTCTGCGCAGTCGCGTTAGTGTGCCGCCCACTCGATGGTGCTGAGATCAACACCATCCTTGTACATGTCCCACAGAGGCGACAGTTCGCGAAGTTTTTCCACTGCCTGTCTTACTTCTTTGGCAGCTGTATCCACGTCCTGTTCCGTGGTGAAACGACCGAAGCTGAAGCGCAGGGAACTGTGCGCCAGCTCGTCGTTCACACCCAGTGCGCGCAACACATAGCTGGGCTCCAGGCTGGCAGAGGTACACGCGGAACCGGAGGAGATTGCCAGGTCTTTCAGAGACATGATCAGGCTCTCCCCTTCCACGAAGGCGAAGCTCACATTGAGGTTACCGGGCACACGCTGCTCAACAGAACCGTTGATGTGCACCTCTTCCATATCGCTGATCTGACTCCAGAAGCGATCACGCAGAGCCAGCAGGCGCTTGGCCTCTGCGGCCATTTCTTCCTTGGCGATACGGAAAGCTTCCCCCATACCAACGATCTGATGGGTGGGCAGGGTGCCGGAACGCATACCGCGCTCGTGACCGCCACCGTGCATCTGCGCTTCAATACGTACGCGCGGCTTGCGACGCACATACAGGGCGCCGACACCCTTGGGGCCGTAAATCTTGTGGGCGGAGAAGGACATCAGGTCCACTTTCATTTCCGCCAGGTCGATATCGATCTTGCCGGCACTCTGGGCGGCATCCACGTGGAAAATGATCTTGCGCTCGCGGCACAGCTCACCGATAGCGGCGATATCATTGATTACGCCGATTTCGTTATTCACGTGCATCAGGCTCACGAGGATGGTGTCATCGCGCAGCGCTTCGGCCACCTGCTCCGGATAGACGATGCCGTCTTCCTTCGGGTTCAGGTAGGTTACTTCAAAGCCTTCGCGCTCCAGCTGGCGGCAGGTGTCGAGCACGGCTTTGTGCTCGATCTTGGACGTGATGATGTGCTTGCCGCGGCCCTGGTAGAAGTGCGCTGCACCCTTGATGGCCAGGTTGTCTGACTCGGTTGCACCGCTGGTCCAGACAATCTCGCGGGGGTCGGCATTGACCAGTTCCGCCACCTGGCGACGGGCATCTTCCACCGCTTCTTCCGCTTTCCAGCCAAACAGGTGGGAGCGGGAAGCCGGGTTACCGAAGTTGCCCTCCATGGTCATCTGCTCCGCCATCTTACTGGCGACACGCGGGTCTACCGGGCAGGTTGCCGAATAATCCAGGTAAATGGGAAGCTTCATAATCTTTGGTCTCCACTCGCCGACTTCATATCGGCGCCATACTGCTTTCGCGGGTTGCGCTCAAATTTCCATTGGCCAGGCCGCTTGCCTGACCGGGCGGCCGGCACCTTACTGCAAGCCGCCGACAATCGCCACTTTCTGTTCTACCACCTGATCCAGCGGATCCCTCACTGCACGCCCGTCCTGGCGACGGGCCACTTCCTGCACTTCGGCGCGCGCGACCATATCGGCCAGGCTGATGCCATTCAGGAAACCATGTATCTGATGGCTGAGATCTGTCCACAGGTAGTGCGTCAGGCACTGCTCGCCGGCGGAGCAGTCACTGTTGCCACCACAGCTGGTGGCATCTACGGATTCGTTAACTGCATCGATAATTTCCGCCACGCAAATCTCGGCGGTCGTGCGGGCCAGTCGGTAACCGCCGCCGGGACCGCGCACACTGGACACCAGCCCGGATTGGCGCAGGCGGGAAAACAGCTGTTCCAGATAGGACAGGGAGATATCCTGGCGCTTTGATATATCCGCCAGACTGATCGGGCCGCGTTCGGCGTGCAATGCCAGGTCCAGCATGGCTGTGACCGCATACCGCCCTTTGGTTGTCAAACGCATACTCTCTCCTGGCTCTTTCCTGGAAAGTCCCCCACCCGTCGCTCCGGTTTGCGGGCCCTTTAGCCCGAACCAGCACTGCTGAATCGGGGCGCGAGTATGGAATAACCGACTAGTTCAGTCAAGTATATAGCCGAGTGCAGTACTCGGGTATTTGGCGCCGAGTTAGACCCTTTAGTTATCGACCGCTCAGCGCCGGCTATATGCCAGCACCGGTCAGTCGGGCCGCCCCTTGCCGCCAGAGCGATGGATATGGTTCTGGATCGCGGTCAACATGCCGCGCAGGATACCCAGCTCCATATCGTCCGGACGCACGCGACTGAACAGTCTCCGCAAGCGAGTCATGGTCTGACGGGGATTGTCGGGATCGATAAAACCGAGCTCTCCGAGAGCCAGCTGCAGGTGGTCGTAGTAGAGTTCCATATCCCCCGCTTTGGCCGGTGGGCGGTCCCAGTCCGAGTAGCTCAGCGCCTCTCCTTTATCCGCCTCCAGCGCGGCCATACGCGCCTCGTACACCAACACCTGTACCGCAGTCGCAAGGTTGAGGGAACTGTATTCCGGGTTGGCGGGAATATGCACATGGAAGTTACACGCCTGCAGCTCTTCATTGGTCAGCCCGCGGTCCTCGCGCCCGAACACCAGTGCCACCGGGTGCGACTTTGCTTCCACCACAGCGCGCTCGCCACATTCCCGCGGGGTCAGCAGCGGCCAGGGAATACGGCGCTCGCGGGCACTGGTTGCGACCACCAGGCCACAGTCCGCCACCGCCTCCTCAAGGGTTTCCACAACCACCGCGCTGTCGAGCAGCTCGGCGGCGCCGGCGGCGCGCCACACCGCATTCGCGGCCGGGAACTCCCGCGGCTGCACCAGATATAACTGGCTCAGCCCCATATTCTTGAGGGCGCGGGCAGCGCCACCGATGTTGCCCGGGTGGGCGCTGTTCACCAGCACCACTCGGATATTGTCCAGCGCGGCCAACGCGCTCGGGGACGCCGATTTGGATGCGGTTTCGGAAGGAGAAGTCGCCATATGATTTACCCGGTCGGAGTGACTACAAGGAGTGGCTACACTAGGGCCTGTTACAAAACGGGCGCGGAGTGTAGCAAAATTGCACAGGAATCCATACAATCGCGCCGCCGGCTCGCCCGGCACTGCTTTTTACCAACCACAACTGATCGCGGAATTCCTATGGAACCCATGCTGAATATTGCCCTGCGCGCGGCGCGCAAGGCTGGTGAACTGATCGAGCGCGCCTGGGAGCGCGGCGACCTGATGAAATTTGAAGAAAAAGGCCGCAACGATTTCGTGACGGAAGTGGATAAGGCCAGCGAGCAGGAAATCATCTATCACCTGCGCAAGGCTTACCCCAAGCACAGCATCCTCGCCGAGGAAAGCGGTATTCAGGAGGGCGCCGAGCCCGAATACGAGTGGATCATTGACCCGCTGGACGGCACCACCAACTTCATCCACGGCATGCCCCACTTCGCGATCTCCATCGCCTGCCGCTACCGCGGCCAGATCGAGCACGCCGTGGTTCTCGACCCCATCAAACGCGAAGAGTTTACCGCCAGCCGCGGCCGCGGTGCGGCGCTCAATGGACGCCGCATCCGCGTATCCAGCCGTCAGGGACTGAAAGGCGCACTCATCGGCACCGGCATCCCGTTCAACGGCGAACCTCTGGAAAATATCGACGCCTACCTGGCGGTGATGAAGGAAGTTGCCGGCCAGACTGCGGGTATCCGCCGTCCGGGCGCCGCTGCACTGGACCTGGCCTATGTGGCTGCGGGCCGCTTTGACGGCTTCTGGGAAATGTACCTGAATACCTGGGATATCGCCGCGGGCTCCCTGCTGGTCAAGGAAGCCGGCGGCCTGATCAGCGACTTCCGCGGTGGTAACGAATACCTGGAGTCCGGCAACCTGGTTTGCGCGACGCCCAAGACTTTCAAGCCGCTACTGCAAATTGTGGGCAAACACCTGGGCAAGATTCGCCAGTAATCTTACCCTCCTGCCCCTCTTTCTTACTTGCGGGCAGATACTGAACCGGCGCCGCGCGCCGGTTCAGGCTTCCAGCTCCGTGGCTGCCAACTCCACGATTTCTTCCGCAACCTCGTTGTCGCCCACCTGCGCTGACGGCTGTGATACAGCTGCCCCCGCCTTTTTGCGCCCGGAAACCGCGCTCGCCAGGACTTCGTCCAGCGGCAGCGGGTGACCGATGTGGTAACCCTGCACGAGGTCGACGCCGATATTCCGCAACCGCTCTGCGGTCGCGGCATCCTCTACAAATTCCGCGATGGTGCGAGCATTGAGGCGATGGGCCACCTGATTGATGGACTCCACAATCATCAGGTCGACAAAGTTGGACTCCACCTGCCGCACGAAGCTGCCATCGATCTTGATGTAATCGATCGAAAACGCTTTGAGATAGTTAAACGAGCTGAGGCCGTTACCAAAATCATCCAGCGCGACCTTACAGCCCATTTCCCGCAGCGCGGTGACAAACTGGCTAGCGCTCTCCATTTCATTGATCATCGCGGTTTCGGTAATTTCAATCCCCAGACGGCGGGCCGGCAGCGCGGATTCTGACAGTAGCGAGATCAGCTTTTGCTGGAATGCGCCGTCGCCAATAGCCTCGGCCGAGAGATTCATGGCAAAGCTCAGGCCGCTGTGCATGGCTGCCTGCACTTTATTGTGCAGGAATTCGTGCATCACCCAGTGGTCAATCTGCAACATCAATCCATAGCGCTCGGCGGCGGGAATAAACGCGCCGGGCGCAATCAGTGAGCCGTCCGCATCCACCATACGCACCAGCAACTCATAGTGACTGATGACCGATGGCGACACCGCGCTGGCGATAGGCTGGGCAAAAAGCTGCAGGCGATTTTCGTCCAGCGCCTCGCGAATACGCGAAGCCATATGGATTTCCCGGTGCTGGTCGGCGGCAGCACTACTGTCCGCCTCGTAAACCACCACCATTCCACGCCCGGCATGCTTGGCTGAATAGCAGGCCACGTCCGCCTGGCTCATCAGGTCCGCTACGTGATTGTTGTCGCGGCGCACCTCGGTCACCCCCACACTGGCGCCCACATCGAACACCCGCCCCGCCCAGGGAAAGCGCAACGCAATGATTTTCCGCACCAGCTGCTCGCAGCGCACTCGCGCCTGCTCCTTGTTGCAGTCACGCAACAGGATGCCAAACTCGTCGCCACCAAGGCGCGCCACGCTGTCACTTTCCCGCAACTGCCCCTTGAGAAAGCGGGCCACATTACGCAATAGCGCATCACCGGCCTGGTGCCCGGCGCTGTCATTGATCACCTTGAAGCGATCCAGATCCATATACGCCAGGACATGAACGGTTTCGTTGTTGCGCACCGATGCCACTGCTTCCAGCAGATCGCGCTTGAAGGCCTCGCGATTGGGGAGGTGGGTCAGGTCATCGTGGTGGGCCTTGTAACGCAGCTGGCGAATCAGTTGTCGGGTTTCGGTCACATCCTGGAATACCAGCACCGCGCCGAGCAGTTGACCACTGCCGGTGCGCAGTGGAGAAGCAGAACATTTGATGTCATAGCTGCGCCCGGTACGGTTATGTAGAACCGTCCCCTCCGAGGAAAACACGGGGGTCATGTTTTTCAGGCTTTCGGTAATCGGGCAGGTCACCTGCACCCCTTCCCTGGCATTGGAAATCTGGATTACCGTGCGAATATTTTGCCCCTGCACTTCAGCCAGCCTCCAGCCGGTCAACTGCTCAGCCACAGGGTTCATAAAGGTAATACGCTGCTGGCTATCGGTTGCGATAACCGCGTCGGCAATCGCATTGAGGGTGACCTGCAGATGCTCTTTCTCCTCCTCGAGAAAACGCGCCATCTGCTTGTTCTCGGTGATATCCCGCAAAATACCGATCAATCGCAAGGGCCTGCCGTCGTCGCCAGACTCCATCACCCGCGCAAGTTCATGGATCCAGCGGGTATCACCAGCATCAGTGCGCACCCGGTACTGGCAATCAATATCCCGCGCCTCGCCATTGAAATGGGCCAGTTGTGCCCGCAGCAGAAGTTCGCGATCGTCAATATGCACCCGCGACAGCCAGTCCTGACGACTGCCAAGTTCCGCAGAGTCGATACCCACACCGCTCTGCAACCATTCCGAATAGAAGGTTTTTCCACTCACCAGGTCCCAGTCGTAAACCACCTGTCCGGTTACCGTCAGAGAAAATTTCCAGCGCTCTTCAGCCTTGGCAAGCTGCACCTCGCTGCGCTTGCGCCAGTCGATGTCCTCCACCTGCACCACCGCGTACAGGGGTTCATTCCTCGCACCTCTAGCCAGGCTGCAGGACCAGTGTCCCCAGACTTGTGCGCCGTTTTTACGCAAGAAACGCCACTCTGCGTCCTGCACATATCCCAGCTCAAAATCAAACAGCAGGCGATCCCGCCCCAGACCGAGGGGTTCCTGGTGCGCACTACCGCCCTCGATACAGATAACCTCGCGGATATTCATTCCGCGCAACTCCACCTCGGAGTAACCGATAAAGCGGCAAAAACTCGGGTTCGTCTGGATTATCCGGTTGTCCAGCGAAACCAGTAACATCCCGATACGGGATGACTCCATGGCTGTGCGGAAACTACTCTCGACCTCAACGATCCGCTGGCTGCGCTTGCGCTCGACACTCGAGGCAACCGCCATCACATATGCGGGTACCACACCCGCATACAGCGGCATGAAATCCAACGGGCTGTGAATCAAATTCAGCTCCGCGGGTAACCAGTGGCTGCCATTGATAAACACCACCAGCATCGCAAGCACTGCGGTAAATATCAGAAGCAACGCCTGCGCCAGCTCAAGCCTCGATGCCGCCCAGATTAACGGCAGGGCAATAAATACAAAGGGATAGGGGAAAACCTGTAGCACCAGGAAAATACTGGCGAGAGACAGTAACAATGCCGACATTAAACGTATCAGCGGGCGAAACGAAAATATTCTTTTCGCACTCTCGACATTGACCAGATGAAGAAATGGCAGGAATACGCTGATACCGATGGTGTCAGCCAGATACCAGAACAGAAATACATCGCCAAACGGCAAACCGCGAAACATCGCCGCGATAGTCGCCCCTACGCCCGCCCCCACCAGGGTAGACAGGAACGCGCCGAAGAAAAGAAATCTCAACCAGCGCCAGGTGCTGCCAAAAAAATCTCCATCCGCGCAGAAAAAACGCAGTAGTCCTGCAGCGACCAGTGCTTCCGCCGTACCCGCCGCCGAATACATCAGTGCGACATGCACAGGCAGGCCACTGGACCAGGATGCGGCAGCGGCGCCGATATAGGCTCCGGCAAGCAGCAACGGCCAGGATTTGTACGGATAACGGTACAGGACCGCGATGGCCAGTGCATCCGCGAGCCAGATCGCAGCGATTCCACCCTCGACGGAAAGAAAGTTCTTGCACAGAAATGCCAGGCAAAACGTGCCGATCACAAGCAATAGTACGGCGGGCACAGAACTGGCCTGTGCGCGGCCTTGCATGCTCGCGGTCTCGGGCGTGTTACTGCCGCTGGATAAATGAGAGAACATCAACCATAACGTCCTTTTGGTTGCGTTTATTCTTTGCCACCATCGATGGTAGCTATTGTTATATTCCTATCAATTTATTCCGGTGCAGCACGATTATGCGCTGCAATCCCACCGGCCACCGATTTAAGGCTCAGGCAATCGCGCAAGCCCTCGGCAAGCATGGCCAGGTCATAGCTCGTGGGCAGGCACACGTGAGCAAAGTCACAACGCCGATCCACAATCGCCATTAACGGCATATGTGCCGTTGCCTTATCTCCGCACAGGATTTCAGAAAAATCCCGCAGCGAAACACCGGGTAACTCTGCATCAAATACGATGATATCCGGCGCACCGGTACGCGCAGTGAAAATACCTTTCATTGCGTCGTCGACGACCTGTACCTCAACCTGTTGCACGGCGGCCAACACCGCTTTCAGGCGGCTCGCAGAAGCAGTTCTGCTCGTCACGTACAACAGTTTACAAGGCGGCAATGAACGCGTGTAATCAGGACGTGCAGCCATTTGCAGCACTTCGTCCGGGGCATCGTGCATCATGAACTCCACCCAGAATACCGAGCCCTGCCCCTCTTCACTATCAAAACCTATCCTGCCACCCATGGCCTCAGTCAGCTGCTTGGCTATCGCGAGCCCCACACCGGTTCCCTCGATTTTCCCCTGCTCGGCCCCAAGACGATTAAACGGCTCAAACACTCTGGATTGCATAGCACTGGCAATGCCGCTACCAGTATCCAGCACACTCAGGCGCAGCCAACCTTCCGCCTGCGGCGCAAAGGTGATTACAACCCGTCCGTTTTCGCGGTTGTACTTGATTGCATTGCCCATCAGATTGAGTACCACCTGCTTGAAACGGGTGGGATCCGCAAGCACATGGGCGCGCTCCCAGCCGAGAGGCTCAAAGGTCAGGCTTACCTTGCGGGTTTCCGCGAGCGGCTCGAGCAACTGACGGCAGTCCGCTACCAGTGTGGCCGGCTGCACCCGCTCAATAGATGGCGCCAGACGCTGGCTGTCGATGCGCGCCAGATCCAGCACATCACCCGCCAGATGCAGCAGGTGCTGCCCGGCCTTGCGGATCTCTGCCAGACGTCGGCGCTGATCCGGGTTGAGACTCTGATCCAGCTCCACCAGCTGGCTGTAGCCGAGAATGGCATTGAGCGGGGTACGCAATTCGTGACTAAGACTGGAAATCAAGTCGGCCCGGTCGACACTCTCCCGCTTCAAGCGTCGCAATTCCTGTTCCAGCTTTAGCTGTTTCTTCTTGCTCGCAGTAATATCCTGCAGCGTGCCCAGTACACGTACCGGTTCACCACCACTACTGCGCTGTACATTGCCACGGCAACGCACCCATACAGTACCACCCTCCCGATGCTTCAGGCGGAACTCAACATCCAGGGGTAATTGCTCGCGAACGTTGTCTTCCAGCGCCTGTTTCACGTCGGGGTAATCGTCAGCGACCATATGGGTCTTCCAGCGCGCAAGTGCAGCCCGTGCACCGCTATCACTCTGCCCACGGGTATAGCCCAGCATGCGCCAGCAAGTCGCATCGAGCACGACTTCGTCGGCGCGCAAGTCCCACTCCCATAGTCCGTCACCGACCATATCCAGTGCGTGGTGGAAGCGCTCGCCGGAAAAATAAGAAAAAGACTTGGAGGAGAAGGATTCGCTGTAGTCGGTACATCCACCCAGGAAAAACCGCTCGCCCCCGGGCGCGGTGAGCGCACGCGCCCACAGACGCAACCACAGAGGTTGGCCATCGCGGGCAAAGGCACGAATACTGGTATCCACAAAGGTGCCCTGCTCACACAGACGGGAGCGCAGCGCAATCAGGCCATCGCGATCATCGGAGTGCACCAGCGAGAGATCACCACTCCATACACCACACAGCGCTGATTCCGGATCCCGGTGCAGTCGCTGCCAAAGGTTGCCGGTTGCACGCTGGACGCCGGTAGACGGATGCCATTCCCAAACACCGCGATTGGTACTCAATAGAAGGCTGTGCAGATACTGCACTTGGGTCAGCGCCTGCGTCGGCTGCAGACCCTCGAGCTCGTCTGGCGTAGCGAGATTCAGGCCGCCTTCTTTTTTGTTGGGGGGATATGCGTTCGACACCATCTTGCCGTCAGGACCGCAGGCCAGTACCGGCCATTGACCTCTAGTTTTCCAGAGTAATCTACAGCTAGTGAATCACTTATCGGCGGATAAAAAAAGGCCCCGCAATGCGGGGCCCAAAATAGCGATGATGAGAGAAAACGGGAAATCACGCATTATTACGATTTGCCATAACCCGTGATGGATTCCCGGAGCGCAGGCCAATTGGCCTACACAATAGATATAGCAAGCGCTGTGCCAACTTTTTAAAAAATGCCAAAAATACGCTTTCACCGCCTTTTTTGAACAAAAATCGATCGGCAATGTCCCAGCTTAGCGAGAGGGGTTGTGCTATACCCCATGGCATTACCGAAAAATGACAGCGCTTGACCCAACAATGAACGCAAAATTCCTTTTTCGCACCACAACTGTGCGCCGTACCATTCAAACGGTGATAAACTGACTATTCGTCCTCAAAATACGCATTGCGGTCCTCTCCGGCACGTGTTCGTTCGGTCCATCTGCGGTAGCATCTGCCTTATGCTCCGGGCTCTATTTGCCCGGCCGCACTGCCCCCACGGGCGGAATTATCTGAAGACTCTGACAAGGTTGTATATATGAATGCTGCTCCCGAAGCCCCGCGCATCTGGCTGACGACGATTCTGTTCGCCAGTACAGCGCTGGCGGCACTGATCCTGGTTCCGCTGTACGGCGTACTTGTGGGCTACCACTGGTACCAGTGGCTGGCATTTGCGGTACTGGGCGCTTTCTGTGGCTTCTCCATCACTGCTGGATACCACCGCCTGTGGTCACACCGCACTTATGAGGCCCACTGGTCTCTGCGCCTGTTTTATGCGCTGTTTGGCGCCGCCTCGCTACAGAACAGTGCACTGATCTGGTGTTCCGGTCACCGCCGTCACCATCGCCACTGTGACGATAATGATCACGACCCCTATTCCGCCAAGCGCGGTTTCTGGTTTTCCCACATCGGCTGGATGCTGCGAGACTACCCCAGTGGCCAGGTCGACTTCGACAACGCCAAGGACCTGCAGCGGGACAAGATTGTAATGTGGCAGCACAACCACTATGTGCCGATCACCGTGGCGATGAATGTGGGCGTGCCCCTGGTACTCGGCCTGCTTACCGGCGATGTACTCGGTATGCTTCTGCTGGCAGGTGTACTGCGTATAGTGGTCAACCACCACACCACCTTCTTCATCAATTCTCTTGCCCATATCTGGGGCCGCCGCCCTTATACGGATGAAAACACCGCACGGGACAATGATCTGTTGGCATTTTTCACCTTTGGTGAGGGATATCACAACTATCACCATATTTTCCAGACCGATTACCGCAACGGCATCCGCTGGTATCATTGGGATCCCACCAAGTGGTTGATCAAAACCGCCAGCTGGCTTGGGCTGGCCCGAAACCTGAAAACAGTCCCGGCAATGCGTATCCAGCGGGCCATGCTGACCATGCAATTCAAGCGTGCGGAGCAGCAGCTCGAGCACTCAAAACACAAAGAGAGCTGGAAGCAGTTGCTAGAGCGCGAAGCCCAGGACTTCTCGGCCGCGCTTTCCGAGTGGAAAGAACTCCAGCAGAAGCGCTATGTGAATGCCCGCGAACAGCTGGTGAGCAAATGGGAAAATGCCACCATCCGCACCCGGGTGAAAGAACTGGAATACAGCCTCAAGATGCAGCGCAAGCGCCTGCAGATCATGATGGAACAATTCCACCTGGCGCCGGCTACGGCCTGACGCCAGACACAGACAAGGCGGCCCCCAGAGGCCGCTTTTTTTATGCCCGGGATTCGACGACGGCCGCCGGATATACCGGACGAGGACTTGAACGCCCGCGGATATGCACTATAAACATAAGAGAAAGAGGCCACTTCCCCCACCAACGGCCCCATTGGGAAAACTATAATTACACCAACCACCGAGAAGGCGCAGAGATGAAGACGTTCAAACAGGCCCACGAAGTTCTCAAAAACGCCCAGAAATTCCACCTGGATATGGCCGGGGTGTATCAGCAACTGCTGGATGGCGCCCAGGATAACCGCACTCGATTGCTGCTGAAGCACCTGCACGAGCACGAGTTGCGTATGGCCAACAACCTCAAGAACTACGGTGCCGTCGCACAGCAGAAAGCCATGCAGACGTGGCTGCAATACACCAACGAGGAGACGGCTGGCGACCTGGTAAAAAACCTGTATCTGAGCGACAAGCCAAGTATTGAAGAGATAAACCAGCTGGGACAGGAGGTGGATCGCTATTTTTCCGACCTGTATCACTCCGTCTACGGTTCGATCGAGTCAGCGGAGGTGAAAGAGGTGTTTGAGAACCTCAAGCAGATCCAGGATAAGGAACGCATCACGCTGTCCATGGCCACCAACTCGCTGTGGGATATGTAGGCCCACTCACCCCCAATTCGCCCTGTATACGCCCAGAACATATACGCTGTGCCGCATAGCGGCGCCCTTGGCTCATGCCCCCTTGGATGTGACAAAACCCGCGTATAGCCGCGAAACTGGCGTAAAAACCTCCCGAATCTAGAAATTCCTGTGGCCCGGTGTTGCTTACGAAAGTCCTCGTTGCTATTTTTGACAGCGATGTCATTTCGTGGCGCCGAGGTACTAGCGTCGAATTCCTATAAAAATAATCTGCCGCAAGGTGAACATTATATGATCAGCAACAAGCTCCGCTTCGGTCTGGTGACCGCAGCAATGCTATCCGCAGGCCACGGCTACGCCGCCGTAGACTGCACCTCCCTGCCCCTGTGGGAAATGGGCCCCTCTTATTCCACCGGTGCCCAGGTTCAGCACAACGACAATGCCTACGAGGCAAAGTGGTGGACCCAAAATCAGGATCCGGAACAGTACTCCGGCCAGTATCAGGAGTGGAAACTGCTTGGCGCCTGTAACGACGGCGAGGTTCCACTACTACCACCCGAGGGCTCAATCACAGCCCCCACCGCAGGCATTACCGCAAGCGAAAATGACAGCGTTGTCTTCAGCGTTTCCGCCTCTGATCCTGACGGCCAGGTGACCCTGGTGGAATTTTTTGTCGACGGATCCCTGGTTGGTTCCGATAGTGCGGCGCCCTGGGAGGTAACCTGGACTGCCGTTGCCGGCGAACCCACCCTCACCGCTCGCATTGTGGACAACGACAATCTGTCCACAACCACTGCACCGGTATCCATTAGTGTGGAAGAAGACGTCATCATTGGCCCGGTCCCTCCCAGCGTGACATTGACCGCTCCGGCGAACGGTTCCAGCCATACCACTGGTGACAGCCTGACCATTTCCGCGAACGCCACCGACAGCGATGGCAGCATCAGCAAGGTAGAATTTTTTGTCGATGGCAGCCTGATCGCCACCGACACCAGCGCACCTTATAGCACCCAATGGACCGCGGTCCTTGGTAGTCACACCGTTTCAGCGGTAGCCACGGATAACGATGATCTGAGCGACAGTGCCGAAGCCACCATCACCGTAGAAGATGAGCAGATCGTAGTCGGCGATTATCCCTGTCGCCCGGATGGCCTCTACACCACCCCGGGCACCGCCCCCAACTACTGCGACATCTACGACGCGGAAGGCCGCGAGGATATGGGCGCAGACCATCCGCGCCGCATCATCGGCTACTTCACCAGCTGGCGAAATGGCGCCAACGGGCAGCCCAGCTACCTGGTAAAAGACATCCCCTGGGGCAAGATCACCCACATTAACTACGCCTTCGCCCACGTGGGCAGCGATTACTCCGTCTCCGTCGGCAATACCGACAACCCGGACAACCCGGCAACCGGTATGGAATGGCCCGGCATCGCTGGTGCGGAAACCGATCCGGACTACCCCTACAAAGGCCATTTCAATCAGCTGTCCAAGTTCAAGGAACAGTACCCGGAAGTGAAGACTCTGGTTTCCGTGGGTGGCTGGGCCGAGACAGGCGGCCACTTTAACGATAATGGAGATCGCGTGGCCGATGGTGGCTTCTACACCATGACCACCAATGCGGACGGCAGCATCAATCACCAGGGTATCGAGGCATTCGCCAACTCCTCCGTCGAGTTCATTCGCCAGTATGGCTTCGACGGTGTGGATATCGATTACGAGTACCCCACTTCCATGAACGACGCCGGCAACCCTATGGATTTCGGTATCGCCAACCCGCTGCGCGGCTCGCTGATGGATTCCTACGTGGAACTGATGCGGGTACTGCGGGAAAAACTGGACCAGGCAGGTGAGCAGGACGGCACGCACTATATGCTGACCATCGCCTCCCCGTCCTCCGGCTACCTGCTGCGCGGCATGGAAACCATGCAGATCACCCAGTACCTGGATTACGTCAACATCATGACCTACGACCTGCATGGGGCGTGGAATGAATACGTTGGCCACAACTCTGCGCTGTTCGACAACGGCAATGATCCCGAACTGGCTGCGGCGAGTGTGTACAGTACTTCCCAGTACGGTGGTATCGGCTACCTCAATATCGACTGGGCGGTGAAGTACTTCCGCGGCTCCATGCCCGCGGGACGTATCAATGTGGGCATCCCCTACTACACCCGCGGCTGGCAGGGTGTTAGCGGTGGTACCAACGGCCTCGGCGGCTCGGCCCCACTTCCCTCTCAGTCCGAGTGCCCTGAGGGAACCGGCGGCGCTGCCGACTGCGGCAACGGTGCCATCGGTATCGACAATATGTGGCACGACAAGGACAGCAATGGCAACGAGATGGGTGCCGGCTCCAACCCCATGTGGCACGCCATGAACCTGGAGAACGGTATTCTCGGCAGCTATGTGACCGATTACGGCCTGGACCCGGTCAACGATCCGGACGACGCCCTGACCGGCACTTATGTGCGCAACTATGACAGTGTTTCCGAGGCCCCGTGGCTGTGGAATGCGGACAAGAGCGTGTTCATCTCCACCGAAGACGCCGAGTCCATGGACGCCAAGGTGCAGTACGTGATTGACCAGGGTGTAGGCGGCATCATGTTCTGGGAGCTAGCCGGTGACTACAGCTGGGATGCGGCCAAGGGCGAGTACTACATGGGCGACACCCTCACCACCGTCGCCTATGACAAGTTTGCCAACGCCTCCAAATATCGTCACCTGCGCACCGATCGCGCAGTACCGCAAGAAGCCCTGGATATCGGCATTGAAGTCACCGAGTTCAAACTCGGCGACCAGAATTACCCGCTGAATCCGAAGCTGTACATCACCAACAACACCGGTGGCACTCTGCCCGGTGGCACCGTGTTCGAGTTCGACATGCCGACATCCACTTCCAACATCATCACCGACCAGAGCGGTGCCGGCCTGGAAGTGATCGAGGACGGAGCCAATGCCGGTGGCGGCAACGTGGGTGGCCTGGAAAATGAATTCCACCGCGTGCGCTTCAGCCTTCCCGCCTGGCAAGACCTGGCGGACGGTGAAAGCTGGGATATGACTCTGAACTACTACCTGCCGGTATCTGGTCCTCAGGCCTATACCGCAACGGTCAACGGCACCACCTATGCGCTGGCATTCGAGTATCCGGATCTTCCGGTAGCCGAGCTGAGCACCGGTGGCGGCAGCTCCTCTGGTGGCAGTTCCTCCGGTGGTGGCGGCGAAACCTGTGCCGACGCAGGTGTCAGCACCAGTGGCCTGGTGACTTACCCGGAATGGCCGCGCAGTAACCACGCTGCCGGGGGTGATCGGATCATCCACGACGGCAGTGTGTTCGAGGCCAAGTGGTGGACCCAGTCGGTACCGGGCACCGCTGACGGCAGCTGGGCTTTCGTCTGCTCGATTTAAGATATTCAGGAAAGGATCTCAACGGCCGGCAACGCAGTGCCGGCCAATCTCACAGGATGGAAGTTGGTAGCAAGATAAGTGGTAAATACAGCTCTCTCTCTGCGTTGTGACTAATAGGAAACTCCTGTACAGGAAATGCTCCTATATTCGCCCCGGCTCCGGCCGGGGCTTTTTTCGTTTCTGGACACCGTGATTTCATTGCGGCAGGTGCCCTATCATGGTGCTCACAGAAAGATTGGTTTCTTTTTTTAATTGATTAGCAGTAACAATCATGGCCAACAAAAAACAAAGACTCGCTTCGGTAGACGCCCTGCGCGGCTTCGATATGTTCTGGATCATCGGTGGTGAGGCACTGTTCCTCCCATTATTTGCGCTTACCGGCTGGTCCATTTTTCAGTTCGGGCACGGGCAGATGCAGCATACCCAGTGGCACGGGTTCAGCTTCTACGACCTGATCTTCCCGCTGTTTATTTTCCTCTCCGGGGTAACCCTGGGATTGGCCAACAAGTCTCTGCGTGGATTGCCGTTGAGCCAGCGGGCTCCGGTTTATCGGAAATCGGTGAAGCGCCTGTTCCTGCTGATACTGCTGGGGGTCGTTTACAATCACGGCTGGGGCACGGGCATTCCTGCAGATCTGGGTGAAATCCGCTACGCCAGTGTACTGGCGCGCATTGGCTTCGCCTGGTTTTTCGCGGCGATGATTGTGTGGCACTTTGGCTTGGGCACCCAGTGCGCCATTGCCGCCGCCATTCTGATCGGCTACTGCCTGCTGCAAATGACGGTCGGTACCTTGACCCCGGACGGATCGGTCAATGCGTGGGTGGACCAGCACTTCCTGCCCGGTATCACTTACCAGAACCGCGCCTACGATCCGGAGGGTGTACTCTCGACGATTCCCGCTATCATCAATGCGCTGTTTGGTGTTTTTGCCGGTCGCTGGTTGGCACGATATGCGGGGGACCACGGGGCTATCCTGAAAGGGCTTTTCAGCAGTGCCGCGATCTGTCTGCTGGCAGGTTTTTTATGGCACTGGGTTTACCCGGTGAACAAGGAGCTGTGGACTAGTTCCTTTGTCTTGATCACCTCTGGTTGCTGTCTGTTACTGCTGGGGATTTTCTATCTGGTGGTCGATATGTGGCACTGGAAAACCTTCACTTATTTTTTCGCGGTGATCGGCTGCAATGCCATTCTGGTGTATATCGGTACCAGCCTGGTGAACTGGCAATACAGCAGTAAAAGTCTGTTTGGGGGAGTTGCTTCAGCCCTGCCAGACGCGGCGGGCACGCTATTGATCGCCTGCGGAGTGATTTTGCTGCAGTGGCTGGTGCTGAGATTTCTGTACAAGCGCGGGATTTTTATCAGTCCTTGATCACGCTTTGTGGCACCAGTTAGAAGGTGCGGTGGCGGCAGAGCACCGGGTATCCATTTTCGAAACCGCTGTAAATACGTCCCTGTACGCTGCGTCGGCGACATCCCTGTCGCCGACGCTTTCGAAAATGGATACCCGGCACTCTACCTTCAAATGAAATAGTGCGCGTTGCTCTAGCAATTGGGAATAACTTACGCAGTGATGTGATTTGAAGTGAAAGGGAAGAACTGGGTGCGGGTTTGCAGGAGCGTCGCAAACAGGACGTTTGCGCCGCAGCGCCCAGGGATGGGTTAACCGCGGTCCTGAAAACCCGCACCCAGTGCTTCCCTGCCAGCAAACTAGCTATAGAACTTGGCAGGGCTGGAATTAACTTAAGCGAGCTTGTAACGCCGTTACGATCGGCTGATTGGCATCCGGGAAGCGATACTCCGAGAGCTCCGCGACCGAGACCCAAGCCAATTCCTGTCCCTCAACTCCACGCTCTATACCCTCAAATTCGGTAATGCACCAGGTATCCAGAAATACCTGCTTGTCTCCGTAATCGTGACGGACTTCGATTAACGGCTCCATCGCCTTCACATCGATATCGAGCTCTTCCTTCAGTTCCCGGGCCATGGCCTGCTGAATGGATTCATCCTCTTCGACCTTGCCGCCGGGAAACTCCCAGCGCCCGCCCATATGCAAATGCTCAGGGCGCTTGGCCAGGAGAATACGACCATCAGCGCCCAGGATTACACCTACCGCCACATGAATATGCTTGATCCCGGAGCCGCCCATCAGGTGCGGTACTCTGCATTGATGGTCACGTACTCGTGCGAGAAGTCACAAGTCCAGATATGCTCGCAGGCATCACCCCGCTGTAAATCCACGGTAATGGTAAATTCTGGCTTGTCGAATACTGCCTGCCCCGCTTCCTCCGTATAAGTATCCGCGCGACCACCCGCATCCACGATCTGTACATCATCGAGATAAATGGAGATTTTGCCGGTATCCAGATTCTCCAGCCCCGCGTTACCGATGGCCATTACCAGCCGGCCCCAGTTGGGATCTGAAGCGTAAAGTGCGGTTTTAACCAGTGGTGACTCGCCAATCTCAAATGCGGTACGCAGGGCCTCGGCGGAATTGCCCGCGTTGTTGACCTGCACTGTGACAAACTTGGTCGCACCCTCACCATCTTTCACGATGGCCTGAGCAAGCTCGATATGTACCTCGACGATCGCCGCCTTCAACTGCGCATAGGCCTCGCTGTTAGCGTCTCCGATGACCTCACCGGTAACGCCACTGGCGATCAGCACGCAAGCATCGTTGGTCGAAGTATCCCCATCCACACTGATGCGGTTGAAGGACGCAGCCACTGCCTCTTTCACCAGGTTATCCAGCATCGGCTGGGGGATTGCCGCATCGGTCGCCACATACGCCAGCATGGTGGCCATATTCGGCTGGATCATACCCGCGCCCTTGGCGATGCCGGCAACGGTGAGGGTTTCGCCGGCAATCTCGACGGTTCTGCTCGCAGTTTTCGGGCGAGTATCGGTGGTCATGATGGCCTGCGCCGCAGCCTGCCAGGCATCAAACTGCAACTGGGCAGCGGCAGTGGGGATCGCATCCAGAATTTTCTGCACCGGCAGGTGCTCACCGATCACGCCGGTGCTGAACGGCAGAACCTGAGATGGCTGAATACCCAGGGCCTCTGCCACGCCTTCACAGCAGCGATTGGCATCCGCCACACCGCGCTCACCGGTGGCCGCATTGGCATTACCCGCATTGATTAACAGCGCGCGTATATTGCCACCGGCAATGTGCTTGCGCGCCACCAGTACCGGCGCTGCACAGAATGCATTCTGGGTGAAGGTCGCGGAGACATTGGCACCTTCGGCTACTTCGATTAACAGCAGATCGTCGCGTTGCCAGTTTTTTATCTTCGCCGGCACTGCAGAAAGACGGACACCGGGAATTTGCGGCAGGGACTGCGCCATGTTCTTCACCTTGCTGGGATCATTCGAATGATTGAAAGGAACGGAATTATATAAACGGCAGGCGTAAAACAAAAAGGCCCGCAATCTATGCGGGCCTTTTTGCTCTGTCAGCCTGAGCCGATCAGGACGGAGTGGAAGAAGTCAGCTTGCCATGACACTGCTTGTACTTCTTGCCAGACCCACAGGGACAGGGATCGTTACGCCCCACTCGCGGACCGCGTCGTGCGGGCTCCTGAGCGGCCTCTGCCTGGGCCTCAGCCTCCGGAATCGCGGATGCCTGCGCATGCTGGAGCTCCAGTTGCTGGCGACGCTGGGCTTCCAGTCGGCGCTGCTCCATCTCTTCCATCTGCTCGCGGGTCATCGGTTCCACATGGGCCAATACGCGGATAACTTCGTGCTTGAGATTATCCAGCAGGCTCTGGAACAAGTGGAAGGATTCGCGCTTGAATTCCTGCTTGGGGTTTTTGTTGGCGTAGGCGCGCAAACCAATACCCGCGCGCAAGTGGTCCATGCTGGAGAGATGCTCCTTCCACAGCTGGTCCAGCACCTGCAGCATCACCTGGCGCTCGATGGTCGGCATCAGGTTCTCGTCGCCGGTGCTCTCGGCAATACGCGCCAGTTTGTTCTGGTACGCCTGCTGTGATTCTTCGACGATCTTCGCCCGCAGGCTCTCCTCGTGCAGGGTGCGGTCTTCATCCAGCCACTGCTGAACCGGCAATTGCAGGCCCAGCTCCGCCGCCAGCTGCTGTTCCAGTGTGGGAATATCCCACTGTTCTTCAACGCTCTGCGGCGGAACATGAGTGGAAATCAGCTCATTCACCACGTCGTCGCGGATGGCTGTGATGGTGTCACTGATGGAATCCGCTTCGAGCAGCTCGTTGCGCTGGGAGTAGATCACCTGACGCTGGTCGTTGGCCACATCATCGTATTCCAGCAACTGCTTGCGGATATCGAAGTTACGACCTTCTACGCGGCGCTGTGCCTTTTCAATGGCATTGGAGACCATGCGGTGCTCGATGGCCTCACCGCGCTCCATACCAAGCATCTGCATGAAATTCTTCACCCGGTCAGAGGCGAAGATACGCATCAGGTTGTCTTCCAGAGACAGGTAGAAGCGGGTCACACCCGGGTCACCCTGACGACCGGCGCGACCACGCAGCTGGTTGTCGATCCGGCGCGATTCGTGGCGCTCGGTGCCGATGATGTGCAGGCCACCAGCCTCGATCACCGTCTCATGGCGTTTCTTCCACTCATCTTTGATCGCGTCGATTTCTTCTTTGCTTGCTTCACGCCCCTCGCGCTCCTGCAGCTCTTCGACTTCCGCTTCCCAGTTGCCGCCTAGCACGATATCCGTACCGCGACCAGCCATATTGGTGGCGATGGTGACGGTACCCGGGCGGCCGGCCTGGGCGATGATCTGCGCTTCTTTTTCGTGAAACTTGGCGTTCAGTACCTGATGCTCGATCTTGGCTTTCTGCAGCATGCGCGACATCTCTTCCGAGGTCTCGATGGAAGCAGTACCCACCAGGATCGGCGCCTTCTTGTCGCGGCAGTATTTGATGTCTTCAATGATCGCTTCGAGCTTCTCCTCCTTGGTGAGGTACACCAGGTCGTTCAGGTCGTCGCGCTGCTTGGGCTTGTTGGTGGGGATTACCACCACATCCAGGCCGTAGATCTGGCGGAATTCGAACGCTTCGGTATCTGCAGTACCGGTCATACCGGACAGTTTGGGATAGAAGCGGAACAGGTTCTGGAAGGTAGTAGAAGCGAGGGTCTGGCTCTCGCTCTGAATCTGAACATTTTCCTTCGCTTCCAGCGCCTGATGCAGGCCCTCGGAGAGACGGCGGCCGGGCATGGTTCGGCCGGTGTGTTCGTCGATCAGCACCACCTGACCGTTCTGCACGATGTAATCCACATCTTTGTGGAACAGAACGTGCGCACGCAGCGCGGCATTCACATGGTGCAGCAGGCCAAGGTTACCCGGTGCGTACAGGGATTCGTCCTCTTTCAGCAGGCCGCCGCGGGTCAGCAGGTCCTCGATCAGCTGGTGACCGTCTTCGGTCATCTCTACCTGACGGGATTTCTCGTCCACGGTGTAGTGGCCTTCGCCGCCCTCTTCCCCACGCTCGAGCTGGGGAACCAGCTTGTTCATGGCCATATACAGCTGTGAGGAGTCTTCCGCGGCACCGGAAATGATCAGCGGAGTACGCGCCTCGTCGATCAGGATGGAGTCAACCTCATCCACAATGGCGAAGTTCTGCGCGCGCTGGGTACGATCTTCCTTGCGCAATACCATGTTGTCGCGCAGGTAGTCGAAGCCGAATTCGTTGTTGGTACCGTAGGTGATGTCCGCCTGATAGGCAGCTTTTTTGTCTTCCGGGTGCTGCTGGGAAACCACGATACCCACGGTGAGACCGAGAAACTCGTACACCGGACGCATCCAGTTGGCATCCCGGCTGGCGAGGTAATCGTTCACGGTAACGATATGGACACCCTTGCCCTCCAGCGCATTCAGGTAGGCTGGCAGGGTCGCCACCAGGGTTTTACCCTCACCGGTGCGCATTTCCGCAATATGCCCTTCGTGCAGGGTCATACCGCCGATCATCTGCACATCAAAGTGACGCATGCCCAGTGCGCGGTCACTGGCTTCCCGCACCGCGGCGAAGGCCTCCGGCAGAATCTGGTCTAGGGTCTCGCCCTGGGACAGGCGCTGTTTGAATTCTTCTGTCTTGGCTTTCAGCGCGGCGTCATCCAGCGCCCTGTACTCATCTTCCAGCGCGTTGATCTTGGCGACCACCTTGCGCATACGCTTGAGTTCCCGGTCATTTTTTGAACCGAAGACTGTTTTTATCAGTTTGCCAATCATTATTCAGAAACCACATTAATGCTGAGTGTGCCCCGCTCTCCCTGATTCAGGGGGCGGCGCGAAAGGGTGCAAGTAAACAGGAAGGCGCCAACGCCCGCAACCATTCAACGCCAACCACCGGGCCCTGATGAAGCACAGGGCGCCAGGCGGTGCAGCGTTTCGAGCGCTGCCGCGCAATGATAGAGGATAGTTGTTATCTGCCGGTTCGGCGGATATAGGTGGCGGGGTCTACAGGACGGTTGTTCTTGTAGACTTCAAAATGGACATGAGGACCGGTGGAGCGACCACTGGACCCCATCAGGGCAATGACCTGCCCCTTCTTCACAATATCGCCCAGCTTGACCTTGAGCTCGCTATTGTGACCGTAGCGTGTTTTGTAACCGTTTCCGTGATTGATCTCCACCAGCTGGCCGTAACCGTAGCGGTCTTCCGCCCAGGTCACCACACCCGCGGCAACAGACACCACATCGGAGCCATTCTTACCGGCGAAATCCACACCCTTGTGCCAGGAGCGACGGCCACTGAACGGATCGGTGCGGTAACCGTATCGGGACGACATCCAGCCACGGGTAATCGGACGCCCGGCAATGAACTGCTCATCCTGCAACTGGCGGCGCGCCATCAGGGAATCCAGGGTGGAGAGTTGCATCTGCCGATCTTCGATCTGATCCGACAGGTCGCCAATCACCTCGAGGAATTCCGGGGGCTGGTAAGGAAGTTCGCTGGCGCCGCTGATGCCCGGATCTTCGGGACCACCGACTGCGGGTACGGCACCGAACTGAAACTCGCCTTCGTCCAGCTTGGCAATGGTGGTGAGACGCTCACCGAGGGCATCCAGGCGGGTCAGGCGCGCCTGCATCTCCGCAAGCTTGACCGTGAGCGCGGTAAGCTGCTCCCGCGCCTGTTGATCGGCGTCGTCGATCTGTTCCTGCTGCTTGCGCAGCGCCTTGCTCCATGCCTTGACCGCACGGGCATCGAAAACGTCGGATTCGGCGGTGGGCAGATTGGCACCCAACCACAGGGCACCAACCGGCAGGCCCAACAGACAAAGGCTGAGCAGCGCTTTGCTGAGCCCTCCGAAGTTGAAGCTGCGGGAGATACCTCCACGCTCATTGACGAGAATAATTTTCATATCAGGCGTGCAAGAATTGCGACATTATTTGTTTTATTTGGTTTAGTCACCGGGCCGGCTTTTGAAGGCATCGGACCGATGCGGGACTGTCGCTTCCTGCTGTCCCAAGGCCATCCCCATGGCCAGTGGCTGCCAGTCCCTCAAGGCGGCTGGCTACCGGAACCTACTACGTACCCTATGCAGGCACGTAAAAAAGCCGGCAATTTCTGTGCCGGCTTTTCCGTCTGCGCCTCTTACACCGCCAGAATCGGCTTGACGTAAGAGATAGGCGCTTCTTGTTCGTCCTCGAAGGTCACCATTTCCCAGGCGTCTTCCTGCGCCATCAGGGTGCGCAAGGATTTGTTGTTCAGTGCATGGCCAGATTTGAACGCCTTGAACTCGCCGATCACACTGGTACCCAGCAGGTACAGGTCACCGATGGCGTCGAGAATCTTGTGCTTGACGAATTCATCTTCGTAGCGGAGACCGCCTTCGTTGAGAATCCGGTACTGGTCGATAACAATCGCGTTATCCACACTGCCACCCTGCACCAGACCTTTGGAGCGCAGGTATTCGATTTCGTGCATGAAACCGAAGGTGCGCGCGCGGCTCACTTCCTTGACGAAGGAGGTACTGGAGAAGTCCACCGAGGAGCTGAGATTGCGCCCCTGGAAAACCGGGTGATCGAAATCGATGGTGAAAGACACCTTGAAGCCATTGAAGGGCAGGAAGCTGGCAACCTTATCGCCCTCTTCTACCGTAACCGGCTTCTTGATACGCAGGAATTTCTTCGCAGCGGACTGCTCCTGAATCCCCGCGGACTGGATCAGGAATACGAATGGGCCGGCACTGCCGTCCATGATCGGAACTTCCTGGGCGGACAGTTCGACGATCGCATTGTCGATACCCAGACCAGCCATGGCAGACAGCAGGTGCTCAACGGTGGCAATACGCACATCGCCCTTCACCAGAGTGGTGGAAAGCAGGGTGTCGCCCACGTTCTCAGCACGCGCTTCAATCTCAACCACCGGATCCAGATCGACCCGACGGAATACGATACCACTGTTTACCGGCGCCGGTTTCAGGGTCAGAACGACCTTTTTACCGGTATGCAGGCCAACACCAGTGGCTCGAATGGCATTTTTGAGAGTGCGCTGTTTGATCATCTATGTCTTGGTTCCCATTCGGTGAGCTGCGCACGAACCGCAGCGAGCCGGCGATAGTAACAGAAAATAAACGCCAAAACTACAAATAACGACCCGGTCATCCTTGTAGTCCAGGGCAGAGCTATTCAGCTCTGATCCCTGTAAGCATAGCCCAGTACGAGGACTGTAACGCCAAACTAGCGCACAGGAATGCCCTTAATTGTACGACCTGACCTATCAGCCGGTGGTTAAAAAATGTTAACCCTGAAGCCAAAACCCATTAGTCAGGGTATTGGTCACGATTTCTGGCACTGTTCTGATGCCACACCGGGCTGGAACTACTCGCGCGGGAACCTGGAAAAGGTTTTCGACTGACGATTCCCTTTTTGTGTGTGCCCGTCTTTAACTGCAATGAAATGACTTGCATTGACTTGAAACAATCAGATCAGTACCCCGGATTGTGCAGCGACGGGCTGAACACATCCTGAATGGGGCACCTCTTCTGGTGGCAGCTTCCCTGCGTCCACGACTTCATCCTGGCCCGGCGATATCGCGAGACAGCCCCCTTTACAGGGGGCATGTCCGGACACCGCACACCGGAGCGGGCGGAGACCCGGCCTGAAAGGCCGGGTGTAGACATGAGCAGATGTTTCCGCCCCACGACTCCGGTGGGTGCGGGACGGAATCAGTCTGCCTGGCGACGAAGGAAAGCGGGAATATCGAGGTATTCCATATCCTGATCGGCCGGGTTCAATGGCGGCATGGAGCGTGCCGGACGCTCCTTCTCCACCCGGCCACCGCGCACTTCCTGGGTGTCACGGGTGGCATCTGCCGGCGCAGCCGGGCGTGCCGCTTCACGGCTCTCCGGACGACGGGCAGTGTTGTCCACTACCTTGGTGGGACGGGCAACCTGGGCAGTAGCCTCGCCGAGACCCGCCGCAACTACGGTGACGCGCATTTCATCGCCCAGCTTGTCGTCAACCGCGGTGCCAATCACCACGGTGGCATCATCGGAGGCGATTTCCTGAACGATCTGACCCACTTCTGAGTATTCACCCAGAGTCAGTTCCTGGCAGCCACCCTCTTCGCTACCGGTAATGATGTTCACGAGGATACCGCGGGCGCCCTGAAGGTTGACGTTGTCCAGCAGCGGGCTGCGAACGGCTTTCTCAGCCGCTTCGCGCGCTCGGTTCTCACCAATGGCCGCACCGGAGCCCATCATCGCCATGCCCATCTCGGACATCACGGTACGCACATCGGCGAAGTCCACGTTCATGATGCCCGGGCGGATCATCAGGTCGGCAATGCCCTGCACCGCGCCCAGCAACACGTTGTCCGCCTCTTTATAGGCGGCCTTCATGGTGATCTTGTTGCCGAGCACTTCCAGCAAACGATCGTTGGGGATGGTAATCAGGGAGTCGACCTTGTCGCGCAACTCGAGAATTCCGTCTTCGGCAACCGTGGCGCGTTTGCGGCCCTCGATCATGAACGGACGGGTAACTACGGCAACGGTGAGGATACCCAGATCCTTGGCGATCTCCGCCACGATCGGTGCACCGCCAGTGCCTGTGCCACCGCCCATACCCGCGGTAATGAAAACCATATCCGCACCGGTCAGTACTTCCGCGATGCGCTCGCGATCCTCCAGCGCGGACTGGCGACCCACATCGGGGTTGGCGCCCGCACCAAGGCCGCGGGTAATGGTGTTACCCAACTGCAGGATGGTCTGTGCCTCGACATCCTTCAGCGCCTGCGCGTCGGTGTTTGCGCAGATGAAATCCACACCATTCACTTCGCTGGCAATCATGTGCTTGACGGCGTTACCGCCACCGCCACCAACACCAATCACTTTAATGACAGGCTTGTCCTGTACGCTATCTACGAGTTCGAACATTGCTGTTCCCCTTTTTTGCTCATGTCCAAATTTTAATTATCGATCCCGGTAATTATTTTCTGAATCAGAGGTTGCCCCTGAACCAGTGTTTGACCTTGTCCCACCACTGGTTTTCGCTGCGCTGAACCGTGGAGCTCTTACTGCCCTTGTTGTCTTCCACCTTGATCGCATACATCAACAGACCAACGCCAGTGGAATAAATCGGATTGCTGACGATATCCGTCAAACCGGCAATTCCCTGCGGTACCGCGAGGCGCACAGGCATATGGAAAATTTCCTCGGCCAACTCTACAGCGCCTTCCATTTTTGAAGAACCGCCGGTGAGGACAATTCCCGCTGCACACAGGTCTTCGAATCCACTGCGACGCAACTCCGCCTGCACCAGGGTGAACAATTCGTCGTAACGCGGCTCAACCACTTCCGCCAACGCCTGACGGGAGAGATCCCGCGGTGCGCGGTCGCCGACGCTGGGCACCTTGATGGTTTCCCCTTCCCGCGCCAGCTTGGCCAGGGCACAGGCATATTTAATCTTCAGTTCTTCCGCGTGCGGCGTAGGCGTGCGCAACGCCATCGCGATATCGTTGGTCACCTGATCGCCGGCAATAGGAATTACCCCGGTGTGGCGAATGGAACCGCCAGTAAACACCGCGATATCAGTGGTGCCGCCACCAATATCCACCATGCACACGCCCAGCTCTTTCTCGTCGTCGGTCAGCACCGCATAGCTCGATGCCAGCTGCTCGAGAATGATGTCTTCCACTTCCAGGCCGCAGCGGCGAATACACTTTTCAATATTCTGAGCGGCATTCACCGCGCCGCTTACCAGGTGCACCTTGGCTTCCAGGCGTACACCAGACATTCCTAGAGGTTCCTTGACCCCCTCCTGACTATCGATCAGGTATTCCTGCGGCAGGGTATGCAGAATTTTCTGGTCCGCCGGAATTGCCACCGCGCGCGCGGCATCAATCACCCGATCCAGATCCTGCTGGGTAACCTCACGATCCTTGATCGCCACGATGCCGTGGGAATTCAAGCTGCGAATATGACTGCCGGCAATCCCCGCATAGACAGAGTGAATCTCACAGCCGGCCATCAGCTCCGCTTCCTCAACCGCGCGCTGAATGGACTGCACCGTGGATTCGATATTCACCACCACGCCCCGCTTCATACCCGTGGAGCGATGAGAGCCGATACCGACGATATTCAGTTCGCCATCTCCGGTCACTTCACCGACAATCGCCACGACCTTGGATGTACCGATATCCAGACCGACGATCATGCGTGGTTCAGTTGTTTGTGTCATTGGATTTTCAACCTCGCTGGACAAATGCGCCGATCCACATTGAGCATGTCAGATCAGGGCCGGGCCCAGCTTTTTATCTGCCTGTTTTGTTGTCAGTTTTCTTTTGTGTCTTTTTGTTTCCATTGCACCGCAACTGCATTGTTATAGCGGGTGTCTACGCCCACAATTTTTTGCAGATGCGGCGCCAGTACGCCGCGCGTCAGGCTGAGAAAGCGATCTACTCGCTCCAGCAGTTCATCGTGCCCCAGCTGCAAGCGGATACCACTCACCAGCTCAAGCTGCCACCCCGCCAGGTCGTCAAACGACAGCCGACGTACTTCCATATCTTTTGTCGTGAGCAGCCCGGCCAGCGCCTGGTACTGCGCCATGATCCGCTCCACCAGTTCCGCATCCCCGGCCAGCTCCGGCAGACGCAATTCCTTCAAATTTTCCGGTCGCGGCAACAATTCACCGCTGGCAATCAAAAGCTGATTGCCGCCCCAGATGGCGAGAGGTTCGGCCTCTTCCACTACCACCTCGACACCGTTGGGCCAGCTGCGGCTGACCGAAGCATTCACAATCCACGGGTTGGCCATCAATGCCGCGCGCATCTCGCCGATATCCAGCGAGAAGAACCCTTTGCGCAAATACGGCAGCAGGATGTCTTCGACCTGCGTCTCCGTTACCGCGCGAAACGGCGCTTTTACCCGTACATTTTCCAGCGCATCCACACGGCTTAGCTCTACCGCCGGAGCCTGTTGCCACAACCAGCGAGCGCTGTAACCGAGCCCCGAGCCCACCAGCAGCAGGAATGCCAATGCCAGCAGCAGCCGCAACGGGCGCAGGCCCGTGTCCTCGTTAGGGTCCGGCAGTGCACGGGCACCCCGAGGCGCCGGCTTACCACGACCTTTTTTTTGCTGCTGGGCCTTTTTCTCTCTCGCCACGTTTACGCTTCGCCAAACCGGGTCATTGAGACCGATTACTGATCCGAGCCGGACTTATCGCCAAACCGCCATTCCGACAGCTGCTGAGCGAGGCCACCAACATTACCCGCCCCCTGGGTGAGTACGATATCGCCCGGCTCCAGCAAATCCGCCAGTACCGGCGGGACCTGCTCGACCTTTTCCACAAAGATCGGGTCTATCTGGCCGCGGTTGCGGATACTGCGCGCAAGGGTACGACCATCTGCACCAGGAATTACCGCTTCACCGGCGCTATATAC
This sequence comes from Microbulbifer sp. YPW1, assembly GCF_013367775.1. NCBI lineage: Bacteria > Pseudomonadati > Pseudomonadota > Gammaproteobacteria > Cellvibrionales > Microbulbiferaceae > Microbulbifer > Microbulbifer sp. YPW1. The sequence goes on from NZ_CP055157.1 coordinate 225,188, forward strand.
ATCTAGAAGAACCAGTTTGTCGACCTGAGAAAGCACCTGTACAAAATCTTCGAACAAATCCCGGGTACGCGTGTAGCGATGCGGCTGATACACCATCACCAGCCGACGCTCGGGCCAGCCATCTCGCACGGTTTTGATGGTCGCCGCCACTTCCCGTGGGTGGTGACCGTAATCGTCCACCAGCATCACCGGTTCGGCATCGCTGGCATCACTCACCGGGTACTCGCCATAAATCTGGAATCGACGTCCGACGCCCTGGAAACCATTGAGCCCCTCGCGAATTGCCGCGTCGCTAACACCTTCTTCGGTTGCCACTGCGATCGCCGCCGTCGCGTTCAGCACGTTGTGGATTCCGGGGATATTCACACACACATCCAGCACGCTGCCATCCGGGCGATGCACATTAAAGAAGCTGCGCAGCGGTTCCTGGCGCACATCACTGATGCGGAAATCATTGCCCTCGTCAAAGCCGTAGGTTGTCACCGGGCGCGCCATGCGCGGGATCACTTCCTGCACATTAGCGTCATCCCCACAGACCACTGCCAGACCGTAAAACGGCAGGTTGTGGATAAAATCAATAAAGATCTGTTTGACCTTTTCAAAGTCCCCGCCGTAAGTCTCCATATGATCCGCATCGATATTGGTCACTACGGTGACCATCGGCTGCAGATGCAGGAAAGAGGCATCACTCTCGTCAGCCTCCGCAACTAGATAGCGGCTCTCACCCAGGGCCGCATTGGCACCAGCGCTATTCACCAGTCCGCCGATAACAAAGGTGGGATCCTTGCCATCGGCGGCAAAGATCGACGCGATCAGACTGGTGGTGGTTGTCTTACCGTGGGTGCCGGCAACAGCAATACCGTAGCGGTAGCGCATCAATTCACCGAGCATCTCCGCACGACGCACTACCGGAATACGGTGGTCCCGCGCCGCGATCAATTCCGGGTTATCCCCATAGATCGCAGAAGAATTGACCACGACATCCACATCGCTGACATTTTCAGCACTGTGTCCAATCAGTACCTTGATGCCCAGGCTGCGCAGTCGCTCGGTCACCTTGCTCTCGCGCAGGTCGGAACCGGAAACTTCGTAGCCCTGGTTCTGCAAAACCTCGGCGATACCGCTCATTCCCGCACCGCCCACACCGATAAAGTGGATCCGGCGAATGCGGCGCATGGCGGGCACGTGGTAGCGACGATCGCCGTTGTCAGTCATATTTTTCTCAACAGTTTCTGAATTCTTTGATTCGCGAGACATATCAACACCCCATCTCTTCGCGACATACGTCCAACACCCGGTCGGTCGCATCGGGCTTGGCGACACGGCGAGCAGCCTCGGCCATTGCCAGTAATTTCTCCGGCTCAGCGAACAGTTCCGCGAGCAGCGCGGCAAGTTGGTCTGCGTCCAGCGCATCCTGCTGGATTACCCGCGCCGCACCGGCTTTTTCCAACCACTCGCCGTTTTTGGTCTGGTGGTCATCGATGGCAAACGGAAAAGGCACCATGATGGCACCGAGCCCCGCCGCGGCGATTTCAGACACGGTCAGTGCACCGGACCGACAGATCACCAGATCCGCCTGTGCGTAAGCGCCCGCCATATCACTGATAAAGGGAACTACCTGCGCCTCAACACCCGCACGCTCGTATGCTTCCTGCGCCAGGTCCAGGTGACGCTGCCCCGCCTGGTGCACCACCTGTGGGCGCTGGTCCGCAGATAGTTTTGCCAGCGCTTGCGGCACCAGCTCATTGATCGCGACGGCGCCGAGGCTGCCACCCAGTACCAGCAAGCGCAGCGGTGAGGACTTGCCCACCCGCTCAGCTGGCGCTGGCAGCTCTGCGATCTCAGCACGTACCGGATTACCCACTTCCTGTGCTGCAGGTAATCCGCTGGGGAATGCCTCCAGTACACGGTTGGCGATTTTCGCCAGTAAACGGTTCGTGGTGCCGGCCACCGCATTCTGCTCGTGAATGATCAGCGGTATCCCCGCAAGCCGCGCTGCGACACCGCCAGGCCCAGTGGCAAACCCGCCAAATCCCAGCACCGCATCCGGCTTTACATTGTTGACGACCTCGCGTGCCTGCCAGATCGCTTTGCTGATCTGGATGGGCGCTTTCAACAAAGCTGCAGCACCCTTACCGCGAATCCCTTCCACCGTAATGAAGTGCAGCGGTATCTCCGCAGCCGGGATCAGCTGTGCTTCGATACCGCGCATAGTACCGAGCCATTCCACGCTGCCGCCCTGCGCCTGCAAAGCGCGAGCAACTGCCAAGGCCGGGAATACATGGCCGCCAGTTCCACCTGCCATCACAAGAAATTTTTTGCCGGTAAACGGCGCGTTGTCAGTCTGTGTCATCACGCCGCCTCCCCGGTTTTTCGATCACCCAGCTGCAGGGGGTTGAAAATAGGCAGCTGTCGAATCTTGGCGATACTGCCCTCCGATTCCCTTGCATCACTGTTCAGTTCTTTTTGAGCGCGCCACGCCAGGCCAAACAGGGCGAAACAAACCACCAGGCTGGATCCCCCGGAACTGACAAACGGTAAAGTCAGCCCTTTGGTCGGCAACAACCCGGAAGCCACGCCCATATTGACGAAGGCCTGCCCTGCCAGTAGTACCGCAATTCCGAAAGTCAGCAGCGCAGTAAAAAATTCCTGCTTCGCCAGCGCTTTGCGTACCAGCCGCAGCAGCGACCAGGTAAGCGCCACATACAGGCCGATCACAACCAGACCACCGAACATGCCCCACTCTTCCGCCAGAATCGCAAACACAAAATCCGTATGCGCCTCCGGCAGGTAAAACAGTTTCTGCACACTGTTACCGAGACCGACACCGAACCATTCACCGCGACCAAAAGCGATCAGTGACTGGGTCAACTGGTAGCCACCGGCATACTGTTCGCCCCAGGGATCGAGAAATGTCGTCAGGCGCTGCAGACGATAGGGACTAACCAGTGCCATCAACACCAGACCACAGGCAGCGAGCCCCACCAGCAGAAATGTGTGTGGCAGGCGCGCGCCGGCGAGAAATACCATCGCCAAAGCGGTCCCGGAGATGACCACCACAGAGCCAAAATCGGGCTCCAGCAACAACAGCACCGCCACAATACCCAGCACGGAGATCGGCACCATAAAGCTGCTCCAGTGCCGCAACTTCTCGTGGCGCCGGGTCAGAAAGCTGGCGAAAAAAATCAGACAGCAAAATTTGGCAATCTCCGCAGGCTGTACGGTAATCGGACCCAGCGCAATCCAGCGCATACTGCCGTTGACCGCACGTCCCACACCGGGAATCAAAACCACCAGCAACATGCCGCAGGCGAAAATCAACAGGGTCCAGGACATATTGGACCAGGTCGCCAGCGAGACGCGGCTCACTACCAATGCGCCAAAGGCACCCGCAGCCAGGAACACCAGATGCCGCTTTAGGAAATACCAGGCATCGTTGTATACGTCGGAGGCAAACGCGATAGAAGCCGAAGCCACCATGACCACACCGATACTGGCGAGTGCCAGCACACAGAACGGCAAGACCCAGGCGAACTCATCGACCTGCTCATTGGCCGCCGCTTTCAAATTGACCTGTTCCTTGCGGCTCACTGCACACCTCCTGCGCCCTGCGCAGTATTGGCGTCATCACTGGAGGCTGCGATCCGCTCATCGACCACACGACGAAAATCTTCGCCGCGCGCTTCAAAATTGCGGTACATGTCAAAACTGGCGCAAGCAGGCGACAGCAATACAAAATCACCGCTGCGTGCCATGGCGGTCGCTGCCGCGACCGCTTCGTCCATATTCGATGCCGCGGCATGAGTCACTTTGCCAGAGAAGGTTTCCGCGATTCTGGGGCCGTCCACACCGATGGTCACCAGTCCACGCAAGGTGTGCGCAGCAGCCGCCAGCGGGGAGAAATCAGCTCCCTTGCCATCGCCTCCGGCGATCAACACGATCTTTCGCTCACCTTCTGCGAGGCCGTCCAGCGCCGCTCGGGTAGCACCTACATTGGTCCCCTTGGAATCATTTACGAAGGTGATGCCATCGCGGTCCGCCACCCGTTCACAGCGGTGGGCCAACCCGGTAAATGTGCGCAACACCTCCAGCATGGTAACCATGGGCAAGCCAACCGCATTACCCAGTGCCAGTGCAGCCAGGGCGTTGGCCACATTGTGACTGCCCACCATGCCCAACTCGGCAGTCCGCATCAGCTTGTCGGCCCCCTGTGCCAGCCAGCTCTCACCATCGGCGTAGATAACACCAAATTGCTGCAGGTCGGGACGATCCAGCCCAAAACTCCACTCGCGGCTTTCGCGCGACAGGGGCCCACGAGTCAGCGGATCCGCGCGATTGATTACGAACTGGCGTGCGTGGCGATAAACCCGCTGCTTGGCCTGGTGATAGGCAGCCAGATTCTCATAGCGGTCCATATGGTCGGCACTGATATTCAGAATCGTCGCAACTTCGGACTGCAGCGAGTAAGTGGTCTCCAGCTGGAAGCTCGACAGCTCCAGCACAAACAGTTCCGGAAGCTTTTCTTGCGCGGCCAGCAGATCCAGTACCGGCACCCCGATATTGCCACCCACACGGACGTCCACGCCGGCTGCTTCTGCCATCATTCCCATCAGGGTTGTTACGGTGGTCTTGCCATTGGAGCCGGTAATCGCAATCACTTTTGGCGCAGGCTCGGCGTTAGCCAGCTCGCGGGCAAACAGCTCGATGTCGCCAATCACCGGAATTTCAGCTGCCACTGCCGCAGCAATCGCAGGCTCCGCCACGCCAATACCCGGGCTCGCGATAATCTCACTGGCCGCCAACAGCGTCTCGCGTTTCAGAGGGCCGCACTCGACAGGCACGCCGGGAAACTCTTCGCGGAACGCGGCCAATGCCGGCGGCGCTTCGCGACTGTCCACCACAACCGGAGAAATACCCTGGCGCAGCAGAAAGCGCACTACCGATTGCCCGGTAGCGCCCAGTCCGATCACCACTTTTTTCTCTGAGGTTGCGATGAGGCTCATTGGCTCTACATTTATCCCAGTGTGTTCAATTCAAATCAGCGCAGTTTCAGTGTCGCCAAACCGGCAAGCACCAGTACCACGGTAATAATCCAGAAGCGCACGATGACCCGCGGCTCCGGCCAGCCTTTTAATTCAAAATGGTGGTGCAGCGGCGCCATGCGGAAAATACGTTTCCCGGTCAGCTTGAATGAGGCCACCTGCAAAATCACCGACACAGTCTCCATCACGAATACCCCACCCATGATGAACAGTACGATCTCATGGCGGGTGATAACGGCGATGATGCCCAGTGCCGCACCCAGTGCCAGCGCCCCCACATCGCCCATAAATACCTGGGCCGGATAGGTGTTAAACCAGAGAAACCCCAACCCGGCCCCACCCAAAGCGGCGCAGAATACGGCGAGCTCCCCCGCTCCGGAAATTGATGGGATATGCAGGTAGGTGGCGAATTCCACGTGTCCCACCAGGTAAGCGATAACGCCCAGCGCACCGCCGACCATGACCGAAGGCATGATTGCGAGGCCATCCAGGCCATCGGTAAGGTTGACCGCATTACTCGAACCAACCACCACGAAGTAGGTCAGTAGAACAAAGGTGATGGGTCCCAAGTTGATCGCCACATCTTTGAAAAACGGCACAAACAACTGGGTCTCCGCGGGCGTAGTCGCACTCATATACAGATAAATGGCTGCGCCCAGCCCCGCCAACGACTGCCAGAAATACTTCCAGCGAGCGATCAGTCCACGGGAATTTTTTTCCACGACTTTTTTGTAGTCGTCCACAAAACCCACTGCACCAAACACAAAGGTAACCAGCAGGGTTACCCACACCAGCCGGTTGCTGAGATCAGACCACAGCAGCGAGGCAGAAAAAATTGCCGCAAGGATGAGGGTCCCCCCCATGGTTGGGGTACCGGACTTGCTCAAGTGAGACTGCGGACCATCGTCACGAACAGCCTGCCCTACCTGCAGGCGGTTAAGCCAGGTAATCATGCGCGGGCCTACCAGCAGAGAAATACCCAGTGCCGTAAGCGCACCAAGAATGGCGCGCACGGTCAGGTAATTGAAGACCGAGAAGCCCTTCTCAAACTGTTGTAAATATTCAGCCAGCCAAAGCAGCATCGTTAAAACCTTTTATTGATTCCCGTTGGTCAGTGCCTGCACAACCAGTTCCATACGCGCACTGCGGGAACCTTTCACCAGCACAGTGGTGTTTCCATCCAGCTCCGGCGCCAGCGCCCGTACCAGGGACTCGCGCTCGGAAAAATTCCTTTGTTTGTTGGGGTGCCCGGCGGCAAACTCGATGCTCGCCGCCGCACTCAGGGTTCCCAGGGTAAACAGTTGATCGATACCGCGTTCACGGGCCAGCTGCCCCATATCGCGGTGCGCACGATCCGCTTCCGGACCGAGCTCTGCCATATCCCCCAGAACCAGTATTTTCTTGCCTTCCCGTTGCGCGAGCAGCTCGATGGCGGCGCTGACGGAACCCGGGTTGGCGTTATAGCTGTCGTCAATCAGCGCCGCTCCAGATACTCCGGTAAACGACTGCATACGGCCGCCAACCCCTGTGAGCGCACTCAGGCCCGCAGCAATTTCCGCAACGGGAATACCCGCGGCGTAGGCACAGCCCGCGGCGACCAGCGCATTGTGCACATTGTGCTCGCCGAGCACCTGCAGCTGCACCGGGTGGGACACACCTTCGATGACCAGATCAAACGACGGACAGCCCAGCGTATTCAGCGCAATATTGTCCGGGTGGATCGCACATTGATGTCCAAACCCGACCTCAAGGGTACGTACGCCTTCCGGCATTCCACTGCGCCAGTAATCCGCGTAGTTATCATCCGCATTGATCACCGCGATCCCGCCATTTTCGAGACTGGTGTAGATCTGTCCCTTGGCGGTGGCGATGCCATCGACGGAACCGAAGCCCTCGACATGCGCGGGCATCACATTATTTACCGCAGTAATCTGCGGTTTTGCGATGCTGCACAGGTAGCCGATTTCATTGGGACCACTGGCTCCCATCTCGACGATCAGGACCTGATGCTCCGGTGCCAGCGAAAACAGGGTCATGGGCACACCGAAGTGGTTGTTCAGATTGCCCTGGGTTACACAGACCTTGTGGCGCTGGCCAAAAATCGCCGCCAACATTTCCTTTACGGTGGTTTTGCCGCAGGAGCCGGTTATCCCGATAACAGGTCCTTCGAACTGTTCGCGACACAAACGACCAATCTGGCCAAGCGCCACAGTGGTATCGGGTACCAGCCATTGCGGCGTCACCGAGCCTTCGATGATTTTTTCCGTCACTACCCCGCGGACCTTGCCGTCTACCTGAGCAAGGAAATCGTGGGCATCGAAGCTCTCACCGCGCAGGGCAACGAACAGAGAATCCGCATCCAGCTTACGGGTATCAGTGCAAACCGCATTGAACTCCACGGAGCCATTGACCAGTTCACCGCCGAATCGCTGTTGCAACTGTTGCAGGGAAAGCGATGCAATCATTAGCGACTACCCTCCACTTCCTGCTCGGCTCTGCGCGCGAGGGCATCGGCGGCCTGTTCGCGGTCACAGAAATGCAGTTTCTGGCCAGCAATCAGCTGGTAATCTTCGTGCCCCTTGCCCGCGATCAGAACAGTGTCACCGGCCGCCGCCTCGCCGATGGCAAAGCGGATGGCTTCGGCGCGATCGATTTTCACAGTGCTGTGATCGCCCTCAACCCCCGTCAGAATTTCATCCACAATCGCCTGCGGATCTTCCCCGCGCGGGTTGTCACTGGTAACCACCACGTGATCCGCAAGCTCTGTCGCAATACGCCCCATGGGAGCGCGCTTGCCATTGTCGCGGTCACCACCGCAACCAAAGACACACCAAAGCTTGCCACGGCAATAAGGGCGAGCAGCTTCCAGCGCTGCGCGCAACGCATCGGGAGTGTGCGCGTAATCCACCAGCACATTGATTTCATCCGCGGCCTGACCTTCGCTCGCGACACGTTCCATACGCCCGGGTACCGGTTGGATATTGGGAAACTCGGCGAGAATGTCCGCCAGCGGCATACCCGCGGCGCCCACTGCAGCAACCACGGCCAGCGCATTGTGGATATTGAAATCACCGATCAGCGGTGCGCGCAGTTCTCCTTCGCCCCAGGGGGTAATCAGATCCACGGCAAATCCATCGTCGAGACGCTTCAGATTGCGCACCTGAAGATCCCCGGACTGCAGTCCATAGGTAATCACCTTGAGCCCGCGCAGCTTGCAGCGTTCGACCATCTGCGCGCCGAACGGATCATCAATATTGATCACACCACGCTTGAGTTTGGGTAAGCCGAACAGCTTTTCTTTGGCGGCACCATAGGCAGCCATATTGCCGTGGTAGTCGAGATGATCGCGGGTCAGGTTGGTGAATACCGCGGTATCGAACACCAGTCCGTGTACACGCCCCTGGGACAGGGAGTGGGAGGAGACTTCCATGGCGGCAGCGCGCGCTCCCTGGGCATAAAACTCCGCATAATCGTGTTGCAGACGCACCGGGTCGGGCGTGGTCAGTCCCGTCTCTTGCAGGCTGATCGCGCCCTCTTTCCATACGCCATTGCCAATAGTGCCCATCACCGCCGCACTGCCGAAGTGCTTCGCCAACAATTGGGAAGCCAAGTAGGCACAGGTAGACTTGCCATTGGTTCCCGTTACACCGACGAGGTACATGGCCTCCGATGGATGTCCGTAGAAACGCGCCGCGATCTCGCCAACACGGGCGGCGAGCCCGGGGACAGTGACCACTTGCACACCCTTGCGCTCTTCGGCTCCCAACACGTCACCGTCCGCCAGTACCGCGGCGGCGCCACTGTCGATAGCAGCATCAATAAACTGACGCCCGTCTACCACGGTGCCACGCAGGGCCATAAATACGTCACCGGCTTTGACCTGTCGGCTATCCAGCGCCACGCCGGTCACCTGGATATCCGGAATCCCCGCGTAACCCGGCACCAGGGTCACCAGGGAGATCTTGCGATTCTGAAATCTATTCTGCTGGTTCACGATGCAGTACCTCTCTCGTCCAGCTGCGTCGCCAACTGCTGCTCAGCAGGGGCAACCTTTTCCGGCGGCACCTGCAACAGGCGCATGGCACCGGTCATTACTTTGCCAAATACCGGCGCGGCCACTTCACCACCGTAGTACTTGGCATTACTCGGGTCGTCGATGACAACCACCGCCGCGAGGCGCGGATTATCCGCAGGAACAAAGCCGGCAAACACCGACCGGTAGCGGTTATCGGCATAACCGCCGCTACCCACCTTGTGAACGGTGCCAGTCTTGCCCGCTACCCGGTAACCTTCCACCGCAGCCCGCTTGCCGGTCCCCTCGGAGCCGATAACAGTTTCCAGCATGGCACTGACCTGACGCGCCAGTTCAGGCTCGACCACAGGTTCACCTGCCACCGGCTTTTTACCCTGCGCCAAAATCAGCGAAACCGGGCGCTTGAGCCCGGCATTGGCGACGACACTGTAGGCTTGGGCCAATTGCACGGCGTTCACTGTTAAACCGTAGCCGAAGGCAAAGTTGGCCAATTCAATGGGATGCCAACGATCCCGGGTGGGCAGAATGCCCGGCGCCTCCCCGGGGAATCCGCTGCCAACCGCCTCTCCGAGCCCCAGGCGATAAAAAAGTTCACGTAAAGTTTCTGGCTCCAGATCCATCGCCACCTTGGTGATCCCGACCTGGCTGGACTTGGTTATCACCCGGGTCAGGTCTATCTCCCCGTAGTTCACCGGATCCAGCAGCGTCTTGCCCGGCAGGCGGATATAGCCGGGACTCGTGTTGATTCGGGTATGGGGCGTATAACGTCCGGTCTCCAGCGCCGCCAGCGCGGTCAGTGGCTTAATGGTGGAACCCGGTTCGAACTGGTCGATCAGTGCGCGGTTGCGCATCGCCGCCGCCTTTACCCCTTGACGATTATTCGGGTTAAAAGAAGGCTGATTGGCCATCGCCAGCACATCGCCACTCTGGGTATCCAGAATCACCATAAAGCCCGAGGCGGCACCGTTTTCCGCCACCGCTTTTTTCAGTTCCCGGTATGCCAGGTACTGCAGGCGCATATCGATGGTGAGCTGCAGATCGCGGCCGGGGCGTGCCTCCTGCTTTACAGCCAGATCCTGCACCGTGCGCCCTTTCAGGTCTTTCACCACCTGACGCTTGCCCGCTTCGCCCGCGAGGGACTGCTCGTAGGCAAGCTCGAGCCCCTCCTGGCCGAGGTCGTCAATATTAGTAAAGCCCAGCAACTGCGCAGTGACCTCGCCGGCCGGGTAAAAACGGCGATATTCCTTCTTGCTGTAAACACCCGCCAGATCCAGGCCCAGCACCTTGTCCGCACGCTCCGGGGTCATGTGGCGACGGAGGTACATAAAACCCTTGTTGCGATACTTTTCCAGGCGCTTGGCAAGGCGCGCCGGTGGAGTACCCAGAGCCGCCGCGAGCGCGCGCAAGTCTTCCGCGCTCGCCTCTTTCAACAGCTGAGGGTTTGCCCAGATGGTCTGCACCGGGGTACTCACCGCGAGCAGTTCGCCGTTGCGATCAACGATGGAGCCCCGGTAGGCAGCGATTTCCTCTGTGCGAATGGTACGCGCGCGCCCCTGATCCTGAAGGAAGCGGTAACCCTTATCCTGCTCCGGCAATACCTGCAGGCCCGCCAGGTGCACGATCAGCGACACAGCGAGCAGGCACAGCAAACCGGCCACCAGCGCAAAGCGCCAGCGGGCAATTCCCGGCTGTTGTTGCTGTTTTTTCACTGCACCCATGTTCGAAATATTCCCTGCGCTTTTCGCGCACCTTTTATCTACTTGGATTTACTGGCTCTACCGTCAATCTACTTATTGCTTCTTTCTATTACCTGTTGCGACTAACTATTTGACCAGCACCCGCTCTGCCGGCGTCGGAGCCCGCATCTGTAATTCCTCCCGCGCCACCTGCTCGATCCTGCTGTACGCCGACCAGGCACCGCGCTCCAGCAGCAACCGCTCCTGCTCGTAGCGCAACTCATCGCGATGGTGTTGCGCTTTTTCCAGCTGGGCGGTCAGCGCCCGGCTCTGCTGGGTGGTGTGCACCACCCCCAGGGCCGAAACCATCAGCAGCCCCCAGAGCCCAACCAGCAACCATCGGTTTCCGTTCAAACCCAACCTCAACTCGCTGCCATCAAGCCAGTCGTTCGGCCACGCGCATGACTGCACTGCGCGACCGCACGTTGTCACCAATCTCTTCGGCCTCGGCCTTCACCGCCTTGCCCAGAGAGCGCAGCGTGCGGTGAATCTGGCTATCCATTACCGGCAGACCACGCGGCAATTGCGGACCCTTTTCCTGCTCGCGGATGAATCGCTTCACCATGCGATCCTCCAGCGAGTGGAAGCTGATCACCACCAGACGACCGCCCGGCTTCAGCAACGCCAGAGATTTCTCCAGTGCGGCCTTCAGATCATCCAGCTCCCCGTTGACGTGAATCCGGATGGCCTGGAATACCCGTGTTGCCGGATGCTTCCCTTTTTCCCAGGCCGGGTTTGCAGCTTTCACCACCTCGGCCAGATCCAGGGTGCGCGCAAAAGGTGTTTCCGCCCGCCGGCGCACAATGGCTCCGGCCATACGGCGCGCAAAACGCTCCTCTCCATACTCCTTGAACACGCGAGCCAGCTCAGCCTCGGACTCGGTATTTACCCAATCCGCAGCACTTATTCCGCGGCTGGTATCCATTCGCATATCCAGCGGGCCGTCCTGCATAAAACTGAAACCGCGCTCGGCCTGGTCCAGCTGCGGTGAAGACACCCCCAGGTCCAACAGGATGCCACTCACCTGTCCAGTCATTCCGGCCGCCGCTTGATCCATATCGGCAAAGGACCCGTGCCAGATATCGAAGCGCGGCTCATCGCCAAAACGCTCGCCGGCAAACTCGATGGCCTGGGGGTCCTTATCTACTGCCAGCAGACGACCAGCCTCTCCCAGCCGCTCCAGCACCAGCGCACTGTGACCACCGCGCCCAAAAGTCCCGTCTATATAAAAGCCGTCGGGATCTACCACCAGGGCATCCACAGCCTCGCGTAACAACACACTGCGATGCAGATCTTGGGACACCCCGTTCTCCTAAATTTGTGAAAAATCGTTCGTGAAACTTGCTTCCGGAATCCAATCAGAGAGACAGAGACGCCATCTCTTCCGGCATCTCTCCGTCGCCCTCGCTGTCGTCCAGCCAGTCCATCCAGCGGTCTTCGCTCCAGAGCTCGAGCTTCTTGCCCTGCCCCACGAGCATCAGCTTTTTCTCCAGCCCGGCGTACTCACGCAGGGTCGGCGGAATCAGTACGCGACCATTGGCATCCACCTGCAGCTCGCAGGCGTAGCCGATCAACAGCCGCTGCGCGCGACGCGCAACCTTGTTGAAACTGGACAGCGCTTCAATTTTAGGGAGAATTTCGCGCCACTGCGCCTCAGGATAGACGAGCAGGCAACGCTCTTCCGTATGCGCAGTAACGACCAGCCGGCCACCGCAATCTTCCAGCAGCGAGTCCCTTACTCGCGCCGGAATGGCCAGACGCCCCTTGGCGTCCATATTGATTGCGTGACTTCCCAGATACATGGATCAGCTTCCGCGATCGCCCCTGGCTCGGTTTTGATTGTGAAAGGCGAAAAATTGCGCGATTTGCCACCGGGATGCGTGATTAACCACTCACAACCACATTCACCCCACCAAGCCCCACAAAATTCCACTTTTCTCCACTTCCGACACTATAAATCTGGGCGGCATAAAGTCAAGGAAATCGACAGTATCTCCAGAGAAAAAACCCAGTATTTTCGCGGCCTACAGGCGAAGTGTTTACATTTTGAGCGCGACTGCGGATGGGCAAATATGCAACAGAGCAAGCACTTACTCTGGCAAGCTGACAAGTTACTTTAAGTTTGGGCGGGAGCCCCCTGAAGCGGAACAAAAACCCGTTTTGCGAGTAAACACTAACCGGGATGGACACCGGACAAGGAGAAATGCGCCAGAAACGCGCAGGAAGAGAAGTGGACGCCGCGACGCCGAACCAAAGGGAGATCCGTGTCCTCGTCTCATGTTAGAACGTCAGGGCATATAAAAATCAGCTTTTATTATTTTTAATGGGAGTCGAGTCACTGTAGCTTTGCCGTATCCGAAAATTCATCAGGAATACACCGCAATGGGCTTTTCAGCAGGACTGAGCAAACAGAGCGCCACCACACGCACCTTCCATCACGGTGCGGACCTGGACGCGCTCAATCAGCGCTTCAAAGGCAGCAAGCCCAGTGAAATCATGCAGTTCACTATCGCCGAAGCGGAAAACCCGGTGGTATTCACCAATTTCCGCCCACTGGCGGTGGCATTCCTGCATCTGGTCACCCGCGCCAAACCCGACATTCCCGTGATCTGGGTGGACCATGGCTACAATACGCCGGAAACCTACCGCCATATCGAGAAGGTCATCAAACTCCTCGACCTGAACCTGTACACCTACTCCCCGAAAATGTCAGCGGCACATTACAACGCGGTCTACGGCGGCATCCCCCCGCTGGACACCCCGGAGCACGACTTTTTCTCCCGCACCGTCAAGCTGGAGCCGTTCAACCGCGCCATGCAGGAGCTGAAGCCGGACGTATGGCTGAACGGTATCCGCCACGACCAGAACGCCCACCGCCAGGGTCTCGATATCTTTACCAAGGGCAATCACGGCACCATCCGCGTGGCCCCCATGTTCCACCTCAAGGAAATTGATGTGGAAGAGTACGTGTACGAGAACGACTTGCCGGACAACGACGTTTACTTCGATCCGACCAAGGGTGAAGAGCACCGCGAGTGCGGTCTGCTGCTGCAGAAATAAGCGGGAAGCCTGAGGCCCGGAACAGGTAATCAACCAGCGGCGCGGGCGCCGCGGTCTCATACGCGTGGAATTTGGTGAGTCAGCCGATAAGCCGGGTTCTGTCGCGGACAATCATTCATCTGGGATGCCTGTCACCAGACACCTCAAGCGACCTACCCGCCCCCAGTGCGGGTCACACCTGCTAGCTTTCGCTAAAGGGGGCCTATTTGGTCTTGCTCCGAACGGGGTTTACCGTGCCACGAACTGTTACCAGTCGCGCGGTGCGCTCTTACCGCACCCTTTCACCCTTACCTGTGCTCCCGAAGAAGCCATCGGCGGTCTACTCTCTGCTGCACTTTCCGTAGGCTCGCGCCCCCCAGGCGTTACCTGGCGTCCCACCCTATGGAGCCCGGACTTTCCTCCATCCCATCGCCCGAAGGCGACAAAACAGCGATTGCCTGGCTGACTCGGCGCGAAGAGTAATGACCACTGCAGGCAGATGCAAGCAGAACCTCCGGCCCGCGCGTCAACCTCCCCAATCGCCCTACTTTTGCGCCAGCGACCAGTTATACAGCAGTTTTTTGTTCACCCCGGTAATCTCCGCCGCCAACGCAGCCGCACGCTTGGGGGGCAATTCGGCCAGTAACAGCTTCATCACCCGCTCGGCCTCTGCATCCAGCTCCGACGCCTTGCCCTCGGCCGCGCCCCGCACCAACAGCACTATCTCTCCCCGCTGCTGGTTACTGTCTGCCGCCACCCAGTCCGCCAGTTCCGCCAGCGGTAACAGATGAATGGTTTCAAATGCCTTGCTGATCTCCCGCGCAATGACCGCCTCGCGCGTACCCCCGAAAACCTGCCGCATCGCACCCAGGGTATCCAGCACCCGGTGCGGGGCCTCATAGAACACCATCGTGCGCGTTTCACCGGCGAGCGCCTGCAGGGCCTTCTCCCGCGCCAGCGGCTTGGCGGGCAGAAACCCCTCAAAGCTGAAGCGATCACTGGGCAACCCGGCGGCGGACAGGGCCGCCACAAAGGCACAGGGCCCCGGAATTGGCACCACAGTAAAACCGCGCTCGCGGGCCTCCCGCACCAGGCGGTAACCGGGGTCCGAGATCAGCGGGGTGCCCGCATCGGAAATCAGCGCTACCGTCTGCCCCTCTTCCAGACGCTGCAGAATCTTTGCGGTTCGCTGGTCATCGGAGTGATCGTGGTACGCCACCAGGGGTGTTTCGATGGAAAAGTGGGAAAAAAGTCTCTGACTGTGACGGGTGTCTTCCGCCGCCACCAGATCCGCGGATTGTAGAACTTCAACGGCTCGCGGTACCATATCCGCCAAATTGCCAATGGGCGTCGCGACGATATAAAGCACCGCTGTATCCAGCCCCATAGTTCACTCCAGAATAAGTTTTGTGGGAGAAGAATATGTCCGCCCTTAACCGGCGAATCCCCTTCGTTATCAATAGCCTGGCAGCCGCCACTCTGGCGCTGACCCTGGCCGGATGCCAGACACCGAGCACCGAGCCCGGCGCACAGATCCCGGCCAACACCGGCAGTCCCGCCGTAGCGGACCGCCAGAACGCTATCCGCCTGTTGAATAGCGCCAGCCAGTTGCCGTCCCCGGAAAAAGACCGGGCACAGCTGCAGGCGGCCGCCATTCTATACACTCTGGGCGATAACGCGACGGTCCGGCAAGCTGCCAGCACCATCGATGCTGAGCAACTGACCGATACCGAGTACGCGAAGTACGCCCAGGTATACGGCAGCGCCCTGGCTGCAGACGACGAGTTTTTCGCCGCGCTGGACCTGGTGAGTGCGCCGCGCCTCGAGCAGGCCTGGTTCCAGATCCCCGCAAACACGGCGCTGCCGCTGCGCAATCTGCGCGCAGACTTGTGGAGCCTGATGGGCGATATCGACAGCGGCATCGCCGAGCGCCGGCGCATCGCCCCGCTGGCCCTCGACGACGAAGCCATTGCCGCCAATAACGATGGCTTCTGGCAACTGCTGACCCAGCTACCCTCCAGCGAGCTTAAACAGCGCGCCGAGGAAAGCCTGGACTCGAAAATGCGCGCCTGGTACCAGCTTGCCCTGCTGGGACGCGACACCCAGGCCGATATCAGCACCCAGCTGACCGCACTCAGCCGCTGGCGCCAGCAATGGCCGTCCCACACAGCCGTCTCCCACCCGCCACAGGCGCTGCAGCTGCTGGAGCGCCTGGCCTCCCAGCGGGCACAGAACGTTGCCCTGCTGCTGCCTCTCTCCGGCCCACTGGGGAGCGCGGGACGTGCGATTCGAGACGGCTTTATGGCGGCCTACTACAGCGCCCTGGAAGCCGGTGCCCCGACACCCCAGGTGCAGGTATACGATACCGGTACCGGCCAGCAGTTTGAGGAAATCTACCAGACGGCGGTGAACAATGGCGCCCAGGCAGTAATCGGACCGCTGGACAAAAGCAGAGTCGCCAACCTGTTGGCCACCGAAACGCTGCCGGTCCCGACGCTGGCACTAAACTACGGTGATCAGGGGCGCCTTACTGACGACCTGGTCCAGTTCGGGCTTGCCATTGAGGACGAAGCCCGCCAGGTGGCACGACAGGCCTATCGCCAGGGGCACCGCCAGGCGATGATCCTGGCCCCGGAATCCAGCTGGGGACAGCGCGGTCTGGAGGCATTTACCGAAGAGTGGAACCGCCTCGGCGGTACTGTCAGCGAGAGCCGCAACTATCGCGACAACACCAACTTTTCCCAGCTGATCAGTGACTCCCTGTTGATCTCCGAGAGCAAGGAGCGCGAGCGGGAACTGCGCAGCAAACTGGCAGCACCCCTGAAATTCACACCGCGCCGTCGCGGCGACGTGGACATGCTGTTTGTACTCGCCCAGCCCCAGCAGGCGCGGCAGATCAAGCCGATGCTGTCGTTTTTCTACGCCGGTGAACTGCCCGTATTCTCCACTTCGCAGATATTCGCCGGCAACGTCGACCGCCAGCGCGATCGCGACATCAACGGTGTGCGCTTTACCGCACTGCCGTGGCTGTTTGAAGACGACAACAAGACCAAGCAGAACATCGTCAAACAGGCAGCGCCGGCGCCCGCATTTGCACGACTGTACGCGCTGGGTGCGGACGCATTCCGCCTGTACCCGCGCCTGCCGATCCTGCGTCAGTTCCCTCAGCAACAGGTGTACGGCCTGACTGGCGCGCTCAGCCTGAGTGCTGACGGACGTATCGTGCGCGAGCAGATCTGGACCAAGATCGAGAAGGGCGCACCGGTCCCGATCACCACGGGCGAAACCGGTGTAATGGCTACGGACAGCAGCGCGAGTATCGATTAAACACTGCAGACATCCATCCATAGAAAGGGAATTCCATGGATACCACCAGTATTGGCAACCGTATGGAGGCCGTCGCCGAACGGCATTTGACGCGCGCCGGCCTGCGCATTGTGGAGCGCAATTTTCGCGGTCGTTACGGAGAAATTGACCTGATCGCGCGCGACGGCAGCACGCTGGTTTTTATTGAAGTGCGCTACCGGCGCAACCGCAACTTTGGCGGAGCCGGAGTTTCAGTTGATTTCCGCAAACAGCGCAAACTGCTGGCCACCGCCAACGGTTATCTGCAATATCGTAAAATTGATTGCCCCTGTCGATTTGATGTCATCACCATCGAACGGGACGAACGAAACGAATCCCTGAATATCGATTGGATTCAAAACGCCTTCGGGCAATAGGCTCATCCAGATGGAAACCACAGAGTAAATGGAACAGAGAGTTGTAACGCTGTTTCACCACAGCATTGAAGCAACAATGAATGCTGGTGAACTTTTGGCACCGCTAATTGCCGAAGCCAGCGAAATGATCGTGCACACACTGTTGGCAGAAAACAAACTCCTGATCTGTGGCAACGGCCTCAGCGGTGCCCTCGCGCAAAGCTTTTCCGCACAATTGATGGGCGGCTTTGAGCGCGAGCGCCCAGGGCTACCCGCGCTGGCACTGAACGGAGACGCCATCACCACCGGTACGGTTGCGCGCAACCACGGTCGCGCGGAGTCTTATGCTCGCCAGATCCGTGCGCTGGGCCAGCCCGGCGATCTATTGGTGATCATCAGTACCCACGGCAGTGATTCCAATCTGGTTCAGGCAGTGCGTGCGGCACACGACCGGGACATGGGTGTGCTCGCACTCACCGGTGGCGAAACCGACGGCGACTGTACCGCCCTGCTGGATGTGCACGATATTGAACTGCGTGTGCCGTCACCGGTTGCCTCCGAGGTACACCAGGTCCACCTGCTAACTCTGTTCTGTCTGTGCGATCTTATCGACAGCAGCCTGTTTGGCGGATACGAGGAATGATCCATGCAATTGAATACAGGTAAACCATCTTTGAACCCTCTGAAGCTGACCATTGCCGCTTGCGCCCTCTCCATTTTGAGCGGCTGCGCGACCGTACTCGATGCCACACACGACGGCCCGATTCAACCGGACCCGGGTGAGCGCACTTTCGGCACCTATATCGATGACCAGCAGCTGGAAACCATCACCAAGGTCAATATCGGCAAGGCGCACCCGCAGCTGAAAGCGGCAAACATCGACGTAACCAGCTTCAATGGCGTGGTTCTGCTCACAGGCCAGGTGCCCAGCAATGAGTTGCGCAATCTGGCGGGGGGCACCGCGCAACAGGTGCACTCCGTTCGCCAGGTTTACAATGAAATCCAGGTGCGCGGCACCACGTCCATGCTCGCCCGCACCAGCGATACCTGGCTGACCACAAAAGTGAAAAGTGTGTTGGTGACCGACAAGGAAATCGACAGCGGCCGCATCAAGGTAATCACCGAGAATGGTGTGGTGTACCTGATGGGACTGCTGACCCGCCACGAAGCGGAAAATGCCGCAGAAAAGGCACGCACCGTGGGCGGGGTTCAGAAAGTCGTGAAAGCGGTGGAATATATCGACTGATCTTCCCGCCTGTTCGCACAATAAAAAACGGAGGCCCAGGCCTCCGTTTTTTATTGGTGCGGGAATAATACGGCTAGCGGCCCGCACATCCGGGGCCACTACCCGGTCGGCTTATGGACGCTCCAGAGCCACCGCCGTTGCCTCACCACCGCCGATACACAGGCTCGCCACACCCCGTTTCAGGTCGCGATTTTCCAGCGCGGCAAGCAGGGTCACAATTACCCGTGCACCACTGGCACCAAGCGGATGTCCGAGGGCACAGGCACCGCCATTGACGTTGACCTTGTCCCGCGGCAGGTCCAGCTCTTTCATTGCCGCCATGGTGACCACGGCGAAAGCTTCGTTGATCTCGAACAGATCCACATCCGCCGCACTCCAGCCAGATTTCTCCAGCAGGTTGGCCATCGCCGACACCGGTGCCGTGGTAAACCACTCCGGCTCATGGGCGAACTGGCTCTGCCCCTTCAGCACCGCCAGAATGCGGATACCGCGCGCCTTGGCTTCGCTCTCGCGCATCAGCACCAGCGCCGCCGCCCCATCGGAAATGGAACTGGCGTTGGCCGCAGTGACGGTACCATCCTTGCGGAAAGCCGGGCGCAGTTGCGGAATCTTGTCCGGACGCGCGCTGCCGGGGCCCTCGTCCACGGACACTTCTACGTCGCCCCTGCGCGAGCAGACAGTAACCGGCGTGATCTCGCGCTCGAAAGCGCCGCTCTCGATAGCCGCATTGGCGCGCGCCAGTGACTCCAGCGCGAACGCATCCTGCTCCTCGCGGGTAAATGCGTATTTGTCCGCGGTGCACTCGGCAAAATTGCCCATCAGCTGCCCGTCATAGGCGTTTTCCAGACCATCGGTAAACATGTGGTCGAGTACTTCGCCGTGTCCCAAACGCATACCGGCACGCGCCTTGGGCAGCAGGTAGGGTGCATTGCTCATGCTCTCCATACCGCCGGCAACAACCACTTTTGCGTCTCCTGAGAGCAGTGCGTTGCGGGCCATCATGACGGTTTTCATACCGGAACCGCACACCTTGTTTACAGTCGTGGTCGGGGTACCCTCGGGAATACCGGCCCCCAGGGAAGCCTGTCGTGCCGGTGCCTGGCCGAGGCCTGCTGGCAACACACACCCCATCAATACTTCATCTACATCGCCTGCCGCCACACCGGCGTCCGCGAGCGCGCCGCGGATGGCAACCGCGCCCAGCTCGGGGGCGCTCAGACCCGACAGTGCGCCCTGCATCGCGCCCATGGGTGTGCGGGATATTCCAACAATGACCACGGGGTCTGTCACTTGCTCGCTCATGCTGTAATCACTCCAGATTTAACGGCAAACGCCACAAAAAGCTGACCAGCATTGCGGCGACTCCTATTTTCGCGGCAGATTATACCCTATCCCGGGGGGCCTTCGCCTATCCACCTTTCGTTGTATTGTCCATGGTAGTATCGGGCGCAATTTAGGGATAAACCGATCCCCCCGACAAGACTGACCTTTGACTACAGGAAGACTGCACCCATGGAAGTTTCAACCATCGTCTGGCTGGTAATTCTGGCTGCGCTGGCGTTTTACATCATCAGCATTTACAACAAGCTTGTATCCCTCAAGAACCGCTATGAAAACGCGTTTGCCCAGATCGAGGTGCAACTCAAACGCCGCTACGACCTGATTCCCAACCTGGTGGAATCCGCAAAAGCCTACCTGAAGCATGAACGGGAAACCCTTGAGGCGGTGATCAGCGCGCGCAACTCGGCCCTGGCTGGCCTGAAAGCCGCCGCCAGTAACCCCGGCTCCGCCGCAGCCATGGCAGACCTCGGCAACGCCGAGGGCGTTCTGGCCAACGCTCTGGGCCGCCTGAACGTGGTCATGGAAGCCTACCCGGACCTGAAGGCCAACCAGACCGTTCAGCAGGTGATGGAGGAGCTGACCAGCACCGAAAACAAGGTTTCCTTTGCGCGCCAGGCATTCAACGACGGAGTGACCGCCTACAACACCTTCCGCCAGAGCTTTCCCCCGGTGTTCTTTGCCGGCTTCTTCGGCCACCGCGAGAACGGCAAGCTACTGGAGTTCGCCGACTCTGAGGTATTCCAGGCTGCCCCCAAGGTCCAATTCTGACGCGCTGCCATGAACTTTTTTGAATACCAGGACAAAGCCCGCCGCAACTCCACCCTGCTGGTAGCGCTGTTTGCGACGGCAGTGCTCGGGCTGATCGCCATTACTACCCTGTTTATCGCCGCGCTCACTCACTACTCCCGGGGACAGGAATCGGCGGCTTCCGTTGGCACCATGCTGGGCAATTTAGGGTGGGACACGGTGGCCGGTATTGCGGTGACCATCGCCGCGATTATTGCCGTGGCGAGCTTTTTCCGCCTGCGCCAGCTGGCAGCCGGAGGGCGTGCAGTGGCGGAATCCCTGGGCGGCAAGAAGATCAACATCTCCCCGTCAGGCCTCGCCGAACAACGCGCGCTGAATGTGGTGGAGGAAATGGCGCTCGCCTCCGGAACCCCGGTACCGGATGTCTACATCATTGAAGACGAAGCGATCAATGCCTTCGCCGCCGGCTACAAGCCCGCTGATGCGGTGGTCGGGCTCACCCGTGGCTGCATCGAACAACTCAGCCGGGACGAGCTACAGGGCGTTGTAGCGCACGAGTTCAGCCATATCTTCAATGGAGACATGCGCCTCAACATTCGTATTGTCGGGCTGTTGCACGGCATCCTGATCATAGGATTGCTGGGTACCTGGCTGCTGCGCGGCAGCTACTGGAGTGGCGGGCGCGACAATCGGGGACGCGCAGTGGCCTTCGGCATCGGCGCCGGACTGGTAGTGATCGGGTACACCGGCACTTTTTTCGGCAACCTGATCAAGTCAGCAGTAAGTCGTCAGCGGGAGTACCTGGCGGATGCCTCCGCCGTGCAGTTCACCCGCAGCAATCAGGGGATCGCCGGTGCGCTGAAAAAAATTGGCAATTACACACCCGGCTCCAACCTGAGCGCCGCCAACGCCAGCGAATTTAGCCATATGTATTTCGCCAGCAGCCTGAAACACTCGCTGCTGGGTATGTTTGCCACACACCCGCCGCTAGCTGCGCGCATCCGCCGACTGGACCCAAACTGGCAGGGCGGGAGCGCACGTGCACAAGGTCCGCAGGCGGCCCCGACTTCGGATGTCACCCAAGCGGCGCACCCCACCGCCGGTGAGCAGGTATCGCGACTGCACGAGGCGACACAGACAACCCCGACCGCACCTGCGGGCGCCGGCAACCCGTATCAGGCGCAGTTGGGCAGAGTCCTGGAAACCGTCGACAACAATATTGCCGCCCCCTCCGCCGGGCATTTGAATCTGGGGCGCGAGCTGTTGTCCCGGGTTCCGCCAGACCTCAAGGCCGCAGCCCACGACCCGTTTGCTGCCCGCGCCGTGGTATACGGCCTGCTGATGGCACCGGAACAGCAAACGCTGCAGAGCGACATTCTGGCCCGCTCAGCGCACCCGGCTGTGCTGCGGGAATACGGCAAACTGGAGCCGGCAATTAAGCAACTGCCGGTAGATTGCCGACTGCCCCTGCTCGACCTGTGTGTACCGGCACTCAAGGCGCTGGCGCCCCAGCAGTACCAGATCTTCAAACGCAACGTGATAAAACTGCTGCGAGCGGATGGCAAGGTAGAGATTTGGGAATGGGCGCTTTACCGGGTCCTGATGCACGGCCTGGAGGGCGCACCGGATTTCCAGCGCAAAGCCGGCAATGGCAGTAACAAGGCCATCGGCGATGCACATCGATTCCTGCTGGCCACGATGGCCCATGCGGGTCACGACGCCTACCTGGATGCCCGGCGCGCTTACGACGCGGGGCAGACGCACCTGGGACTATCCCCCACCACCCTGCCCGCGCGCAGTGACATCACCCTGCAGAGACTGGATAAGGCATTGGCGATCGCCGCAGACACCGCACCGCTGCAGAAGCCGCTATTCCTCAAATCCCTGGCCGTGACCCTGGCCCACGACGGTGTGGTCGAAGGCACCGAGGTGGAATTGCTGCGGGCAATTGCAGACTGCCTGGACTGCCCAATGCCACCGGTTTTGCCCGACATAGCCCGGAGCGCAACCGCCGACCCGGCGCTGGAAGCGGCACTGTAATCCCGTCCATAGCGAGCAGCTTCGTTCAAAAACGGCGCTCCCGGCAGCAAAAAAGCCAGCACTCGTGCTGGCTTTTTTGCTGCCCTGCCCAATCACTCGCGCCTGACATCTAGGCCAGCGGGAGAATACTAGGGGATATGCCGTCAGGTATTTTGGTAGACCGGCCCCACGCCCATACTCCAGAGAATGACGGTGCCGACACGCACAGTAACCAGTAGGACTAACCCCACCGTCACCACGGATGACGCGTATACGAAGGCCCGCTCCTTATCGATATTCATCAGAATCGGTATTCCCTCGTAAATGAGGTAGATGGAGTAGCAGGTGGCCAGCAGCGTGACTGCCGCATTCAGCCAGAGACTGGGATATAGCCCGACAAACCCCACCAGAAAGATCGGTGTCGTTGCAAATACGGCAAGTGCAGTACCCTCATAGTGCCGAGTCTCTTCATCACCAGGCACCCTGAACGACCTTGCCATCCAGTTAATGAATTCGCCAAAGATATACACACCAAAAAGAATGGCGAAATAGGTGATTACCGCCAGAACCAACGCGCTGGACGGCGTCAACTTTTGAAAATTGTCACCGATACTAAATCCCACCTGAGTCACCCCGATGTAGCCAGAAACCACCGGAATGAGCGCCAGAATGGGCACATGACTCAGAAATACCTGCACAAACGAGTGCTTGTCAGATCGAATTGCCTGCCACTCTTTATCCGGGTTAGTAAAAATACCGATGGTATGGCTTAGTAATCTCACGCGGGTCCCTCCTACGCATCGCTTGCTTGCAGTATCGGAAGACCAACGCGAATTCACCAATCAATAACAGGAATAAGGCGTCAATTTTTACGCCAGCACGCAAAGCGTATGCACGGAACAGGAGCAGGCAAGGAGATACGCGACCTTCAGGCCGCCCGTGGAGGGATCACATGAGCGGGAATCCGCCCGGGGCGAGCCCTGGCAGCAGCCAGGGCTAACGGAGACCACAGGAGGTTACTTGACCACCCGCAGCGAGGGCTTTTTGGAAGGCTTTTTGAGTGTGGTTGGCGGCGTCGGCTCTGGCGGCTCCGGCGTTTCTTCCGGCTCGAATACCATACCCTGCCCGTTTTCACGGGCATAAATACCAACCACCGCCCCTACCGGCACCTGAATGTCGGTAGGTACACCGCCGAAGCGCGCGTTGAAGCGGATAGCATAGTTGTCCATGGTCAGCCCCATCACCGCTGTTTCAGAGACATTCAGGACAATTTGCCCATCTTCATTCACATGCTGCTGGGGAACCAGCACACCGTTCATGTGGGTATCCACCAACAGGTACGGCGTGCACTTGTTGTCGGTAATCCACTCGTAAAACGCCCGCAACAGGTAGGGGCGATTCGGGGTCATCGGCGGTTTATTCAATCAGCACCTCAAGAGCGCATTTCGCGCTCAAATTCGGTCAGGCTCTGCTGGAATGCTTCCCGTGCGAACAGGCGATCCATGTAGTCCAGCAGCGGCTTGGCTTGCTTGGTCTTGGGCAGCGCGATTTCCAGCTGATCCAGACGCCACAGCAGGGGCGCCATACAGCAATCCACCAGGGAGAACTCCTCGTTAAAGAAGTACGGCAGGTCGGTGAACATCGGCGCAATCCCAACCAGGCTATCGCGCAGCTCTTTACGAGCCGCAGCCACGTCTTTGCCACCGGCGAGAATTTTGTCTACCAGCGGACACCAGTCACGCTCGATACGATGCATGATCTGACGACTCTGGGCACGGGCTACCGGGTAAACCGGAAGCAGTGGCGGATGCGGGAAGCGCTCGTCCAGATACTCCATCATCACCTTGGTTTCAAACAGTACCAGGTCGCGATCCACCAGGGTGGGCAAGGAGTTGTATGGGTTGAGGTCTGCGAGCTCCGACGGCTTGTCGTCTGGATCTACATCAATGATATCAACGGAAACACCTTTCTCCGCCAGGACGATACGCACCCGGTGGCTAAAGTGACAACGACCATCGGAAAAGAAGGTCATGGAGGAGCGCTTGTTGGTGGGCACACCCATTGTGGAACTACCTCAATCTACTGGCCGGTGTTAATCCGACCCTTTTCAAAACGGAAACCGGGCGGCTGGGCTGAACCGGAAAACCGGCGGCCCACCACCCGGAAAAACTGCTGGCTATCGCTTAGTGGTGAATATCTTTCCAGTATTCGCGATTCAGCAGCCAGGCAAAGATAAAGAACACCAGGATGAACGCCAGCACATAGAAACCGATGCGCTTGCGGGTTTCGGCCATGGGTTCCGCAATGTATTCCATGAAGTTAACCAGGTCGTAAACCGCCTGATCGTACTCCACATCGTCCATTGAGCCCTTCACCTTATTGACCTTCAGGCTACCGCAGTTGGCATCCATGATCGAGTTGCCCAATTCATCGCGCACTACCTTGCCGTGGTCGCGCTTGGGGCCGGGCGCGCATTCGGGCAGGCCCTGGAGCTCCATCAGCACGTGCGGCATACCTACATTGGGGAACACCTTGTTGTTCACACCGGTAGGACGGCTGTCATCCTTGTAGAAGCTCCGCAGGTAAGTGTAAAGCCATTCCGGAGAGCGTGCGCGTGCAACCAGCGTCAGGTCCGGGGGCGCGGCACCAAACCACACCTTGGAGTCATCCGGGCGCATGGAGATTTCCATCAGGTCGCCGATCTTGTCGTCGCCCAGCACCAGATTCTGCAGCATCAGCTCATTCGGGATATCCAGATCGGTAGCGACACGCTCCCAGCGGGAAAAGTTCGCACTGTGACAACCCATGCAGTAGTTGACGAAATACTTGGCGCCGCGCTGCAGGGAGGGCTTGTCCGTGAGATCAATATTGATGTGATCCAGCTCAACAGAGCTCTCCGCTCCTACCGCCTTGATCGGTACAAACGCCAGCAAAGCGACAGTGATAAAGCCACCCACCAGCAGGATGAAGGACTTGCTGCCAGACTGGCTGGTAACACGGGCCGGCTCAGGGTGCACCGCATCGCGGTTGGTCAACCACGGCAGTACCGCGAAGAAGGCCGCAAACAAGAGTGATACCGCGCAAACAAACAGGCTCGCTTTCCAGTTGACCAACGCCATCCACAGGAACATGAAGGCGAAGGCCCCACTAACGATCCAGGACGCCAGCCCTTTGCGGGTGGTCGGATTGGTCCAGATCGGCATGGTCACAAAGAACGCGAAGTAGAACAGGGTCGCTACCTGCGCCAGGAAGTTACGTCCGGGGGTCGGCGACTTCACACCCAGATAACCCAGGATGATGAACACCGCGGCAAACACCAGCAACAGGACCTTCGGCAGAATGCCCTTGTAACGGATGGACCTTACCGGGCTCTTGTCGAGCCATGGCAACACAAACAGGATCGCGATAGCTGCCCCCATGGCCACCAGGCCGAGGAACTTGGCTGTCAGCGGACCGATGTCCATGGTCACCGCACGCAGCACGGCGTAGAACGGCGTGAAGTACCAAACCGGCGCAATGTGTTCCGGCGTCTTCAGCGGGTTCGCCTCTTCGAAGTTGGCGTATTCGAGGAAGAAACCGCCCATTTCCGGGAAGAAGAACACCACCACACAGAATGCGAACAGGAATACCGCGATACCAACCAGGTCGTGCACGGTGTAGTACGGATGGAAGGCAACGCCGTCCAGCGGCACACCGTTTTCATCCTTGTTCTTTTTGATCTCGATGCCGTCCGGGTTGTTGGAACCCACTTCGTGCAGCGCCAGGATGTGCAGCACAACCAGCAGCACCAGCACCAGAGGCAGCGCGATCACGTGCAATGAGAAGAAGCGTGTCAGGGTAATACCGGAGATCAGGTAGTCACCGCGAATCCACTGCACCAGGTCTTCACCAATGCCGGGAATGGCACCGAACAGCGACACGATTACCTGTGCACCCCAGTAGGACATCTGGCCCCACGGCAGTACGTAGCCCATGAAGGCTTCCGCCATCAGGACCAGGTAAATACACATGCCGAAGATCCACACCAGCTCGCGCGGCGGCTTGTAAGAGCCGTACATCAGGCCGCGGAACATATGCAGGTAGACCACCACGAAAAACGCCGAGGCGCCGGTGGAGTGCAGGTAGCGGATAATCCACCCCATCTCGACATCGCGCATGATGTACTCGACGGAAGCGAAAGCCCCTTCAGCGGAAGGGTTGTAGCTCATGACCAGCCAGATACCGGTCAGCAGCTGGTTCACCAGTACCAGCATCGACAGTACGCCGAAGAAGTACCAGAGGTTGAAGTTCTTGGGCGCGTAGTACTTGCCCATGTGGGTATCCCACGCGCGATAGATCGGCAGGCGCTGATCGACCCAATCACCCAATGCGGTTAACCAGTTCATGCGGCGCCCTCCTGATCCACACCAATTACGATGACGTCGTCACTTTCATAGGAGTACGGCGGTACATCCAGGTTGGTCGGGGCAGGAACGCCCTTGTACACACGGCCGGCCAAATCGTATTTGGAACCGTGGCACGGGCAGAAGAAACCACCCATCCACTCGCTGCCGCCCAGGTCTGCAGCACCCACTTCCGGGCGATACATCGGCGCACAACCCAGGTGGGTACATAGACCTACCAGAACCAGGGTCTGGGCCTTGATGGCGCGATTTTCAGGATCGACGTAAGCAGGCTGGTTGGATTCAGCTGACTGGGGATCGCGCAGTAACGGATCCACTTTGACGAGGTTGTCCAGGGACTCCTGGGTCCGGCGCACCACGTACACCGGCTTGCCGCGCCACTCGACGGTGACCATCTGGCCCGGCTCCAGTTTGCTGATATTGTATTTGACTGGCGCGCCGGCAGCTTTTGCCTTGGCGCTCGGATTCCAGGAGGCGACAAAAGGTACAGCGACTCCGACCGCGCCTGCACCACCTACAACCGAGGTGGCAGCGGTCAGAAATCTGCGACGCCCCACATTTACACCGTCATCACTCATGACGTAGTTCTCCCATCACAGCGCCCCGCATAACCTGCATCAACGCAAGCCCGAGGCTGACTGGCCCAAACCCAAAAATTCCGGAAACCTTCTGCGATAAATCTGTCTGGCCAGCATGTGCGGTGACTCAGGGTAACCCGCATATGGCAGCGACGGTGCAGCCCCAACGGTTCAATACCAGAGAGAACAGAGCACCCGCACAGCGGTAATTGAACCACCACTGCAAATCAGCGACTTAAATCAGAAACTCCCCTACAACTGGCCCGCTCGCTTGACCATAGAACAAAGTAGCCAAACCCCAAGTGCAAGCGGATAGAAATTCGCGCAATGTTAAAGAAAATGCCAAACCTATACAAGGCGAAACCGGAAGGGAACATCGGTAACCCTGCGGCGAACTGGCGGAATTTTAAACAGATACAGCCTGCAACATACCGCGCGGAATGCATTGCAGACAAAAAAAAGCCCGGCATTTGCCGGGCCAAAAAATAAAGTAATTCTCGCTTAACGCTTGGAGAATTGCGGCTTCTTACGCGCTTTGCGCAGACCGACTTTCTTACGCTCAACGGCACGCGCATCGCGAGTCACGTAACCGGCTGCACGCAGCGGCTGACGCAGGGACTCGTCGTACTGCATCAGAGCGCGGGTCAGGCCGTGACGGATAGCACCCGCCTGACCGAAGGAACCGCCGCCCTTCACGGTGACATTGATGTCAAATTTTTCGACCATGTCGACCATTTCCAGCGGCTGACGCACGATCATGCGCGCCACTTCGCGGCCGAAGTATTCGTCCAGGGTACGACCGTTTACGCTAATTTTACCTTCACCCTGCTGAATGAATACACGAGCAGTTGAGGTCTTGCGACGGCCGGTACCGTAATATTGAGTAGTTGCCATGAGAATGCTTTCCGTTTAGATCGACAGTTCAATCGGCTGCTGCGCCGCATGAGGATGTTCGCTACCCTTGTACACCTTCAGTTTCTTGAACATGGCGCGACCCAGAGGGCCTTTCGGGAGCATGCCTTTAACCGCACTTTGAATAGTGCGCTCAGGCGCCTTGTCGATCAGCTTCTCAAAGCTGATGGATTTAAGACCACCAGGGTAGCCGGAGTGGCTGTGGTAGATCTTGTCTTTGGCCTTGTTGCCGGTCACGCGGACCTTCTCGGCATTGATCACAACGATGTAATCGCCGGTGTCCACGTGGGGCGTGTATTCAGGCTTGTGCTTGCCGCGCAGGCGGTGAGCAATCTCGGCGGAAATACGGCCGAGAGTCTTATCCGCAGCGTCAACAATATACCAGTCGCGAGTTACCGCTTCCGGCTTGGCACTGTAAGTCTTCATGTTATAAAACACCTGTATATGGCCCCGGGAATGGAGCCGTCCCACGAAAAGAGCGCGAATACTACATAAGCGCTCTGGGCATTTCAAGCCTAAATTTGACCATTATGTGACCAGCGGGAGCCGTCGACGCCTCACTCCCATCCCGCCCTATTCCGGTCGATGGGGCCGCGCCAGATACTCCCGCGACTGCATTTCCTGCAGGCGACTGATCGTCCGGTCAAACTCGAATCGCAACTGGCGGCCACCGTACAGGGAATCGATCGGCTCCGCCGCGGACACCACCAGCTTGACGCAGCGGTCATAGAATTCATCGATCAGATTGATGAAGCGGCGCGCCTGACTCTCCATGCGCCCATCCATATGCGGCACATTGGCCAGCAACACCGTGTGAAACTCCCGCGCCAACTCAATGTAATCGTTCTGCGAACGCGGACCGTCGCACAGCTCAGCGAACTCAAACCAGGCGACATCGTCGGCAACCCGGTTGGCCACAATCGGCCGCCCTTCGATATCCAGTGAAACCTGCTCCCGCACTTCACAGCCCTCCACCATCAGGCTGGCAAAGGATCGCTCCAGGCTCTCATCGGCCTCTTTATCCAGCGGGGCGTGGTAGAGCTCCGCCATTTCCAGCGCCCGCAAGCGGTAATCAACCCCGTTGTCCACATTGACAACTTTGGTGTGCTCCAGAAGCAGATCGATGGCGGGCAGGAACCGGGCGCGCTGCAAGCCATCCTTATATAGCCCTTCGGGAATAATGTTGGAGGTCGCCACCAGGGTAACGCCGCGATCGAACAACGCCTCTAGCAGATTGGCGAGAATCATTGCGTCGGTGATATCGGACACAAAAAACTCGTCAAAGCACAGCACTCGGGCGCGCTCGGCGATCCGATCCGCAACCTTGTCCAGCGGATTCTTTTCGCCCGCCAGAGATTTCAGCTGGCGGTGAACATCGCGCATAAACCGATGGAAGTGGGTGCGCTGCTTGCGCGCAAACGGCAGCGCCTCAAAAAAGGCATCCATCAGGTAGGTTTTACCGCGCCCTACCCCACCCCAGAAATACAATCCCTTCACCGGGCGGCTGTCGCGCTTCCACAAACGGCGCAGACGGCCGACCACACCGCCACTTTCCCCCTGAAGCGCAAGCAGGCGCTCGTACAGATCCTGCAATTCTTCTACCGCCGCGCGCTGGGCCGGATCCTCAACAAAGTCCGGCCGCTGCAGGTCGCGCTGGTAGCGATCCATGGGAGTCAGGTGCGCAGGCGCATACGGGTGCTGTTCCGTGACCATTTATTCATTCAAACCGTTCGTAGAAACTGGCAACATTGCCGGAAAGGATGCGGGGCCACACAACCCCAAAGCCGCTAGAAAGGCCGGATGCCGGCCCGATGGCGCGCACTTTACCAAATCCGTCGCGCGTTGGCACAAACCCGGACGGGGCGCGCGCTGGGTTATTGCGTATAATAGGGTCACCGTCATGGATGGCCGGTGCCACTATTTATCTTGAGGAGGAAGTAACGTGCACTCAACTTCGGTTTTAATTCTGGTCGGCGTATTCGGCCTAGCACTCGGAGCCCTGCTGGCCTTTCTGGCCACTCGCAGCCGCCAGAACATCGACCGCACCCAGGAATTGGAACTGCGCCTGAAAGAAGCGAACACCAAGCTGGAGGACTTCCAGCTGGAGGTAAATGAACACTTTGACCAGACAGCCCAACTGGTTCACAACCTGACTCAGAGCTACAAAGATGTTCACGAATATCTCGCCAACAGCGCCATGCGCCTTTCCAGCCAGGATATCGGCCGCCAGATGCTGGAGGCCGGCAGCGGTCAGCTGAGCGATAACGACGAAAACCTCAGCGTACTCCCACCTCGCGACTGGGCTCCGAAGGAGCCGGGTGCCAAAGGCACCCTGTCAGAAGACTACGGACTGGAGAAAGAGGCCCAAGCGCCGTCGCCCGCGGTTACCCCTCCACCCACAGAGGACGCGGTCAACCGCTGAGCCACAAGCTCAGGCTGCCTGCTACAGGCCGGCAGCCCAAACAGCAGACACAAAAAAGGCGGGGTTAACCCCGCCTTTTTTGTGTCTGCCGCCAGAGAATTACAGGCTCTGGTAGTAGTCCATCAGGATCTGTGCCACTTCCGGACGGGAGAATTCCGGGGGCGGCGCAATACCGTTACCCAGCATCTCGCGTACCTTGGTGCCGGACAGCAGGATAAAGTCCTCTTTGGTGTGATCCGGCACATCGCGCATCATCACAACCCGATTCAGCTTCTTCGAGTAGGCAGTGTGGTCCGCACGGAAGATCTCAATCTCCAGCGCGCCCTCGGGCACTTTCTCATCGAAAATGGTCTGGGCATCAAACGCACCGTAGTAGTCGCCAACACCGGCGTGGTCACGACCAACAATCAGGTGGCTGCAGCCGCAGTTCTGGCGGAACACCGCATGCAGCACCGCCTCACGTGGACCAGCGTACAGCATGTCAAAACCGTAACCGGTCACCATCACGGTATTTTTGGGGAAGTAGTCTTCCACCATTTTACGGATCGCCGCGTCACGCACATGCGCGGGGATATCGCCCGGCTTCAGCTGGCCCAGCAGCATGTGGATCAGCACACCATCCGCTTCTACCGCTTCCAGCGCCATTTTGCACAGCTCTTCATGTGCGCGGTGCATCGGGTTGCGGGTCTGGAAGGCAACAACCTTGCTCCAGCCATGCTCGACGAACTCATTGCGGATTTCTACTGCGGTACGGAAGGTATCCGGAAAATCCGCCTGGAAGTAGCTGAAGTTCAGCACCTCGATCGACCCGGAAATCAGCTGGCGACCGGCGCCCTTGAAGGTAGCCACACCCGGATGGGCGTCATCCAGGGTACCGAACACGTGCTCGGCAATAGTGTTCACCTGTTCGTCGCTGACGGTTTCGATGGCTTCCACATCCATTACCGCCAGTACCGGATTGCCCTCTACATTGGGGTCGCGCAGTGCGATACGCTTGGCGCCAGCGATAGCGGAAGTATCTTCCACCATGTTGACCACCGGCACCGGCCAGAAGAGGCCGTCTACCGTGCGCAGGGTCTCTGCAACACTCAGGGTGTCGGCCAGGTTCATATAACCGTGCAGCGGGTTGAAGTAACCAGCACCCAGCATCACGGCATTGGCCGCGGCGGCGGAGCTGACCACGATGGACGGCAGGGATTCCGCCTCATGCATCAGCTGATGATGGCGCTCACTGTCGTAAACAAAGCGGGGCTGCAGCTCGACACTGCCGTGTGGGCGAACCAGGGACATTCGGAACTCCTGAGATTGGTTACAGATTATTGGATCGAATTTTTGAGCGCCACATTATACGGATTCCGGCGCTGGCACCAAGTATCAACGACGCTGTAGCTTAGAACGCTTGGTGAGGACACCAGAACTCAAAGACGTATAATGACCCCAAATCAAGGAGTCCCTGTGTCATTACAACGTTTCTTGCAAGACTGGGCCATACCAGCCCTTATCGGTCTCGCGATGGCCGCAGCGCTACTGCTGCTGTTCCCCCACCTGCGGGGCCAGACCGAGAAAGTACCCACAGTGGGGAGCTTCCAGGGTCCGGTATCCTATGCCAGCGCGGTCAACCTGGCCGGCCCGGCGGTGGTCAACATTTTCACCCGCAAGGTAGTGTCCCAACGCAGACACCCACTCTATAACCACCCCCTGTACCGACGCCTGCTGGATAACATGAATCTGCCGCAACAGGAGCGAATGCAGTCCAATCTGGGCTCCGGGGTGATCGTCAATGCGCACGGCTACATTCTAACCAACTACCACGTTGTCTCCGGGGCCGAAGAAATTGCAGTGGTGCTTGCGGATGGGCGCGAGGCACAGGCAAAACTGGTGGGTTCGGATGCGGATTTCGATCTGGCAGTGCTCAGGGTCGAACTGGACAGCCTTACCGCCATTGAAGTGGGCGACCCGGATAAAGCCCAGGTGGGAGATGTGGTGCTCGCTATTGGCAACCCCTTCGGTGTGGGCCAGACGGTCACACAGGGGATCATCAGTGCGACCGGGCGCGACCTCGCGAGTACCGGTAACGGCAGCTACCTGCAGAATTTCCTGCAGACCGACGCTGCGGTTAACCCGGGCAACTCCGGCGGCGCACTGGTAGACGCCTACGGAAAGTTGCTGGGTATCAACACCTCGATCCTCAATCAAAGTGGCTCCACAGGCGGTATCAGCTTCGCGATTCCAGCCAATATCGCGCTCAAGATCATGCAGGACATCATTGAATTCGGTCGCGTGGTTCCCGGCTGGCTCGGCATCGAGGCCCAGACTCTCTCGCCACAACTGGCGCGATCATTCAATCTGGCCTCTACCAACGGCGTCATCATCACTGCCACTTACAATCAGGGACCAGCCTCCCTGGCGGGCCTCAAACCGGGCGATGTGATCACTCATATCAATGGCGATCCGATCAATGACGGCAAGCACGGTGTCGCCGCCATGGCCACCCTGAGGCCCGGGGAAGTGGTCACCATCACCTATATCCGCGACCGCGAGGTGCGCACCACCCAGGCCACGGTTTCGGAAAAGCCGCAGCCCCAAGCCAGGGACTAACCCCGGAAGTTAACGCCCGCCCGGGAAACGAAAACAAGCAACAATAAATACATGGAAGGGTTTGATCATGCTGAAATCACTGTGGTTTCCACTGCTGCTCGCACTACTCACTGGTACCGCCAACGCTGAGACCAACGACCACGCTGAACTGAAAACCCTGCTCGACCAGTTCCTGGCCGGTGCCGCGAGCGACATCCAGGTTCACCAGCGCTTCTGGGCGGAAGACCTGATTTACACCAGCTCCAGCGGACAGCGGTTCGGCAAACAGAAGATCATACAAGGCATGCGCTCAGCAAAGAGCGAAGCAAAAGACGGGGAAAAGGCCGAATCAAACAGCATTCGGTATCGCGCCGAAGATACCGATATTCGGCTGTTTGATGAAACTGCAATAGTGGCATTCAGGCTGATCGCAGAATCGAAACCCGCAGACGGCAACGCGGGCTCGAGCACTCCGGAAAGCGAATATTTCAATACCGGCACATTTATCAAGCGCGACGGCCAGTGGCGCGCGGTAGCCTGGCAGGCGACCAAAATTCCAGCCTCACCCACTCCCTGAATCGCAGACAGAGCGACAAACAAAAAAGCCGAGGTCGGAACCGCGGCTTTAGCACTTTACCTGTCTACGTCGGGCTGGCAGCCAGAAGCGGCGATCAACCGTCTTCCGCCACCCGATATTCCGCAGATCGAGCGTGCGCCTCAAGCCCCTCCCCCCGCGCCAATACTGAAGCAACGCGCCCAAGCGCGTCCGCTCCCTGTGGCGAGCAGTAGATGACCGAGCTGCGCTTCTGGAAATCGTACACCCCGAGCGGCGAGGAGAAACGCGCGGTACCACTGGTGGGCAACACGTGGTTGGGCCCCGCGCAGTAATCCCCAAGTGCCTCTGCGGTATAGCGACCGAGGAAGATAGCACCCGCGTTGCGGATACTTGGCAAATACTGCTCCGGTTGATCTACGGATACCTCAAGGTGCTCCGGCGCAACGCGATTGGCCACTTCTACGGCCTGCTCGAGATCCCGCACCAGAATCAGCGCGCCGCGATCAGCCAGGGAGCGACCAGCAATAGCCTCCCGGGAAAGCGTCGGCAGCAGTTTTTGCAGTGAGGCTTCCACCGCATCCAGGAAGGATGCATCCGGGGACAAGAGGATGGACTGCGCCTGCTCGTCATGCTCCGCCTGCGACAGCAGATCCATCGCAATCCAGTCGGGATCGGTTTTGCCGTCGCAGATCACCAGGATCTCGGAGGGACCGGCAATCATATCGATGGCCACCTGACCAAACACCGCGCGCTTGGCGGAAGCGACAAAAATATTGCCAGGCCCCACGATTTTGTCCACTCGCGCAACAGTTTCCGTTCCGTAGGCCAACGCGGCAACCGCCTGCGCTCCGCCAATGGTAAACACCCGGTCCACTCCGGCGATGGCCGCAGCGGCGAGTACCAGATCATTCAGCCGATCATCCGGCGCAGGCACCACCATCTGGATTTCATCCACCCCCGCAACTTTCGCCGGAATAGCATTCATCAGTACAGAGGATGGATAGCTGGCCTTGCCGCCCGGCACGTAGATACCCACGCGCTCCATCGGAGTAATTTGCTGACCCAGGACCGTGCCGTCGGCTTCCTGATACTGCCAGGACGACTGCAGCTGGTGCTCGTGATAATCCCGCACCCGCTTGGCCGCCAGCTCCAGCGATGCGCGACTGTCGGCCGTAATACGTTCCAGCGCAGCGTGCAGCTGGGCTTTATCCAGGCAGTAATCCGCCGCGGATTGCAGGCTGCGCCGATCAAAGCGGTTGGTATATTCGATGACTGCCGCGTCGCCGCGCACCCTTACCTGCTGCAGGATATCGGCAACCGCAGTCTCTACCTGATGGTCCGCCACTGACTCCCAGTCAAGAAGACGGTCCAACTCTGCGGAAAAGCCGGGTTTGCCGGCATCCAGCCGGCGGATGGAAAGTTCACTCATAGTCGTTCGGTCGAAGATGCGTTTGCGGAGAGGTCTCAGTCGGCTTTCTGCGCGTTTACCGCCTGCGCCAGCTGTTCGATCAGCGCGCTGATTGCACTGTATTTCATTTTCATTGAGGCCTTGTTGACGATCAGGCGGCTGCTGATATCGGCAATGTGGTCCCGGGCCTCGAGGCCATTCGCCTTGAGGGTATTCCCGGTATCCACGATATCCACGATTTCATCCGCCAGATCCATCAGCGGTGCCAGCTC
The DNA here is from genome assembly GCF_013367775.1 of Microbulbifer sp. YPW1. Taxonomy (NCBI): domain Bacteria; kingdom Pseudomonadati; phylum Pseudomonadota; class Gammaproteobacteria; order Cellvibrionales; family Microbulbiferaceae; genus Microbulbifer; species Microbulbifer sp. YPW1. The sequence continues at coordinate 261,220 of NZ_CP055157.1, forward strand.
CATCGCGCCGTACAGTTTGATGATATCCGCCTGACGCCCCTGGGCCGCGTAATACTGCTTGGCAGATTGCACAAACTTGGTTGCCACCTTGATACGGCCGCTGGGCAGTGCAGCCCCCTTGATACCCGCGGTCATCAGGCGACAGCGGGCAATATTCAGATCGAGCGGCTCATAGATATTGCTGTCGTCATGCTCCAGCAGGTTGTCCTTGCCGGCCACCCCCATATCCGCGGCACCGTGCTGCACATAGGTAGGCACATCCGAGCCCCGCAAAATCAGCAGGCGCACATTTTCCTGGTTGGTAGGGAAAATCAACTTGCGGCTTTTGGCAATGTCTTCCAGCGGCTCCAGGCCAGCAGCGGCCAGCAGCGGCAGCGTTTCTTTGAGAATACGCCCCTTGGTCAGGGCAATGGTGATCTGCATAACGATTATGATTATCTGATGCGCCCGGCAGGTGCCGGGCCGGAAGAAAGAGGCTAGCCCCCAATGCTCGCGGGAGCTTATCGACTCAGGGAGAGCTGCGCCAATAAAAATCTAGAATAAACCTAGACGGGAAACATATAGCCCCGCGAAACCGGCTATCAGCCAGGGACGCGACGGATATTGGCACCCAGCTGCTGCAGCTTCTCCTCGATACACTCGTAGCCGCGATCAATATGGTAAATGCGATCCACGATGGTTGTCCCCTCTGCCACCATACCGGCGATAACCAGGCTGGCGGAAGCGCGCAGGTCCGAGGCCATTACCGGAGCACCCGTCAGCTTTTCAACGCCGGTGACAATCGCGGTATTGCCCTCGAGGATAATATCCGCACCCATGCGGTTGAGCTCGTGCACCTGGATCAGGCGGTTCTCGAAGATGGTTTCCACCACCGTGCCCTTGCCTTCAGCCACCGCATTCATGGCGGTAAACTGAGATTGCATATCGGTCGGGAAGGCCGGGTATGGCGCGGTGCGGAAACTGACCGCCTTGGGTCGATTCCCCTTCATATCCAGCTCGATCCAGTTATCACCGATACTGATATGGGCCCCGGCCTCCTCAAACTTCACCAGTACCGCATCGAGGATATCCGCACGGGTATGGGTAAGGCGCACCTTGCCGCGCGCTGCCGCGGCAGCAGCCAGAAAGGTGCCGGTCTCGATCCGGTCGGGCATAACGGTGTAGGAACAGGGGGCCAGACGTGGTACCCCGTGCACACGAATGGTATCGGTGCCTGCGCCCTCGATCTGGGCCCCCATGGCAATCAGGAATTCTGCCAGGTCGACGATTTCAGGCTCCCGCGCAGCGTTGTGCAACACCGAGGTCCCCTCAGCCAGCGCCGCCGCCATCAGCAGGTTTTCGGTACCGCCGACCGTGACCTTTTCCATCACAATATTGGCGCCCTTCAGGCGGCCATTGCTGCGGGCACGGATAAATCCTTCATCAATGGTGATTTCCGCCCCCATGGCTTCGAGGCCCTTGAGGTGGATATCGACCGGACGGCTACCAATGGCACAGCCACCGGGAAAAGAGACATTTGCCACCCCGTGACGGGCCAGCAGTGGCCCAAGCACCAGGATTGAGGCGCGCATGGTCTTCACCAGCTCGTAGGGCGCCGTCAGGTCATTGACCGAGCGTGGATCGATTTCCACCCCCAGTTTTTCGTCAATCGTGACTTCAGTTCCCATGCACCGCAACAGGGTGATCATGGTGGTGATATCGTTGAGGTGTGGGAGATTGTGAATCTGCACCGGCCCATCAGCCAACAGCGTTGCTGCCAGAATCGGCAACGCAGAATTCTTGGCCCCGGAAATCTTCAGTGTTCCGGAAATGGGGCTGCCCCCTTCGATAATCAGCTTGTCCATTCGATCTGGTTTCCCATTGCGGAGCAAAAAACGGGACACAAACCAGGTTTGTGTCCGGACTACATTTATTCGCCGGCTTCTTCGGGCGTAAGGGTTTTCATCTGCACGGCGTGCAGGGTGCCATCGGCGATTTTTTCGGACAGCGCTCCATACACCAGCTGCTGCTTCTTGAGCCGGCTGAGGCCATTGAACGCTTCGCTGATGACCGTCAATTGAAGGTGGCTGCCCTCGAAGGACGCTTCAACCTGACTTCCGGGGATTTGCCCTTCAATCAGGGCTTTGATCTGATCTGGTTGCATAGGTGGGGCTTACAGTCGTGTTAAAAACGCGCAAGTGTACTGGAATAAGCAACCCGGCGCAGCCGCCATTCTCACGACGGTGCCGGGCCCTTACGAATTCTCGCGCATTCGGGCTCATCAACCCACTTTGTCCGCCGCCGACCAGCTGGCAATGACTCTGTCGATATCACCGCCATTCGTCTGCATAGACTGAGAGAACTGGCCACGGAAGGTTTTACCAAGGTTGACGCCGTTCAGAATCACGTTGATCAGTTTCCACTGTCCGCTGCGATTGCGGACCAGGGTATATGAGACCTTGGTCACACCCTCTTTGCTGCGCACTTCCTGCAATACATTGACCCGGTTACCGCTCGGGGCGGCCCCTGGATTCAGCACTTTAACGTCCATATTCCCAAAGGTCGCAACACCCCGGGCAAACGTCGCCACCAGGTCGCGGCGGAAAGTACTGGCAAACTTGGCGCGCTGCGCCGGGGTCGCCTGCTTGGCGTACTTGCCCATCACCCCGCGGGCGATAAAGTCAAAGTCCACCACCGGCGCCAATACCCGATCAACCGCCGAGTAGTAACTTTGCGGGTTGGCGTTGACGTTCTTACCCTCGCTGCGGATTACTCCGAGCAATTCGTTGGAAACCCCTTCGATCACGGTATAAGGATTCTGCGCAGCGGAGGCAAAAGGTGCCACGCAACACAGCAAGAAAACGGATAACAGTGCCCGAACGCGGGTGGTAATCCGCTGATCAGATTTTCGGGTCTGGATGGTCATGGCGGGCGCTCTCACAGAATATCTCCCATTGGCAATTCGTCCCTTGGATACTCGCCACGAGAAAAAGTGTCGTGGCGACGCCGAAATTTTTCGCTGGTGGGCTGGAGTGACCGATTTCCCGTTCGGTCTTTCTCGGTAGCTGACAATAGCGGCGGCAAACTATACCATGGCGGCGCTTCGGGCAAGCGGCACTGGGTCACTATCGCCGTGCTGACCGGTCGCGCTCCCCGCCTACAAACCGCCAGCCCGGGGGCAGCTACCGGGCCAAGCCGGCATATCGGGCGATGAGGCCAAAACCGGATTCCGCCAGCACTAGCTGAGTTTAGCTGTGCAATAGCATTTGCGGCGCGCCCCACATTAAAAGGTTAGCACGTCAGCACCCCGGACCGCGGTACAGAGCCACCGCAAGCCGGTACCCAGAAACGACAACGCTTCTCTAAACTGAACAGCAGCGGGACCAACTCTCACGGGCCCCGCCCTAGCGAACCCTGGCGAGATTTACTATGGGAACAGATCTGATCATTGAGGCCGGACGCCGTACCATTTCCATGGAGGCCGACGCGGTAGCTGCACTGGAGCCCCGCATCGGCGACGAGTTCAAACGGGCCTGCGAGCTGATTCTTTCCTGCAAGGGCCGCGTGATCGTATCCGGCATGGGCAAATCCGGTCATATAGGCCGCAAGATTGCCGCCACCCTCGCCAGCACCGGCACGCCGAGCTTCTTTGTCCATCCAGGCGAGGCAAGCCATGGGGACCTGGGCATGATCACCCGCCAGGACCTGGTAATCACCATTTCCAACTCGGGCACCTCCGCAGAGGTGCTCACCCTGCTGCCCCTGCTCAAGCGCCTCGGCATCCCCATGATCAGCATGACCGGCAAGCCGGACTCACCACTCGCGCAATCCGCCGATGTGAACCTCGACATCGCCGTAGACACCGAGGCCTGCCCGCTCAACCTGGCACCCACATCCTCAACCACGGTCACCCTGGTAATGGGTGACGCCCTCGCGGTAGCGCTGCTGGAAGCGCGCGGTTTTACCGCCGAGGACTTTGCATTTTCCCACCCGGGAGGTGCGCTGGGTCGCCAGCTGCTGCTTAAGGTGGAGGATGTCATGCACGCCGGTGATGAATTGCCCCAAGTAGCGCCGGAAACGCCGCTTTCCACCGCGCTGCTGGAGATGACCAGCAAGGGCTTTGGCATGACAACCGTAGTCGATAGCAATGGCTGCCTGCTGGGCGTATTCACCGACGGTGACCTGCGCCGGGTGATCGACCAGAAGCAGGAGCTGGATAGTGCCACCATGGACCAGGTAATGAGCCGCCGCCCCAAAACCGTCAGCGCCCACACCCTCGCCGCAGAAGCGCTGCGCATCATGGAAGACAACAAGATTACAGCACTGGTCGTCGAGGACCCCGAACACCACCCCATCGGACTCCTGCATATGCACGATATTTTGCGCGCTGGAGTCATCTGATCCGGTTCTCGCAAGCCCGGTATCCGGGCGCACAGATACCCGCCTGAAACAATAGTTATATAGATAGAAGAGAATCCCCGTGAACCAGCTGCAACCGCACACAGAACAGGACATCCGCGACAAACTGAGCCGGGTGCGCCACTTGATCCTCGACGTGGACGGAGTGCTTACCGACGGCCGGCTGTATTTCGACAACCATGGAAACGAGCTGAAAACCTTCCATACACTGGATGGTCATGGCATCAAGATGCTGCAGCAATCCGGCGTCGCCGTGGCAATCATTACTGGCCGCCGCAGCTCCCTGGTGGAAAAGCGCGCACACGACCTGGGGATTACCCGCCTGATCCAGGGCCGGGAAGACAAATACACGGCGTTTCTGGAGCTGTTCGCCAACGAGCCCTACGATATGCAGCACATCGCCTACATGGGAGACGACTATCCGGACCTGCAACTGATGACCCGGGTAGGCTGCCCGATCGCGGTCCCCAATGCCGCTCCACCGGTACTCGAACGCGCACTGTTTGTCACCGAACGCAGCGGCGGCCTGGGTGCCGTACGCGAAGTGTGCGACCGGATCATGCACGCTCAGGACACCTTCAACGCGGCACTGGCACCTTACCTCGCCCACGGTGAAAGGTAATCTGTCGCGCCATCACCTGAACCAACAGACCGCTGCGAAGACTAAAAGAGCGGCCACCTGAGATTGGCTGCCCACTCAAGGAAACCAAAACCGAATGCGCACCTGGCTCCCCCTGGTCATTGTTGTCACCCTTATCTCACTTGGGCTGTGGTTTACCGAAAGCCCACCTGAGCAGCTGATGGGCAAGCGCCCCACCCAGCAGGAACACAACAAGGCTGCGGACCTCATCATCCGGGATGCCCGGACGCGCCACTTCAGCGCTGCGGGTACGCTCGCCTATGAAGTGGACGCCGAGCGCGTGACCTTTTTCCAGTTCGCGCGCCGCGACCGCGCGGACCTCACCGAGCCGCGCATGATGTTCTATCAAGGCGAGGATTCCCGCTGGCGCACGGAGTCCCGCTCTGGGGTCGCCTACAACAACGGCCAGAAAGTGGTGCTGCGCGGGGACGTCTCGATCCGGGAACTACCGGAACCAGGCATTACCCTGCGCACCCCCAGTATTACGATCAAGCCGCGTGAAGAATTCGCCGAAACGGATAAACGCGTTACCATTACCGACGGTCCAAATCGCACCACAGGCAAAGGCCTGCGCGCCGACCTGAAAAAAGACAAAGTAGAAATCCTGTCTGACGTGGAAAGCAGCTATGAAGCCCAATGACTCGACCCGCCGACCGGCGCGCAGCATCTTCCGTGCAGCCGGCGCTACATTCCTCGCCACGCTGCTGTTCGCCGCCAACACCCTGGCCCTCCCCAATGACCGGGAACAGCCGGTCAAGGTTTCCGCTGACAAACTGGAAGCCAATCGCAGCAAAAACCTCTCGGTGTACAGCGGCAACGTGGTCATCAGTCAGGGTTCCCTGCAGATTCGCGCCGACCGCGTGGAGGTCCACGGCAACACCAAGGGTGAAATCAACAAGGTGGTTGCCACCGGCAAGCCGGCGCACTTCCAGCAACAGGTCGAGGAAAGTACCACCCCGGTCAAAGCGCGCGCCAAACGTATCGAGTTCCTGGTGAGCAGCGACGCCCTGCAACTTACCGGGGAAGCGTTTGTCGATCGCGATGGCAACACCCTGTCCGCCGAGCGCATCGACTACGACCTCAATAGCGAACAGATGCAGGCTCAGGGACAATCAGAGCAGAAGCGCGTAGAGATGATCTGGAAACCGGAATCCAAACCGGCACAAAACGACCAGTAAGCGCCCCCTGCCCGACACTCAATATTTAACAAGTGGCTGCCCGCAGCAGCCCTTCAGATACCGGATTGCAACATGCCGACGCTCCAAGCGTTACATCTCGCCAAACAGTACAAGAAACGCAAAGTCGTTCAGGACGTTTCCGTGAGCGTATCCAGCGGCCAGGTAGTTGGCCTGCTCGGCCCCAATGGTGCCGGCAAGACCACCTGTTTCTATATGATCGCCGGCCTGGTCCAGGCCGATGCCGGGCAGGTACTGATCGACAGTGAAGACATTACTGGCTATTCGATGCATGGCCGTGCACGCAAGGGAATCGGTTACCTGCCCCAGGAGGCATCGGTATTTCGTCGCCTGTCAGTGGCAGACAACATCCTCGCCATCCTCGAGACGCGCAAGGACCTGAACCGCAGCCAGCGCCAGGAGCAGCTGGAAGCACTACTGGAAGAATTCCATATCACCCACATCCGCGACAGCCTGGGCATGGCCCTGTCCGGCGGCGAGCGCCGTCGCGTTGAGATTGCGCGCGCCCTGGCTACCAACCCCGCCTTCGTCCTGCTCGACGAGCCTTTTGCCGGAGTTGACCCCATCTCGGTCAACGACATCCAGCAGATCATCCGCCACCTGAGAGATCGCGGCATCGGTGTATTGATCACCGATCACAATGTGCGCGAGACCCTGGATATCTGCGAGACCGCCTACATCGTCAGCGAAGGGCATATTATCGCCTCAGGCAACCCCAAAGACGTCGCTGCGAACAAGCAGGTAAAAGACGTCTATCTGGGACACGAGTTCACCATTTGAGCAAAAGCCGGGGGATCCATCTGCTAGATCTCCCGCAACCCTAGACGGCCATCACAAATAATACGGGCGCAACCAAGGGCAAATGTCGTTTCGGCACACTTATTGCTTAACCTGCCTCTTGTGTTCCGATTTGCCCCGGGGTAGTCTGCAGGAAATGAGCTTTACGCCGCCGTAACAGATACAGATTCTGTTCAGCGCACTAACGCCAGATAATTCTGCCGGCATACCCCTTTATGAAGCAGTCACTCCAGTTAAAACTCGGTACCCAGCTGACGATGACGCCCCAGCTGCAACAGGCCATTCGCCTGCTGCAGCTGTCGACCCTGGACCTGCAACAGGAAATCCAGTCGGCGCTCGACAGCAATCCGCTGCTGGAATCGGACTTTGACGAGCACGCCGGCGAGACACACCAGGATCAAAACACCCCCGCAAGCTCCGAAGGACAGGAGCGCGAAGCCGCCGAGCGCGAGAGCGCCCGCGAGGCCAAGAACGACTCTACTGCCGATGGCGACTGGAACAGCGAGATCCCAGATGACCTGCCGGTGGATACCCGCTGGGACGACATTTATACCGGCGGCAGCTACACCGGCGGCGAAGGGGACGACTTCGCCTTCGAACAGCGCAACGCGGTGTCCGAGAGCCTGCAGGATCACCTGCTGTGGCAGCTCAACCTCACACCACTGACCGAGGGCGACAAGCTTATCGGCGAGTCACTGATCGACGCCATTGCTCCCAACGGTTTCCTGGATTCAGACCTGGACGAAATGGCCGAGGCCCTCGAAGTCGAAATCGACGAGGTCCTCGCGGTCCTGAAGACCATCCAGCAGTTTGAGCCGGTGGGCTGCGGCGCCCGCGATCTGCGCGAGAGCCTGCTACTGCAGCTGCGCCAGCAACCGGCCGAAACACCGTGGTTGCCCCAGGCACTGATTGTGGTGGACCAGCACCTGGACCTGCTGGGGAAACGGGACTTTCGCCAGTTGAGCCGCAGAACCCGTCTCAGTGAGGCCCAGCTGGGCGAGGTTATGCGTCTGATACAGACCCTCACCCCCTACCCCGGCGAAGCTTTTGGCGGTGAAGAACCCCAGTATGTGGTCCCGGATGTCATTGTGAGCCGCAAACAGCAGCGCTGGGTGGTGGAGCTCAACCCGGAGACAACCCCCAAGCTGCGCATCAACGACGCCTATGCATCGCTAATCAAACGCGCGGACAACTCCAGCGAGAACAACTACCTGCGCGACAACTTGCAGGAAGCGCGCTGGTTCCTGAAGAGCCTGCAGAGCCGCCATGAGACCCTGCTCAAGGTCGCCAGCTGTATCGTGGAAAAGCAGCAGGGGTTTTTCGAGCTGGGACCGGAGGCCATGAAACCCATGGTACTGGCAAATATTGCCGAAACCATCGGCATGCACGAATCCACCATTTCCCGGGTGACCACCCAGAAATACATGCTCACCCCCCGCGGTGTGTTCGAGCTCAAATACTTCTTCTCCAGCCATGTCAGCACCGACTCCGGCGAGGACGCCTCATCTACGGCCATCCGCGCACTGATCCGCAAGCTGATCGACGCCGAGCAGCCACGCAAGCCCCTGTCGGACAACAAGATCACTCAGGAGCTGGATTCGCAGGGGATCAAAGTGGCCCGGCGCACCGTGGCAAAATACCGCGAATCCATGGGAATCCCCTCCTCCAGCGAGCGGAAACGACTGGTCTAGCCACCAGGGTCACAAAACAGGGGCGCTGCAACCCTCCGGCGATCATTTTCTGCGCAACCAATGCACTGACATTGAGTGTATCCTTCCATTCTGGCGCACTTCCTAGTAGGGTTGCCGCCCTGTGCGGGGGTGCTGCCAGATTGTGTTGCACCCGATGAGGAGAAATCCATGCAGATCAATATCAGTGGCCATCATGTTGACGTAACTCCGGCCATTCGCGATTACTGCCTGACCAAACTGGACAAGCTCTCCCGCCACCACGACCTGATCACCAATACACAGGTCATACTTTCCGTCGACAAACTCATCCAGAAAGCCGAAGCGCGGGTTCACGTGAATGGCAAGGATGTATTTGCAGATTCGGAATCGGAAGATATGTACGCGGCGATTGATTCTCTCGCCGACAAACTCGACCGGCAGCTGCTGAAACACAAAGAAAAGTTACGCAGTCACCGCTAGTCGTAACACCATCAGGTTACCGGCTGGCCTGTACCGCTAGATCATCAGTAAGTTATGACATTGGAAGCACTACTCTCTCCCCGCCTGAGCCTTTGCCACCTGGCGGGGAGTAGCAAGAAAAAGCTGTTACTCAACATCGCCCAGGCGATCTCAGAACAATACCCCGATCTGGACTCCGATACTGTTTTCAACCAGCTGGTAGCCCGGGAGCGCCTTGGCTCCACCGGTATTGGCGAGGGTGTCGCCATCCCACACTGCCGCCTGCCCGGCTGTGAAAAGCCCATTGGCGTGCTGTGCACGACCTCCCCTGCCGTAGACTTTGACGCCATCGACCGCCAGCCTGTCGATCTCCTGTTTGCCCTGCTGGTACCGGAGAACTCGGAGCAGGAGCACCTGGAGACCCTGGCGGAGATCGCAGCGCTGTTCAGTGACAGCCGGGTGCGCGAAAAACTGCGCGAAGCCAGCACCAGTGACGAGCTGTACGCACTGGCAATCAACAGTGCCGCCGCGGCATAATAGCCAACGCACACATCCGGCAACTTCCTGCTGCCGGATGACCAGCCCAAGTTAGCCATTCCGGTCGCGCAGCAAAGCGCCCGGAATCAGCAAGGAGTGCTTGTTCCATGCGCCTGGTCATAATCAGCGGTCGCTCCGGCTCCGGTAAAAGTTCCGCTCTGCAACTGCTGGAAGATGTGGGCTTCAACTGCATCGACAACCTCCCCGCGAGCCTGCTGCCGGAACTGATCCGCCGGGTAGCGGAACACCCCCCCCAAGAAAATACCCAGCTGGCACTCGGCATCGATGCGCGCAATTTATGGCACGACGTACGCCAGGCGCCCAAGGTCATCAACGATTTGCGCGAGAGTGGAATCGACTGCGACGTCATCTATCTGGATGCGCGCTCACCAGTACTGGTACAGCGCTTTAGCGAGACCCGCCGCAAACACCCACTGAGCGACAGTCGCACCCATTTGCTCGAAGCGCTGAACCACGAGAAGGAGTTGCTCGCGCCCCTGGCCGCCATGGCCGACCTGGTCATCGACACCAGCAGCCTCAGCCTGCACCAGCTGCGCGATCAGGTGAAATCCCGCGTTGTGGGTAAAGACTCCCCCGGCATGGCCATCCTGTTCCAATCCTTCGGCTTCAAGCACGGTGTGCCAGTGGATGCAGACCTCGTTTTCGACCTGCGCTGCCTGCCTAATCCCTACTGGGTCGCCGAGTTGCGCAATAAAACCGGTCAGGACCCGGAGGTGGCGGAATTCCTGCGTTCACACCAGGAAACCGAGGACATGCAGCGAGATATCACAAATTTTCTGGAGCGCTGGCTGCCCTCCTATCAACAGAGCAACCGCAGCTACACCTCGGTCTCCATCGGCTGTACCGGCGGCCGCCATCGCTCCGTGTATATGGTGGAACAGCTGGCCAAAACCTTTGCCAGCCAGTTTGAGAACATCCAGATTCGCCACCGCGAACAACAGAAGTAACGAGCCCCGCTCCCCGGAAGAAAACCGTCCATGCAAAAAAGCCGCATCACCATCATCAACAAGCTCGGGCTACACGCCCGCGCCGCCAGCAAGTTTGCCCAAACCAGCGCGCGCTTCTCTTCCGAAGTCAAAGTGCACTGCCAGGGCAAGGCCGTCGATGGCAAGAGTGTGATGGCGTTGATGCTTCTGGCCGCAGGCAAGGGCGTGGAACTGGAACTGGAGATTTGCGGCCGCGACGAAGATCTCGCACACGAGACTATCTGCGCCCTGATCAACGACCGGTTCGGCGAAGGGGAATAGGAGCAGTAGCCACTCTACGCCGCTCAACCGGTATAATACCGCCCCTGAAAATGCTCGCAGACAGCAGGTAACTCTGTGCCCAAACCCGTCAATGCCGACTTCAAATTCCGCGCCCAGAATCAGCTCGGCGAGCTGTATGCCGCGCTGGATAGCGGCACCGGGCGCGAAGTTCAGCGCATGCTGCACTCCCTGTCCCCTCAGAGCATTGCGCAACTGCTGGAAAGTTCTCCTCCGCGTATTCGCCGGGTTCTGTGGGAGCTGATCGACAGAGAAGTAGAAGGTGAGGTCCTGCAGGAGCTCACCGACGACGTGCAGAGCCAGATTCTCGCCACTATGGACACCGAAGAAATGGTGGCCATCATGGAGGGACTGGACGCGGACGATGTCGCCGACATTCTGCAGCAGTTACCCGAGCGGGTGATGGGGGAAGTGCTCTCCGCCATGAGCGAGCACGACCGCCAGCGGGTGGAAAGCGTACTGGCCTACGATGAGGAAACCGCCGGCGGCCTGATGGACACGGACATCGTGTCCGTCCGCCCCAATTTGCATTTGGACGTGGTGCTGCGCTATCTGCGACGTCACGAACAACTACCCGAGTCCACCGATAACCTCTTTGTGGTTAACCGGCAGGGTCGTTTTATCGGCCTGCTGCCTCTCACCAAGTTGCTCACAACCGATCCCTCGGTCACCGTGCGCGAGGTGATGATCACCGACGTGGAGCCGATACCCGCACAGATGCCGGACGACGAAGTCGCCCAGCTGTTCGCCAAGTACGACTGGATTACCGCACCTGTGGTGGACGAACACAAGCGCCTGCTGGGTCGTATCACCATTGATGACGTGGTGGACGTGATCCGCGAAGATGCCGACCACTCGCTGATGAGCCTCGCGGGCCTGGATGAGGAAGAGGACACCTTTGCGCCGGTGATCCGCACCGCGCCACGCCGTGCCGTGTGGTTGGGAATTAACCTGTTGACCGCGCTGCTGGCCTCGTGGGTCATCAATCTGTTTCAGGACACCATCGACAAGGTGGTAGCCCTGGCGGTACTGATGCCGATTGTGGCCAGCATGGGCGGCGTGGCCGGCAGCCAGACACTGACGGTAGTGATCCGTGGCATGGCCCTGGGACAGGTGGGGCGCAGCAACCTGAGCTGGCTGCTCTCCCGCGAGCTGGGTTCCGGGGCGTTGAATGCGGTTCTGTGGTCTTCGGTCATGGGCGGTATCGCCGCACTCTGGTTTGGGGATACCCGCATTGCCCTGATTATCATTGCAGCCATGGTCATCAACCTGATCACGGCAGCGCTTGCCGGCGCCATACTGCCGGTCGCCCTTCGCGCCATGCGTATCGACCCGGCTCTGGCCGGCGGCGTCGCCCTGACCACGGTGACCGACGTAGTGGGCTTTATGTCATTTCTTGGTCTCGCCACCCTCTTCTTTGCCTGATACAGGCCCGGCGAGCTAACTTTTCAGAGACAGTACATGCACAATCCCGACGATTTCGAAGAATTTGAAGACGACCTGCCGAAGAGCAAAACCCAGGTCAAGGAAGAGATGCACCAGCTGCAGGCGCTGGGCAAACAACTGACGGAACTGAATGCCGCAAAACTGGCAGAAGTCCCCATGGACGCGGTTCTGAGCGAAGCAATCGCCACCATGCACCGGATCAAGTCCCGCGAGGCGCGGCGTCGCCAGCTGCAGTACATTGGCAAACTGATGCGCAAGGCGGATGTCGAGGCCATCGAAGCGGTACTGGAAAAGCACAAGGAACAGGATCACCTGCACCTGCGCTTTGACCGCATGGCGGAGGAATGGCGGGAACGCTTGCTGACACAGGGCAAGGAAGCCCAGAGCGCATTCTTTGATGCATACCCCGGCGCAGACCATCAACAAGTGCGCACACTGATTCGCGAAGCCAACAAGGAAATCGCCAATAAAAAAGCGCCGACCAATCAGCGGAAACTCTTCCGCTATCTGCGTGACTTTTTTATGCAGGACAGTTGATCGAGCTAGCGGGATCCACCACCCTCAAGCGCCTCGGTCAGCTCCGTCCGTACGATTTTTATCACCGCCGGATTCTGTGGAACCCAGCGGTGAAGGCTGACCGGCACCTGGTAAGTACTGCCCACAGGGAGGCGGGAACTGGTGTGCGGTACGATGGTAGCGTCATAAGGTGTCCAGATGGATACCGGGGCAAGCCCTTCAAGCATTGCCGCATCCCGATTCAGGTTATCGAGGAACTCGCTGCCGATACGCAACTGGCGCCCGCCTTTGTAGGGCAGCAGATGCGCCCACAGACTGCCAAAATGCGGACTGGAGAGCGCAATAAACTTGTGCACCCTTTCCGCGCCACCCAGCCTTTGCAGGTAGTAGCGCGCCACTATTCCCCCCATGCTGAATCCCACCAGCGCGCATGTTTCCCCGCTCCCAGCAACCTCCTCCACCAGGTCGCGCAACTGCCTGGCCATGGGCTCCATCCCATACCAGCCGCTGTTGGTTTTTAGCTTGATTGTGCGCGCGACAAAACCCGCATCTCCCAGAGCATGCTGCATACGCAACATTGACTTGCCCCGGTCAAAGATACCGGGAATCAGAATCGCAACACGGCTTTTCTGCATCATCCATCCACTTCTCGGATTAATCCGGTTTGGCTATTCCATAAGACTAGAAGGCAACTGGCGCTGGAGAAAAAAATCGGGCCCGGGGATTGAATCCGCGGGCCCGATAAATCAAACGATTAATACCTGATGGGGTCGGTCAGCGCTATCAGCCCGTGCACGCCTCAGCCACCGCCGCCGGCTTTCCCGGCTGGGCTTCCTCCGCAGGTTTCGGCAGCGGCTTGATCAACACCAGCAACAGCGGCAGTAACGTCAGCGAGCCCAGCAGCGCCGCCGACATGGCCAGTGCAGTAAGCAGGCCGAAGTAGATCGAAGGTACAAACTTGGACAGGGCCAGGATCGAGAAGCCGGCAATGATCGTGATTGCGGTATAGAACATCGCGCGGCCGATGGTTGCATGGCTGCGGTGCATGGTCGCCACGTAATCGCCATCTTTGGCAAACTCTTCGCGGAAACGGTACAGGTAGTGAATCGCGTGATCCACGCCGATACCCACGGTGATCGCCGCAATGGTAATGGTCATCATGTCCAGCGGAATATTCGCCAGCCCCATACCCCCCAGCACCACACAGGCCGCCAGCATATTCGGCACCAGTGCAATTACCGCCAGCCAAAGGGAGCGGAACAGCACCAGGAACATCAACAGGATCCCCGCAAACACCGCCCCCAGGGTCAGAATCTGGGACTTGAACAGGCTCTGCAACATATTGTTGTACAGCACCAGCATACCGGTCTGTCGGATATCCTCCGCGGCGATCCCCATGTCATTTTCCGCGAACGTGTAAATACGACGGATCAACTCATCCCGACTCAGGTCCGGATCCGATTCAATCACGCGCATGGTAATTCGCGCCTGCTGATGTTCCGGAGACCAGTACGGATGAACCAGTACCTGATTGATCTCCTCCGGCAGGCTCTGGCGCGCCACGGCCAGCTCGAAATCATTCAGGCCGCCATCATTCAGATCCTGCGCCATCTTGTACAGGGTGGCGAGCGACTGCACCTTGCCGATTTCCGGCTGCGCCTCGAGGAAGTCGTGCAGCTGCTCAATCTGGTTCAGGCCGGCCACGGTAAACCAGTAGGCGTCCGGCGCCTGGCTTTCACTACTACTGGCAAAAGGATCATCTGCAGCGAACGGGTCTTCCGCGGCAAACGGGTCGGCCTCATCCTCAGCTACTTCATCCCCGCCAAAGTCCGCGGCGAATGGGTCTTCTTCCCCGTCACTCTCGCCCTCGAATGCCGGTGCGGACTGCTCGGGCTTGTTCAGCACCACGTCGAGATTGATGGTGCCGCCGAGCCGCTGGTCGATGACCAGCATGCCCTGGTGAATTTCCGTGGAGTCATCGAAGTAATCGATAAACCGGTTCTCCACTTTCAGGCGGCTGATCCCTACGGCACTGATCACTGCCGCGATCACAGCCACGCCCAGTACCACGGCCTTATGGTTATCTGCAAAGCGGGAAAACACCTGGGTAAACGCGTGGGAATTGTCTCGGCCCTGCCCTGCATCCCTCTTTTTCAGCAGCATCAGGCTTGCGGGAAGGATCAGGAACGACAGCACCAGCGCCATGGTCACACCAATACTCATCATCCAGCCAAAGTCGATTACCGGGCGGATGCCACTGACCACCAGCGAGATGAAAGCCACCATGGTGGTGAGACCGGTATAGAGACACGGCTTGGCCATGAACGCGACGGTAGCGGAAGCCAGCTGGAAGCGATCCCATTCCGGGTATTCTGCGAAATACTCCCGGTAGCGCACCGCCAGGTGGATGGTGATGGCGAGGGTAATGATCAGCAGCAGGGCCACGAAATTGGCGGAGATGACCGTCAACCGCCAGTCCAGCCAGGACAGCAGCCCCAGCATCATCACCGCCGTGGTCACACAGGTAACCAGGGGTAACAGCACCCATCGCGGCTGGCGGAAGATCAGCAGCAGGGTGATCACGATAAACGCGAGAATGCCCGTGCCAAACACCACCAGATCGCTCTCGATAAACGCGATCATGTCCGAGGTGATCATGGTGAGACCACCGAGGAACAATTCGGCGCTGTCATTGTACTGGGCGAGAATTGCGCGAACTTCTTTTACCCGATCCCGGGCTGCCGCTTCCTGGGCGGTGCGGTGCTGCAGGTATTCAGCGCTCACTACCTCAAGCCGCTGGGCCTCTTCCTCGCTGAGCCCCTCGCTATTGCGCTGGCGACGCAGTGCATCCCGCTCGCGCACCAGGTCCAGGCCCTTTTTGTCGAGATCGAGGTTGAGCATCATGGCGGTTGTCTCGCCATCGGGACTCAGAATCAGATCCTTGTAGATGGGACTTTCCAGGAACTCCTTGCGCGCAAGGTCCCGGTCAACGCCGGGGGACGACAGGGTGCGGATACCGTCGGCAACATCGGAAATCGACTGCTTGGGACTGTACAGCAGCGGCACGTTCAGGACCGACTGCACGCCGGAAACGCCCTGCACCATTGCCAGCTCGTCCTGCAGACGGCGCATGGTGGCCAGGGATTCATCGCTGAACAGGTCGCCTTCCTTGTAGCGATAAGTCACCACCAGGAAGTCGCCAGAGTTGTAGCGCTCGGAAATTTCGCGGAAGAAATCCAGCGAATCGTCGGTCTCCAGGGTCAGGGAGTCCGCGGAGGCATCCAGTTTGAATCGCGGCAGACCCGCGGCGGCGGCGATAGTGAGCAGTGCCACCAGCGCCAGCACGGTTTTCGGGTGTCCGAGTACCAGTTTCTCGTACCAGGTCTTCAAGCCCAACAGCATAATCAGTTCGCTATATTCGTAATGGGGATGTACATCTTGCTGCGCCGCACCTTAGCGGGCGCCATTCTTTGGCCAGGGCTTCTACTTATCCACGTGGCCCAGGTCGCGTTCCGGGAACAATACGTCACGCACCTTCTGTTTTAATTCCTTGGGTCCGGGGAAGCCCCCGTCGCGCTTGCGCTCCCAGATCAGCGTGTCACCTACGTGAATCTCGAAAACGCCACCGCTGCCGGGCTTGAGCGCAACCTGCTCAAGGTCGTCGGCAAAGGTGTACAGCAGTTCCTGAGCCATCCAGGTGGCACGCAACATCCAGTTGCATTGCACGCAGTAGTGAATGGTGACGGTATTTTGCATAATTTTTGATCTGGCGTCTGCGTATCAGCTCTCACCCCAGGGGGGCAACAGGCTCTGTTCGATGCCGAGCTGGCTCAGAATTCTGGCAACGACAAAGTCCACCAGGTCTTCAATGGACTGCGGCCGCTGATAGAACCCGGGGCTCGCCGGCAGGATCACCGCCCCCATGCGGGTAAGTTTCAGCATGTTCTCCAGATGGATCTCCGAGTAAGGCGCCTCGCGCGGGACCAGGATCAACTGCCGGCGCTCTTTCAGCGCAACATCCGCGGCGCGCTCGATCAGGTTATTGGAGGCACCGCAGGCGATGGCCGACAGCGTGCCGCCGCTGGCCGGACAGATCACCAGGCTGCTGGCAGCACCGGTCCCGGATGCCACCGGGGAAAACCAGTCGCGCTTGCCGAACAGGACCAGCTGCCCGGGCTCAGCACCATAAAGCTCGCGCAGGAAGTCTTCCGTGCGCGCTTCGTCCTCCGGCAGGGAAACCGGGGTTTCGGTGTCGATCACGATGCGCGCAGCATCGGACAGTAACAGCCAAACCCGCACCCGCGCCGCCAGCAGGCACTGCAGCAAGCGCAGACCATACTGGGCGCCGGAGGCACCGGTCATCGCCAGGGTGACGGTTTTGGGGAATGTCGGCTCAGCCAAAGAGGTATTCCTATTAGCCCCCTGTGCGGGACTATTTGCCGTATTTCTGTTCCAGGGCGTGTAACAACCGCTGGTGTACGCCGCCGAAGCCGCCATTGCTCATTACAATAACGTGACTGCCCGGGGCAGATAGTTCGAGCACGGATTCTACCGCAGCGTCGATACTGTGGAGAACCTTCGCCGGCACGGTTGAATGATGAACCACCTCATCCAGGGACCAGTCCATCCCCTCGGGCTGGTACCAGAGCACCAGGTCGGCCCCGGCGCAGGCGCGTGCCAGCTGGTTCTGATGGTGTCCCATACGCATGGTATTGGAGCGCGGTTCAATCAGCGCAATAACTTTGTCCCCGCCGACCTTGGCTCGCAGGCCGTTGAGTGTGGTCTCTATGGCGGTGGGATGATGGGCGAAATCATCGTACACACGGATTCCCTGGATATCCCCCAGGCACTCCATACGGCGCTTCACCCCGCCGAATTTACCCAGCGCCTCCGCAGCAACCGCCGGCTCCACGCCCACATGACGGGCAGCCGCCATCACCGCCAGACCGTTTTTCACGCTGTGCAGCCCGGTCTGCTCCCACGCCACACTGGCCACGGTACTGCCTTCCAGCTGCACATCAAACCGGCTGCCGTCGGCGGCCACATTGACCGCACACCAGTCACCGAGGCACACATCCTCATCGCTGGCCACGTCGAAGCGCTGTACTTCGCTCCAGCAGCCCTGTTCCAGCACCTGGGTGACCGCGTCTTCCTGCGCGGCAATGATCAGGCCCGAGCCGGGCACGGTGCGCACCAGGTGGTGGAACTGTCGCTGAATCGCCGCCAGGTCATCAAAGATGTCTGCGTGGTCGAATTCGAGATTATTGATAATCAGGGTGCGTGGACGGTAGTGGACAAACTTGGAGCGCTTGTCGAAAAACGCGGTGTCGTACTCATCCGCCTCCACCACGAAAAACGGGGTGCTGCCCAGGCGGGCGGAAACATCGAAATTCTGCGGCACGCCGCCGATCAGGAAGCCCGGATCCATGCCCGCATAGTCCAGCACCCAGGCCAGCATACTGGCGGTGGTGGTTTTGCCGTGGGTGCCCGACACCGCCAGCACCCAGCGCCCGCCGAGGAAGTGGTCACACAACCACTGGGCCCCGGAGGTATAGGCGAGCCCCTTCTCCAGTACCGCTTCCACCGCGGGATTTCCCCGCGACAGCGCGTTGCCAATAATCACCAGATCCGGCGCCGGGTCCAGCTGTGCGGGGTCGTAGCCCTCGGTCAGCTCGATGCCCGCGCGCTCCAACTGGGTACTCATGGGCGGGTAGACGTTGGCATCTGAACCGGTCACCCGGTGGCCTTCCGCCACCGCCAGCTGGGCGAGGCTGCCCATAAAAGTGCCACAAATACCTAAAATATGAATATGCATGCCAGATGGTTCGCTCTAATCCGTGGAAACAGGTGCCGGATGAGACTGCCGATTCGCGCAATCATTCCTGCATTTGCACCGTTTTTTTGGCGCTCTGTGCGTTCCGGCCCGGTTTTTGCTGCCAATCCTGAGGAGGAAAAGGCACTGCCCAGGTACCGCAGTACAGACGATGGCGACGGCAATTCAGATCTGCCGTCAAACCCAGTGAAATCAAGGCCGCGCAAGCTTATCACGGGTTTTTCCCGCAGTAAGTGTCGAATGCCCGCAATTCCATGCAATTGCCATATGAATACATTAGACTTCGCGCCGCGTGAGGCAGCCGACAGAAGCCGCCCGCCAGCAATCACGCCACTGCGTGGCGACTTAGACGAGAAACAGCGACTGCAGCCATAGGATAGACATGTCGAAGAAGAACGCTTTTTACGCGCAATCCGGCGGCGTTACCGCCGTCATCAACGCCTCCGCATGTGGAGTCATAGAGACTGCCCAGCAGCACGGCGATAAGATCGGCAAGGTCTACGCCGGCCTGAATGGTATTGTCGGTGCCCTCCGCGAGGAACTGATCGACGTAAGTCAGGAAAGCCGCGACACCATTGCCGCATTGCGCCACACCCCATCCGGCGCCTTTGGCTCCTGCCGCTACAAGCTGAAGAGCCTCGAGCAGAACCGCGCCGAGTACGAGCGTCTGATCGAAGTGTTCAAGGCCCACGATATCGGCTACTTCTTCTACAACGGTGGCGGTGACTCCGCCGATACCTGTCTCAAGATCTCCCAGCTATCGGAGAAGATGGGTTACCCCATCCAGGCCATCCACATTCCCAAGACCGTGGACAATGACCTGCCGTTCACCGACAACTGCCCGGGATTCGGTTCCGTCGCCAAATACGTTGCGGTATCCACCAAGGAAGCGGCGCTGGACGTGGCTTCCATGTGCGCAACTTCCACCAAGGTGTTCATTGTCGAAGTGATGGGCCGTCACGCGGGCTGGATTGCCGCCGCCGGCGCCCTCGCCCAGGAAGAGGAAGGCGATGCACCGCACATCATCCTGCTGCCCGAAGTCGCGTTTGATAAAGAAAAGTTCCTGGCCAAGGTTCAGCAGACTGTCACCGACAAGGGCTACTGCGTGATCGTTGCCTCCGAAGGCGCCCAGTACGAAGACGGCACCTTCCTCGCCGACGCCGGCAGCGTCGATGCCTTCGGCCACAAGCAGCTGGGCGGGGTAGCACCGACCCTGGCCAAGATGGTCAAGGACGAGCTGGGCTTCAAATACCACTGGGCACTGGCCGACTACCTGCAGCGCGCCGCGCGCCACATCGCGTCTGCCACCGACGTGGAGCAGGCTTACGCGGTTGGCAAGGCCGCGGTGGAGGCAGCGGTTGCCGGCAAGAACGCGATCATGCCCACCATTGAGCGCAATGGCAGCTCCGCCGCCGATTACAGCTGGAGCATTGGCGAAGCTCCGCTTTCCGAGGTGGCCAACGTCGAGAAGTTCATGCCCGAGGAATTTATTTCCGAAGACGGTTTCGGTATCACCGAGGCTGCCCGCAACTACCTGGAGCCGCTGATCCAGGGCGAAGACTACCCGCCCTACAAAAACGGCATCCCCCAGTACGCGCGCCTGAAAAAAGTCCTGGTGGACAAGAAGCTGGAACAGGGCTTTGACGTTTAATCGCAAAGCCCAATCCCGCTAGTCCATCCAGATAAAAGAAAGCCTCCATCCGCGATCGGATGGAGGCTTTTTTGTTGGCGCACAGACCACTGTCCGCGGCCCGATTGTTTATCTAAACATTCAGCAACAGATGCTGGCGCTCCCAGGGTGAAATCTCCCGGTGGAACAGGCGCATTTCCTCATACTTCACCGCGGCGTACAGCTGACAGAAGTCCTCCCCCATCGCCGCGCGCACTTCCTCGGCATCATCAAAGATCCGCAGCGCCTCATCAAAGGTCTCCGGGATATAAAAACTGGCCTCCTGGTCTTCATTCAGCTCAGATGTTGCAGGCGCGCTGGGCTCCACCCCGTTCACCATACCCAGATATCCACACACCAGGCTCGCGGCAATGGCCAGGTAGGGATTGGCATCCACACCCACCACGCGATTTTCCAGGCGGCGGTCCTGGGCACCGGAGTGCGGTACCCGCAGCCCGGTAGCGCGATTGTCATAGCCCCAACCGATATTGGTGGGGGCACTGGAATTGTCCGCCATTTCAAAGCGGCGGTAGGAATTCACGTTGGGGGCAATGAACGGCATGATTTCCCGCAGATGCTTCTGGGTACCGCCGATAAAGTAACGGAACAGGTCTGAAGCGCTGCCGTCGTCCGCGGAAAAAATATTTTCCCCGCTTTCGCAGTCCACCACACTCTGGTGAATGTGCATGGCGCTACCGGGCTGGTCGCGCATGGGCTTGGCCATAAAGGTGGCAAACATACCATTTTTCAGCGCCGCCTCACGAATGATGCGTTTGAAGTAGAAAACCTGGTCCGCCAGTAACAGCGGGTCACCATGGGTAAGGTTGAATTCCACCTGTCCGGCGCCGTCTTCCTGAATGACGGAATCGATGTGCAGGCCAGCGGCCTCGGCAAATTCGTAGATGGTATCAATCACCGGTCCGTATTCATCGATGGCGGTCATGGAGTACGACTGCAGGGAAGTCCCTGAACGCCCGTTGCGGCCCACCGGCGGCTGGATCGGCTCGTTGGGGTCCACATTCGGCCGGGTCAGGTAGAACTCCAGCTCCGGCGCCACGATCGGCTGCCAGCCTTTGTCCCGGTACATGGCGATCACCCGCTTCAACACATTGCGCGGTGCACAGGGGATGGGATTACCGTCGAGGTCGTGCAGGTCGTGGATAATCTGCAGCGCCGGTGTCTTCGCCCAGGGCACCGCCATGGCGGTGGACATATCCGCTACCAGCGCCATATCGCTTTCGGCCCACTGGTTTTCGATATCCATTTCCACATCCTGACCGGTAATCGTCTGGTAGAAAATGGATATGGGCAGGAAGATCGGGGCCTCTGGAGAAAACTTGTTCAGCGGCATCGCCTTGCCGCGCGACATGCCATTCAGATCCGGTACTATGCACTCCACCTCGTCCAGACGACGGCCGTCGAGATAGGCAAGAAAGGCTTTGGGCAGAGTATCCAGCCAGGAATTAGCGTCGGGCTGCGTCATATAGGCTCCGGTGATAGGAATTGAAGCCCGCAGTGTAAAGGAAAGTGTGCGTCACCGGAGAATTATCCGCAGGAGGCGCACTCGATCAGTCTTCCTGTGGCCCCATGAACTCAGGGCCAGTGCTCCGCACCAACGCGGTAGCGAGCACTTCGTTGGCTTTGTCAGGACTGATGGTCGCAGCGGAGAGATATTCCCTCTGCACCGCGAACACCGGAGGCACTTCAGCAGAAATTGCACACGCCCGCTGGTATTCAAGGATGGGGTCGCAAAAATAGGCGTTGCAGATATCCGCACGCATTTCTTTGGGCAGGCTGCAGCCGCCGCTGGTCTGATTGATACAGGCCCCCTCAATAGATGTCCTGGCAACACGGGACAGGTACAGGGCCGCAATCTCACCGTCGTCAAGCGCCGGGTTTTCGTCCATGGTCCGGCGCATACTCAGTGGCGAGAGGTAAGCGTGATTCTGCCCGGACGAGCAACAAGCACCTTTGCACATGCCACACAGGTGATCACTCACCAGCGCCACTTCCGGCTGATCGCGGAATGCGTTTTCATGCCGCCGGTTTTTCTCGCGAGGCGCCCAGTTCTGATCGTCCTGTGGAATATCTGACGCGCAGGCAAAGCTCCGCGCCTCTGCTATTACCTTTTGCAGGTGCGCGCGATAGCTTTCAATACGCTCGGGAGAAACCGGCATCATGCGGGTGCGTCCTGCGGGGATCACCATCAGGCTGGGGGATTGCTGTGCGAGACCGGTAAGCTCCTGCTGCGCGGCATCGAGCAGACGGGTATTTTCCTCTTCCTCCTCCGCGACACGCGCACGGATTCTGGCTTCATTTTCCGCGCGCGCGAGACGCCGTTCCCGCAACTGTTCCCGGTGAAACTGCAGCTGGGACTGGAACAGGTTAGCGGGCAGGTTGCGATGACGCTCGAGAAAGTTGCTGCATTCAAACGCTGTGCAGACCGCAAACCTGTCGTCGTCCTTGCGAGGGATAAAGCTGTCGAACAAGGGCGTTTCGCAGACCCGGCAGCGGCCGGGAGTTGAAGTTTCATCATCCATGATCAATTCCTTTTAATCCCCAGGTTCCGAGCCCTTACAAAAATCCCTGTAAAGCCGTTTAAAATCCTACGAGGCGTCAATCCACTTGTACATGACGAATACATCTACATACCCCGCAGTGGGGTGATTAAAGGCCGCTGACAAGTAGCCCATTAACGAGGTTTCTTTTTTGTCAGGAAGCGCGCCTCATCAACTGGACTGGGGACAAAACAAACCGGTTTTTTGCCGAACAGCCGATACCGATTACGCGCGATACGATCATACATCCAATCCCGTACTGATCGAGGGATCAGGCGTAAACAGATGAATACCGGCCACGGCAGGGGGAGTTGTTTGGCAATACGCAGGAGGGCATCAGACTTTACATATATCTGATTTCCTTCGACCAGAAGCATGGTTTCGTATTCATCCAGTGGCAAGCCGAAAAAAGAGAGAATCGCCTGCCCCTCTTCCGACTGCACTGTGGCGAGCTTGAAGCATCGATCGCGGTCGAATTTCATGAGAAAGCGCGCCCAGGCGGAGCACAGGCGGCAAACCCCATCAAACAGGACCACTCTGTCCCCTTCTTTCAGGTACGGAGCGGTGATGGTCCGATTTTCTTGCGACATACAGCGACGTCCCTGATCAGAAAACTCGCAACAGTCACGGGAATATAAAACAAAAAAGGCCGCTCTGGATATTCCGGAGCGGCCTTTGCCAACGGGTACACGTTTAAGACACCCGCTGTGTATCTCAGGAATCCAGTACGCTGCGCACGAAGTCGGTCAGTTCCTGATCCTGGCTGTTTTCAAAGAAACAGGCCTGGAAGCGCTCACCGGTTACGGCGGTTTTTACCAGTTCCGGATCGATGGCCTTGAGGCCGTCGAGGTAGGCTTTACCGGTGGCTTCCTTGATCTGGTTCAGGATGCCGGCGTTGGCCACCTGGGATTCTTTGCGCTCCGGCGGGTAACCCTGGCCTTTCACGCCGGTGAAGGCTTTTTCAAACATGTAGCGGATATTCAGCTCCGCACCCCAGCCAAAGCCCTTGGCAAAGGGAATCGCCAGCGCGTTGCCATTGTTGATCTGGGCAAACAGGAAGGCATCCGCCGGATCGATGCAGTAGCCACAGGTCACACCGGGATAGGCGTTCAGGGACATGAGCGCGCCCTGGCCGGTACCACAACCACTCACCACGAAGTCTACCGCCTTCGAGTTCAGCAGCAGGCTGCCCATGATGCCGAGGTGGATGTAGGTCAGGCGGTGATCGTTGTCGTCGCTCATACCGGTGTTGTACACGGTGTGGCCCAGTTCGCCGGCGACGTCCTGCAACTCTTTCAGCACGGTGGCGTTTTTAGACGCCTGGCTGAATTCGTTCATCAGTGCGATTTTCATAAATCGGTCTCCAGTTGTCCCCGCGAGCGGGGAGGAACGCGGATCGCTATCGACAACCGTACAAGAAACGAACAAAACGGGCCGATGCGGGCTTATTTTCGGTCCGGGGATTATATGTGTTTGGCCGATTAATAAAAACCGGTCAGGCAGGTTTGCAGAGTGCTTCAAGCCTGATTGCGTAATGTGACAGGCCATGCCCCGCCAATCAGGCCACCGATTGCCGCCGCTAGTACTGCAAACAGTGCTGTATACCAGGGTGCCTCAAGCACCTGCAGGGTGAACGCCGATAAAATGATCCACAGCATAGGTATCGCGCACGCAAGCCACTGCACCCAGCCGCGCAGAACAATCAGTAGCAGGCCGAGGGTAGCCACGGCCGTGGGATCCGGGTGCAGGCCGAAGACTTCCGCCTGCTGCCAGCCTATGCCGAGCACCGGCACCAGAAGGGGAAACCCCAGCAAACCCACCAGCGCGATCAACACACCGGTTGTGGCAACGCCAGGTGCAGCCGCCGGGCGGCTGTTACTGCCTGTCAGGGCAAGCACCAGCAGCGCCCCGCCTTGCAACAGCCACGCCCAGCACAGGTAGCGCCCAATCCAGTTCAGGTTGGCGTAACGCTGCTCGAAATAAGCGATAGCGACAAATACCCACAGCGGTGCCAGCAGCGCCAGCGCCGGTCGACCACGGCCGCGCAAGGCCAATATCAGGGCCACAAAGCCCGCGGCCAAGGTAAAAAGCTGCATTGGCCAGAAGCTCTCCCCCATGCGCGCGAGCAGACGGAAGTAGACGTCCGGGGCGAAGGGAATAAAGTCCCGCAGTGCGTAGCTGCTCCAGTCGCTCATGGCGCTTGCTCCCGATGATTGCCCTACAGGGACTCGATGAAGGCCGCCATTTTCTGCCGGGTTTTCTCGTCCACAAGCGGGGCCCGGCCAGCGGCCATATTTTCATTCATGTGCGCGACCAGGGAGGTGGCGGGTATCGCGCAGTTGACCGCGGGGTGGCTGACGATAAATTTCAGCAGGAAGTCCGCCCAGGTCTGGCAACCACACTCCACAAGTGCCCACTCCGGTAGTTGCTCCCGCCGTTTCAATCCCTTGATCAGACTGCCACCGTCGTAGGGTCGGTTGGCAATCACCGCGATCCCCTTTTCCCGGGCCAGAGGCAACAGACGCGCTTCGGCTTGCCGGTGGGTGATATTGTAGGTGAGCTGCGCGAAATCGATCTCGGTACCGGCCATCACCCGCTCGAATTCCTCGTGGCGGCGGCCGTGAGAGGTGGTGATGCCCAAATAGCGGATAACACCACTGGATTTGAGTTCCCGCAGCACGGGCAGGTGCTGCTGCCAGTCATCGAGGTTGTGCACCTGCACCAGATCAAACGTTTTCAAACCCCAGCGCCGCGCGAGGCTCGCCACTTGCTCACGCGTGGTGCCGCCGGCGGGACTCCAGACCTTTTCCGCACTGAACAGGGATTTCGGCACCCCCAGTTGCCGCAACGCAAAACCCAGGGTGTCCGCGGCGGAACCGTACATGGGGGAAGAATCTACCAGCCCGCCACCGCCGGCGAAAAATGCTTTCAGCACCCGGGTACGCGCCGCGAGCAACTCCGGGTCATCCCCTACATTGAAGGTGCGCCAGGTGCCCATACCGATGACCGGCAGCGGCTCACCACTCGCGGGAATCGGCTTGCGTTGCATTGCCGAGTCTTGGGCCGAAAGAAGACGGGGAAATCCCCAGGCACTGATCACACCGGCGCTCAGCATTTTGAGAAATCGGCGGCGCAAGAACTGACCTTCCATGGTTTTTCCTCTTTAGCGATAAGCCTCGAATGTCTGCGGTCGCACTATGGCGGTCGCGAGAATCAGAACGAAGCAGCCGAGCACAAAAACTTTATTCACAAACCAGTTGCTGCGCCAGATATCCCATTCCGGTTGTGCCAGAAATAACAGGAACTTGCTTACAATTATCAGGATTTCTACCACCGACATGCCAATGGCCAGGGCGCGAAGATATCCGGGTCTCTGCAACAATGCCCAGCCAAGCCACAAGTGCGCGACAGGCCACAGGTCCCAGTACACATACGTGTTCCAGGGCAATCCACTGGTCAAAGCAAAGGCCACCGGAAACAGGTATTTGATAAACAGTGTCCACGCCACCAGCACAAACAGGAAGTGCGCCAGAAACAGCCGCCAGGATGACCAGTGGTCAGCCATCGACACGCTCCCGCAGCACCTCCGCCGCCAGCTCGAAGGAACGCAGCCGCGCCGTGTGATCGTAGATAGCTCCGGTGACAATCAGCTCATCGACCGCAGTGCGCGCGACAAAACGATCAATCCATGCCGCCACCGTATCGCGTGTGCCCACCGCGCTCTCCGCCAGGGCCTGCGCCACCTGCATGCGCTCGGCGGGCGGCGCGATGGATTCCGGGTCGTCCACCGGCGGCTTGATCTTGCCGGGGGTGCCCCGGCGCAGGGCAACAAACTGCTGCTCGATGGAAGTCATCAGCTTGCGTGCCTCGTCGCCGTCATCTGCGGTAAATACATTGATCGCTGCGGCTACATAGGGGGCATCCAGGTGCTCGGAAGGCTGGAACTGCTCGCGGTACAGATGCAGCGCCTGATCCAGCATGGCCGGAGCGAAGTGCGAAGCGAAGGCAAACGGCAGCCCCATCGCCGCCGCCAACTGGGCGCTGTACAGGCTGGAGCCCAGCAGCCAGACCGGTACCTGCAACCCTGCTCCGGGCACCGCGCGCACCCGCTGCCCGGGTTTTTCAGGGGCAAAGTAGTGCAGCAGCTCGCGCACATCCTGCGGAAACTGATCCGCCGCATGCAGGGGATCCCGGCGCAACGCCGTCATGGTAGCGCCATCGGTGCCCGGCGCGCGCCCCAGCCCCAGATCCACACGATCGGGATAGAGCGCCGCCAGGGTGCCAAACTGCTCGGCGATCACCAGTGGTGCGTGATTGGGTAACATGACGCCACCGGCGGCGACGCGGATCCGCTCTGTGCCCGCCGCGATGTGCCCCAAAGCCACCGCGGTAGCCGCACTCGCCACACCGGTCATATTGTGATGCTCGGCCATCCAGTAACGGTGGTATCCGAAGCGCTCCGCATGCTGTGCCAGATCCAGAGAGTTCATCAGTGCCTGGCGGGCGTCGCTGCCCTCGGTAATCGGAGAGAGGTCCAGTAGTGAGAATGCGCGCATAGCAACTCCTTAACGCGTTTGGCCTTTCGTATCTTGTCAAATAGGCGTATCAGATATGACCATCCTATCCAACCTGTTCTCCGTGCACACCCCAGTTCCGGCGCCAATCAATATCTGATAGCATCGCGCCCGCAAACCTAAGGGGTGGCTTACGCCTGAGATGCTGCAGGATCCGCGAGGATTCCACAGCAAACCCTTGAACCTGATCCGGTTAATACCGGCGTAGGAATAGGTAGTCCTCCAGCTCCCCTCTTCACGTCGCGCACCGGGTCTCTTTCATTTCCCTATCGAGAGAGAGCCATGAATTTCAACCACGCTATCAAACCACTGACATATTCGATCGGTCTTGCGATCGCACTCACCAGCACCTCCACCACTGCGGAGAGCGCCATCGAGGAAGTGGTTGTCACCAGCCAGCTGCGAGAGGCCAGCCAGCTCGACACGCCAACCAGCGTGAGTGTGCTGAATTCCGCGGCAATTGAAACCCGCGGCGCAAGCAACCTCGAGCAGCTACTGAACCTGGCCCCCAATGTGAATTTCTCCAGTGGCGCCTCTCGCGGGCGTTTCGTACAGATCCGCGGAATCGGCGAGCGCAGCCAGTTTATTGACCCGGTGAACCCCTCCGTGGGCCTGATCGTCGACGGTATCGATTTCACCGGCCTGGGCCTCGCCGCCAGCACCCTGGATATGCAACAGGTAGAAATCCTGCGCGGCCCGCAGGGAACGGTATACGGCGCCAACGCGCTGGCGGGCCTGGTCAACATGACCAGCAATGCACCCAGCGCAACCCCGTTTGCCAAAGTGTCTGCAGAGGCCGCCCAGTATGGCGCCCATACACTGTCCGCGGTAACCAGTGGCTCGCTGTCCGAGCAGCTGAGCTACCGCTTTGCCCTGCAGAATCAGCAGTCCGACGGCTATGTGCACAACCGTTACCTGGGCCGCAAGGACACCAACAACATCGATGAGACCGTGGGCCGCGGCAAGCTGCGCTATCAGGCCAGCGATGACCTGCAGCTGGACTTCACCGTTTTCTATCTGGATGCGGACAACGGTTACGATGCCTTCACCCTGGATAATTCCCGCAATACCCTGTCCGACCAGCCCGGCTGGGACCGCCAGGAAACCCTCGCGGGCGCGATCAGCAGCCAGTGGAGCGGCAGTGATCTGTTCACTCTGAAATCTGTACTGAGCGCCGCCAGCTCCGACACCGAATACGGCTACGACGAGGACTGGACCCACGTCGGCTTCCACCCCTGGGAGTACAGCTCCACAGATAACTACCTGCGCGACCGCGACAACCTGAGCGCGGACGTGCGCCTGGTTTCCACCAATGACAGCCTGCTGTTTGGCGGCAGTACCGGCTGGGTGGCCGGGGTTTACCTGCGTAGCGAGGAAGAAGCCCTGGAGCGCAATGCCAGCTTCGCCAGTCAGTTCGACACCGACAACGCGGCGATTTACGGACAGCTGAATAGCGCAATAGGTGCGCGCTTTGAACTGATTACCGGCCTGCGCCTGGAACAGCGCAGTGCGGATTACGCGGACTCCCTCGCGGTCACCAGCGACACCCGCGAAGACCTGTGGGGAGGCAATATCACCCTGCGCTTCAGCGCCAGCGACACCACCATGGTCTACGGCACCCTATCCCGCGGATACAAGGCGGGTGGCGTTAACGGGCGTATCATCTCCGCCTCTGCCGGCAATCCGGATATCGGCAGCGACACTTTCCTATTCGATACCGAAAGCATGCTGAACTACGAGCTGGGGGTAAAAGGCGACTGGCTGGAAAACCGCCTGCAGGCCCAGGTCGCCGCCTTCTACCAGGACCGCAGCGATGTCCAGGCCAAGCAGTCCATTTTCAATCCGGAGGATTTTTCCTTCGACGATTACCTGGCAAACGCAGCCGGAGGCCACAGTACCGGTATCGAAGCTGAAGTCACCTTTCAGGCAAGCGACGCCCTGCAACTGTTCGCCACTTTCGGCTGGCTGAATGCGGAATTCGAGGACTTTATCAGCAGCACCCACGTGGATGCCCGCGATGACAACACTGGTGAAACCTCGCTGGTCAGCCTCGAAGGCCGCGATCTGGCCCACGCCCCCAACTATCAGTTCTTCACCGGTGCCGAATATGCACTGACAGCGAACCTGATGTTCCGCGTGGAAGTGGAAGGCAAGGACGACTTCTATTTCTCCAACAGCCACAACGAAAAATCCACCGCCTATGAACTGGTCAACGCGCGTCTGACCTACCGCGGCGATGACTGGGATATTTCCCTGTGGGGACGCAATCTCACCGATGAGACAATCTACACCCGCGGCTTTTATTTCAGTAACCAGTTCGGTAACAACCCGGCCAATGGCTACGCGCCGGATGCCTACTACCAGCTGGGAGAGCCACGTGTGGCGGGTGTGTCCGCGAGCTATACTTTCTGATTTCCCGAAAAGAACCGGAGCCGAACACCATGGAATCTCCTGATGAACCGTCCTTGAAGCTGTCTGTGGAAATCAGCATGTACCCGCTGCAAGACGAGTACCTGCCCGCGATCAGAGACTTTATCGAACGCCTGCACAACCACCCGGAACTGCAGGTGATCAGCAACACCATGAGCACCCAGGTGTTCGGTGACTACGATCCACTGATGGATATGCTGAAAACGGAAATCCGTACCTCCTACGAGCAGTTTGGGCGTGCGATTTTCGTGTGCAAATTTATCGACGGCGACCTGAATCCCAATCTCGGCGTGTAAACGGAAACCGCGATCATGTTCAGCCCGGAAGTGCGCGACGCCATCACCAGTTCCCTTGCCGCCATGTCCCTGTGGGAGCTGGCAGCGGTGATACTCGCGCTCGCCTATCTGCTACTGGCGATGCGGGAAAATATCCTGTGCTGGTACGCGGCTTTCGCCAGCACGGCGATTTACCTGTTCCTGTTCTGGGACGTCAGCCTGCTGATGGAGTCCGCACTGCAGGTCTTCTACCTGTTGATTGCGGTATACGGCTGGTGGCAATGGCGACATCGCAACGATGCCAGCAAGGAACGCCATATTCACCGCTGGCGGGCCCGCACCCACCTGCTCGCCTTCAGTTTTATCGGACTGCTGACCCTGTTGTTCGGCTATGTGCTGGACAACTACACCAGCGCCGCCCTGCCCTATCTGGATTCCTTCACCACCTGGGGCGCCGTAGTGACTACCTACATGGTCACGCGCAAGGTCATCGAAAACTGGCTCTACTGGATTGTGATCGACGGTGCTGCCATTTACCTGTACATCGACCGCGAGCTGTACCTTACCGCGGTGTTGTTTGCGCTCTATGTGATCCTGGTAGTGATTGGATTCTTCCAGTGGCTTTCTCTCTACCGCAAACAGCAGGGCATGCTGCACGCGGGTTCTCCCACCAACCGCGTGACACCTGCCACCGAGCCCCACCGTGACGCTCCCACCGGCTGATTTCCTGCCTGCCGACTGGCCTCTGTGGAGCACTAGCCAACCGACGCTGCTCAAGCCCCTCACCCTGGGCCTGACCAATCGCAGCTTCCTGCTGGCAGCGGGCGAGGACAGGTTGGTACTGCGGCTCAATTCCCCGATCAGTGATGCTTTGGACCTGAACCGCCCCGCGGAAGCGGAGGCATTACATCTGGCGGACACGGAAGGGCTCTGCGCGCCGCTGGTGTACTGCGACCCCGAATACCGCTACCTGGTCACCCGCTATATTTCCGGTACACCGCTGACGCTGGCGGAAAACACCGGAATTGCGCAAATTGCGCAGCTGTTGCAAGACATTCACCGGCTGCCGCCCATTGCCGCGCAGCTGGATATTGAGCAGAAAATTGCCAGCTACTGGACATCGATCAACACAGACGACGCTTTTTTCGAATCCTTGCGCACACTGCAGCGCAGGGTGCAGTCCAGTATTGTTGCGACACGAAATTGTGCATCCTCGCCTGCCCTGTGCCACAACGACCTGCTCGCCGACAACCTGCTGATTAGCGAGAGCGGGCGCCTGTACGCGATCGACTGGGAATATGCCGCGAGCGGTGATCCTTTTTACGATCTCGCGGTGATTGCCGAGGGTTACGACCTGGATTCCGCGCAGCAGTCGCACCTGCTGCAACAGTATCTGGCACAACCGGTGGATAACGAGGAAATGGCCCGACTGGACCACTGGCGAGTGATTTACCGTTACCTGTCGATACTCTGGTATGCGGTTCAGGCCTCCAATTCCGACGACCATGCGGAGAAGCAGAATTTTTCCGCCGTGCTGCGCCGTGAAATCGAAGCCATCAGGAAGGCGCTGTCCCGGTCAGGGCACTGAGAAAAATATCCCGGTAATCTTCGGCATCGAACGCAACCGGGTTGCTGGCAGCCGCCGCATCGGCCACCGCCATGCGTCCGATCCGCTCCGCCTGCTCCCCATCGATACCAATTTCCTGCAGTGTGTTTGGAATCCCCAGGTCCAAGCGCAACTGATAGACCCACTCCAGCACACCGCCAAATCCCGGATTGGGCAGATCCAGATGTCGCGCCAGCCGCTCCATGGGCTCGCCGATGGCGCTTTCATTGGCACGCAGAACATAGGGCATCAAGATCGCGTTGAGCAGGCCGTGATGCGCATCAAACAGCGCCCCCAGCGGATGCGCCATTGCGTGCATCGCGCCCAGTCCGCGCTGGAATGCGGTAGCCCCCATACTGGAAGCCACCAGCATCTGCATGCGTGCGTCCAGGTCGTTGCCATTGGCCACCACACGGGGCAAATACACACTGATCAGGCGCATTGCTTCCAGTGCGATACCCTCCGCCATGGGATGAAAGCCCGGCGCACAGAAAGCTTCCAGATTGTGGGACAAAGCATCCATTCCCGTGGCCGCGGTAATATTGGCGGGCAGGCCGCAGGTGAGCTCCGGATCCAGAATCACCTGCGCAGGTAACATTCTGGGGTGGAAGATAATCCGTTTGATCTCGGCCTCCTCATCGGTGATGACCGACGAGCGCCCCACTTCGGAACCGGTGCCCGCGGTGGTAGGCACCGCGATCACCGGCGCCATGGCATCTTCATTTACGCGCAGATAGTTGTCTTCCAGATCTTCAAAATCCCACAGCGGGCGGCTCTGACCCGCCATCAGCGCAATCGCTTTTGCCGCGTCCAGTGCGGAGCCACCGCCCACCGCGAGGACCCCGTCGTGCTCACCGGTGCGGAATACCGTCAGGCCTTCAATCACGTTCTGGCCGGTGGGGTTGCCCTTGATGTTGGCGAACATGTCGACGCGCAGCCCGTTTTCCTCGCACAGGTTGAGGATGTTGTTGATCAACGGCAGCGACGCCAGTCCCGGATCGGTCACCAGCAGCGGAGCGCGCATGCCGAACTCGAAGCAAAGGGATGGCAGCTCCCGCACACGCCCGGCACCAGCGCGAATGGCCGTGGGGTAATTCCAGTTGGCGGAGAGATGTGGGACACGAACGTCAGTCATTGCAGAGTCCACGGCCGGGAATACCCGGCTTACAAGGTTGTTTTCAGGTGGAAAGATTTCGGGCGCGTCACATGTTCAAAGCCGACACTCGACAGGGTACAGCCGCGACCGGATTTTCGGACCCCGGTCCAGGCCAGCTCCGGATCCAGATAGTCGCACCGGTTGAGAAATACCGTGCCGGTGTGCAAACGATTCCCAAGGGCAATCGCCGCTTCCGAGTCCGCGGAATAAATGGCAGCGGTGAGGCCGTATTCACTGTCGTTCATCAACGCCAGGGCCTCGTTATCATCGGCGACCGACATCACGCCCAGCACCGGCCCGAAAGACTCTTCACTCATCACGCGCATCTCGTGATTCACACCGGTGAGTAACTGCGGCGCCATATAGGCACTGCCACGTCGATCCAATGCAAAATCCCCGCCATCGATGTGAGCCAATGCCCCCTGCTGCACGGCCTCATCAATCTGGTCCCGCACAAAATCCGCGGCACCCGCCCGCACCAGCGGACCGAGGGTGGTATCCGGCTCGTCTGATCGACCGAGGCGATACTGTTGAATCAAGGGTATCGCGCGCTCGATAAATTCATCGAATAGCGAGTGATGAACGTAGGCGCGCTCGATACCACAGCAGGATTGCCCGGAATTGAAAAAAGCACCGTCCACCACCGACGCCACCGCATACTCGATATCGGCATCGGAACGGACATACGCCGGATCTTTGCCGCCGAGCTCCAGCCCCAGGGAAATAAACCGTCCCGCGGCGGCCGTTTCTACCGCAGCGCCCCCGGCCACAGAACCGGTAAACGCCACATGCTGGACGTCACTGCCAATAATGATCTGCTCGGCATCGCGGTGCCCGAGATGCAGATACTGGAACACCCCTTCCGGCAACCCCGCCTCGCTAAATGCCTCGACCATGCGCTCGGCACACAAAGGGGTTTGCGCCGAGTGTTTGAGCAGTACGCTGTTGCCGGCAAGCAATGCTGGCACCACCGCGTTGACCGCGGTCAGGTACGGGTAATTCCAGGGCGCGATAATAAAAGAGACGCCCAGAGGCACCCGCCGGATAAAACGCTGAAATCCGGTTTTCTCCGGCAGCTGGATATCTGCCAGCGCGGATTCCGCCAGCGCGGCCATGGCCAGCGCACGTTCGGCAAAGCCATCGATCTCGCCGCCGGCACACGCAATGGGGCGCCCCATCTGCCAGCAGATCTCCTCGGCCAACGCGGGCTTTTTCTGTTGCAGCACCGACACGGCCCCACGCACCAGCGCTACTTTCTGCTGCAGCGGCACCTCTGCCCAGCCTGGCTGTGCGCGCTGGGCGAGGTTCAGCGCATTCTGGATTTCATAGTCAGTCGCGAGGGGGCGCTCGATGTACAGACTGTTATCAATCGGGGAAATACAGCGAAGTTTTTCCATAGGGCTCGAGGGCTTCCTGCCGATACCGGGCACCGTGCCGGCCAGATGAATTGCTAGATGATTTCGAAGTAGCGCTGCAGTTCCCATTCGCCGATATGACGGCGGTACTCGCGCTCCTCCCATTCGCGGCTCGCCGCGAAATGATCGACAAAGGCATCGCCAAACAGATCGCGGGCGGCTGCCGATTGCTTCAGGCGTTGCGCCGCATCCCACAGGGTGCGCGGCAGCGCCAGTTGCGGCGGATGCTCCAGCGCATAGGCATTGCCATCCACCGCGTCTCCCGGTTGCCAACCCTGCTCGATACCGTAGATACCGGAGCCCAGCGCAACGGCCAGGGCCAGGTAGGGATTGGCATCGGCCGCGCCGAGCCGGTACTCCTGACGCTGTGACTTGTCACTTCCGGGAATCACCCGCAGCGCGGCGGTCCGGTTTTCGACCCCCCAGGTAGCATCGGTGGGCGCCCAGAAACCCGGGATCAGGCGGCGGTAACTGTTGATCGTGGGCGCCACCATACACAGCAGTTCCGGCATCAGGCGCTGCTGGCCGGCGAGAAACTGTCGCTGTACGTCACTCATGGTGTGGGGGGCGTCTTTGGCGAAAAAGGCGGATTTGTTGTCGCTCTTGTTGCGCAGGGACAGATGGATATGGCCACTCTGGCCGGGATAGTCATTGGACCACTTGGCCATAAAGGTGGCCATCAACCCGCGCCGCTCCGCCAGCACCTTGATGAAGGTTTTGAACAGCGCCGCCTTATCACCCGCGGCCTCCACATCATCGACGGTGATCGCCGCCTCGAGTACCCCCGGGCCCGTCTCCGTGTGCAGCCCCTCGATGGGGAAATCCATCTGCTGTGCCAACTCGAGGATCTCGTGGTAAAGGTCCGCGTGCACCGAGTTGCGGATCATCGAGTAGCCGAACCAGCCCGGAGTAAAAGGCTTGAGGTTCCGGTATCCCTTGGCACGGGCGGAGTCCGGGGTTTCATCGAACATGAAAAACTCGTACTCCAGCGCACCGTAGGGCGCAAATCCGGCTTTCTCACAGCGCTGGATCACCCGCCGCAGCAGGGCCCGTGGACATACCACCTCCGCAGAGTCGGAGAACTCCGCCAGAAATAGCAGCATCCCGTCCTCGAACGGCACCTCCCGGCAGGTGTGGGGCAGAATCCTGACCGGCGCATCCGGGTAGCCCGTGTGCCAGCCGGTGTAGCGCGTATTGTCGTAGAGCTGGTCCTGCACATCCCATCCCAGCACCACGTCACAGAAGGCAAACCCATGGTCCAGCGCGGAGAAGAACTTCTCGCGGCTCATGTACTTGCCACGCATCACCCCGTCGTTGTCAAACAGGCCCACCTTTACATGGGTGAGGCCGCGGGCCTCCACGAGGCGCTTGGCATCCGCGACACTGCGCACCTGGCGCGGACCGGGTACCGGGTTGTCGCTGACAGCGGTCGGGGAAGACAGGGAGTTCGTTGCCGCCGGGGATGATGGCAGCTCGGTGGATTCGTCCATGCTGGGCTCCGTTATTGTGACCGAGCCGTCGCCTCCGGCGACGGACGGATTCCTGCACTCAGCATAGTCGACACACGTTGAGTCTGCCGGCACAGCTCCAAACTGAACAAAATTTGAGCGGTCACGCTGACGGCTATGTTAGCGCACGCTCAGGGTATATAATCCGGCCTCCAAATTTTTGACCCACACAACATCATTCAGGACCAGCAATGAGCTTCGACAAGGTTTCCCCTGGCAAAGAACTGCCTAACGATATCAACGTAATCATCGAGATCCCGGCCAACCACGATCCGATCAAATACGAAGTCGACAAGGACGCGGACGCGGTATTCGTAGACCGTTTCGTAGCCACCCCGATGTTCTACCCGGCCAACTACGGTTACGTACCCCAGACTCTGTCTGAAGACGGTGACCCCCTGGACGTGCTGGTTGTTGCTCCGTACCCGGTAATGGTTGGCTCCGTGATCCGCTCCCGCGTGATCGGCGTGCTGAACATGACCGACGAATCCGGTGTAGACGCCAAGCTGCTGGCGGTACCGCACACCAAGCTGACCAAGCTGTACGATCACGTCAACGAAATCGGCGACCTGCCGGAACTGCTGATCAAGCAGATCGAGCACTACTTCGAAAACTACAAAGCCCTGGAAGCAGGCAAGTGGGTGAAAGTAGACGGCTGGGCCGACGCTGACGCTGCACGCAAAGAAGTTATGGCTTCCCGCGAGCGCTACCTGAAAGAAGAAGGCTAATCGCCCTACTCTTTTCGAAAAGCCGGCTTTAAGCCGGCTTTTTTGTGCCTGAAATTAACGCTCCAACTATTTCCCCAACTTCCTCAACGCTCGCGGCGAAGGTGCCGATACCGGGTACAGCCTTGTGAGACCTTCGAAAAAAGGGACTTTTTCGAAGAGCCCCCAGGGATGGGTTCACGGCGTGTCTCACAAGGCTGTACCCGGTAGCGGCACCGCCACGATCTTCCCCCTTGCTGACACTACAGCAGGGCTCCTTAAATTATTTTTCTGCCTCCCTGTCGGGATTTCTCCACCACCGGCGTTTACCCGTTTACACCCCGAAAAAACTTCGGGGCTGTGCTTTGACATAACAAAAAATGCTACACGCCAGATAACAATAGAATGGAGAAACCCATGCAAAGATCGCGCTTCCCATCCGCCCTGTTCCACAAAACACTATTGGCAGGCACCATTGCCATGATTTCCGCCGGCGCTGCCGCGCAGGAAACTGAGACTGAAGGTAAAATCGTAGAGGAAGTCGTGGTAACCGGTATTCGCGGTGCCCTGCAACAGTCGCTGGACGTTAAGCGCGACGCCACCTCCATTGTCGACGCCATCAGCTCCGAAGACATCGGCAAATTCCCGGATAAAAACGTGGCCGACTCCCTGCAGCGTGTACCAGGTATTTCCGTCGACCGTATCTGGGGCGAGGGCCGGGATATTTTCGTGCGCGGCACCGACAGTACCCTGAACCGCACCCTGATGAACGGCCAGAACGTGGCTTCCGCTTACTGGTGGGCCAACGACAACCCGAGTCGCGGTTTCAACTATTCCATTCTCGCGTCCGAGCTGGTTTCTGCGCTGGAAGTGTACAAGAGTCCGGAAGCCCGTCACGACGAGGGCAGTATTGGCGGTATGGTGAATGTCATCACACGCAAGCCGCTGGACCTGGATCCGATGACCGTAAACCTATCTACCGAGAGCGTATACAGCGAGCTGCCGGACACCAGGGATCCACAGGTGTCCGGCTTGGTCAGCTGGAAAAATGATGCAGAGACCTTTGCCGTGCTCGCCTCTTACAACAGCCAGCAGCGCACCATGCGCCGCGACGGCCTCGAGGTTTTTCCCACCAACGACCTCTATACCGTTACCGACCAGAACGGCAACGTCACCGAAGATGTCTACGTTCCCTGGGGCGGAGGCTCGGCAATTTTCCAGCAGGATCGCCAGCGCGATACCGCGAACCTCACCGTGCAGTTCCGCCCGTCTGATCGCTGGGATATGACCATGAACTATGTCGCCTCCGACATGGATATGGACAACAGCAACCAGAACTACCTGTTCGTTGCCGGCGGCTACAAGATTCCCAATGGCGATGTGGTGACCGACCCTGTGTTCATTCCCACCAGCGATGGCTACCAGGCTCTGGTGGGTGGAGTGATCGAAAATCCCGACAGCATTGGCGTGGCCGACGAGCCCATCGTGCGCGATGCCTTTGTGGAATCCGAGGTGCTGGACTTTGCCGCCGATTACACCGGCGACAGCTGGACCCTGCACCTGCAGGCCGGTACCACCAGCGCGGAGGGTGGCAGTACCAAGGACCGCAATTACTGGTTCGAAGGCAACAGTGCGGAAGACCTGAATTTCGGAACCAATACCAACGAATTCAGCTTTCCGGGCATTGATCCCCTGGATGGCAGTGCGCTGCACCTGAACGCCGCCAACCTGCGGGACTGGGTGCGTGTGATGGAAGATGACGAAAGCTACTTCCAGGCAGACGGCGTGATCGACGTGCAACTGGGGGCGATCACCGCCATCAAGACCGGCGTCAAAATGCGCAACCACACCATCGAGAACAATCGCCAGAACGGTTCCGTAGACGTAAGCAATCCGGACATTGCCGATCAGGTGGCCGCACTGAATGCGATCACCCTCGCGGATGTGTCCTCAGGTCCGAGTCCCCGCCTGCACGGCGAAGGCGCGACTAGCGGCTCACTCACCCGGTACGCGTTCCTGGATACCGGTCTCGCCCGGGAAAAGATCGACAGTATTCTGGATGCCGGCGCCATGACCTACGCGGAAGACCAGAGAGCCTATTACAAGATCAACGAGGACATTGCCGCGGCCTATGCCCAGGCAGATTTCGAAAGCGGCAATCTGCACGGTAATTTCGGCGTACGACTGGTGGAAACGGACCAGACCTCCCACGCCTATATTGATGGTGAGCGCGGCGCGGTAAGCCGCAGCTATCGCGAGGCGCTGCCGAGCGTGAACGTGATCTACGATCTCGCGGAAGACATTATTCTGCGCGGTGCCGCGTCCCGCGCCATGGCCCGCCCGACATTCCAGAACCTCAGTTCCAATATCGTGATCAACGCCACCAGTGGCACCGCCACTGCCGGCAACCCCATGCTGAAACCCATCTTCGCAGATCAGTTTGAATTGGGTGCCGAATGGTATTTCAGTGATGCGAGCCTGGTAGCCGCAACCTACTTCAACAAGGACCTGAGTACCTTCGTGTTCCAGAACACCCAGGTAGAAGAGATTGACGGCCAGAGCATTAATGTCACCCGTCCCTACAACGCCGACAAGGGTGCGGATATCCAGGGCCTGGAGATTCAGGTGCAGCATGATTTCGGGAGCGGTTTCGGGGTGCTCGGCAATTACACCTGGACCGACGCCAAGGTGCCCGGCAGCAAGCTGGAGTTACCGGGCAATTCCCGCGACCAGTTCAATGCTTCGACTTATTACGAGAATGACTTCCTGAGCCTGCGCCTGTCCTACAACCTGCGCTCCGAATCCTACGGCGGGCTCACCTCCGGATCCCAGCTGGTTACCGATCAGTACGATCAGTGGGACGCGACCGCCAACTGGATGGTGAACGAGAATGTGGATGTTTTCTTTACCGCGGTAAACCTCACCAATGAAATCATCTACATGCGCACCGCCGACGGCATCCCCGTAGGCTTCTATGAAAACGGACCGCGCTTCAGCCTGGGCGCACGTCTTTCCTTTTAAAACCCCTTACTAGCAGGCATCACCTTGTCACCGCTTGCAGGCGCCCTCCGGGCGCCTTTTTTAGTTGCGATCGATGTCTGGGCGACGCGCGCCAGGCCGGTTATAGTCGATGCTCGAACCAACCTTCAAAGAAACGGGCGGCGATATGAGCAAAACCGTAGATGGACCCGATGGCATGCCCCGCTGTGGCTGGTGCGCAGCAGCACCGGAATTTTTTGACTATCACGATAGAGAATGGGGCTTCCCGGTAGACGACGACCGGCGGCTGTTTGAAAAACTGTGCCTGGAAAGTTTCCAGTCCGGCCTGAGCTGGCGCACGATACTGGCCAAGCGCGAAAACTTCCGCAAAGCGTTCAAAAATTTTGATTTCAATAAAGTGGCACGCTTTACTGAAAAAGACGTGGAACGCCTGCTCGGGGATGAGGGTATTGTTCGCCACCGCGGCAAGATTGAAGCGGTGATCAATAACGCGCAGAGAGCGCAGGAGCTGGTCAAGCAGGAAGGTTCCATTGCCGCCTATATCTGGCGCCATGAGCCCACGCCACAAAACGGGCAAGCACCACAGAGCGCTTCCACCTCAGAAACCTCCAAAGCACTCGCCAAAGACCTTAAGAAACGCGGCTGGAAATTTGTCGGCCCCACTACCGTCTACGCCTTTATGCAGGCCATGGGGTTGATCAACGACCACCTGGAAGACTGCAAGTCCCGCAGCGAGGTGGACAAGGCGCGCAGGGCATTCAAACGGCCCAAATGAAAAAATGGGTTATTCAATCCCGCGCGGGCAATATCAGCACGCGCTGATCATTCTTGTTGATACGTGCACCGAAACTTTGCTCCAGGGCAAACGCCAGCGCATCGGCATCTCCGGTGTTGAAGACACCACTGATGCGCGCGTCCGCTAGCGCGTCGCCCACCAATACCATTTTACGTGTGGTGTAGCGGTTGTACTCGGCAATGGCATCCTCGAGACGCTCGTTGTCGAAATAAATCCGCTTGGTCTGCCAGGCGGTGACCTTTTCCAGGTCAACCGGTATCACGCCACTATTGTCCCCGGGGTTGGCTGCGCGGTAGCGCACACCCTCACCGGGGAGCATTTTGACCAGCTGCTGACGTGCGCCGTCCGCGTGTTCAGCCTGCACATCCACAACCCCCTGGGTTACGGCAACCTGAACATCCGCCCCCTTCAGTGCCACATTGAATGCGGTACCCAGCGCACGTACTTCGGAACCGCATACATTGACGACAAAGGGACGCGCAGGGTTTTTCGCCACCATAAAGAAGGCCTCGCCCCGCTCCAGCCACAACGCACGCCGCTTACCGCGATAGCGCACCCCCACCCGGCTGTCGGTGTTCAGCATCAAGGTGGAACCATCCTCCAGATGCACTACCTGCTGCTCACCGATACCGGTCTGGTAGTAATCGATGGTCTGATACTGCTTCAGCACCATGGCCGCTATCGCCACCAGTACGGTTGCCGCAACGGCACCAAACCAGCGCCAGCGATTGCGACGGCGCACGGCCTTGCGAATCTCCGGCAATTCACGGTTGAGCTCCTCATCACCGCTCAGCAACTCGCTCATCAGGCTCAGCTGCTGGCACTGACTGAAAGCCAGGCGGTGGCGCGCGTCCTGCTGCAACCAGGCTTCCAGCGCCTCGATTTCTGCGGCGCTCATAGCGGCACTCTGCTGCCGCGCAAACCAGTCTGCGGCCGCGGCCCGAATGGACTCATCAACAACTTCGGCTCGACTCATAACAACTCATTCAACTCTGTTTGCAAGTGCTTCAGGGCCGCACTCATATGGCGCTCGACACTGCGGGTACTGATGGAGAGTGCCGAGGCAATTTCCGGGTAGGTCATTTCTTCAAAGCGACTCAACAGAAACACCTTGCGGGTGACGGGTTTGAGCCGCAGCAGTGACTGCTTGAGCTGCTGCAGGCTTTGCTGCCATTCGGCGCTGCCCTGGGGGGACGGATCCGGGCTTGTGTGATTGGCATCCTCGAAGCACTCGTGATGATCCGTTTTCCGGCGTATATGGCGGCGCAGGCCATCGCGCACCAGATTGGTGGCAACCGTATACAGGTAGGCTCGCGGGCTTTCCCGCAGGGGTTGAAGATCCCGCAACCCGAGGATCTTGACGTAGGTCTCCTGCAGGACGACATCCGCCTCCTGTTGC
Organism: Microbulbifer sp. YPW1; assembly: GCF_013367775.1. Classification (NCBI taxonomy): domain Bacteria; kingdom Pseudomonadati; phylum Pseudomonadota; class Gammaproteobacteria; order Cellvibrionales; family Microbulbiferaceae; genus Microbulbifer; species Microbulbifer sp. YPW1. The sequence goes on from NZ_CP055157.1 coordinate 303,089, forward strand.
CCTCCCGGTAACATCCGCGCCACATAATTGCGGATCGATGTGCGGTATTCGAGAAAAAGCGCCTCGATATAAGCGCGATCCGCAGAAGAGAGATCAGAAGAGTGACTAGCAGAGCCGCGATCGTCGGCAAGCTTTCCCGCTGGCGCCTCCGACCGATTCTGCACCAGGCGCAGCGCCGCCCGCGATTGGAACCTAGCCACCGCGCCCCCCGCGAATCCCGCTCAAGATTTTGTATAAACGTTTACCCATAACTCCTGTAAACGACAGTGGCGACGATAACCCGACAGTTTTTTCCAATTATTTACCAGATGCCGCCGAAAATCCCCAGCCAGCGCCGCCGCGCTGTGCACATCGCGGCTGCCGCTTGCAGGATTTATTGCGGATCAGGTATTTTGAGGCACCTGCAGTTGAGGCTCAATTCAGAAACGCCCGCTCAGTCCAGAATGACAATAATGACTAAATCGCCCCCGATGGCCCAACCGCGGCACCGCGGGCCTGTGGCGACGCTGCTGCAGGCACTATTGTTCACACTACCCGCCCAGGCGCTGTCGGCGGCGGACGTATCTGCGGGAAATGATCCGACCTCGCTGCAGACAACCTCCGCCGCCCAACCGCTTTCATTTCAACTGGCGGCACAGCCGCTCGAGCGCGCACTGACACAGTTTGCCGAACAATCCGGCATGCAGGTTTTCTACCGCCCCGAGGAGCTACCGGCACAGCTATCCACCGCGGTCTCCGGACGCTACCTTCCCGAAGCCGCCCTGCAGCAGCTCCTGAAAAATACCGGACTGACCTATCAACTCGGTCACAATGGCACCCTGGTTATCCGCGGTAATGCATCGCCCAGGGAAGCAGATCCGGAGCCGGTAACTGCCATCCCTGTGCCGCGTCCACCGCAGGCGCTGGAAGAGACCTATGTCACCGGGGTACGCACCAGCCTGCGCCAGAGCCTGGCCATGAAACAGGCCAGCAGCAACCTGATTGAGGTAACCACCTCAGAGGATATCGGCAAGTTTCCCGATCACAACGTGGCGGACGCCCTGCAGCGTATCGCCGGCGTCTCTGTGGACCGAGTGTGGGGGGAAGGCCGGGACGTGAATATTCGCGGTACCGACAAGGACATCAACCGCACCCTGCTGAATGGTCAACATGTAGCATCTGCCTACTGGTGGGCCAACGACAACCTGAGTCGCGGGTTCAACTATTCCACCCTCGCGTCGCAACTGGTGCAGTCACTGGAGGTGCACAAGACACCCCGTGCGGACCTGGACGAAGGCAGTATCGGCGGCACCGTTATCGTCCGCACCCGCAAGCCCCTGGAAATGGACAGCGGTGAACTGTATTTATCGGCTGGCCAGAATTACAGCGCACTGGCAGACCGCTGGGCAGCACGGGGGTCGGCACTGGGCAGCTGGAAGAACGCCGCACAATCCCTGGGGGTACTGGCATCGCTCAACTGGCAAAAACGGGACACGCGCCGGGACGGACTGGAGACCTTTGCCGACAATAACCTGTATACCGTGACCGACGCCCACGGCGCCGTTAGCGAAGATGTCTACGCGGTCTGGGGCGGCGGTTCCGCCCTGCTGCAACAACAGCGCAGCCACACCACCGGCAACCTCACTTTGCAGTGGGCACCGGGCGATCGCTGGGATACGACCCTCAACCTGCTGCGCTCACAAGTGGATATCGACAACACCAATCACAACTACCTGTTTGCCCCCGGCGGCTACAAGCTCAGCGAGTCGCCGCCGGCCACCGTTGCTGACCCGATATTTCTCGCGAGCGACGACGGCCGCGCAATACTGGCCGGCGGCACGCTGGGAAACCCGGACAGTCCCGGTGCGATCCTCGATGCAATACGGCGCGAGGCGTTTATCGATACACGGGTCAACGACATCGACATCCGCTACCGCGGCAACAACTGGGACCAGCACGTCCAGTTTGGCGATACGAGTGCCCGCGGCGGCACCGAGCACGATCGCCTGTACCGGTTTACCGGCAATACCCGCGTGGCCTTTCGCCTGGACCGGGATGCCGTGGAATCGACCTACCTGGACCTGAATCCCGAGGATGCAGCGGCCCTGACCCAGCTGTCTCCGCTGACGCGGGACTGGATCCGCACCATGAATAGCCGCGAACACTACGCGCAATGGGATCTCGAGCAGGCGTTTTCCAGCGGCTGGCTGCGCAAACTTCAATTTGGTGCCAAGGTCAGGAATCACCGGGTAGAAAACCACCTCACCGAAGGTGAAATCGATCTCGAATCGTCCCTGTGGCCTGCGCTGAGCACCACGGGTCTGGATCAGGTCAGCAGCGGACTGAGCCCTTTCCTGAGCAACGACAACGCCACCATCAACACCCTGACCCGCTACGCAGTCACCGATGCCGACCTTCTCGCGTCGGTCATCGATCCGGTACTGCAGGCGGGCGCCATGACCTACACCTACGACCGCAGTGCGTTTTTCCGAATCAGGGAGCAGAGCGCCGCCGCTTACGCCAGCCTGGATCTGGAAGCCGGCGCCTGGAGTGGCAATATCGGTATGCGCGGCGTGACGACCCGGCAGCGGGCCAGCGCTTATGATCGGGACCGGTTACATCATGTGGATAACCGCTATCGGGACCTTCTGCCCAGTGCCAACCTCAGCTACCACTTCGGCGATGATCTCGTTGCCAGATTGGGTGCCGCCCAGGTAATGGCCCGCCCCAACTTCAAAGACCTGACCCCGAATATCATCATCGAACCGACCAGCGGTAACGGCGCGGCGGGCAACCCGACGCTGGATCCCTATCGTGCCGACCAGCTGGACCTGGGCCTGGAGTGGTATTTCGCAGACGCCTCGCTGTTTTCCGCCACTCTGTTTTACAAGGATATTTCCACCTTTGTGTATCCCCATGTAAATCTGGAAATCGTGGACGGGGAATCGCTCTACATCACCCGCCCGCAGAACGGCCCCGGGGCAGATATTCGCGGCGCAGAATTACAGTGGCAGCAAACCCTCGGCGGGGGCTTTGGCGTATTGAGCAATTACACCTACACCGATGCCAGTGTGCCCTCTGCCGATGGCACACGTACGCTGGAGCTGCCCGGCAACTCCCGCAGCCAGTTCAATGCGTCGCTATATTTTGAAAATGCGCGGTTTAATGGACGGGTGAGCTACAACTACCGCTCGCGCTCCTACGGAGAGATTATTGCCGGGTCGCAGAGTGAAACCGATGCATACCGGCAGTGGGATGCCACCGCGGAGTGGCACTGGTCGCCGAGACTGTCCTTGTCCGCGGAGGCGATCAACCTGACAGAGGAAGTGCTGCGTATTCGCAGCGCCAGCGGTATCCCACAGGGCTTTTACGAAAACGGACGTCGCTTTGCACTGGGTGTGAAAATAGCGTTCTGATGTGAAGGGAGATTGCCGAACCGGGAAATTCAGTCCGGCACTTCGAAGGAAGCCTTGCCGCTGATGTGATTGTCCAGCTTCCAGTCCGGCACCGAAACAGCCGGCGCCACTTCCGGCTTGCGCTCACCCGCCTCAAGAAGATTGCCTTCCGCCGGCTTGAGGCTGAGATGGTTGACTTCCACCTGTACGGCTTCCACGGATTTTTTCTCGTGCGCCTTGACCAGGTTACCCTCCATGGGCGCGAGGCTCAGTGAAGAGCCGCTCACGGCGGACTGCACCGGTGCGTTCTCGCCCGCGTCTGCGACTGGCGCGGTGGCCGGTTGCGGTTCCGGGGCCCGCGGTGACGGCGCTGCGGGCTGCGGCACTGGCTGCTCCACACCTTCCGCGCGTACTGTCGACTGCGCCCCGAGTTTGGACAGGGTTGCCTGCAGTTGTTCCGCCTGCGCCTGCGCCATGCCTTTTTTGATCGCCAGCGGGCGACCACTGAAAAGTTTTTCGACGGTGTCCGGTCCGGCCTTGAACAGGCGGGCAAAATTGGCTTTCACATCGGCAACGGTGTAGCCGGGCTCAAGGTCGCCGCGAAAAATCACACTGTAGGTGGGAGCTGACATGCTGATACCTCGATCGTGTTGCCTTCAGGCCTTGTTATTCTGTTTTCAATCAGACGCTTTAAGGAAAACACTATTCAATCCGATTCAATCATCGGAATCCAGTGTCTGGTCCATGGTGTAGGCCGGGGCCCCTTCACATTTCCCCCCCACCACCCGCGCGGGCACGCCCGCCACGGTGGAATGCGGCGACACATCGCGCAGCACCAGGCTGCCTGCCGCGATCTTGACGCCCACACCGATGTCCACCGGCCCCAGGATTTTCGCGCCAGCACCGATCATCACACCGCGACCGATCTTGGGATGACGATCTCCGCCGCCACTGCCGCTGCCACCGAGGGTGACCGAGTGCAGAATGGAAACATCGTCTTCCACGACCGTGGTCTCACCCACGACTAGACCAGTGGCGTGGTCAATCATGATGCCGCAACCGAAGCGCGCCGCAGGATGAATATCCACCGCAAACTGCTCCGAAACCCGGCTCTGGAAATACAGGGCGAGTGTGTGTCGGCCTTTTTTCCACAACCAGTGGGCAATGCGGTGGGACTGCAGGGCGTGAAACCCCTTGAAGTACAGAAACGGGGTGAGGTACTGGTCACAGGCCGGGTCGCGGTCGTACCAGGCGCAGATATCCGCCTGCATACAACGGGATATTTCCGGCTCATCCGCCAGTGCCGCAGCAATCACTTCCTGCAGGGCGGTCGCCGTCAGGGCAGCATGATCCAGCACCGAGGCCAACTGATAGGCCAGTGCCCGGTCCAGTGTGCGGTGGCGCAACACTGTGTTGTGGAAATAACTGGCCAGTACCGGCTCGCCGGCGGCAGCCGCAGCAGCCTCCGCGCGCATGGCTGACCAGATATCCCGATTGTTCAATTCAGTGACGTTGATGGTCTCTCTTCCTGTCTCTGATCCAACTCTATGTTTGCCCCACCGGTCAACGGCATTCGGACGGGGACTCAGAGGCGATCCATATTGGTCGGGTAGGCGGATTCCGGCACTTCCACAAAGCGCGGGTAAATGGCTTCCATGGCACCGCACACGGTGTCCGCCAGCGCCAGGTCGCCATCCGCCTGGCACAACTGTAACTGTTCTCGCAGCGACTGGGCACAGTGCAGCTGCTGGAATTCTTTCGCGCGCGGCGCGTAACTGAGGTGCCAGCGCTCCGGCGCTACGCCGCCACGATCCGCGCCGTAGGGGCGGAACAGGCCATAGCTGTGACCCGCGGCAATCTGCTCATCCAGCCAGCAATGAAAGGGCCCAAACACCCCTTCATCTGCCACCTCTTCCGGGGTCAGCTGCACCCGGTAATCCTCTGGCACTGCCGCGGCATCGATCACATCAAAATCGGTGCCCCAATGGTGGCGCGAGCCGCCGGGCAGCGCGGACCAGCGCAATATAGCGAATACGATTTCCTCTGGCGACATGCGCGCCACATCCAGCGGCTGCCCCGCGCTGTCGAGCACTGGCCGCTGACCGCTGGCCTTGGCATTCCAGATAGTGCGCTGGCGCTCGAAATCACGGAAGCCAGACACCACTTTGGGATCAAAGCCGGCCTTTCTCGCACCCCGGCGTAACTGATCAAACGCCGTCAGGGCTTCCGGGTGCATCAGTTGTCCGGAAACGGGTTCCAGAATGACGTGTGCATCCGTCAGCCCGAACAGAATATTGCGCAGTAATTGATGCATGAATTCACTCCCGGGTCCGGAAACGCTGAAGGGGTAACCGAAACGTCATGCTGCAAAAGTCGCCGTTTCAAGCTAGGCTTTTTCTACGAACGAGTCTAAATAGTACAAGTGTGCCGTGCGACAGCAGCCGCCGCAAATAACCGTACTTTAATATGAGCCCGCCTATTCTGCCGCGGGCGATACGGTTTGGCCTTTTATTTTTTTATGCTATGTTGCACGCCTGTTGTATTTGGTTCGGGATTGAACCGAAAGGAAAGCACTTCAGAGTGTTCGAAAGGTCGTCGGGATCGACTTGCCGGGTGTGCAACGTCCCCCTGACACCTCGACCGACTGGAGTACAGGAAATCTCGCGGCGGCCCAGGGCACTCCGCGCAGATATCTCCATAGAGCATCAACAGTTCAGGGAATGAATTTTATGCACCCAAGTCAATCAGAGTTGTTGAAACTGAAAAACCTGGGACTCGCCTCCGTCAATATCCTTCATTCCATTGGCATCCGTACCCAGGCCGACCTGCACCGAGTCGGACCGGTCGAGGCATTCACCAGCATCCGCCGCCGCGGCATCAACGCATCCCGCGTACTCCTCTACGCCCTGCAGGGCGCCCTGCTCGACGTGCACTGGAACGAACTGGACCCCGACCTCAAGGCAAACCTGGTCAGTGAGGCGGAGCAGCGCCTCTCCCGCAAAGATCGCGCCTGACCCTATACTCTCCTGAAATAGTGTCGGTCTGAAATTGTGCCTGTACAGACTTGCAAACGGCACACGCAGACCCTATCTAGCCCCAGATACATCGTCCATTTACCGAGGTATCGGACGGCGAGCCTCGCGGCCCGGCGTATACCCTCCGCTGTGGGTCACTGCCACAGCGGCAAACGGGTTTCACTCGGATCACTAGTTTTTGTTTTCAAAATATCTGTCGGAGATATCTGATGTTGCGAATAGGGCTCTTTTTGCTCACCAACCTGGCGGTGATGGTGCTGGTAGGCATCATATTCAACCTGCTGGGCATTCAGGGCATTCTCGATGCCAACGGCGTCAACCTGAACCTGCCAGGCCTGCTGCTGATGTGTGCCATCTTCGGTATCGGCGGTTCACTCATTTCACTACTGCTGTCGAAAACCATCGCCCGTATGTCCACCCGCACCCAGGTGATCGAGCAGCCAAAGACTGCTGACGAGCGCTGGCTGGTGGAGACCGTGCGCGAGCTGTCGCAAAAGGCCGGTATCGGCATGCCGGATGTGGGTATTTTCCCCATGCCCCAGGCCAATGCGTTCGCCACCGGCTGGAACCGTAACAACGCACTGGTCGCGGTGAGCGCGGGCCTGCTGCAGCGCTTCAACCGCGACGAGGCGCGCGCGGTGATTGGCCATGAAATCGGTCACGTGGCCAACGGCGATATGATCACCCTGGCACTGATCCAGGGGGTGGTGAACACCTTTGTGATGTTCTTCGCGCGACTCGTGGGCTTCTTCGTGGACCGGGTACTGCTGCGCAATGAACAGGGCCTGGGTATCGGCTACTACCTGACTTCCATCATCATGGACATGGTGTTCGGTGTATTCGCCATGGTCATCGTCGCCTGGTTCAGCCGTCGCCGCGAATACCGCGCCGATGAAGCCGGCGCGCACCTGGCCAGCCCCAACGCAATGATCGCAGCGCTGGCGCGAATCAAGGCGGAGTCCGAGGCCGGACGCGAGGAGCCGCTGCCGGCCAACATGAAAGCCTTCGGCATCTACGGCAACAGCATGGCCGCCCTGCTCGCCAGCCACCCGCCCCTTGAGGATCGGATCCTGGCGCTGCAAAATTCTGCTCGTTGATCGCTAACAGTACGGGGCGTGCCCGCCTGCGGGCACGCCTGTCACTACAGCAAATCTATACGCAGGAGCCCGCCCACAGAAATGACGCCGACAAAACCCCTTTCCGCTTTCGCCCTGTCCCTGCTGATGATCTGTACCGCGCTACCTGCGCAGGCAGACTCCCGCATCCCCCAATTCGCCACAGACGATGAAACCAACACCATGCAGGTGTTCAATTTCGCCAGTCCATCGGTGGTGTATGTCACCAACGAAGCCGTGGTGCGCGACCGCTGGACCCTGAAACTGCACACCGTACCCAAGGGAGCCGGCAGCGGCTTTATCTGGGACATCCAGGGCCATGTGGTGACCAACTTCCACGTGATCGAGGAGGCCCGCAAGATCACCATCACCCTGCAGGATCGCAGTGAGTGGCCGGCCACCCTGGTGGGCTCGGCTCCGGAAAAAGATCTGGCGGTACTCAAGATCGACGCCCCCGCGGAGTTGCTCAAACCACTGCTGCCCGGGCAATCCGCCGGACTCTCAGTGGGGCGCAAGGTGCTCGCGATCGGCAACCCCTTCGGTCTCGACACCACGCTCACCACCGGTGTGGTCAGCGCCCTCGGCCGCGAGATCGAAGCCGCGGGCAACCGCACCATTCGCAACGTGATCCAGACCGACGCAGCGATCAATCCCGGCAACTCCGGCGGGCCGCTGCTGGACTCCAGTGGTCGCCTGATCGGCGTCAATACCGCGATCTACAGCCCCAGCGGCGCAAGCGTGGGCATCGGCTTTGCCATCCCGGTGGATACGGTGAAAAAGATCGTTCCGGAACTGATCGCCCACGGACGTCTGGTGCGGCCGATCCTCGGAATTGAATCCGCGCCGGACCAGTGGGCCAGTCGCTACGACTTCAAAGGGGTTGCCGTACTGCGTACCGCACCGGGGCTGCCGGCGGAGCGCGCCGGCCTGCGCGGTGTCTACCGCAGTAACCGCGGCGGCTGGCAGCTGGGCGATGTGATCATTGGAATCGATGGATTGCCCATCAGTAACTACGACGATCTGATGAACGTGCTGGAAAACCGGCGCCCCGGCGACAAGGTGAAGGTGGATTACCTGCGCGATGGGGAGACGTACCAGACCTCACTGGAACTGGCGGCGCCTTGATGACTTTGTAAGATGCCCGGTGGCAGTACCGCCACCGCAGCCAGTTAAATTCAATCGCTATTTCGGTACACTCTCACGCCAGATTGAATCAGGCCGGAACAGATCCCATGCAAAAACACTTTCTCTGCCGCTACGAAGACCTCAGCGAAGGCGACTCCAAAGGCTTCTCCCTCGGAGACAACAGCGCCGGAATGAACAATGTATTTGCGGTAAAGAAAGATGGCGAGATTTTCGCCTACAAGAACATCTGCCCGCACCGGGGCATCAACCTGGAGTGGCAGCCGGACCAGTTTCTGGATTCGGAAAAAGCGCTGATCCAGTGCGCCTCCCACGGCGCCCTGTTCGAAATCACCACCGGTGAATGTATCGCCGGCCCCTGTGCCGGGGACGCGCTGACACCAGTACCGGTGGAATACGCCCAGGAGGGACTCTACGTCCTGTTGGCAGACTGACTCCCGTCAGTCTTTCTGGGGCAGGTACGGAAGCGGCGCCTCAAGGCGAATCTCGTCCGCGCCCAGTTTCGCCCGATAGGCGATCACCTCCACCCCCGCCGCAACCGCCTCTTTCAGCGCCGCCGCATAGGCAGGGTCGATTTCTGCGGCGGCCTCCACAGTTTCTATGGCCGAGTGCTGGACGCAGTAAAAAAGCACCGCGCGCACCCCGGATTGTGCCAGCTTCTGCAATTCCCGCAGATGCTTGGCGCCACGCGCACTGACCGCATCGGGAAACAATCCGCGCGCCCCTTCCGCCAGAGTGACGTTTTTCACTTCCACATAGCAGTCGCCCTGCTCACCACTCAGCAGAAAATCGATACGGCTGTTTTCCTCGCCGTACTTCACCTCCCGGCGCAACCGGGCATAGCCCTGTAACTCTGAAACCACGCCGCTGGTGATGGCCTCCTCCACCAGATGGTTGGCGCGGCCGGTATTCACGCCCGCCAAAGCGCCTTCCGGCGTGGTGGTGATTTCCAGGGTATGGCGGTACTTGCGCTTGGGATTACCGGAGTCGGAAAACCAGCAAGGCGTGTTTTCCTCCCAACAATTTTTCATTGAGCCGGTGTTCGGGCAGTGAATGGTTATAATTTCACCAGATGAAAGTTCAATATCGGCGAGAAATCGCTTGTAGCGGCGCAATAATTTTCCCTGGGCCAGGGGCGGGTTAATTTTCACACAACAACCTGTAAAAAGTCAGAATTGGATGGACTGAACGCCAACCTGTCGAAAAAACGGTCGCCAGAATACACCATCCCGTTCATTCTTTGCCGAAGGATCGTCCTCAGTGCCGTTACAGAGCAACATTTTGTGGCGCAGCCCTGAGAGTTTTGATAGTTTCCTCGCCTTGGTCGCGCTAGCGGCCTGAGGATACAGCCGGCGGTCGCTTAGGCTTTGTGCAGCCTGCTAGGCTTGAATTTGGTTGTAGTGCCCTAATAACTCAGGGCCCGTATTACGAGAGAGGCAATGACTATGCCCAATACTGCTGCGAAATCCGATTCTCTGCACGGCTTCGAGCCCTATCAGGAACAGAAGGGCGAGGAGTACATGAATGAGAAGCAGCAGGAGCATTTCCGCAAGCTGCTGCTGGCCTGGAAGGCCGAACTCATGGCAGAAGTGGATCGCACCGTAACTCACATGAAAGATGAAGCTGCAAACTTCCCTGACCCGGCGGATCGCGCCAGCCAGGAAGAAGAGTTCAGCCTGGAACTGCGCACCCGCGATCGCGAGCGCAAACTGATCAAGAAGATCGACGCCACGATCGAACTGATCGACCAGGAAGATTACGGCTTCTGTGAAGCCTGCGGCGTCGAGATCGGCATCCGCCGCCTGGAAGCACGTCCCACCGCCACCCTGTGCGTGGACTGCAAAACCCTGGCGGAGATCAAGGAAAAGCAGATTTCCGGCTGATCTGCCGTTGCCCGGGCAGCATTTGAGCTGCCCGGCACTCCTTCCCCATCTCGACTGTTTCACCCGATTCCCCGGTTTACGGCATGCCCGAACAATACATCGGCCGCTTTGCCCCCTCGCCCACCGGCCCGCTCCATTTCGGCTCCCTGGTCTGCGCCATAGGCAGCTACCTCGATGCCATCGCCCACGGCGGCCACTGGCTCGTGCGCATGGAAGACCTGGACCCGCCACGGGAAATGCCCGGCGCCGCCGAGCGCATTCTTCACGCGCTGCACGCCCACGGCTTGCACGGCCACGGTGAAACCGTCTGGCAGAGCCACCGCCACCACCTCTACAAGAGCGCGCTGGAACAGCTACAGGCACAACAGCTGATCTACCGCTGCCACTGCACCCGCGAACAGATCCGCCGCGCCGGCGGCCACCGCCGGGAAAACTGCACCGCCACCCAATCCGGCGATGACAGTTACGCCCTGCGCTTTCGCTGCGCCGGCGCACAGGAGACCTTTCACGACCTCTGGCAGGGCGAACAGACCCAGATCGTCGACGAAGACCCGATCCTGAAACGCAAGGACGGCCTCTACGCCTACCAGCTGGCAGTGGTCGTGGACGATATCGCCCAGGGCGTGAATTGCGTGGTGCGGGGAGCCGACCTGCTGGATTGCACCGGCGTACAGAGTCAGTTATTCCGTGCACTGGGGGGCCGGGTTCCCCAGTTCGGACATCTGCCACTGGTGATGAACGAGGGTGGCCAGAAACTCAGCAAGCAGAATCACGCCGCGCCACTGGACGACAAAAAGGCTTCCGCGAATCTGGTTCAGGCACTGGGCTTCCTGGGGTTTCACCCGCTGCCGGGGCTCGAATTAGAACTTCCGGCGCAGATTCTCTCCTGGGCGAGTGCGCGCTGGCAGCGACAAGCCGTGGACCGGCGTAACCGCCTGCTAGCGCAATAGAGATTTCGACAATGCCGACTCAATAGCTTCAATGCTAAGGTGGCGATAGCGGGAACAGCTTTGCGAGACCTTCACCGCCATGGATGGCGGTGCAGAGCCCCCATGGATGGGTTTACGGCGTGTCTCGCAAAGCTGTTCGCGGTAGCGCCACCGCCACTGCGCTTCGATCAGGACCGGCACCAGTAGAACCAGCAAAGAGTTGAACTCTCCCCCAAGCGCGCATTAACATTTTGCGCCGAATTTCTCCCTTTCTGCCTCACCGCAGGACGACCCTACAGGTCCTTAATGAGCAACCGTACCCTGTTAATCCTGCTGGTACTGGTGGGCTATGTATTCAGCCCCACCGTATTCACCTGGATGATCAACCCATCCGGCGCCTGGTATCGCCCCTTCATCCTCTGGTTCGTACTGATCCTGCTGGCGATCTTTATTCAGCGGAGGCGCAAACCCGATGACCTTTGAGATCGTCAACATTGCGCTGATCGGCGTCGCCTATATTTTTGCCCTGTTTTTCGTGGCCTTCGCCACCTCCAAGGGCTGGCTGTCCAGCAACTGGGTAAGACACCCGTTCTTCTACGTGCTCTCACTGGGCGTCTCCCTCAGCGCCTGGACCTACTACGGCATCATCGACCTCGCCTGGCAACACGGCTACGGGGTACTCGCCTACTACCTCGGCACCGGCGCCATGTTCCTGTTCGCACCGGTGGCCCTGGAACCGCTCGCGCGCCTCGCCCAGCGCTACCAGCTCACCTCCCCCGCAGACCTGCTGGTATTCCGCTACCACAGCCGCGAGGCGGGCACCCTGGCCACCCTGTTCATGCTGCTGGGACTGCTGCCACTGATCGCACTGCAGATCCAGGCCGTAGCGGAAACCCTGGCACTGCTATCCCGCGACAATGTGGCGGCACTGGCACTGCCCGCCAGCGGCGTCACCAGCAAAGACCTGATCGCCTTCTTGTACTGTGTGCTGCTCGCGCTGTTTACCAGCACCTATGGTGCATCCGGTAAACGGCGCGCCGGCCTCGCCAGCGCCATGGCCCTGGAATCCCTGGTAAAACTGGTGGCCCTGCTGGCGGTGGGGCTGTACGCGGTATACGGCGTGTTCGGCGGACTCGGCGAGCTCGATCAGTGGCTCGCGCAGAACAACGACATGCAGCAACTGCTCTACTCCCCGATCAAACAGGGTTCTTCTCACACCCTGCTGCTCGTGTTTATCGCCACCGCGGTCGCAATGCCGCATATTTTTTATCTCAGTATTGCGGATCGCCCCGCCACCCAGGGGCTGCGCACTGCCAGCTGGGGCTTCCCCCTGTTCCTGCTGCTGATGGCGTTACCCATCTTCCCCATCATGTGGGCGGGCTTTGCCCTGGATGTGGCGGAACCCGTGCAGTACTTCACCCTTGCGGTGCCCCGCGCCAGCGGCTCGGCAACCCTGACCATCCTCGCCTTTATCGGCGGCCTGTCCGCGGCTACCGGCGCGCTGATCATGATCACCCTGGCGCTGTCCACCATGGTGATGAACCACTGGTTGCTGCCGGGTACCCGCTGGCAGTCCGACGACAACATGTATCGCCAGCTTCTGTGGCTGCGCCGGGCGCTGGTCGCAGCGCTGTTTCTCGCGGGCTTCGGCTTCTACCTGCTGCTCAACAATCGCCTGTCCCTCTCCGACCTGGCCATCATCGCGTTTATCGCCTCGCTGCAGTTCCTGCCTGGCATCTTCGCGGTAATTCACTGGCCTCAGGGCAATCGCCGCGGCTTTATCGGCGGACTGCTGGCGGGCATGCTGATCTGGGCCGCGGGCCTGCTGTTCCCCGCCATGGTGGGCAACAGCGGCATTGCGTTCGGCAGCTACCGGATTCCCCTGGGCATGGAAATCTGGCCGCAGATCACCACCCTGTCACTGTCAGTCAACGTGCTGCTGTTCGTGTGTCTGTCGATATTCACCCGCGCCAGCAGCCTGGAGCGCTACGCCGCGGACCTGTGCAGTGACGACTCCATCAGCCAGGCGCTGCGCCTGGAGCTGGATGTGCAATCCGCCGCCGAATTCCGTATGCGCCTGTCCGAGAGCCTCGGTGCCGCCACCGCAAGCCAGGAAGTCAGCCGCGCCCTGCGACAGCTCAACCTGCCGGAGAACGAGCGGCGGCCGTACGCCCTGCGCCAGCTGCGCGACAAGCTGGAGGCCAACCTGTCCGGTCTGCTGGGGCGGGTGCTGGCAGGGCAGATTGTGGATCGGCACCTGCCGTTCGTTACCAGCGATCAGCCGGCCAACAAAGACATCAACCTGATTGAAACCCGCCTGAGCCGGTACAAAAACCAGCTGACCGGTCTCGCCGCGGAACTGAACAACCTGCGTCTCTATCATCGGCAGATGCTGGAAGAGCTACCCATGGCCGCCTGCTCCCTCGGGCGCGATGGCGAGATCCTGCTGTGGAACTACGCCATGACCGACCTTACCGGGGTCAGCGCCAGTGAGGTTATCGGTTCCAAACCGGAGTACCTGCCGGAACCCTGGCGATCCCTGGTCACCGAATTTGCCGAATCCGCCGATGGCAGTCGTTTCAAGCAACAGGTGGAGATGGATGGCAGCAGCCGCTGGCTCAACCTGCACAAGACACGCCTCAAGCAGCGCACGGGAAAATACGGACGAGAAAATAAAGAAAGCGGTAAAGAAAACCGCAGTGACGGCCAGATGCTGCTGGTGGAAGACATCACCGAGACCCAGGTGCTCGAGCAGGAGCTGATGCACAGCGAACGCCTGGCCTCGGTAGGCCGCCTGGCCGCCGGCGTCGCCCACGAGGTAGGCAATCCGGTTACCGGCATCGCCTGTCTCGCGCAGAACCTGCAGTTTGACTCCGACAATCCCGAGGTCCTCGAGACCGCGGACCAGATCCTGAGCCAGACCCAGCGAATCAGCCGTATCGTCCACTCCCTGGTGAGCTTCTCCCACAGCGGCAACCAGGAAAGCGAAAAGGCCCCGGTAGACCTGCACGCCTGTGTGGAAGAAGCGGTACAGCTCCTGTCCCTGCAGCGAGACAAGACCGAGGTCACCTTCGCCAATCGGGTACCCGAGGATCTCTACGCGCTGGGGGACAACCAGCGACTGATTCAGGTGTTCATCAATCTGCTCAGCAACGCCCGCGATGCCAGTCCGGATGGCGGCAACATCGAAGTAGAGGGTTACATTCGTGCGGGGCTCGCCTGTATCGCGGTCACCGATGACGGACCGGGTATATCCCCCGCTCACCGCGAGCGAATCCTCGAGCCGTTCTTCACCACCAAGGAACCCGGGGAAGGCACCGGCCTGGGGCTGGCAATGGTCTACAGCATCGTGGAGGAGCACGGCGGACAACTGGAACTGGTGAGTCCCGCCCACCCGGAAACCGGACGCGGCGCGCGATTTATCGTGCAATTGCCACTGGAAAGCACCGAGAATGGGGCGATCTCGTGATCTGCCTGTTACCAGCAGACAGCGAATTTGAACATTTTTCAGCCAGATCGGGCTATTTGGGTTGCATAGAAACGCCCAAAAGGTAAAACTTAGCCTCCCCTGAACAATTTGTAACCAGGCGTAACACATGAGCCACATCCTGATCGTAGAAGATGAAGCCATTATCCGTACAGCACTGCGCAAGCTGCTGGAGAGGCACCGCTACAAGATCAGTGAAGCCGGCTCAGTTCGAGAAGCGACCACCAAGTTTCGCATCACGGACATGGACCTGATTATTTCCGACCTGCGCCTGCCCGGCGCTCCCGGCACCGATCTGCTGAAACTTGCTGGTGACGTACCGGTACTGATCATGACCAGCTATGCGAGCCTGCGCTCCGCGGTGGATTCCATGCGTATGGGCGCGGCGGACTACATCGCCAAACCCTTTGATCACGACGAGATGCTGGCCACCGTGCGCCGGGTAATCGGCAAGGCGGAGCAGAATCGTGCCGCCGGTGCCGCCGCCGCAGACAGCAAGGCCGAAGGTCGCGCCATTGCGGGCATGATCGGCGACAGCCCGGTCATGCGCGATCTTTATGCGCGTATCCACAAGGTGGCCCCCACCGACGCCACTGTACTGGTACACGGCGAGACCGGCACCGGTAAGGAACTGGTGGCGCGAGCGATTCACGAAGAGAGTAAACGCAACGGCAAGCCCCTGATCTCGGTGAACTGTGCGGCGATTCCCGAAACCCTGATTGAAGCGGAACTCTTTGGTCACGAAAAAGGCGCCTTTACCGGTGCCCAGACCGCCCGCGAGGGCCTGATTGCCGCCGCCGATGGCGGCACCCTGTTCCTGGATGAGATCGGCGAACTGCCCCTGGAAGCCCAGGCGCGACTGCTGCGGGTCCTGCAGGAGGGCGAAGTACGGCCCATCGGCGCCATCGAATCCCGCAAGGTTAACGTACGGCTGGTTGCGGCAACCCACAGGAACCTCCGCCAGCTATCCGCCGAGCGCAAGTTCCGGGAAGACCTTTATTACCGTATCAATGTGGTCCAGATGACCCTGCCGCCCCTGCGCGAGCGCGGCAAGGATGTGCTGTCCATCTCCGAAAGCCTGCTGAAGAAGTTCTGCGGCAAGATCAACCGCCCTATTTTGAAACTGTCACCGGAGGCGGTCCAGGCGGTAACAACCTACACCTGGCCGGGCAATGTGCGCGAACTGGAGAACGCTATCCAGCGCGCGGTGATTCTCACCGAGGACAGTGACGAGATCGACCATCGCACCCTGGATATCGACCTGGACCTGGTCCCCATAGAGGAAGCCGATCCAGAGCGTCGTCCGCGCAGTAACAGCCTGCACGCCGATCCCCGCGAAGACCTGTCACTGGAAGATTACTTTGCCCGCTTCGTCCTCGAACACCAGGAAACCATGAGCGAGACCGAGTTGGCCAAGAAGCTGGGTGTGAGCCGAAAATGCCTGTGGGAGCGCCGCCAGAAGCTCGGCATCCCGCGCAAGAAGGCCAAGCGCGTCGCCGAAGCCTGACCCCACGCCGAAATCTCAAAAAAAAGCCCGGACAGTAACCGCTGCCCGGGCTTTTTTATGTCCGGCACTGCCGCCCCCGCCAGACCGGCCCCTACCGCGCCCAGCACAAGCACCCGACAGGGCTTTTCGGCAAGGTAACGACACGCGGGTAGCGCCGCCCCACAAGGTTCCCACATTCCGTCACCGCCCCACGGGAAAGCAAAAATCCATTGAAAATCAACAGCTTGCATTGACATCCGGGGGTCGAAAGGTGACCTGATGTGCGTGAGCACCGGAGCGGAAATTGGTAACAAGTGAAAGTGTTACCCCCTCTCACAGTGGAGTAACAACTGCCGCGCTATGCGTAACGGAAATCTGTATTTACACGACACAAAAAAGTTCCTCAAAAAGTTAACTTATTGATTTTTAAGAACTTTTTAAAGTTGGCACGCTATCTGCTTTGTATAGGTCAAACAACAAGAACAGCCAAGAATAAAAATAAATGACTGTTTAAGCCCTAATAACAACTGACAATAAGTGGGCGCAACACAATAAGAATAATGAGAACGGGCAGATCGACAATAAAAACCAAAGTGATCGATGCCGGAGCAAAAATTGAGCAATAAAAATAATAAGGCTCAGAACAACAATAAAAATAAACAAAAAGTACTAAAAATAACGACTAATAATAAAAATAAACAATAAGAATAAAGAGAAATAACAAAAACAATAACTTGTAGAAGACAACAAAAATAACGACAAGCACGTGACAAACTGACTGATTGTGCCTGGGAAAGGGTTTGCTGAAAAGCAAATTGATAGCGCAAGGATGCCGCTGCCTTCATACCAAATAAGAATAATTCCCTTCTTTTCTTTGTTTTATTCAATGTATGCACACCGTTTGCTGGCCCCCGCAAGGAGCGGGACCGGCAGCTGTGCATTGCTGTGTGTTAGAATCCGCCTCCACAATAGTCCGGAATCACGTCCTCTCGGTGCGCCCCCGGATCAACACAGCGGCCCAATGACAATCGGGCTGCGGATAACACAGTAAGCCGTATGTTCAATTCCCTGATCAGCAGTATCAAACGCTGGCACAGCAAGCCCAAAGCCACAGACAAGGCATCCGCCAGTGAAGCCAGCTCCGGCGGGGGCAAGCCGCCGCAAAAGCGGGGCCGCAAATCGCGCCCCAGCCCGAGTAGATCCCGGGTCGTCGTTCCCCGCAGCGATCACAACCTTTCGCGACGGGACGTCAGCCGTGCAGCACTCACGGTCATGAAGCGCCTGCAGGAAGCCGGGTTCGAGGCCTATATTGTGGGCGGCGGTGTACGCGACCTGCTACTGGGTGGCCACCCCAAAGATTTTGACGTCGCCACCGACGCCACTCCGGAACAGGCCAAGCAGCTGTTCCGCGGCGCCCGTATCGTCGGCCGTCGCTTCCGCATCCTGCACGCCCGCATTGGCCGCGAGGTCATTGAGGTCACCACCTTCCGCGGCCACCACAGTGATGGCGAGGCCCATGAAGCCCAGCAATCCGAGCACGGCATGCTGCTGCGGGACAACGTCTACGGCGACCTGGAAAGTGATGCAGTGCGTCGCGACTTCACCGTCAACGCGCTCTACTACACCACCAACGGGTTCGAAATCCACGACTACACCGGCGGCATCGAAGATATCGAGCAGCGCCGGATCCGGATGATCGGCGACCCGGAGACCCGCTACAAAGAAGACCCGGTGCGCATGTTGCGCGCGGTGCGCTTTGCCGCCAAGCTGGACTTCGATATCGAGCCCGCCACGGCCGCACCACTCGAGGAGCTGGCGCCGCTGCTGCGCAACATTGCCCCCGCGCGCCTGTTTGACGAGGTGCTCAAGCTACTGATGAGCGGCCACGGTGTGCGCACCTTCGAACTGATGTGCGAGCACCACCTGTGGCCGCACCTGTTCCCGGACAATGCCAGCCAGCTGGATAACCCGGAGGCCCTCGCCCTTACCCGTTTGGCCCTGCGCAACACCGACCAGCGGATTCGCAACGACCAGCGGGTAACCCCGGCCTTCCTGTATGCAGCGTTGCTGTGGCCAGCGGTGAATTCCGAGCAAAAGTTCCTGATCGACAAAGGCATCCCGCCGGTACCGGCGCTGGCCCAGGCCGCACAGAAGATCACCAGTAACCAGCTGGTGCACACCGCTGTTCCCAAACGCTTCTCCATGCCAATGCGGGAAATCTGGGACATGCAGTCCCGCCTGCCCCGCCGCGGTGGCGAGCGCGCCTTCCGCCTGATGGAAATGCCGCGTTTCCGCGCCGCTTACGACTTCCTGTTGCTGCGTGAGGAAAGTGGCGAGATCCCCGCGGGACTCGGCCAATGGTGGACCGACTTCCAGCAGGCCGACGAAGAGCTGCGTCAAAAGATGGTCCAGGATGTTCCGCGCAACGGTCCGCGCGGAGGCAAAGGCCGCGGGCGACGCAATCGCAGCGGGCGCAACCGGAACCGCAACAAGCGCCCAAACAACGGTGCGGAACACCCATCAAATTGAGCGGAATTCACAAGTGAATCGCTGTTATATTGGCCTCGGTAGCAACCTGCAGGATCCGGCGGCACAACTGCGCAGTGCGCTGGAGCAGATGAAGGCAATCCCGGATACGACTCTGCTCGACTGCTCTGACCTGTACAGCAGTGCGCCGATCGGTCCCGGACAGCAACCGGACTATGTCAACGCCGTCGCCAGTCTGGACACCGGCCTGGCGCCTGAAGATTTGCTGGACTCGCTGCAGGCAATCGAGAACCGCCACGGCCGCGAGCGGACCCTGCGCTGGGGCGCGCGAACCCTGGACCTGGATATTCTCCTGTTCGGTACCCGACAACTGGATACCGCGCGCCTGCAAGTGCCGCACCCGCGTATGGCAGAGCGCAATTTTGTACTGGAACCACTGGCGCAACTGGCCCCGGACCTGACCATGCCCGACGGCACGCCTTTGCAG
Organism: Microbulbifer sp. YPW1; assembly: GCF_013367775.1. Lineage (NCBI taxonomy): Bacteria > Pseudomonadati > Pseudomonadota > Gammaproteobacteria > Cellvibrionales > Microbulbiferaceae > Microbulbifer > Microbulbifer sp. YPW1. The sequence goes on from NZ_CP055157.1 coordinate 322,515, forward strand.
GCGCTGCTGGCCCAGTGCCCACCCAATCGATTACACCGCCTGTAATCAGGGAAAAGAAAAGGAGTATCCCCGGTGACAAGACTTCCCACATCCGACGCTACTTCTGGCGACAATTACAGTGCAGAAAATATCGCCCAGGAACTGGATCTGGAAGGCAGGACACTACCGCGTTTTATTGCTGTGGAAGGCAATATCGGTGTCGGCAAGACCACTCTCGCCAAGAAGCTCGCGGCCACCTTCAACTACGACACCCTGCTGGAACTGCCGGAAGAGAATCCGTTCCTGGAGCGCTTTTATCGCGACCCGAAGAGCGCCGCGCTACCCACCCAGCTGCACTTCCTGCTACAGCGCTCGCAACAAATTCAGGCGCTGCGCCAGGACGATATGTTCAAGCCAGTACGAGTGGCTGACTTCCTGATTGAAAAAGATCACCTGTTTGCAGAAGTCACCCTGGACAGCGATGAATTGCAGCTGTATCAGCAGGTTTACCAGCACCTCACCCTGGAGGCGCCGAAGCCGGACCTGGTGATTTACCTGCAGGCGCCACTGAATGTGCTGCAGGAGCGCATCCACAAACGCGGCATCGCGTCCGAGCGCAGCATCAGCAACGAATACCTGTCGACCCTCAACGAGGCCTATACCAATTTCTTCCACTACTACGACCAGGCCCCGCTGCTGATCGTCAACTGTGCGGAGATCGATATCGTCGACCAGCAGAAAGATTACCTGCAGCTGGTGGAGTACCTGCTGAACGTCAACAGCGGACGCCACTACTACAATCCCGGCAAGTGACCGGTTCAGTGCCAGATCCCTGCCCCCAAGAATTCCCGGGTTGAGAACCCGCAACGTGAGTCATTGCCATGCCCTACGCCCCCGTTGAGCTGACCAAACCGATTACCGTACAGACCCTGCGCAAGATGAAGGCCGATGGAGAAAAGTTTATCTGCGTCGCCCTCTACGATGCGCCCATGGCCGCTATGGCCCAGAAAACCGGTGTTGAAACCGTGCTGATCGGCGACTCCCTGGGGATGACCGTACTCGGCTATGACAGCACCATCCCCGTCACCATGGAACAGATGATCTACCACGTGGAGGCCGTGGCCCGGGGCAACAAGCGATCCCTGATCATGGGCGACCTGCCGTTTATGACCTACGCCACCCCGGAGCAGGCACTGACCAACGCCACCCGCATCATGCAGGCCGGTGCGCACATGGTGAAAATTGAGGGCGGCGCCTGGCTCGCCCCAACGGTGAAAATGCTCACCGAGCGCGGCATCCCGGTATGCGCCCACCTTGGCCTGACGCCGCAATCGGTGCACAAGCTGGGCGGTTTCCGGGTTCAAGGCCGGGACGACGACCGCGCCGGTGAAATCCTCGACGACGCCGTGCAGCTGGATGAGGCAGGTGCAGACCTGCTGGTGCTGGAGTGCGTGCCCAGCGACCTGGGTAAGCGTATTACCGACACGGTTACCATGCCCACCATCGGCATCGGCGCCGGCCCCCACACCGACGCCCAGGTACTGGTGATTAACGACATACTTGGCCTCACCGAGAAGCCGCCCAAATTCTCCAAGAACTTCCTGCAGGAAGCCGGGGACATTCCAGGCGCCCTGCGTAAATACGCGGAAGATGTGAAAAATGGCACCTTCCCGGATGATGCACACAGCTTCAGCTGAGTGTGCTCGACAAATCCCAACGACCTGGCACTCGGCACAGCAAAAGCGCCCCGGCAGTAGAGACTGAGAAGTAGGATGGAATTCAATACCCTGATCGAGAATGCGAAAGATACCGCCAAGGTAACCATTCCCGGAGGCTGGACCCAGGGGCGCGCCACCTTCGGCGGCCTCGCCGCAGCGCTGCTCTATCAGCCCATGGAAGCTGCCCTGGAAGCCGCAACCCAGGGCGCCATAGCGGAAACCCCGCTGCGCTCAATGACCATTTCATTTGTCGCGCCGGCAGCAGCTGGCGAACTGGACACACGCTCCCGCGTGCTGCGCGCAGGCCGCTCGGCGGTGCAGATCGAGGCCCACGCCAGCCAGGGCGACCAGATAGTAACCGCAGCCCTTGCCAGCTTCGGCAAACCGCGACAATCCACGATTGCGGTTTCCCCGGATGCCGCGCCACAGTTCCGCGCACCGGACGAATGTGAAGCCCTGCCCTATATCGAAGGGCTGGTGCCGGAATTTACCCAACATTTCGACTACCGCCTGGCCGCAGGTGCCTTCCCGTTCAGTGGCAGCAGTGAACCCCATCTGGGTGGCTGGATCCGCTTTCGCGAATCCGCAGGCCCGGTCACCACCGCCCACCTGCTGGCACTGATCGACGCCTGGCCCCCGGCAGTATTGTCGATGCTGAAAGACCTGGCCGCCGCCAGCTCACTCACCTGGACCCTGGAAATGATGCCCACGGCCCACCGCGTAAAAGCCGAGCGCAGCGCAGACAGCGGCGACTGGTGGCAGTATCTGGCGGAAGTGGAGCAGGCGGAAGACGGTTACGGTGCGATTCGCGCACGGCTGTGGGATGCCGATGGCCGGCTGATGGCCCTGTCCCGGCAGACGGTTACGGTATTTGGCTGACGGTCAGAGCCACTTTTTCCAGCGAAAAACCACCAGCTGGACGGCCACGGTTACCGCCAGTAACGCACAGAAAATCAGGAATGCACGGGGATTTTCCGAGCCGGGAATTCCCCCCACATTGACCCCCAGCAGGCCGGTAAAGAAACCCAGCGGCAGGAAGATCGCCGCGATAATGGAAAGCACATACATGCGACTGTTGAGCTGCTCGGAGATGCGGCTCATCAGCTCTTCCTGGGTCACCGCCGCGCGCTCCCGCACCGCATCGATATCCTCAATATGCCGCAGCAGGCGGTCGCTCACTTCCCGCAGCTGCAAGCGCTCGGGCTCGCCGATCCAGTCCAGCTTTTCCACCATCAGGCGCGCCAGCGCCTCCCGCTGTGGGGAGAGGTAACGGCGCAGGGTAATGGTCTGCTTGCGCAACAGCGCCAGGTCGAGGCGCAGGCTGCCGCTGGCTCCGGCCACCACCCGATCTTCCAGCTCGTCGATGGTGTCCTCGAAGGTATCCACGGTATCGCTCATACGCCACACCAACAGATCCGCCAATTCCACCACCAGCGCCGAACAGTTGCGCGGTCCGCGGCCACTCTCCAGTTGCTGACACAGGTCGTTCACCGACAATAACTGCCGCTTGCGGGTACTGATCACCCGGTGTTCCTCCGCCCAAAGACGGATCGAAACCATATCTTCCGGCTGAGATTCCGGATTCAGGTTGACCCCGCGCAGGGCGATCAACAGGCCGTCGCCGATACCGGTGGTACGTGGGCGAGTTTCCTCGGTAAGCAGGGCATCGGCCACCAGCGGATCCAGCTGTGCCGCGCCACCAATCCATGCCCGGGCACCGGGGTCGCTGTAGTCCAGGTGCAGCCACAGCTTTCCCTGCTCGGGTGCCCAGGCCTCCACTTCGGGCCAGCCAATACGACGCCCGCGACCGCGGCCGTCCAACAGATAGGCGTGAATCAATCCGGATTGCATGGGAACGTCTCCGCGGTCGAGGCCAGACACCGGCAGAAATAAGGAAAACTCAGCGGCTCAGGGTCAGGCTGGCACGCGCACTTTCACCGGCGCCCAGCTGCCAGCTGTTGGCGAAGGCATTGCCGTGTTCCACGCACACAAAGCCGTGGTAGTGCTCGCCGATATCGCCAATGGTGGCCGCCAACTCCGCCCCCGGATTCCAGGTGATCACCGTATGGCAATTTTCACTGTGCGCGGTGATCGGGTTGGGGGTAACAATTTTCTGACTGGCTGGCGCCTGCTCGAATACCCGATCCACTTCGCCACCAAAGGTCTGCGGGCCTTCGAGGGTATCGCGGGCAAATCCAAGGGTCTTGTCCAGGTAACTCACACCGGAAAGCCCCTCGACCTCGACCTCGGCCACGTCTGCCACCGCGAAGTAACTGTGCAACGCCCAGCTGTATTCCGCAGCCGTGTCGGCGGTATTGGTCAGCTCGAGATCAAAGGTGAGCGATTTGCCGAGGCCGACTTTCAGCAGACACTCGAAACTGGCGGCGAAAAGGTCATCCCCCGGGTGCTGGAAACGAAACGTCAGTACAACCGTGCCGTCCGCCTGCTCTTCAGTGCCGGCGATCTCCCACAATTGGGTGCGTACCAGACCGTGTTTGGGTTTGCTGGGGTCACTGCGGTTTTCTCCGAACCACGGCAGGCACAGCGGTACACCGCCGCGCACCGCGGTTCCGGCTTTGAAAGTGGCACTCGGGCTCAACCACAACAGTGGCGCGCGGCCCTGTGCGGTGAACTCCAGCACCTGCGCGCCCTGCAGGGATATCACTGCGCGACACAGACCGGTTTCCACCAGCAGTAGATCCTGACCGGGTTTGTTGTACAGGGCACCGCTGTCGGTGCGGGTGAGATATTGGGTGAGGTGGTCGAATGCTGCCACGGAACGAAACTCCCTTTCCCTGATGCCATTTTTCTTGAAATTGTTGAGAGGGTCGGCCGCGGACGCGCCCCACCCGAATGGGATACTACTCTGCCTTTTCGATCTGCAGCCAGTCAAACCCTTCCTGCTGACAGGCAAAAATACAGTTGGCAGCGCGGGCGGCGGCATCAGCGAGTGCCGCACGCGCCAGCTCCAGACTGTTGTTCTTCTCACTGATATGCGCCACGACAAGGTGCTGCAGGTGATCACTTCCCACCCGCTGCAGGAAACCAGCAGCCTGCTGGTTGCTCAGGTGTCCATAGGCACCACCGACCCGTCGCTTGAGCGAGGGCGGGTAAGGCCCCTGGGCAAGCATTTGCGGGTCGTGGTTGGCCTCAAGCACCAGAGCGTCGCAGTCGCTGTAGTGAGACTCCACATGGGGAGTGATGGTCCCCAAATCGGTCAATAACCCCAGGCTACTGCCGCGGCTGCGGAACACAAACTGCGCCGCCTCGCGGGCATCGTGCGGCACCGCCACCGGCGTCACCTGGATATCCCCCACGGCGAATGGCTGGTGCCCCTCAATCAGGTGCACCTCCGGCAACTTGCCCACATCCCGCGCACGCAGGGTGCCAGGGGTGAGGTATACCGGCAGGCGATACTTGCGCGCCAGTGGGCCGACACCGCCCAGGTGATCGCTGTGTTCGTGTGTGACGAGGATCGCGGAGAGATCCGCGGGAGAGACACCGAGCCGCGCCATGCGCCGCTCGGTTTCCTTGATGGTGAAACCGCAGTCCACCAGAAGACAGTGGTCGCCGGAGGCGACCAGAGTGCCATTGCCCTTGCTGCCACTACCCAGGGAGGCAAATCTGATCGCCATGTACGCTATCCGATACTCTACTTGCGATGCTGACCGAGAGACCCGGTCAGATCAGGTTCTGACGGATAGCCATCAGCAATTCAGATGTCTTGGCGCGAGACAGCGGCAGGCCGCGGGTATTGCGGATACGCACCTCAATGGCATCGTCTACACCGCGCAATACCACCAGGTAACCCGGAATATTGCTGTTGGGAGCGCCACCCAGGCCCTGCATATTTGCAAACAGGGCGGGCTCGACATTGGCGCTCGTATCGATATTCGCCAGTACCTGTTGCAGGCTGTAGGCATCCGCCGACTGGGCCAGTTTGTCCTCGCCTTTGCCGGAGCCCCAGCTGGAGAACCAGCCACCCTCTTCGTCTTCCGCCAGCTCGCGCTCCGGATCGTAGGTTACATAGAAGACCCGGATATCCGCGTCTTCCTTGTGCAGCCGGTAGGCACCGGTGTTCAGTGCGTGGCTCACCGTTGCCCAGGCGCGGCTCATGGACAGGCCCAGAGCGATGAACGGCTCTTTGCCCGCCGGCTCCATCACCTGCACCTTGACCTTGCCACCACCGATTGCCTGTGCCACCAGGGATGCCGCCGCACCGCTGGATTCCGCCGCCAGCGCACCGGACATCTCGTCGATCATCCAGCCCTCGCGCTCCGGGCTAGAGGACTGCGCCGGCCAGTTCACCGCACCGCCAACCTGTGCATCCAGGGGAACCGCGAGATGCCTGACGTGAATTTCAGTGGTATCTGGTTGAACTCCGGATTCCACTTGCAGGCGGTATTTGTCTTTGGTCTCGGGAGAGTCCCCGAAGGTAAGCCAGGTCGTTTCCATGGTACCGGCGCCCGCATCAGACAAGGCCAGCTGCAGTCCGGTGGTACGCAGGAAATAATGCAGCTGCGGCCAGACCTCATCCGGCGGCTGGTTCACCAGCACCCAGCGGCGATTGCCCAGCTTCTGGATCTTCACCCTATCCAGGCCGACGTTGACCGACAGCGCCTGAGGACGCGGCACCACGAATTCGCCGCGGTCCACTTCAGCGCTGACCTGCGGTACTTCGTAGAGCTCTTCCTGTTGTTTCACGGAAACACCTTCGGGCACCTGCAGCGGAGGCAGGCTGTCCGCCAGCTGATAGTCGTCACCGCGGTCGCGGAAATAACCGTCCTTGCCAAAGATGCCACAGCCACTCAGGGTGGTAACCGCAGCGCACAGCAGGGCTCCGGCGGTAAGTTTTGTCATTATTGGTACCTTGTCGAATCAATCCCGATCGCATTTGTCCTGGTACGGTAATGGCCAGTTGGCCGGGGCAAAAAGCCCATGGTTACCGCGAAGTTTTCTGCCTGTCAGAGCACACCCGCACTGCGCAGTGCGTCGCGCACTACAGCGTGGTGCTCGGGTGACAGAGCGGTGAGCGGCAGGCGAATACCGCTGTCGATGCGACCCATTTCTTTCAGCGCCCATTTCACCGGTATGGGGTTGGACTCCACAAACAGCGTTTTGTGCAATACATCGATGCGCTGGTTGATCGCGCGCGCGGTTTCCGCGTCGCCGGCCAGTGCCGCTTCGCACATCTGCGCCACCGCAGCGGGGGCGACATTGGCGGTAACACTGATATTGCCGTGGCCGCCCAGAAGCATCAGTTCTATGGCGGTAGCGTCATCTCCGGAGTAGACCGCAAAGTCTTCCGGCACCCGTTCAATGACCTCGCGCGCCCGCTCGAGGTCGCCAGTGGCTTCCTTGATGCCCACGATATTGCTCACCGCGGACAGGCGCTGCACGGTCTCCGGTAACATGTCTACCGCGGTGCGCCCCGGCACATTGTAGAGGATCTGGGGAATATCAACGGCTTTGGCCACTGCCAGGAAATGCTGGTACAGCCCTTCCTGAGTGGGCTTGTTGTAGTAGGGGGTCACCAGCAGACAAGCATCGGCGCCACATTTGGCGGCAGTTGCAGTCAGCTCGATGGCTTCGGTGGTGGAATTAGCGCCGGTACCGGCGATCACCGGGATACGTCCAGCAACCTGGTCCACCACGCGGCGAATGACTTCCAGGTGTTCATGCACGTCGAGAGTCGCCGATTCACCAGTGGTGCCTACCGCCACCAGCGCCCGGGTGCCCTGCTCTATGTGCCACTCCACCAGCTCGTGCAGCTTGTCCCAGTCGAGGCTACCATCTGCATACATGGGTGTGGCCAGCGCCACCATACTGCCGGAAATCATTGCAACTCCTTCTCCAGCCGACCCAGTCGCCGGCCTGTACCGCCAAAAATTGAATGCGGTATGTTACTGAGCGTGCCAGTTCGATGCCAGCGCAAAAAAGCCATCCCGCCACATCACATCAAACAGGCTATTTTTTGATCAAACCTTGCGCTTTTTACGGCGCTTCTTGCGCGCCGGGTAAAAACTCGCCTCGCCCTCGGGGCGCGTCTTGAAGCGACGGTGTACCCACATGTACTGCGAGGGGTTCTCGCGCATGCGCGCCTCCACAAACTGATTGACCAGCACCGCGTCTTTCAGTTCGTCGCCTGACGGAATTTCCTCGATCGGCGGATACACTTTTACGTGGTAAACGCCCTTCTCTTCCAGGCGGGTCACCGTGTAGGGCACCACCTGCGCACGCCCCACCCGCGCAAATCGCGAAGTGCCGGTAACCGTCGCCGTGGGGATGCCGAACAGGGGCGCGAACACTCCCTGCTTGATGCCGTAATCCTGGTCCGGTGCATACCACACCGCACGCCCCTTTTGCAGGGCCCGCAGCATGCCGCGCACATCTTTACGCTGCAGTACGTTGGAACTCTCCCCGTGGCGCTCGCGGCCTTTGCGCTGCATATAGTCGTAGACGGGATTCTTATGGGGCCGGTACATGCCATCCACGGGATGACTCATGCTCATAAACGCGGCACCGATTTCCAGGGTGGTGAAATGCATCGCCATCATCACCACTCCCTGTCCGCGGCTGTGCGCATCCTGCAGGTATTCCAGCCCCTCGATGGTAAAGCGTTTGCGCAGCCAGGTGCTGGAGCGAAACCAGGCCATACCGGTTTCCATCAGCGCTATGCCGTTAGAGGCAAAGTTGCGGCGCAGCAGTTGTTCGCGCTTGTGCGCAGAGAGCTCGGGGAAGCACAGTGCCAGATTGCGCGCGGCGATTTCCCGGCGACTGGAGGCAAAGCGCAGCATCAGCTTGCCGACAACGCGGCCGATTGATATTTGCCAGCGGTAAGGTAATTGCGCCACCAGATACCAGAGCCCGAACAGCGACCAGGTCAGCCAGTAACGCGGGTGTAACAGGGCGACACGAAAATGTGGTTTTTCCATAGATTGCGGACAACAGCGATCGGCGAGTGGGGATCCGGAGGCCTGGGCGCCCGGAAGAAAACGGCGCATTATAGCCGCGCCCGCCGTTCGGAGGTACTCCCCCGGCGTCCAGCTATCCACGATACCGCCGCTGTCCCTGCAAAGGCCTACTGGCCGGCAGTTCCCGTTACTGATTGACCGCAGTGCGGCTAGTGCCTCAGCAGGGCGTCCAGCTCATCCACAACCTCACACCAGTCGGAATCCTCGACAATGGCATCGTGCAGAAACTTGCGCTGACTGTCGCTCCAGAACTCGGCTTTGGCCAGCTTCTCCTCCCCGGCCAGGTGATGCCGGGAGAGGAAGTCCTCTATCGCGGTGTCATCTGATCCCAGGCCCAACTGGGCAAAAAGCTCATTCAGCGTGTGGTGACCGGTCTCCATACAACCTCCCATTTGCGCAATTTCATGCGGACTTGTGGCGGCGCCCCGTAGAACAGGCACGCCTCGGCAATCTGACGCGCCTTGTCGGCAGGGCGCGCAACACTACCTGTGAGTATAGATAGTCGTGCAGATTCCGGCGCCAGATAACGCGTAGGACGAACGGGATCAGGTCACACGACCCTTCACCACCATGCCTGACGTCACCGACTCAGATTTCAAGGGGCGGGGTTGGGGTTTTGACGATGAATATCTTCTATCGCCGCCAGTTGATCCTCACTCAACGCGATTTCGGCGCTGGCAATATTGCTCTTTAGCTGCGCCATGGTGGTAGCGCCGATGATATTGGACGTCACAAATGGCTGCTGGGTAACGAAGGCCAGGGCCATCTGCGCGGGATCGAGACCGAACTCGCGGGCAAGGTTCACATATTGCTCGGTGGCGGATACCGCGCGCTCGCCGGTGTAACGCTGGAAACGCTCGAACAGGGTCAGGCGTGCGCCCGCAGGCCGGGCACCATCAAGATATTTGCCACTGAGGGTGCCAAATGCCAGCGGTGAATAGGCCAACAGACCACACTGCTCGCGAATCGCCATCTCAGCCAATCCCACCTCGAAGGTGCGGTTCAGCAAGTTGTAGGGGTTCTGGATGGAGGCAACCCGTGGCTTGTTGCCATGGGCGGCGAGCCGCAGGTAACGGTGCATACCCCAGGGCGTTTCATTGGACAGACCGATGTGGCGCACCTTGCCGGCCGCTACCAGCTCCTGCAGGGCAGACAGGGTTTCACTGATATCCACACCGTCATCGTCGCCGTGCTGGTAGCCGAGTTTGCCGAAGAAGTTGGACTGTCGCTCGGGCCAGTGCACCTGATATAGGTCGATATAATCGGTTTTCAGTCGCGACAGGGAGTCGTCACAGGCCCTGAGGATCTGCGCGCGATCGAGACGGGGACCGCCGCGAATATGCCCCACTCCGGAATTGGCAGCACCGCGCCCCGTGACCTTGCTCGCCAAAATAACCTCTGCGCGCTTGCCCCGTTTCTGCAGCCAGTTACCGATAATTTCTTCGGTAGCACCGTAGGTCTCCGGCTTTGGCGGCACCGGATACATTTCGGCACAATCAATAAAATTGACTCCCTGTCCCAGTGCGTAATCCAACTGTTCGAACGCTTCCACCTCGCTGTTCTGCTCTCCGAACGTCATGGTGCCAAGACAGATCTTGCTGACCTCAATATCGGTTTTGCCGAGCTTGCGATACTCCATTTGAACTCCCCCTGAAAATGGTCGTGCAGATTTTGTCTCGCATTATGCAGCGCCCCTGCACACGCGCCAACCGCACCCCAACTTATTTCACGGTTAGTTTCATCCACCAAAATACCCAGGGGTTCCGTAGCGCATTGGCGTTAATACAAGGATGGCGACCGCAGATGCGACGATAAACAGGCCTGTGCCGACAATCCAGGTAGTTTCACTGCGGGAGCAGATCAGGATCAAAAGTAAAGCAGCGAGGACCAGATCTTCCACGTTGGTTGGATCGAAATAACCGATATCAAATAGAAGTACGTTGATGAAGTAGCCGATAATAAAATACACCGCGAGACAGGCAAGCGCCCAGCGGCCATTAAACAGAAATCGATGAAAGGCATCACCGCGGTTTTCCACGCGCAATCCATCCCCAGAAGTTGCGAGACTTTCTGACGAGCTTTCGGGGACTATCAGACGTCCCGCTACACACAGTACCAGAGTTAACCCGACCAACAGGCCAAATTCCAGAGCGGTCCACTCGCGCTGTATCTGATGCAACTCAAATGCGGCCCACAATAATTGATATTGCCAGGCCAGCACGAGCATCACCCAGACAAAAGTCAGCCAGTGCATTGGTCGGTATTCTCGCTGACGAAAAGCCCGCACCAGATCCCCCAGCATGGTTGTCAGTGCCAGCGCGACAACCACCAGAAGAAAGCTGATGACATACTCAAAAATGCTCATTATTGACCACCCGTTCTCTTGAAGTGATCCAGCCGGACCAATCACGGGTCCATTAAAGGGTCGCAGGGATCAAATCGCGAATAATGTTTTCCCTCACAGAAAAAAATGAGCACAAGTGGCTTGAGAAACAATCCTCGGGCCATTGCAAAACACCGTTTTGCAAATTTCACGTATAAAAAAACCGGCCATAAATGGCCGGTTTTTTAAGTACTATCAAGAATTACTGAAACTTGGCTTCCACCAGCGGACTGGTATCTGCCTCGTAATCGACACCGTCGACGCCGAAGCCAAACAGTTTCAGGAAGTCGTCACTGTAGCCCTTGTAATCGGTGAGCTGGAACAGGTTTTCCTCGGTCACTTCCGGCCAAAGTTTTTCGATCTTGGCCTGGGTTTCCGGGCGCAGCTCCTTGTCGTCCATACGGAAGCGGTTGGTATCATCCAATCGCGGCGTATCGGTGTACAGGCCTTCTGTGTAGAGTCGGTACAGCTGCTCGATACAACCCTCGTGAGTACCCTCTTCCTTCATCACCTTGTAAACAAGGGAAATGTACAGCGGCATTACCGGGATAGCAGAGCTTGACTGGGTCACCAGGGCTTTCAGTACCGCCACATTGGCGCTGGCGTTACCGCTGTCACTGATGGCCTTGGCCGCGCGGTCCAGGTCTTCTTTCGCTTTGCCGATGGTGGCGTGGCCGTAGATCGGCCAGGTCAGCTTCTCGCCGATGTAGGTGTAGGCCACGGTCTTGCAATCGTCGGCAAGTACACCGGCGTCGCCCAGGGCTTTCATCCACAGTTCCCAGTCTTCGCCACCCATGACTTTAACGGTAGCGGCGATTTCTTCTTCATTGGCCGGGTCGACACTGATGTCGGAGATTTCCAGCTTGTCGGTATTGAGGTTCTTGGCGGTGTAGGACTTGCCGATAGGCTTCAGCACGGAGCTGTACAGTTCACCGGTCTCCGGATCGGTACGACGAGGAGAGGCCAGGCTGTAGATCACCAGGTCGATTTTGCCGAGATCCTGCTTGATCAGGTCGATGGCCTTGGCCTTGATCTCATTGGAGAAGGCGTCACCGTTGATGCTTTTTGCGTACAGGCCAGCCTTGTGCGCTTCCTCTTCAAATGCTGCGGAATTGTAGTAACCGGCTGAAGCAGTGCGCTTTTCAGTGGGCGGCTTTTCAAAGAAGACACCGAGGGTTTTGGCTCCGCAACCGAAGGCGGCAGTAATACGGGAAGCCAGACCGTAACCGGTGGAAGCGCCAACCACGAGGACGTTTTTCGGGCCATCTTCAATGGCGGGCTGGGACTTGATGTATTCGATCTGCTCGCGCACGTTGGCGGCACAGCCCTGCGGGTGGGCATTGGTGCAGATGAATCCGCGTACTTTCGGCTTGATGATCATGCCGGGCTCTCTCCGTTGGGTGATTCTTCGGTCTTGTCTTGGGGCACGGTCAATCGACTGACCGGCCATTAAAGCGCCACATTCTAATGGGTGTTGGAGGTAACGCCCATAGTGACAGGTCACGGTTGAGGAGATTGGTGGCCAGAATTTCCGGGGTGGCGGCCAGTTTAGCCAAGCCGAACACTCAGCCCCTGCCCCAGGTCAGTGCAAGATGCATAAAAAACGCACATAAATGACCGAATCAATCGAAAACAGTCACCCACAAACAAGTGCCCGCCACCGCTGTAGGCAGCGGCCCAGACGTTGAATCACAAGTCACAAATCCCTAACACTCGTTGGCACACTTAATGCAAAACCCGCGGTGAGACCGCGAGGAAACGCGGCGCTCTTTAATTTTCCAGGGAAATGCAGCGAGGTAAATTCCCATGAAGTACTACTCACGTCATTTCGTTAAACCCGGCGATCTGAATCCAGCGCAACGCCTCTTCGGTGGCCAGGCACTGGCGTGGATAGATGAGGAAGCAGCTATTTTCGCGGGGTGCCAGATGGGCACCGCCAATATCGTGACCAAGCTGATGTCGGAGATCGATTTTGTCAGCTCTGCCGTCTGCGGCGACATTGTGGAATTCGGGTTTGAGGTAACGGCAATTGGCCGCACCTCCCTCACCGTGCACTGCGAAATGCGCAACAAGCAGACCCGGGAACTGATTGTGCGCGTTGAACGGATTGTCTTCGTATCTCTGGATGCAGAGGGAAAGCCCACGCCGCATAAAAAGGCGGGAATGACAGTGCCCGAAGCCGCCAACTCCTCCTCTGAGCCGAGCAAGCTGGCCAGCTAATTCACATCCAGTCCCAATAAAATAAAAAAAGCCTGTGGGGGCTCCCCACAGGCTTTTTTACTGGAACCGCTAGCTGAGCGTTATCGCAACAGCAGCAGCGGCTGGTTGGTACCCAGCAACATTTTTGCGGTCACGCTTCCCAGCAACAGATCGCGTAATTTGCTGTGACTGAAAGCGCCCATTACCGTCAGATCGATCTCGTGCTCCTGCTGGTAGGCAATCAGTGCCTCCACCGTCTTGCCCCGCAGATTCGCACTGGTCACCGAAACCCCACCGTGACTCAACGCCTCCGCGCCCTCGGCAAGCACCGACTCGGCACCGTCTCCCACGTAAACCAGGTGACACTCTGTCTCTTTCAGCAGCGGACTGGTCGCCACCATATCCAGCGCCTTGCGCGCGGCCTCACTGCCGTCGTAGGCAAGCATGATCGAACGCGGCGCCTTGAACTCCCGGTTTACCACCAGAATCGGCTTGTGCAGGGAACGCACCACTGACTCCAGCTGCGCCCCCAGACCGCGATCCGCCTCACCGTGCTCCTCCCCGCGAATCCCCAGCACCAGAACCCGGATATGATCCTCCAGCTCCACCAGAGACTCGATCAGGCTGCCGTGGCGCTGGCAGGTAACCACCCGCTCCGCCCCGGCACCAAGCGCGCGCTCCCGCGCCCCCTCCAGCATCTGCCGCCCCTGCTCCAGCAACAGCTTCGAGCGCTGCTGCTCCAGGGTAGTCAGCTCCTCCAGCAGCTCCTCCTGGCTACCCAGACCAATACTGCCGCTCAGGTCCGCCACTGCTGGTGTGGAGACGCGTTCGATATTGTGCAGAAGTTTGATGGGGGCGCCGGTGCGGCTGGCAATCCAGGCGGCGTAATCACACACCGCGCCGGTGTAGTGGGATCCGTCGATGCAGGCAAGTACTAGGGGATCTTTTTGTTCGGTCATTTATTATTTTCTCTCTGTCGCTATCCAACTTAATAAACTACGAAGCGAGGTGCTTGCTTACGGAGTGAAGGGATCAGGGAGAAGCCGAAATGCTGGGTGGAAGTTTTTGAAACCGTCGGCGACACGGAAGTCGCCGCCGGAACCCGATACGACCGCCATGGATGGCGGAAGTGCAGAAAATGCATGGATGCAATTTTCTGCCAGGGATGTACTTGTGCGCTTTCAAAAACTTCCGCCCAGTGTTTCGGCGCCAATGGAGCCAAAACAGAGCTCCTGACCGAAGCTCCGGGCTTAGTGCCCCCCGAGTACCTTCTCAATCTCTTCCGGCTTATCGTGCACACCAAAGCGGTCGACGATAGTGGAGCTGGCCTCGTTCAGGCCAATCAGCTCTACCTCTGCGCCCTCGCGGCGGAACTTCACCACCGCCTTGTCCAGCGAGTACACCGCCGACACATCCCAGAAGTGCGCGCGACTCAGGTCGATCACCACCTTGTCCAGCGCCTCCTTGAAATCAAACGCCGCTACGAATTTGTCCGCTGAGTTGAAGAACACCTGCCCCACAACCTTGTAAGTCCGGCAATTCTGCTCCTCATCCAGCTCCGAGCTCACATACATAAAGTGGCTCACCTTGTTGGCGAAGAACAGGGAAGCCAGCAGCACCCCCACAAACACGCCAAACGCCAGATTATGGGTAAACACTACCACAATCACGGTGGACAGCATCACCAGATTGGTCGACAGCGGCAGCTTCTTCAGATTGCGGATAGAGCCCCAGTCGAAGGTACCGATGGACACCATGATCATCACTGCCACCAGCGCCGCCATCGGAATCACCGCCACCCAGTCACTCAGGAACACCACCAGAGTCAGCAGGCCGACACCGGCCACCAGTGTGGACAGACGGCCACGGCCACCGGATTTCACGTTAATCACCGACTGGCCGATCATCGCACAGCCCGCCATACCGCCCAGCATGCCGGCGCCGATATTGGCAATGCCCTGGCCCTTACACTCGCGGTTCTTGTCGCTGTTGGTGTCGGTCAGGTCGTCCACGATGGTGGCGGTCATCAGGGATTCCAGCAGGCCCACCACAGCGAGGCCAGCGGAGTAAGGGAAGATGATCTTCAGGGTTTCAAAGTTGAGCGGCACATCTGGCCACAGGAAGATCGGCAGGGTGTCCGGCAGGTCGCCCATATCGCCCACGGTGCGGATATCCAGGCCCATCACCACGGCGACTGCGGTCAGCACCAGGATACAGACCAGCGGAGACGGCAGAATCTTGCCCACGACGGGAACGTAGGGGAACAGGTAGATGATACCGAGGCCGGCGGCGGTCATGGCGTAGACATGCCAGGTGACGTCGGTGAGTTCAGGCAGCTGCGCCATAAAGATGAGGATGGCCAGCGCGTTCACAAACCCCGTGACCACGGCCCTGGAGACGAAGCTCATCAGGCTGCCGAGCTTGAGGTAGCCAGCAATGATCTGCAGCACCCCGGTCAGCAACGTGGCGGCCAACAGGTATTGCAGCCCGTGCTCTTTGACCAGCGTAACCATGAGCAGTGCCATGGCACCGGTGGCGGCGGAGATCATACCGGGGCGGCCACCGACGAAGGCGATGACCACGGCGATACAGAAAGAGGCGTACAGGCCCACCCGCGGGTCGACGCCGGCGATGATGGAGAAGGCGATGGCCTCGGGAATCAGGGCCAGGGCCACGACGAGACCAGCGAGTACATCGCGGCGGATATTGCCGAACCAGTCATTCCTGGTGGACGACAACAGGGTGTTGGAGAACTGCATAATCAGATGAGCCTGTCTGGGAAGTCTTATTGATTGCTGAATTTTTCTGACGGATTGGCTGTGACACGGACGTGCCGAAAGCCTGGAAAAATGGGCGCGGATTCTAGCATGGCCGGGGTTTTGACTAAAGAACGCACAAAGCCTTAAAGCAAGTCCGGTGGCGGTGCCGCTGCCGACTACGGCTTTGCGACACACGCCGTGCACCCATCCCTGGGGGCTCGAATGCGGCCATCCAGGCCGCATACAGTCTCGCAAAGCCGTAGCCGGCACCGGCACCTTCACAATTCCCTTTCGCGACGCCCCATCATTTCACCTCCATAAGGCGCCAAAATTCACACCTGTCCGCATTAGCGGACACGACCTGTCCGGACACATTTTCCGGACACCCCGCCGCCATCCAGAAAAACGCTTAAATTTAAATTCCCCTTAATTTTCAAACACTTATATGGCAGATCAGTGTTGGCACGGCGATTGCGATAAGGCCGTTGCATCCAAAAATTTAACTGTGCATCCGCGGCGAGAAATGCCCGCGTCACAGTGACAGAACAAGACAAACTGATTCGAAGCATTTGGGAACAACATGATCAGAGATACCTCCGGGCAGGACATCCAACTCACCCCGCGGAGCCCGTGGAAGAACCCGCGCCTGTTGAAGCGCGCAGCCCTCGGCCTCGGCGCGGCGGCTTTTGTGGTTTGGGGGCTGGTGAGCTGGCAGAGCACCAACGCGGTAGACGCAAGCCTGTCGCTGTCGCGGATCAATATCGCGGCGGTGGAGCGCGGGAATCTGATCCGCGACCTGGTCGTCCAGGGCAAGGTGGTGGCGGCCAACAGCCCTACCCTGTTCAGCCCCGCCCAGGGCATCGTCAAATTTGCGGTTAAGGCCGGTGATGCGGTGGAGAAAGGTCAGCTGCTGGCGGAAGTGGACAGCCCGGAATTGCAAAACCAGCTCGCCCAGGAAAGCGCACTGTATAACAAGTTGAGCGTGGAACTGGCCCGGCAAAAGATCCAGGCCAAGCGCCAGCGTCTGGAAAATACCCAGAAAGCCGATCTGGCCAAGGTAGACCTGGTCGCAGCCGAGCGCGAGCTGAAGCGCGCAGAGCTGTCCATGGAGAAACAGATCATTTCCCAGCTGGACTTCGAAAAAGCCAGCGACGACCTCGCCCGCGCCAAGCTCGAATACAAGCAGGCAGTACAGAACTCCCAGCTGGAAAACGAAGCCCTCACCTTCGAGACTCAGACCCTGCAACTGCAGGTTGACCAACAGCAACTCCAGGTAGAAGAGCTGCAGCGCAAGGTCAATGAACTGCAGATCGTCTCTCCCGTCGACGGCACCATCGGCAGCCTCGCCGCCACCCAGCGCTCCGCTGTTGCGGCCAATGCGCCACTCTTGACCGTCGTCGACCTCACCAGCTTCGAACTGGAAGCCGCGGTGCCAGAAAACTACGCCGATGACCTGGGCCTGGCGATGGACGTGGTAATCAATATGGGCGGCAAAAAACTGCCCGGTGAAATCACAGCAATTGCTCCCGAAGTCATCGACAACCAGGTCACCGCCCGCGTCCGCTTTACCGAAGGGCAACCCGCGAATTTACGCCAGAACCTGCGACTCACCGCGCGCATCCTGCTGGAAAACCGCAGCGACGTGATCCTGGTGAAACGCGGTGCGTTCCTGGATCAGACCGGCGGTCGCTTTGCCTGGAAGCTGAACGACCAGCAGCAGGCCGTCAAAGTACCGATCACCATCGGTGCACTGGGACTGAATCAGGTGGAAATTGTTTCCGGCCTGAACGAAGGCGACCGGATTATTACTTCTTCCGCGGAAGAGCTGCACAAGGCGCAGCTGGTTGCGCTGAAAGATTAGAAAAGAACTGAAAATTTCAATGAGAAGGCGCTGATGCCGGGACTCGGTTGCGGGACTGTCGAAAAGAGGGACCTTTTCGACAAGCCCCCAGGGATGGGTTCACGGCGTGTCCCGCAACCGAGTCCCGGCAGCAGCGCCGCCACAAGAATCGAAAGAATTTCAATATCGCCAAATAAAACGACAAGGAAATCCATCATGCTGAAAATGCAGAACATCCGTAAAAGCTACCGTACAGATACCATCGAAACCCACGCGTTGCGGGATTTCAGCCTTGAAGTGAACGAAGGAGAGTTCGTATCTGTCACCGGTCCCAGTGGCTCCGGTAAAACCACCTTTTTGAATATTGCAGGCCTGCTGGAAACTCCCACCGGTGGAGAATACCTCCTCGACGGACAGGAAGTCGGCGGCCTCTCCGACCGCGATCGCTCGCGCATGCGCAACGAAAAAATTGGCTTTATTTTCCAGGGCTTCAACCTGATTCCCGATCTCAACCTATTCGACAACATCGACGTCCCCCTGCGCTACCGCGGCTTCAACGCCAAAGAACGCCGTCGTCGCATCGAAAAATCCCTCGAACAGGTCGGCCTCTCCGCCCGCGCCAAACACCTGCCCGCACAACTGTCCGGCGGTCAGCAACAGCGCGTCGCCATCGCCCGTGCACTGGCCGGCGAACCCCGCTTCCTGCTCGCGGACGAACCCACCGGTAACCTCGACTCCCTCATGGCCCGCCAGGTCATGGAACTGCTCGAATTCATCAACGAATGGGGCACCACCATCATCATGGTCACCCACGACCCGGATCTCGCGCGCCGCGCGCAGCGCAATATCCAGATCGTCGACGGCCAGGTATCCGACCTGCGCCAGAGTATCGCGCAAGAAGAAATCGCCACCGCATAAGCTGACCGCGTATTCGTTGAAAAAGAAAAGGACACCGAAATGATCGGCTACTACATCAGCCTCGCCTTGCGCAGCCTGCGGGGCACCCCCATATTGAGCGCGCTCATGGTCGCCGCCATCGCCGTCGGCGTCGGCGCATCCATGACCGTACTCACGCTCAACTACATGATGTCCCAGAACGCCCTGGCACATAAGGACGACGTACTCTACGCCGTACAGCTGGACAGCTGGGATCCGAACGACGCTTACAACCGTGGCGGCCGCGGAAATGAAATGCCCTGGCAGCTCACATACCGGGATGCAGAAGCACTGCTGCGCTCGGATATTCCCACCCGACAGGTGGCCATGCACCGCTTCGGCTTCACCGTTACCCTGGAAGACTCCGAAGTACGGCCGTTTGTCGCCGAAACACGGGTCACCACCCGCGACTTCTTCTCCATGTTCGACGTGCCCATGCTGTACGGCAACATCTGGAACGAAGATGCAGATACCTCACCGGTACAAACCGTTGTCCTGAACAAGGCCCTCAACGAAAAACTGTTCGGTGGTGAAGACAGTGTCGGCAAAACCGTAGAGCTCAACGGCGAGCCCTTCACCGTCGCAGGCGTTATCGATTACTGGAACCCCTCTCCCAAGGTGTACGACCTGAACAACAGCCCGTTCAGCGATTCGGAGGAGCTTTACATTCCATTCGGCCTGCATCGCAAATTTGAAATCTATAGCTGGGGTAACACCAACGGCTGGAACAGCCCGGATCCCGGAGTCGACGGCTTCGAAGGACACCTGCTCAGTGAAAGCGTTTGGATCCAGTATTGGGTAGAGCTCGACAACGACACGCAAAAACAGGACTACGAAAATTTCCTGACCGGCTACATCCAGCAGCAAAAAGAACAGGGCCGCTTCCAACGCCCGCTCAAATTCGGCCTTACCCATCCCTCGGAATGGCTGGTATTGAATGAAGTACTGCGCGACGACAACCGCGTTCTGGGATGGGCATCCCTGGCCTTCCTGCTGGTGTGTGTCGTGAACGCTGTGGCACTACTGCTGGCCAAATTCCTGCGCAAGGCACCGGAAGCCGGTGTCCGCCGCGCACTGGGTGCCAGCCGCAATGCGATTTTCCTCCAGCACCTGATCGAAAGCAGCTGCATCGGCGTGCTGGGTGGCCTGATCGGTATTGGCTTCGCGCTGCTAGGTTTGTCCGGTATCCGCATGCTGTCCATGGGCCAGATCGACCAGATCGCCTCCATGGACTGGCTGATGATGCTCTCCGCCGTTGGCCTCGCCATACTGGCCAGCCTGCTCGCCGGCCTGTATCCCGCATGGCGTATCAGCCGAACCAACCCATCTGTCTACTTGAAAACCCAATAAGCCGGAGAGGAAACGACCATGTTTGAATTGAAACCCATGTTGTCCGCCCTCTGGCGCAACAAAGTGTCGGCAATGCTGATCGCACTGCAACTGGCCCTGACCCTGGCCATCGTCAGCAATGCCACCGTCATCGTAAAGGACCGCCTCACCAGTATGGCGCGTCCAACCGGCATGGATGTGGAAAACATCATCGCCATCACCTTTATGCCCGTGCCAAAAGATTACGATATGGCGGGCGCAGTACGCGCCGACCTCGACATGATGCGCTCCATGCCCGGCGTGGTGGATGCCACGGTCACCAACCAGATCCCGGTATCCGGATCCGGTTCCGCCAGTAGTTTTTATCTCAAGCCCAATGCCCAGGTGGGAGACGTGGACGGCAACTACTACCAGACCGATCCGCACTTTATTAACACCCTGGGGCTCAACCTCATCGCCGGACGTAACTTTCGCGACGATGAAATGCACGTGATCGGCTCCAATGAAAACTTCATCGGTAGTGTCATTATTGTTACCCAGCAATTCGCCGATGCCGCCTTCCCCGAGGGCGACGCCCTGGGCAAATTCCTGTATCACGGCAATAAAGACAATCCCATGGAAATCATTGGTATTGTCGAGCGACACCTGGGTGCATGGCCCACCTGGTCATTGGCCGGCAATGTGGTATTCCACCCGCTACTGGTAGAAGGCAACCACAAACGCTATCTGGTCCGCGCCGAACCCGGCCAGCGCGATGCCATTTTCAAACAACTGGAAGACAAACTCGCAGAGCGGGATCCACAGCGGGTCATCCACCTGGAAACCCTGTCCGAAAACCTCGCCTCGAGCTATGTAAGCGATAACATCATGGTCAAGGTATTGTCCGCGGTAATGACCATGCTGACGTTTATCGTTGCCCTGGGCATCGTCGGTCTCACCATTTTCTGGATCAACCAGCGCGCCAAGCAGATCGGCATCCGCCGCGCACTGGGAGCGACCCGTGCCAATATCAGTCGCTACTTCCTGGTGGAAAATTCCTTGATCGCGGGTACCGGGCTGGTACTGGGGACTGCGGGAGCGCTGATCATCAATCAGTTGATGGTCAGTGAATTTTCACAACCCGCGCTATCACTAACCATACTTACCGTGTGTGCGATACTATTGCTCGCAGTCAGCCTTGCGGCGGCCCTGATGCCCGCCATGCGCGCTGCGAATATATCGCCGGCGATGGCAACACGAAGCGTTTAAAAGCCGATTGCTCAAAGCGAAGGTCCTGCGCCCGATACGGGTTTGCGGGACCGTCGAAAAGAGGGACCTTTTCGACAAGCTGCCATGGATGGGTTCACTGTGAGTCCTGCAAACCTCTATCGGGTGCAGGACCGCCACAGAGCATGTTAAAGACAACCGCAACAGGAAGCGCGAGTTGGACAAAGTACTGATCATCGACGACAACACCAGCATCATCTCTGCCCTGTCCCTGTTGTTGTCCCTGCACGATATACAAACCCTCAGCGCCATCACCCCACAGGCGGGATTACAGTTGCTGCGGGAAAACCCCGATATCGGCCTCGTCATCCAGGACATGAACTTCACCGCCGACACCACCTCTGGCGAAGAGGGGCGCGCCCTGTTTTTTGCCCTGCGCGAACTGCAACCGGATATCCCCGTGATCCTGCTCACCGCCTGGACCCAGCTGGAAATGGCCGTGGAACTAGTCAAAGCGGGCGCCGCCGATTACGTCGGCAAACCCTGGGACGATAACAAGCTCATTGCCACCATAAAAAACCTGCTGGAACTACACGACCTGCAGCAACAGCAGCGACTGGCCAAAAGCCGCGAACAACAGGCGCGTGACCAGCTGCAACAGCAGTACGACCTGCAAGGTATTGTCTACCGCAGTAACAGTCTGCAAAAACTGCTGGAAATGGCCACCCAGGTCGCCCACGCCGACGTCCCCGTACTGATCACCGGCCCCAACGGCGCCGGCAAGGAAAAGATCGCCGATATCGTACAGGCCAACTCCAGTGTCAAAGACGGCCCTTTTATCAAGGTCAACGTCGGCGCCCTGCCGGAAGACCTGATGGAAGCGGAACTGTTCGGCGCCGAGGCCGGCGCTTACACCGGTGCCGGCAACAAAGCCCGCCAGGGCCGCTTCGAGGCCGCCGATGGTGGCACCCTGTTTCTGGATGAGATCGGCGAGCTCTCCGCCAGTGGCCAGGTCAAACTTCTGCGCGTGCTGCAGACCGGTGAATTCCAGCGTCTCGGCAGCAGTCACACACGCAAAGTGCGGGTGCGGGTAATCAGCGCCACCAACAGCAACCTGCAAGAGATGATCGACCAGGGCGGGTTTCGCCAGGACCTGTTCTATCGCCTGAATGTGATCGAACTGAAATTGCCGCCGCTGTGCGACAGACCCGAAGACATACTGCCACTGGCCCGCGCCTTTCTCTCCGGCTCCGGAAAACAATTGAGCGCCGCTGCCCAGCAACAATTACTGCGCTACTCCTGGCCCGGGAACGTGCGCGAGCTGCAGAATGTTATGCAGCGGGCGGCGGTTCTCACCCGCGGTGACACCATCGAGGAAGCAACCCTGGCGCTGCCGCAGGAAGAACCGCATAAACTGCCCGAGCACAGCTTTGAGCCCAGCCGCGAACTGCTGGAACAGACCCTGGCGCAGTGCAACGGCATCATCGCCCAGGCTGCACGCGAACTCGGCCTCAGCCGACAGGCGCTGTACCGGCGCCTGGATAAATACGGTATTCCCTACTGATGCCTCACCCATCCATAGAAGGCCGCATTTTTGCCGTCGTAATGGCCGCGGTACTTGTCGGCACCGCCCTTCCATTCCTGTTACTGAAACTCGGTGCCGATCCACTACTGGCATGGAGTGGCGGACTGCTGCTGGCGCTGGTCTGCGCCCTGATTCTTATTCGCCCGGTTACCCGCAAACTGAACCGGGCACTTACCAGCCTGGAAGGCGGGTTGCTGAACTTTCGCGATGGGGACTTTTCCATTTCCTTGGCACTCGACCGCAACGACCAGCTCGGCGAGCTGGCGGCCCTGTATAACGAGGTGGGAGAAATCCTGCGGCGGGAGCGGGCGCATATTCACCAGCGGGAACTGCTGCTCGATACCGTTATCCAGAGCTCGCCACTGGCACTACTACTGATCGACCACAGCGACCACATCATCTATGCCAACACCAGCGCTCGCCATCTGGTACACGGTGGCAAACCCCTGCAGGGACATCTTCTGCAGCAGGTACTGTCCCGGTGTCCGCCGGAACTCGCGCAGGCCATAGAGCAAAAGCAGGACGGGCTCACCAGCTATCTCGATGGCGAAGACAACCACACCCTGCATATCAGCAACAGCACCTTTGTACTCAACTCGCACAAGCACCGACTGATCCTGCTGCGGGAGATGACCCGTGAACTGACCCGCGCGGAAGTACAGGTGTGGAAAAAAGTCATCCGCCTGATCAGCCATGAGCTGAACAACTCCCTGGCACCCATTTCTTCCATGGCGCACAGTGGCAAGATGCTGTCGGAAAAATTGCAGTCGACACAACTGGCGGGGGTATTTGATGTTATCGCCGATCGCTGCCGTCACCTGACCGAGTTCACCCAGGGCTACGCGCGGTTTGCCAAATTGCCGCCACCGGCCGCCGAAGAAGTGTCCTGGAGGAAACTGGTAGAGCGAATACAACCACTGCAGCCGTTCACCCTGCAGGGAGAGCTGCCATCGCGCCCGGGGTATTTCGACCCGGCGCAAATTGAGCAGGCCCTGCTGAACCTGCTCAAAAACGCCGCCGAATCCGACAGCCCCGAGCAGGACATCAGCTTGCGTATCGAGACCGACGCCCACGGCCAGCTGCTCACTATTTCGGACCGGGGTTGTGGTATGAGCGACAAGGTTTTGCAGCAGGCACTACTGCCCTTCTACTCTACCAAGCCCCAGGGAGTGGGACTGGGTCTGGCACTGTGCCGGGAAATTGCCGACGCCCACGGCGGCCAGATTCGCCTGCACAATCGCACCGGGGGCGGGCTTCAGGTCAGCCTCTGGCTGCCCTGGCCAGAAACCGTTTAAGGGAAAGCAGCACTACACCAGCAGCGGTAGTCGTATCAGGAAAGAGCGTAACCGGCTCATACGTCAACGGCGTGACAGCGCAGCCCTTCACTGTAGAGCCAGCACTTGCCACCCTCGGGACAGGGCGCATCCATTGCCATGGGGGCGGCACCCGCAGGACACTGCGGCGCGCGGCCGGCAGTACACCAGGCTCCGGTGTCCAGCTGATAACAGACGGCATCGTCCACCAGGCAGGTACTGGCCGTGGGCACCTGGTTGTCACCGGCAAAGCAGTTGCGTGGATAGGCGGGCATCAGGTTTGCCGGCATGGGGCGCTGGTAGTAGGTCGCCGGGGTGCCGGTAAGATCACACCAGAAGCCATCCAGGGCCGCAGCGTTTCCAAGTTCTCCGCGGGTGTTCGCGCAGCCAGCGGATATTGCGGCCAACAAAAGGCAAAACAGGCGCAGTTTCATATCACGTCCTCTGTGACAGAATGTTCCGGGCAGAATTTCCGGGTTTCCCTACCCGCGGCCCCGACGTGCAGAAATTACTTTTCGTAGACGATACAGCGGCGCCCGCCGGAGATTTCGTAGCACTGGGCAGTGGTCGGACAGATGGATCCGGGCGCCAGCTCTTCCGCATCGCCGGGACAGCCGTCGTAATTGGTTTTCTGCTCCGCATGTGCCGGTGCACGGGGAATAGGTGCACTGTTAGGGTAGACCACCTGATCGCGCACGCTGCTGGTACCACAGGCGGACAACAGTGTAGCTGCCGCCATCAGGGAAAAAATCGTCACTCGTTTGCGCATGGAGCCTCCTTAACAATCACTTCATTTGCCGGTTCAACCGGCGCTATGGATGCGCATCAGTAGACCCGCATCACCGGGAAAAACCAGCAGGCTGATCCCACTCGATTCCCGTCTCCGTCCATCGAGCACTGGCGGCTGGCCGCCGGTGGCACCGACGCATTCGGCAGATAATTCCCCACTTCGACAAAGTCTGCACTCTGGGTATTGTCATCGGGGTTGAAGAAAAATGGATCGTAACTGTTTTCGTTCCCGTAGGGTACGAAGATACAACCCTGCAAAGACAGCGTAACTCCCATTGCCACTGCGGCGATCCCTGTGCGGTTCATGGCTCGACTACCTCGCAACTTGATAACTGCCTGACCACCACCGGAAATTTCCATCTTCCGGCATTTACTCACTGATACTTTCAGTTTAGCGCGCAGGAAGTGTTCGACGACGCTGTTCACGTTTTAACCAGAATTAAATGCGCAGTAATCAACGCCGCCCCGATTTCGACGCCAAAGCTCCCCTGGCGACGTATTTTCCCCCTTAAAAATGTGAAGTCTGCGACGATTCAGGCCCACGAATTAAGCACAAAAAAAGCGCCGGCGGGAAAACCCACCGGCGCTTTTTTGAATCAGCTGAGAATCCGCAGATTACAGCAGCAGTCGACGCACGTCGGCCAGCACATCTGCCAGGTAGGTCAGGAAACGACCCGCATCACCGCCGTTAACGGCGCGATGATCGTAAGACAGTGCCAGCGGCAGCATCTTGCGCGGTACAAATTCCTTACCGTTCCATTCCGGACGAATCGCCAGCTTGGAGACTCCGAGGATACCCACTTCCGGGGCATTCACGATCGGGGTAAAGCCGGTGCCACCGATAGCGCCGAGACTGGAAATGGTGAAGCAGGCACCCTGCATATCGCGGGGTTTCAGCTTGCCGTCGCGGGCAGCGATCGCCATGGCGGTCGCTTCCTCTGCCAGCTCGTACAGGCCTTTCTTGTCCACATCGCGAATGACTGGAACCATCAGGCCTTTGGGGGTATCTACCGCCATACCGATGTGTACGTAGTCCTTCTTGACGATGTGCTCGCCGTCGTTGTGCAGGGAAACGTTGAAGCTCGGCACTTCGCGCAGGGCCGCAGCAGCGGCTTTCAGCAGGAAGGGTACCGGAGTGAGCTTCACACCACGCTTCTCGGCTTCTGCCTTCATCGCCTTGCGGAAATCTTCCAGCTCGGTGATGTCCGCGTCGTCGAACTGGGTAACGTGCGGCACATTCAGCCAGTTGCGCGACATATTGGCCGCGGTGAGCTTGTGGATCTTGCTCATCGGCTCGGTAGTCACCGGGCCGAACTGGCTGAAGTCGATTTCCGGCATCGGCGCAATGCCGATGTTGCCACCAACGCCACTTACAGCGCCGCTCTCGGCCTTCTTCACCTGCTCCTTGATATAGGCATGCAGGTCGTCTTTGGTCACACGACCGCGCGGACCGGTCGGCTTGACCTTGTTCAGGGTCACGCCCAGCTCACGGGCCAGCTTGCGCACGGCGGGGCCGGCGTAAACTTCTGCGGACGGGGTGTGATCGCGCTCCACGTGCGGATCTTTCTGCGGTGCCGCCGGCGGTTCCTGGCTTGCGGATGCAGCTGCAGCAGGTGCTGCCGCCGGAGCAGGCGCGGGTGCTGCAGCAGCTGGTGCCGGTGCAGCGCCGCCGCTCTCGCCACCGCCGCTCTCTCCGCCAGACAGGGTTTTGATCACCCCGATCACGTCGCCGGTGGATACCTTGTCGCCTTCCTTTACGGAGATGGAAACAATGGTACCGGAAGCGGAAGACGGTACATCCATGGAGGCCTTGTCGCCCTCCACAACGATCAGTGCATCGCCCTCTTCCACGCTGTCGCCAGCGGAGACGGAAATTTCAATCACGTCCACCGCATCGGCACCGCCGAGGTCCGGGACCTTGATTTCCTCTTCCTTCTCTTCACCTGCAGCAGCGGGCGCCGGAGTTGGCGCCTCTTCAGCGGCAGGTGCCGGCGCGGATTCTTCCGCCGGAGCCGAGGCCGCCTCTTCAGCAGCCTCGTCTGCACTGTCGCCTGCAGCCTCGGTTTCCATTTCACCGATGACGTCGCCTTCGGAGACCTTGTCACCTTCCTTGACGGAGATGCTCAGGATCTTGCCGGCAACTGGTGCGGGAACGTCCATGGAGGCTTTGTCGCCCTCCACAACAATCAGCGCATCCTCTTCCGCCACCGTGTCACCCACGGCAACGGCGATTTCAATAACATCTACCTGATCGGCGCCGCCGAGATCAGGCACTTTAATGACTTGTTTTGCCATGTCTCTACCTTCCTTAATCAGCGGGCCTTAAACCAGACGCGGATTGACTTTTTCCGGGTCGATATTGAGCTTCTTGATGGCATCCGCCACTTCACTCGCTTCGATCACGCCCTGATCGGCCAGGCCTTTCAGTGCCGCGATGGTGACGTAGTTGCGGTTAACCTCGAAGAAACGGCGCAGCTGCTCGCGACTGTCGGAGCGACCGAAGCCGTCGGTGCCCAGTGCGATCACATCGCCATCGATAAACTCACGCAGCGGCTCGACGTAGGCGCGAATGTAATCGGTGGAAATCACAACCGGGGTCTCGTTGCCTTCGAACTGCTCGCTGATCCACGCTTTGCGCGGTGCTTCGGTCGGGTGCAGCATGTTCCAGCGCGCCACGTCCTGACCTTCACGGGCCGCTTCAGTAGCAGAAGTCAGGTTCCACACGTCGGAAGTCACACCAAACTGGTCGGCGAGGATATCCGCCGCTGCGAGAACTTCGCGCAGGATGGAGCCGGCACCCACCAGCTGTACGTGCTTCTTCGCTGCCTTGCCTTTTGCCGGCTTGCGACAATTGTTTTCCAGCTTGTAGATACCGCGGATGATGCCTTCCTCGACACCTTGCGGCATTTCCGGCTGCAGGTAGTTTTCGTTCTCGATGGTGACGTAGTAGAACAGGTTCTTCTGCTCTTCGTACATCTCCTTCAGACCGTGGCGCATGATCACCGCCAGGTCGTAACCGTAAGCCGGGTCGTAGCTCTTACAGTTCGGGATGGTGGCAGACAGCACGTGGCTGTGGCCATCCTGGTGCTGCAGACCTTCGCCGTTCAGGGTGGTACGGCCAGCGGTGGCACCGATCAGGAAGCCGCGCGCCTGCATGTCGCCCGCCGCCCAGGCGAGATCGCCGATACGCTGGAAGCCGAACATGGAGTAGTAGATATAGAAAGGCACCATCGGCACGCCGTGGTTGCTGTAGGCAGTCGCCAGGGCCATCCACGCGGACATGGCGCCGGCTTCGTTGATGCCCTCTTCCAGCACCTGGCCTTTCTTGTCTTCCTTGTAATACATGATCTGGCCGTGGTCGACCGGGGTGTATTTCTGCCCTTGAGAAGAGTAGATACCCAGCTGACGGAACAGGCCTTCCATACCGAAGGTACGGGCTTCGTCCGGTACGATGGGCGCCACGTTCTGGCCCATTTTTTTGTCTTTCACCAACACGGACAGCGCGCGTACGAACGCCATGGTGGTGGAAATTTCGCGGTCACCGGAGCCCTTGGTCAGTGCGTTGAAGGCATCCAGCTCGGGAATTTCCAGCTTCGCGACTTCGGTGCTGCGGGACGGTACCGGGCCACCCAGCGCCTTGCGGCGTTCGGCCATGTACTTCATTTCCGGGCTGTCGGGAGACGGCCGGTAATAAGGAACGTCTTCGATTTCCTTATCGGTAATCGGAATCGCGAAGCGGTCGCGGAAACGCTTCAGCGCTTCGGTGTCCATCTTCTTGACGTTGTGAGTATCCATCGCCGCTTCACCGGCGGCACCCAGGCCGTAGCCTTTCACGGTCTGCGCCAGGATCACGGTGGGCTTGCCCTTGCTCGCCATGGCTTCTGCATAGGCTGCGTAGACCTTGTACGGGTCGTGGCCGCCGCGGTTCAGCTTCATGATCTCGTCGTCGGAGAAGTCCTTGACCATCTCCTCGAGCTCCGGGTATTTGCCGAAGAAATGCTCGCGGGTGTAAGCGCCACCATTGGCCTTGAAGTTCTGCATCTCGCCATCGACGGTCTCGTCCATGACTTTCTGCAGCAGGCCTTTTTCGTCTTTCTCGAACAGCGGATCCCACAGGCGGCCCCACAGAACCTTGATCACGTTCCAGCCGGCACCGCGGAATACGCCTTCCAGCTCCTGCACGATCTTGCCGTTACCGCGCACCGGGCCGTCCAGGCGCTGCAGGTTACAGTTGACCACGAATACCAGGTTTTCCAATTTCTCGCGGCCTGCCAGGGCGATGGCGCCGAGGGATTCCGGCTCATCACACTCACCGTCACCCAGGAATGCCCACACCTTGCGATCGCCGCGCGGGGACAGGCCACGAGCAGACAGGTAGCGCATGATGTGCGCCTGGTAGATCGCCTGGATCGGGCCGAGGCCCATGGACACGGTGGGGAACTGCCAGTATTCCGGCATCAGCCACGGGTGCGGGTAAGAGGAGAGGCCATTGCCGTTCACTTCGCGGCGGAAGTTGTCCAGCTGCTCTTCGTCAAAGCGGCCTTCCAGGTAGGAACGGGCGTAGATACCCGGTGCGCTGTGGCCCTGGAAGAAGATCAGGTCGCCGCGCTCTTCCCCTTCGTTACCGCGGAAGAAGTAGTTAAACGCTACGTCGTACAGGGTCGCTGCGGACGAGAAGCTGGCGATGTGGCCACCCAGGCTGTCGCTGTTGGAGTTGGCGCGAACCACCATGGCCAGCGCGTTCCAGCGGATCAGGGAGCGGATACGACGCTCCATAAACAGGTCCCCGGGCATACGCTTTTCCGCTTCCGGCGGAATGGTATTGCGGTACGGGGTGGTAATGGCCGCCGGCAACTGAACGCCAGTGTTGGTGGCGCGGTCAGACAGCTGCTTGATCAGAAACGCTGCGCGTTCCTTACCGCTGTGGCGGATGACCGCCTGCAGCGCATCCAGCCATTCCTGCGTTTCCTGAATGTCGGTTTCTTCGTGCATCAAATGCTCCTCGGCGAATATACGACGTCGAGTCGGTTTTTTTATGGTCAGAATTTTTAGCTGCGCAACAGTAACTCATCCCCGGGAAATGACGCCCGGAATTGACACCCCGTTCGCCATTTCACCACCCCTATTGGCGGAAAAGCAGCGTTCACTGCCCAGCGTGTTGGCACTGTGAGTGAAAGGAGAGGAACTGTGCGACCTGAATACCGCCGGTTTTGAAACCGGCTCGACTTTGAATTCGGCGTTGAATTCTCGACCTGCTAAATGTAAGGCGGGCGCCTTGCGGCGCACAGGATTGCCCTCAAATAACAGGCGGCAAGTGCTCAAGCGGGGGCGATTGTAGTATTACTACAAACGTTTTTCCAGACAGGACGATTAGTAACAATTAAAACCAAATTGTAAAACAAATATTTGCCATTCGGCGCAATTACCGAAACAAATATCGGCCAAAGCAGGAATTCTTATTACATAATCGAGTCCAAAAAACCGATTCTGGTCACGCTTCTCGCCTGTACCGGGACCGGGGAAGGCCCTTCACAAGACGTCAGTACCAGGCACGATTAGGACCTGTGACTACAATTCCACCAGTTCATTCGCCCCAACATAGTCCGCGTACACAAGATAGCGCAGCGGCCCACCGGCGGTGACCGCATCGAAGGGATAGCAGGTCACCAACAGCAATCCCGGCGCGTCGGTAACCGGCAGGCGCTCGGTTTCGCTGTTTACGACCTTGGCGCCCCGTACCCGGTAGACATGCCAGCGCCCGCCCCTGTCCTGCAGGTGTACGTCGGCGCCGGGCTGTAATTCCCCCAGGCTGCTGAAGTGCGTATCGCGATGGGCGGCGATCACCGTGGTGCGCGGCTCGGCCAGATTGCCCGGCTCACCGGAACCGGTCATCAGGCCGGGACCAAACGCCAACGCCTGGCCACTGGTGCCCTGCAATACCGCCAGCGGTTTTTCTCCTGCCAGCTTCAACTGTGCCACCGGCACGGTGTCCGCCCAGGGCCACGGCTTGTGCGACTCTCCGCTGGCAATCTGGCGCTGCCAGGCATCGCTGATCAGGTACTGCGCCAGTTCTGCCTTCAGCAGCAGCCAGGCGCCGCCGCCCAGCTGCCAGAGCCCTGCGGTGATCAGCAATGCCGAAAACCAGGGGGCGAGTTTTACCGCCCGGATCACAACGGCATTCCCGGCTGGTGCCGCGAACGCCGACGGCGCAAATCGGGCACCACACGGCGCAGCCAGCGGCGCACAGTCCGCTCAACTCCCGCCATCCACTTGCGCAACAGGCGCGGTTTTAGCAGAAGGCCCTTGAGTGTCGCCGGTGCGCGCCCGATTGCCCGCAGCAGTCCACCCAGCGCCAGAAGGATCGCGGCGAACATTAACTGTCCGTATACGCCGGTGGCCGTGGAGGGATAGGTAAACGACTGCATCACCTGCCCCTTGGCAACGGCATTCGGTACCGGACTCGATTTCAGGGGTTCCGACTGCGGCCGCGCCGGGGTTTCTTCCACCGCGACAAAGCTGGTGTATGGGCTGAGCAACTGATACGCCAGGGCCAGCTCAAGAATATTTTCCCGCAGCGGATCGATCGCCTCCGGATCATTGATCGGGCCGCGCTCGCGCTGCTTGTCCCGCAGTGCGGCAATTTTTTCCCGCGCCCACAAACTGCCGATGCCTTTTGCCGAGGCTTCCACGGTGAGCTGGGCGAGAGACAGGCTGCGGGTAAATCGCTTGCCCGCCAGTCGACCGCTGATTACAAGCTCGCCGCTCTGGGGTTTACCCAGTGCATCGCCATCCACCCGTGCCAGCAAGCGGACTGGTTCCCCACGGTACAGGTCGGGCAAACGCTTGGGATACGACTCCACTTTCACCCCCTGGGGCCACTGGACCTGCAGGTCGGTCACCAGCGGGCTCTCCAGCTTCTGGAACAGCGCCCCCATTTTTGACTGCACTTCTGCGAGATCACCAATCTGCACAAAACTGCCGCGGCCGTACTGCGCTGCCTTGGTCATGAAAAAGCTGTTGGGCGCGGAACCGATGCCCACGGTAAACAGTCGGGTTTCCCCAAGGCGCTGGCGGATAATCTCGAACAGTGCGCGCTCGTTGCCTACCGAGCCATCGGTAATAAACACCACCTGGCGCACCAGCTCGCCGGCCTGGTGATCCAGCTGTTGCGACAGCGCTTCTTTAAGTGCCGGCGCCATTTCGGTACCACCGTTGGCCTGCAGCGACTCCACCCAACCGCGGGCGCGGGAGATATTGTCCGGCGTGGCCGCCATCGGGCGCGGAAAGAAACTGCGGTGATTGCTGTTGAATTCAATTATGTTGAAACGATCCACAGCGGTGAGGCGCGACAGCGCCAGCAACAAGCTTTCCTTTGCCTGGCGAATGGAGTTGCCGCCCATGGAGCCGGATGTATCCACCACATACACCACTTCCCGCGGCAATTTGCGCGCGGCATGATTGCCCTGGGGAGGCAGCAGTAGCAGCTGCATATATTGTGCCGAGGACTCGGAGGCCATCGCCGACTGTTCCGCAAACAGGGCCGCGGATGGCATCGCCGAGGTTTGCGGCCGCCAGGCAAGTACAAAGTCACGATCCATAGCCACAGCACCCTGCTTAAGGCTCACCCGATAGCGGTGGTTGTC
Source organism: Microbulbifer sp. YPW1 (assembly GCF_013367775.1). Classification (NCBI taxonomy): domain Bacteria; kingdom Pseudomonadati; phylum Pseudomonadota; class Gammaproteobacteria; order Cellvibrionales; family Microbulbiferaceae; genus Microbulbifer; species Microbulbifer sp. YPW1. The sequence goes on from NZ_CP055157.1 coordinate 355,168, forward strand.
TTCACGGCGGAAGCTCACCTCGTGATACGGGCTATAAATATCCGCCAGTGGCAGTCCCATGCCCAGGTCCACGGATATTTTCATCTGGTGACTGCCATCCCGGTCCGCCAGCTCATTCACCGGCATCATCACCGGCGTGATCTGATCGGCATCGGGCACCTGGTCCGACGGCAGCGACCAGCCGTGCGCGTTCAGCGCAACTGTCTGTGTGGAGGCAGCCGGGCTGCCCGGGACATAGCGCGGGGTCAGGGTACTCGGCAGGCGCAGGCTGAACTGGCCGCTATCAAAACGCAAAGTCTGCAAATAGCGCACCTGCACCAATATTTCTTCGCCCGGTGCAATATTGGCCATGCGGCTGGTAAACAGGTTCGGGCGCTGCTGCTCCAGCAGCGCCGCACGTTTCCCCGCCTCCCGCGCCGCCTTGTATACCTTGCGCGCCTGTTCCCGCTCGCGCACCTTGCCCACAATACGCCGCTCGCCGATCACGATTTCCATACCGTTAACCGCCGCATTTTCTGGCAAAGGCAACACATAAACGGCTTCCTGCCAGTCGTTGCTGGTATTGCGGAACTGCTGCTCCAGCGTTACCTCGGCAACCAGCCCGCGCACACGGATATCCACTTCGGTGCCCAGGTGAATAGCGGGGATATAACGTCCGGGCTCGCCGCTTTTGAACAGCAGATCGCCGCTGCCCGATTCATCCATGCCGACACGTTCAAAGGTTTCAACAGTGGATTCCGCGGCTTGCGCGCGTACGCCGAGGGCGGCAACAAGCACAGCGATTGCCGTCACCAGCAACAACAGCCAGCTGCCTCCGCGACTTTTGCGATAGCGGCGGCGGTAGTACTCATCTTGGGGAAGAATTACCAGCTCACGCTGAATACGGGGCGGATGAAAAAAGGGACGATTCACGATTGCCTCCAGACAATTGGTTTCTGGAGGCAATTAAACGGGAGCAAGTTGGCGGGGGGCGGGCCGAATTCCGGCCCTGCAGAGATCAAATATGGCGAATTGTGGCAGCGCCCGATTCAGACACAACAATCATTAGATCTGGTTGCGGCGAGTCTGCCAGGTAATCGGCCGCGCGTATTGGTCGACCTTGTCGTCCACCCCCAGCAACATCGCGAACAGTGCCATACGCACCAGCAGGCCATTGTCGGTCTGGCGGAAAATAGCCAGGCTGGGGTGCTCGTTCAAATCCGAATCCAGCTCGTTGGCCTCGGCACGGGAATCCCGCGGCAGCGGATGCATGATCACCGTGTTGGGTTCCGCGTGGCGGGTAAAGATATCCCGGTTCAGGCGGAAGCGGCCGCGGTAGCGGTCGGCGTCGGCCTGGGATTCAAAACGCTCTTCCTGGATACGGGTGGAATAGACGATATCCACATGTTTGATCGACGGCTCAAGCTGATCCGTAACGGTCACCTGATGCCCGGCCTCGCGCAGCTTCTCCACCACCGCATCAGGCATTGCCAGCTCCGCCGGCGATACCAGTACCAGCTGGACGTTTTTAAACAGACACAGCAGTTTGCACAGGGAATGCACGGTACGACCATGCTTGAGGTCGCCGATCATGGCGATGCGGAAGTTATCCAGGGAGCCGCCCTTGCCTTCCAACTCTTTGCGGATGGTATACAGGTCGAGCAGCGCCTGGGTCGGATGCTCATTGGCACCGTCGCCGCCATTCACGATCGGCACCCGGCTGGCCGCGGCAAATTCTGCGACGGATCCGGACTGCGGGTGGCGCATGCAGATCACATCGGAATACCCGGACAGAACCCGCGCGGTATCGTACAGGGACTCGCCCTTCGCCAGCGAGCTGGCAGAAACACCCACCGTCTCGCGCACTGTGCCGCCAAGCAGGTTGAACGCGCAGCCGAAGCTCACCCGGGTACGGGTGCTGGGCTCGAAAAACATATTACCGAGGATCGCACCCTCAAGAACCCGGGTGACTTTTTCCCGGCGGGCATAGGGGACCATGGTGTCTGCCACGGCGAAAATGCGGTCAATGTCTCCCCGTTCGAATTGGCTGACGGAAAGGATGTTGGCACCGATAAAGTCCATTGTTTCTCCACTGTTTGCGCCGGGATCGCCGGCTGCTTTACCGGGCGCGTATTCTACGCGGGAGACTGCCCGCGGAACAGAGAGTCTTTGCCTGCAGTATTATCCCAGCAGAGCGTCAGCCCAGGCTTCCAACTGATCCAGTAGTGCCGTGCGATCCGGGTACTCCTCCCGCAGCCGCGCGATCTCCTCGAAATAGGACTCCATGGTGATGCTGGCACCGAATGCCGGGTCGGTCAGGCGCTGATAGCGCCACTCTTCCCAGCGCTCGCCCTCCTCTTCACTCAGCGTTTCGGGAAAGTTGCGCGCCCTCAGGCGAAAGAGTAGCTCCGGCAATCGGGAATCGGAAAACGGGATCTCTGACGCGAGGGCCTGCGGGCCGCGGCTCGCCAGCGCACTGTGCAGCTGGCGGCACAGGTCGCGGTCGGCGTCATTCATGAAGCCGTCGTAGAGGCGCGCTTCCACATCCCGGGCGGGGAAATCGCCATCGAGGAAAACCCCGTGCAACTTCTCGGTCAGGTCCAGATCCCGCAGGGTTGCCCAGTGGGATTCGCAGGCCGCCTTGTCGATACCCAGCTCAGCGGCGCGCTGGTCGGAGAGCATGTTGGCCGGGGCGAGCACCGGGCAGCGGTTCATATGGATCAGTTTCAGCCCAACCGGCAACGCCCCTTCCGCCAGTTTGTCGCGGGCAGTGTAGAGACGCTCGCGCAGCGCCTCCGCGTCCAGGTCTAGTATCGGCTGAGGGTCCATGGCGAGATTCGCGCAGATCACGGCATTGCGGTTGACCGGATGCATTGCCAGGGGCAGCACATAGGTCAGGTGTCCGTGGCTGGCAGGTACCTTGCCAGAGATATGCAGCAGGGGCTTGCGCTCACGCGGGTTGAGTATCTTGGCCACCGCCTGTTTGCGGCGCAGGTTGTAGACATAGTCGTAGAGCTTGGGCTGCTTTTCGCGGATCAGGCGCGCCATATCTATGGTGGCGTGCACATCGGACAGCGCATCGTGGGCGCCCTCGTGGCTGATGCCATTGGCCGCGGTCAGCTCCTCGAGGCGGAAGGATGGCACCTTCGTCACGGTCCCGTCCGCACCGGTCACCTCCCGCTCGGGCCACTCGATGCCCTCGGGGCGCAGGGCGTAGGTCAGGCGCACCATGTCGATGATGTCCCAACGGCTATTGCCGGAGCGCCATTCACGCTCGTAGGGATCCAGCAGGTTGCGGTACAGGGTGTGGCGGGTGACCTCGTCATCAAAACGCAGGCTGTTGTATCCCACACCACAGGTGCCGGGGGCACCCAGCTCGTCGAGGATGCGACGGATAAACTCAATCTCCGGCAACCCCTCGGCAAACGCCTTCTGCGGCGCCAACCCGGTCACCAGCGCCGCCATCGGCTGGGGAAGGCAATCACTGGTGGGCTTGGCATAGATCATCAGTGGCTCACCGACGATATTGAGGTCTTCATCGGTGCGGATACCGGCAAACTGGGAGGGCTTGTCTGCGCCCGGGTCCACGCCCCAGGTTTCATAGTCATGCCAGTAAAGTGTGGTGCCGGACATCTCTCCCCCCGATAATTGCCGCAAAAGGCACCATGTTAACCCAGAATCGCGTCACTCCCCGTGCAGCTTGCAATGCTAAGGGGGCACATTAAAATCCCGCCTTCCTCTATATTGTCCAAGAATCCCAATTCGGATCAGCATTCCTTTATGAATATTCGCCAGCAGCTCAACGACATTTTCCAGACCGCCATGACCGCCGCGGGCATTCCCGCGGACTGCAGCCCGGCGGTGGCCCCGGCCAAGAAGGCGGGCTTTGGTGACTACCAGGCCAACGGCGCCATGGCTGCGGCCAAGAAAGTGGGCACCAATCCCCGCGAGCTGGCGGCGAAGATTGTGGATAACCTGGGCGACCAGCCCATGATCGAGAAAGTAGAGATTGCCGGCCCCGGCTTTATCAACATCCACCTGAGCGAGGACTGGATGGGTAAAACCCTGGCCGCCGCTCGTGCCGACGATCGCCTGAATATCGCCACCATCGCCGAACCCCAGACCGTGGTGCTGGACTACTCAGCGCCCAACCTGGCCAAGGAGATGCACGTGGGCCACCTGCGCTCCACCATCATCGGCGACGCCCTGGCGCGGCTGCTGGAATTCCAGGGACACAAGGTTATTCGCCAGAACCACATGGGCGACTGGGGCACCCAGTTCGGCATGCTGCTGGCGCACCTGTCGGACCAGATTCAGAAAGAAGATGCGGAAGTCGCACTGGCGGACCTGGAAAAATTCTACCGCGAAGCCAAGATCCGCTTCGATGAAGAGGAAGGCTTTGCCGACCGCGCACGGGAATACGTGGTGAAGCTGCAGGGCGGCGACCCCGAATGCCTGAAACTGTGGCAGCGCTTTATCGATATCTCGATCAGCCACAGTGAAGAGATCTACGAAAAGCTGAACGTCACCCTGAAGCGCAGCGACGTCTACGGCGAGAGCCGCTACAACGACGACCTGCCGGTGCTGGTGAAGGAGCTACTCGACCGCGGTATCGCCGTCGAGGATCAGGGCGCGGTTGTTGTCTTCCTCGAAGAGATGGCCGACAAGGAAGGCAATCCCAGCCCGATGATCATCCGCAAGCAGGGCGGCGGGTACCTGTACGCCACCACCGACCTGGCCGGTATCCGCTACCGCGCCAACCAACTGAAAGCCGACCGCATCGTGATTGTGGTGGACGCGCGTCAGTCCCTGCACCTGAAGCAGGCATTCACCACCGCGCGCAAGGCCGGTTTCCTGCCGGAAACGGTATCCCTGGAGCACTGCGCCTTCGGCACCATGATGGGCGAGGATGGCAAGCCGTTCAAAACCCGTACCGGCGGCACCGTAAAACTGGCCGCACTGCTGGACGAAGCGGTGGAGCGCGCCACCGCACTGGTTGCACAAAAGAATCCGGACCTGAGCCAGGAAGAGCGGGACCTGATTGGACGCGTAGTGGGTATCGGCGCCGTAAAGTACGCGGATCTCAGCAAAACCCGCACCAACGATTACGTGTTCAACTGGGACTCAATGCTGGCATTTGAGGGCAACACCGCGCCCTACCTGCAATATGCCTACACCCGCGTGCGCAGCATTTTCCGTCGCGCCGGTGTGGACCCGTCTGATCTGAAAGGCGACATTATCCTCGGTACCGACGCTGAGCGTGCGCTGGCGATCAAGCTGAATCAGTTTGGTGAAGTACTGGACCAGGTGGCCAAAGACACCTTCCCGCACGTGCTGTGTACTTACCTGTACGAACTGGCGAGTGCCTACATGGGCTTCTATGAAGCCTGCCCGGTACTGAAAGAGGGGGTAAGCGAAGAAGAGAAGCTGAGCCGACTGCAGCTGTGCGATCTGGTTGCGCGCACCCTGGCCACAGGTCTGGACCTGCTGGGTATCGAAGTCCTGGAGCAGATGTAAACGCGGTAAGTGTTCAGGCGCTCTCGCCGGAGAGTGCCTGCTGTAAAACCTGCTGGGCACTGGCGAGATCCGCATCGTGGATCAGCCAGAGTTCTGAAGACCAGTCCAGGTTGCCCGGTCCGCCGGGGCCACCCTGCCCTGCAGGAGGTGCCGGCTCCACCCGGGTCTTCTGGGTCAACACGGAATAACCGGCGGACTCCAGTAGATTTCGCAGATAACTACCGAGAAGTTGATCGTTGGTGGTGTAAATTTTACTCGCCATTTTGCGACTGACTAACCTTTCTTCACCGGGCTTGTGGCCCGGACTGCCCGAATACTGCCGATGCGGCAATCACTTCATTTTCCTATCGCAAGTTCTGTAACTAGGGGGTACACCGGTGCAGAATTTACGCGCAGGACCCTTATAAACATAGATCAAATGCGACGGCTCCGCCGGTTGTGAAAGAAATTTTTCCCGGAAAAACCGGACAGACCTGCGGACAGAAAACGCGCAGTGGCGACACGGTAACGTAGCAATTGAGACGGGGAATTCAGCGCGGTTTGGTCGTCACCAGCTCCAGCGGTGTTACCGGCCCTTTACCGGGCAGCGAGTGGTTGGGGGATACCCGCACTTCATCGGCCTCCGCACGCAGATCCGGGGTGTACAGCTGGTATTTGTTTTTGCCGTGACGTTTGGCGTGGTACATGGCGATGTCCGCCTTCTGCAGAATGGCCTCCAGGGTCTCCCCTTTTTCATCCACTGCCACCACTCCCACACTCATGGTAACGGTTACTTCGCTATCCTCGATTTTTACCGGCTGCGCCACGGTATTGAGCAACTTCTCGGCGAGAACCCGGTAGGCTTCAGGCTCCTTCAGGCCCCGCACCAGCACACAGAACTCGTCGCCGCCGAGACGCGCGACAATGTCCCCGCAGCGCATCACACTCAATAGCCGCCGCGCAATCACACACAGGAGTTCATCACCGCCTTGATGGCCCAGGGTGTCATTCACCAGCTTGAAATCATCCAGGTCGATAAAGAACACATAGCCCCGCTCCGGAACCGGTTCCGGCTGGTGCTCGCTCAGCTGCAGGTGAAACTCCAGTTGCTCAAGCAGGCTGTAGCGGTTGTCCAGCCCGGTCAGACTGTCGTGCATGGCAATCTGCTCTAGCTGCGCGGTTTTGCGGGTCACCATGTCATTCATGTCTTCCAGCTGGTCGCACATCGTCAGCCCGGTGTTATCCAGTACGTCCAGCTCGTCGAATTTATCTATGGATTTGAACACCGGGCGGATCAGTCGCCGCGCCTCATCGAAACGGCCATTGGTCAGCAACGGCAGCGCCTGGGCCAGTCGCCGCAGGCGCACGATCGGGCGCCACAGGGTACCTGCCACCGCGGCACTGAAGATCAGTGCACCCAGTACCGAGAACAGGAACAGCAGCTTCACCGACTGGTCGATGTGCTCTACCTGTTCCGAGACATCCTCGATAAATACAAACTGGGCACCCTGCTCATCCACATCCACCCGCATGGTGCGAATATCGAACTCCCGATCATCCAGCTCGAAAACCCGCAATCGATGCAGCTCGGACACAGCAGGCACCTCACCCGCAACCCCGGTAAGCAGCGGTAAAACCCGCTCCTGCGACGTTAGCGACAGGACCTCGCGCCGCCAGGATGCGAGATACTTGCTGCCGGCCTCCGCAGGCACCTCCTCCCGCTCCGCGGACAGGATGGCAATATCCGAACCGGTCATTTCACGAAAACGGCGCAACTGGTTTGTCAGCGGGCGATCCACCTGCAGAACATAATCGCCACCGCGGGCTCGCATGGGCAGCGACAGGCTCTGTACGCAGGTGTGCTCGCAGTGCACCAGATCCAGCGGCTGTCCGCGCAGGAGCACCTGTTTCACCTGGTCCGGGGTCAGTGCATTGTGCGGGGAACCCCAGCTCAATACCGGTTCGCTGCCCCCGTCATATACCTTGAGCGAGTGCAGATCCCAGCTGTGCTGCAGCAGTTCCCACTGCCGGCTCATCGTCTTGCGCAATTCATCCCGTGAAGAAATCCGTCCGCGCGGGCTCAGGGCAATCAGCTCTGCCAGTCGCGACAGCTCCTGCCGCGACTCCTCTAACAAACCGGAAACCTGGAACTGAAAATTGAGATGACGGTGCTCGCGGCTTTTGGCCAGCAGGGACTGCAGGCTGCCGTTACCGAGCAGAATAAAAAACAGGCACATCGCCACCACCAGCAGCAGCGAGAAAAGACTGGCTTTGAAGCGTAGAGTGTTGAGGTTGGCCAAATGCAACACGTAGAAGCCCCGATTCCCTGGGAGTGGATGTCCTGACGCCATTCTCCACTAGGCGCGCGGTACGAGGTCTACCGCACTCGACATCGACTACATTTTTATGTCCAGCAAGTATGGCGCAAATCATCGAATTCGACGTTGGAACTGGCGCCGCACAGAATAAAATAACGCCAACTAGCTCAGAACAGGATATATGTCACAAATTCGCGACTCTTTCAGCATAGATTTGACCTCAATGAGCGCGAATTGCCCACAATCCCTGCCGTTGCTAAGATGCGCGCCGGCCGGAACCCGCAGCAATACCGGGTCACAAACTGGCCATGAATACCGGTTGGGCGAGTAGACTCTGCCACACCAGTATTACCGGATGTCGATTGCACAGGCATCCAGCCCCGGCAACGCCGGCCCCAGTCAGGCCGCGCCCCTGCCATTGGCCCACTTTGCTATTTTTTACCGGTAGCTCCCGACATCAGCGCACCGGCTGCACATTCAGTGTTTACAGGAATCCATCCACCATGACCCAGCCTTCCCTCAAGCAGTTGGAACAGCACGACGCATTTATCCGCCGCCATATCGGCCCGGATGCGGCGCAGACCCAGGCCATGCTAAAAACCCTCGGGGTTGCCAGCCTGGATGAACTGATTGAAAAGACCGTTCCCGCCGCCATCCGCAAGTCAGACGACCTGGACCTGGCGGATGCCGTGGACGAGCAGGAGGCACTGGCGGAACTGAAAGCCCTGGCCAGCCGCAACAAGATCTACCGCACCTTTATTGGTATGGGCTATCACGACACCATCACCCCCAACGTGATCCTGCGCAACGTGCTGGAAAACCCGGGCTGGTACACCGCCTATACCCCCTACCAGCCGGAAATCGCCCAGGGTCGCCTGGAAGGCCTGCTGAACTTCCAGCAGATGATCATGGACCTCACCGGCATGGAACTGGCCAATGCCTCCATGCTGGACGAAGGCACCGCCGCTGCAGAAGCCATGGCCATGTGTAAGCGCCAGGTGAAGCGCAACAAGTCCAACACCTTCTTTGTGGATGCCGACTGCCACCCGCAAACCATTGCGGTAGTCAAAACCCGTGCTGAGCACTTCGGTTTCGACGTGCTGGTAGGCAACCCGGAAACCGAGCTGCCGGAAGAGCTGTTCGGTGCCCTGTTCCAGTACCCCGGCTCCACCGGTGTGGTACGCGACCTCACCGACCTGATCAGCAAGGTGCACGATGCTGGCGCCCTGGTGACCGTAGCCGCCGACCTGATGAGCCTGGTGGCCCTGAAAGCGCCGGGTGAAATGGGCGCAGACGTGGTGGTCGGCTGTAACCAGCGCTTCGGTATCCCCATGGGTTACGGCGGCCCGCACGCCGGTTTCTTCGCCTTCCGCGAAGCTTACAAGCGCTCCGCGCCCGGCCGGATCATCGGCGTTTCCGTCGACAGCAAGGGCAAGCGCGCCCTGCGTATGGCCATGCAGACCCGCGAGCAGCACATCCGCCGCGAAAAGGCCAACTCCAACATCTGTACCTCCCAGGTGCTGCTGGCGGTGATGAGCGCCTTCTACGCGATTTACCACGGCCCCGAGGGTCTTAAGAATATTGCCGCGCGTATTCAGCGCCTCACCGATATTCTCGCCGCAGGCCTGCAGCAGCTGGGCTTCGAACTCACCCACGAGAGCTGGTTCGACACCCTGACCATCAAGGTCGGCGACAAGCAGTCCGCCATTTTTGATCGCGCCATCGCCGCCGAAATCAACCTGCGCAAAGTGGGCAGCGACGCGCTCGGCATGAGCCTGAACGAAACCACCAAGCTGGCGGATGTCTCCGAGCTACTGGCGGTCTTTGCCGATGGCGAGCACGGCCTGGACCTTGGCAAGCTCGACAGTGAACTGGTCGCCAAAGGCCCCGCCGGTGTACCGGCCAGCCTGCAGCGCAACACGGACTTCCTGACCCACCCGGTATTCAACACGCACCATTCTGAAACCGAAATGCTGCGCTACCTGAAGACCCTGGAGTCCAAGGACATCGCCCTGAACCACAGCATGATCCCGCTGGGTTCCTGCACCATGAAGCTGAACGCCACCGCGGAAATGATCCCGGTGACCTGGCCGGAATTCGGCAAACTGCACCCGTTTGCCCCCGCTGACCAGGCCGAAGGTTACCGCGAGATGTTCAAGCAGCTGGAAGCCATGCTGGCAGAATGTACCGGTTACGACGCCGTCAGCCTGCAGCCGAACGCCGGCTCCCAGGGCGAATACGCCGGCCTGGTAGCAATCAAGAAATACCTGGAAGCAAAAGGCGAAGGCCAGCGCGATATCTGCCTGATTCCCGCCTCTGCCCACGGTACCAACCCGGCTTCCGCGATGATGGTCAGCATGAAGGTGGTCGTGGTTGCCTGTGACAACAAGGGCAACGTAGACGTTGCCGACCTGAAAGCGAAGATCGAAGAGCACGGCGACCGCATCGCCGCGCTGATGGTCACCTACCCGTCCACCCACGGTGTGTTCGAGGAAGGTATTCGCGAGATCTGCGAACTTATCCACAACGCCGGTGGCCAGGTGTACATTGACGGCGCCAACATGAACGCGCTGATCGGCGTGGCTGCGCCGGGCAAGTTCGGCGGCGACGTATCCCACCTGAACCTGCACAAGACCTTCTGTATCCCCCACGGTGGCGGCGGCCCCGGTATGGGCCCGATTGCCGTTGGCGAACACTTGAAGCCCTACCTGGCCGGTCACCCGGTGACCGAAGTGCCGGGCAATGACCCGGTCAATGGCACCATTTCTGCGGCTCCCTGGGGCTCTGCCAGCATCCTGCCGATCAGCTGGATGTATATCCGCATGATGGGCAAGCAGGGCATGAAGCTGGCGACCGAGACCGCGATCCTGAATGCCAACTACGTGGCCAAGAAACTGAGCGAGCACTACCCGCTGCTGTACAAGGGCAGCAATGGCTTTATCGCCCACGAGTGCCTGATCGACCTGCGCCCGCTGAAGGAAGCCAGTGGCATCACCGAGGAAGACATCGCCAAGCGCCTGATGGACTTCGGTTTCCACGCCCCTACCATGTCCTTCCCGGTGGCCGGTACCCTGATGATCGAGCCCACCGAGTCCGAGGCCCAGGAAGAGCTGGATCGCTTCGTGGAAGCCATGGCAACCATCCGCCAGGAAGCGGAAGACGTGGCCAGCGGCAAATACACCGCGGAAGACAACCCGCTGCACAATGCACCGCATACGCAAGACGACGTGATGACCGACGAGTGGACCCACGCCTACAGCCGCGAAGTGGCCGCCCGCCCGGCCGCCTGGCTCAAGCACCACAAGGTGTGGCCGGCGTCCAACCGTATCGACAACGTCTACGGTGACCGCAACCTGATCTGCTCCTGCCCGCCGGTTGAGAGCTATATGGACTAATCCCTCCGGATTAAGCCCATAAAAAAAGGCCGCCACCTGAAACAGGTGGCGGCCTTTTTTATTGCAACAAATTATTCACACATCATGCGGGAACCGCTGGACGGTTGCGGTACCAGTGATTGACCCTAAGGGCCATCGCGATAATCGCCACACTGATCACAATGGTCACACCACCGAGATGATCTCCACTCAGGGCACCGGCAAAGCCGGATTCAGGCACCACGCCGGTATGTCGATACGTGGCCGCCGCCATACCGGTGTAATGCATTCCGCAAACGGCAACCCCCATGATCAGAGCACTTCCCAGCTTCTGCCAGATACCGTGCAAATGGAAAGCCATCCACAGTGCTGCAAAGGCGGCAACCACTGCGATTACCACAGAGATGATCAGAATATTCAGGTTGTACTCGATCGACGCCGGCATCAGCATCGCTTCCATTCCCATATAGTGCATACCGGCAACGCCAATCCCCATCAGGATAGAAGTAGGCAAAAGCTTGTCGATGGTAAAGCGCCCGCTACCTAATATTGCCAGGCCACCAGTGCAGGCAGCCACGGCAATCACTACCGAAAGCACCGTCTGCAATACGTCGTAGGACATGGGCATGTGGGACTTCAGAGCCATCATGCCCACAAAATGCATTGACCAGATGGCACCGCCTCCCATGGCAAGACCGGCGAACAATATGGCTCGCAAGCGATCAGCCTTGATAACAGCCTCTGAGATACCGGTAACCAGCTGCAATGCAGCAAAGGACCCGAGTACGGAAATGCAATAGGAAAGGATGACCAGTGGAATACTGTATTGATCGAACATAAGGGTCCCGTAGAAACTCCGCTTAACAAAAATCGCGTGACGGCACCCACAAATCTGGGCGACATGCTTCTCATACGTGGCTTTGTCAGTAGCAGATCAGTTTCAGCGAGACTCTTCGGGGTTGAGGGGAGGTCTATAGGCGCTCTGCAGGATCGCGGCACTCGCCGCGCACTTCACCACCGAGGTGGGATACCACGCGATCGATCACAAAATACCCATCCCGGCAGAACCCGGTTTCCTGCAGTTTGAGTTTCAGCGCATAGTCAAAGTCGCGCTCTTGGGTCCGGCTTCCCCTTGAGGATCGCGCCATTTCCTGTTGCCGCACCATGCCATTACGCATGTTGGGGCTCTCTGTATAGGGCCCGCGAATCATCGGCGCCGCCATTTCCAGGGAGTAGGTAAAACGCTTGGACCCGTTCGCAGAAATCTCGGTATGGAAAGATTCCTTCAGCCCAGGGTTGGGCGCCTTGGGCTCGCTGGCGCATCCAGCAAGCAGCAAGGTAGAAGCACACAAGGAATTGAAGAACAAACGGCTGAACATCGCTTTCCCCTATTTTTTAAACGCTATTTGAACACCACGGTTCGATTGCCATGGATAAAGACACGCTCTTCCAGCACAAGTTGCAGGGCTCGGCTCAACACCTGCTTTTCCACATCGCGACCGGCACTGGCCATGGACTCCGCAGAGTAGCCATGGTCCACGTGAATCACATCCTGCTCAATGATCGGACCCTCATCCAGATCGTCGGTCACAAAGTGTGCCGTAGCCCCGATGATCTTGACCCCGCGCTCGAATGCCTGCTGATAGGGTTTGGCACCGATAAAGGCTGGTAGGAAGGAGTGATGGATATTGATAATGCGCTTCCGATAATGGGCTACAAATTGTGGAGTCAGCACCCGCATATACTTGGCGAGAATCAGGTAATCCGGTTCGTAGCTGTCCACCAGCTGCATCACCTGCTCTTCGTGCTGCGCGCGCTCCAGATTGTCCGCCGGCACCCAGTGGAAAGGGATATCAAACTTCTCCACCAATGACTGCAGGTTATTGTGGTTACCGATCACCGCAGCGATCTCCACATCCAGCGCCCCGGAATAGCACTTCATCAGAATATCGCCCAGGCAGTGCGCTTCCTTGGTCACCATCAGCACCAGACGCTTGCGGCCACTGGCAACCAGCTTGCGCTCCGCCCCTTCGGGCAGCGCCAGGTCCAAGTCTTCCAGCAGGGTCGTATCATTGAAGTTGCCCTCGAGGGCGGTGCGCATAAAGAAGCGGCCCTGGGCGCGATCGACGAACTCGTCGTTCTTGGTAATGTTCAGCTGGTGCTTGTAGCAGATGTTGGTGATCTTCGCGATCAGCCCCTTGGCATCCGGGCAGTCCGTTAGCAGTATCTTCTTTTCCATGGCCCAAAATCAGACTAATTATTCAGAGAGCCGACTATACACTATGTGCATTCGTGCACCTGCCACGCAGGCTAATCTTTAACCAAATTCGGGGCAATATGGACAAGCAACTCTTCAGCGAACACCTGGCCACCCTGCGCAAACGCTACGACGATATTCTCGAACAGTGCGGCTTTGAGACCCTGAACGTCTTCAGCGGCGCGCCCTCTGTGCAGTTTCTGGACGACAACTACTACCCGTTCCGCGTGAACCCCCAGTTCAAAGCGCTGGTACCGGTTACCGACAACCCGCACAGCTGGGTGATCTACCGCCGCGGGCAGAAGCCGAAGCTGCTGTTTTACCGCCCGGTGGACTTCTGGCATTACGTGCCGCCTGCCCCCCAGACGTTCTGGAGCGATGAGTACGACATCGAGCTGCTCGCCAAACCGGATGAGGCGAAGATGTTTCTGAACGGAGAAGACGCGGCGTTTATTGGCGAGACCGCGAAACTGGAAGGCTGGGAAATTGGCGAGCGCAATCCGCAGCACCTGATCGACCGCCTGCACTGGGCGCGCGCTTACAAGACGCCTTACGAATTCGCCTGCCTGCGGGAAGCCAACCGAATCGCCGTGGGTGCCCACAAAGCTGCGGAAGAGGCATTCCGCGCGGGAGCCAGCGAATTCGAAATCAACCTGGCGTATTTGAAGGCCGCCGGCCAGGGCGAAAACCAGATGCCTTACGGCAACATTGTGGGCCTGAACGAGCACGGTGCCATCCTGCACTACACCCACTTATCCACAGAAAAGCTGCCGGAAAGCGAACGTCGCAGCTTTCTGATCGACGCCGGTGCCGACTGCAACGGCTACTGTGCCGACATTACCCGCAGCTACGCCTATCGCGAAGGCGAGTTCGCTGATCTCGTTACGGCGATGCACGAGAAAGAGCAGGAACTGGTTGCGGGCCTGACTCCGGGCGCCTCCTATATCGAGCTACACCGTGAATGCCACAACAAAATTGGTCAGCTGCTCCAGCAGTTTGGCGTGATCAAGACCTCCCCCGAAAGCGCAGTGGAATCCGGCCTCACCGGTACCTTTATGCCCCACGGCCTCGGCCATTTCCTCGGCCTGCAGGTACACGACGTGGGCGGCCACCAGACCGCGCCGGAAGGCGGCACTACCCCGCCGCCGTCGGAGTTTCCGTTCCTGCGTACCACTCGCACCATTGAGGAAAACCAGGTCTTCACCATTGAACCCGGCCTCTACTTTATCGAGAGCCTGCTGGCAGACCTGAAGGAATCCCAGCTGGCAGATGAAGTGAACTGGGACAAGGTGGAAAAACTGCGTCCGTTCGGCGGTGTGCGTATTGAGGACAATCTTATTGTGCACGCGGATCGCGTGGAGAATATGACGCGGGATTGTTATTAATTAAATACACTCCCATTCGCCTGCAGGGCAGACTCCTATACGGCACCGCGCCAAGTAGGAGCCTGCCCTGCAGGCGACCCCTGATATATCCACCACTTCGCACACAAGTACCAATTGCGCTCAAATAATAGCCAAACAAATCTCACTTAGATAAGATCAGCTCCAGGGAAATATTCAAATGGAGTTGAAGCATGTTTGCCAACAAAGGCCTCAAGCAAGATGTGATCATTGCCGGAAAATCCGCCGGCAAAAAAGTCAGCATCACCCCGCAAGCGGAACCCGTGTACAAGGAAATCCGCAATCTCGCCAAACAAGGCAACTACTGGGCCCAGATCACCGTCAACGCCCTCCACCAACTCGCCTCTGGCCGCCTCCATCAGGACAATATCTTTATCAAGCCCGGTCCTGTGCACCGTGGCGGTGAGGAAGAGTTTGTGATGATTCTGCCGGGCTGTAAGGTTACGGTGGAAAAGCAGTCCAAGGATGCATTCAAGATTGTTTATTTTGAGGCGGATGCGGGGTATGCGGAGTTACAACAAAAAGAAAACACACCCGGCATCTATGAAGCGCTCTACACCAGAGAGGAAGTATGGACTTCGGTAAAGAGCAAAGCAGGGAAAATATCTCCTCAAAAGGGACGACTTGTTGCCGTATGTAATTCAGGGTATCCAGACCCTAATAAAGCTGCTAGAGCAACAGCCCCGAAAGTCGCATCCAGCCATTACAGCACCGAAACCGGTGAATCAACCTTACGAAAAACCAATTTCGACCTGCACTTTACTCCAGGGAAAAAGAAAATCGGCGGGTTGATCAACTTAAAAGACGCACGAAACCCGAGCGCCAAATCAGACATTCATGCTTCAGCCCTTTTACTTTCCCGAGCAATGTACCAATCGAGGAAAGTGGATAACGTCAAATGGATAGCCGAATACGGCGGGTCCGCTGTACTCACACAAGCAATGAAAATTCTAGCTAGCCAGGGAGTCAAGCTGCCTAAGCACAGTATTTTCCTTTATGAACCAAAAACTTCTCAAGTTGAAGTACTGAATGCAGCGCGCGCTATTAATGTCACAATAGGTAGGAAGCTCAGCAGAATATCTCCTATCAATTTATCCGCCGTTTTTGGGCAGCCCGCCGCATCAGTCAATAGAATTTCCAATGAAAAAGACTACAAAATTCGCCGCGCTATAGGTGACAGTGTACAAATGGGAGCCTTGTTCACGGGAGGGCTCACATTCGCTGGCGCCGTTGCGGGTTATGCTGGTATTAACATTGGTGTTATTGCGGGAACGGTGGGCACTGCTGGTGCAGCTTCCATTCCAGCATTGGGAGTATTTTTAACCGCTGTAAGTAAGGCAGCTCCTTATATCAAAGAAGTAAATACATTTACTAAAACAGTTGATACTGCTGCGGCACATTGGGCGCCACGTCTGCACAATCAATTTAAGAGTAAATTCTGATGTTAGACTTTATTAAGTACAACCCTTTTGAATTAAGAGAACAAAATGGTCTGTGTATCCCAAAGGGGCCGAACTTCACACGTGCGCGTAAATATACATACGACTTACTCGGGAGCAAACTCAGTTTTAAAGCACCAAAGCAATTCTATTTATTTCGCCCAGGGTCAGAGCAGTACACACCGCGATGGTTTGAGTATGATTTAGAAAGCCTTAAACCCGGCAATGATCCAACACAAACGTGGTGGCATTCTCTATTATTCTCAAGAAAATATGCGTTTTACGGATCATGGTTTGTTGGTGAAAAAGCCGACGCAAGTTTTGCCATTTTAGCAATGGCTCCAGAGGTACCACCTGAAAATCTCAATTTTTTACACCCGAGAGCATTTGAATCAGCAATTTCAGGTTATTTGACTGCTGAGTATGGATACGATGAGTGGGGAAAGGGTGTCGCCAGATGGAGGGCCCCTTTGAAATGGAAGGCTATTGATGATTTGCCCGTTCCTGCCGCGCTGCTTCATGTCGAGAATACGATTGACATGCACAGAACGATTTACTTTTTATTTCCGATCACTAAAGATCGGATTATCAGCCTCAGCTTTTCCTATCATCTTCACGCTTCCGGAAGCTTCGAAGAAAAAGAGTCCATTGTCAGCTCTAAGCCAGTCTTAGACCTGATCAACAACATTATCAATAGCGTAGAACTGAAACCCTCTCCCGAGCTTGAGAAGGAGCTCGCTGAACTCCGCAAATCCTGCCCCGACCTAAATGTAAGTAAAAACTTCCCACCGTTAAAATGGCCAGCAACGGTGGACGAGACGGGTTTGAATATCGTTGAAATGAATGAGAAACAGCGGAAGGCGTTGGTGGGATAGCTTTCTAAAAACGCATTAGGTTGGGCGTACTTGATTTGGCTCTGTAGGAGCCTGCCCTGCAGGCGAACGGTCCGGAGATCCGGGGGTTCGCCTGCAAGGCAGGCTCCTACGTTTACGGGGTATCGGAATGCGATCGGGGCATCAGGCCACTTCGGCCCTGACGGTCCTCGCCGCTTCCACCATATTCAACAGTGCCGAACCCACTTCTGCCCAGTTGCGGGTTTTCAGGCCACAGTCGGGATTTATCCACAGTTTCTCTTGCGGAATCACTTTTAGCAGCTGGTACAGGCGATTTACCAATTCCTTTCGCTCGGGCACGTTGGGCGAGTGAATATCGTAAATGCCCGGACCGATTTCATTGGGGTACCCACCCCTCTCTCCGGCAAAAGCCTCCAGTAGACGCAGGTCTGAACGTGCGGACTCGATGGTGATAACGTCCGCATCCAGCGCCACGATGGCATCCATGATCGCATTGAAGTTGGAATAACACATGTGGGTGTGGATCTGGGTTTCCGCCTTTACTTCACTGCAGGTGTAGCGGAAGCAGCCCACCGCCCAGGCAAAGTAATCGTCGTGGCCGGACACACGCAGCGGCACCCCTTCGCGCAGTGCCGGTTCATCGATCTGGATGATACCGATGCCCGCCGCTTCCAGGTCCAGCACCTCTTCGCGCAATGCCTTGGCAATCTGCAGGCAGCTGACCGCGCGCGGAATGTCCTCGCGGGGGAAGGACCAGTTAAGGATGGTAACCGGGCCCGTGAGCATACCTTTTACCGGCTTCTTGCTCAGGCTCTGGGCGTATTCGCTCCACTGCACGGTCATTGGATTGGGCCGCGAGATATCCCCAGCGATAATCGGTGGCTTCACACAGCGGGAACCGTAACTCTGTACCCAGCCATTACCGGTGTGGATAAATCCATCCAGCTGCTCACCAAAGTACTCCACCATATCGTTGCGCTCGGCTTCGCCGTGTACCAGCACGTCGAGCCCAAGGATTTCCTGACGGCGGATGGCTTCGGCAATTTCCGCACGCAGGTGCCCGTTGTAGTCCTCGGCACTGATTTCCTGGTTGCGGAACTGCTTGCGTACCTGTCGCAGTACATCGGTCTGCGGGAAGGAGCCGATGGTTGTGGTGGGTAGTAGGGGCAGTTGCCAGCGCTCTCGCTGAACTTCCGCACGCTGTGGATACTTTTCTGCACGCCAGGTGCTATCCAGTTCCGCGCGCACGTCGGCTTCACTGGGGCTTTCGGTTTTGGAAATTGCCGGCAGCACATCGGCACCGGGTTTCAACGCCTGCTGCAGGGTGTTCAGCTCATCCAGCTTCTGGCGGCTGTAGGCCAGTTTCTGTTTATCCGCATCTGCCAGTTTGGTTTCGGTTTCCAGGTCCACCGGGCTGTGCAGGAGTGAGCAACTGGCAGATATCCACAGGCGCTCGCCAAGCTTGCTCGCAAGCGGTGACAGCTCCTGCTGCCAGCGGGTCAGATCCGTTCGCCAGACATTGCGGCCATTGATCACGCCGACGGACAGGACCTGCCCATCGCGCAGTGCGGCAGCTGCGGGAGCCACTTCTTCCGGCCCGCGCACCGCATCGATATGTACACCATCCACAGGCAGATCAAATGCCAGCTGAAGATTTTCCTGCAGCGGCGAGAAATAGCTCGCGAGCAGTAGTTTACTGCCACTGGCTTTGGACAACGCCTGATAGGTCGGTCCGAAAGCATCGCGCCACTGGGCGGGCAGGTCCAGGCCGAGGATGGGCTCGTCGATCTGAACCCACTGGGCGGCGGCGCTTGCCAGTTGCTCGAGTAACTCGACGTAACAGGGCAGCAGCTTTGGCAGCAATTCCAGGGCGTTATCCACACCGCGGCCGAGCCAGAGGTAGGTCAGCGGGCCGATCACGACCGGCTTTACATTGTGCCCCAGGCTCTGAGCTTCCTGCACTTCCGCCAGCAGCCACTCGCTGTCCAGGGAGAACTTCTGGTCGTCGGTAAATTCCGGTACCAGATAGTGGTAGTTGGTATCAAACCACTTGGTCATGGCATTGGCCGCCACAGGCTCGCCGGATGGCGCACGACCGCGGGCCAGACGGAAATACTGGTCGAGTTTGTTATCTGCCGCACCCTCGGCAAAACGCTCGGGGATCACGCCAAACATGAGCGAGTGATTCAGCACCTGGTCGTACCAGGCGAAATCGCCCACGGTCGTCAGCGCCAGGCCCGCGGCCTGCTGCGCCTGCCAGTTCTGACTGCGCACCTGGGAGCCCGCTGCCAGAAGTGCTTTCTGGTCGATGTCCCCTTTCCAGTAGGCTTCCTGCGCGCGTTTCAGCTCGCGATTCGCGCCAATACGCGGGTATCCGAGAATGTGTGTCTTTGCCATGTCCATTTCCCAATCAATGCCGCCCCGGAGGTTCCACCCGCGGGGCTGTGAATTCAGGCAAGCATTCTGCGGCGCACCCAATGTTTAATCAATTTCATAGTTTTCAACTAAAATATGAAAAAAACTAAAGTACAGAGGGAAGATATAGCCGGTGGTGCGAGAAGGCTTCCGGCCGGCAACACAAAAACTTGCTTCCCTCCCCCCAAATGAGATTCAATAATTTTCACGATCACTCAAAATAAAATGAATTTCCCTAAAGACTGTATGACATCACGATGATAGAACTCCGCCACCTCAGGGCCCTGACCATCCTGCGGGAGACTGGCAGCATGGTGCGCGCCGCCGAGCGCCTGCACCTCACCCAGTCCGCCCTGTCCCACCTGTTCCGGGAGATGGAGGAGCGCCATGAACAGAGCCTGTTTGTGCGCAAATCCCGCCCACTGCGCTTTACCAGTGCCGGATTGCGCCTGCTGCAACTGGCCGACGATGTGCTGCCGCGGGTGGCCGTCGCACAGCGGGATCTCGCGCGGCTGGCCTCCGGCAATGCGGGGCGGCTGAATATCGCCATCGAGTGCCACAGCTGCTACCAGTGGCTGATGCCCACACTCGATGCCTACCGGGACGACTGGCCGGAAGTGGAGCTGGATCTTTCCAGCGGATTCAACTTTGCTCCACTGCCGGCGCTGGTACGGGGAGACCTGGACCTGGTAGTAACCAGCAATCCGGATGAATCCCTCAAGGGGATTCACTACGAGCCCCTGTTCAGTTTCGAAATGTGCCTGGCCATCAGCAGGAAACACCCGCTGGCGGACCGGAAATGGGTAGAGCCGCAGGACCTGGCAGATGAAGTGCAGATCACCTATCCGGTGGAAAGGGAAAGGCTGGATATCTTCCAGCACTTCCTTGATCCCGCAGATGTGGAACCCGCTTCCGTGCGCACGGCAGAACTGACGGTAATGATGGTCCAACTGGTGGTGAGCGGACGCGGTGTGTGTGCGCTTCCTAACTGGGCGCTTTACGAATATTTACAGAAAGGGTTGGTCAACCAGCTTAGACTGGGCAAAAGTGGACTTTGGAGTACACTCTACGCGGCGGTTCGCGAAGAGATGCTGGAACAGGCATTTTTGCAGGACTTTTTCACCACAGCGCGGGATACCTGCTTCGCCAACCTCAACGGGGTGCGCGCCGCCGCCGAATAATCCAAATTCAAGACCGGAAACAATAAATCGACATCAAAAGAAGGAACCACTCGATGACATCCACACCCGATAGCTGGAGCAAGGCCATCAAATCCCTGCACTGGCTAATTGCATTCTTTATCCTGTTCGCCTGGGGCTCGGTAGAGCTGCATGAGTTTTACGAGCGCAGCGATCCCATGCGCGGATGGTGGATGGTGGTGCACTACTCCCTCGGCTTCTCGATTTTGTTTCTCGGCCTTTTCCGTCTCTACTGGCGCGCCACCCACGGCCGCCCCACACTGTACGGCGGCAGCTTCCAGAAGCCCGTATCCCTGCTGGTGCAGAGCCTGATGTACATCATTATCCTGGGTATGCCGATCACCGGCCTGTTGATGCGTCAGTTCGCAGGGCGTGACATCACCCTGTTCTGGATAATCGACGTGCCCTCCGTTGTGGCCAAAAACACCGATATCGCCAAACAGTTTGCGTTCCTGCACAAGGAATTCCTGTGGAATGCGCTGCTGGTACTGCTGGTACTACATATCGGTGGCGCGCTGTGGCATCACTTTATTACCAAGGACAATACCCTGCGGCAGATGCTGCCTTTTGGAAGGAAGTAAGTATTTCCTTACGGGGCTCATCCCCAAAAAAAACCGCGCAAGTGCGCGGTTTTTTTATTTGCCCCCAAGTTACATGGATGAGATAGGAGCAGGCCTCTCCGCCACGCGCTCAATGTAGGTATTGAGAATACTACCGTTACTCAAAACATGTTCCTCTGGAGCCATCGTGGAGTCATCCAAGAAGGGGTCTGCGAAGACACGGTGGTAGTGCCGCAGCGCAATACCCTCACCGTCCTGGTGCAGTACCCACTCCCGCTCGTGATATAACGCACACTCATCCCCAGGCGCCGGATCCCAGGTGGCAGGTTCACAGAATCCTGAAGTAGATGCAAAGTAACGACGGATGAGCAGGTTTCCTGCTTCGTTGATAGTCCAGAAGCCAGGCATCAAAGTAACTTCATCCGAGGTAATTTCCCCATCCCCATTCCGATCCCAGGTCGACACGGTCAGAGCCGTTCCATCCGCATTGACTTCAAACCAGAACGGCTCGTGTGGGGCGTTGAAATCCATCGGGTACGTGTAAATGCCTACCGCTCGATCTGCCGTCCAGGCTGGCGCCTCCTTAAGGTAGGCTCTTCCTGCGGTAGAAAGCTTTTCAACCCCATTACTGAGAGCAACGAATACTAGTGGAGACTTCAGGTTATCGCTTTCCAACAGTACCAGTTCCGCTTCATAGCCGAGGATATTGTCGATCAATAAATGCCCGCGGCCATTCAGCGCCCACGACGTACTCACCTGGCTCGAAGCGGGCACACCGGCACCGGAGATAGAATCTACAACCACCGTAACACTGCCACCAGTCTCAATGTTCCCGGCAAAGGTTAACTGGACGGATTGCACCAACAAAGACTGCCCTTCAAAATCCGGGGTAGGCTCGGTCACCTCGCCTTCCACAAGCGGTAGCGGAATGCTCAGCGCAAGTCCCATCTGTAAAGCCTGATCGACAGGCACTGCTCCTGCACTGCGAACTCCCATGGCTGCGTCAGTCAACTGCTCCGCCTCGGTAGGTGGATACTCACCATTTGGGTAACGGGTAAAGCGATCAGCGGTAATTAAAAACCAGTCGACTTCCTCTCCGTAATCAAGCCACTTGATTAGCTTCGGCTGTACGACGGTTTCTTGCTGGATCTGCACTCCCAGGCTCTCGTCGTATACCAGGCTTGAATCGACCACGAATTCTGCACCAGCAATCTCGAGCCCATTGGTGGTAGCCTCCCAGCTAATTTCGCTTGTGCCCTCATTACCTCCCCAGGTGCCGCTACCCTGAGCATTTAAATTCAGGTTGTTCCCCAGAGAAATACGCGTAGGCCCACTAAACGGGATCGGGTTGATTACGATTCCGTCAAAGTAATAGGTATCCTGCATTGCGGCAGGAATTGCGAGCGACGGGAAAGCCCGCTGAGCGTCTTCAGCAACTTCGTCAACTGCAGCCTGGTAAATCGACGCGTTGCTCGTTTGAATCTCGTTAATTAACCTTGAAGCCGCCTCGCGATCTGCAGCCAGTGCATAAGTGTCCGCAAAGCTATCCGGCATTACTACTTCCCCGGTACCTGCGTGATCCAGCACTAACCGAATCAAAGTCCCCAGATGAAAAATATCACTACCATTCAGCAGTTTCTTGCGTGCAGTGAGCTGTTCAGTGGTTTCGACACTGCCGGGCTCTCCCCGCTCCACCTGAGCTGCCAATGCAGTGGTTAGCGTTGATATATTGACAGCGGGGAGTTCATCGCGGACGACAACACCATCTTCGCCTGCCGCACTCACTAGTGCCGAAAAGTCCCCCATCAAAGAAACCAGCTTGAGACCAGTCGCCGGATTACGTACCTCGGCACGTACCATCTCCGAGGCCAGACTATCATCCACTGAGATTGTAGTAGAGTACTGACCAGCGCTGCCCACCACAGTAGTGAACAGCTGTTCACCCACGTTGAATGACACTTCAGAATTTTCTGCAAGGCTCTCGGTAACCACACCCGCAATACTCACGCCGACCATGCGAGCAGTAATGGACACGACCACTTCCTCCGAGGTCGTGGCACCCTCTGCGTCAGTTACGGTAACCACCAGGGTTGCCTGAGTGCTCTCGACTACTGCCGGGGCCTGGATTGAAACCGTGGCGGTATCAACATCACCAAGTGTCAGAGACGCACCGGCTTTTTGCTCCCACATATAGGAAACGGAAGAACCTTCAGGATCCGTTGCGGAAGCAGTTATTGTTGCGGACTCACCTTCCATCAGAGTGATGGGGTCGGCACTAACCGAGGGTGGCTGATTAGTGGGCTCCGAAGGTGTCCCCCCTTCATTACCGCCACCGCTACTGCCACCACCACAGGCAACCAGTACCAAACTGAGGGCACCGATAACTGCCCCGTTAAAATGCTTGTTTTTTATACTCATCAACTATTTCCCAATTACGTTGAGCGAGCGTCACTGCGGCACAGCAAGCGGACATGTAGAAGGACCACCAAAAGCAAATAGACGCCAGAGATAGACGAAGTTGAGACCAGAAACCTCAAAATATTCATTATTCAAAAACAAACACCCACAAAAAAGGGCACCCTGTGGGTGCCCTTTCTGTTTGCAGCTACAACTATTTACTCAGTCACGCGGCTGCTTCGGCTTGCGCTTTTTAGCGGCGAAAGACGGCTTGCCACCCTTGCGGCCTTCACCGCTTCCACCCTGGTCGGTGAACTTGGCGATGTTCATCGGGCGGCCGTTTACGCGCACCTTTTTCAGGTGGTTGAAGATTTCCTTGGGCATGCCTTCCGGCAGGTCCACGGTGGTGTAATCCGGGTAGATTTCGATGCGGCCGATGTAGGAGCTGTCGAGATCCACTTCGTTGGCAATGGCACCCACTACGCTGCCCGGGCGTACACCGTGGTCGCGGCCTACTTCGATGCGGAAACGCTCTTTGCCTTCATCGGGCGGACCAACGTGCTTCTGCTTATCAAAGCCTTTCTTGCCGCGCTTGCGGTCGTCGCCGTCGCGGCGGTCACTGCGCTCGTTCCGATCATTAAAGTCGCGCTGCTTCGGCTCGCGCTCGTCCAGCAGCAGCGGGCTGTCGCCCTGGGCCATGGCGGCCAGTGCAGCAGCTACATCCAGCGGGTCCATTTCGTTTTCGGCCAGGTACTGCTCCACCAGATCGCGGAACGGCGCCAGGTCTTCACGGCCCTGCAGGGTGTCGGTAATACGCTGACGGAACTTCTCCATACGCGAGGCGTTTACCGCCTTGGCAGTCGGCAGTTCGAGGCGTTCGATGGGCTTCTTGGTCGCCTTCTCGATCACACGCAGCATGCGGCGCTCGCGCGGTGCCACGAACAGGATCGCATCGCCTTCGCGACCGGCACGGCCGGTACGGCCGATACGGTGGATATAGGCTTCGGTATCGTAAGGAATATCGTAGTTGATCACGTGACTGATACGTTTCACGTCCAGACCACGGGCCGCCACATCGGTGGCTACCACGATATCCAGCTTGCCTTTCTTCAGCTTGTCGATCACCTGCTCGCGCAGGTTCTGCGCCATGTCGCCGTTCAGGGCAGAGCTGGCAAATCCGCGAGCTGCCAGCTTGTCGGCAATCTCAACGGTAGCGTTCTTGGTGCGCACAAAAATGATGGTGCCATCAACAGGCTCCGCTTCGAGGATGCGGGTCAGCGCATCCATCTTGTGCAGGCCGCCCACCGGCCAGTAGCGCTGGCGGATGGTATCGGCGGTCTCGGTCTTGACCTTGATCTTCACGTCTACCGGGTTGTTCAGGTGATCGCGCGCAATCTTGGCAATCTCCCGCGGCATGGTGGCGGAGAACAGCGCGATCTGGCGCTCAGCGGGAACCTGCTCGAGCACCCACTCCACGTCGTCGATGAAGCCCATACGCAGCATTTCGTCGGCTTCATCCAGCACCAGGGTCTTGAGACCGGACAGGTCCAAGGTGCCCTTGCGCATATGGTCCATCACTCGGCCCGGGGTACCCACAACCAGCTGCACACCGCGCTTCAGTTGCTGGATCTGGCCGCGGTAGTCGGCGCCACCGTAAATAGGGGCAACGTGAAAACCTTTGAGATTGGCGGCGTAAGACTGGCAGGCCTCGGCCACCTGGATGGCGAGTTCACGGGTCGGTGCCAGTACCAGTGCCTGGGGGCGCTTGCTCTTCAGGTCGAGCCCGGCCAGCAGCGGCAGTGCGAAGGCGGCAGTTTTGCCGGTACCGGTCTGGGCCTGGCCCAGCACGTCGCGGCCTTCCAGCAGTGACGGAATGGTCTGTGCCTGGATCGGGGATGGGGTTTCATAACCCAGTTTGGTAACGGCTTCGAGAATTTGTGTCGGCAGGCCCAGCTGGTCAAAACCAGCAGGTGCAGAATTGTCGGTCATATTGAGTTCACTTGAATGTACATAGGAGCCGAGTCGGCGCTAATCCCACTGGGATAACCATAGCGCACGACTGAAGATTGCTGGGCAAGGCGAAGAAGCCCATTAATAGCACCGGCTATTTCAAGCTCATTCAACTCAGAGACAGGGGCCTGTGGCGAGGAGGTCTGTTACCCATTTTGACAATTGTCCCGCTTGAGGCCTTACTCGGGCTCAAAGCCAGATACGGGCCGGGACAAGAGGCTGCGCAGTCTACCAGTTTGGTGGAATACTGCCAGTTTAATTTTTGATCGATAGTCATACCCCGAATATCGATGCCCTGCGCTACACAAGCACAGGGACACCGTCAGGCGGCGAGGTATTCTGCCTCTTCCTCTGTTTTGGGTAGCGGACGCTCGAGACTGGAAGCCAAAACCGGTGCCATGCGCAGCCAGGCCTGCTCCACCGCAAAGTCCACATTTTTGGCAAAGCTGCCATCCAGCTGGGTGCGCTCGTAGAGGTAAGTGCGGAAGCTGCGGAAGAACTGCGGGTCCACCGGGTCTGCGGCACTCCAGAATGCGCTTAGCGCTCCCTGATGAGTGAGTCCCGGCTGGTTATACAGGGCGCGGCCGAGGGTAATGGTCGGTACTTTATGCAGCAGGGCAGAAATACCCACGGTACTGTTGATAGTGATCAGCCCCTTGGCGTGCTTCAACAGGGTGGGCAAATGCAGATCGTGACAGTAGACCACCCGCCCACCGACTTGGTGCTCCCGCGCCAGCCGCTTGATCAAACGACCGTAATGGCAGAAACCTCGATCCATCGGGTGATGCTTGATGACCAGCAGCTCGTGTTCCGCGGCGCCTTCCGCGAAAGAGCGGATAACCTCGGCGATGGAATCATCAATACTGTCGTAATCCGAGTGCTCACGGATCTGGAAGTCATCCTGGGTCTGCAGTGCATAGAGATAAAACTCTCCACTGTGGCGTTTCACCAGTGAAGACAGATAACTGCGTTGGCTGAACTTGTACCGATACTTTCGCACCAGGCTCCTCAACCAGCAGCCCCCCTCCTGCAGCCAGGTGCGCGGGCGGTGATGACGGTATGCGGAAAATTCGCTGCGGAAAAAACGCGCGGCCAGATAATAAGTTATCGCAAACCAGGCACGCTGGCGGAAAGTAGACCCGACCTGTACGTCATTTGAACGATTGTGCGGGTGGTAGCCGCGGATAGCACTCGGCGACCAGTCGACACCGGAAAACCCGTTCACGCCCCCCTGCTCCAGAGTGACGAAGTCCGGTCTCAGATAGCCCTCTTCAAAGGCCCAGAAGGAAACGCTCTGCTCGTCGCACACGGCACGGGCTTCGCGATGGTAGTAACGGCAGTCTCCGTACACCACAACGGCACGAATGTTGTGCTGACGCAGATAACCGGCGAAGTACTCCGGCCATCCCGCAGGCCCACCAGTGTAATCCACCTGATGATCGGCCCAGCCTTGCAGACGGTCTCCGCCATTGAAATTGATTTTATGTGTTTGTAAGCCGCGCTCGGAGAAATACCGGGCGCAACGCGCAAAGAAAGGACCATGCGGCCCCTGCAAGAATACGACCCCTGACATTTATCCCCACTCAGCCCACGGCAAGTGATTGCCGCCCCCCGGGCACTACGAACCTTTGGGCGAAAACACCCCAAGCAAAAACCGGTCAAAAAATAACCGCAAGAAAACGCCAAAAAATGTGACGCAACCACCAAATATGGCACAAGACTATACATTCATGGCGTCGTATTGTCTTGTGCAAATAAGCCCCCCAGGCGAGACACTGGAAGAATTTCCCGCCAAAACTCCGCAGCTCCCCAGGCCAGCTTCAGCCGATCAAGCAATCAATATCCGCCCGGTCAGCGTGGCGCCCTCAACGAACACCCGCACCCGGCCTTTATAGAGCACTGCAATTCACGCGCCAGTTTTTTGAATTCAGCGTCAGGCAGGAAGTCGCGCTTGAGAATAAAGCCGCGCACGCGGAAATAACGCCAGTCTTCCGCTTTGGTAATCAATAGAATTTCTTGAAGAATCGGGGGTTTACGTAATCCCTGATCGTGACGGAGTGATAATTGAGATTATTTTCGAAAAAAGCGGTTGCGCACTTTGCGGTAAATAGATTGCCGCCATCTGACATGCTTGGCCGCCGCCCTTTGCGCCTGCAGTATCTGTACCGCCGTCTCTACATCCACAAGGTCCCCGCTGCGGGGATCCACATAAGACGGATACAGAATCAGTGTTGCCGCCACCAGCTCGTCCAGGGTCAGCTTGCGGCCACGGGCTCTGAGGCAACGGCGCACCACTGCCAGCTCACCCAGGCCCCGCCCCTGCTCCCCGTTGAGCAGCAGGTCTTCAGTAAGCCCCCAGCCGGCATAAAACGGCAGCCCGTAGGTCACCACCTTTACGCCCCGCAACAGCGCTTCAAACCCGCTGAGGGAACTCAATGTGTGCACTTCATCCACTTGCGCCAGCAACGCGGGCATTGGCAGTTCGCTGACCTGCAGATCAAACAGGTCGTCATCGCCGTCCGGCAACGCTCCCATTCGCCCACCGGCCAGGACGTCCGGGTGCGGCTTGTAGATGATATAGGCATCCGGATTGGCGCGGCGCACCTGTTGCAATAGCTGGCGATTGGACTTTATCCAGGGAGATCCATTGGCGATGGATGCATCGCTTTCCACCTGCCCCGGCACCAAGATTGCCACGCGATTAGCCGGCAACGTCAGGGCTGCATCTGCGGATAAACCCGCACCCACGTTGTACTTGCTCAGCTGCCGCGTCACCAGCAGTTGCCGGAGGTTGGCTCCGCGAGTACGCAATTCCGGGGTGAATATGGTTTCCCGCAGCAGCATTTCCAGACCCGATGGCCGGGAAGCATCGTAATAAATGCCCTGTTTATCCAGCACCAGCGACAACGGGCGCACCAGGTCAGACCCCAGCCCCACCGAGCGCAGAAAGCCGTCTTCCAGCCGCCAAAGAGTTAAACCGCGCTTGCTGCAGATAGAGGCAATATCTTCCGGCAAACTGCTCGCCCATATCGCCACCTGGGGCGCGTGGCCGCAGCGGGAAAATATCGCAGGCTCTTTGCTCGCGAACTGCAATTGTGCCGGCTGTGCAAGAAAGTCCGGCACAAAGCCGCGCTTCCAGGGAGAAAACCCCAGGGCCAACCAGCTGCCACGCAAACGCTCCGCCTGCCGCTTTTGTTCTGCGATTAACCGGATGGTGTCTTCCAGCGTGCAGCGCTCACCGGTATATGGATTGATATAGCGGCAATACCGCAGATAGGCCGCGGCAAAAACCTGCTCAAGGGAACGCGCTCCTGCCCGGCGCGGGCAGCTAAGCTCGTCTTCCGTCAGCCCCCAGCCGGCATAAAATGGCAACCCGAAACAGCGCACAGGCAAACCCGCGAGGAGCGCATCAAACCCAAACTGGCTGGTGACCACATACACCCTCTCTACCGCGTCCAACAGGGCCCAGGGGTTGACATCTTCCGACCATAGCTGGCACCCGCGCTGCTCCGCCGCCTGCAGCAAATAGCCGCGCTTTTTGCCGGCGATCACATCCGGGTGCACCTTGACCACAACCTGGGCATCCGGGTTTTCCGCAATGGCGGCATCCAGCATGGCAATAAAACTCGCGGCATCCGCCCCGCCGTAGGTGACCGCCGCATCGCCAAAGGTCTGATCCACCACCAACACGCGCGGCCGCGTGTCTGGCCAGGTCACCCGGTGATCCCGGGCACAGTTGTACTTGGACAGGCGGTGCTGGCGCAGCTGTTCCATACAGTAGCGCGCGCGGCTTAGCTCCTCTTGCCCGAACTCGCTATCCAGAATCAGCGATTCCAGATCACTGGGCTGCGTAGCGTCGTAATAAATCCCGGAATTATCCGCCACCAGGCTGTGCAGCGGCGCACCATTTACCCCCAAGCCAAAGGAGCGCAGAAAACCATCTTCCAGGCTGACAAACGGCAAACCGAACTGTGCCGCAAACCTGCGCGCACGCACCGCAGTGGGCTTGCGCCCCCAGCCCGCAATGTGGGTCACCGCCTTGGGCGGTCGCAAGATGAAAAAACGACTGCGCGTCTCCAACAAGGCATCAAGCCCGCGAATACGGCGCAGCCCACGGGAGCAATACCCGATTACAGACATGCGCGCGCCCCACACAACAACTGGTTACGTAGAGGCGCATCACTGGCCAGCCGCAGAATCCCCTCGACCCAGGCGGCCTGATCCATCGGCAGCAGCAGGCCGTTCTCACCATCGCGCACTACCTCACCGTACACCGGCCCGCGGGCAAAAATACCCACAGCACCAGCCAGGGTGATATCCAGAAATTTGGTATGGGAACGCGCGCGGTTAAAGGGTGAATCCAACAGTGGAGCCAGGCCGATGGTACGCCCCGGGCGCTGCAACAACGCCTGGTAACTACCCCACTTCATCGGGTGTATCACATGTGCCCGGGGCAGGCCTTTGAACAGTCGATTTACGCTGTTGTTGCCAATGACCTCAAACACCAGCCGCTTATCTGCCGCCAGCGCCTTTTCAATCACCGGGCGTAGCCAATTGAGGTCTGCACCGTGGGAGGCGGAGCCGTGGTAGAAAACGGTAATTGGCGCAGAGTCAGAGTTCTCCACATCTTCCCGCCCCAGCAACGGCAGCAGTCCCGCCGGCACCTGCGGCGCCAGTAACTGCGGCTGCCACTCGGCATAGCGCTGCTGAAGATACGGGGTAGACACCAGCAGCTTCGCGCCCATGGCACGCAGCCAGGCCTGATGACGCCAACTGAGGCGCAGTAGCTTCCATTGGTAACGCAGGGGCATACGCGCAAAGGCGGGCCAGCTGAACAGGTCGTCGTCCATAAAGAAATTCAGCTGCTGGATGACGCCTTGATGCCGCTCGATCAGCTGCCGCCACTTGCGAGGCACATAACGTACAAATGTGACGATGGCACCGTCTAGCAGATCAGCGGAGGGTAACTGGGCGAAGGAACAGCGGACAATATCAGCACCCGCTCCACTCAAGAACGGCCGCACGAAGTAGTCGGAAGACGGGTTTGCCCCCTCTTCAACCACAATATGCTTTATATTTTCGCGCTGTTTCACCTAACTCTGCCCAAAATATTTTTGCACCAGGCCACCACCGCCGTGTTGTTCAGAAAAGCGGAGCTCAGCGCCGTAGCCCCGGCAAGGCGAAACAGGCTGCCCGTCAAAGAACCATTGATCAGCCGGCCGGACACCAAGCGCAGCCAGCTGGCTTTTTCCAGGCCAATCGATGCCAGAATCAGCACGACCAGAGTGACCAGTCCGGGGGTGACCGCTTTTTGCAGTACCGATTCTGCCGGCACCAGACCGGTCAAAAAGCAGACAGCCGCACCAGAGGCAAAAACGAGAGATGGTCTAAACCGGGTGAATACAAGAAGCGCGATTACCGCTATAAAAATAACAGCTACCGCTGACTGGCTGAGTGTCATATAAGTGCCACAGATATACAGCTAGCTACTTTATTAATTTTCCTTTTGTGCGCGCGTCCCATCACGCCAAGGAAAAGTCTTCGTGGATCAGAGTAAGGTTAGGATTATACGCTGGATCTGTGTCCAACTGGTTGCCCCAGCGTCTACGCATGTAATCGGCTTCACGCTGCGCCCGGCGGCGCTTTGCGGTGGTATCGTCAGCGCCGCGGGAAACCGACTCGTGATGGTAAAGCTCTGCATATGGCGTCCACAGGTTACGATAGCCTGCCTCGCGGACTTTCAGACAGAGATCCACATCGTTATAGGCAATCGCCAGATCGGCCTCGTTGAGCCCACCGACCTGTTCAAACACTGATTTGCGCAACACCAGACAGGCACCGGTGACCGCAGACAGATTCTGCACCACCTGCAGGCGCCCCATATAGCCCGCAGCGTCGCGCAAGGCATATTTATGACTGTGGCCAGCGGTACCGCCAATCCCGAGGATTACCCCACCGTGCTGGAGGGTATCGTTACCGTAATACAGCTTGGCACCCACACAGCCGATCTCTTCCCGGCAGGCATGGCCCACCATTTCACACAACCAGCCCGGAGTAATAACCTCGATATCGTTGTTGATCAGCCCCAGCACGGAGCCCCGCGCCAGACTCGCACCAAAATTGTTGA
This sequence comes from Microbulbifer sp. YPW1, assembly GCF_013367775.1. NCBI lineage: Bacteria > Pseudomonadati > Pseudomonadota > Gammaproteobacteria > Cellvibrionales > Microbulbiferaceae > Microbulbifer > Microbulbifer sp. YPW1. The sequence goes on from NZ_CP055157.1 coordinate 386,996, forward strand.
TCGCCGAATAGTTGAATGGGTGGTTCCACTGGTGAACCCGCACGCGCGAATCGCGCTGAACTTCCCGAAAATACGCAAGCGTTTTCGAGCATCGGCTCTGGTTATCGAGAATCAGGATTTCGTAATTGGGATACTCGGTTTTCTGAAGAATTGAATCCACGCACTGGCGGAGAATATCCACACCATCCCGTGTCGGCACCAGCAGGCTGACCATCGGCACCGGTTTCGGTATCGCCCAGCGAAGACGAGCCGAGGGTGTGCCCTGCCCCTCAGTCGATTGCCAACTCTCCAGCTCAGCCGGAATACCTGCTTCCGCCAGATAGTGCTTCAGTACGTTTTTCTCCGCTGACTCCAGGAGCTGCCGGTCCGCAACCGGCATCACCTTCTGGTGATATAGAACCCGAGGGATATGTTTAACATCATCCGCATTCAGCAACTCACGGCACTGCAGCAAGGCGTCGTAGATGGTGATTCCCCTGGCGGCCGGGAAGCCGCGGCCAAGGCTCTGCAATAATTCATTGTGGAAAAAACAGCACTGGCCTACATAGTTACAGGCAAGTAGCAAGTCAGGATTCCAAGCGGGCCGGAACAGCGGTGCCTCGCGACTGCCAGCACGGTTTAATGTGTCGCCGTCCGTATACAGCAGTTGCACATCAGGACTTTCTGAAATTGCCTTCGCCGCGAAATACAGTGCATGGGTATGCAGGCGGCCGACCGAAGGTAACTCGGACACAAAGTGCGCGTACACCGGCTCCCCGGATGCGCACGAGAATTGTCCAGAAATCTCCCTCCCCTCTTCCTGCAATACAATGCGCTCATCACCCAGTGCCGTCTCGTGTAAACGAGCGAGAGCAGGACCGGGAGCTGCAAGTAAGTCCCCACTGACCTCCAACAACAGACGCCAGCGGGGGTACGACTGCGACAATAAGGAGCGCATTGCCAGCCACGCAGAATCCAGCGCGTGTAAAGTCACCCGCATGCGAAGCGTGAATAGTGCCGGCGGTGGCAGACAGGCGGCGAGAGCCACAACCTCGTCAGTCCCTGGTAGCTGTTCAGTCTCTACCTGAGCCAACCACTCCGCGTACCCAGCCTGCGGGCAGCGCTTGTGAAAGGTTTCCGAATAATGCAGCAATGCTACCGAGCGCCAACTGCGACCACTTGCCTGCGCTTCCTTGCTCAAGGCTTTGCGCACCGATTGGCGGGACTCGCCCCGGTAATTACGATGCATATTGGCCAGGCGCTGACACAACCGATCGCGGGCAAAGTGAGGGGCCAGCCAGGCGAGACAACAGTGCGCAACCTCATATTCGCCTTCTCCAGCCACTCCGGAAAATTTAAGTTCCACGGCGCGTACCGGGCCGGGAAAATAACAGATTCTCTTCGCCACCTTGCCCCGACGGAGCGGCAGGGTAATCGATACCGCTGGGTCAAAACCGCTACCGCAGTCCACATGTAACAAAACATGTCGAGCCCCACAGGTTTCCCCCAGCTGAAACTCGAACATATACCAGCCCCTACCCGGCAAGCGGCCAAGCCATTGAAAGGTTTCGTTAACACCGGGCGAGAGAGAACGTACGCCTGTCTGTGGCCGTAGAAAAGTAGGTACTAAACGGACCAGAGAGCGAAAAAAACGAAAGTGAGCGCTCAAGAAAATACCTCAATGAGCCTCGGGGCCGGACTCAAGCAATGTCCGGCTGAGTTCCGACACCCGCTGATAAAGCTCCTGATCGTAGCGTATAAGTGGAGCCACTGCTGTGATCAGTTCAGGATTTGTAACATCAAACCCGTAATCAAACTTGTTTACATTCACCCGAGGAGGTTTTTCCCAATTTTTTACGATACCAGCCTTGGCACCCAGGTAGCGGATTGCGGGTTCGAAATTTTCGGTAATGCCAACAAAATCAAACCGTTTCAGGTTATTTAATGCCTGCAGGAAAGCTTCATCGTTAAAAGGCTTACTCGCTGGAATACTGTGAAAATATCGACACTGGCAATTATCAAATAGCGGTCTTTCTGCCGGACGCAATTCCGATACGAAGCGGCTCATCGCTTCCGGGCTGGAGAAATCAACTTTCTGCAGGCGCGCAGAAATCTCTCGCACGATATCAGGGTGCCCCTGCAAAAAATCAGCGCGCTCAGGCTCAGACAGATGGCGAACCCAGTTAAGGTGCGACACCAGCTGTCGTACGGGCTCACGCAACATGGTCGCTGTGTAGAATTTGTCTCTTTCGAAATCCCGTTCAAAGCGCTCCAGGCCAATGTGCCCAGAAATAAACTGATGATGCGCGAGCGATTGGAGGTCCGAGACCGATTCGATATGCATCGCTGCCCGCTCGTGCCCAAAGTGCTCGATAAAAAACTCATTTACGGAGCTGCCCGCAGTTTTGGCAATATGCATGAAAAACAGGGGCTTGTTCACAAAAGCCGGCCGGCTAGGGGCAAGATCACCAAGTGCTGAAAATACAGAAACCCTGGCCGGCGACTTCAGCCTGCGCCCTAGATTTAGTGAAAAACCACACTCCCCGGTGGGGTGCCCCCCCCGCTCCAGCAAGTCATTCCGGTATTCAGATGCCAATAAATAGTGCTGCTCTCCATCGGCATCGACCATCACTAGCGCCGGCTTGCCGCCGTCCGCAACTTTGGCCCAGCCACGGATCACCGGTCCCCACTGGTTATCCACTGCCCCATCGAACAGGGACTTCTCCTCCTCGGGACGGCATGATCCGCCATTAGCGCGATTTAAAAATTTCATGCAACAGCAGCCTCGGTTACTGCAAGCTCATCTTGCCCTGCCAAGGAAAAATCTTCCCGGGCACGGGTAAGGTTGGGGTGATAGAACGGATCGCGCTGCAACAGCGCGCCCCAACGTTCTGCCAAGCGGGCCTTTTCTTCATCAAAACGGGCGATCTTTTCCGGGGTATCTTCCTGCCCGCGGGACTTGCTCTCATGATGGTAAAGCTCGGCAAACGGTGTAAAGACGTTCAAGTAGCCAGCTGCCTGCACACGCAGACAGAAATCCACATCGTTATAGGCCACGGTATAGGCCTCATCCAGGCCGCCCACCTGTTCATAGACAGACTTGCGTACAAACAGGCAAGCACCGGTCACCGCGCTCAGGTTCTGGCGCACCTTTAAACGATTGAAATACCCCTGACTACCCCGCGGTGACCCGCGGTGGGAGTGGGCCGCGTAGCCGCCCAGTCCAAGAATGACTCCAGCATGCTGCACGGTATCATCCGGGTAATAAAGTAGAGCTCCCACACAGCCATTCTCAGGCTGCTGCGACAGTGACGCCAGCTCCTCAATCCAGCCCGGAGTGATCACTTCCACATCGTTATTGATTAGGCCGATGATTTCACCGCGGGCCTCTGTCACGCCGAAATTGTTGATGGCGGAATAATTAAAAGGATGGTCGTACGCCAATACCCGCACCCGAGAATCAAAATTCTGCACTTCTGAAAACCAAGCGAGCGTTGCTGAATCCCGGCTTTGGTTATCAAGGATCAAAATTTCAAAGTTACTGTAGGTTGAACGCGAAAGTATCGACTCCACACAAGGACGGAGGACAGACAGCATATCCCTGGTAGGTATCAACAGGCTCACCAATGGTTGACTGGCCATTTGGTAATCAACTCGATATAGATTGTCATCCTCTGTTTCAAGGGCACGCGCAGCGATACCTTGTGTGTCAAGGTAATCCTGAAGCGCCTTTCGCCCGGCCTTCGACGTATAACTTTTCTGATCTGAACTCAGTGCTGTAGAACCCTCGTGCGCTCGCCAGTGATAAAGCACCTTTGGTATATGCAAAATCTTTTCTGCTGACGATAACGCCGAACAACGTAAAATTAAATCGTAATCCTGAGCACCCTCAACACCAGCACCCTCACGGAAACCACCCGCAATATCCAGTAATGTGCGGCGATAGATTGCAAGGTGCGTCACATAATTGTGGGAAAGCAACAACGCCGGATTCCAATCAGGCTTGTAATGAGGAGAAAAGCGATTGCCGTCACCATCGATAAAATCCTCGTCCGAGTAGAAAATCTCCGCGTTTGGAGCAGATTGAATTGCTGTTGCAACCTCCAAAAGCGCATGCTCGAACAAGCAATCATCATGATCCAGAAGCGCAACATAATCGCCTTGTGCCACAGAAAGCGCTGAGTTACTTGCAGCACAAATATGTCCATTGCAAAATCGCCGAACCAAATTAATACGAGGGTCGCAGTCGGCATACTCAAGCAAGGTCTTAGTGACAAGAGGATCCGTAGACGCATCATCTGCGATACAGAGTTGCCAGTTACTGTAGGATTGCGCAAGAACAGAGTCCAAGCATGCTTTCAACATGGACAGCGGGGGATTATAAACCGGCAAAACCACAGAAATCTTAGGTTTTACAGGCATCCGACGGAGACGCTCTACAATAGTGTTAACGGAATAGCTAGCGCGTTGACGCGCTAGCTGTGTTTGATAACTGGAATGCGCTGCCGGAAAGAAAAGCTGATCGTAAGCCTGGAAGAGGCTTCGCCAACCGACAGCGCGAGCATCGCCAATTGATTCGTATTTTTGGGCGTTAACAAGCTTGCGCACCATAACCCGCACAGCAAAGCCCCGCGTAATTTTAAGCAGCTTGAAATGATCAAACCTCACCTCAGCAGGGAAATCACATGGATCAAGCCGTAGCGTGCGAGCCCGAGCAGGGAAGTAGCAGACTCGCTTGGACAACTGGCCGGGCTCCACCGTAAGTGAAAAAGATTCTACTTCCTTGTAGCCGTGCCCGTAATCAGCATAGAGGCGACAAGGAAGCGCTGGCACATTTGCTGAAAGCTCTAGCTCGAGCATATACCAGCCACGAGGATAAAGCCCCGAAGAAGGAAAAACATTTAAAGAAGGATCACCGCCGGAACACCGCCAAAATGTACCGGCAAGAACAGTATCCTCAAGTGCGGTAATCTGCAAGGGGTGGCGTCGATTCAACCAACGACGCAGCTCACCCAATAACAAGCGGAAATTAAGCATGCAAAGAAAAAGGTTTACCTATAGGGGGCAATGAGAAACTTCGTCCTTACCCAAACAAAAAAAGCGTTTCCCTCAAGCGAAAGCTATACAAGCAAGTCCAATACCGCCTGCGCCTGCCACAAATCCAGATCCGATCCCGTATAGATTTGGCCAGCGAAAATGTGTCTTGAGAAAATTCGCCACTAAGACAGCCCAATGGACAGAGCCTTGGCCAGCACCGTATCAGTGCCAGCCAAATCGAAAAGGAATGATTGCTTGACAGCAATAAGTGTCAATTCTGGCTCAATCACCGCCAAAAAGATCTCGAGTATAAACCTTATCCTCGACATCCAACAGCTCATCAACCATCCGATTTGTAATAATCACATCACAAATTTGCTTGAATGCATCAAGATTACGCATTACCGGGGATCTAAAAAACTCTTCCTCAGCTAAAGCAGGCTCATAAACCACGACATCTACACCCTTCGCCTTGATACGTTTCATCACGCCCTGTATAGATGAAGAGCGGAAATTATCTGAACCCGCCTTCATAATTAATCGGTAAACGCCCACCACTCGCGGATTTTTTTTAACAATTGAATCGGCAACAAAATCTTTACGCGTGGTATTAGCATCCACAATAGCCGAAATCAAATTGTTCGGCACATCTTGATAATTGGCGAGTAACTGCTTGGTATCTTTTGGCAAACAGTAGCCACCATAACCAAATGACGGGTTATTGTAGTGATTTCCCACCCTAGGATCCAAGCATACGCCTTCGATTATTTGCCGTGAATCAAGAGCGTGGGTTTCCGCATAGGAATCAAGTTCATTAAAATATGCCACCCGCATAGCTAAATATGTATTCGAAAATAGCTTAATAGCCTCTGCTTCTGTGCTATCGACATATAAAACAGGAACTTCTTTATCCGATGCCCCTTCAATCAAAAGCCTTGCGAAACTCTCGGCCCTGCCACTTTTTTCGCCAACAACAATTCTAGAAGGATAAAGGTTGTCGTGAAGCGCACTACCCTCTCTCAAAAACTCGGGAGAAAAAATAATATTGTCAACCCCAATACGCTGACATAAAGATTTTGTATAGCCTACAGGAACCGTTGATTTAATAACTATGACAGCATCGGGATTGACAGACAAAACATTATCTATAACCACCTCCACAGACCGGACATTGAAACGATTAGTCTCAACATCGTAATCCGTCGGCGTCGCAACAACTACAAAGTTAGCCTCTCGATATGCATCAGCCCAATCCAGTGTTGCCGTAAGATCAAGATTTTCTTCCGCAAGAAACCTCTCGATTTCCGAATCGCAAATAGGCGATCGTCTAGCATTTATGGTTTCAACTTTTTCGGGGACAACATCGACAGCTATAACTTTGTTATTCTGCGCCAACAATGCTGCGATGGACATACCCACATATCCCGTCCCGGCCACCGCGATTTTCATACAAACCTACCAACTCACTTAAAAACACTATTACAAAGAAACACGGGCAAACTTACCCAATGGTGTTCGAGTTAGCCGCTCAGATGAAACTGGATACTTAGAGAAAATCTTGTCCCAGCAATCAGCGGAATAAGAATATGCATCGTGGTAAGGAGCAAAAAACTTCACGACCTCTACCTCAACCTCTCCCCCCAAGGCCCCTAAACGATCACCCAACAAAGACCTCTGCTCCTCAGTAAGAACCACTATCAACTTGAAACTCAAGCTTGGACACTTATACTGCAAGTAATCCAAAAACCTTTGCAACGATGCAACATCTGGCTCGCTGTTACTCTTATAGAAAAATGCAATTTTTTTATTCGACGCTAGGTCCTGGTGCCATTTTTTCACAAGATGCATCAATTTATTTTTTTCTTCGATACGATACTTTTCAGCTTCAATTTCTGAGCACAAAACTTTACGCTCTCCACCCTCAAGCGCAGACTTTATCGAAGAATGCCAACTAACATTATATTTATCGCACCGAACCATATCATTAGAAACCGGTGACACACTCTCATAAACCCCATCGAAATCAGCTTCCAAAAGACGCATATTTTCTAGAAGATCTGACCTACCAAACCTAAACACGGACGAATAGTCATAGCCAATGCGCCAAAAGTTCAACCCTGCTTCACAGTTATCGCCTACAGAGATATATTCATCGAAGATCATTTTTCAAACCAAACCCGTAGCTTACTAATTAATATGTCGAAAAAACTCTTTTTGCATACTCATACCCCTCATCCGCAATTTCAGAGATACGTTCCAGGGAACCATCGGAATCTTGAGGAAAATACGCCAACTTAACTTGATGAAATCGAGTTTCAAACCACGGTCCGCGACCAATACGTTCACAATAAAATTCGAGCGCGGCACTGGCAAACACCAACCCTCCCTTCGCTGAAGAGAACAATCCACTACCGGAAGAGATGCGACTGGCCAAAGTAAAGGCTTGCTCACCATCGCCATTTAAAAACCCGATATACTTAAAAATAAATTCAAAATGACTACCTAATTTACTAGATATGAAGCTTAGCCCTCTCGCGGACAACCTATCTCGATCCAACATTCGAGCAACACGAAAACCAAACACATCCAAGTCTTCCTGACAAGCTACACGTTCACTATTCAGTGCAGACTCCATACTTACATAATCTATATCAAACCCAGAAGCTGACGAAAAAGCCGCCCCCGAAACAGCTTGATCCAGAATACCCAGGACCCTTTCACTAAACGTTACCATTCCACTATCGGGAGCCCCCGGAGCAAACGTAAACTCTCCAAAAACAGGACCATCTTTTGAGTCAAAACAATCTACACTAACAAAATTTGTACCAGTGCTCTCAGAAAGCTTGGACGCCATCAAAATCATTTCTGGCGCATTAAATGGAACCACATGCCCAGATGGCATCCATCGAGTCTCATCAAAAAAATAATCCTCTCCATATCGAAGTGGAACAAAAGAGCCATCGAATATAGCAACTCTAGCGGGAGAAACGTTTCTATCAATCTGAATTATTAGCGCTACGTTTTTACCAAAGCAGTAAAACTTGTAATCAAGGGGGATATCTCTTCCCCTAACATACGACTCTACAAAGGACTCAACCAACCAAAACGACGGAGCTTTTCCAGGCAAATCAAAACCTATTTGATGCCGTGAGACTTCGGACAGATCCAGCAAATTTATATACCGATTCCCGGATATTTTTTTTATCAAATAAACGCCAATACAAGAATGGCGATCGCCTGCCTTCACTACAAATTGATTCCCATACTCCTCAACACCGAAATCAAATGCGGCGCGTGCTGAATCAAAACGATGCGCAAATGGAGCACTGTAACCTAATCCTCTCACATGGGCATATGCACACTCCTTATCATCCAGCCTCCAAAAATCTGCAGTCTGCTTACTCTCAAATCTCTTACGCAAAAATCCCAAAAAATTCATATTCACCCCCTAATCAATCCAACTCAAAAAATCCAACTCTGAAAAGGTCAAAAATCCCACTCGGAAACTGGAAAATCTTGAGACCAACTATTCTTGACAAACATAACCTCAAACTCCTCTTTATCCTTCTTTTTTAAGCTGGATGTAGACTGCTGGTGCAAGTGATAGAGCTTGGACTTAGGCGTAAAGTATACTTTCTTGCCTCCCTGATACCTTACAGCGTAACAATACAGACGATCGGATCGGTAATGCCGCCCCAGCTTCTCATCGAGCAAACCGACCTCTCGAATTACAGAGCGGGGGATATACACACAAAAGAATGGAACGAAGTTAACTTCAAACTCGGGCGCCGAATCCAGCAAACCAGCGAGCTCCAGATTTTTATGGTGATACGACACGCTAACATCGGTCTCGCAATTCGGATCCGCATAAGGGACGTGAGTATTGAGAGTTTTGGTGTTTGGGAAAAGCACCTGCTGCGGGCAAACAATTCCCGCATCTGGGTACCTCTCCACAACATCCTGCATTGCCTGTACCCACCCCGAAGTTGCAATGGCATCGTTATTCAGCAAAATAATATCATTGGAATACTGCGCAAGTTCTATCCCCTGATTTACGGCAGCAGTAAAACCAAGGTTAAGTTCATTAAAAACCGACTTGACATTTTTGTGCGCGGAAAGCTCCCTTACAACCTCGATGGTCTCAGAATCCGAACAATTATCAATAATAATGATTTCAGTTAGCTCTGGATCTGTGGTCCTCAAGACGCTCTCAATACATGCCCGGAAAATTTTCGGAATATTGAAACTGACAACGATCACACTCACAGGACACTTTTGCGAGAGCAAGCTACTCTTGATCTGGCTGGAGGTTACCGGAGAAGAAGCCTCTTCACCGTCACCACGATAACCTATTTCATCATACTCCAGCACAAACTCTTCACGCCCGAGAGAGCGAGACTGACTCAATGCAGATTTTGCAGACGCGAGGTCTTCGGTTATGGTAATTGCGTTTCCTTCACTGTAGTAATAATAGTTGGAAACGATATTACTTATCGCAAGGGGTTTTTTATCCTCTGAGTATCTGAGCACCAAGTCCCAGTCCACCAATCGGCGCAACTTGGTATCAAAACCGCCAAGGCGGTCGAAAATAGAACGGCGATGCACAAATGCATTCATATCGATGTAATTGCGATTTTCGAGCAGTGTTCGATTAAAAGGCCCGAACCTTACGGCGCATGGCTGCGACTGCTCATTGCGGTACAAATACTGTGCAGTATAAGCACAATCGTAATCTCTCTTTTCCTCCAGGTTGCCTACCACGAGTAACAGGAAGTTTTCTCTCCAGTCGTTATCAGTGTCCAGGTAAGCGATATACTCGCCTTTCGCGATCGTCAAACCATGATTTCTTGCGTGGGAGACACCTAGATTCCCGTCCAATCTGACATACCGAATACGATCATCTCCAAAAGCGGCGATCACATCAGAAGTATTATCGGAGCTACCATCGTCAATCACGATCAATTCCCAATTGAAATATGATTGCGCAAGCACGGATTGCACCGCTCTTCCAATAATATGCGCGCGATTGTACGTCGGCATAACGATCGTCACTAACGGTGCATTTTTTCCTTCAAGTTGTCTCGAGTACCTTTTGGAATCAAATTTCTCCAGCCAGTCCATATAAGCAAAACAGCGCTTATCCTCTTCTCGAAATGGCGCAGGAACCTCACGATTAAAGAAACTCCACTTAAGATAACCCTCGAAATCGGTGTACTCCCTATCGTTTTTCAGTTCAATTTTTCTTGACGCAATAAAGAAATCGCCAGATTCATCCCGTATTTCAACTTCATGCTTCCGACCATCGATAAAATTTTGAGGCACAGAGTACTCGAACCCTGCGTATCCAGAGTTGATTCCATGCTCCTCTAGGTCTTTTCTAAAAATTTTTGCTACCGTGGTTCCTGCCCGCACTCCATCAATATAGATGGATATCTCTGAACCGTTGTCACGATACTCATCACCAATACATGCCCAACCGCGAATTACATTTGCACGGTTTGGCCTATCTACATTACCCCGGAACCCATCCTTTCTGACACGAGGTAGAATTTTCGTCGCCTCGACGGCAACTCCTGAGTGAGGAAGCTGGCTAAATTCTTTGGCATTAAAGACAAACTTGGTCTCTCCGACCACCTTGGCTGTAAGTTTGTGCTTACATCCATTAACGAACTCGAAAGGAATTGGATACTCGAAGCCACAGCGGCCATCGCCGCCAACCTTTTCTTTTACGTCAAGGCGTTCTTTATTTGCACAAACGGTTGCGAGAATATGATCATTAATTTTGATTTCGACAAAAGGTTTGACGTCAGGCCGATCTTTAACCATGACCCACCCACGAATACGCCCCGGCAGAGGGTTATCCAAACGGCCATCGAGTACTAAGCTTTCATTTACGCTAAACTTTGCATCGACAAAAATAGGTTCAAAGGAGAATCTTCTACCATCACTTGTCTCTGCTTCAACCTTGATCTGATGGCGCTTGCCATCCGTAAGGATCGCCCCCAAATCGGCACTAAAGGCGCAAAATCCATCCCCGATGCTGGCGTCTGCCAGATCCTGGCGAAATTTATCCGCTTTCAAGTTGAGAATTGATTTCTCGCCGCTAAAAATTCGCACTTGAACTTTTTCGCCATGCTGGAAGTCACACACCCAACCCCGAATAACATTTTCATCACACTGGTCTATCCTTCCGCGAACAGAAGGCAAAGCCACAATGTTAGGCTTGCGGTTTTTACTAGTGAACTTACGAATTTTAGAAAGCATAGTTACCCCAAAAAAATCTGCTATCGCACTACCCGGGATTAAAACCCGAGCTATCTCCTTAAACGTTCAAATTTTTATTCAGATTGGTAACTGCCATCCTGTATTTCACGCCACCAATTCTCATTTTCCAGGTACCAAGACACCGTTTTTCGAATGCCACTTTCGAAGTTCACATTCGGCTCATATACCAGCTCAATGCGGCTCTTTGTGGGATCAATCGCATAACGCCGATCATGGCCAGCGCGATCAGTAACATAGGTAATCAGATCCTCTGAGCAACCTTGTTGAGCTTTGGTTGCCAATGGAAATCGTTGAGACAATAGGGGGTTCTGGGAAAATGCTTGATTCATAAGTTTACAGATCAGTTTAACGATATCGATATTGGCCCACTCATTAATGCCGCCAATGTTATAGCATTCGCCCAAGCGCCCGCTCTTTACCACAAGTTCAATTCCGCGTGCATGGTCTTCTACGTACAGCCAATCGCGAATCTGCTGGCCATCACCATAAATCGGCAGCGGTTTGTCGTGCAGGATATTGGTAATCACGAGCGGAATCAGTTTTTCCGGGAAGTGGTAAGGCCCGTAGTTATTTGAACAATTGCTGGTGGTGACATTCAGCCCATAAGTGTGGTGGTAAGCACGCACCAAGTGATCCGATGCCGCCTTGCTCGCGGAATATGGGCTGTTTGGCGCGTAGGGTGTGGTCTCACTGAAGGCCGGATCATTCGGACCCAATGTGCCGTATACCTCATCGGTTGAGACATGGTGGAAGCGGTGGCTATCTTTATTGAGTCCCTCATCCAACCAGACTTTCTTTACAGCCTTGAGCAGACTGTGGGTACCGATGATATTGGTTTCGATAAATGCATCCGGCCCGGTAATGGAGCGGTCTACATGGCTCTCCGCAGCAAAATGCACCAGCGTATCGATGTGATGCTCTTTGAGCAGCGTTTCTACCAGTGCGGTATCACAGATGTTGCCGTGGCTGAAGACAAAGTTCGGATTTTCTGCCACCGGATCCAGGTTAGCTTTGTTACCGGCATAGGTGAGTGCATCCAGTACGACCACCTTGTCTTGCGGGTAAGTTTTCATCCAGTAATGGACAAAATTGGCGCCGATAAAGCCGGCACCGCCGGTTACTAGCAGGTTGCTCATTTGTTTGCAGTTCCGTTGGTCTTGGTTCCGGGGCTTACCGGAATATTCAGTTCTAGATTTTTTTGTTCGCGGGGCACTAACGTGCCCCGGTTCGCCTGCAGGCAGGCTCCTACAGGTTGTGCGAGCCGAAGACAGATCTCAGTACCTGGCGCCAGTGGCTCAGCTCCACGCCCACCTCTTTGGTCAGGCGGGTTTTGTCCAGCACACTGTAAGATGGGCGTGTTGCTGGAGTTGGGTAATCGCTGGTGGCAATGGGGCCAATCTGTACCTTTCTATCTGCAGGCAGTAGGCCGGCGGCCTTACCTTCTTCAAAAACAGCGACAGCGAAGTCGTACCAGCTGGCGGCGCCGGCGTCGGTACAATGGTAGATACCGCTTGCTTCCGGGACGTTGGCGAGCGAGTAAATCGCTTTGGCCAGGGTGCCGGCCCATGTCGGCGTACCGATCTGGTCGGCGACGATGCCGAGCTGATCGCGCTCGCCCATCAGACGCAACATGGTTGTAGCAAAGTTGCCGCCCTCACGGTCATATACCCAGGCGGTACGCACGATGATCGCTTCCGGGAGAATGGCCTCGACGGCCTCTTCGCCCCGAGCCTTACTTTCGCCGTAGACACTCACGGGCTTGCGGATATTTTCTGGCGTATAGGGTAGCGACTGTCTGCCATCAAACACGAAGTCGGTGGAGACGTGTATCAGGCGGGCACCGAGTTCGCGGCAGGCGAGCGCGAGGTTTTCCGGCCCCCGGGCATTGATGGCGTGGGCCTGCTCCACTTCGGACTCGGCTTTGTCTACGGCCGTGTAGGCAGCGGCGTTGATGACGACATCTGGCTTTGCCTCTGTCAGAACAGCAAATACCTGATCCTTGTCAGCAATATTCAAGGTTTCGCGGCCGTGGGCGATAAGTGTTATGCCGAAAGGCGCCTGCTGTTGGAGCTGCTGGCCAAGCTGGCCATTTTTACCGGTGATCAGAATTTTCATTTTATTACCCCATCAACCAAAGGCAACGGCGTCTTTAAGGAGTTTACCGTCGGCATCTTTGGCGGAGAGTTTGGGCTGCTCGCCATTGACCAGGGGCCACTCGATACCGATTTCCGGATCGTCCCAGCGCAGAGAGTGCTCGTGCTCCGGTGCGTAATAGTCGGTACATTTGTAAACGAACTCGGCGGATTCGCTAGTGACGTAAAACCCGTGAGCGAAGCCTTCCGGGACCCAGAGCTGGCGCTTGTTGTCTTCATTCAACAGTACGCCCACCCACTGGCCAAAGGTGGGAGAGCTCTTGCGCAGGTCTACGGCCACATCAAATACTTCACCGGCGGTCACGCGGACCAGCTTGCCCTGGGTGCTTTCGGTCTGGTAGTGCAGGCCACGGAGGATTCCCTGGCTGGACTTGCTGTGGTTGTCCTGCACGAATGTGCGCTCTGCGCATTCGCGGTTGAAAAAATCCTGGCGAAAGGTTTCCAGGAAGAAGCCGCGCTCGTCACCGAAGACTTTGGGCTCTATGATTTTTACGTCAGGGATTTTTGTTTCTATTAATTTCATAAAACTGTTCGCCTGCAGGCAGGCTCCTACATCGTGAACTCTGGATTTTCAGCGGGAGAAGGCGTGGTCGGTTTTGGATTCAGCGAGTATCTGCATAAGATATTCGCCGTAGCCACTCTTGATCAGCGGCTGCGCCTGCTTCTCCAGGGTTTCTGCGTCGATAAAGCCTTTGCGGAAAGCGACTTCTTCGGGGCAGGCAATCTTCAAACCCTGACGGCGTTCAATGGTCTGAACAAACTGCGCAGCTTCCAGCAGGTTATCGTGGGTACCAGTGTCCAGCCAGGCGGCGCCGCGGCCCATCAGCTCTACGTTTAAGCTGCCCTGTTCCAGATACATACGATTGAGATCGGTAATTTCCAGCTCTCCACGGTGGCTCGGCTTGATTTCTCGCGCCAGATCACAGACTTGACTGTCATAGAAGTAAAGACCTGTAACTGCGTAGTTGGACTTGGGCTGGGAAGGCTTTTCTTCGATGCTGATCACTTTGCCATCACGGTCAAATTCGGCTACGCCATATGCTCGCGGGTCGGCGACGTGGTAACCAAATACAGTGGCGCCCTCGGTGCGCTGGTCCGCATTCTTCAGTACTTCACTGAAGTGCTCGGCATAATAAATGTTGTCACCCAGTACCAGCGCGCTGGGGTTGTTGCCAACGTGCTCGCGGCCAATCAGGAACGCTTGTGCCAAGCCGTCTGGCGAAGGCTGCACCGCGTAGGTAATGTTGATGCCCCACTGGCTGCCATCTTCCAGCAGTTTCTGGAACAGGCACTGCTCTTCGGGGGTAGTGATAATGAGAATATCGCGAATGCCTGCCATCATCAGGGTAGTCAGCGGGTAGTAGATCATCGGTTTGTCGTACACCGCCATCAGCTGTTTACTGACACCTTTGGTCAATGGATACAGCCGTGTGCCTGACCCACCGGCCAGAATTATTCCCTTTCGTGATGAAGTTCCAGTTTTCATTCCTTCCCCCAAGTAAACTTTATTTAAAGTTGGCCGAACACTGCGCAGCAATTTCAGGGCCAATTTTTTTACATTCTGCGCCGCACAGTGCCTTCATTCTTCAGCCGGCCCGAACTTTCCGCGGGCCGCCTCCTATCAGCACCCAGATCCTAGAAAGACAATACCGCTGCGGTACCAACTGCAATACGGTACAGAATCTCTGTGACGTCCTTGGTGACCTGCAGCTCACTCGCCTGAATTTTTGGCATGATCATGATCTCATCACCCGGGCGCAGCACGCCCTTGAGGCGATTATCAAACTTGCTCTCTTTAATACGACTGATAGTGCCATCCATATGCAACACCACCAGCTCGTCGGTATTCGCGTTGTTTGAGAAGCCGCCAGCCAATTCGATGTAGTCTTCCAAGGTACTGCGTTCATCAAATACCAGCGATGTGGGGAAGACCACCTCCCCCACAACCGATACAGTGGACGCGCGCAAAGGAACGATCAGCGAGTCCCCATCTTCCAGTAGCATTTCCCCGGCATTGGCATTGTTGGCCAACACTACCTGCCCGCGCGGCTGGGCATTGCGCGCCTTGGAAATAAAATTCTGGATCATGGACGCGGTGTCTTTGATCGATGCCTGGTCTGCCGTGGTAGTGGGCTGGCGGGTCAGCGCCTCCATTTCCAGCGCATCCAGTGAGCGCTCCAGTGCGACTTTCTGCTTTTTCGCCACACTTTTGCGGTACAGCTGCAGGGCAAATGGATTGGCGTTATCCCGGTAGCGCAGCTTGTCCAGCAGGTCCTGCAGGGTGGCGCCGTAGGGCAACACATACGCGGCCGGCCCATTTACCTCACCACTCACGCGCACCGAGATACTGCTGACCTCACTGTCACTTACCAGCTCTACATGGGCACCGGGGTGCAGTGGTGTGCTCAGGGCTTCATCCAGCGGGAGGTAACTCGCCTGTTGCTCGTTGTCGATCACCTGGGTAATGCGCGCAAAGTTGGCTTGCGGATCAGGCTTTGCCACCAGCAGCATTTCGCCGAGGTGGGTGGACGGTCCCACAAACTCGATCTGCCCGGACTCCTGTACCGCCCCCTCGACACTGATATACCCCTGACGCGGGCCCACGACGATGGAATCACCATTTCGCAATTGCAGTGCTGGCATTTGTCCTTCAACTAGGAAGCGATACAGGTTGACACGCTGCAGCTCTTTACCCTGGCGCAGCACTTTAATATCGATGTAGCTGCCGCTCTCGCGACTGATGCCGCCGGCACTGTCGAGGTAGTACAACACGGAATCCGATGAGAACCCAGGATACAGACCCGGGCTTTGCACAAAACCGGTCACAAAGACTTTTACCGGCTGGCTGGCCTCCAGATTGGCGTAGGCCTGCACATTGCTCTTGAACACCCGCTTTACATGCCGCAGTACAAAGCTGTTGAGGTCACCATTCTCAACACCGGCAACGTGTACCGGCCCCACTTCCGGAATAAAAATATTGCCCTGGGCATCCACCGTCAGCACGGCGTTGAAGCTGTAAGCCCCCCACAGTTGCAGGGCAATCTGGTCTCCCACTGTAACGCGGTAGCCGCCATTGAAACCGCGAAAAGGCTGGTCTTTAAAGGCGCCTTTGAACAGGGACTCGCCGAAGACGGGAAGATGACCGCCTGCGGCAACCCGCAGCCGGTCTTTTTCCAGCTGCTGAGTATCCAGTGCGATGGCGCTGGCACTGAGCCCGGTGGCCACGAGCGCGCTGATCACCCAGCGCTTTATCAATGTTTTTGTCATAACGCTTATTAAATCTGGGAGTTAAATTTTCCGCTTATACCCGATGGTCGCGAATACTGGCGACCAGCATTTTGCCGATGCCGTACAACAGCAACAGAATCACCGCCAGGCTCGCCAGGTTGTACAGCTTGTGGGGATACTCCGCGTCTTCAGCTATCGAGGGCTGACTAATTACCATCAAATGCTTGAGTTTGCCCGAGGCCTCCATACGCGCAGTCTCCAGTGCCGTGAGCGATGCCTGATAGGCATCCATGGCGAACTGCAGGTCCAGCTGCAAATTCTGGAAGTGTGCATTGAGGCTGTTGAGACGCTCTTCACCGTCTTCTTCGGTCACGCCGACAAGGCGCACCTTTTCCGATTCAATCTGTTGCTGCAGGGAACTGATCTCCGCCTGCAGGGAAACTACCTGCGAAGAATCCGAGTGCAAGTATGTTTTTGCCGCCGTAAGCTTTGCACGGAGTTCGGCGAGCTTGGCTTCTAGCCCCTGAATAATCGCGCTGATACCTTTGGTTAACTCTTCTGGGCTCACCACCTGATTGCGGTTCTGGAAGTCCAGGATTTTTTGTTTACTGGTACGCAGTTTACTTTGCGCCAGCTCCAGTTCGCTGCGTACAAACGACACCTGCTTGTCGGCAAGCTGGTTGCTGATCGCATTGACAAAATCTTCCGACTTGCGGATGACTGTTTCTACCAGCCGCTGCGCGAACTCGGGCTCGAACGCCTGCATTTCAATACTGATGATCCCGGTGGTCTCATCGTGTGCTACCGCAATATGCGCGCGATAGTATTCCAGGTAGTCTTCCTGAGAGGCATCCGCGGCGAGCCGCGAGAACACATCGTACTCATTACTCTTGAAATAGGAGGCGAGGCCCAGCTCCTCATCCAAAAACAGGGCCATATCCAGAGACTGGATATAGTTCACCACCAAAAAAGCGTCCTGGTTGTCGCTTCCCATGCCCGGCACCAGGAACCCGAGACTAGACGACATTCCCTGGTTACTGCTGTTGTCTTTTACGATCAGCTGTGTGGCGCTGACGTATCTGTCTGACACCCAAAACAAGTAATAAGCACCGACCAGCAACAAAGGCAGCACGACAAAAAGTGCAAGCCCACCCCAGCGGCTGGCGCGCACTGGAGATGCGCCGACGCTTGCAGCTGACAGCTTCCGCAGTATTTTTTGGGCCGTATTGGCAGCCTTTTTCTGGCTGGCCGCCGGTACTTTTTCTTCTGTTTCCATAACTCTTACTTTTGTGCACCCGCAGCAGCTTGCGCAGGCTTGGGGATGCCCTGCTGGTACAGGGCTATCGCTTCTTGGACGGTATCGAATATCTGCAGGCCGGAGGGGCCGAGATAAATCCCCACGTCACAGTTTTTCTTCAAAATCGGCATACTGTGGGCAACGATGATGAAATTAGCCGTTTTGCGCTTTTCCGCAATCACCTGCTCGCACTTGTGCTTGAAGTGCGCATCCCCCACCGACATCACCTCATCCACCAGGTAATAGTCGAAATCCACTGCAATGCTCAGGCCAAATGCAAGGCGCGAGCGCATGCCGGAGGAATAGGATTTTACCGGTGCATCAAAGTAGTCCCCGATTTCGGCGAACTCCTGCACCCGGCCCATCACCTTACGCTTTGCGCCTCCCCAGATACCGTGGATACCGCAGATAAATGCCGCGTTTTCACGCCCGGTCATACTGCCCTGAAAGCCACCGGACAACCCCATAGGCCAGGAGATACGCTGGTCGGTAATCACCCGTCCTGAGTCTGGATAATCAATCCCCCCCATAATCCGCAGCAGCGTGGATTTACCGGCACCATTACGCCCTAAAATGCCGATATTTTTCCCCTCGGGAAAGACCGCATTGACATTCCGAAACAGCACCTTGCGGCCCGCCGGTGTTTTGAAGGACTTGGTAAGGTTGCGCAATTCAATCATTGGCTGCGCACCAGATCGCGCCACTGGCTACGATAAACCAAAAGACCAAATGCGAGCATGACCAATGAACTGGTGGCCAGGTAGGGCAAATCGGCGAACATGCCGTGATAGCTCGCAAAAAGCCCCTCACGGGTCAACTCGATCATATGCAGCAAGGGGTTCCAGGAGAGGTAGCCGTGGTATTCCTCTGGCACCTGCTCCAGGGAGAAAAACACTCCGGAGATGAAGTACAGCGGGCGCACGATCATCGGTGCGAACTTGGCGACCTCAGGAAATTTTGCCCCCACCACACACATGGTGAGGCTGACCCCCAAGCAGAAGCAGAAAAACAGCAGGTTGATACCGACCAGCAGCAGGAAATCGTTGAAGCGGGCGGTAACACCGAACCAGGCGAGAATGACCAGTAGCGCTACCAGACTGAACAGATAAATGGCGAATTCCAGCAGCACCCGAGTGAGCACCGCATCAAAGGGACGCAACTGACGATAATTGAACAGCCCACGATTGGACTCGACCGCGGCAACGCCCTTACTGAAGGAGTTACCGAAAAAGATAAACGGAGCAATTCCGGCCAGCATAAAAAGCATGGTAGGGATGCCCGGATAGAACTCACGCCCCATGAAGCTGAAGATGGCCGCCAGCAGCATAATGTGCATGGCTGGCTCAAGCAGAACCCAAGCGTAACCGAGACGCCACTTGCCAAAGCGGGTCTTCATCTCGCGGATCAGGAGCGCGCGGATCACATCGCGCTGAATCTGCCAGGGGTTACGTTGAACTAAAGGGTGCATGTACTTCTTTTTCTTTTTATGGACACCCATGCAACAAAAAGCCGCAGAGCCCCCCAAAGATCTAAAATTTTTTGCTTTTTGAGAAATCCATCTCAATTTTTAGCCGGTTTCACATAAAAAATGTGACGCAGATCCGTGCGAAGGCGTGCGAAATTCTACCCGAGTTGAGCGGGAGAATCATCTGTAATTCAATTACAGGTGATTACAGATCTGACTGGTTCGGCGCTCTGCGTCGCCAGCGGCTCCGTGAGCCGGGGTATTCCCTCGCTCCCGGGCAGCACCGCCAAATCAAAAAAGGCCGCATCCTTTCGGATGCTAGTGCGGCGGCCCCACTGGACCCCGGTGCGGAACTCTTGTTCATCTGCGCGGGATGATTCGCGGGCTTTGCCCGCTCACCCCTGCGGGGTCGCCTTCGGCGCTCTGCGTCGCCTGTGGCTCCTTGTGAACCGGGGCTTTGCCTCGCGCCCGGGCAGCACTGCCAAATCAAAAAAGGCCGCATCCTTTCGGATGCTAGTGCGGCGGCCCCACTGGACCCCGGTGCGGAACTCTTGTTTATGTGCGCGGGATGATTCGCGGGCGTTGCCCGCTCACCCCTGCGGGGTCGCCTTCGGCGCTCTGCGTCGCCTGTGGCTCCTTGTGAACCGAGGCTTTGCCTCGCGCCCAGGCAGCACTGCCAAATCAAAAAAGGCCGCATCCTTTCGGATGCGGCCTTTTTTGATTTGGTGGAGCTAAGCGGGATCGAACCGCTGACCTCAACACTGCCAGTGTTGCGCTCTCCCAGCTGAGCTATAGCCCCAAAGTTGCTTTCTTGTTTCGGGTTTCCCCTGAAAGCGAGGCGCATTTTAACAGCGGCCCCTCGCGTGTCAACCAGAAAAAACAACTTTTTAATCAAATAGTTAGAGCATTGACAGGGAGTCTGCCCTGCAGCCCTATAGTGGATGCGAGGTCAGCCGCTGGCCTCACACCCAATTTGGCACCCACCTCAGGCCACAACCTCGATACGGGGCTTCTGTTCGGTCAGGAATTCCTGCAGGCCGGCGCCGATATCCGGGTGGTGCAGGCCATACTCGAACTGGGCTTTCATATAACCGAGCTTGTTACCGCAGTCGTGGCTATGGCCGACAATGCGGTAGGCGTCTACGGCCTGAATTTTGAGCAGTTCATCGATGGCATCGGTGAGCTGGATTTCGCCGCCGGCACCCGGGGCTGTTTTTTCCAGCAGGGTCCAGATTTCCGCGGGCAGCACGTACCGCCCCACCACTGCCATGTTAGAGGGAGCTGCGTCCACTTCCGGCTTTTCGACCATACCGTCTATTTTGGCCACGCCGCCAACTTTGAGATCGGCGCCCAGGCAGTCCACCACACCGTATTTGCTGACCTCAGCCCAGTCCACGGATTCCACCATAATCTGGCCAGCCTGGGTCTGCTCAAAGTTGCGCACCATCGCAGCGAGGTTGGCAGCGGTGAGGTCGGAGGCGTACTGGTCAACCAGCACATCCGGCAGCAGCACGGCGAAAGGATTCTCCCCTACCACTGGGCGCGCACAGGCGATGGCGTGACCGAGGCCCTTGGCCTCTGCCTGGCGAACGGAGATTACGGTGACGTCCTTCGGGACGATAGAACGGACTTCGTCCAGCAGCTGACGCTTGAGGCGATTTTCCAGCTGGGCTTCGAGCTCGAAGGAGGTATCGAAGTGGTTTTCGATCGCGTTTTTACTGGCGTGGGTGACCAGTACGATCTCTTTGATGCCGGCAGCCACAGCTTCGCTGACCACATATTGGATCAGGGGTTTGTCGACGATAGGCAGCATCTCTTTAGGGATGGCCTTGGTGGCCGGTAGCATGCGTGTCCCCAGACCCGCTACAGGAATAACAGCTTTCTTTACTGTATGCATTTTTCTTCCTTTTTTACTTATCTGAAAATACTTCTCGGTTAGTCCATTAAGCCGCAATTTGGCGGGATTCTACCCTCTAAATGTGACAATCGTCACACAAAAATCCCAAAAAACACGATTCCGTTTCATTTTTGTACAAATCTAACCAAAACGGTTTAACAAGTGTACAGGCAAAAAAAATGCCACTTCGAAAGCGGAGTGGCATTTATTCAAACTGGCTTGAGCTCGGACCGCTCTCTCGCGGTCAAGTTCCAGCACCACCGCAATTTGCACTGGTGTGGTGCGGATATTGGATAGGCTTACGCCAACCCTGCGTATTCTTTGTCCCAGCGCTTCAGCACCTTCTTACCGGCACCACCGAGTACCTCGATGGCCTGGCGCAGGCGGGCGCGACTGAGGTCGGGACCAAGGAGCTCCATAGCATCCATGACCGAGAAGGATGCGGTGGTTCCGCTAATGGCGACGAACAGGGGCGCGTTGAAGTCCTTGAGCTTGACCTCCATCTGGGTGGAGAGCTCTTTCATCGCCGCGAAGATGCTGTCTTTGCTCCAGCTGCGCAGGGCTTCCAGGCGCCACAGGGCAAATTGCAGCAGCTTCTTCTGTTCGTCCAGCTCCATCTTGTTGCCGGCGAAGCTGTCTTCGGTGAGCGGCAGTTTGCCGGCGGCGAGGAAGCTCACTAGCGGGGCGAAGTCGCCAAAGGTTTCCATGCGGCCCTTGGCGTGGGGCAGTACCTTGAGCAGGTTCTCGCGGTTCAGCAGCCACTGCTGCAGGCGGTCGGCCAGCTGGGCGTCCTCCAGCTCGCGAATCCACAGGCCGTTCAGCCAGCTGAGCTTCTCCACATCGAACACCGGGCCACCGAGGGACACGCGCTGGATGTCGAAGTGCTTGAGCATCTCATCCAGGGTGAACTTCTCGCTCTCATCGGGCATGGACCAGCCCATACGACCGAGGTAGTTCAGCAGTGCCTCGGGCATAAAGCCGGCGCGCTGGTAATAGAGGATGGATGTGGGGTTCTTGCGCTTGGACAGTTTGGTCTTGTCCGGGTTGCGCAGCAGCGGCAGGTGACACAGCACCGGCATTTCCCAACCGAAGTATTCGTACAGCAGCTTGTGCTTGGGTGCGGAGTTGATCCACTCCTCACCGCGCAGTACGTGGGTGATCTCCATCAGGTGGTCGTCGACCACATTGGCGAGGTGGTAAGTGGGCATGCCATCGGACTTGAGCAGGATCTGGGCGTCCACCTGGGCCCAGTCGATCTCGATGGTGCCGCGCAGCAGGTCTTCCACCACACAGGTGCCGCTCTCAGGCACGTTCATGCGCACCACGTAGGGCTCACCTGCAGCCTTGCGCTTTTCCACCTCTTCCGCCGGCAGGGCCAGGTCGCTGGGCTTCAGGGTTACGCGGCCGGCTTCCTGAAGCTGGGCGCGCAAGTGATCCAATTCTTCCGCCGTGCGGTAACAATGGAAAGCGTGGCCTTTGGCGACCAACTCGTCACAGTACTTTTTATAGATGTCACCGCGTTCGCTCTGGCGGTAAGGGCCGTGGGGGCCGCCCACATCCGGGCCTTCCTGCCAGTCGAGTCCCAACCAGCGCAGGCTATCGAGAATGGCCTGCTCGGATTCCGGGGTACTGCGCGCCTGGTCTGTATCTTCGATACGCAGCACGAACTGGCCGCCCTGGGCCTGGGCGAAGCACTGGTTGAACAGCGCGATATAGGCAGTACCTACGTGGGGATCACCGGTGGGGGATGGAGCAATACGGGTTCTTACGGTCATAAGTCGCCTGATTGGGTTGAGTTGGCAGGTTTCGAGGCGCGGCATTATATCGCCGCGACCGGGGGGCGCCCAGTGGCTGATGCGGATGGCGCGGAAACCTGTATTTCCAGCCCTATCGGACTATCAAGCATAGAAATTATATATTTTCAAAAAAATCCGTGACTCGAGTCACAGATTGAGTATTATCGCCGCATTGTCGTGATAACTGGAGAAAAAACCGCCAGTTTGCTGTAAACGACGCCACCAGTGTGCTCAAAGAATGCACACGGATAACGACAACACATCAGGATTAAGGGAAATAATTATGAAACTTGCAGCTCGCAAAGCCTGTGGAGCGATGATTTTCGGCTTGATCAGCTCAGCGTCTATCGCAGAGTTCAATCCAACAGATCCAGGGCTCACCTCCTCTGAAGGCAATCTCAAAATTACTCTCAACGTTGCTCAGGGCATTCAAATTCAGGGCCTCACCGATATCGCATTGGATCTAAATGGCATCGCCGCTGGCAACGATCTGATTGGCCGGGATACCTTTTGTGTAGGCGCGATAGGTTTTAGCAACTACAAAATCCAGTTTGACAGCGCGACAGCTCCTACTGATGGATATTTGCTCGACGGCGTAGGCGAAACACTCGCATATAACGTCGCGTTTTCCGCAAACACAGCCAACACTGCGACCGGTGTTCAAACCAATTCTGACGGTACCATGACGTCGACTTACACCCCCAATACCGGATATTCCTGTGCTGATTCAGAGCACAATGCTCAGGTCATTGTTACAGTTCCGGCAGCTGTTTGGGAAACTGCCAGTGAACTTTCATACAGCGATACGCTAACCATTACCGTTTCTGGCGAATAAGACGTGAGAAAGGCGCCGAAGTAACCCCCGGCGCCTTCGTGTCATGCAATGAAACGCTATTTCGCGGTATGTGTTTCTTCACTACTGCTCGGAGCCCAAAGCGACGGGGCACTCAGTGCCGCCGCTGCGGCGTTTACGCTTGAAACAACGGCCCCAGCAGGTTTTGAAGATCTCACTGAACCAGAAAACCTGGTCGTAGACCTCTATTTTGGTGGCCGCCCTGCTGGCAGCGCTCAGGTTAGCGTAGATTTGCAAACGATTACGTTTGTAAATCCACAGGCTGTGCTCGACCTGCTGCCGCAATCCCTGCAACCTGAACTTGTTTTATCCGCGTTGCGCGAGGTTCAGCCACGCAACTCACACAAGGTCTGCCGCCTCAAAAGCCAGCAGAACTGCGGCTATCTGATGCCAGAGACCCTGGCGGTCATCTATGATGACAGTCGCTTCCGTCTGGATATTTTTATCGCCCCGGAACTCCTCCCCAAACAGGCCGCAATCGATGCGCCCTATCTGCCGGACGCCACCAGCGATTTCTCTTTTATCCAGAACCTGACCGGTGCCTGGTCGGGAGTAGAAACGAACCTGGGCCAAGCGACCCGCAGCGCATCTTTATTTGGCAGTTCGATTCTGAGTTTTGGCGAGAGCGGTCTCCACAGCCGGTGGTCGGCCACCGATGAGGGCAATCCGTTTGTGCACGAGCTGCACTGGACGCGAGATTACCAGGGCGAGGCCTACTCTCTCGGGCTGATACAGCCGGAAAGCTACTTCAGCAGTTTCATTCCCTCCCCCTATCTCTACGGTGTGCACTACCGCAGCTCCAATAACAGCCGCGCGGATAATTTTTACCGGGAGGGTACTCCGCTTGAAGTGAACATGCCCACCCGTGGGCGGGTGGAAATTCATCGCGAAGGGCGGCTGATTTACAGCACCATGATCGAGGCTGGCAACCAGCTACTGGATACGAGTAATCTGCCCGGCGGCGCCTATGAAGTAGAGGTGCTGACCTTCGATGAGGGCGGTCGCCCGCTGGGCAGATATACCCAGTTTTTTGCCAAGGATGCCCTGCTCCCCCCGGCCGGGGAATGGAGCTGGGAGTTACTCGCTGGCAAACCGGCGCGAAGTACAGAACTCGATACGCTTCCCGAGCAGGTGGACGCCTATTACCTGAAAGGCAGCCTGGCGAGACGGATATCCGACAATGCGGGGGTATTCTCCACCCTGGCATCTTCCGACTCCCAGCAGGCACTGGAACTCGGCACGCGCTGGATACAGGAGTATTTCGAGTTTTCGCCCAGTGTGATTTATGCAAATGACGGAAGCCGCGGCTACCGTTTACTTGCGCAACTACATACGCCCTACTTCGACCTGGGCGCGGGTGAAACCCGTATTACCGACACCCCGGACATTACCGGCGACTCGCAAGCCTATAGCATTCTCAGCCGGGAGACCTTCAACCGAAACCTGACACTCAGTAGCGCGGTGTTTGGTGGTCGCGCGTCGATTCGTCACAGCGAGAGCGACCGTTCCCGGATACTGGATTCAGCCGACATCATTCTGGATGACAACCTTGGCAGGGCAGAAAAGCTGACGACTTTTGAATTCCAGCGCAATCTGTTGCGGACACGTTCGTGGTATGGCGATTTCAGCTTCTCTCACAGTATTGCGGATGGGGAACAACAATTGACGGCGGTGAGCTTCCAGTTCCGTCATCGCGGCGACAACTGGAGCACCGGCAGCACTTTGCGCTACGACCGTGACAGCACCGGCAATGGCTTTGCCCGTGCAGGCATGAGCAGCAGCTGGAATGACCGCGACCTCTGGGCCCTGGATGCCTCCCAGCAGTTTTCCGCCGAAGCTTCCGAAGACAGTATGTACCTGGGCAGCCAGACCCGTATTGCCGGCCGCCGCGGCTATGGGACCTCGACCCTCAGTTATCGCAATAACCGCGACTCCGGTTTGCGCACCACCAATTACCTGGGCAGTTTCAGCACGTCGCTGATGACCTCCGGGGATGCCTTCTCCTGGGGCGGTGAGCGCACGCTGAACAGTGCGGTGATTGTGGATATCGCCGGATCAGAAAATGAGGACTTTGAGATTCTGGTAGACGGCGCCCGCCGGGGTTATGCCAAGGGTGGCACACAAACCGTGGTCAGCTTGCCGGCGTTCCGCACCTACGATCTGTCTTTGCGTCCGCTGGCCGATGGGTTTCACGACTACCGGGAATCTCACGAAACCATTACCTTGTACCCGGGCAACGTAGCCACCACGGATTACGCAGTCCAGACTGTCATCCTAGTGCTCGGGCGCTTGATGAATGGTGATCGCCCCATGAGTAACAGCAAGATTTCTATCGGCGAGTACGCTGCGGTAACCGACGAGTTCGGTGTATTCCAGATTGAGATTCACGGTAAACCCCAGTTTCTCAGGGTGCCCCCGGTACAGTGGGGCAAGTGCGAGGTAGCAATTCCGGAGCAGACCGCTGCAGAGGACTGGATCAATATTGGTATCGTGGATCTGGCAACCGCCCGGTGCCCCGACCAGCAAACGAAAGGAGCATCTTATGCGGCAAAATAGTGCCCGCCACCTTGTCTTGCTCCTCGCCTTGCTGGTGTTGAAAACGGCACCCGTACAGGCACAGTCCAGTAATCAGGATCCCTGCGGCGATGGCTCCGGCATTATGCCGTTGCCCGATAAGGCGCTGGGCGTATGCGGGCTTGACGACACCGACCATGTGCTGGAATTCGAGGGAGACCTGACCATCCCGTTCAGCATCCGCAGCTGTTGGGCAGATTGGGAGGGTAACGAGTGGTCTACGGCCTACTGCGCTCAATCCCGCGACTACACCATTGAGGTTACCGGTCCCACCCTGAATCAGGAGTTTGCCCTGAGTGGCCCCGGTGGGGATATTCCGGTTGCATTGACGTTTCACCACCCCTCGGTAACTTCCACAGCGATCGTGCCCGGCCAGGTTACCGGCACTCGCTTTCGCGGTGCCGCCAATGGTCAGCAGACGCCGGTCAGCTTTTCCATTACGCCAAGCACAGCCACGGCACCGACTCCGGGCATTTATCGGGGGACGCTGCAATTCTATCTGTACCAGTGCAATCCCTGGGGAAGCCCGGACGATCCGTATAACCCGATTCTCTGTAAAGACTCCACCGCATCCGATAACAGAACAGAACTGTCACCGCCGTTGTCGGTAGATATAGCCTTGCTGGTAGGCGCCGGAATCAGGATCAGCGGCCTTGAAGATATGGTGTTGCAGATGCCGGCCCCGGGGAATGACATTACTGCCGAGCAGTATTTTTGCGTTTATACGACGGCCTCCACCAAGTTTACCCTCAGAGCAGATAGCCAGAACGGCAGTGGGCAATTTTTACTGGGCGGTGCCTCCACCACGGACACCATTGCCTATGAACTGCTGGTGCAGAGTGAAAAACCACCGAAAAGGAAGACAAAGCTCGTGGAGGGGGTGTTTACACAAAAAGGCTGGGAGGGCCATTCTTCCGTGGACTGTACCGGGTACAGTGACGAAAACATGCTGCTGAATCTGACGATACCCGCGGCCAACCTCGCCAACCCGCAGGACTACCAGTACACGGACACTTTGACCCTGACGGTTGAAATGCAATAGTTGTGGATAAAGAGCTCGCCCCCCCCTAAACCCACGAACTGATTCAGAGTGTCTTAGAGCGAAAGCTTGAGCCTTTCCGACTCGCGACCATTTCTGGCAAGCAGTTCGAGATAGCCACCAGCCGTAAAATCTCCCTCTACAGACAGTTTTGCTCCACTGTAAATCCTACCCGCCTGCTCTACCGGTGCGCACTGTGTCGGGGACTTGCAGTACTGGATGTCGCTGACCTCTACGTTGACATTACCGCTATTGGCAATCACCAACTTGTCGCCGGCACTATGCTCAAGGGACAACTTGTACTGCCCGGAATCCGGCTGGATGAAAATAAGGGCCTGGTAGGCAACCAGAATTTTTAACGCCGTCCTGTCGGTTTTGATATCTCCCACAACCGGTTTGAACGTTACCCGGTAGACCTTTTCCTTATCCAGCCCCTGCTCGAGGGACATCAGGCGAAAGCGCTTTTGTTCGCCCGCGGGAATCACGGCTTTTGAGGGGCTGACGAGTAATTTGAAGTCTTTCGGGTCAATCACGCGCACGCGCTTTTCGTCGGGCTGGCCGGGATTATCTACCCGATAGATCTCTGTCTGCAGGTACAGGGTTTCATTGTCAGGGTTGGTAACCACGATATCTTCTCGTGAGTTCGGCTTGTCCTCCAGGTAGAGAATAATTTTATCCAGGGACATGGCTGCCCAAACCGGCTGAGCCAGAAATAGAAGGGTTGCCGCAATAAGATGTTTCATGGCCGATTCACAGTTTTCAAATGGTCTGGCGCCATTTTAAGTGCTTGCGGGGGATTAACAACCGCTGTTATCGGATCGGGAATTTCTATGCAATTCCCGCTACTCGGCGCTAATCAACAGATATCCCAGGTCACTTTTTCCCGGCGGATCGGTATCCAGAGAGATACAGTCACGTACCAGCGGATTACCTGTGAGACTGGCCAAGCGGGTGCGCGTATTTGCAGAGCGCCCTGTTTCGGAACCCGTCCAGCCAACCTGGAGAAAACTGGCGGGAATATGCGAGAGACACAGAGCACGCACACCGCTCGGGTCTGTTCTGACCTGCGCCCGGGGAGGAATGGTCAGGGTTATCTGGATGGACGCACTCGCGGTTTTTTGCGCAGTGAAATCCGCCGCAACCTCATCCGCGAGGGCAAAAGGTACACTGGAGGGCGATAGAACCAGTAACGCGGTAGCAATGCCAAACAGCCACCTCACTGGCATAGCGGGAACCCGGGCCACGCTGTAAACCTCATATTCGGCACACGTAATCCACTCAGCATAGAGCGCTGCACTCAATACCGGGGGCTGTCACCTCCACACAGGGCAATCCCGAGTAACGATTGACGCCATATGCCGCTTGCAACCCACCCCACACCAACTATTTTTCAATTAGAGATTGTGCAGTATCTCCCCCACCTGAATTCACACAATAAGGCCGCTCCCGGCAGGAACGCACATCGATGTTGATTGCGCATTTAGGCGACAAAATTCACCACCCTGAAAACACCCTGCCCGCGTTTGAGGCCGCGCACGGTCTAGGTGCCTGCGCCATTGCCACAGAGATACAGTTCAGCAAGGAGCAAACACCCTGGTGTTGTGCCGGGGAAGGTATAGAGCTGTGTGGGTCCGGTATCTCGACACCGCTGCATCTGCTGAAAGACAAGGACCTGCAGACTCTGGCCTTGAGCAGTTTCCAGCACCTGGTGGAGTGGGCCAATCGGCACCGGCATCTTGAGTGGTTCGTGGAAATGAGCCCGGAAACGCTGCAGATGCTGAAGCCGGAGCGGGCGATCCGACGTTTGCTGGACGAAATCCCCGGCTCCACCGATCCCTTTGTCATTCTCACCTCCGACCTGCGCAGCCTGCGCCTGGCCCGCAACCTGGGGTTCGATCAGGTCGCGCTGCGGATACCGACCGTGGGCCGCAGCCTGTCCCCGGAGGTGGTCACGCTGGCACCGGATTACCTGCTGATTGATCAGGCAGTGGTGGACTGCCAGGAACTGCCACCGGGTCCCTGGCAATGGGTGGTTCACGAGATCAATACCGCACAGGGCGCCGTGCAATGGCACCACCGGGGTGCACACCATATCCTCACCGGGAACCTGCCACTGCTAATGCGCTCCCAGGAGGCGAGCAATGTCTACGGAATATGATGTTCTGGTAGTCGGCGCGGGTATCCAGGGCGCGGGGGTGGCGGAAGCCCTCACCGCGGCCGGCCATCGCGTCGCCATACTGGAACAGGAATCCGTGGCGTATGGCACGTCCTCTCGCTCCTCCAAGTTGATCCACGGCGGGCTGCGCTACCTGGAGAGCGGGCAATTCTCACTGGTTTACGAGTGCCTGAAGGAGCGCCGCTGGTTGCTGGCCAACAAGCCAGACCTGGTGCATATGGTGCCCTTCCTGATTCCGGTCTACCGGCACAGCCGGCGCCCCACCTGGAAGGTCCGCCTGGGCCTCAGTATTTATGCGCTGCTGGCAGGACTATTTTCCTCACAGGCACGCTTCCGCTCCGTGAGCCTGCAGGATTACGAGGCCCTCTGCGGGCTGAACAATGACGACCTGCTGGCGGTTTATCGCTATTACGACGCCCAGACCGACGATGCGGCGCTCACCCGCGAGGTTATCCAGGCCGCGGTGCGCGGCGGCGCCGAGTTGATCTGTCCCGGTAGCCTCGTAGGCGCCGAGGTGACCGACAAGTTCGTGCGCGTGGATTACTTTCACAAGGGCCAGCTCAATACCCTGCACTGCCGCGCGCTGGTGAACTGTACCGGCCCGTGGATTGAAGAAACCAACAGCAAGTGCGCCCCCAGTGCCAAGCTACCACCGCTGGAACTGGTGGCCGGCACCCATATTCAGGTACCGCTGAAGCTGGCCAACAAGATTTTTTACGTGGAAGCGGAAGATGGGCGCGCGGTCTTTGTGATGCCGTGGCAGGGCGAAACCCTGGTCGGCACCACCGAGCGCCCGTATCACGGCGACCCTTCGGAAGTGGCGCCGACACTGGAGGAAAAGGCCTACCTGCTGCGCACCCTGAAACAGTATTTCCCGGAGACCCGGCCGCTGCAGCTCAACGAGCTGAGCGACAGCTTTGCCGGCCTGCGGGTACTGCCCCTCGCCAGCAGTAATCCCTTCTCCCGCAGCCGCGAGACCATGATCTGTACCGACAACGACAAGCACCCGCGCATTGTCGCCGTTGCCGGGGGCAAGCTCACCAGCTACCGGGCAACCGCCCGCAGCGTGGTGAAAAAACTGCGCCCCATGCTGGCGGCAGAACAGGACTGGGCGACTTCGGCGACTCCCCGGAAGAGCGACACCCCTGTGGATGCCAAAGAACGCAATCTCTGAGACTCAATCTGACAGCGGCAAGCCACAGCCACGCGGCGTTCTCTTGTTATACTGCGCGCTGATTTACCGTCTGATCGCTGTTTATGCCCCACTCTGCCCAAAACCCCACACCCGATAATCCGGCGCACTACCGCCCCGCCACTTCCGGCACCGCGACGGCCGTCTCCCATCGCTTTTGCACCGCCCCCCTGATGGACTGGAGTGACCGTCACTGCCGTTATTTCTGGCGGCAGTTCAGCAAGCACGCACTGCTGTATACGGAAATGGTTACTACCGGCGCCATCCTGTTTGGCGACAAGGAGAGCCACCTGGACTTCAATGTGGAAGAGCAACCAGTGGCTCTGCAGTTGGGCGGCAGTGATCCAGAGGATCTGGCACGCTGTGCGGAAATTGCCGAGCAGTGGGGTTATAGCGAGATCAACCTGAATTGCGGCTGCCCCAGTGACCGGGTGAAAAAGGGCCGCTTCGGCGCCTGCCTGATGGCCGAGCCGGACCTGGTAGCAGAGTGCCTGGGCGCGATGAAAAGTGCAGTTTCGATACCGGTGACGGTGAAACACCGCATCGGTATCGACGATATGGAAGACTACCCAGGCCTCACAAGGTTTGTGGAAGCCCAAGCCGAGGCCGGCATCACCACGTTTATCGTGCACGCGCGCAAGGCCTGGCTGAATGGCCTGAGCCCGAAAGAGAATCGCGAAGTACCGCCCCTCAAATACGACATGGTGTACCAGTTGAAGCGGGACTTCCCGCAATTGGAAATTGTCCTTAACGGGGGGATCAACACCATCGAGGACTGTCGCGAGCATCTACAGCAACTGGATGGTGTTATGCTCGGGCGAGCGGCCTACCAGACGCCAGGCATACTGGCGGAGGTGGATGCAGCGCTGTTTGGCGGCGAGCCCGGGCCGACGCCGGCGGCGGTCATCGGCAAGATGCTGCCGTATATAGAAAAGGAACTCGCGCGCGGACAGCGCCTCAATCACATTACCCGGCATATGATGGGACTGTTTCAGGGCGTGCCCGGTGCGCGGCGTTTCCGCCGCCACCTGAGTGAGCACGCACACACCGCAGGCGCCGGGCCGGAAGTGCTCGAACAGGCACTGGCACTGGTGACAGATGCCGCCTGACAGCGCGACGGATTGGACTGAATGTTAGAAAGTTAAGGAAGCAGGGAAAATGAATAAACTCGAACAACTCAAACAGCGCAGCCTGGTGGTTGCCGACACCGGCGATATTGAAGCCATCCGCCGCTATCACCCGGAAGACGCCACCACCAACCCTTCCCTGCTGTACAAGGCGGCGCAGCTTCCCCAGTACGAACAGCACCTGAAAGATGCCATCGCATGGGCCGAGCAGAAAGGCGGTGATGTGGTTGCGCTGGCGTCGATGAAGCTTGCAGTCGCCATTGGCCACGAGATTCTGCAGATTGTACCCGGCGTGGTTTCCACCGAGGTGGACGCACGCTTGTCTTTCGACACCGCGGCAAGTATTGAATACGCACGCCAGCTGATCGCCATGTACGAGCAGGCGGGCGTGGCCCGCGACCGCGTGTTGATCAAGCTCGCGTCTACCTGGGAAGGCATCAGCGCCGCCTCGGTCCTCGAGCGCGAGGGTATCCACTGCAACCTGACCCTGCTGTTCAGCCAGTGCCAGGCGGTGGCCTGTGCCGAGGCCGGTGTTACCCTGATCTCACCGTTCGTGGGTCGTATCCTCGACTGGTACAAGGCCAGTACCGGGCGCGACGACTACACTGCCAGTGATGATCCCGGGGTGCTCTCGGTCACCAGCATTTACGAATACTACAAATCCCGCGAATACCCCACCATCGTGATGGGCGCCAGTTTCCGCAATACCGGGGAAATCGAGGCGCTGGCGGGTTGTGACAAGCTCACCATCAGCCCGCAATTGTTGCAGGAACTCCAGGAAGACGAGGGTGACCTCGCCAGCGGTCTGAAAAGCGAGTTTTCCAGTCAGCCGCGCCCCAGCGAGCCGCTGCGGGAAGCCCAGTTCCGCTACCAGCTGAACGACGATGCCATGGCCACGGAAAAACTGGCAGAGGGTATCCGTAATTTTGTTGCCGATCAGCTGAAGCTCGAGGAGCTGCTGCAGAAGGCGCGCTAACCGCGCGCCCTGCACTCTCACCCGAACACGAGACGCCTGCGAAAACTTCCACGAAAAGAGGAAACCCCGACCATGCTGCAGCAGATTCGCAAATTGTTCGATCAGATCGGGCGCGGGGACAGCGTGGAAGTGCGCGAAGAAAAAGACGTGCGCATGATCAGCGCGGCGCTTATGGCAGAAATCGCCACTGCGGACCAGAAGGTGGATGAGCGCGAGCGCGACGCCCTGGTCCGGCTGCTGCGGGAACACTACAAGCTGGACGATGAAACCGCACAGGATCTGGTAACCCGGGCGCTGGCCAACCGCCACGAGGCAACTTCACTGTACGAGTTTACCCAGACGGTAAACGAGAACTTTACCGAGCGGGACAAATACCTGCTGGTGAAGCAGATGTGGGAGGTGGCATTTGCGGATGGGGAAATCGATGCCTTTGAGGAGCACCTGATCCGGCGGGTTGCGGAGCTGATCTATCTGCCTCACGGGCTTTTTACCCGGGCGCGCGCCGAGGCGCGCGACGACAACGCAGGCTGATCGGTAACGCTTGTTAGTGATTGGCCACTGACTTGTGGCCCTGAGCCGCCTGTTCAGTTTCCAGCGCGTGCACCAGATCGCGGAAGGTCTCCGCGTTCTTTTCATTCATGCTCATCAATACGCGGTGCGCTTCCAGTACCATTTCCCGTGCGGTGTGTTCATCCGGCGCGTTGCAATTGAGAGGCTGGGGTTCCGCGTGATAGGCGTCATTGTCGGCGTCGCTGGAAATATCCATCAACTCCTCAAATCCCATGGAGTCCAGCAGGTGGAGCAAACCGCGATCTTCACACAACACCAGTGGCTTACCTCCGTGGCGCTCGGCACAGCGAAAGGCAATCTTGGCCATCAGCCCCAGGGTGGTGCTGTCGACCCCTTGCGTTTCATGCATATCGAACACCACGCCGCGAAATTCGCCGTGGGAAAACATCTCGTCGATAAAGTTATCGAATGACGTACATAGATTGAGGCGTACATCGCCCACCAGTTTCACGACATAAATGCCCTGGTGGTCGCCAACCATAATCTGCCCGGACTGCATAGTAACCTCTAACGCGCCCTGTTCTTGTCCCGAACCAGGGAACGAAATGGATGATTTGCGGCTTGTGGCCGCGGCACAGTTCCTTGTGCAAGCCTGACTCAATCGGCGCCGGACCAGAGATCCGTATCACGCAAAGAGACCCAGAAGTGGGCGGAGCTTACTCCTGCCCACCGGTGCTGACAAGACCAGCGTGAACCGGTTAACACTGGTGACCGTAGAGTCCGGTAAATCCCGAATCCGGATACTAACGATCGCGATCGTCTGCTTGGCCGGTACACATCGCCAGTGTCGGGTACGCTCGGTGAACGGCCCCTGAATGGCGGATCAAGAAATACAGGCTAAAAAGACAGCAAGAATCGGGCCTTATTGGCACCTATTGCTCATCCTGCCTCAGGGTGAGAATGGTAATGTCGTCGGGGAAGGATTCAGCGGTATCCACTTTCAGTGCCGCGCAGAGGGTATCCAGATCGCCGCGGCTGTGGTCGATCTTCTGCAACAGGGCCTCTTCCTTTTGCAGCAGGTTTCCGGGGAGCAATTCCAGCACCCCGTCGGAGCACGCCACCAGCCGCCAGCTGGTGGGCAGGCTGCAGTGGCGCACTTCCCAGTCGCCCTGCTGAAACAGGCCCAATGGACGCCCTTTGCCCGCGAGCCAATGGGCCCCCTCGCGGGTCACCAGCGCCGGCACGGGTACCTGGCCAGCCACGGCGTAGTGCAACTGACGTGCGCGGCTGTCCACCACCCCCACAAACATACTGGCGT
Organism: Microbulbifer sp. YPW1; assembly: GCF_013367775.1. Lineage (NCBI taxonomy): Bacteria > Pseudomonadati > Pseudomonadota > Gammaproteobacteria > Cellvibrionales > Microbulbiferaceae > Microbulbifer > Microbulbifer sp. YPW1. Next base: position 421,898 of record NZ_CP055157.1, read on the forward strand.
GCTTGTCGAGCCGGGTGGCCATCAGCTCACTGTTGATCATTTCCAGGATCTCGATGATGTCCTGATCAATGGTATTCAGCTGGCTGAACAGCGGCCGCTCCCGCAACAGGTGCATGATGCTGTGTTTGATCAACGCAGTGACCAGTGCCGAAGAAACCCCATGACCGGAGACATCCACCAGGTAGAACGCGACGAAGCGCTCTCCAAACAGACCGTAGTCAATAAAGTCGCCGCTCAAGTACAGGGAGGGCAACAGGCGGTAGGCGGCCTTGATCCCTGCCGGATATTCGTAGGGTGTGCGCGGCAACAGGTGCTGCTGCAACTGGCGGCCGGCCTGATGGTCACGCTGGAGCAGCTCGATATGATCGTGCAGCTCGCGATTGCGCTGCTCCAGTTGTTCTCGATACTCGCGATTCTCTGCCGCCAGATCCCGCGCTTCGATCACCCGTTTTACGGCGTGATCGATCACGCTCTCATCGGCGATGGGGGTAAGTAGGTAATCACTGGCGCCAAGTCGCAGCGCCTGTACCACATCGTCGACATCACTGTTGGCGGCCAGCACCACCACTGGGGTATCCGGTGAGAGATGCTTCACCTTGCGCAACACTTCCAGCCCCCCCATATCCGGCAGGTGCAGATCGGTCACCACAAGGCCGTGCTTGTCGGGAGAGAAGCGGCCGATGGCCTCGACGCCGTTTTCTACCAAAGTAACGGTGAATCCGAGTCGCACGAGAGCATTGTGCACTTGTTGACGGGAAGGCTCATCCGCATCGATCAGCAGTAAACCATGCCGCTCGCCGCGCGTGGCACTCACTTGCTCGGAGGTTTTCTGAATAGGGGAGGAAACGTGTGTGGGGCTAGTCATTAGCGAGCCCCGTACGCGGGGAGAGTATCGGCACCCGCAGAGGCGGGCGCCGCTTTGAGAAAACGGGCGTCAGAAGTCGTAGTCATCCAGGTCGCCGCCAAAGTCATCTTCCTGTTCACCATCGTTGATCAGGAACTCGCGCCGCTGCAGGTACGCATCGCGCATCAGTACGTAGCGATCCCCCTGCAGCAGTGACTCGGCCTGCAGCAGGCTGGCGCGAAACTGCACCAGGTCCACGACCTTCAGCGAGTACTCTACTGTGGTGTCGTCTACATAGGTGAGAGGGTTGGTATACCACTCAACCACCACGCCGGGCACGTCCCGTACCGTAGAGGGACCAATGAAGGGCATTACCACATAGGGCCCTGAGGGAGCCCCCCATGCGGCCAGCGTCTGACCAAAGTCCTCGCCATCACTGGGTTCCAGTCCCATATGCTGCGCCACATCGAACAAACCCACAAGTCCCACGGTACTGTTTACCAGGAAGCGACCGGTATCATTGCCCGCCTGGCCCCACTTCCATTGCAGCACATCGTTCAGGATGTTGTTGATCTCGCGCAGATTGGAAAAGAAGTTGGAAACCCCAGTTTGCATGAAAATCGGGGTAATCTGGCGATAGCTGACCGCCGCAGGTTTCAGGAACCAGCGATCTGCCGTGTCGTTAAAGCGGAACATGGCGCGGTTGAAGCCTTCCCAGGGGTCGCGATCTTCGGGCTCTTCAGCGCTGGAGAACTCATCGGCGGGATCAAACCCGTATTCGTCTTCGAGCGCGGAACCAAAGCCGTCTTCAGAACCTGAGCCGTCGCCAGAAGCAAAGTCATCTTCGGCGCCAAAATCATCGGAACCCGCGGTATCGCCAGCACCCTCAGCAGAGGCCGGAGCAGTATCACCGGTGGTTTCGTTGGTATCAGGCGATGTGGTGGTGGCTGCGGGCGCCTCGTTGGGCACCTCCGCAAATGGATCCGACGCGTCCTGAGCCATTGCCAGTGGCGCCGACAGAGTGGCGGCCAGTACCCAGGCAGTTACGTGTGTGCGCTCAAGCAATTCCCTGCTCCTCGCAAAAAAATTTCGTTTGTTCAAACCAGAATCTGTTTATTTCAGTGGGGGCAATATTAACACTGGCCGCTTAGCCAGCATAGCAGCTGGCAGTTTTCGCCAAGTGGGTTGGCCGCATTAACGCCGAACGTTATAACGGCCTGAACCCTGCGAGAATGTCCAGGCCGAGGAGTTTTTTCAGTATATCGGTGCCGAACCCAAGCAACTGATCGGGCTCGGGGTGCTGTAAGTCATCGGCCAGCCGCTGCAACAGCATCCGGCCACTGGCTGTCACCGGATAATGTGGGGATACGGCGGATGGATCAGCGACCGGGTTCGCATCCTGAATCAGTGTCAACAAATGCGCGGTGACGGCGTTTGCCTCAAGGAAGGCGACAGTATCAGCTCGATCGCGATATACCACCAGGAACGTCGGAGTTTGCGGCGGTTCTACCGGCCGATGCGCCGGACCGATGTGATGTACCGGATAGTGATAGCTGAGATTCCAGGCAAGCGGCGATACCACGGGCGCCCAGTCCAGGATCTGCTCGTCGCTACAGTTTCGCTCGAGGTTATCGGGGAATACCGTATCGCTGACATCCAGCGCCAGTTCCACCCACTCGTAATGGGCCAGCTCCAGCATAAACGGCGGATCGAATTCAGCCGCCGCACTGACCGCGCGCTCGTTCTGAAGATAGTGGAGGAACTCTTCGCTGATCTGCAGAAAATACGGACTCTGTGCCGCGTGTCGCTGGACAAAATCGCGCACCATGGCGTGCCACGGTTCATCGTCGAAGATACTGCGCAGCACCGGAAAACCGCCGGCGATAAAGGACTCAATATTGTTGTAAATCAGGTCCCGGTAGATACCCGCGCGACGGTCTTCAATATCCGCGGGAGCGGGGACTTCAGCAGGGGCGCGCAAGTGTGCAGCGAACGCCCTCTGCAGTTCAACAAAGCCAGCTTTGCTGCCAGTTCGGTTATGCGCAGGAGTGTCAGCGCCCATGAACCACCTCCGCAGTTGATTCGGGACGTTCCGTTACAGCCCCTTCCTGATAGCCCCTTATACGCGCGACCTCAGTGCACAGCTCGGGCAACGGGGGGATATTGAAGTCTCGCTCCAGCAAGGTGGGCACAGGGCCATACACCTCGTAGGCACGCTGCAGCAACTGCCATACCGGGTCAATCACTGGCGCTCCGTGGGTATCTACCTTGAGATCTTCCGCCTCATCAAAGTGCCCCGCCACATGGGCGTAACGGATACGCTGCGCGGGAAGGCCCAGCAGGAATGCTTCGGCGTCGTAGCGGTGATTGGTGGCGTTGACGTAGATATTGTTGACGTCCAGCAACAGGTCGCAATCGGCTTCCTGCAGCACCGCATTCAGAAATTCCAGCTCGGACATTTCCTGTCCTGGCGCGGCATAGTAGGAGACGTTCTCCATGGCGATACGCTGCTCGAGGATATCCTGTACCCGCCGGATTCGAGCGGCCACATAGTGCACCGCTTCTTCGGTAAACGGGATCGGCAACAGGTCGTATAGGTGGCCGTGGTCGGAGCAGTAACTGAGATGTTCGCTGTAACAGCGGATGCCGTGCTCGCGGATAAACTGCTTGATGGACTTTACCAGTTCCTCATCGAGCGGTGCCGGCGAGCCGATGGACAGCGACAATCCGTGGGTGACGAAAGGAAAGCGCTCGGTGAAGGATCTCAACCAGCGCCCGTAGCGACCGCCGACACCGATCCAGTTTTCCGGTGCGACTTCGAGGAAATCCACCTGCTCGGGAGTCAGAGATTCCCCCATCATGGATCGCCTGAGCCCCAGGCCGGCGCCATGAACGGGGTACTGGCGCGATTCAGTCATAGCGAGAATCCTGGGTACTTTTGTTGATGTCGGGGTCTGCACATCCATGCAAGATAAAAAGCAGCCCGGCTCCGGGGCCGGGCTACTGTCAGGCGATAGGCTGGGCTATCAAGCGCCGCACTTGCCTTCTTTCTGCTTGCCCTCGCCACACTTGCCTTCTTTCTGCTTACCTTCGCCGCATTTACCTTCGCCGCACTTGCCCTCTTTCTTTTTGCCTTCTCCGCATTTACCTTCGCCGCACTTACCTTCTTTCTTTTTGTCCTCGCCGCATTTACCTTCGCCGCACTTGCCTTCCTTCTTCTTGCCGTGGTCATCGGCCATTTTCAGGTTGTAGCCGGCGGTCAGCTCGGTAGCGGTAAACGGATTGGCGGAAGTGGAGGTGCTCAGGGTGGCTGAGGCAATGAAAGCGGCACCAACGGCGGCCGCAAGCGGCAGATTCTTCTTGTTCATAGTGGATCTCCTGTTGGAAGTTCGAGAGCCTGTTTGGGACTCTTCGCTAAAGCTGGGGCTATCCCCGCAAACGGCGCGAAATCCGCCGCTTCCGGATTATAGTTTCCCGGTAGAGCATTGGGTTCTCAGTCAGACTAATGGTTCCGGATTCAGGTTCAACCGAATATCCGTAACTGTGAACCAGTTCTAACCTGCCGCGCATACTGCCACGACAAGAGAATAGTCGCGGCAGCCCGTTGATTCTTACATACGCAGAGACAAAAACTTCGGATGAGTGGCCAACGCTGTCATCTAGCCCCGAGTTCCCCCATCGGGGGAGAGAGTCGCGAAAACAGCGCACCCGGGTTTACAGTCCCAACTCGGCCCAGAACTTGCGCAGACGCTTGATAGACGCCGGCATCAGGGTCTTGAGGGACTGCGCAAACAGGGATACCCGGAACTCTTCCAGCATCCAGCGGTATTCCACCAAACGCGGGTCCCCCGCCATCATCAATGGATCGCGCTTGCTCGCAGCGGCCTGATAAGGTTCCTCTGCCTCCTGGAATTCAGCACTTAGGCGGCGATCCCGGTTGGGATCGAGCGCGGCCTTTTCCAGCCGCAGCTCAATGCCTTTCAGGTAACGCCCGTACTGGCGCAACCATTCCAGCGGCGTGTGGAACAGCACACCGCGGTAGAACATCCCGCTCAGCTGACGGTTGATATCCCCGACCGCCATGGCCACCGCCAGGTTTTTCTGCTGTTTGATCTGCTTGCGCAGGGGCACCAGCTGGGCGAGGACTTTTACCAGCAGACCGGCTATCTCCTGGGCAATTTCCACCAGCTTTTCCCGCTGTTCCAGCGCGGCGAGAAACTCACTCTGGGTACGCGGCCAGTTTTCGTCTGCCCAGAAGCATTCGCGCACCGCGGCCATCAGGATATCGTCGGCCACCTCTTCCCGACGCCCGAGATCGGCGGCGCTGAGGCCGAGTTCCTTGCCTTTGAGCAATTCCTTGCGCAGGTACTTCACTGGCTCCGGCAGGTGCAGGATGGCGAGGCGACAGATGCCGGCGCGAGTCAGCTGTCGGGCCTCGTCCGGGTTATCCAGCAACTTCAGGTCGACGCTTTCCTTGTTGGCAATCAGCGCCGGGTAGGCGCGCACCTTGAGGCCGCCCTGGTCGAGCTGGTGGGTTTCCGGCAGGTCTCCAAAATCCCACTGGGTAATACCCTCCCGCTCGAAATCGTCACCGGCACTGGCCAGCTCCTGCTGCACCCGGTCGCGGTAGCGGGCCTGCAGGATTTCCAGATCGCGGTCCTGGTCCAGTAGCTGGCCTTTTTCATCCAGCACCTGGATATTGAAACGGTAGAAGTCCTCCACGCACTGCTCCGCCGCCTGCCACGCATCTTGCGGCAGTTCCTGCGCAGTCTGGCGTTTCAGCTCGTGCGCCAGCGCCTGCCACAGCGGGGTATTGCCGGGCTGCATGCGCGGCAGTGCCTTGTCGACCGCGGCGGGCACCGGCACGAAGTACTTGCGGTACTGCTTGGGCAGGTTTTTGACCAGCGCAATACACTTGTCGCGCAGGATACCGGGCACCACCCACTGCAGGCGCGCCGCGGGCACCTGGTGCAGGGCACCTACCGGTACCTGGATACTGACGCCGTCATCGATACTACCCGGTTCGAAGTGATAGCTCAGTGGATATTCGATACCGCCACTGATCAGCGAATCCGGAAACTGGGCCTCGCCCACGTGACCCGCATCCTGCTGCATCATCAGGTCGCGCGGCAGGAACAGTAATTCGGGATCCTTCTGCTCCGCCTGCTTGCGCCACTTTTCAAATCCCGCCAGGTTGACGACTTCCGTAGGAATTCGCTCATCGAAAAAGCGGTACACCACCTCGTCATCCACGACGATATCGCGACGCCGGGATTTTGCTTCCAGATCTTCCAGCTCTTCCAGCAGCGCTTTGTAATGCTTGAAGAACCTGCCTTTACCACGGTAACGCTGCTCCACCAGCGCCTCGCGGATAAATACCTCGCGCGCGACAACCGGGTCCAGCTTGCTGAAATGGATACGCTGCTTATCTACCAGCACCAGGCCGTACAGGGTGACCTTTTCAAACGCCATCACTGCGCCCGAGCGCGGATTGTAATGGGGCTCGAAATAATTGCGTTTGACCAGGTGCTCGGCACAGCCCAGCACCCAGTCCGGTTCGATCTTGCCCACCGTGTGCGCATACAGACGACTGGTTTCCAGCAGCTGAGCGGCTACCACCCAGCTCGGCGGCTTCTTGAACTGGCCGGAACCGGGAAAGATATGGAAGCGGCGATTGCGACAGCCGAGGAACTCCTTGTTCTCATCGCGCACGCCGATATTGTCCAGCAGCCCGGGCAGAATTGCCTTGTGCACATTGGCGTAGGGCGCCGGCTCCTTGTTCAGTTTCAGGTTCAGGTCGCGGATTGCGAGGCGCAGCTGGTGGTGGATGTCTCGCCACTCGCGCAGTCGCAACCAGGACAGGAAGTTTTTCTGGCACCACTTGCGCAGCTGGTTCTGGCTCAGTTCCTGCCGCTGGGCTTCGTAGCCATCCCACAGGTTTACTAGACTGAGGAAATCCGACTGCTCGTGCTGCCACTGCTTGTGCTTTTCATCGGAGGCCTGGCGCTTTTCCGCCGGGCGCTCGCGGGGATCCTGCACCGCCAGTGCGCTGACAATAATCAGCAGTTCCCGCAGGCTGCCTGCGGGACCGGATTCCATCAGCATGCGACCGAGGCGCGGATCCAGCGGCAATCGCGACAGCGCACGCCCCAGCGGGGTGACCCGCCCCTTGCCATCTACCGCTTTCAGTTCCTGCAGCAGGTTGTAGCCGTCGTTGATCAGTCGCTGATCCGGTGGATCCACAAACGGAAATTCGCGGATATCACCGATGCGCAATTGCAGCATCTGCAGAATGACCGCAGCCAGGTTGGTGCGCAGGATTTCCGCATCGGTGAATTCCGGGCGCTGGATGAAATCGCTCTCTTCATACAGGCGGATACACACACCGGCGCTGACCCGGCCACAGCGCCCGGCACGCTGGTTGGCGCTGGCCTGGGAAATGGCCTCCACCGGCAGGCGCTGGATCTTGCTGCGATAGCTGTAACGACTGATTCGCGCGGTACCCGGGTCGATCACATAGCGGATACCGGGCACGGTGATTGAGGTCTCCGCCACGTTGGTGGCAAGTACGATCCTGCGGCCCTTGTGCGGCGCAAACACCCGGCTCTGCTCCGCCAGGCTGAGACGCGCATACAGCGGCAACACCTCGAGGTGCGGTAACTGGGCATCCCGCAGGGCCTTGGCACACTCGCGGATTTCACGCTCGCCACTCATGAACACCAGAATATCGCCGCCGCGACGAGGCGAGGATTTCTCCTCTTGCAGCAGCTCTTCCACGGCACCGATGATCTGCTCGTTCAGGTCGGCATCGCTGTCTGCCGGTGGCCGGTAGTGGATATCCACCGGGTAGGTGCGCCCGGACACCTCGATGATCGGCGCATTGTCGAAATGCCGGGAGAACTTCTCCAGATCAATGGTCGCAGAGGTGATGATGATTTTGAGATCCGGCCGCCGAGGCAGCAGGGTCTTCAGGTAACCCAGCAGGAAGTCGATATTGAGGCTGCGCTCATGGGCCTCGTCGATAATCAGGGTGTCGTACTGGTTGAGCAGCGGATCGCGCTGGATCTCCGCCAGCAGGATGCCGTCGGTCATCAGCTTGATATGGGTGTGTTCGGTGCTCTGGTCGGTAAACCGCACCTGGTAGCCCACGGAATCCCCCAGAGACTGCCCGAGCTCTTCCGCGATACGGTTGGCCACGGTGCGCGCGGCAATCCGCCGCGGCTGGGTATGGCCGATCTGGCCGAAGATACCGCGCCCCAGTTCCAGGCAGATTTTGGGCAACTGGGTGGTCTTGCCGGAACCGGTCTCCCCCGCCACCACCACAACCTGGTTTGCGGCAATCAGCTCCGCAATCTCCTCCCGCCGCGCGACAACGGGCAGGCCTTCCGGCCACTCGACCCTGGGCAGCTTCTGCCGGCGCGCCTCCGCCAGCGCTACAGAGGCCGCTACCCGGCTTTCCAGCTGGGCCAGCATCTTGTCCGCTGGCTTGCCCTCTTTCAGCCGACGCTGGGCGCTCTTGAGGGTGCGCTGCAGCTCAAAGCGATCGCACCCCATACACTGGGGAAGCAACTGCTGGTACTGCTGCAGATTCGGCTGGGTGGACTCTCGACTCATATGACTGCTTATTCAGAGGAAAATGGCAAACCGGCGATTATACCTGCTGGGGACTGCCGGGGTCTGTCCCTAAACTCCTGATCTATACTCAGGTCGATGGCGCACATTACAACCCTCGAAACGGGCCATGTGCGCGACACTTTTCCAATGGACTTCCAGACGATTCCACTCGATGCCCAACAGGGCGACGAGCGTACACGCAACAGCCGCCCTCCCAACGGTTGGGCAGATTGCCGCCAGCGCGAAGAGGTAAGGAGCGCAAATGCAAGATCTCAAGCCAAGACCCCCGGCTACGGCCGGCGAGATGATGGGACACCCGAAGGGGCTGTTCCTGCTGTTCGGTACCGAGATGTGGGAGCGCCTCAGCTACTACGGTATGCGCGGCATCTTTGTGTTTTACCTCACCTCTGCCGCTGCTGCCGCCGCATTCGGCTGGGACGCGCTTTCGGATACCGAGCTGCAGTCCAAGGCGCTGAGCTACCTGGGCACCTACGCCATGCTGGTGTACCTGACACCGATCATCGGCGGCTGGATGGCAGACAACAAATGGGGCCAGCGGCGCTGCATCATGTTCGGCGGGGTACTGATGATGCTGGGGCAGTTCGCCCTCGGTTTCCCGCACAAGTGGCTGCCGGACGGCACGGAGATTTACGGGCTCTGGCTTGGCCTGGCTTTGATGATCATCGGCAATGGCTTTTTCAAACCAAACATCTCCACCATGGTGGGCGACCTGTACGACGAGGGCGACAAGCGCCGGGATACAGCGTTCACCATTTTCTATATGGGGATCAACCTGGGTTCGATTCTCGGCTATCTGGTGATCGGCTGGATCGGCGAGAAGGTGGATTACCAGCTGGCCTTTTTTGTCGCGGGCCTGGGTATGTTGCTCGGCCTGATTCTGCAGGCCACTAAGTCGGACAAGCTGCTCGGCGAGATCGGCAACCAACCTTCAGCAAAACTGGGGCTGAAACCGAACCTGCACAGTGATGACAAGAAACGCCCGCTGACGCCAGAGGAACGCGACCGTATCAAGGTGATCCTGATCCTGGGTCTGTTTACGGTGATTTTCTGGGCGGGCTTTGAGCAGGCGGCGGGCTCCATGAACCTGTTCGCCAAGTACAACACGGACCTGCACATTTTCGGGTTTGAGATTCCGGCCAGCTGGCTGCAGATGGTCAACCCGCTGTTCATCATCATCCTCGCGCCGGTTGTGGCGAGTATCTGGGTGGGGCTGGGTTCGCGCGAACCGACCTCCCCGGGAAAATTCAGCCTGGGCCTGATTTTCCTTGGCCTGGGGTTCGTATCCATGGTGGGTGCGGCGATGCAGATCGGGGATTCAGAGACTGCCAAAGCGAGCCCCTGGTGGCTGGTGGTGGCGTATATCTTCCACACGATTGGTGAGTTGTGCCTGTCACCGATCGGGTTGTCGATGGTGACGAAACTCGCTCCGCTGCGCTATCTGTCGCTGATGATGGGGCTGTGGTTTGCGTTTATCGGTATTGCCAATAAAGGCGCGGCGGAGATTGGTAAGCTGGTGGGCGAGTCCGGTCCGATAGCGACCTTTGGCGGCGTGGCGATTGCAGCGATTACTGCCGGGCTTATCCTGTTCTTTATCCGCGAGAAACTGGTGGACTGGATGCACGGTGCCGAGGAAGAACATACCGTGGTGAAAGACACCACCAAGGAAGAAATCGGCATCACCGCCGACCACGATGTGGCACCTCAGCGGAAGTTTGGGGAGTAACCACTACCCTCGATCAGCGTGCCCTGAACAATATTTGTGGCGGTCAGGCATCGGGTGGAGGTTTTCAGGACCGCTGTAAATACATCCCTGTACGCTGCGTCGGCGACGTCCCTGTCGCCGACGCTCCTGAAAACCTCCACCCGCCACCTGACCTTACTCCTAAACAGAGACACCTTGATTAGAGTTCGCCAATTTACAAATTCGAAGTGATTACTCAAATGCGAAGGCGAAGTGCCGGATGCGGGTTTTCAGGAGCGTCGCAAACAGGATGTTTGCGCCGCAGCTCCCAGGGATGGGTTTACAGCGGTCCTGAAAACCCGCATCCGGCACTTCGTCGCCACCGTAGGAATTTGCAGCTCACATAATCGGAAAGAAACCTCAACGTCCCTTTACAAGGTAGGCAATCGCCCGATCCAACCCCTCAATTGTCATCGGATACATATGCCCACCCACGAGTCGCTGGGTCATGCTGATACTGGATGTGTACTGCCAATACTCCTCGGAAGTGGGATTGAGCCACACCAGTTTTTCGTAGGTATTGGTGACGCGCTGCATCCAGGCCGCCCCCGGCTCTTCATTCATGTGTTCAACACTGCCAAAGCGGCTGGTGATTTCATAAGGCGCCATGGATGCATCGCCAACGAAAATCACCTTGTAATCCTTGCCATAGGTACGCAACACCTCCACCAGTGGCGTGGATTCCGAGTAGCGGCGCTGGTTGTCTTTCCACACATGTTCGTACACAAAATTGTGGAAATAAAAATACTCCAGATGCTTGAACTCACTGCGGCATGCGGAGAAGAGTTCCTCACACTGTTTGACGTACGGGTCCATGGAGCCGCCGACATCGAAGAAAATCAGCACCTTCACCGCATTGTGACGCTCGGGCACCATCTTGATGTCCAGCAGACCGGCGTTGCGCGCGGTGGATTTAATCGTGTTATCCAGATCCAGCTCTTCCGCCGCACCGGAGCGGGCGAACTTGCGCAGCTTGCGCAGGGCAACCTGGATATTGCGGGTGCCTAGGCTGATGCTGTCATCCAGGTTGCGGAACTGGCGCTTCTCCCACACCTTGGACGCGGACTTGTTGCGACTCTGCCCCCCCACCCGGATGCCACCCGGGTGATAGCCGCTGTTGCCGAACGGGCTGGTACCGCCGGTACCTATCCACTTGTTGCCGCCGCTGTGCTTTTTCTTCTGTTCTTCGAGACGTTTCTTAAACTCCTCCAGCATCTTCTCCAGTCCACCCATGGACTGGATTTTTGCCTTCTCCTCCTCGCTCAGCTGCTTCATAAACTCCGCGCGCAGCCAGTCCTCCGGAATCACCTGCTCGAGGATATCGTCCAGGGATTCCAGGTCTTTAAAATAAGCGGCGAAGGCGCGGTCGAATTTATCGAAGTGCTTCTCGTCTTTCACCATGCAAGTGCGGGCAAGAAAGTAAAAATCGTCCAGGTTGGCATAGACCAGCCGCTGCTGCAGGGCTTCCAGCAACGAGAGCAGCTCGGTGATGGATACCGGGAGATCGTAACGACGGAGATTCAGGAAAAATCCGATGAGCATAGTTGCCCCGAAATTTCGAAAAGAATGTTGCGGTTAGGGCGAAGGCGGAGATACCGGGTGGCAACGCCGCCATCAGATCCACTAAGTCAGCGATTTTCCCGCCGGGCCATAAACGCCAGACGCTCAAGCATGTGTACGTCCTGCTCGTTTTTCAGCAGTGCGCCGTACAGCGGTGGAATTGCGGAAGTCGTATCGCGGTTCTTCAATACTTCCTCGGAAATATCGTCCGCCATCAGCAGCTTCAACCAATCGATCAACTCAGAAGTAGAGGGTTTCTTCTTCAGGCCCGGCACGTCGCGAATCTGGAAGAAAATATCCATCGCCTCGGCCACCAGTGTATTTTTGATATCCGGATAGTGCACATCCACAATTTTTTGCATGGTCGCGCGGTCCGGGAAACTGATGTAATGGAAAAAGCAGCGACGCAGAAACGCATCCGGCAGCTCTTTTTCATTATTCGAGGTAATGATCACAATCGGGCGCTGTTTGGCGGTGATGGTTTCACCGGTTTCGTATACATAAAACTGCATACGGTCGATTTCCACCAGCAGGTCGTTGGGGAATTCGATATCCGCCTTGTCGATCTCATCAATCAGCAGCACTACCCGCTCGTCGGCCTCAAAGGCCTCCCACAGCTTGCCTTTCTTGATGTAGTTTCCGATATCGTGGACCCGGTCCACCCCCAGCTGGGAATCCCGCAGACGCGATACCGCATCGTATTCGTACAGCCCCTGCTGGGCCTTGGTGGTGGACTTGATATGCCACTGGATCAGCTTCAGCCCGAGGCTGCTGGCCACCTCTTCCGCCAGCAGAGTTTTGCCGGTGCCCGGCTCCCCCTTGATCAACAGCGGGCGCTGCAGAGTGACTGCCGCGTCCACCGCCATTTGCAGATCGTCCGTGGCAACGTAACTGTCGGTTCCGGTGAATTTCATGGCCGCTCCGAATTCCTGTGCTCGAAAAGCACTCATGGTAAAGGATCGGCAAGTTGGCCCCAAAGGCAGATTCGGTCAGATTAAATGACGGCAGCGGCCGCATCCGGATAAAATGCGACCAATATTGGACAGGCAGTCACGAACAGCCAAGCAAGAGGGTGCGCGTGACGATCAGGCCACCTGTGCGCGACGGCGGCGCACAACCTGACGCCCCTTGTCGGTGATATACCAGCGGATTCCCAGATGACTGTGGATTTTCCCCACCATCTCCAGCACCAGCAGACTGTTCAGGGCACGGGCCACGGAATTGGTCTCCATATTGCCTTCCTGCACCATGCCGGCGAGGGAGCGGAACACACAATCGCCATTGTTGAGCAGACTCAACACATGCAGGGCGTTGTCATCCAGCTTGCGAATCTGGTTGAAATCGAGGGTTGGTCCCTGGTCGGGATCCCCTTCAATTTCGTGCTCCAGCAGCGGCATCATTTCCAGCTGCATGGCACGGATTTCCTGCTCCAGGTTCTCTACCCGAGCGCGGGCGATGCTGGCATCCCGCAGCTGGCGGCGGGCTGCATTGAACACAAACATGCGAGAAGCGATGGCGGCGAGCAGGCAATAGCCGGTGAAAATCAGAAGACGCGAAGGATCGCCCTGAATTTCGATCAGTAAGTCGCTCTGGGTGAATTTGAGGAAAATGGGGACCATCAGGGCACCGCACAACCCCATAATCAGGCAGCGCGCCAGACCAGCGGGATCTTCCTCGGTAAACAGCATCTGGTAGTAGTTGACCAGGCCACCGAGGATACCGGAGACCAGCATGACGGCGGTCAGTATTAGCAGGTGATCGAGCATCCCTGTCCCTTTATCCCATGCACAGTAAACGCCACTTCAGGCACTTCGCAGGCACTTATGTGTTTTGTCCATTGTTCTTACGGCTTCCCGGCCGGTTGCATGGCTTCAGGTCCAGGCCCGAGCCATTCAGTGCCGCACAATCCGGGGGCCCAGAATTGGAGAGGATTGTTGCGAGCTCTATTAGATATAGCAGTTTGCGGGAAAACACGCGGCCGCAGAAGGCGGCAGGAAAGGAAATGAGCGCCAGTTACCACCGGAGCTGGTTACTGGCGCGGCATCACGGGTATGAACCCTTAGAACTGGTCACTCTCGGTCATGGGGCGATCTTTTCGGCGGCGCACAATCAGGGTAATGATCCCCACGATTAACATGACCGCCAGCGCTCCGCCAGCCGCGAAGACCAGACTGGCCGCCACTTCCGGAGTGGCGCCCTCTTCCTCAAATACGGTTTGATACACAAACAGTGGCAGTATCGGTGTCAACGGACCCTCCGGTGAGGTGCCGCGAGCCGGAACCAGCAACACTGTAGCGGCTTCCAACAGCAGCAGGTTGCGCACCCACGTCCAGCTCCAATTGCGCATAAACCAAAAGCCTGCGGCCAGCAGGACCACCACGCCGCCGACATATACTGCCCAGGCTAATTTGAATTCTTCTGCCATTTTTACTTCGCTTTCGTTTTACTGTTATCGAGTGTGTTTATTCGTCGCCCACCCAGATGACAATGTGATCCTCAAAATCATCCGGCTGTACTTCCGTTTCGCTGATTACCTTGTCCTGCACAGAGATACCGGCCTTGTGCACCGAATCCGGGTCGCCGGACACCAGTGGATGCCAGGCGGGCAACTGCCTTCCCTCCGCCAGAATACGGTAGGCACAGGTGCGCGGTAGCCAGGTAAACCCCGCGGCATCTTCCGGTGTCAGCTGAATGCAGTCTGGCACCTTCTGTTTGCGATGCGGATAGTCACCGCATTGGCAGCTGTGCGTATCCAGCAGTTTGCAGGAAACACAGGTGGTATGGACCTCACCGGTGTCCTCGTCTTCCAGGCGATGCAGACAACAGCGACCACAGCCATCACAGAGGGATTCCCACTCCGCCTCGGTCATTTCCGCAAGGGTTTTACGCTGCCAGAAAGGCCGTTGGCTAACCATTGAATGGCGACTCAGCCGCGGGGCAACTTGCTGTTCTGCGCGGCAATTGCCCGCATTTCATCGTCGGACACCGGCGGCATTTGCAGATAGTAGCCCTGATCCTGCACCGCGTGCATGACCTTTTCCACATCCGCACGAGCGAGTTTGCGCTCGGCGGTCAACAGCATGGTGGTGACATGCACCGGCTTGCCGAACAGTTCCTGCAATTTTTCCGGTACCCGGGCCAGGCCCTCGCGCTTTTCCACGTACAGGTACATCTCTTGCTCTCGCGGACTGCGGTAAATATCACACAGGACTTTCATGGGGTATCACTCGGGGCCATCAGGCTTTATTCAGGGTGTTCAGTGCTTTGATTAGTGGCTCGCCCACCACCTGGCGACGCCAGCCGCACAGCCGGCCTTCCAGATCGGGGGCGTCTGACTGCACCAGGGCTTCCAGCTCTTTTTTCCGCACCAGGATTTCCGGCGGCAAATCGGCAACTTCCGCCAACCTGTTCACCTCCTCGCGCAAAGATTTAAGAACCTCGCCCTCTGCGCGATTGAGCGGTTGCGGCAGACGCGGCGGTTTGTCTTCCCGCTCGCCCGCTGCGGTAATGATCTCCAGCAAGGTTTCGCCGTACTTGCGCAGGGTTTTCCCTTCCAGTCCTGGCTGTGCCAGTGTGGCGAGATATTTGGGCATGGCCTGGGCAAGGCTGAGGCAGACATTTTCTTTCAACAGATGGTTGCGTGGCATATTGCGCACACGGGCTTCGCGCTCGCGCCAGGCACACAGGTCCTGCAGTACTGCGAGCTGGTCCGAGTTAAGGCGCCAGGCCCCTTTCACCTTGCGGTAGTACTGATCAAAGGGTTCCGGATTGCGGGCAGCCTCGACCAACGCCTTACAGTCTTCCCGCAACCACTCCAGACGATCCTGCTCGCGCAGCTTTTTTAGCAACAGGGCGTACACCAGTGGCAACCAGGCCACGTCCAGCGCCGCATAGTTTTTCTGGGATTCACTGAGCGGTCGCTGCAGCCAGTCGGAGCGGGTCTCGCTTTTCGGCAGATCGATTTGCAGCAAGGCGCTTACGGTGGCGGCATAGCCCAATCCCGAGCGCATACCACTGATGGCCGCGGCGATCTGGGTATCAAAGATCGGTTCTGGAATGACGCCCAGCAGGCGGTCCAGGGTTTCCAGGTCCTCGCTGCAGCTGTGCATGATTTTCACCACGCGGGTATCTACCAGCAAGGCTCGCAGTGGCCCAAGATCTTCAATCGCCAGGTTGTCGATCAGGTAGCAGCGTTTGCCATCCCCCAGCTGCACCAACGCGGGCAGTGGGTAGAAAGTCCGGCTGCGCATAAACTCCGTATCCAGTGCCACTGCACCCTGGGTGCGCAAGCGCTCGCAGAGTTCAGCCAGCTCAGCCGCACCATCGATCCACACCGGGGTAGTGTCGACCAGGTTTTTGTCCTGCACCTGCGGATTCTTGTTCTGCTCTACCATTACAGCACCGTACGACTGTTGAAGGCGTGCGCGAGGGTGCCGCCGTCGATATATTCCAGCTCACCGCCAATGGGCACCCCGTGGGCAATACGGCTGACCGCAACACCCTTGGCGCGTGCGCGCTCGGCAATAAACTGAGCGGTGGCCTCGCCCTCAACGGTGGGGTTGGTGGCAATGATCAGCTCATTGATGGCGCTGCGTTCCTGCTCGCCACCCTGACGCTCGCCGAGACGCTCTCCCAGCACATCCAGCCCGATATCCGCGGGGCCCACGCCATCGATTGGTGAGAGATGGCCGTGCAGCACGAAATAGAGACCGTGATAGTTGCCCGCCTGTTCGATAGCGAGCACATCGGCCGGCGTTTCCACCACGCACAACAGCGAGTGATCGCGGCGGGTGTTATTGCACAGCGCGCAGATTTCCTGCTCGGTCAGCGTGCGGCAGCGGCTGCAGCGGCCGACCTTTTCCACCGCCTGCTGCAACGAGCTGGCCAGCAGGCCAGCGGCATCGCGGTCTTTTTCCAGCAGGTACATGGCCATGCGCTGGGCGGACTTGGGGCCGACACCGGGCAGGCAGCGCAACGCGCGAATCAGGTCTTCAATCAGGGGGCTGAACATATAGTGTGTGTTCGACGATTTCAGAAAATGAAAAAGGGCCCGTTCCGGGCCCCGTAAAATTAAAGGGCTGGCAGTTTATCAACCGAAAGGAAACTTGAACCCTTCGGGCAGGTTCATGCCTGCTGCGAGGCCGCCCATCTGCTCTTTCTGCAGCTTTTGCGCGGCCTCTTCCACCCGGCGTACCGTATCGTTGACCGCGGCGGCGAGCAGGTCTTCCAGCATTTCCTTGTCTTCGCCGAGCAGGCTCTGGTCGATGTTCACATCCACCACATCGTGGCGGCCATTCATGGTGACCTTGATCATGCCCGCACCGGATTCACCGGTTACCCGCAGCTCGGTCAGTTCTTGCTGCATTTTTTCCATGCGTTCCTGCATGTCGGCCTGCATTTTCTGGGCCTGCTGCATTAAATCGCCCATACCTTTCATCATGGAGTTCACCGTTCAATCAATGCGTTAAATCTGGTTTCTTCAGTGGATGCGCCCCGCGCATCTCACTCTGGATATTCCGCCGGCTATCCCCGGTATTCCACTGACTCCGGCACCAGCTGCGCGCCCAGTTCGGACTGCAGCTCCTGCACCAGAGGATCCCTGTTCAGCGCATCGCGCGCGGACAACAGCTGCGCTTCCCGGGTGGCGGCGATCAGACGCGCGGGCGTACCACCGTGCACTTCTCCCACCTGGATATGCACGATAACCGGCTGGCCGAAGAAATCTCCCAGCACATCCGCCAGGCGTCGCTGGTGGCCCTCGTCGTACAGGCTGCTGGAGGACTGGTCGAGGGTAAAAGACAGTATATTGTCCTGCCGTCCCAGTAACTCCAGGTTCGAAGCAATGGAGTGCAGGATACCGGTCACGCCGACCTGTGGATACATCGCCGGCCAGCTGCCGGGTGACAACGCATCCAGGCGCGCCGCAGGCACCGGTGCCGCCGCCTCAACCACCGGTTGCGGTGCCTCCACCGCCCGAGGGGTAGGCTCGGCCTCAAACGCGCTTACCGGCGCTGACTCAACCTGCGCTACCTGCTGACGCAATTGCTCGCGCATTGCCGCGCGCTCGTCGCTAGCCGTGCCCCCCGTATTCTGGGAAGGCTGGTGCGACGCGGGCTCGGCAGGAGCCGCGTCAGCCGCATAGTCCTGAACGGGTGCGGCTTGTGGCGCTTCGGCAGCAAAACTATTTGCGGTCGGCTGTTGTACCTCAATTGAAGACGACTCAACCGGCACTGCCGGCTGCTCGACCTCGACCTGATCAGAGGGGGGCTCTGCGGGAGCTGAAGGCTCCGCTAGCTGCGCTGAAGGCTCCATTACCGGGGCTGATGGCTCCACCACCTGGGCCGATGGCTCCTCACCCCGCATTGCGGACTCTGCCACAGCATGCTGTGGCTCCGATTCAGCGTGGAACTTTTTTTCCGGGGCTTCCTGCTGAGGCTCCTGTGCGGGGGCAGCCTGCTCAGGAGGTTGAGCCGACACTTGCGGCGCCGGATCTTCCGACCACGGCGGCGCATCGTCCGCAGCTACCGGCTCACTTGCCGGAGCCGCTTGCGATACCGCAGCTGCGGGCTCGGGTGCAGAAACTGCCGGCTGGGTGGTCTCTTGCGGGGAAGGCGCAGCTACTGGGGCCGCTGCTGGCGGTGCAGAAGCTTGGCCCGCAGCCGGTACCGCCGCCTGATTGGCCCCGGCGAGGCTTGCAGTGGGGATATGTGCAACTCCCTGGGGCTTGAACGCGAGCATCCGCAGCAGCGCCATTTCAAAGCCGCCACGGGGATCCGGCGCCAGCGGCAGATCGCGCCGCGCCAGCAACGCCATTTGGTAGAACAGCTGTACGTTTTCGCCGGCCATAGAGGCGGCGTGATGGCGCAGCATCTCCGCATCCCCGAGGGCATTGTCGATGGCCTCCGGCAAAACCTGGGCGATGGCGATCCGGTGCAGGATGGCCGCCAACTCCGCCAGCGCGGCACTGTAATCCGGTGCCTGCTGGGAAAGCTCTTCAACCGCAGCAAACAGTGCCCCAGGGTTCTCTTCCGCCAGGGCACGGACCAGCTTCCACACCAGGGTACTGTCGAGCGTACCCAGCATGGCGCGCACTTCCGCCTCGCTGATCTTGCCGCCGCCAAAGGCAATGGCCTGGTCGGTCAGGCTCATGGCGTCGCGCATACTGCCATCCGCGGCGCGGCCCAGATGCCAGAGCGCGCGCTCTTCGAACGGCACCAGCTCTTTTTCCAGAACAAAGCGCAGGTGTTCCACCACGCGCTCCGGGCTCATGTTCTTCAGGTTGAACTGCAGGCAACGGGACAGCACCGTCACTGGCAATTTCTGCGGATCGGTAGTGGCCAGCAGAAACTTGACGTGGGGCGGCGGCTCTTCGAGGGTTTTCAACAAGGCGTTGAAGGAGCTGTTGGAGAGCATGTGCACCTCGTCGATGAGGTACACCTTGTAGCGCCCTCTCGTCGGTGCGTACTGTACATTTTCCAGCAGTTCACGGGTGTCCTCGACCTTGGTACGGGAGGCCGCATCCACTTCAATCAGGTCAACAAAACGACCTTCGGCAATCTCGGTACACACCGAGCACTGCCCGCAGGGCTCGGAGCTGACGCCAGTTTCACAGTTCAGGCACTTGGCCAGGATCCGCGCAATGGTGGTCTTGCCCACCCCCCGGGTACCGGCAAACAGGTAGGCGTGGTGCAGGCGATTGTTATCCAGGGCGTTGATCAGGGCTTGAAGCACATGCTCCTGGCCCACCATCTCCCGGAACAGTCGCGGCCGCCATTTACGCGCCAGTACTTGATAACTCATTCGCTCTCCGCACCTTTCGATGCCATGGTTGTGTAGGTTGGATGCCGGCACCGGCATCCGCAAAGTGGGCCATTATACCGGCATCAACGCGCAGGAATAGACACCCGCCAGCTACGGCCGCACCACGACGGTTTCCGTCGGGCCAGGCCAATTTGGTCATTCCATCGTGTCAAAACGACCACTCGTCGATTGCTATTCAGCTGTGTTATAACTTGTCGGCACCCGCCTTATAACAAACACAACACATGCAACGAGCGCTGTACGGGGATTCCGCTGACTAATGAATAAAGCCCGGAAGACACTTCTGGAGAAGCTGTTTGCCGATCACGGCCAGTCACTGGTGCGGTTTGTCACCCGCATCGTGCGCAGCACCGAAGACGCCGAAGACATCGCCCAGCACGCCTACCTGCGGCTGCAGAAGCTCAGTGACGAGAAAGACCTCGAGAACCCCCGTGCCTATCTGTTCCAGATCGCCAACAACCTGGCGGTCGATCAGCTGCGCCGCGGCAAACTGCATATTGAATACGTCAACCAGCAGCTGCCGGCAGAAGGCGCCACAGCCACCGACGACGATCACGCGTTTCACCAATCACCGGAGCGGGTTCTCGCTGCCCGGCAACAGTTGCAAGCCATTCACGACGCCATGGACAGCCTGCCTCTCAAGTGTCGTCAGGCATTCCTACTGCATCGCAGTCGCGGCCTGTCCTACTCCGAAATTTCCCGGGAGATGAACATCTCGGTCAGCAGCGTGGAGAAGTACATTCTGCAGGCCCTGAAAGTCTGCCGGAAAAAAGTCGGAAACTTATAGTCCATACTCCCTTCTATATATAAGGCCCGAAGTCGGGCACAGACTGGCGGGAGTATATTGACCGGCAATCCACCCCCGCCCCGTCATGCTTCCAACTACGACTTTACTCCCCGCTGTGCGGCAGCCGCTGCTTAGGTTTTTGCGCCACTGAACAACCATGGCGCACCCAACACCGGGAACGCACCGCCGTGCAGCAGAAATTTTTAAATTTGTTTGAGGGGGGTGGACGATCATTCGTCTTACTAATGAACAGCGGTATCCAAACAAGAAAATACGGACTCCGCAGGGAATATGTGCTAAATTTTGCAGCGATTTATCGCAAATATTGCACAACAAAACCAGGGATGTTGTTTTGAACGCCACAAAGTAGCACCATATTGGTGCGATCGGGCAAAAAACGAGGATGGTTAGTGCCACGAGGCATTTACTATCCGAATGACAACTCTGACACACAGCTCGATCAGTTATTGGAAAACAAGGTATTAGTGCGGTGAACCCTCAGGAAGTACAAGAAGCAGCAGCGGAAGACAGGCTTGACCAGGCATGTGCCTGGATCGCGCGCCTGCGTTCCGACACGTTCAGCTCCGCTGACCGCCGCGCTTTTGCCGCATGGATGACCGAATCTTCTGCCAATCGCCAGGCTTTCGACGAAATGTCCGAGCTCTGGGGCGACTTGGGCGCCTTGTCTTACCTCCCCCTGGATGAACTCTACCCCGAGAGCGTACCCAGCGCCGAACATCGCAGCGGCGTTGAGCCCGCGCAAGCGAGCACCACTAAGGCACGCTCAGCAAACACCGGCACCACTGGCTGGAACCTGCCACAGTGGCTGATGGGCGGCAGTGCCGTTGCCGCCTGCCTCGGCATTGCCCTGTGGATCGGCAACCAATGGTTGCAACAGGCGCCGGTACAGCAGCAGATGTACACCACCGCCGTGGGTGAAACCCGCACCGTCGCCCTGCCCGACGGCTCCGAAGTCAAACTGAATACCAATTCCGAGCTGATCGTCAATTTCAGCCGGGATGAGCGCCGCACCCAGCTGCTGCGCGGCGAAGCCTTCTTCGATGTAGCCCGCCAGACCTCCCGCCCGTTCACGGTAGCGGCGGGTAGCGCCAACATTCGCGTACTGGGCACCCAGTTCAATGTGGAGCGCAACCCGGAAAACACCCGAGTATCCGTCACCGGCGGTGTTGTAGCGGTCAGCGAAGCGCGCGCCGATAGCGGCCTGCAGCCAGAATCTGTCAAACTGGTCCGCAACCAGAAAGTGAGCGTCTCCAACAGCGGGCTATCCGATGTCGGCCGCACTTCCGCCGAAGAAGCCCTGGACTGGACCCGCGGTCAGCTGGTGTTCGACGAGACCCCGCTCAGCGAAGCCCTGGAAGAACTCAATCGTTATCTCAAGGTTCCGGCTGCAGCCTCTGTCGCCGTCAGCGATAAGCCTCTGTCCGGCACATTCGAGCTGACCGATCCGGAAACCACCCTCGCAGCCATCGTCACCGCCCTGGATTTGGCGCAGGATCAAAGCGATCCGAACCTGACTCTCTTGTCAGCCAAGCCCAACTAAGATATAAATCCCGCCTTGGTGATCGTTCTTTTTTTAGCCAAAAGCTAAGCGATCACCGTCACCGCACTACTAACCAGAAATAATCTGCAAATTCCGGTCACCGATCGTGCCGGACATGTGGGTGGGATAAAAGGTCTTTGAACTTCCGGCACTGGGCAGCACTGTCACTGACTGGACTGTTTGCACTCTCGGAGAGTGCTGCGGCCGCCTGCCCGAAATCCGGGGTAACACTGCCGGCCGGGCCCCTTTCCCGCGCTTTGATTACCCTCGGCCGCGAATGCCGTGTCTCCCTGGTGGTACACGCCGCCAATGCTTCCGCTGTATATGTGCCAGGGCAGGATCTGGAAACGCCCGACGGCAGCATTGCTCCGGCACTCCACAAACTACTAGACAAGACCCCACTGACATTCACCCATGCCGGCACCAATGCCATTGCCATTGTCGCCCGCGGTGAAGGACCTGAGCAGGACACTTCAGAACCCCCTTTACTGCCCGCCGAAGAAGTGACCGTAACCGGCCAGAATCTCACAGGCAGCCACTTGCGCCATCTGAAGCTGGACAGCTATGCGCCGATCGATGTTCTGGCGCAGCCGGAACTTGAGATTACCGGTGCGCAGACAATATCCGAGCTACTCAAATTCCTGCCCGCGGTTTCAGGTAACTCCACCAGCACCTCGGTAACTAACGGTGGCAACGGTACCGCCACTGTCACCCTGCGCGGACTACCCGCGAGCAACACCCTGGTGCTGATTAACGGCCGCCGTATCGTGAATAACGGCTTCGGGGGCGAAGCCGCGGACCTGAACACCATTCCCCTGTCTGCCGTGGACCGTATTGAAGTACTGAAAGATGGCGCCTCGGCGGTGTACGGATCGGACGCGATCGCCGGCGTGGTCAATATCATTCTGCGCCGGGACTTTGACGGGCTGTCTGCCAATAGTTACTACGGCCAGGCCGAGCGTGGCGATCAGGAGACTCACTCCTTTAGCCTGACCTGGGGCGCGGGTAACGAGCACAGCCACTTGATGTTCAGCCTGGCGGATTATCGCCAGGGGGAAATCTTGAGCCGCGACCGCGCCCTATCTGCCTCTGCAGATAACCGGCCCCGCGGCGGCACCGACCTGAGGTCTTCAGCCTCGCCCCAAGGCTACATCGGCCTGTCCGATGGCGTGCTGACAAGTACCGCCGATGGATACCAGACCTGGACCCCGGAAGACCTGTACAACTTTCGCGAACACACCTCGGCATTGGTGCCATCGGAAAGACAGTCCGTATACATTGCAGCCAATCACAGCCTGAGCGATGCGGCGGAAGCCTTTGCGGAACTCATGGCGATACGCACTCGCTCGGAAAACACCATGGCGCCGACGCCGGTATTTACCCGCTTCGACAACGGTGACCTGAGTATCGCTGCGGACAACATCTACAATCCGTTCGGTGAAGAGATCACCGACGTACGCAAACGTGTACTGGAGCTCGGACCAAGGATCCAGCACAACGGGACCGATACCTGGCGTCTAAATACCGGCCTAAAAGGGCAGATCGAAGAATGGCAGTGGGAGCTGACCGCTGCCTTCCACTACACCCGAGCGAAAGAAGCTTTCAACAACCTGATTGATCCCAACAAGCTATCCACAGGCTTGAAAGGACCGGATTCCTGTAACGGGGATACCGATTGTGTCGCGGTCGATCTGCTGGGAACCCCTGGGAGCATTGATCGTGAGCAGCTGGATTTCATTCGCGCGGTAAACCGTGTCAACGGTGCCACACGCATGAACTCTCTCACGTATGTCGCCGACGGTCCGGTGGGCAGGTATGCCGCCGGAGATATTCTCGCCGCAGCGGGCGTCGAGTTACGTCGCGAGGCAATCGACTTTACATCAACCGATGCTGATGGGCTTTCCCTGATCGGCGGGGTTGCATCCGGCTCTGCGCAAGGCGAGCGCATGATCGGCGAGGCCTTTGCGGAAATTTCGATACCGCTGAGGGAAAACACCTTATGGCTCGACGGCGCAATTCGCTATTCCGATTACAGCGACTTTGGCAATACCGCGAATCCCAAACTGGCGCTGCGCTGGCGTCCCTGGCCTGCCCTGCTGGTGCGTACCAGTTACGCCACCGGCTTCAAGGCTCCGACCCTGGTGGATATGAACCAAAAAGGAAGCCAGAGCCAGGAATTTCTTTTTGATCCCTGCACCAACAGCAACGCAGACACTCTACCCGGCTGTAACGGCCGCGCAGATCAGGCGCGCATCCAGTACCT
The DNA here is from genome assembly GCF_013367775.1 of Microbulbifer sp. YPW1. NCBI lineage: Bacteria > Pseudomonadati > Pseudomonadota > Gammaproteobacteria > Cellvibrionales > Microbulbiferaceae > Microbulbifer > Microbulbifer sp. YPW1. The sequence continues at coordinate 446,110 of NZ_CP055157.1, forward strand.
GACAGAATTTGGCGGCAACCCGGACCTACAGCCCGAAACCTCCGACAACCGATCAATCGGCCTGGTGTGGACACCCGGCGACTTTACCGGGTTCCAGGCCAGCCTGGATCTGTTCGACATCCGCCAGAACGATGTGATCGACACCAATCCCCAGTACCTGATCAACCAGAACGCCATGAGCGGGCTGTTCCTTGATCGCGTGCAGCGCGATGCGCAGGGAGACATCACCCGCATTGTCGCCACCCGCCTGAATATCGGCGCCCGGGAAGTGCGCGGGATCGACACAAGCATGCGCTACCAGTATCAATCTGAGGCACTTGGACTCATTCGCTGGTCGATGAACAGTAGCCATATGGATAGCTACCTGAACCAGCTGGCGCCCGGCAGCCCCATTGAAGACCTCGCAGGCACCTTCGCTGACTCCGCCAGTGGCGGCGCTGGCTCACTGCCCCAGTGGAAAGCGAACACCGGGGTTTACTGGCGGCGCGGACGCTGGGAAGGTGGATATACCATTCACTACGTGAGCAGCTTGCGAGAAAACTTCACGCTCAACAATCAGTCCGTCACCCGCGACATCGACAGCTGGTCAACCCACGATGTGCAGGTGGCATACGATGTGCCCACTGGATTCCGTTTCGCCATCGGCGTCGATAATTTTCTCGACGAGGCACCACCGTTTGCAGCGTCGGCATTCAATGATAATTTCGATGCCCGCACCTACGACCTGAGCGGCCGCTACTGGTACACCACTTTCAGCTTCAATATGTAAAGCAACAAGTGAAGCAACCTCTGCCAACTGATTTCACATCTTTCAGTTTTTCCCTCTATCCTGTTTCCTGATCTCCCGTTTCGTGTAAAGCGGGGACACTTTATCTCCCTTGTTTAGGGCAGATACCCTGTTGCGCTTCCGCAGCGCGCTTTATTTCTTTGTGCAGCAACGAAGACGCACAGAAATGAAATCCCCGGCGACATGCACATTGTCGTCCAATGATCGCCCCGCAATAAAAGCAGCGCACATGCTGTTCGCCTTTCCCTCCATTTTTGACGTCGCATTTGGCACAAGCGAACCAAAGGCGCAAATTCATTCACAAAATGACTTGAACGAAGAAAAATTGTTCTAGGGTTGATAGCAAGCCTTTGTTGATAGATGTATGCAGTTGTCAGAGAGGGCGCGGCCAAATTCGGCGAACATCACCGGTATCAGGAGAGGTATACCATGGACAAAACCCGTCTTTCTCGGGCAATCAAGGGCGCGATCGCAGCTGCCGCCGTTACATCCAGCTTTTCTACCGTTTCTATTGCTCAGGATGCACAGGCGCAGGTTGAGGAAATTGTTGTAACCGGTTCTCGCATTCAACGTGCGACGGATGCCAATAGCGCCACCCCGATCAGCGTCTTTGACGCAGCACAATTGGAACAATCAGGCCAGACAACCCTGGAGGACTTCCTGCAGGATGTTCCCTCCATGACCGGTGGCCAGTTGGGCTCTTCCGTCAACAACGGCAGTGCCGGTCTCGCCACCGTATCTCTGCGCGGCCTCGGCTCATCGCGCACACTCATTCTGATGAACGGTCGCCGCCTCAGTTCATCCGGCGGTGCGACCGGTGTGGTTGACCTGAATACCATTCCCACATCAATTATCGAGCGCGTGGAAATCCTGCGCGATGGCGCGTCGACCATTTACGGCTCTGACGCCATTGCCGGTGTTATCAACATCATTACCAAGAAAGGGTTTGAAGGCGCGGAACTGACCGCGAGCTACGGCAGTTCTACCCATGGTGATGGTGACGAGTATCTGGCGGCAATGACCTTTGGTACGGGCAATGACAAAGGCCATGTGATGCTGAATGCGCAGTACACCAAGCGCGATGAAATCGGCCAAGGCGAGCGCAACTTTTCCGCATGCCCCCTGCGGGAAATTGGCGGCAACGTGGTTTGTGGCGGTAGTGCCACCACAACTCCTGCTCGCTTCTCCCCTGCATCCAGCTCAGACCAGCTGATTGTCGACCCGGTCACAGGGAACGTGCGCCCGTTCAATGCGGCGACCGACGCCTACAACTTTGCTCTGGCCAGCTACCTGGTTACGCCGCAAGAAGTTGCGTCCATGTATGGCTACGGCACCTACCAGTTGTACGACTGGAAGGATGTGACTACCGTCAACGCCTTCTCTGAGCTGTCTTTCGTCAACCGCCGCTCCGATCAGTTGATGGCTGCAGAGGGCACTTTCTGGGGTCCGGTAGTACCGGTAACCAACCCCTACAATCCGCTGAATGAGCCGGTCAATATCGGTCGACGCCTGGAAGAAACCGGCGGGCGAGCTTTCACCCAGGACCTGAATACCTGGCGCGGTGTTGTAGGGCTCGACGGTGAATTCTGTAACGAGTGGACCTGGGACCTGTCCTACAACTATTCCCGCTGGGTGGACTCCCAGATCGACCGCGGCCGCGGTAACACCGTCCGCTTCGAGAACCTGCTCGACCCCGTTGCCTGTGCTAACGATCCCGAGTGTGCGGATGCGGTAGGCGCAACTGGCGTTCCCGCATGGAACCCCTTTGCCTCCGGCACCCTGACGCCAGAGATGCAGAACTACGCGCTGGTTACCAACTCACCGATCGAGCGCTCGTCCCTGCGCAGCTTCCAGGCCAACCTGGTGGGTGACTTTGGCGACTGGGCCCTGACCGGCGAAGCTCCGGCATGGGCAATCGGTTATGAAAACCGCGCGGAACGCACCGAGATCGTTCCCGACGGCGCGGCAGAAATCGGCCAGATCTACTTCGTGAATGGCGATGCCTGGGGCGGTAACTACAGCGTGGACGAGTTCTACGGCGAGGTCCGGGTACCCGTGCTGGAAGGACGTCCCTGGGCGCAGGTACTGGCCTTCGAAGCCTCTTTCCGCTATTCGGATTACAGCACCATCGGTGATGACACCACTTTCGGCTTCGTGGCGGAATATGCACCTTTAGATGAGCTCCGCTTCCGCGGCACCTACTCTGAAGGCTTCCGTGCACCCGGTCTGGACGACCTGTTCCTGACGCCGACCGTCTCCGCCGAGACTTATGCTGACCCCTGTAACGAGTATGGCGCTGGCGACAATCCCAATGTCATCGCCAACTGTCAGGCGGACGGCATTGCGCCCGGTACCACCATTGCCTCCACTCAGGCGACCGGCCTTTTCGGCGGCAACCCGGACCTCAAAGCAGAGAAATCCGAAAGCTGGACCCTCGGCATGGTTTGGACACCGTCCTGGACCGATGACATGGGCTTCACGGTGGACTATTTCAACATCAACATCGATGACGCGATTGGTACCCTTACCACCAACACCATCGTTAAAGGATGTTATGAAAGCCCTAACTTCAGCTCGCCGCTGTGTAGCCTGATCACCGGTGCGCCGTCTGTGGGAACCAGCCCGTCTCCCGACGCACCCACGCGCCGCGCATCCGACCTGACCATCGCAGGCCAGCTGCTGAACAGCCAGAACGTCGCAACCTTTGAGACCTCTGGTGTGGACCTCGGTTTCGACTACAGCGTCGATGCAGGACCCGGCGTCTTCAGTGTCAATCTCTCAGCCACCTATCTTCACGAGTGGAAATACCGCGGCAGCTCCGAAGACCCGACCATTGATCTGGCGGGCTACTTCGGCGCAGACCCGGTTACCACCGCGATCGTTGCCTTCCCCGAGTGGAAGTTCTACGGCACCCTGGGCTATGAGTACGATTGCTGGAGCGCCTTCACCACCGTGCGTATGCTCGGCGCAGTAGATGACTTCGACCCATCCCCCGCCGATCTGGCAACCAGAATCGATACGACCTGGTACCAGGATGTGAACTTCAACTACTTCCGCTGGGAAAACCTCAAGCTGACCGGTGGTATCCGCAACGTATGGAACCAGCAGCCGCCCTACGTCACCAACAACGATGACATGAACACCCTGATGAGAAGCTACGATACCGTCGGCCGCTTCTTCTACGGTACGGTCACCCTGCAGTTCTAATCAGCAGAAATCCTCTCCAAGCCCCGCCAATCTGGCGGGGCTTTTTTATTCTGGCTACTTTTCCACCACACCAGCCCCAAACAGCTCAAATTTCAACCGATCCGCACGTAATTGGTGCGGACGTACCTGTCATTACACCTTTTAAGAAAAAAATGTGATTTTTTCTGGAGGGATTGGTCACTTGATCCGTTATCTACACGTTGGGACAGAAATGGCCGCTTGGGGGCAGCCATTTCTATACATCGCCACTCGATGGCAAACCATATAAATCCAACGATCTCAAGAGAGGATTTCCAATGAAAAAGAACCTTCTGTCTGCAGCCGTAAAAGGGGCTCTGGGCCTCACCGCTGCTGCGATTATGGTTCCCTCCATGTCCGCTTATGCACAGGACGCGGAAGATGTAGCACTGGTGGAAGAAGTTGTTGTTACCGGCTCGCGCATTGTTCGCGCCAACCTGGATAGCCCGACAGCAATCACCACTGTTGACTCTGCATCCATTGAATATTCCGGCGAACTGAACAGCGCTGAAATTCTGCGCTCCCTGCCGGCTACCGGTGTTTCTGGCCTGTCCAGTAACAACTCCAACTTCCTGACCTCCGGCGGCGGTATCAATACCGTTGAGCTGCGCAACCTCGGCGAAGACCGCACCCTGGTGCTGGTTAACGGCCGTCGCTACGTATCCGGTGTCGCGGGCTCTTCAGCAGTTGACTGGAACACCATCCCGACCGAGCTGATCGAGCGTGTTGAAGTGATCACCGGTGGCGCATCCGCCATCTACGGTTCCGACGCCCTGGCGGGCGTAATCAACGTCATCCTGAAAGACGACTTCGAAGGCGTAAGCATCACCTCTTCTCACGGTGAAACCCTCGAGTACGGCGATGACACTACCGACCGTTTCAATTTCACCGCCGGTGGCAACTTTGACGATGGTAAAGGTAACGCCGTTGTCTCCATGACCTACACCGATGAAGGTGGTGTACTGGCTCGCGATCGTAAAAACACTGCTGTCGACGATCTGTCCTCCATCTACTTTGGCGGCAGCGTTACCGATAGCACCGCACCGTTCTACTCTTCTTACTCCGAGTACGGCCGCTTCGGTATTCCGTCTACTGGCGACCAGTACGTCTATGACAATGACCTGGGCGAAGTTGTAGATTGGGATGGTGACAAGTACGGCTTCAACCGTCAGCACTTCCGTCGCTACTCTGTACCGACCGAACGCTTCCTGATCAGCAGCAACCTGAACTACGACCTGAGCGACAACCTCGAAGCATTCGTGGAAACCACCTTTGCGCGCACCGAGACTCAGACCGAGATCGAGCCCTACCCGCTGGCATTTGACGACCTGTACATCGACGGCGTTTCCATCGACAACCCGTACGTTCCGCAGGAGCTGCGTGACCTGGCCGTAGCCGCTGGTGACGACCACATCCAGTTTGTACGTCGTACCACCGAGCTGGATCAGCGCGGCTCTTTCGCCGAGCGTCAAACCTTCCGTGCATTGGTTGGCCTGCGTGGCGAATACAATGATTGGAACTGGGACACCTTCCTGGGCCAGGGTCAGATGCAGGACAGCCAGCGTGGCACCGGTCAGCTGAACATCTCCAACTTCCGCAACGCTCTGAACGCGGTTGAAGATGCCAATGGCAACATTGTGTGTGCCGATGCAGCTGCTGTTGCCGAAGGTTGTGCACCGCTGAACCTGTTTGGTAAAGGCGCCATCTCCCAGGAAGCTGCAGACTACGTTTCTGCTCCATCCGTTCGTGACCAGCGCACCAAGCAAACCATCGCCGGTATCAACGTTAACGGTACCGTCGTAGACCTGCCGGCTGGCCCGCTGAGCCTGGCGACCGGTTGGGAATACCGCGACGAATACGCCGCAGACTTCCCGGACGCCCTGACCCGTACCGGCCAGAATGCTGGTAACAAGGAAGAGCCGACCGAAGGTAGCTACAGCGTCAACGAAATTTACGTTGAGATGGAAGCGCCGGTCCTGGCCGATCTGCCGCTGATCCAATCCCTGAGTGTTGGCGCGGCTTACCGCTACTCTGACTACGACACCATCGGCGCTACCGACGCATACACCGGTCGCGTATCCTGGGTAATCAACGATGAGCTGCGTGTTCGCGGTCAGTACGCTCGTGCAGTACGCGCGCCGAACATCAGCGAACTGTACTCTCCGGGCGGCGAGAACTTCGCGTCTGTCAGCGACCCCTGTAACGGCGTAACTGCTACCACCGCTGGTGTTGTTGCCGATAACTGCCGCAGCATCCCGGCAGTTGCAGACCGTATTGCCGCTGAAGGTGTTTTCGAGCTGACCCAGCCTGAAATTCAGGGTACTGGCGGCTTCACCGGCAAAGGTAACGAAAACCTGTTCACCGAGACCTCCGACAGTTACACCTTCGGTGCGATCTTCGAACACGATTTCGGTAACTTCGGTAGCATCACTACCTCTCTGGATTGGTACAGCATTGAAATCGAAGACCTGATCGACACTGTCGGCCGTCAGACTTCTGTGGATTTCTGCTACAACTCCACCAGCTTCCCGAACAATTTCTGTGACTTCATTGTCCGTGACGGCAGCGGCCCTGCATTCCAGAAGGGTGAGATCACCGAAGTTAACTCCGGCTACATCAACGAAGGCACCCTGACCACTGAAGGTATCGACCTACAGCTGGGCTGGGGCCGCGACGTTGGTCCGGGTCAGCTGGACGTGAAACTGAACTACGGTCACGTGATGGACTACACCCTGAGCAAGTTCGGCGATGCTGACGAGCTGGTGGGTGAAGTGGGTTACTTCGAGAACCAGTGGCTGGCAACCATCAACTACGCAATGGATCGTCTGGTAGTTCAGTGGGAAACCGCGTACCTGAGCGACGCATCTCCAGACCTGAGCAGCCCGGACTTTAACTACTCCGTAGGCGAATACGTAACTCACGATCTTTTCGCGAACTACCAGTTCACCGAAAATCTGAGTGCCAACCTCGGTATCAACAACTTGCTGGATGAAGAAGCACCGATCATCCTGTCTGGTGTTCCGGGTAACTCTACCGGTACTGACACCAACGCGTCTGTGTACAACCCGATTGGCCGCAGCGCATACGTAGGTGTTCGCTTCACTTTCTAATTTATAAAAATTATCTTGGTCTTTTCAGGCGGCTCCTTGAGCCGCCTTTTTTATGCCCGCTACTTAACTATCTTCATTCGGTCCAACAAGCACCTCAAAAATTCCTGCCAATTCCTACACAAAAGTCACAAATTACATATAGATAATTATTGCCATCAAAAACACAAAATACACTTAAAGAATAAATGCAAGCCGAAAGAATGAACTGGATCACAAAAAAATATAAACATTATCCAATTTATTGAGGAACTTTTTGAATTGGTCGTTAAACCCCTGTTGGGCACGGAGATGTTTATTGGGGTAACCATCTCCAGACTTATCTGAACGACACACTTAAAAGATTCCAAAGATCAAGAGAGGACTTCAAATGAAAAAGAACCTACTGTCTGCAGCAGTAAAAGGCGCATTGGGCCTTACTGCTGTTGCGATTCTGGTTCCCTCCATGCCGGCTTTTGCACAAGAAGGCGCCGACGCTGTAGAAGAGGTTGTAGTTACAGGCTCTCGTATCCAGCGTGACGCAAACGAAACCAGTGTAAGCCCGGTAACTTCTGTAAACGCAGAAGACCTGAAAGCCACCGGTATGGTCCGAGTTGAAGACCTGATCAACGACCTGCCGCAAGTTGCTGCAACCCAAACCGCCGGTCAAGCGAACGGCTCCACCGGTACCGCAACCGTTTCCCTGCGTGGCCTCGGCTCCCAGCGCACCCTGGTGCTGATCGACGGCCGTCGTATGCCTGCCGGTTCTCCGCTGGCTGGCGGCTCTGGCGCTGACCTTAACCAGATCCCGGGTGCCCTGGTAGAGCGCGTTGAAGTTCTGACTGGTGGCTCTTCCGCTACCTACGGTTCTGACGCGATTGCTGGCGTTGTGAACTTCATCATGATGGACGACTTCGAAGGCGTTCGTTTCGATAGCCAGACCAGCGTTTACCAGCACAACAACGACAACGGCGCTATGCAGGATCTGGTTAAATCCAGAGGCTTTGACGTTGCTGACGGTAGCGTAACCGACGGCGAAACCAATGATTTCTCCATGATCATGGGTGCCAACCTGGATAGCGGCCGCGGTAACGTAACCGCTTATGCCAACTACCGCAAAATTGACCCGGTACTGCAGGCAGACCGCGACTACTCCGGTTGTGCACTGGGCGGTAGCCCCGACAACTTCTCCTGTGGTGGCTCCTCCACTGTACCCTGGGGTCGCTTCACCGACTTCGGCGTAAACTCCGGTGATACCACCGAAAGCTTTGACTACAGCGTAGACGGCAATGGCTTCACCGACTTTGCCAACCTGTACAACTACGGTCCGCTGAACTACTTCCAGCGCCCGGACGAGCGCTGGACCATGGGTGCTTTCGGTCACTACGACATCAATGAAAACGCCACTGCCTACGCTCAGCTGATGTACGCAGACGACCGCACCGTTGCACAGATCGCGCCCTCCGGTGCTTTCTTCGTAACCAACGACCTGTTCTGTGGCAACCCTTTCCTGTCCGACGAACAGTACGACGCCATCTGTGGCGTTTACGGCCTGGGTAAAGATCAGTTCGTTAGCGATCTGGTTGTTACCAACACCGACGCAACCACCGGCGAAGTTACCACCAACCCGGGTGCTATCTACATTGGCCGCCGTAACGTCGAAGGCGGTCCTCGTCAGGACGATATGCGTCACACCACTTTCCGCGGCGTGTTTGGTATTCGCGGTGACATCAACGAAAACTGGTCTTACGATGTATATGGTCAGTACTCAGAAGTTAGCCTCGAGCAGACTTACCTGAACGACCTGTCTTCCAGCCGCATCGCGCGTGCACTGGATGTTCGTACCGGCGAAGATGGCAACCCGGTGTGTCAGTCCGTTCTGGACGGCTCCGATCCTAACTGTGTGCCCTGGAACGTATTCCAGGAAGGTGGCGTAACTCAGGAAGCTATCGATTACCTGGTTCTGCCGCTGTTTGCTCGCGGTACTACCGATCAGGAAATCGTTTCCGGTTACGTTACTGGCGACCTGACCGACTACGGCGTGAAGCTGCCGACTGCTGACAGCGGCGTTGCCATTGTCGCCGGTCTGGAAAGCCGTCGTGAATCCCTGAACTACTCTCCGGACTCTGGCTTCCAGAACGGTGAAGGTGCAGGTCAGGGCGGCCCGACCCTGCCGGTTGACGGCAAGCTGTCCGTGAAAGAGGTATTCACCGAAACGAGCATTCCGCTGGTTAGCGGCAAGCCCGGTATGGAATACCTCGGCCTGGAACTGGCTTACCGCTATTCCGATTACTCTACCGACGAGCAGACCAACACCTACAAGGTGGCTGCAGACTGGCAACCGATGAACGACCTGCGCGTTCGCGCGAGCTTCCAGTCCGCTACTCGTCACGCCAACATTCGTGAGCTGTACCGCGCACAGTCCATCGGCCTGTTCGACATGACTTACGATCCCTGTGGCTCCCGCACCGATGCCGACGGCAACGTTGTAGGCCCGACCGCTACCCTGGCAGAGTGTCAGAACACCGGTATCACTGCAGCCACTTACGGCGGCGGCATTGATTCCCCGGCTGGTCAGTACAACTACATCGGCGGTGGTAACCCGGAGCTGTCTCCAGAAGAATCCGAAACCGTATCTTTCGGTTTCGTTTACACCCCGGAAATGATCTCCGGCCTGAGCATGAGTGTTGACTACTTCAACATTCAGGTGACCGAAGCGATCGCAGGTATTAGCCCGGAAACCATCCTGAACAAGTGTCTCGAAACTGGCGATGCTCTGTTCTGTGATTCCATCAGCCGTGGTGGCAACGGCAACCTGTGGATTGGCAGTGCGGCTATCTCCGCTACCGACGTCAACATCGGCTTCTTCGAAACCGAAGGTGTCGACATCAACGCCAACTACGGCTTTGAAGTGGGCGAGTTCGGCGGCGTTGACATGAACCTGATCGCTACCTACCTCACCAAGTGGGACCAGCAGGAGTTCGTTGGTCAGCCGGTTGAAGACTGCGTAGGCGTTTGGAACGGCTCCTGTGGCACTCCCACTCCGGAATTCGTAAGCACTCTGCGCGCTACCTGGACTACTCCCTGGAGCGTGAATGTGACCGGTGCATGGCGTCACATCGGTGGTGTTGATGACCTCGGAGCCAATGGTGCAGACTTCGATGCGTTCAACTACTTCGATCTGTCCGGCTCTTGGGCTGCTAGTGACAACATCACTATCCGCAGCGGTATCAACAATGTCTTCGACAAAGAGCCGCCGCTGACTGCAGACGCTGGCCCCAGCATCTACGGTAACGGCAACACCTTCCCGGGCATCTACGACGCTCTGGGCCGGTACGCCTTCCTGGGTATTACCGCGGACTTCTAATTCTTTGAATTAGAAACCTGGTAACCAGGAAAAAGAAAAGGCGCGGTGGCTTCCACCGCGCCTTTTTTATTTGCCAAAATAAATGAAATAAAAGTGATTTGGCAAAGTTGCCAGACAATTCTTAAGACCGTTACCCCTGTAAGAACTTATCCAAAACTGAAAGCTGATTCTTATAGTTCTGATATCGCTTTACCGAACCTGTATGCAATCCCATTCTCACCTGCCATACGCTCGCAGTTTTGACGTAATTCTTACGCGCCTGAAAGTTGAGACAACCCGACTCCCAAGTGAGCCCAAGGAAATCCAGCAGCCTACGCGTTTCCTTTTCCGGGTCAGTTACCAACGCCTCATACTCGACTTCACAGATACTTTGCGGGAATAGACTTTGCCAGTAGCGCATTAGCCGCACTTGCTGCATGTAGTAGTGACCAATCGCCTCAAGGTCGGCTGAATAACTCATCCCCCCGCCAAGCTGTTGAAAATAGATCGACAAACAGTTGTCCAACAGTCCCCGCCTGGTCCAGATAAACAGGGCATTCGGCAAAGCCCGCTTGATCAGACCAATATGTAGAAAGTTATCCGGCCGCTTATCCGTTACAATAGCTTTAGGATCGAATCTGCGCGCCAGAAAGTCCCTGTAGTCTGCGCCCGCCCTCGCAAAGAATTCAGCGCCAAACTGATCCAAGCTACCCGGATACTCTTCACCAAGCCCATCAATCATACGCGGAAAAAAATCCAGCTCACCGCCAGAAATGATTGCAGAGTGGCCACTAAGCACCTGCTCGACAAGCGTCGATCCTGAGCGGAACATGCCACAAATAAAAACAGGGCCCGCCTCGGCATCGCTGCTTTCCGAATCAAACATTTCTGGAGGATAAGCGTCTATCAGCTTATCGACCAAACTGGACTGCGAACTCTTACAGTAAGGTTTAAACCTGGTTTTACCTAAATCATTCGCCTTGGCAATAACGGCGAATGCTTGTTCATACTCACCACAATCATCCAGTAGTTTCCCAAGCGCAAAACCCAATTCTTCTTGGTCAGCCACGGACAATCCGCTTCTCGCCAGCAAAGTCGAAATTTTTTCAATTAGGGGGGCAGCAGAACTATCCACGGCGGAAAGATGAGCCAATCGACTGAGTGCCAATACATTTTCACTGTCAATCGCAAGCACTTTTTCGTATTGCTCTGAGGCAGAAACCCTGTCCCCGGACTCTTCCGATAATGCGGCCAGATTCAACATCGCAGGTAAATAGCTCTGGCGAACCTCCAGCGCTTTCTCGTAGCTCGCGCGAGCCTCCGGCTCACGGCGCAACTCAGAGAAAATCACACCGATATTGGTATAAACTTCCTCTTTCCCTGATACCCCCATTGCCAACGCCTTTTGATACCAACTCAGCGCCTCTTCCAATTCACCCACCTGCTTCAGCAGATAGGCGAAGTTGTAAACTGTATTCGGCCGGTCAGTTACCTGCCCCAGAAACTTCCGGTAACCGAGAATTGCTTTGTCATATTCGCCACAGGTTTGCGCATACTGGGCCAATTGGAGCCAGCACTCTGGGACACCAGAAAAATGCTGCGCCATTTCCTCCAAGCATGAAACAGCCTGGGCTGTTTTCTCTTGTCGCACGTAAAAATGGAAAATTTCCCGATAAACCAGTTCTTCAGCACCACTGGTCGACAGTAATTTTCGGTATAGATTCTCTGCTTCAGCGAATCGCTTACTCTCGGTGAGTGATCTTGCTTCCTGAAGGCTTTTCAATATATTCGGAGGGATATTCATAACTTTACTAACCGGCCATCAAAAACGTATATCCACCTGAATGCGGCCAAACGTAAAAAGGCACCCAGGCCCACTAAACTGGAACCGAGGCGCCTTTCAGGAATGCTAAATCAGACCAGGTAAAACAGTAACGCAGAAAATTAATAGTTTGTTGGCTTGCTGCGTGTATCTTCATCCAGCATTTTTCTGGTTTCGTAGGCCATCCGATCCCACTCTTCCTGCGTCATACAGGTTTTTTGCTTGAAGCGAGACCCGGTAATGGCTCGTACTTTACAAATTTTTTCTTCTTTCTCGGTAGCCAAACTGTTGGTCGCCGAATCGCCCTGCGCTGCAGCAACAGGCACCTTCTCTCCGCCATCGGAGGCACATCCGGCCAATAGACCTAAACCGAGCCCAACACAAAGAATCATTTTCAGTTTCATGCCAATATCCTGTTATCGTCAAAGTCCTTTCACCTGCCTCCAAGACAGGGAATTACATGTTACCTCCGCTGGCGGCGCATATCCACATTACTGCCCATCACGGTTACTTAAACGCGAGCCAAGGAAATAAATAGTTAATTTTTTACACGGTCTTTTCTGCAACTAAAGACCAGGCCAATGGACGCTGCTCATCTGCTCCTTTCAGCGCTTCCGCCTCGAGCAACTCAAATCCAGTATTAGCCAAGCCGTCCTTCAAAGTTTGAAAGCTTTGCGCACTGAGCGCAGCCCGGCACATTGAATTCATTCTCTCAATATAACGATCTATTTCCGTTACCGCCTGCTTCAGCCATCCGATAACCTCCTGCCGCTCAAACCTGGGCAAATTCGTGTGTATATGATTTACGTCCATATATAGCTTTCGAATCACACCACCAGCAACATGCCTACCATATTGCGTCATAATTCGCTCCATATCGCGAAAGGCAGGTATCAGATTTTGAGAGGTTTTTTCATATTCAGATCGCCCCCCGCCCATTAGCACATCAAATGCATGAGGAAACATTTCAATAGCGCCTTCCAGAAATCCGTTTTCGCGAACTTCGCGAAGCGCGGCGTAATTGACGGCGCACTCTCTGTAAATGGCGCCATCCCGGTGGTGCAACAGCAATGCAATCCTTCCCCCGGGGGAAACAATATCAAACAGCGCCCGGATAGCCTCAATCCCCGCGTATTCAACACCGAATTGGCTGGTAACAATGTCCGCGCTGTGTTCAGCCAGTGGCAGTGCCGCACCATCGGCCACAATACCGGACACCTCCGGCCAGCGAGCGACCACAGCGCTCACCGCACCGGGGGAAAGGTCAACGCACACGGAGTTACAGCGTGCGCTATCCACCAAAGAAAATAAGTGCCCGAAAACGGCGCCACTACCACTGGCAATGTCAATGATTCGAGGGCAAGCAGATGCATTTTTTGCGCCAACCCGCGCATCCCTAAAAAATCTATGCCAGAATTGCTCAATGGCCGGATGGTCTGTCCCACCAAGTTCACAGACGTTTTTATCTTTGGCCTGCTGCCAGTAAGACTGCCAGCTTGAGGCTGTGCTCACACTCATGTTGCCGCTTCTCTTTGCATCCGCTTCTGAACAGTGTCGCCGCAAGGGGCACGATCTTCAGAATTTCTGATGGTAGTCATGTAGAGACGAACACAGCCAACAACTCCACAATCACTCAGTTATGCGATAAACATGGATACCCTGACCGCTTTCCTTACCCTTCTCTTTGTCATGGACCCGCTGGGTAACATCCCGGTGTTCCTTGCCGCACTCAAGAATGTGCCTCCCAAACGCCAGCTATACGTCATCATGCGAGAGCTCATCTTCGCCCTGATCGTACTGTTGGTATTCCTCTATGGCGGGCGCTTTGTGCTTGCGTGGCTCGGGCTATCACAGGAAGCCATTCGTATTGCCGGCGCAATCATCCTGTTCCTGATTGCCATCCGCATGGTGTTTCCCATCGAAGGCGGCATCATGGGAGAAAGATTGGAAGGAGAGCCCTTCTTTGTACCCCTGGCGGTACCGCTGGTGGCCGGCCCCTCTACCATGGCTATTTTGATGCTGATGACCAACAGTGAAGGAGAACAGCTGTGGAACTGGACACTGGCACTACTCGGCGCCTGGGGAGTTTCCGCGGTGATATTGCTGGCGTCTTCACCACTTGCCCGCCTGCTCGGTAACCGGGGGCTGATTGCGGTAGAACGCCTGATGGGGATGGTTCTGGTGATGCTGGCAGTCCAGTTGTTTCTGGATGGGATCAAGCAGAGCCTGGGCTAAAGCACAAATATAGACGCGCTGTGTACGGGCGATTTATTGATCAAAATGTCGCCCGTTGCAGTGCAAAGGACGTTTCGCGAGGTATAAGCCTCCAAACTTTTTCCAGTTTTATTTTTATCTGCACACCTCCACTCCCTGGAGAATATTTGCCAAGCGAAACAAGCCTGGCCAGAACGAAGCTCTGAGATCTGCCTCCCCCATCAAAAAACGATCGAATTATATACAAAAATGCACCCTGGTCATTTTTCGACCCATCTCTCAAAGTTCAATATTAGTTATACACGTCCTAGGCGAAAGGTTAATACCGTAAATATTTTGCAAAAAAATAAATGATTTACGGATATATACACTTCTTTACGCTCACTATTTGACCGCTTCGTTTATTAAAAAAACAAAATATCCGAATTAACGAAGATCCTTCAATGTCAGTTTAGTTCCACAAATTATCTGCATCCTATAAAGTCAGCCCGCACTCGAATTACAACAAACCTATAAAAGTGCCTCTAAAGACATAAAGGATGCATTTATGATCAAGACCAAGTTGAGTATCGCTATCGCAGCTTTCGGCACCATCGCCGCTACCGGTGTTTCCGCTCAGGAAGCCGTACCCGGCCCGACCGTCGAAGAAGTGATCGTTACTGGCTCCCGTATTGCACGTGACCCGCTTTCCACCACTGGCCCGATCACCATCGTAGATTCCGATGCGATCAGCCGTTCTGGTGTAGGTACCATCGACGAGCTGCTGAACCAGCTGCCGTCCATGGGTACTACCGGCATCAATGCCAACGACAACAATGGCGGCCAAGGCCTGTCATTTGTTGACCTGCGTAACCTGGGCTCCGCACGTACCCTGGTACTGGTTAACGGCCGTCGTTTCGTATCTTCCGCTTCCGGCGTTAGCTCTGCGGTAGACATGAACAACATTCCGGTAGACATGATCGACCGTATCGAAGTTCTGACCGACGGCGCTTCTGCGGTATACGGCTCTGATGCTGTAGCAGGCGTAATCAACGTGGTCATGAAGGATTCCTTCGACGGCGTTCGTATCAATGCGCGCGCCGGTGCTACCAAAGAAGGCGGCGGCGAGAACGGCGATCTGTCTATCACCTTCGGTAACGAAGGCGAGCGCGGCAGCTTCATTGCCAACATTACCCACGCTCAGCGCGACGAAATCACCTACGAAGATCGCGACTGGGCCGGCCTGACCAGCTCCATGGGCCCGAACGGTAATATCTTTACCAACTACGGCAGCTTCAGCATTGGTGAAGACGGCGTAACCCTGGGCAGCTATTCCGGTTACGACATCGGCCAGCACATGTGGCTGTCCGGCGCTATGGAGCGTACTTCCGCTACCGTTTCTGGCAAATACTCCATCACCGACAGCGTTGAGCTGTGGGGTGAAGCCAGCTACACCAACAAAACCAGTAATCAGCAGCTGGCTGCACAGCCGCTGTACGCGGGTAACGGCTTTGCTCTGAACCCTGAAACCCACCTGCCTGAAGCTATCAAGTCTCAGCTGCAGGACGCGTGGCAGAATGCCGACGACGCTTACCAGATCGAGCTGGCAGCTTACAACGCTGCAGTTACCGAGTGGGAAGCACAGGGCAGCCCTGAAGGCCTGGAGCCGACCGCTCCGGTAGCTTCTCACGGCACCGATTGGCTCGACGGCTTCTCCGACTTCCGCATCCGTCCGGTTGCTGGTGGTACCCGCTCTTACGAGCAGACCACCGATACCTACCGCGTTGCCGGTGGTTTGAGCGGTGATTTCGCCAATGGCTGGACCTGGGACACCTTCGCCAGCTACGGCAAGAACGAAGGCGAAAACGTTACCCTGAACTCTTACAACAAAACCAAGTTGGAAGAGATCTTCAGTGGCGCAGCGGGTCTGGACTACAACTTCGCGGGCGGCATGAGCCCCGAAATCATGGACTACTTCCGCTACGACGATTTCGAAGACAACTCCTATGAGCTGGTGAACGTTGGCGCGTCCCTGTCTGGCGACATCAATGCCATCGAATTCCAGGGCGGCGCACTGGGCTTTGCTGCGGGCGTTGAATACCGTGAAGAGACCGGTGAGTTCAATCCGTCTCCGGAAACCCAGAGCGGTGCGACTTTCGGTAACCAGCAAGACGCGACTGGCGGTGAATACGACGTAACCGAGGTGTTTGCCGAGTTCAACCTGCCGATTCTGCAGGGTGCTCGTTTCGCTGAAGAGCTGACTGCTGACGTAGCCGTTCGCTACTCCGACTTCAGCACCTTCGGTGGCCAGAGCACTGGTAAAGTTGGCCTGGTTTACGCGCCGGTTGAAGATGTGCGTTTCCGTACCAGCTACTCCACCTCTTTCCGTGCGCCGGGCATCTACGAGCTGTTCAGCGGTTCCGCACAGAGCTACGAGTACCTGATCGACCCGTGTGACACCAGCGCGGCAAACGAAGACGGCCAGGGCAAAAACTGTGGCATGGTTGGTGCTGGCTTCACCCAGGCGGGCAACCAGGTTCCCACCAACATCGGTGGTAACGAAGAGCTGACTCCGGAAGAAGCGACTACCTTCACCGCCGGTGTTGTGTGGACCCCGAGCTTTGTAGACGACCTGTCTATTACTCTGGACTACTACGACATCAGCGTTGAAGACGCGATCACCTCTCCGGACCTGCAGCGCATGCTGGACGACTGCTTCCGCTCTGGCGATCAGAACGCATGTCAGTTCGTGACCCGTGGCGCTGGCGATCAGATCGTTGCACTGGAAGGTGCGAAGATGAACATCGGTCAGATCGATACCCGCGGTGTTGACGTTGATATCGTGCACAACCTGCACTTCGATGCTGGCCGTCTGGCTCTGCGTGCCCAGGCTTCCCGCCTGCTCGAGTACAACGAGTTCAACGAACAGTCCGGCACCGAGTCTGACTACCTGGAATACGTTGGCACCACCAGCGGTCTGTACGTGAAGTGGCGCGGCCTGGCCAGCGCAACCTGGTACGGTAACGACTGGGATATGGGCGTCGACATGCAGTACTTCGACGACGGCTACAGCCCCTACCTGCCGGTTCAGTCCATGACTTACCTGAACCTGAAAGCAGGCTGGGATGTAAATGAGTCCCTGCGTCTGTCCACTGGTATTGATAACGTTTCCGACAAGGATCCGCACACTACCTCTGGCAGTGACTGGAACAGCTTCTACGACTTCCAGGGTCGTTACTTCTGGGCTGGTGCTTCATACCAGTTCTAAGTTACCGACTAGAAGTTGCTGACATTCAGTCAACGAAAAAGGGGGATGCCATTGGCATCCCCCTTTTTTGTTCATTATTTTTGAGCGCTATGGGTGCCTCATGAGGTAATCCAACTTGCGGCTGTAGGCTCGCTCAGTCGCAGGGTTATCCACCAGTGAAAACGCCTCGGTAAAATACGTCTTCGAGTTTTCAAAGTCTCCCAGGCGATAGCTCGTCAGGCCCATCAGAAAATGGAAACGGTGATCGTTTTCGTACTGCCAGATAGCGCGTTTAAGCTGACGCTTCGCGCTCTTGAAGTCGCCATGCTCGTAGGCGTTGCGCGCCTGATAGTAGAGGTAATAGGGGTTGCGCTCACGATGGAAGCGGGCTTTCTCAGCGTAATAATCCGCCAATTCAAACTGCTGTTGTTGGCGATAGAGCCGTTCCAGATTGCTCATGGCAATGGTGTGGCGACTGTCCAGCTGCAGTGCCTGTAGATAACTCTGCTCGGCGGCTGTGTATTGGCCGTTGCGACTGTAGAAGGCCCCGAGGTTCGCCCACAGGTCGCTGTCCCCGGGGCGCAATTCCAGCGCCTTGCGCAGGTAGCGGAATGCCTCGCGCATTTCCCCCTGCCCCATCCACTCCAGACCGCGGTTGCTGTAGTACTGGGCAAAGGCTTCGTTGTCGGTCAGTTCGCGCTGATCGTAGACTGGATCGTAAGCGGCAAGATTGAAGTCCACCACACGGCGGCCGCGGTTGCTCTCACTCACCATATTGATATGGCGATAGACCACAAAAGTCTGCTCTTCGTCGTGGCCCCACACCGGGGGTACCTCGACCTGGTTGAAGTAGGCATCCGCGCCCAGCTCCCGCGCCATGGCCACCATCATCACGGTAAAGGCCATACAGTTACCCACTTCCTGCCTGTAAGTCTCGGCCGCGGTGAGGGTCTGGTCTGCCCGGTACTCGACAGTGAATTCCCGCTGCTCGAACCCCTTTAACAATGCAGCCAGCCGCTGTTGCGGACGGGCATCCGGGGCGACATTTGCCAGGTATTCGCGCATCTCCGGAGCCAGCCCGAGAATGTCGTCTTCGGGCAACTCGGAGGGGATTACTGGCTCAGCAAAGATTGCGGAGCCGGAGAGCAGCCAATGTGGGTCAACCGCTGCCGGTCGCTCGGGGATGGTACTGACACAGCCACCGATCAGCGCAATGCAGGTGCCCACGGCCAATGATTTCCAGCCCACCGACAGCTTCCGTGACCAATTAACCACTGCCAGTCCGGAATTTTGCGGGGTTTTCATCGTTATTCTCCCCATTTCATGTTTTGAATCTCTAATTTTCCACAATTCCTGTCGCGTAGGAATCCCTTTTGCAGGCTCATTTCCTGTTTCACCTGTAACCATTCGCCAGTTTTAGTGACCACTGTTACACTCGAGAGGGTCACACTTAAAGCTACAACTAAAGCTATAACAATCGGAACAACTGATATGTCGTCACTACCGCAACAGAACAGCGATGGCTTCTTTGGCCATCCCAAGGGGCTCTCTACCCTCTTCTTCACAGAAATGTGGGAGCGTATGAGTTACTACGGTATGCGGGCGCTGCTGGTCCTCTTTATGACCGCAAGCCTGCAGCAGGAAGGCCTGGCCTTTACCGTAGCTGCTGCCACCGCCATTTACGGTCTCTACACCGGTGCGGTGTACTTCCTGGGTCTGCCGGGTGGCTGGATTGCCGACCGCCTGCTGGGCGGCCAGCGTACGGTCTGGTACGGCGGCATCATCATTATGTGTGGCCATATCGTGCTGGCCATCCCCAGTGATCACACCTTCTTTATTGGCCTGATTCTGGTAGCCACCGGTACCGGCCTGCTTAAGCCCAATATCAGCGCGCTGGTCGGCCACCTCTACGCCGAAGACGACGTGCGTCGCGACAGTGGCTACGCGCTTTATTACATGGGCATCAATATCGGCTCCGTGCTGGGCTACATGATCTGTGGCTACTTCGGCGAGAAGGTGGGCTGGCACTGGGGCTTCGGCGCCGCTGCGGTGGGTATGGCGGTCGGCCTGATCCAGTACCGCAAAACCATCGGCAACCTGGGCGACGCCAGCCTGAAGCCAGAGCACCCGATGACCACCGAAGGCGCGAAAAAAGCCTGGGGCACAATCTGGGCAATCGTTGCCGGTGTTGTGGTAATTACCGCACTCACGATGAGCGGTATCATCTCCTTTGATCCGGTGGCTGTGGCCAAGTACGTTGCCATTGCCTTCACCGTTATCTTCTTCGCCTACTACGCCTACATCTACTTCGGTGGCAACCTGAGCCAGACCGAGAAGCGTCGTATGTGGGCCCTGTTCCTGGTATGTGTGGCTTCTGCCTGCTTCTGGTCCGGCTTTGAACAGGCGGGCTCCTCCCTGAACCTGTTTGGTCGCGACTACACCGACCGCATGCTCGGCTCCTTCGAGATCCCGGCATCCTGGTTCCAGAATGTGAACCCGATGTTCATCATCATCCTGTCGCCCTTCTTCGCTGCCCTGTGGATCAACCTGGGCAAGCGCATGATCACCCCGTCCTACGGCCTGAAATGCGCCATTGGCCTGATGATCATGGCGTCCGGCTTCATCGTGATGTTCTTCGCAGCCCAGCAGGCCGCAGCCGGCCTGAAAGTGGCACCGATGTGGCTGGTAACCACTTACTTCCTGCACACCGTTGGTGAACTGTGCCTGAGCCCGGTTGCCCTGAGTGCGGTGAGCAAGCTGTCTCCGCGTCGCTTCGCCGGCCAGATGATGGGTGTGTTCGTACTCACCTACTCCATCGGCAACATCATTGCGGGCCTGCTGGCAGGCAACTTCGATCCGAACAACGTTTCCGAGCTGCCGAACCTGTACCTGCAGATCGCCATCTTCAGCATCGGTATCGGTGCGGTAATCGCGCTGATCAGCCTGAAGTCCAAGTCCTGGGAAGGCCAGGGTGAAGATCATATCGAAGCGGTTGAGCCGGCCGAAGCGCCTGCGAAGACTGTTGGATAATCGGCTTAGCCCGAACTGAAAAAGGCCGCTGCGGGGAACCGCAGCGGCCTTTTTTGTTTTCACAACTGCGTAGGAGCCTGCCTTGCAGGCAACAGTCCGGAGCACCACATGGTTCGCCTGCAAGGCAGGCTCCTACAGTGGAGGGATCAGCTGGCCAATACGGCGTAATTCAGCCAGATAAACCGGGCTCCGATAATAAACAGTAACCCGGCAAAGCAGTTCTTCAACAGCTGCGGAGAGAGCCTGTGGGCCAGCAGGGCCCCGAAACGAGCAAACCAGGTGCTGGCCAAGACTATGCCGAGAAATGCAGGCCAGTAGATGTAGCCGCTGCTCCACGCCGGCAGCTGGGGGCTATTCCAGCCCTGCACCGCAAAGCTGAGCGCACCGGCAATGGCGATGGGCAAGCCGCAGGCGGCAGAGGTCGCGACGGCCCGCTGCATGACCACATGACAGCGCGACAGGAACGGCACGGTAAGTGAGCCCCCACCGATACCGAATATCGCGGAGATCCAGCCGATAAAGCCTCCGGCAATGGAAAGCCCCACCCTGCCCGGCACCTTCTCGCCGTCCGTAGGCAATTGCGACTTGCGCAGCCCGTCCAGCCACATTTTCAATGCAATACCCACGGCAAATACGCCAATCAGCAGCTGCAACCAGGCGCCGCTGAGCCAGTCTGCAGTGACGCCGCCAATCCAGGAACCGAGCAGGATACCCGGGGCCATGGCGGCAACAATTTTCCAGTCCACCGCGCGCTTGCCGTGGTGGGTACGGATGGAGCTGATGGAGGTAATGATGATGGTGGCGAGGGAGGTGCCCACCGCCATATGGGTGAGGATGTCCGGAGGAATACCCTGGGCGGTAAACACCAGCACCAGCGCCGGCACGATGATGAGTCCGCCACCGACACCGAACAGACCCGCAATGGTGCCCGCGCCCATCCCTACCAGCAGGTAAATCAACAACACTTCCACAGTGCGCTCCCCTTCCGCAAAATCTTGATTTTTTTAATGCAAAAAAAACGGTGGCATATAGCCACCGTTTTCGGTCACCTGCAAGCAGGTCTAGCGAACCGGGAGGAATTACTCCTCGCCAGTCGCCTCATCCGCTTCCGCTGCTGCGTCTGCGTTGGCTTCCTTGATGGACAGCTTGATACGGCCACGCTGGTCTACATCCAGAACCTTGACCTTAACCATCTGGCCTTCGCTCAGGTAGTCGGTAACCGCGTTTACGCGCTCTTCGGCGATCTGGGAAATGTGTACCAGACCGTCTTTACCCGGCAGGAAGTTGACGAATGCGCCGAAGTCGACGATACGTACAACCTTACCTTCGTAGATGGCACCGATCTCGGCTTCCGCAGTGATTTCCTCAATACGGGTAACTGCCGCTTCCAGGCTCTCACCATCTTCACCGAATACCTTGATGCTGCCATCGTCTTCGATGTCGATGGAGGCACCGGTTTCTTCGGTAATAGAGCGAATGGTGGCTCCGCCCTTGCCGATCACGTCGCGGATCTTGTCCGGATGAATCTTCAGGGTTGCGTAGCGCGGAGCATTCTCGTTCACCACGGAACGGGACTCGCCGATCACCTTGTTCATCTCTGCCAGGATGTGCAGACGCGCGTGCAGGGCCTGCTCCAGCGCAGTTTCCATGATCTCTTCGGTGATACCTTCGATCTTGATGTCCATCTGCAGCGCAGTCACACCAGAAGCGGTACCCGCTACCTTGAAGTCCATGTCGCCCAGGTGGTCTTCGTCACCCAGGATATCGGTCAGAACCGCGAAGCCTTCGTCTTCTTTTACCAGGCCCATAGCGATACCGGCTACCGGTGCTTTCAGCGGTACACCCGCGTCCATCAGCGCCAGGCTGGAACCACACACGGAAGCCATGGAGCTGGAACCGTTGGATTCGGTGATCTCGGAAACCACACGCAGGGTGTAGGGGAATTCTTCCGGGTCCGGCAGTACTGCTGCGATACCGCGACGGGCCAGGCGGCCGTGGCCGATTTCGCGACGACCGGTAGCGCCTACACGACCCGCTTCACCTACAGAGTAGGGAGGGAAGTTGTAGTGCAGCATGAAGTAGTCTTTACGCTCGCCTTCCAGCGCGTCGATGATCTGTGCATCGCGGGTTGCGCCGAGGGTGGAAACGACCAGAGCCTGGGTTTCACCGCGGGTGAACAGCGCAGAGCCGTGGCCCTTCGGCAGTACGCCAACTTCTACGGAGATAGGACGCACGGTCTTGGTGTCGCGACCGTCGATACGGGGCTCGCCACGTACCACTGCGCCACGTACAGTTTTCTTTTCCAGCTTGCCGAAGTAGCTCTTAACGGTGCCTTCATCCAGCTCGTCAGAAGACAGTGCTTCGGCGGCTTCGCTGCGCAGTTCCGCCAGGCGGGTGGTACGCTGCTGCTTGTCGGTGATTTTGTACGCTTCGGCTACTTTCTCGCCGAACTGAGCTTCCAGCGCGGACTTCAGCTCTTCGTTCACCGCTTCCGGCTGCCAGTCCCAAGTGGGCTTGCCAGCTTCGGCTTTCAGCTCTTCACAGACTTTAACAACGGCCTGCATTTCCTGGTGGGCAAACAGTACCGCGCCCAGCATGATGTCTTCCGGCAGCTCTTTTGCTTCGGATTCAACCATCAGGACCGCGTCTTTGGTGCCGGCCACAACCATGTCCAGCTCGGAACCTTTCAGCTCGCTGTAACGGGGGTTCAGCAGGTAGCCGTCTTTCTCGGTGTAACCCACACGCGCCGCGCCAATCGGGCCGCCGAAGGGAATGCCGGATACAGACAGTGCTGCAGAGGTACCGATCATGCCGGCGATATCCGGATCCACGTCTTTTTCCGCAGACAGTACGGTGATCATCACCTGTACTTCGTTCATGAAACCGTTCGGGAACAGCGGGCGGATCGGGCGGTCGATCAGACGGGAGGTCAGAGTTTCTTTCTCGGACGGGCGGCCTTCACGCTTGAAGAAGCCACCGGGAATCTTGCCGGCCGCATAGGCCTTCTCTACATAGTGTACGGACAGCGGGAAGAAGCTCTGGTCTGGCTTGGCTTCCTTGGCACCGACAACGGTACACAGCACAACAGTTTCACCCATGGTGACCAGCGCTGCGCCGGTTGCCTGGCGTGCGATACGGCCGGTCTCGATGGTGACCTGGTCTTTTCCGTACTGGAAGGTTTTGGTTACTGGATTCACTAGTATCTTTCCTGTTTCCTTTGCGTGCTGGCCCATTCCAGCAACGCTTTGCCTACAAGTGATGAGCAAACAGTCTGCTCATCCTGCGCTGCGCGCCCAAATAGCGGACCACACAAACGCCAAAATCCGCTGACGGTTACCCGACAGCGGAAATTGTTTCGGGCTTTCGCCCTCAGTCACTGACAACTGCAATTGCGCAATCATTATGTCAGAAACCTGAATTCTATATAGAACAATGCCCGCCATGGGGCGGGCATTGCAGGGTCTTAGCGACGCAGGCCGAGCTTGGCGATCAGCTGTGCGTAACGGTTCAGATCCTTGCGCTTCAGGTAGTCCAGCAGCTTACGACGCTGGTTTACCATGCGGATCAGACCACGACGGGAGTGGTGGTCTTGCTTGTGAGAAGCAAAGTGACCCTGAAGCTTGTTGATGTTGGCAGTCAGCAGGGCTACCTGAACTTCCGGAGAACCGGTATCACCTTCAGACTGGCCGTGCTCTTTCAGGATGGCTGCTTTTTCGTTTGCAGACAGTGCCATAACGAATTACCTCGTTCGTAACATGCTTTAAAGATCCGGCTGGCCCGTGCATGTTTACAGACCAGCTAGTCATCGTATTACCCGCCCTCACCTGTAACCAGGCTATTGCGGGTTATTTTACCAACCGACGGGGTGCAACCCGTCCGTCATCAGTAATCTCTCCAACGCCTAGAAATTCACCACTTTCCAGGAAGAGGCGCACCATATCACCTTCGTCGCCCAAGCGATAGACCTGCAGATCCATTACCGGTTGCCCCTGACGCAGATAGTAACCGGTGTCGTCGGACAGGATCATTTTGGGCAGGCCGGAGGCGGGAGAATCCGCCGGCAGCAGGTGGTGATCCAGCACTTCGGCGCGGTCTTCACCCCGTTCCTCGGTCAGCTCATCCAGGGTGATCGCATCATCTTCATGGTAAGGACCGGCGGCACTGCGGTGCAGCTTCTCGACAAATGCCCCCACACCCAGCGCCTTGCCCAGATCCTCGGCGAGGCTGCGCACATAGGTACCCTTTGAGCAGTGCACTTCGACCTCCGCGCGCGGCATCTTGTCCGGCGACTGGTCAGCAGGGATGAAATTCAGCAATTCGTAGGAGTAGATTTCCACTTCCCGTGGCTCGCGCTCCACTTCGATCCCCTGGCGGGCCAGTTTGTACAGCGGCTGGCCCTTGTGCTTGAGCGCGGAATACATGGAAGGCACCTGACTGATGGTGCCGCGGAACGGCACCATGGCGTCGCGCACCTGCTGCTCGGTGACCCCGGAGGCATCGCTGGTAGCGACCACATTGCCGTCGGCATCGCCGGTTTCGGTGGTCATCCCGAGGCAAAAGGTACTGCGATAGCGCTTGTCGGCATCCAGCAGGTACTGGGAGAACTTGGTCGCCTCACCGAAACAGATCGGCAGCACGCCGGTGGCCAGAGGGTCCAGCGCGCCGGTATGCCCCGCGCGATTGGCGAAAAACAGTCGTTTGGCTTTCTGCAGAGCGTCGTTGGCGGATATACCGGTGGGCTTGTTCAGCAACAAGACACCGTCGATCTGCCGGCCCCATTTTGGTCTGCGGCCCATCAGTCGTCGCTATCTTTTTCGCTGTCTTGGTCGTTTTCCGGGTCGCTATCGCCAGCCTTGCTCTGGTCGGACTGGACCGCCTTGTCGATCAGCGCCGAGAGGTGCTGGCCGCGCACGGAGGTCT
Organism: Microbulbifer sp. YPW1; assembly: GCF_013367775.1. Lineage (NCBI taxonomy): Bacteria > Pseudomonadati > Pseudomonadota > Gammaproteobacteria > Cellvibrionales > Microbulbiferaceae > Microbulbifer > Microbulbifer sp. YPW1. The sequence continues at coordinate 471,766 of NZ_CP055157.1, forward strand.
CGTCATAGCGGAAATGCAGACGGGGAATGGTGCGAATCTGGATCTCTTTGGCGAGCTGGGTACGCAGGAAGCCTGCGGCCTTGTTCAGCGCGGCCATGGAGATATCGATCTTGCTGCGGTCGTCCTCCCCTACCAGGGTAACAAAGACCTTGGCGGTGGCGAGATCGCGACTCACTTCCACGTCGTTGACATTGACCATGCCTACGCGCGGGTCGCGCACTTCGTGCTGGATCAGACGGGCCAGTTCGCGACGCATTGCGTCGGCTACCCGGTCAGCACGGTGGAATTCTTTAGCCATTTTTTACCTATCCAGAATGGCGGTTCGCCTGTAGCCAGGCCCCTTCAACTATTGTTGTAGGAACCTGCCTGCAGGCGAACAAATCAGCGCCCCGGACTGTGCCGGGGCAACGGGCTATTACAGTTCGCGGGCTACCTTGACGATATCGTAGACCTCGATCTGGTCGCCGGCTTTGACGTCATTGTAGTCTTTAACGCCGATACCACATTCCATACCGTTGCGAACTTCCTGCACGTCGTCTTTGAAGCGACGCAGGGATTCCAGTTCGCCCTGGTAGATCACCACGTTGTCGCGCAGTACGCGGATCGGCTTGTTGCGGTGTACGGTACCTTCGGTAACCATACAGCCGGCAATCGCACCGAACTTCGGCGAACGGAACACGTCGCGCACCTGGGCGATACCGACAATCTCTTCGCGCAGCTCCGGATCCAGCATGCCGGACAGGGCCTGCTTCACTTCGTCCAGCAGGTTGTAGATCACGCTGTAGTAACGGATTTCAACGCTTTCGGTCTCGGCCAGTTTACGCGCAGCCACGTCGGCACGCGTATTGAAGCCGATAACAATAGCGCCGGAGGTCAACGCCAGGTTGATGTCGTTCTCGGCGATACCGCCGACACCGCTGGAAACCACATTGACCGAAACTTCCTCGTTGCCGATTTCCGCCAGTGCAGACAGGATGGCTTCCAGAGAGCCGCGCACGTCCGCCTTGATCACAACCGGCAATACTTTCTTCTCGCCAGCTTCCATGTCCGCAAACATGTTTTCCAGCTTGGCCGCCTGCTGGCGCTGCATGCGCTCGCGACGTTCTTTGTCGGCGCGCTGCTCGGCCACTTCACGGGCCTTGCGCTCGTCGGCAACGACCAGGAACTCATCACCGGCATTCGGCGTGGTGTCGAGACCCAGCAGCTCTACCGGAGTGGAGGGGCCAGCTTCCTTCACGGATTTGCCCAGCTCGTTGGTCATGGCGCGAACACGGCCGTAGCTCTGGCCCGCCAGCACGATATCGCCGCGCTTCAGCTCGCCGTTCTGAACCAGCAGGGTAGCGACAACACCGCGGCCTTTTTCCAGGCGGGATTCGATCACAACACCACTGGCCGGTACGCTTACCTTGGCCTTCAGCTCCAGCATTTCGGACTGCAGGGAAACCGCTTCCAACAGCTCGTCGATGCCCTGGCCGGTATGCGCAGACACTTCGATAAACTGAGTGTCGCCGCCCCAGTCTTCCGGGATCACGTCTTTGGCTGCCAGCTCGTTCTTCACACGATCCGGGTCCGCCGATTCCTTGTCGCACTTGTTGATGGCGACAACCAGCGGTACGCCCGCCGCTTTGGAGTGGGCAACGGCCTCTTCGGTCTGCGGCATGACGCCGTCGTCCGCGGCCACTACCAGGATAACCACGTCGGTCGCCTTGGCACCGCGGGCGCGCATGGCGGTGAACGCCGCGTGTCCCGGGGTATCCAGGAAGGCGATCTCGCCCTGGCTGGTTTTTACCCGGTAGGCACCGATGTGCTGGGTAATGCCGCCGGCTTCACCGGAGGCCACCTTGGTTTTACGGATGTAGTCGAGCAGCGAGGTTTTACCGTGGTCGACGTGACCCATAACGGTAACAACCGGCGCGCGGCTGACTTCTTCGCCTTCCACATCCTGAGACTGGGCAACGAGCTTCTCTTCCAGCTCGTTTTCAGAGCGCAGAACCACTTTGTGGCCCATCTCTTCGACGATCAGGCTCGCGGTGTCGCGATCCAGGCTCTGGTTAATGGTGACCATTTCGCCCATTTTCATCAGACGCTTGATCAGCTCACCGGCTTTGATATTCAACTGCTTGGCGAGCTCGCCGACGGTGATCGTCTCGCCCAGTTGTACTTCGTACACTTGCTTTCCTGTCGGCTTCTTGAAGCCGTGTGTGTTCTTTACTTTCAGCGTCGGGCGAGACAGGGAGCGGGTGCTGCGTTTCTCGTCCTCGGTTTCGAAGGCTTCCAGCGCAGCATCGTACAGAGAAGTCTTGCTCGACTTCTTGGGGCCACTCTTACCGCGACGGCTGCGGCGCTTGCGCGGCTCGTCGTCATCGCGGTCTTCAGTAGTCGCTTCCTGCTTACGGCGCAAGGAAGGCTTGGCCGCGGCACCGGCACCGGCAGTGGTGTCTGCAGCGGGCGCCTGCTTGGCTTTCTCGGCACGGTCTTTCTGTTCTTGCTCAAGGCGTGCACGCTCCGCTTCTACGCGGGCTTTTTTCTCTTCCAGCTCGGCCGCTTCACGCTCGTTTTCTTTCTTACGGCGCTCCATGGCGGCAATACGCATGGCTTCGATGTCATCGACATAGCTGGAACGGATGGGGGCAGGCTCAGGCTTGGGCGCAGGCTTCGCTTCCGGCTTCGGCTCAGGCTTGGCTTCAACAGGCTCTTCGGCTTTCTCGGGCTGGGCCGCAGCCTCTTCCGCAGCCTTGGCTTCCGCTTCGGCTTTGGCAGCCGCTTCGGCTTCCTGCTTGGCCTTGGCTTCTTCTTCAGCCTTCGCTTTGGCTTCTGCCTCAGCGGCTTCCTGCTCTGCGCGGGCGCGCTCAGCAGCTGCCTTTTCCGCTGCTGCCAGCTCTTCTTCCGCCTTCTGCAGCGCAGAAGTATCCAGCTCAGCTTCCTGCTCTTCGGTTTCAGCGCGCTTCACGTAAGTGCGCTTCTTGCGCACTTCCACATTGACGGTCTTGCGGCCGGTGCCAGATCCGGTCTTGAGCGTCGTGGTGGTTTTGCGCTTGAGGGTAATCTTTTTGGGTGCAGCTGCTTGCTCCCCGTGACTACTTTTAAGGAAGTTGAGCAGGACCTGCTTCTCTTCTGCGGATACGGGCGCATCTGCTGAAGTGTGGGGCAAACCCGCTTCCTGCATCTGCTTGAGCAGACGCTCTTCGGTGGCACCAACCGATTTGGCGAGTTCGCTAACTGTTACTTCGGCCATTCTCTCTCCTAAAAAGTCGCTTGTGGCGGAGCAGCATCAATTCATTTTACTGCTCCACCCTTAGCCTGCTTTGGCAGGCAATTCGGGACGCGCACATCATAGCTGTGCGCAGGGCCGGGCTCTCGCCCGGCGCTCGGGCATTAAGCCTCTTGATCACTGTCGTCGGCGAACCAGGGCTCGCGAGCTTTCATGATCAGCGCGGCAGCGCGTTCTTGGTCCATACCTTCAATGTCCAGCAGGTCGTCCACGGCCTGCTCTGCCAGATCTTCCATGGAAGCTACACCACGGCTGGCCAGCTGGAACGCCAGCTGGCGATCCATGCCTTCCATGTTCAGCAGGTCTTCCTGCGGCTCGGACGCATCCAGCTCTTCTTCAGACGCCAGCGCCTGGGTCAGCAGGGCGTCTTTGGCGCGGGCGCGCAGTTCTTCGGCGATTTCCTCGTCGAAGCCTTCGATACCCAGCATTTCTTCCAGCGGTACGTAGGCCACTTCCTCAAGGGAGGTGAAGCCTTCGTCTACCAGAACGCCAGCCACGTCTTCGTCGATATCCAGACGCTCCATGAAGGTTTCCATGATGCTGCCGGATTCGGCTTCCTGCTTGGCCTGCCAGTCGTCCACGCTCATCACGTTGATCTGCCACTGGGTCAGCTCGGAAGCAAGGCGCACGTTCTGGCCACTGCGACCAATCGCCATTGCCAGGTTTTCCTCGGCAACCGCCACGTCCATGGAACCAGCATCTTCGTCCACCACGATGGACTCGATTTCCGCAGGCGCCATGGCATTGATGACGAACTGAGCGGGGTTGTCGTCCCACAGTACGATGTCGACGCGCTCGCCGGACAGCTCGTTGGAAACCGCCTGAACACGTGCACCGCGCATGCCAACACAGGCACCGACCGGATCGATACGACCGTCGTTGGTGTTGACTGCAATCTTGGCGCGCAGACCGGGATCGCGGGCGGCACCCTTAATCTCGATCACCTGTTCGGAAATCTCCGGCACTTCAATGCGGAACAGCTCGATCAGCATCTCCGGGCAGGAGCGGCTCAGTTTCAGCTGCGGCCCACGGGCTTCCGGCTCGATTTCCAGCAGGATTGCGCGTACACGGTCACCGAGACGGAAAATCTCACGACCTACCAGCTGGTCACGAGGCAGACGCGCTTCGGCGTTGTTGCCCAGATCCACAGCGATAAAGTCGCGGGTCACTTTCTTCACGGTACCGCTGACCAGCTCACCGACACGGTCACGGTATTCATCAACGATTTTGGCGCGCTCGGCTTCACGTACCTTCTGCACGATCACCTGTTTGGCAGTCTGCGCAGCAATACGACCGAACTCGACGTTTTCCACCTGCTCACGGTAGACATCACCAGCTTTCAGCTCGGTGTCTTTCTCGTGGGCTTCTTCCAGCGTGAACTGGGTACCCAGCTCCGCCAGCGTGTCATCGTCTACCACTTCCCAGCTACGGAAAGTTTCGTAGTCACCGCTGCGGCGGTCGATGATCACCTCGATGGTGGAATCTTCGTCGTAGCGCTTCTTGGTGGCCGTTGCGAGGGCCGCCTCGATTGCCTGGAAAATAATATCCCGGTCAACGCCTTTCTCGTTGGAAACCGCCTCGGCTACCAGCAAGATCTCTTTGTTCATGCAGCTGCCTCTTCAAAAACGCTACGTGCTGACTATTCAATGCTTCGGCAGATACTGCTTTACAGCACTACCGGGTACTTCTGCATTGCCCTTACTTCTTTCCACTCTCGAACTGCGGAACGATATTCGCTCTCTCGATACTGTCGATCGGCAGCAGATACTCGTTTTCGCTATCGATACGCAGGACCACTTCATCGCCCTCGACACCGGCCAGCAGGCCGCGCCATTTGCGCTGACCGTCCAGCGGCATGCGCAAGCGCAATTCAACCTGGGCGCCGATAAAACGCTGATACTGTTCAAGCTTGTACAGCGGTCGATCCATCCCCGGGGAAGATACTTCCAGGGTGTACTTGCTGCTGATCGGATCTTCCACGTCCATCACGGCACTGACCTGGCGGCTGACCTTTTCACAGTCCTCCACGGAGATACCGCGCTCGGCATCAATGTAGATCCGCAGCAGGGCGTTGCGGCCGTGGGTCTGATAATCGATCCCCCACAGCTCGCAATCCAGTGATTCAACCACCGGAGCCAGAAGCTCTTCCAAAAGTTCGCGCTTGCTTGCCATATCACCACTTTGGCCCGGCGAACCGCCGGGGCAGATGTGCAACGGCGTCTGCACGTTGCAAAAACGAAAAATGGGCAGCGAAGCTGACCCCACGGTCCGAATGAGAAACCGCGGCGCCGACTCCCGGCCCATTCGGATGGCAAACCAGGCCAAACCTGTTTGCCGCAGATACGAAAAAGCCCCTAACAGGGGCTTTTACTGCGTAGTCACATACCAAGTATGTAACCACAAAATTTGGTAGCGGGGGCAGGATTTGAACCTACGACCTTCGGGTTATGAGCCCGACGAGCTACCAGGCTGCTCCACCCCGCAACAACACACACCTGAGGGGATACCACATACACATCCAGTATAAATGGAAATTGGTAGCGGGGGCAGGATTTGAACCTACGACCTTCGGGTTATGAGCCCGACGAGCTACCAGGCTGCTCCACCCCGCACCTACACCCTGAAAGTCGACCCCTGGTAAGATGTTCGACTTCCTGCGGCGGGTTGCCCCGACCGCTCAAGAGGCTGCGCATTCTATGGGTGAGACCTTAGGGAGTCAAGCCACTTTTGGCACTAATTCTCACATCGGTTTCTCACATCGGTGCCCAATACCGATGAGAGCACCGCGCTACCGGCGGCGAGTTTCATTATAAGAAGAAAGACGACGGGTGCGTGGAGTTGATTTGCGCCAATTTCACGGAAACACAGAGCCGACGGCAAAAATAGAATGAATTCTCACTCTGCGGCCCGGTAGTCAGCGCCACTTCTGCAGGGCCTCCCTGTCGCTGTCCCGCGCGGCAACCCAGCCGACACCCGCTTCCCCGGACTCCAGCTTCCAGAATGGTGCCTCCGTCTTGAGGCGATCCATGATGTAGTGACAAGCCGCGAACGCCGCCTCGCGGTGGGGACTGGTCACCCCCACGAACACGATATCCTCCTCCACTGCCATGGGGCCAACGCGGTGCAGCAGGCGCACCCGCCCGAGCGCCCAGCGCGCTCGCGCGTCACTGACGATCCGCTGCAGGCTTCTTTCCGTCATACCCGGGTAGTGTTCCAGAGCCAGGCCACTGACGCCCGCGCCGGCATTGAAATCGCGCACCGAGCCGACAAACATGGCACCGGCGCCGTCACTGCGGTTATCTGCGCGCAGCGCTGCATATTCATCGGCCACGGCGAGCGGAGCCGTGCGCACTTCAATAAAATCCACAGCGGCTCACCCTCCGGTGACCGGCGGGAAAAACGCGACCTCATCACCATCGCCAACCCGGGTTGTTGGCGCAGCCATCTCCTGGTTCACTGCCGCCTGTATATCGGCCGCTTGCAGGGACGCCTGCCATTCCGGGAACAACGCCCCCAGATGGTCGCGCAGCTCGGTAACGCTGCCGGAGAAATCTTCCAGGCGATGCTCGGCGGTGCCCAGGCGCTCGCGCAGGCCGGCAAAAAACAGAACCTTAACCATGGGTTACCTCCTCCGTCTGCCAGTGGCCCCGTTTACCGCCAGACTTTTCCAGCAGGCGTGTGGGGCCGATGATCATTGCCGGGTCTACCGCCTTGCACATATCGTAAATGGTCAGTGCCGCCACTGACGCGGCAGTCAACGCCTCCATTTCCACGCCAGTGCGCCCGGCCAGGCGGCAGTAGCTGCGAACGCGTACCGTGCGGGCATCAGCCAGCAACTCAAAGTCCACTTCCACTTTGGTCAGCGCCAGCGGATGACACAGGGGAATCAGGTCCGCGGTTTTCTTGGCCGCCTGTATTCCGGCGATACGCGCCACCGCCAGCGCATCGCCCTTCTTGTTACTGCCGTCCACCAGCAGCGCGAATGCCTCGGCGCTCATGCGCACCGCACTCTCGGCGCGGGCGCTGCGCTCGCTCACGGATTTGTCCGTGACGTCGACCATGTTCGCTTCGCCGCGCTCGTTGAGATGGGTCAACCGGCTCATCCCGTTACCCCCGGGATTCGCAGGCCGGCTGTGCCGGGCGGATATGCGGGATGAAATTGCACGGGCGATGGCGTGAGTCCAACTGCTCCAGCAGGATGCCTTCCCAGCCGGTGCGACAGGCGCCGGTGGAACCGGGCATACAGCAGATCAGGGTGTGATTGGCCAACCCGGCCAGTGCCCGCGACTGCACGGTGGAGCTGCCGATATCGGCAAAGGAAACCTGTCGGAACAACTCACCGAATCCTTCCACGGTCTTGTCGAACAGTGGCTGCAACGCTTCCGGAGTGGAGTCGCGATCGGTAAAGCCGGTGCCACCGGTGACCAGTACCGCCTGGACGCTTTCGTCGGCGATCCACTGGGACACCGCCGCCCGCATCAGGTAGATGTCATCGGGCAGGATGCACTTGTCCGCGAGCTTGTGCCCGGCGGCCTGTAGCGCTTCGGCCAGGTACTGGCCCGAGGTATCGTTCTCTTCGGTGCGGGTGTCGGATACGGTCAACACCGCGATATTGAGAGGCTCGAAGGTTTGTACTGCGTGTCCAGCCATAATGCATTCTTCCGTTCAGTCAGATTCAGAAAAAACCAGAAAATCGATCACCCACCCAGCATTGCCAGGTTGCGGGTGGCACCGGTAAAGCCGCTGGCCAGCTGGTGACTGACATGTTTGCCGCACACCGCCGCGCGGATCTGCTCCGCCAGCGCCAGGTTATCACCGCTGGCAATGGTGTCGCGCAGCGCTATGCCCTGCTCCGCAAACAGGCACAGGTGCAGCGCGCCCTGGGCAGACATGCGCAGACGATTGCAGCTGGCACAAAAATCTTTGCTGTAAGGCATGATCAGGCCGATACGGCCGGCGTAGTCCGGATGGGAAAACTCTTTTGCCGGCCCCGCGTCCCGGCTTCGCACCACCGGTGTCCAGCCACTGCGCAGCAGCAGGTTTTCAATATCACTGCCGGCCACGTGGTTACTGGCAAAAAAGTCGCGGTTGTCGCCAGTGCGCATCAGCTCGATAAAGCGCAGGCTCACCGGCGTTCCCCTGACCCAGTCGAGAAATTGATTGAACTCGGCGAGATTGTGCTCGCGCAGCAGAACCGCATTGACCTTGGTGGGAATATCCAGCGCCAGCGCGCGGTCGATACCGCGCAGGATTTTCTCCAGCTTGTCGTGGCCGGTAATCGCGCGGAACTGGTGCGGGTCGAGGCTATCAATACTGACATTGAGCTGATCGAGCCCGGCGCGCTGCCAGGCGTCGATTTCAGAGGGAAGCTTGTAGCCATTGGTGGTGATGGCGACGCGGCGAATGCCATCGGTATTTTTGGCGGTCTCGATCAGCGCTGGCAGATCTTTGCGCAGCGACGGCTCGCCGCCGGTAAGGCGTACCTTTTCGGTACCGAGTGCGGCAAAGGCGCGTACCACCGTGCCCACCTCTGCAACGCTAAGCGGATTCTCCTGCGCAATCGACTCGCCGCACTGGTAGCCGTCCGGCAGGCAGTAGTTGCAGCGGAAGTTGCAGATGTCGGTCACGGAAAGACGCAGGTAATAAAACCTGCGCCCGAAACTGTCTTGTAACATTAAACGCCTTTCCTAAGTCGGGAGGCCGGCCGATTTCCCGGCCAACCCTGGTGGCCGGAGCATTTCCGGCCACGGTTTCCGCGCCCTACGCAATGCGCTTAGGCGTGGAAACTCGGTGTTTAAACTCCGGGCAGAGTAACAGCACGGGAGAATTTTGCTTGGGGCAAAGGTGGTACTCCCTCTGGATGCGATGCACTCCTCTGCCCCAATTCAGAACCGCCCCCCGACTCAGAATTTGGCGGTCAGCTGCAGCCACAGCTTGTTGGTATCGACACCGTGCTCGTCGGCGCTGTAGACCGCGTATTTCACCAGCGCCGCCAGTGTGTCATTGATCGGCCGGCCGTAACTGAGATCCCACTCGTCACCCCAGTTGGCAGCGCTCTCTGCAGCGGCGAACTTGTGATAAGTCACCCCCAGATTGCCACCGAACACTTTGGCAGAAGCACCCAGGTAGCTGTCCTCAACGCCGTCCCCCGGTGTCGCCAGGAACTGGTCAGCGAACCCCTGGAATTTGTGCAGGGTCGCCAGCGGGGTGGTAAAGCCGACGCCGTTGTCACTACCCAATACCTCATGACCCAGCTTGGCATTGACCGGCCCCAGCGCGCCGGACACTTCGGCCAGATAGTAGGGCGCGCTGTAGTTCAGGGAGCTGTCGCCACTCTCGCCCTGGCGGGCGTAGCCCAAGCGCGCCTTGAGCGGGCCGAAGTCGCCGGTATAGGTGAGCCCCAGGGTGCGACTGGAGGCATCGACGGCGTTCGCCAGATCGAGATCCAGCAGATATAGGGCAAACTCGTGTCCTTTGGTCACCGGGTAGCTGGCATTGAACAACTGGATATCGCCACGCAGGTCACCCTTGGCACTGTCCTCACCAAAGATGCGATTGACGTTGTACACATAGCTGTAATCGATGCGCAGGGATTCGGCAGCACCGTACTGGAAGCGGTAACCGTCGTAGGTCTGCTCGTTCTGGCGCCAGCCGACGCCGCCGACAAAACGCTGGTCGCCGAGGTTGATACGCTGGCGCCCGACGGTCGCCGAGTAATCCCCCGCAGCGTATTTCAGGTAGGCCTGATTGACTTCGGTACCCACCGGATCGGCCACCACCGGGTAGGAGCCATTGCCGTTCACCGTGGAGTTGTAATCTTCGTCACCGGTCGCGGTGACGTTATCCATCTCGATACCCGCGGTGAAGCCGCGATAATTTCCGCTATCCCAGCTCAGGCGGGTCTTCAATGTGGATGCGTTGGCATCTTCATCGAAGTTTTCCTGATCGACGTTTTCCAGGCGGTACCGCAGGCTGACGCTGGCCTTGCCGCTCTGCAGCGCATCGAGCAACGTTGGCGCGCTGTTGTCATCGGCGGCCTGCGCCTGCAGTGCTACTGCGCTCACAGCACCCAGCAATGTCATGCCAACAAGACGGGGGAATTTACCAGGACGGGGAAGTGTACGGGAGTTCATTCGCTGTTCCTCTGCGACCGTTATGAAGTGGTTGTACGCAACCTACACCGCTTCCCCGCTCACAGAAATTACCCAAATGGTGTACCGCACCGGCGCCGCTACCACCTGCCAACTCGTTGCAATAATCCCAAATTGGTAGCGCAAAACAGGTCTATTCATCGAGCAGGAAGTTGTGCTGTTCGGCAAACTGCACTCTCTGCTGGACCCGCTCCCGTTGCACCGTCAGGTACATCACCAGCATGCATACGGCCAGCACACCGTACAGCAACATAAACGCCGCACTGTGGATACCCACAATGTCCTGGGCCATACCAAACAAGACGGGGAGACTGAAACCGCCGAGCGCGCCGATTGTGGCCACGGTGCCGCCGACGCTTCCCATATGTTGCGGGTACTTGTCGTAAACGATCTTGTACACGGCCGCGCGCCCGAACCCCTGGGCAATACCGATAACCAGGATCAACAGGGTGAACAACTCGATACCCACCTCGATGTTCAGGTGCACGTCGCGCGCCACACCGTGAATCGTCATGCTGGTGGGGGGATAACTGAGAAAGAACAGACACACCAGACACGTCCAGAAGACGCTCCAGTTGACCGCACGCGCGCCGTAGCGATCTGCAAACCACCCGCCCAGGGCACGCACGCTGCTGGACACCGCCACAAACAGCAGCGTCAACGCCATGGCTTTCTGGGTGGAAACGCCGTACACATCCAGGTAGTACTGCGGCAGCCACAACAGCAGCGCGAGAAAACTGCCAAACACGAAATAGTAATAGAGGCCGAAGCGCCATACGCGCAGCTCCCGCAGCGGGCGCAGGTGAAAATCGAACTCCGTGCGGCGCCGGCTGCGCATGTAGCGGGTCTCTTCCGGCGCCGTCAGGGCAAACAGGATCGCCATAACAAACAGGCCGGCGCCGTAGAGCGGCCCGATCATGTCCTGCCCCAACCAGTTTTCAATCGCCGGTGACAGCGCCAGGGTAATTGCCGCACCGGCATTGCCGGCACCGAAAATCCCCATCGCCGTCCCCTGCTGCCGCCCTTCAAACCAGGGGCTGATATAGCGGATGCCGGCCACGAACGAAGTCCCGGAAATCCCCAGCCACAGCCCCGCCAGCAAATAGCCGCTGTAACTGCGAATGTGCGGCAGCAGCACCAGTATCGGCACCACCAGAATCATCTGCAGCACAATCAGTTTTTTTGCCGAGAACCTTTCAACCAGCAATCCCAACGGAAACCTCAGCAGCGCACCACTCAGCATGGGCGCCGCCAGCAACACGCCAAACTCGGTGGCGGAAAGCCGCAACTGATCACCGATGGAAACCCCCAGCACCGCATACAGGGTCCACACGGAAAAATTTGCGGCGAACATCGCGGTGGCCGTCATCAATGCGCGGCTGGCGAGTTTGTCAGTGTATTGCATGGTTTCTTCCTGTTTAACCGACCCTCTATTGTACGTAGGCGCCGCCGCTGGCGGCGATTCTCCACAGGGTTTACCCCCAATTAATCCATCACATCCGCTGCGCAAAATTCCCTACCTCTTTGGTGGTAGAAACTAATTGCGCATCCCAATAAATACGTAATTTTTCCGTCAAGCATTCGCTATCCAGAAGGAGTAGTTACACACCTTCGGAAAAATTCTTATGCCCCCGACTACCACTATTGTCCGCTTTCCAGTTAACCGGGCCCTTTTAACATGTGCGGTAACCCCTGTTGACACGCAACCACTCAGTACAGAGGATTTGCCATGAGTACACCCAGCGGCCTCAATCTTTTCGATTGGGGTGATCCGAAAATAAAAACACTGCACATCACCTGGTTCGCTTTCTTCCTGAGTTTCGTGGTGTGGTTCAGCCACGCGCCTCTGATGGTCTTTATCAAGGAAGCATTCGATCTCAGCAGCCAGCAGGTCAAGGCGCTGCTGATTCTCAACGTGGCACTGACGATCCCGGCGCGGATCATCATCGGCATGATGGTGGACAAGTTCGGGCCGCGCTCGGTGTACAGTGCGCTGCTGATCATTTCTTCCGGGATCTGTCTCGGCTTCGCCACCGCCGACACCTATGAATCCCTCGCCCTGTTCCGCTTCCTGCTCGGGTTTGTCGGCGCCGGCTTCGTGATCGGCATTCGCATGGTGGGCGAGTGGTTCCCGGCGAAGCAGGTGGGGCTGGCGGAAGGTATTTACGGCGGCTGGGGCAACTTTGGTTCCGCCGCCGGGGCCATGACCCTGCCCACCATCGCGCTGATGTTCGGCGGTGAAGATGGCTGGCGTTACGCGCTGGGCATCACCGGCGTCATCGCCGGCCTGTACGGTCTCTTCTACTACCGCGTTGCGCGCAACACACCTAAGGGCTCCACCTACTTCAAACCGAAAAAAACCGGTGGTCTGGAAGTCACCAGCAAGAAAGATCTGTACTTCTACCTGTTGATGAACATTCCCATGTACCTGGCGCTGGCGGCACTGGCTTACAAACTGTCACCGGCCGGTGTGCAGCTGCTGACCTGGGACACCACCTACCTGATGTGGGGACTGCTGGTGGTACTGTTCGCGGTGCAGACCCGCCAGATCTGGCACGTCAACAAGGAACACCTGCAGGAAGGTGTGCCGGAGCTGGAGAAATACAATTTCAAGCAGGTGGCCATCCTCGACCTGGCCTACTTTGTCACCTTCGGTTCAGAGCTGGCAGTGGTATCCATGCTGCCGCTGTTTTTCCTCGAAACCTTCGACGGACTGAGCGCGGTGCAGGCGGGCCTGCTGGCTTCCGGCTTCGCCTTTATGAACCTGGTATCGCGCCCCACCGGCGGCCACTTCAGTGACAAGATGGGACGTCGCCGCAGCCTGATGTTCCTGATCGGCGGCCTGGCCCTGGGTTACCTGGTGCTGAGCCAGATCACCAGCGGCTGGTGGATCTCTGCCGCGGTGCTCGCCACCATGGCCTGCTCCTTCTTCGTACAGGCCGGTGAAGGTGCGGTGTTCGCGGTGGTGCCGCTGGTCAAGCGCCGCATGACCGGGCAGATCGCCGGTATGGCCGGTGCCTACGGCAACGTGGGCGCAGTGACCTACCTGACCGCGCTGTCCTTTGTCGACTACAGCACCTTCTTCCTGATCATTGCCGCCTCTGCCGGGCTGGTATTTTTCGCCTGTGCCTTCCTCGATGAACCCAAGGGACAAATCGCGGAAGTACTGCCCGATGGCAGCGTGCAGCTGATCAGCGTCGAATAGCGCTCGCCCCATGCAGGGAGCAACCACGGAGCAACAAAAACACCGGGAACAGCGAATGACCGTGAAAACTGATCCAGCACATGCAACCGATATCGCACCCGGTAAAACAGCAACAGCCCACTCGCAGCAGCTCGAGCTGCGAGCGGGCTGTTGCAGCCGCGCCGGTATCAAGCCGCAGAACGAGGACGCGGCGGTGTTCCACTGGCCCGCCGATCCGCACCTGCAGAAATATCTCGGTGCCGTCGCCGCGGTCGCGGACGGTGTCAGTTCCGCAGAAGCCGGCGCACTCGCCAGCAGTACCGCCACCGAGCAGTTTGTCAGCGACTACTACCGCGCGCCGGATACCTGGTCCGCAGCGCGTGCCGGGCAGAAGGTGCTGGCCTCCATCAACAGCAAGCTGTATCGCAAGAGCCACGAATTCGCCCAGGAAGAAAAAGGCTACCTGTGCACCTTTTCCGCACTGGTGTTCAAATCCCGCACGGGACATTTCTTCCACGTCGGCGACAGCCGTATCCAATTACTGCGCGGGGATAAACTGGATTGCCTGACCCGCGATCACACCGTCACCCTGGGTCACCGCCGGCGCATACTGGCGCGCGCACTGGGCATGGATACCGGGCTGCAGGTGGATTACGGGCGCGTGGATCTGGCCCTGAGGGACCAGCTCCTGCTGACCAGCGACGGCGTGCACGACTTCGTGCCGAAAATAACCACCATGGAAGTCCTGCGCAGCGACGACCTGACCCCGCAGCAAAAAGCCGAGACGCTGGTGCGCTACGCCGAAGAGAACGGCAGCGACGACAACCTCACCGCCGTGGTGGTGGAAGTGACCGCACTGCCCGCCACCACCCTCGATGAATACAGTCACCAGCTCACGCGCCTGCCGTTCCCGCCGTCGCTGGAACCGGGCATGATCCTCGACGGCTACAAAGTGGAGCGCGAACTGTTTTCCTCCCAGCGCAGCCAGCTGTACCTGGTGCGCGATACTGTCAGTGGCGAAACCCTGGTGATGAAAACCCCGTCCGTGAATTACGAGGACGACATTCACTATATCGACCGTTTCGTACAGGAAGAGTGGATTGGCCTGCGTGTCCAAAGCGATCGCGTGGTGCGCATTCACCGGCAGAACCGCCAGCGCACCGCGCTCTACTACCTGATGGAATATGTTGAAGGCTGCACGCTGGAATCCTGGATCACCCGCAATCATTTCCCCAAGCCCGCCGAGGCGTTCCGCATCGTGCGCGAGATTGCCGAGGGCCTGCGCGCATTTCACGAACAGGAAACCATTCACCAGGACCTGAAGCCGGCCAACATCATGCTCGACGGCTCCGGCCGCGTGAAAATTATCGACTTCGGTTCGGTATACGTCGCCGGCTCCGCGGAAGTGTTCCGCCCATTGCAACACCCGGGGGCACTGGGTACCGCCTCCTACTCCGACCCTCACTACATTCTCGGCCACAACACCGGCATCCAGGGCGACATCTACGCGCTGGCCACCATCGCCTATGAAATGTTTACCGGCGAGCTGCCGTACGGTGAAGAGATCAACGAATGCCGCGCGCGCGCCGATTACGAGCAACTGCGCTACCGCGCCGCCGGCCAGTTCAACCCGGTGATCCCGATCTGGTTTGACCGCACCCTGGAGCGCGGCTGCGCCATCGACCTGGAGCAGCGCTACCACAGCCTCGACGCATTCGTGCACGACCTCGGCACGCCCAACCCCATGTACCTGCGCGACGATCCCGCCGACCGCGACGCGCACAACGCCTCTTTATTCTGGAAGCTGCTGTGCGGCCTGTGGGCGATGACCCTGCTGTCGGTGATTGCGCTTTTTTCCAGCAACTAGGCCCGGTAACCAGCTCCAGCAGCCAACTCCAGTAAACAGGCGTCAAAAACACCATATGTAGATTTAAACAAATTTAAAAACACTACATATAGTGACCGAGATCAAGTGAGCACTCCGCGCAAAGGCTAACCTGACGCACAACAAGAAAGGAGGCCCCATGACGACCACGCACGCAACCCGCCCCCCGCAGTCCCCCATCGAAGACCCCAGCCCGCAACCGGGCACGGCGCTGCTCGTATACAAACGCGACGGCCGTACCCTGCCCTTCGACGCCCGCCGCATTTACCGCGCGCTGTTGCGAGCGGGGCGCGCAGCCGGGGCATACGCAGAGGCGGAGGCGCACCTGCTCACCGCACAGGTGCGCAAAGTCATCGAACACCGTTACGACGGCAGCGTGGCGGTGGATATTGAAGACATCCAGAATATTGTCGAGCAGGTACTGATCAGCAATAACCACCTGGATACCGCGCGCGGCTACATCGCTTACCGCAGCCGTCACCAGCAACTTCGCGAAGATCGCCACACCCTGGTCGACGTGACCAGCTCCATCGACGAATACCTGCAGCGGGAGGACTGGCGTGTGGCGGCGAACGCCAACCAGGGCTATTCCCTGGGCGGGCTGATCCTGAACAGCGCCGGCAAGATGATCGCCAACTACTGGCTCAACCACGTCTACAGCCCGGAAATCGGTGCCGCCCACCGCGAGGGCGACCTGCATATCCACGACCTCGACATGCTGTCCGGCTACTGCGCCGGCTGGTCTCTGCGCACACTGTTGCAGGAGGGCCTCAACGGCATCCCCGGCAAGGTCGAGTCCGGACCGCCCGCGCACCTGTCCAGCGCCATCGGCCAGATTGTGAATTTTCTCGGCACCCTGCAAAACGAGTGGGCCGGGGCCCAGGCCTTCAGTTCCTTCGATACCTACATGGCCCCGTTTATCCGCAAGGATGGGCTCAGCTACCGCGAGGTGCGCCAGTGTATTCAGGAACTGATCTTCAACCTCAATGTGCCGTCCCGCTGGGGCACGCAAACGCCGTTTACCAACCTCACCTTTGACTGGGTGTGCCCGGAAGACCTGCGCGAACAGGTCCCGGTGATCGCCGGGGAGGAAATGCCATTTACCTACGGCGAACTGCAACAGGAAATGGACCTGATCAACCGCGCCTATATCGAAGTGATGACCGAGGGGGATGCCCGCGGCCGCGTGTTTACCTTCCCCATCCCCACCTACAACATCACCGAGGACTTTCCCTGGCACAGTGAAAATGCCGAACGCCTGTTCGCCATGACCGCGCGCTACGGCCTGCCCTATTTCCAGAACTTCATCAATTCCGACATGAGCCCCAACATGGTCCGCTCCATGTGCTGCCGCCTGCAGCTGGACCTGCGCGAACTGTTGAAGCGCGGCAACGGCCTGTTCGGTTCCGCCGAGCAGACCGGCTCCCTGGGCGTGGTAACTGTCAACTGCGCGCGCCTCGGCTACCTGCACCGCGGCGACGAAGCCGGCTTGATGATGAGCCTCGACCGCCTGCTGGAACTCGCGCGCGACTCCCTCGAGGTAAAGCGCAAGGTGATCCAGCGGCATATGGATACCGGGCTTTTCCCCTACAGCAAGCGCTACCTGGGCACCCTGCGCAATCACTTCTCCACCATCGGCGTCAACGGCATCAACGAGATGATCCGCAACTTCAGCGGCGACCGCGAAGATATCACCAGTGCAAACGGCCACCAGATGGCCGAGCGACTGTTGCAACATATCCGCGCGCGCATGACCGAGTTCCAGGAAGAAACCGGCCACCTGTATAACCTCGAAGCCACCCCGGCCGAGGGCACCACCTACCGCTTTGCGCGCGAGGACCGCAAGCGCTTCCCGGATATTCTGCAGGCGGGCTGTGAGGAAGCGCCCTACTACACCAACTCGTCACAACTGCCGGTTGGGTTTACCGACGACCCGTTCGAGGCACTGTCGCGCCAGGAATCCCTGCAATCCCTGTATACCGGCGGCACGGTGCTGCACCTGTACCTGGGCGAACAGCTGCCCGATGCAAACAGCTGCCGCGAGCTGGTGCACCGCGCGCTGGCCAACTTCCGCCTGCCGTACATCACCGTCACCCCGACCTTCTCCATCTGCCCGACTCACGGCTACCTCAGTGGCGAACACCAGTTCTGCCCGCGCTGTGACGAGGAACTGATCGCGCGCAAGCGCGCCTGCAGTGAAAGAACCAACAAAGAAGCACTCATGGAAAACCACCAACAGGAGAACAGCCATGCAAACTGAAACCGTTGTAATCACCGATGAAGAACGCACCCCCTGCGAAGTCTGGAGCCGCGTGATGGGCTACCACCGCCCGGTGAACTTCTGGAACGCCGGCAAGCAGTCGGAACACCGCGATCGACGCTTCTTCGTACCCGCGCAGAACACCACAAACCAGCGCTAACCCGACCGCGGCGCCGTCTACGCCGGCGCCGCCACAACCCGTGCAACACCCGATACCACATGGATAAAACCCTACGGGTAGGCGGCTTCACCCCGTTTACCGCCATCGACTTCCCCGGCGCCCTGTCAGCCGTCGTGTTCTGCCAGGGCTGCCCCTGGCGCTGCCGCTACTGCCACAACGGCGGACTGCTGCCGGCACAGGCAGACACCCAATACGAGTGGCAACAGCTGCTGCAACACCTGCAGACCCGCCGCGGATTGCTCGACGCAGTAGTATTTTCCGGTGGCGAGCCCACCGCGCAAGGCGCGCTGGAAGATGCGGTGCAGGATGTAAAGGCGATGGGATTCAAAGTGGGCCTGCACACCGCCGGTATGTACCCGCGGCGGCTCGCGCGGCTGCTACCGCACCTGGACTGGGTGGGACTGGATATCAAGGCGCTGCCGGAAAACTACGATGCGATCACGCGCGTGCCCGGCAGCGGTACCGCGCCCTGGCAGAGCGCCGCACTACTGACCGAGGCCGGCATTCCCCTACAGGTTCGCCTCACCCGCCACCCGCAGCTCACCAGCGACGGCGAGCTGGCAGCAATACACGAGAGACTCGCCGCGCTCGGCATCACCGGGCTCATTGTGCAAAAGTGCAATACCGATAACGCGCTGGACCCCGAGCTTCAGCAATAAAAATTTGAGAGCACAGATAATCATTAACTTGCGCGAAAGTAAAATCGCACACTGATTGAAGCT
This sequence comes from Microbulbifer sp. YPW1, assembly GCF_013367775.1. NCBI lineage: Bacteria > Pseudomonadati > Pseudomonadota > Gammaproteobacteria > Cellvibrionales > Microbulbiferaceae > Microbulbifer > Microbulbifer sp. YPW1. The sequence continues at coordinate 490,420 of NZ_CP055157.1, forward strand.
CGGTGTTGATAAAGCAACGGCGTAAGGCAATTATGCTATTTACCTATCCGGTGTCTCAGCGCTACTACGGGCGATCAATTCCAGGCCGGGGCGCCCGCACCAGTAACCGTCAACGCCGGGCGGCAAAAGCTCCGTATCCGGCTCGTCGCGGCGGGCGCGGTCGAAGGCGTCGATGATCTGCTCCATCTGCTGCCACTGCGGCGACAGGCGCAGGATATCCACGCCGAGATCGCACAACTGTTTGTAATGGCGCAGCAGGTTTGTCGGTTCCCCGGACAGGGTCTGGATGCCGTTGATCACGAACAGTTCGTCGCCGTCCTGGGAATCCAGCGGCAGGCCGTGCGGGTATTCCATGCAGCGGTAATCGCAGTTGTCCTTGTCCAGGCCGAGGTGGCGGGCGGTGAAGCAGCGCGCGGAATAGGCCAGCGGCATATGGCCGTAGGCAAACACCTCCACTTCTGGTTTGTTGTCGCAGGCGTGCAGCACTTCTGCCAGTTGTTGCCCGCTCAGTTCCACCGGTGCCGTCCAGCGCACCATACCCAGCGACATCAGGTGCGCCAGCGCGTGCTGGTTGTAGATATTCACCGCCGGGCCGCAGGTAAATGGCAGGCCGGCTTCCGCCAGTAGCTGTACCGCCGACAGGTCGTTGGCCTCCACCAGCAGTTTGCCGTTGTCACAGATTTTCCTGACCCAGTTGAAGTCCGCCCTGGACTCCAGCAACGTGAGTGTGGACAGCACTATCTGCTTGTCGGAAACCTCCGCCAGTTGCTGTGCCAGTTCCAGCCAATCGGCGGCGCGCAACTGGTGGCGCTTGCCGCACACCACTTCGCCCAGGTAGATGATATCCAGCGGGGTGGACAGCATCTGTTCGTAGAATTGATTGATATCGGTGCGCGGCCAATAGTATTGCGCCGGTCCCAGAGCGAGCTGCATGGGTATCCTCTACTGCCAGGGGCGATCGTAAGCGCCCAGAGTGGTTTGCTTGCCTTCGGAATTCTTCGCCAGCGTTTCGCGCCAGCTTTGTTTTACCGAGAAATCCGCGCCCTGTTGCAGCGCCGCGTCGATCGCCTCGCGCCAGGTGCGCACTACCTGTGCCACATACGCGGGGCTGCGCTGGCGGCCCTCCAGTTTGATGGCCTGGATACCGGCGGCCTTGAGTTCGGGCAACAGTGCCATGCTGTTCAGGCTGGTGGGTTCCTCGAGCGCGTGCTGGCGCTTGCCGTCCACCATAAAACGGCCCTTGCACAGGGTCGGGTAGCCGGCGTTTTCGTGTTCGGCGAAGCGATCGATCAGCACGCCATTGAGGCGTGTTTCCAGGGTATGCCCGGTAGTGCGCCATTCCACCGCTTTGGCCGGTGAGCAGACGCCGTTCTGGTTGGGGGATTCGCCGGTGACATAGGAACTCAGGTGACAGCGCCCTTCCGCCATGATGCACAGACTGCCGAAACCGAACACCTCCAGCTCCACCTGACTCGCCGCCGCCAGTTGCTGTACCTGCTTGAGTGACAGCACCCGCGGCAGCACCGCGCGGCGGATACCGAATTGCTGGCGGTAGAATTCCAGCGCCGGTGCACTGGTGGCGGAGGCCTGTACCGACAGGTGCAGGGACAGTTGCGGATGCTTGTCCCGCGCGTACCCCATCAGACCGATATCCGCGAGGATCACGGCGTCGGCATTGAGCCCGGCCGCGCGATCCACCGCTGCCTGCCAGCGGGTGAAGCTGCTGGGCTTGGCGTAGGTATTGATGGCGACGAACAGCTTGCGGCCGCGGTTGCGAATCCGCTCCAGTGCGCGCAGTGCATTTTTGTCGTTGAAGTTGAGACCGCCGAAATTGCGCGCGTTGGTTTCGTCGTTAAAACCGATATACACCGCATCCGCGCCGTTATCCACGGCAGCTTCCAGTGCAGGCAGGCTACCGGCCGGGCATACAAGTTCCATTGCTATTCCAAAATTGTTATTCCAAACGAGTGATTCAAAATCAGTTAACGGTTGCGGCCGCCAGTTGCGCGGCGATGATTTCCAGCCCGCGCTGGGCCCATCGGGGGATGCGATTGCGATCCAGGGCGTCCAGACGGTTTTTTACCGTGAGGCCGATTTCGGTCTGTCCGCCGAGCGATAAGCGGCGCTGGAAGAACAGCGTGTCCGGGTCTTCACTGCCGCAGGCTATGGCGAGAAAGTCCGCGCTGTTGGCGGCGATGGTCGCGTCTGCGGGCACTCCCGCGGGCGCGCGTACGAAGTGCTCGCCGCGTTTGCTGACGCGCAGCTGGATACCCAGGTCGGTAACAGTAACTTCCAGTATCTGATTGTCGAGAAAGTCGAACAGGCCGTCCTCCAACTCCTCATTGAGCTGTCGATTGAGCAGCCGGATAAACGCGACTTCCCCCGGCCAACGGGGCAACCGCGGCAGGACCTTGCAGCCGAGCCGGTAGCCCATACGTGAGAGTGTTTGATTGACCGCTAGCATTTCCCCTCCATGCCGGTCGGTAATAGGGTGATGAGAAAAACCGGCTGCGGTATTTCCTATCGGGTTTTCTTATTCACCGAGTGCGCTCACCCTTCGCGGTCTTCCGATTTCTGTTCCACCTCGAGCATATCGATGCCGCTGATATCCGCCGCGCAAACCAGATCGGTGAGGAACACGTTGATCATTTTGCGACGCAGTTTTTCTTGCAGGTAGTCACCGATTTTTTCCTCCACATAGGAAAAATCCAGCGGCCGCCCCTGCTCCAGGTGCTCCACGTAGATCAAATGCCAGCCGTATTTGGTGGACACCAGCTGTTCAACCAGGCCGGTGCTACCGGCGAACACGGCCTGCTCGAACGGCGCCACGGTATCGCCGGGGCCAACCTGGCCGAGGCTGCCGTCGGCGTCGCGGGAGGAGCAGTCGGAATGCTGGCGCGCCAGTTGCGCAAACTGCAGCAGCGGATCCGGTGCGTTGCGTACTTGCTCCAGTAGTGCTTCGGCCACCTTCTGTTGGCGCTCGCTCGCCCCGTCATCGTCCGGTTTTACTGCAAGCAGGATATGGCGCACTTCCGCCAGCGGCTGCGAGGTGAACTTGTGCCGGTTTTCGACGAAGTAGTCGTAACGCTGTTCGCGGGTGGGCTGCAGCTGCGGCACTTCGCGCTCGAGCAATGCGTCGACCGCGCGATCAAAGTCCTCACTGCCGGTGTCAGCATCGCTGTCGCACAGGCCGCAGTCACTGGCGCGTTCCCGCAACAGCTCGGCCAGCACCAGCGACCGCGCCGCTGCGTAGATGGCCTCCCGCGGCGTGGCCGCGGGGTGATACTGCATCTCGGCGTAGATCATGTCGTCCGGAATAGTCCGGCCGTTGACCTGTACCGGGCCGATAAACAACTGGTCGCTTGCATCGCTCGCCAAAAGTGCGCTCATGACAATCTCCCCCTGTTACAGGATGCTGGTATTTTTCGCGCGTACCACCTGGTAGTTGCGGCGGAAGTACTGCACCGGCACGCTCCATACATGCACCAGGCGGCTAAACGGGAATACCAGGAACAGGGTCAGCCCCAGGAACACATGCAGCTTGTAGATGATGTGCACTTCGCTGATGGCGGCCGCGGCCTCGGCACCGTTGAGCGTGACAATGGACTGCGCCCAGGTCATCAGCTTCAGCATTTCCGCACCGTCCATATGTCCGGCAGATACAAAGATGCTCAACAGGCCGAGGATCAGCTGTACATACAGCATCAACAGGATGGCGATATCCATGCGAGAGGAAGTGGCACGCACCCGCGGATTGGTGAGGCGGCGGTGCAACAGGATCGTCATGCCGATAAAACAGATGATCCCGAACAGTCCGCCGGCACCCATGGCCAGCGCCTGCTTGGTGGATGCCTCAACACCCAGCATGTGCCACACTGCCTTGGGGGTCAGCAGCCCGACAAAGTGGCCGGCGAGAATGGCCAGCACACCGATGTGGAACAGGTAGCTGCCCACCCGCAGTTTTTTCTTTTCCAGCAGCTGGCTGGAGCCGGTGCGCCAGGTGTACTGATCCCGATCGTAGCGAATCAGGCTGCCCACCAGAAAAACCGTGAGCGCGATAAACGGATAGATTCCGAAAAACAGTGTATTGATGTAATTCATCGTTTACTCCTAAGCGTCACCGGTTTTTCCGGCAGTTTGATTGCCCGCATCGACCCAGGTGATGGACTTGTCGTCCTTGAACTGCGTCGCGCTGGGGCGCTGCACACTCTGTTCACAGGCGCTGCCCTGGGCGGCAGAGAAGCTCACGGCCTCCTCTTCCCAGATCTTGTCCAGCGCCTCCGGGGTATCGTCGCGCTCTTCTTTGGCCACCTGTTGTGCAAGGCCCTCGCGGTCCACCTCGACACCGGTGAAATCCACCAGTGCATCAAGCAGCTCCGCATACATGGACTCCTTGTCGCGCAGGCGCGCGGCCAGCAGGGCGAGAATGTGCGAGATATCTTCGAGCCATTCGCGCGCGCCCTCCTCCTGGGTGGCGCAGAACTCAAGGTAGGTGGGCAGGTAGTCCGGCAGCTCCCGTTCGGTGAGTTCAAGGCCGGCACTGCGGTACTGCTTGAGCAACTCCACCATGGCCTGGCCGCGATCGCGGGACTCGCCGTAGATATGCTCGAAAATGTGCAGCGACACTGCGCGGCCGCGTTCAAACAGGCCGTCGTATTCGCTCTGCCAGTCGAGCGGGTCGCGGCACTCGTAGTGCGCGACAAAGCACAGCAGTTTGTCGCGCATGGCCGGCGTCAGGTCTTTGGACTCCGCAATGAAAAACGTGAGCTCCGGCAGATGCTCGACCAGTGCCTCGTCCGGGTAGTCCAGCAGACGGGATATCAACTGTAGGGTTTTCATGGACTGCTCCTGTTAGTCGACAATCTTCGCCGGGATCACCTGGCGTACTGTCTGCTTCTTGCCGCCAAAAATATTGACGGTGTCGTTGCCGGTGCTGCAGCCGTTGCCGAAGCTGAAACCGCAGGAGGACTTCATGTCGTAGGCGTTTTCCGCGTAGGCCTTGTGGCTGGACGGCACCACGAAACGGTCCTCGTAGTTGGCCAGGGCCATATAGCGATACATTTCTTCAACCTGTTGCACGGTGAGGCCGGCTTCTTTCAGCAGCTCGCGGTCCTGCACGCCGTCGACGTGGATACCGCGCATATAGGCGCGCATCACGATCATGCGCTCCAGCGCACGCGCCACCGGCGCCTCGTCGCCCGCGGTGAGCAGGTTGGCGAGGTACTTCAGCGGAATACGCAGGGTGGAGAGATCCGGGATCTCGGCGTTCATGCCCACGGTGACCGTCTCCACGTGGCCTTCCTGTACCGCGTTCTGGATCGGTGACAGCGGCGGCACATACCAGACCATCGGCAGGGTGCGATATTCCGGGTGCAGCGGCAGCGCCACCTTCCAGTCGATCGCCATCTTGTACACCGGGGACTCCTGTGCGGCGTCGATCCACGCCTGCGGGATGCCTTCGGCGCGTGCCGCTTCCTGCACCTTCGGGTCACTCGGGTCGAGGAAGATATCGCACTGCGCCTGGTACAGGTCTTTGTCGTTTTCTACCGCGGCCGCCTCTTCAATGCGGTCGGCGTCGTACAGCAGTACACCCAGGTAACGGATACGGCCGACACAGGTCTCGGAGCAGATGGTGGGCTGGCCGGACTCGATGCGCGGATAGCAGAAAATACACTTCTCGGATTTGCCGGTTTTCCAATTGTAGTAAATCTTTTTGTAGGGACAGCCGGAGACACACATACGCCAGCCACGACATTTGTCCTGGTCGATCAGTACGATGCCGTCTTCCTCGCGTTTGTAGATGGCGCCGCTCGGACAGGACGCGACACAGGCCGGGTTGAGGCAGTGCTCACACAGGCGCGGCAGATACATCATGAAGGTGTTTTCAAACTCACCGTAGATGTCCGCCTGCACTTCGTCGAAGTTCTTGTCCTTCCTGCGCTTTTCAAATTCGGTACCGAGGATTTCCTCCCAGTTGGGGCCCCAGTCGATTTTCTCCATGCGCTGACCGCTGATCAGCGAGCGCGGCCGGGCGACCGGCTGGTGCTTCTGCTCCGGCGCCTTGTGCAGGTTCTGGTAGTCGAAATCGAACGGCTCGTAATAGTCGTCGATTTCCGGCATATCCGGGTTGCCGAAAATATTCGCCAGCACGCGGCGCTTGCCGCCCTGGCGCGGTTCCAGCTTGCCGTTTTTCTTGCGGATCCAGCCGCCGTTGTACTTGTCCTGGTTTTCCCACTCTTTCGGGTAGCCGATACCGGGCTTGGTCTCGACGTTATTAAACCAGGCGTACTCGACCCCTTCCCGAGAGGTCCACACGTTTTTACAGGTAACGGAACAGGTATGGCAGCCGATGCACTTGTCGAGGTTCAGCACCATGCCGATTTGGGCTCTTACTTTCATTGCACTGTCTCCTCTGCGGCACCAGCCACTTTCACGTCTTCTCCGTCGAGCCAGTCGACCTTGTTCATTTTTCTCACGATGACAAATTCGTCGCGGTTACAACCGACGGTGCCGTAGTAGTTGAAGCCATAGGACTGCTGGGCGTAGCCACCGATCATGTGGGTGGGTTTCATCACCGCACGGGTCACGGAGTTGTGGATACCGCCGCGGGTGCCGGTGGTTTCGGCTCCGGGAGTGTTCACGATGCGCTCCTGGGCGTGGTACATCATCGCCATGCCGTCCGGTACACGCTGCGATACCACCGCGCGCGCGGCAATGGCACCGTTGACGTTGAAGATTTCGATCCAGTCGTTGTCTTCAACACCGGCCAGCTTCGCGTCCGTCTCACTCATCCACACGATGGGGCCACCGCGGGACAGGGTCAGCATCAGCAGGTTGTCCGAGTAGGTGCTGTGGATGCCCCACTTCTGGTGCGGGGTAATCCAGTTCAACAGGATTTCCTTGTTGCCGTTGGATTTCTTGTTCAACACCGGCTCGACGGTTTTCAGGTTGATCGGCGGCTTGTACACGCACATGGTCTCGCCGAAGTCGCGCATCCACTCGTGGTCCTGGTAGAACTGCTGGCGACCGGTGATGGTGCGCCAGGGGATCTGCTCGTGGACATTGGTGTAACCGGCGTTGTAGCTCACGTGCTCGTCTTCCAGACCGGACCAGGTGGGTGACGAAATAATCTTGCGCGGCTGGGCAACGATGTCGTTGAAGCGGATTTTTTCCTCTTCCTTCGGCTTCGCCAGATGGGTGTGGTCACGGCCGGTGATCTTGCCCAGTGCCTCCCACGCTTTTACCGCGACCTGACCGTTGGTCTCCGGCGCCAGCGACAGGATCATCTCCGCGGCATCCACCGCCGAATCGATCTTGGCGCGACCGTTGCGATCGGAATCCTCGCTGTAGGTGCGGTTCAGTTTTTTCAGGAAGTCCACTTCCGCTTCGGTGTTCCAGTTGATGCCCTTGCCGCCGTTGCCGAGTTTTTCCAGCAGCGGACCAACCGAGGTGAAGCGGTTATAGGTGTTGGGGTAGTCCCGTTCCACCACGATAATGCTGGGTGCGGTTACGCCGGGCACCAGATCACACTCGCCTTTCCACCAGGCTTTAACCCCGAACGGCTGCGCGATTTCGGTGGGTGTATCGTGGTGGATCGGCAGGGTTACCAGGTCTTTTTCCACACCCAGGTGGCCTTCGGTGAGGGCGGAGAAACTTTTGGCAATGCCCTTGAATATTTCCCAGTCGCTGCGCGCTTCCCAGGCCGGATCCACAGCCTTGGTCAGCGGGTGAATAAACGGATGCATATCCGAGGTATTCATGTCGTCCTTCTCGTACCAGGTTGCGGTGGGCAGGACGATGTCGGAATAGAGACAGGTGGTGGACATGCGGAAGTCCAGGGTCACCAGCAGGTCGACCTTGCCCTCGCTCGGTGCTTCGCGCCAGGTGACGTCTTCCGGTTTCTTGCCACCGGATTCACCCAGGTCCTTGCCCATCAGGCCGTGCTTGGTGCCCAGCAGATGGCGCAGCATGTACTCGTGGCCCTTGCCGGAGGAGCCCAGCAGGTTGGAGCGCCAGATAAACATGTTGCGCGGGAAGTTCTGCGGGTTGTCCGGATCCTGGTTGGCAAACTTCAGCTCGCCACTCTTCAGGCGCTGAACCGCGTATTCCTGCGGCGTCATGCCCGCGGCTTCGGCATCTTTGACCAGCTGCAGCGGGTTCATACCCAGCTGCGGAGCGGACGGCAACCAGCCCATGCGCTCGGCGCGGCTGTTGAAGTCGATGATGGATCCACTCCACTTGTCCTTGTCGGCCAGCGGCGAAATCACTTCGGACATCTCCAGCTTTTCGTAGCGCCACTGGCTGGAGTGGTTGTAGAAGAAGGAGGTACCGTTCATATGGCGCGGCGGACGCTGCCAGTCGAGGGCAAACGCCAGCGGTGTCCAGCCGGTTTGCGGACGCAGTTTTTCCTGCCCCACATAGTGTGCCCAGCCGCCGCCACTCTGGCCGATACAACCGCACATCATCAGCATGTTGATGAGGCCGCGGTAGTTCATGTCCATGTGGTACCAGTGGTTCAGCGCAGCACCGACAATCACCATGGAACGACCGCGGGTCTTGTCGGCGGTAGTGGCGAATTCACGCGCTACGCGGATCACGTCCTCGCGCCGCACACCGGTGACCTTTTCCTGCCAGGCGGGAGTGTAGGGTTTGTCCTCGTCGTAGCTGTGGGCGCAGGCCGGGTCATCCAGGCCGTGCTCGACACCGTAGTTGGCCAGGGTCAGGTCGAAGACGCTGGCAACCAGCAGAGTCTTGCCGTCGGCGCCGCTAACTTTTTTGACCGGCACTTTGTATTCGATCACGTCTTCATGGTCGGTGTGCTGGAAGTAGTCGTATTCGTGCGCCTGACCGCCGAAGTACGGGAAGGCCACATTGGCAATTTCGTCGGCGCAGTCTTTCAGGCTCAGCTTCAGTTTCAGCTCGGAACCGTCGGCGCCGTCGCGCGGCTCGATATTCCACTTGCCCTTTTCGCCGGACTCTCCCCAGCGGTAGCCGATGGAACCCTGTGGAGATACCAGGCGGCCATCTTCGTTGACGGCGATGGTCTTCCACTCGGGGTTGTTTTCCTGCCCCAGGTTGTCCACCAGGTCGGACGCGCGCAGGAAGCGATCCTGCACCAGACGGCCGTCCTTTTCCTGCAGGGTGACCAGCATCGGCATGTCGGTGGTATTGCGCACATACTCGGTGAAATAGGCGCTGGGCTTGTCGACGTGGAATTCCTTCAGGATCACGTGACCGAAAGCCATCGCCAGCGCGGCATCGGTGCCCTGACGCGGCGCCAGCCAGGTGTCGCCAAACTTGGAGCACTCGGAATAGTCGGAGGTGATTACACAGGTCTTGGCGCCCTTGTAGCGCACCTCACTCAGGAAGTGGGCGTCCGGGGTACGGGTCTGCGGAACGTTGGAGCCCCACACGATCAGGTAGTTGGAGTTGTACCAGTCGGCGGATTCCGGCACGTCGGTCTGCTCACCCCAGATCTGCGGCGAGGCCGGCGGCAGGTCACAGTACCAGTCGTAGAAGCTCAGGCAGTTACCGCCGATCAATGACAGGTAGCGCGCGCCGGCGGCGTAGGACACCATCGACATCGCCGGGATCGGCGAGAAGCCGGTCACCCGGTCGGGGCCGTAAGTCTTGGCGGTGTAGACGTTGGACGCTGCGATCAGTTCGTTGACTTCGTTCCAGTCGATACGCACGAAGCCGCCCATGCCGCGGCATTCCTTGTAGGACTTCGCCTTGGCCGGATCCTCGACGATGCTCGCCCAGGCCGCCACCGGATCGGTGTGCTTCTGCTTGGCCTCACGCCACAGTTTTACCAGCCGCTTGCGGATCTTCGGATACTTGAGGCGGTTGGCGGAGTACATGTACCAGGAGTAACTGGCGCCGCGCGGGCAGCCGCGCGGTTCGTGGTTGGGCAGGTCCGGGCGGGTACGAGGATAATCTGTCTGCTGGGTTTCCCAGGTGACCAGACCATCTTTGACATAGATCTTCCAGCTACACGAACCGGTGCAGTTCACCCCGTGAGTGGAGCGAACGATCTTGTCGAACTGCCAGCGGCGACGGTAACCGTCTTCCCAACTGCGGTCATCATAGGTTTTTTCGCCGTGACCATCGGCGAACGACTCCTTTTGTTTTTTGAAGTACTTCAGACGGTCCAGAAAGTGGCTCATACGTTACTCCGAAACAGACATGCCGGTGCGTGATTTGTAGGTGACATCGAATATAAAAGTTGCCAACAAGGAATACACCGGGGGAGAAAATGGCCGAAATGAACGCCCTACCCCTTTGTGGGTAGACCCGGAAAACCGCTACCGGCCCCAGGTGCAGCAATAGCCGGGGCAGCGGGGATTTCTGCTTCGGTGAGGGGGCGGGAATCGACCAGTCGGTTTCTTTGGGGGTACTACCAAATACAGTGCCACCAGGCATAATGAGCGTGTACCAGCAAAGGCTTTTCCTATGGGCAGGGTTTTTCACCGCATCCGACAATCCATCGTGTTTCGCATCGGCGTGTTGCTGCTGCTTACCGCCTTTGTCGCGATCAGCTCGATGGTGGCTTCTTACGTCATCTCCGACGCGGCCCAGCACGACGCCGAGGCCATCAACGTGTCCGGCTTTGTGCGCGCGATGAGTTACAAGCTGGCCTCCACCGCGCAGAGCGGTGACGCTGCGGCCACCCGGGAACTGGCAGACGCCCTCAACAAGCGGCTGAACAAGATTTCCACCATTTCGAATTTCCGCGATTCCGACTCCTCGCAGGTGGCGCGGGATTTCCACGAAGTAAAAAGTGACTGGCAGCAGGAAATGCGTCCGCTGCTGGAAGCGGTCGCCTCGGGCGAGCACGAAATTGACAGTAAGGAACTGCTGGCCGCCGCAGAAACCTTTGTGAACAAAGTGGACAGGCTGGTTCTCGATTACCAGCGTATTGCGGAGGAAAAAGTCGAGTTCCTGCGTATCGTGCAATTGGGCTCGCTGTTCGCCACCATCACCCTGGTCTACTTTTCGATGTTCACCCTGTCGCGCTCGGTCGAGCAGCCGCTGCGGCAGTTGATCGCCAGCTGCCGGGAGATCGCGCGCGGCAATTTCCGTCCGCAACTTGCCCCCCTGGACAGCGAGGATGAGCTGGGCATGCTCACGCAAACCATCAAGGGCATGAGTGAAGTCATCGACCAGACCCACCGCGAACTGGAAGACCGGGTCGAGGAGAAAACCCGGCAACTGCAGCAGAGTCATAAGGTTCTGGATTTCCAGTACCGCCTGGCGCGACGCATCAGCGAGGGGCCCCTGAATGGCCAGGAAATAGAGCGCTGGCTGGAAGAATTCAGCGCCCTGACCGGTCTCCCCGATCTCGACCTGTGCCTGATGACACAGGAGGGCGAAACCCCCTACGAGCACCTGATTTACGGCGAGGGCAACCGCAGTTGCGAGGAACAGGAATGTTTCAGCTGCTCGCACTCCTGCGGCCCGACGGAGGGTATAGAACAGCGGCTCTACCGCTATCCGCTGGAAGCAGACAAGCGCAATTACGGTGTACTGGTGTGCAGCCTGCCCGCCAACCAGCTGTTGCACCGTGAACAGCAGCAGCGACTCAGTGCGTTCGCCGACGCGATCACCACCGCTATTACCCTAAAGGAGCGCGGCGAGCATGAACGCCGTGTGGCGCTCATGGGGGAGCGCGGCATTATCGCCCGCGAGCTACACGACTCCCTCGCACAATCACTCTCCTACCTGAAAATCCAGGTGGCGCGATTGAGCCGCTGTACCAAGAGTGAGGAAATCGACCGCGAGCAGGTCATCGACATTACCGACGAACTGAAACAGGGGCTCAACAGCTCCTACCGTCAGTTGCGCGAACTACTCACCACTTTCCGCCTGCAGGTATCTGAAGGTGGACTACGCGATATCCTGCGTCGCTCGGTGGAGCAATACCGCGAGCAGCACCCGGAAATCGACATCGAGTTCAATTACGAACTGGACGAAATCCCCCTTACGCCCAACGAGGAAATCCACCTGCTGCAGCTGGTACGCGAGGCGTCACAGAATGCGGTGTATCACTCCTGGGGAGATCACGTCAGTATCAGCCTGGTACCGGGCCCCGGACAGCAGGTATTCGCCAGCATCTGCGACAACGGCAAGGGCATCAGCGATTCGCCGGAGAAGAGAAACCATTTCGGTATGTCGATCATGCAGGAGCGCGCCAGTAATCTCGGCGGAGCCCTGGATATTCACCGGCGCGATGCCGGTGGTACCGAAGTGGCATTTTCCTTCCTGCCCGAATACGCCCGCGCCCGCCAGATGGAGTCGGGGAATGCGGGCGAGGTATTTCATTCGGACCGGCGCGCCAAATAACAGCGCATTGTCGACTACCCACTTATAGTCGGGCACGCAAACGTCGGCGCGAATAAAATACGGCTCCCGCAGCGAGAGCGATACCGATCGACACTGGCGTGAAACCCGATACCACCACCGCAATGCGCGGACTGATCTGCAAGGTCCGCAGCGCCCTGCCCTTCAGCCTGCCGGCCGCCGAACTGTGCGCCGGCCCCTGCCGCGGTTGTCCGAAAAAGTTGCTGGAATTACTGGATGGGGAAATTGTGGAATGGGAGCAGAGACTGGATAACGGCGAAATTCCCACGCTGGGCGATGTCAATAAATTCGGCCGTCTGTGCCGGAAGATCCATAAAGCGATTGCGGCCAACGGGCTTATCTAACCCCGGTGTGCATCAACCCCGACAGCGTGCGCCGTTACTCTGCGGCATTGATATTCAGCAACTCCCGCACCGCGGCCTTATGCTGATCCCCCACCAGGTCTTCCAGCGTGTAACGGTCCAGTGTTGCGAAAAAGCTTTCCTGCGCTTCTGCAAATATTTTCTTCAGCTGGCAGGCCGGGGTAATCACGCACTGGTTTTCACTGCCGAAACATTCCACCAGCTTGCTGCCCTGCTCAAACGCCCGCACCAGCTCGCCAATATTGATGTTGCTCGGCTCCGTGTTCAGACGCAGCCCACCGTTCTTGCCGCGTGTCGCCAGTAGATAACCCCGCGCGTTGAGCTCCTGGACGATCTTCATCAGATGGTTCTTGGAAATATCGTAACTCCTGGCGATCTCGCTGATGGTACAGAGTTCACCTTCCTTTGCGGCCAGATAGATCAGCACGCGCATCGAATAATCGGTGTAACGGGTGATATGCATATTTATTCCTGTTCCATGGACGGCAAGGCGTCTGTTTCATGCGTGCGCGCCGTGGGAAGGCGCCAGATAAATACCAGCAGGGCACAAAACATCAACGCCAGTCCCGCCAGTAGCCGCGCGTCGACGCCGACGGCCAGCAGCAACAGCCAGTTGAACAGCAGCAGCCCTGTCACCAGGCGCTTGGTAGCGAGCGGGATGCTCCGCTCCCGCTGCCAGCGCAGGATGGGCGGTCCGAAGCGCGGATGATTGGTTAGCCACTCGGCCAGTGCGGACTCCGCTTTGAGGCTGAACCACAGGCTGCAGAGCAGAAATGGCGTGGTTGGCAACAACGGCAACACCACCCCAAGACCCGCCAGTAAAAGACTGCACCAGGCCAGAATCACATACACCCGCCGGCGCACACCGACGCCGGTTTTGGTTTCCGCTGAGGCGCTTTTCACCGGGTACTCCGCATTTGCTGTGAGCCTGTCGACCATTTCCACACATAACATGCATTTATTTTACATCTTTAAACCGCAAGCGTACACTTGCCGAAAAAGATGCATTTTAAATGCACCTTTTAGCGATTAACTGCTCCTCCAGCAATCACCAGGCGCGCCGAGTGGCGCACAAGGAGAAATTATGGACCTTCTTACCGATTCGCCAGTGGATAACGATGGGGAACACTGGCAACAGGCCAGCGACAGCGAGCTGGTCGACCACCTGCTACAGCGCTACCACCAGGTACACCGCCGCCAGCTGGGTGACCTGCTCTATCTCGCGCAGAAAGTGGAACACACCCACCACGACCACCCCGACTGCCCCCAGGGGCTCACCGAGCACCTGCGCAACATGGCGAGGGAGCTGGAGCAGCACATGCAAAAAGAAGAAATGATTCTGTTCCCGATGCTGGCACGGGGCCAGGGCGCCATGGCGGGAGGTCCTATCCAGGTGATGCTGGGTGAACACGATGACCACGCCGCTGCCATCGCACACATCGATGTACTTACCAATGGCCTCTCCCTCCCGGACGGCGTTTGCAACAGTTGGCGCGGGCTTTATACGGGCCTGCAAACATTCGTAAGCGACCTGCAAAAGCACATTCAACTGGAGAACGACATTCTGTTTGCGCGCTACCTGAGCGCGTAATTACCACCAATTTTGCACAGTTAAGGAATGGGGAATTATGAACAAGTACTACAGGCTCTGGTGGGCGCTTATTGCGGTGCTGGGGGTCACATTCGGGATATTGGGATATTTCGGCAAGGAGGTGTATCGGGTAGCACCGCCGATTCCGGAGCAGGTGCTGACGCAAGATGGCGAGCTGCTGATGACCCGCGACAGCATTCTCGACGGACAGACCGCATGGCAGTCGGTAGGCGGAATGCAGCTGGGCTCCATCTGGGGACACGGCGCCTATCAGGCACCGGACTGGACTGCGGACTGGCTACACCGGGAACTGCTCGCCTGGCTGGATCTGGCAGCGCAGGATGAGTATGACCGGCCCTATGCCGAACTGGGACCGGCGCAGCAGAACAACCTGCAGTTCCAGCTCAAGCAGGCCTATCGCCAGAATAGCTATGACGCGAATCGCGATACCCTGGTACTGAGTGCGCGGCGGGTAAAGGCGATCGAGAACACCGCGGAATACTATCACCGCCTGTTTGGCGCGGCGCCAGAGTTACAGCAAACGCGCCGCAGCTATGCGATGAAGGAAGACACGCTGCCGAGCAGCGAGCGTCGCGACCGCCTCAGCGAATTTTTCTTCTGGACCGCGTGGGCCGCAGCCACCGAACGCGCCCCCGGAGAAGCCACCTATACCAACAACTGGCCGCACGAGCCGCTGATCGACAATGTACCGACGGCGGAGAATGTGGTGTGGTCGGTTGTCAGCGTTGTGCTGCTGATCGCGGGTATTGGCGGGCTGGTGTGGGCCTGGTCATTTATGCGCGGCAAGGATGAAGCCGAACCGGTTCCGCCACACACCGACCCGCTCACCACTCTTGCACTTACCCCTTCTCAGAAAGCGTTGGGAAAATATCTGTTCATCGTGATTGCCCTGTTTGTGTTCCAGGTTTTTCTCGGTGGATTTACCGCGCATTACACGGTGGAAGGACAGGCTTTCTACGGAATAGAAACGTCCAAATGGTTCCCCTACAGCCTGGTGCGCACCTGGCATATCCAGTCCGCCCTCTTCTGGATTGCCACTGGTTTCCTCGCTGCGGGCCTGTTCCTGGCCCCCATCATCAACGGCGGCAAGGATCCAAGGTTCCAGAAACTGGGTGTGGATATCCTGTTCTGGGCACTGGTGGTCGTCGTCGCCGGCTCCTTCCTGGGCAATTATTTCGCCATCGCACAGATCATGCCTGCGGAGTGGAATTTCTGGCTCGGGCACCAGGGCTATGAATACGTGGATCTCGGCCGTCTTTGGCAGATCGGCAAGTTCACCGGCATCGTCTTCTGGCTGGTACTGATGTTGCGCGGCATCGCACCCGCGCTGCGCCAGCCCGGTGACAAGCACCTTCTGGTACTGCTCACGGCATCAGTAATTGCCATCGGCCTGTTTTACGGTGCCGGCTTCTTCTACGGTGAGCGCACCCATATTTCCATCATGGAATACTGGCGCTGGTGGATCGTGCACCTGTGGGTAGAGGGCTTCTTTGAAGTGTTTGCCACCGCCGCACTGGCGTTTATTTTCTGCAGCATGGGACTGGTCTCCAAAAGAATGGCCACCATCGCGTCACTGGCCTCGGCCTCCCTGTTTATGCTGGGCGGCGTGCCGGGCACCTTCCACCACCTGTATTTCTCCGGTACCACGACGCCAGTAATGGCGGTGGGTGCGACCTTCAGTGCACTGGAAGTTGTTCCCCTGATTGTGCTCGGCCATGAAGCCTGGGAACACTACCGCCTGCAGCACCGCGCGGACTGGATGCAGAAAATCAAATGGCCGCTGATGTTCTTCGTGGCGGTTGCGTTCTGGAACATGCTCGGCGCCGGCGTACTGGGTTTCTCGATCAACCCGCCAATCTCGCTGTATTACGTGCAGGGACTGAATACTACTGCCACACACGCGCACGGTGCACTGTTCGGTGTCTATGGTTTTCTCGCCCTCGGCTTTACCCTGTTGATCCTTCGCTATATCCGCCCGCAGCTGGTGTTCAGTGAACGACTGATGCGTATGGCCTTCTGGTGGTTGAACGGTGGACTGGCACTGATGTTGTTCAGCAGCCTGTTACCGGTGGGGATCATCCAGTTTATTGCCAGCGCATCGGAAGGACTCTGGTATGCCCGCAGTGAATCCTTTATGCAGAGTGACCTGCTACAGACACTGCGCTGGGTTCGCACTTTCGGTGATGCGGTGTTTATCGTCGGCGCGCTGGCAGTGGCCTGGCAGGTGATGAAAGGGTTGTTCAATATTGGTGGCCATGCGCCGCTGGATATCATCGACACCCAATCAGCGAATCGTACCTGAACACACAGCACGCTATGTACACAGCCTTGCAGCGCCCTCAATCGAGGGGCAGCAACTCACAGGACTTGCTGCACGACCCCGTGCAGCTTTTTTTATTTATCGATATGACGCATCAGCATGCTGTAGCCGAGATCTCTGGCTGGCAGCTCCGGCGGCCAGCGCGTCGTCGATCGCCGCAGCCAGGTTTTCGATCCGATTGAATTCGTTGTTGCGCACTCGCAGGCTGTAGCGCGGCTGCCCCCATATACACCGCATCCGCGCCGTAGGCGAATGCGTAGCGCATGCTTTTCAGGGTACCGGCCGGGGAAAGCAGTTCAATCATAGGGATTACTCCTAACCGGGTTGACCGTCGGTGCGCGGCGCCATCAGCATCGGTGCGTAATAGTATAAATACAATCCGTAGCCGAGCAGCCAGCCGCACACAGCGACCATCAAGCCGTTACTCGCCGGTGCCCAGAAGATCCGCGCCAGCGCCGCCAGTGCCAGCGCGGCAAACGCCAGCGGCATCAAGCGCGGGCATTTCAGCATGCGGCCGGTATGGCCGAGGGTGACGCGGCTGATCATCGCCAGGATCATGCCACCGATTCCGCCAACGGCAAACGCGTGTAACGCACCGCTCTCAAGCCCGCGCGCAATGCCGGTCCAGGCGAGAAATGCCATAAAAAAACCCAGCACGATGAACCAGTAGCTCACATGCAGCGACCAGAGCAGCGGCTCGCGCCAGATCAGCGACGGGCGCCAGAGACCACAGCGCGCCAGCTGCAGTACCGCCAGTAGCAGTGCCAACCACCCCCACACCGGTTGCGGCAGGTTAAAGCCGACTGCCAGCAGCAGCGCCAGCACACCGATATGGCTGCCAATTTCCAGAACCACAATTTTATCTCGCTGCTGCATCTGAAACCGCCGCGCGGTAAAAAAGGGAATTACCCTGCCGCCAAAGACCGTGATCAGACCGGTGACCAGCAACAGGGTCACAAGGCCCCCTGCGCGCTGCCAAGCGGGAAGCAGCCAGTGGGCGGCGGCCAGTGCTGCGAAGGCGATCAGCGCAGGGATGACAAACAGATTGCGCCACTGACGCACGGCGAGAATACGGCGGCCAGTCAGCACCGCGGCCACCAGAAAAAAACCACTTTCAAACATCACCGGCAGCCACAACGGTACACCGGCAAATAAATAGCCGAGCCGCGCCGCGAGCCACAGAGCACTCAGCCCGGCCAATGCGCGGCCGGTGGGTGCACGCAGGCCAGTCCAGGTTTGCATGGCGGTGGTGATAAAGCCAACCACCACGGCGCCGGCAAATCCGAAAAGCATTTCATGGGCATGCCAGATGACGCCGCCGCGCAGCGCCGGCAGAGAAATGCCGCGCAGCTGCGCGAGCCAGATACACAACGCAATGCCGCCCCAGACGGCGGCACCGAGAAACATCGGACGGAACGGCATGCGCCACAGGGGCAAGAGCGTTTGTTCGCGTTCACGGTCCATGATTTGCAACATAACTCGACTCCAAAAACTTCACGGTGGTGACGAAAAAAAGGGGAGTTCACACTCCCCTGAAGCAACAACGTACGAATGCGGTTCGCGTTACGGGTTGTAGAATTCGCCGCCTTTGCGCAGGTAGTACCAGTAGTTAATCACCAGGCACACGCCGTAGAAAATAGCAAAACCGGCCAGGGCATACTCGGGGGTAGTCGCCTTGATCTGCTCACCGAATACTTTGGGAATATAAAAAGCACCGTAAGCGGCAACTGCAGAAGTCCAACCCAGTACCGGGCCCGCCTGCTCTTTCGGGAACACCATGGCAATGGTACGGAAAGTGGAACCGTTACCGATACCAGTTGCCGCAAACAGTGTCAGGAACAGCAGGAAGAACGGAACAAAGTAGTCCTCGGGAGAAGCCGCCGCGTAGGCTGCTTTCATGTAGTAAGCGACACCCAGCGCGCTGGCCACCATGATCACGGCACAGACCTGGGTAACCAATGCGCCACCGATACGATCCGCAATCCAGCCGCCCACCGGACGGATCAGCGCACCGATAAACGGACCCATCCAGGCGTACATCAGTGCGCTGGGGCCGTTCGGGTTGATAGTGTCGTGGGTCATCACGCCATCGACCATCACGTGGCTATAGCCAAAGATCACTTTGATGGCGAGCGGGAAGGCCGCGGCGAAACCAATAAAGCTGCCGAAGGTCATGGTGTAAATCACACTCATCACCCAGGTGTGCTTATTGTTGAAGATTCGATACTGGCGATTGAGGCTGTTGCGGATATCACCTGGCAGCATCTTCAGGCCGTAGACGGTGCCGAAAATCACCAGTACCAGCACGATTTCCTTGGGTATACCCCAGCCGGAGCCGTTGGCACTTTCCGGCAGTATCAGCCACAGGCCGATGATCGCATTGATCAGGCCGATACCGAGCATCAGGCTCATCTTGCCAAAGGTACTGAGCGGACTGCCGATATCCGGAGACACCTCATCGGTGCGGATATTGTTCATGCCAAACCAGGTGGCGAGCGCGAGGGGAACCAGCAGAAGCAGCCAGACAAAACCGGCGTTCTGGATCCAGGAGTCGGAACCCGCAGGCACCTTGCCGATCAGGGAGCCGGAAGAATTGACCAGCACCATCGGATCGCCGCCCATAGCGCCGAAGGCACCAAAAGTCATAAACAGCGGCACAATGATCTGCATGGTGGTTACGCCAAAATTACCGAGACCGGCATTCAGGCCCAGCGCCAACCCCTGTTTTTCCTTGGGGAAGAAAAAGCTGATGTTGGACATTGACGAGGCGAAGTTACCGCCGCCGAAACCACTGAGCAGCGCCAGCAGCTGGAACACCCACAGGGGCGTGTTCTTGTCCTGCAAGGCGATACCGGTACCGAGTGCAGGCAACAGCAACAGCGCGGTGGTAAACATGATGGTGTTGCGCCCGCCGCAAAGGCGGATAAAGAAGCTGCTGGGAATCCGCAGCGTGGCGCCGGTCAGGCCGGCGATGGCCATCAGGGTAAAGAGTTCAGACTTGGCAATCGGGAATCCCAGGTTGAGCATCTGTACCGTGATGATGCCCCAGTAAAGCCAGACGGCGAATCCGGCCAGCAGGCTGGGGATCGAGATCCACAGATTGCGGTTGGCGATTTTCTTGCCCCTGGATTGCCAGAACTGGCTGTTCTCCGGGGACCATTCATAGATATCAGACACAATCTTGGCTCCTGCTCGGGTAGTTGTTCTCGGCTGTCAATATGGACAGCCCCCGACCAGCGCTCAATTACCATCAATAAGTACTCCCTTTTTTCCGGCCGCGCAATTGTCGGTGCACCCGAAGTTCCGCCGCTCCCGTGCACAGTGTTTATCCCCAGAGCCAGGCAGGGCGCCGCCGCCGGAAACACTACCCCCTAAGGGGTAGACCGCTCGAGCGAGGGGTTGCCTGTGCTAGCATATCGACAACGAGCCGCCCCACCGACAATCACTTAAATCCAGGAGCGATCATGCCTAGTACCGCCAGAGTCATGATGGTCGACGACCATCCGCTGTTTCGAAAAGGACTGATGCAGTTGTTCAGCCTGGAGCCGCGCCTGGAATTGGTGGCGGAGGCCAGTAGTGGCGAGGAAGCGGTGCGCCTGGCGGATGAGTGCGACCCGGATATCATCCTGCTCGATCTGAATATGCGCGGTATGGACGGCCTCGACACCCTGCGGGCCATGCGCGCCGGCGGTGTGACCGCACGCATCGTGATGCTCACGGTCTCTGACAACAACGCCGACGTGGTGGCCTGTATCCGCGCCGGTGCCGATGGCTACCTGCTGAAGGATATGGACCCCGAGGAGATCCTCGACCAGGTGCTGGCGGCAACCCATGGCAAGATGGCCATCAGCCAGCGCCTCACCGAAATCCTCGCCTCCGCGCTGCGCAAGCCCGACCGCGCTGGCGCCGATACCCTTTCCACCCTGACCAGCCGTGAATACCAGATTCTGCAGCTGATCGCCGACGGCCTCAGCAACAAACTGATTGCCCGCGAACTGGATATCAGCGATGCCACCGTAAAGGTGCACGTTAAACACCTGCTGAAAAAACTCGGCATGCGCTCCCGGGTGGAGGCGGCCGTGTGGATGGTCAATCAAAAACGCTCGGAAACTGCCGTACCCCGGAGTACATGATGAGTGACTGCTGTTCCCAGCCCGGCCTGATGCCTGTCGAAGTGGCCCGGGCAACCCTGCTCGAAGACCTGACCCCGGTGACCAGACAGGAGCCGCTGGCGCTGATACACGCCTGCGGCCGCGTGCTGTCCCAGGCGGTGAATTCACCAGAAAACCTGCCGCCCTGCGACAACTCCGCCATGGACGGCTATGCACTGCGCTTTGCCGACCTGGCATCCGGTGAACCACTGGAACTGATCGGCCACTCCTTTGCCGGCAACCCGTTTGACGGCCAGGTGAATCCGGGCACCTGTGTACGCATCATGACCGGCGCCGCGCTACCTGCCGGAGCCGACACGGTGGTGATGCAGGAACAGGTCACCACCCAGGGCGAACGCGTTTCCATCGGCGGTGATGTACGTCCCGGTGACCATATCCGCCGGTGCGGTGAAGATGTGCGGGCGGGGGAGGAATTACTGGCGCGAGGCGCGCGTATCTCGGTAGCCCATATTGCCCTGCTGGCGGCCGCCGGCATTGGCGAGGTGAGCGTACTGCGACAGCCCGTGGTCGCGCTGTTTTCCACCGGCGACGAACTGCGCCAGGCGGGCGAACCCCTCGGCAACGGCGACATTTACGACAGCAACCGCAGTGCCCTGCTGGCCGCGCTGGCAAAGCTGGACGTGCAGGTGATTGACCTCGGTATTCTGCCGGACGACAAACGGGTCATCCGGGACAACCTCACCCGCGCCGCCCGCGAGGCCGATGCGATTATCACCTCCGGCGGCGTGTCCGTGGGGGATGCCGATTACACGCGGGAAGTGCTGGAGGAGATGGGCCAGATCGGCTTCTGGAAAGTGGCGATGAAACCGGGCAAGCCCTTCGCCTACGGGCGCCTGCAGGGTACCCCCTTCTTTGGCCTCCCCGGCAATCCGGTATCCGCCCTGATTACCTTTCAGCAGCTGGTGGTGCCGGCGCTGCGCCTGTTACAGGGGGGCCAGTGGTCTGCCCCCATCCGATTGCGGGCCGAACTGCGCCAGCCCCTCAAGAAGAAACCTGGCCGCACCGACTTCCAACGGGGCAGCTACCGCAGTGATGAAGCCGGCAACCTGCTGGTTGAGCCGGTGGGCAGCCAGGGCAGTCACATCCTGTCCGGCCTCGCCGGGGCCAACTGCCTGATCGTATTGCCGCGGGAAGGTGGCAATGTCGATGCCGGTGAAATGGTGAGCATAGAGCCGCTGGCGTCCCCCTTCGCTCCCTGAGCCAGGCTGCACCTGCACGCCACCCGGTCCGCATTTCGGCAACCACCCAACATCCGCCCCGCGAGCGCCCCGATCAACATATCGGGGCGAATTCCCTGCACGCTGTTTTCGAGCCACTGCCACCTGAATCTGACGGGCAACCTCAAAATCGCGATTGATATCGATTCTCATTTTAACTATTATCGCCCTCCTCAACGGCGGCACGCCCACAACCAGTTGACGGGCTCTCCGCTGCCGCCGGTTTCACGATCGAACAACAAGCTTGTACCCAAACCTAGGAGCCTCGGATGCGCTACCTGAAGACCTCTCTCGCCCTGTCCATTATCGCCGCCAGCACCACTGCATTCGGCGCGGAAGACAGCAACGGCCAGCAAATTGAAGAGGAGGTTGTGGTTACCGCAAGCCGCACCGAAAAGCCGCTGAGCTCGATCCCGAACACGGTCACCCTGATCGATCAGCAGGAGCTGACCAGCCAGATGGCCACGACCAGCGATCTGTCCACCATTCTCGGCAACCTGATTCCCAGCTTCTCCCCCAGCCGCCAGAAGATGACCAGCTCCGGTGAGAGCCTGCGCGGCCGCAAGCCGCTGTATCTGATCGACGGTGTGCCCCAGTCCAACCCGCTGCGCAACGGCGGCCGCGACGGCCACACCATTGATCCGCTGGTACTGGAGCGTGTGGAAGTCATTCACGGCGCCAACGCCATTCACGGTATGGGCGCCTCTGGCGGCATCATCAACCTGGTGACCCGCACCCCCAGCGACGAATTCCAGCAGAGCGTGCGTGTTGAAACCGCGCTGCAGACCGAAGATGTAGGCGAGTCCGCGGGCTACAACGGCAGCTACAGCGTCTCCGGCAAGGTTGATGCGGTAGACGTACTGGCCAGCTTTACCTATCGCAACAGCGGTGTGGGCTACGACGCCAACGGGGACATTGTCGGTTTCGACAACACCCAGGGCGACACCATGGACAGCGAAACCACCAACGCCTTTATCAAGACCGGCTACAGCTGGGACGATCAGCGCGTGCAACTGACCGTGAACCGCTTTCTGGTTGAAGGTGACAACAACTGGCTGAGCGTGGATGGCGATATCAGCGAAGGCGTTGCCACCACCGCGATCAAGGCACCGGTACCCGGGGATGCGCCGTCTAACGAGGTCACCACCGTCAACCTGCAGTACAGCAAGGAAGACCTGTTCGGCCAGAAGCTGCGCGCGCAGGTATTCTCCCAGGACTTTGCCGGCACCTACGGCGGTGGCGCCTTTGCCACATTCCAGGACCCGGCCTACGGCGAAGACATATTCGACCAGTCCCAGAACAATTCGGAAAAGCGCGGTCTGAAACTGACCCTGATCAAGGACGATATCGCCGGCAGCGCTATCAGCCTCGCCTACGGTGTCGACCTGCTGCAGGACGAAACCTGGCAGCAACTGGTTCAGACCGGTCGCGCATGGGTGCCGCCCACCAAATACAGGAGCACCGCGCCTTACGCACAGGCGGAGTTCAGTGGCATCGAGCAGCTGACCATTACCGCCGGTGTGCGCCACGAGCGCTCCAAGCTGAACGTTGACGACTTCACCACCCTGGCGTCTTACGGCAGCCAGTTTGTCGAAGGCGGCAACCCGGAATTCAGCGAGACCCTGGGCAATATCGGTGCGACATATGCCATCAGCGATGCCTGGCGAGTATATGCCAACTACTCCGAAGGCTTTTCCATGCCGGACGTCGGCCGGGTGCTGCGCGGTATCAACCAGCCGGGCCTGGATGCAGAGAGCTTCCTCGAGCTCAAGCCCATCCTGACCCAGAACCACGAACTGGGCCTCGACTTCAATAACGAAGAGTTCGGTTTGCAAGTGGCGCTTTACTCTTCCGACTCCGACTTTGGACAGCGTCTGGCGCTGGGTAGTGACGGTGTGTACAGCGTGAAACGCGAAAAGACCGATATCGATGGTGTGGAAATGCGCTGGCAGTGGTTTGCCACCGATACCGATACCCTGGAAATGCGGTATGCCTACACAGAGGGACGATACGACTCCGACCAGGACGGCAAAGTGGATACCGATCTCGACGGCCGCAACATTTCCCCCAACCGGTACAACGTGAGCTGGGCGCGCAACTGGACTGAAAACTTCAGCACCCGCCTGCAGGCCAACTGGCTGCTGGACCGCGACTTTGAAAACAGCGCCGGTGAAGTCACCACCGAGTTCGATGGCTATACCATTATCGATGCCAGCGCCCAGCTGAAAGCCCTGGGCGGTGAATTCGCCCTGGGCCTGCAGAACCTGACCAACGAAGACTACTTCACCTACTACTCCCAGACTGCGGGCAATGATGTGCGCAACTTCAAGGGCCTGGGCCGCAGTGTGAACCTGTCTTACTCAAAAGTGTTCTGATCTGCGGTAACCGCGGAAATTGTTCGCCTGCAGGGCAGGCTCCTACAGTAGAGTCCGTAGGAGTCTGCCCTGCAGGCGAACCAAAACAAGCTTCCACACCATGCGCAAAACATTTTTCATCCTGCACAAGTACGCCGGCCTCACCCTCGGCCTGCTGCTCGCCCTGATCGGAATTACCGGCAGTCTGCTGGTGTTCGATCACGCCCTGGATGAAACCCTCGCGCCGCAGACGGTATCCTTTTCTCCATCTGCAAACCCGGCCAGCTATGCGGACATATTTGCCGCGGCCCAGGCCGCGGTACCGGGCAACCCCACGCCCACCCGCCTGATGACCCAACGCCAACCCGGCAGTCCCCACGTGGTGCGTTTCCCAACCCCCGAAGGAGCGCCCGGCCCCATTGAGGTTTCAGTGTCTCCCACCGATGCGGAAGTGCTGGCGGTACGCGGTTGGGGCACCCCTGAATACACTATGAGCTGGCTCTATCGCCTGCACTACACCCTGCTCGCCGGTAAAAACGGCAAGACCGTGGTGGGCTTTATGGGCCTGCTACTGATGGTGTTCTGTATCACCGGTGCGGTGTTGTGGTGGCCGAAAAAGAGCAAAAACAGTAAAGGGAAATGGAAACGCGCCTTTTCCGTTTCCCGCAGCGGCAACCGCTTCCGGTTCTACTTCGATATACACAAGGTATTCGGTATTTATTTTCTGCCGCTGCTGCTGATGACCAGCTTTTCCGGCGTCACCCTGATATTCCCGATGCAGGTGGAAGCGGTAGTCGGCACCCTGTTCAAGGTCGAGCCCCGCCCGGCCCTGCCTGGCTCCAGTACCGACAGTGGCAATCCCATCACCCCGGATCAGGCGGTCGCCGTCGCCCAGGCGGCCTTTCCCGGCGGCGAGCTGAAACGCATTTACCTCCCGCGCAATGAAAGCGACAGCTACGGACTGAGCTTCCGCGCCGCGGGCGAAGCCTGGACCAACTACGGCGCCAGTATCGCGCGGGTAGACCAGTACAGCGGTGAACTGCTGATGTCCCAGGACGTCACCGAGATTGCCCTGGGCAACAAAATCCTGCGCTGGCAGTTCCCCCTGCACAATGGCGATGCGCTCGGCATTGTCGGCCGCTGGCTGGTACTGCTGGCGGGCCTGACGCCGGCCCTGCTGTTCGGCACCGGACTCTACCTGTGGTGGCAAAAGCGCAGCCTGAAGCGGCGCGCCAGTGCACGGGCGGCCGGGAAAGCCGCGCAGAGCGAAGCTCCCTCTCCTTCTCGCTCGACGACACCGCCCTCGAACACACCCGCGGAAGTCTGAGCCATTCTGCCGCCGTCCCTGCGCGGCTCATCTAAACTGCGACGGCGGTGTCGGGTTTACCTCGCGGCCCTGCTGCGTCATCTGGCGCGAAAATTGAATCACGGATACTGATTGTCCCCAACGGATATGGAGATCTCACGTGAAAGCTGTCGGCCTATTCCAGTACCTGCCCATCGACCATCAGGAATCCCTACTGGACTTGCAGATAGACAGACCAGAACCCGGGCCCCGGGATCTTCTGGTGTCGGTGAAGGCCATCGCAGTCAATCCCGTGGATACCAAGGTGCGTGCGCCCAAGGCGGCGCCGGTCATCGAGACCACACCCAAGATCCTGGGTTGGGATGCGGCGGGTGAGGTTGTGGCGGTAGGCAGCGAGGTCGAGCACTACCAGGTGGGCGATCGGGTTTTCTACGCCGGAGATATCACCCGCCCGGGATGCAACAGTGAGTATCAGCTGATCGACGAACGCATCGTCGGTGCGATGCCGCGCACCCAGGATTTCCAGGCCGCTGCCGCCCTGCCCCTGACCAGTCTCACTGCCTGGGAGGCGCTGTTCGAGCGTTTGGGTATTTCCCCAACGGGAGAGGATGCGGGCAAGTCGCTGCTGATTATTGGTGGCGCAGGGGGTGTGGGTTCCATTGCGATCCAACTGGCTCGCAGCCTCGGCAAGCTGAACGTGATCGCCACCGCCTCGCGCACCAAGTCCTCCATGTGGGTAAAGCAGATGGGGGCCAGACACGTGGTCAATCACCGCAATCCAATTGATGGAGAGTTAAAAGACATCGGTATTGATACGGTGGATTTCATCCTCTGCCTGAACAATACCGATCAGCACTTTCCGGCGATGGCCAACGCGATCAAGCCCCAGGGGAAAATCTGCACGATTGTGGAAAACACGGGGCCCCTGGAAATCGGCCTGCTGAAATCCAAGAGCGCGACCTTTGTATGGGAGTTCATGTTCACCCGCAGTATGTTCCAGACAGACGATATGATCCGTCAGCAAGAGATTCTGAATCGAATTGCGGAATTGATTGATCAGGAAGATCTGATCACGACGGTCGGGGATACCATTGAACCGATTAATGCAGCTAATTTACGCCTGGCGCACCAGCAACTGGAAGCGGGGCGGACCATTGGCAAGATAGTTTTGGCAGGCTGGGAGTGAAAGAAGCTTACTCCAGGTCTGTATCCTTTTAAGCTGACTTGGTGACGGCAAAGCACGGGGTAAGTGCTCTGCCGCCACAGGACCAGCGACAAATCTTTAGAGTGTTTAGAACTTACCGACCATGTTGATAAAGACACCCTGACTGTCGTAATCCAGGTCAGTCAGGTCATCGGAGAAGTCGGTAAAGTTGTAGCCGATACCCGCCTTGAAGTTGCGTCCCATCTGACGATACAGCGCCAGCAGTGCGCCGCTTTTGCGGTCACCCGCATCTGGCAGGTCGAGCAGGCGGCCTTCGATCAGCAGGTCCCACTTGTTCACGAAGTGCCAGTCGGCACGTAGCACGTACAGACTCGCGGAGCTGTCGAAGAACTCCGGGTTATCCCGCTCCATACTCAACTGACCCAGACGGTAGGCGTACTTGGCGCCCAGGGTCCAGCGCTGGGTGATGTCGTAGTTGGTGTCGACGGAGAAAATATGGCTCTTCTGCACGAACTCCGTGGCATTGTTCACGCTGTTGGAGGTGACCAGCACCTGATCCGTGGTGGGCACGTTGTAGAAGTAGGTGTACTTCAGCAGCGTGTTCCAGCGATCGTTATCCACAGGGCGGTAGGCGTAGCCCATCACCCCTTCGGTGAACTTGCCGTCGTAGAACTCACCTTGTGAACTCTGGCTGTCGGAATAATTGAGCTTGCCCACAAGACGCCAGTCCGGGTTCATCTGGAAACTGACGGTATTTTTCAACAACCAGGTCTGGCGCTCGTTTTCCAGCACCGTCTCCGGATCACTCAGGGTCTGCATATTGTCCACACGGTATTCCACCGCACTGGACAGGCGCAGGCTGCCGTCGTTGAAGCCCATGCTCGCGCCCAGGGCGCGGCGCTCGGTTTCTGCGCCGGTGCGCGGATCTTCCAGGGTACCCGCTTCCACACTGGTGCCGTAATTCCACTTGTCACTGGGAGCCAGATCCACACCCAGGGCGTGGGTGAGGCCGGTGGAAACGTCGCCGTGGGTGTAGCGCTCTTCGCCGTAGATACTCGTCGTATCGCTG
This sequence comes from Microbulbifer sp. YPW1, assembly GCF_013367775.1. Lineage (NCBI taxonomy): Bacteria > Pseudomonadati > Pseudomonadota > Gammaproteobacteria > Cellvibrionales > Microbulbiferaceae > Microbulbifer > Microbulbifer sp. YPW1. Next base: position 518,357 of record NZ_CP055157.1, read on the forward strand.
AAGCGACTGCGGAAACCACTGTTCAGATTACCCTTGCGCGCGCGTACACCGGTGTCGGTACGCTCGTTGTCGAGGGTGTAGTTCAGGTAAAGGTTGGTGCGGTCGGTTACCAGGAAGTCGGTGCCGAGTCGCGCCGCGGTGCCGGTGTCACCGCCGGACAGTTCACTGTCGAGGGTAAGGCGTTCGCTTACCCGGTAGGCGCCACCGAAACCGATGCGGTTGTTCTCGTCGCGGTTACCGGACAGCTCGGCGGTGCGCTGCACAAAACCGAACGCATTCCAGTCTGCACCGGAATCGTAACTGGCCTGTACCGCCACATCGGTACGCTCACCCTGGGTCTGGGTAACCGGCACCACCGGCGACAGGTCCTCGCGGGAATCGGAGCGGGCCGCAGCGGCCAGGCGCCAGCGATCGCTCAGGCGATAGCCCAGTTCCACATCGGTCGCTTCGGTCTGCAGGCCCTGCTGCTGTTCGCGGGTATCGGTCTTGAGCCCCACATCAAAGCGCTCACCAATCGGTACATTGACTGCCGCACCGTATTGCTCGGTCTCGCGGGTGGCGAGCTGGCCAGGGCCGGAGAAGCCGGCATCGCGCTGCTGTGCATAAACAGAAGCGGAACCGCGCATGCCCTCAAAGAAATCCCCAACCTGCAGCGCGGCTTCAAACTTGTTGGCACCGGCCTTGTCTTCGGGATCAAACGGCGCGGCCTGATCAAAGCTGCCCTGTTCGAAACTGCCCGGGTTAAAGCTGTAACCACCGTCCAGGGAAGAGAGACTGTCGAGGGTATTGCCCTGGCTCTCTGCCACTTCCACCTTCATCCAGGTGCCGGCGGTTTTACGCAGGGTCAGGTCGACGCCGCTCAGGGAAGACTCGTTGTCCTCTTCATCCTGCTGGCTGGCGCTTACCCCGATTTTCACGTGATCGCCGGCCCAGTAATGGGCACGGCCACCAACCGCAAGGGTATCCAGATCGTCAAAGCCCGGCGTGTATTCGTAGCGGGCAACCAGGTACTGCGGATTACCGTTGTAGGATCCGTCCTGCACGATCAGGTTGTCATTGGCGATGGCCGACAGCGGACGATTCAGCAGCACGCGGCCCTGGATGTAATCCATGTCGTAGTCGATGACCGGGGTGAGGTTTTTCACTCCCAGTACGATGCCCGAGTTTTTGTCCCGCACTTCCACACGCAGGCGTTCGGAACCGGTGAGGATATCCTGGTGACGCATGTAGTAGAGAGAGCCACCGGTACCGCGGAACTCATCCCGTCCAGCAATGGTGCCCGGCTCTGCACTGAAGGCATCGATCTGGAAACGTTTCTCGCCGAAGTCGGTCACGTCGTCGGTTTCGAAGTGGAAGTTGGCCCCGTACAGCGCGCGGTCAATGTGTGCCAGCTCGTTGTCGGTGTAGGACGCGTTGAAGTTACCCCACAGGCCGTAATCGTCGTAATTCTCCAGCTTGATATAGAACTTGCCGGAGGTGGGGGCATCTTCCACCACGGTAGAGTCGTCACCAAAGGTGGGGTAGTACAGATCGCTGTCCAGACGGCGGAACAGCGCGTCCGGGGTTTTTTCCATAAAGTTGGTGAACAGGTCCTCTACCGGGCCCTCTTCGGTATCCGCACTGGCGGACAGCTGCCAGCCGTCACCAAAGCTGCCGCTGGTGTAGAACGCCAGGCGGCCATCGTAACTGGCAGAGTTGTCGTAGTGGGTTTCGTCACCGGTCACCAGTGCCGCGGGGCCATTGGTCTTGTCGCGGGCGATGGTCAGGTCGGCAATACCCACAGTAAACCAGTCGTCGCGATTGAACTCGAGGTCGCGCAGGAACAGTTCGCCGTTGCCGCTGTCATCCAGTACCGCCACTTCCACGGTGTGCAGGCCCTTGGCAAAAATTTCCTCGGCAACAAATTCACCGCTGTTGCTGACCGGTACTTCGCGCCCCGCCAGCCACACGCTGTGGTTTGCGGGAATATCCGCACCGTTCACCAGCACCGCATTGCCATTCACCGGTATATTCTGCTCCGCAAGACGGTTTTCCCCGTAACCCACCAACAGCTCTTTCTCGGTGGTGGTTTCCTGCAGTTGCGGTTCGAAGTTATCCACAATCCACAGGGTCTGCGGACGGGTTTCGTCGAAGCGCTGTTTCCAGTCGTAAACCCGCAACACGTATTTCAGCTTTTTCAGCGGCGCCTGGTACTCCTCAAAGTCCGCATCCCAGCTGCCCTCACCGTTCTGGTCGAGGGTGACCACCGCAATGGGTTCATCGCGCAGGGACTGCTCTTCCTCGAACAGGCGCACTTCCGCGCGGGTGATGAACGACGGATAGTTAGTGTAGCGCTTGAACTGCACGCGACTGTCGGCAATCTCGGTCTCCGGGTCATCCGCATAACGGATGGTGCTCGGGAACGCAGTGACGTTCAGACGCGGCTGCATGGTCTGGTTGTCGAAGCGGAACTGGATATTGGCTTTTTCCAGTGCCACGTCGGTACAGCGCTGCAGGTCGGCGGAATTTTTGTGAGGGTCGTATTCCGGCGCACCGTCCACGGTGATACGCATCAGGTTCAGGGCATAGGGGTTGTGGGCCTCGGCCTCCTGCTGAATACGCTCGATCTCGAGACGGTCTTTTTCCGCGAGTACCGCGAGCTCGTCGTAGAGCACCTGCACTTCTACCCGCGCGCCATCCATGTGGATAAAGCCGGTCTGCACCACGTCTTTGGATTCCACAAAGCCTCGACCTTCGAATTCCACCTGCTCGTCTTCCAGGCCCAGGTGCTGCTGTACCGCGCGCATGGTTTTTTCCGCACGCGCCGAGGACAGGCCGACATCATCGCCGTACACCATGGCTTCGCGGCGTTCCATGCGCTCGTTGTCGCTGTAGCCGATAAAGCTCAGGCGCACATTCTGCTTGCCGGAAACCTCGTCCATCATGCGCTGCATTTGTGCCAGCTGCGCGCTGGAAATCTGCGGCTCGCCGCTGTCGAGGAAGATCGGCGGCACGTCGCCCGTGGGGGATTCGTGGGCAATGGTGATGGTTTCCGCAGCCGCCGATTCCGGACACGCCTGCAGGCCATCGGCAGCGGTTTCCAGTAGATCGTCGTACCAGAACTCCACTTCCACGCGGCGGTTGAGGGCGCGGCCCTTGGCGGTGTCATTGGCGGCGATGGGCTGGCTCGAACCCTTGCCACTGCTGGTTACCATATAGCCCGGCATATTCAGCTGATCGGCCACCGCCAGCGCTACGCGGCGCGCTTCCGCGCGGGAGAGTGCCATCTGGTCGTCGTAGAGTTCGGCAGGGCCTTCCGGCAATGGCTTGCCATCGGTGTGACCGACAAAGTGGATGGTGAGATTGGGTTTATCCAGCAGGGTGTTGCGCACTTCCTGGATACGGCGCACAAACGGCATCGGCAGATCCACCTGCCCCGGTTGCAGTCGCAGCGGCGACACCAGGTTTTTCAGGCGCGCGCGCTTGTCGGAACCGGCGGTGTAACGCAGTTTACACACGGTTTCCTGGCGACAGACCTGTACCCGGTTCAGCTGAGCCGCTTCGGCGCGACGCTGGGCATCGCGGGCCTCCTGGTCCAGTTCAAAGTAGCGCAGCTTCACCTCGACGCGACGGTTCAACTCGCGGCCTTTTTCGGTGATGTTTTCTGTCAGCGGTTCGCTGTCGCCGCGGCCTTCAAATACAACGGCCTCTTCCGGCAGTTCCAGTGCGGTCTGGAAATATTCCGCGACCAGCTGCGCACGGGCACCGGTAAAGGCTTCTTTATCTGCGAAGGCATCCAGCTGCTCTTCACTCAGGGGATCGCTGTCGGTGTGGCCGGTAAAGATCAGTTGCAGCTCGTGCGCGTCTTCCAGTTCGGCGAGTTTTTCCTGTAGTTCTTCCACCAGCTCGGGAGCGATCTCATCGTCGACTTCCCGGTACACCAGCGGCGGGAGTACGTCGGTTTCCAGCACCGGTTCCTGCGGATCGATAAACGCTTCCGCGTCCTGTACCCACAGCTGGCCAGCTGCGGGAATCAGGGTGGTTTCGGTATTGCTGCCGAGTGGCTTTTCGCTGTACTCACCGTTGCTCTCGACCCCCGGGGACAGGCCGGGAATCAGCTGCCACCAGGCACTATTGTCTGCAGCGCCCGTCTCAGCAGCATTCTCGGAAGTCGCATCCTGTGCGAACACGGATACGCTGCTGGCGAGAACAATGGCAAACGCACAACCGGGTTGGATCATTCGCTTCAAGTTAAAAACTCGGTTAGAAGGACGGAACATCAATGGAATCCTCCCTGATCGCCATCATTTCCTAATGCGCGATCCACACTGCGTTTAAGGCCATCGAGCAGCCCGCCCCGACTGGGCGGCGCCCCTCTACGCCAGAATATTTCGGTTTCGATATTGAGCGGGTAGCAACAATCCAGTGCCGCCCAGTCTTCCGCGATACGTGCCTTGATGGTTTCAAGACGCGCGTCTACCAGGGCCGGATCTTCATTTTCCGCCAGGTAAGACAGACGCAACACGGAAGGCGCATCTTGCAGTTTTTCCAGCAGCAGTTCTGTGCGCGAATGCCACTGCGGACGCAACTCGGTGGAACCGGGCTCGAATACCGCTTCCGCCAGGTCCAGACGTACCACGCGATGCAGGCTGGTACCGAAGTTGAACTCCAGCATCTTGCCTCGGGTGGCGCGCTCTACCCGCGGGTTTTCCGTGGTCAGGCGGTAGCCGCTCGGCAGGCTGCGGTCGTCCAGCTTCAGTACAAAGTTGGAACCGCGATCCGGGTTGGGCACTGCCGCACAGGTAATGTGGAAGCGACCGTGGGCGTCGGTGGTGGCCCGCAGGCCCTGCGCCGTCACCACACGCGCTCCCGGCACACCGCCTTCGCCGCTGTCCTGGTAACCGTTCAGGTTCTTATCGTCGTACACCTTGCCGATCACATCGGTACAGTCGAAGGTCGGGTCGGGTACCACACGCACCGTCGCAGAAGCTTCACCGGAAGCCTGCTGGCCGGAGAGTTCATTGAACATGCGTGCGCGGTTGACGTACTTGCCTTCGCCCACACCGGAGCCCACCACCAGCAGCAGCTTCAGGGTGCGGGTCTGCTCGCCCTCGGCGCGCAGATGCGGCCACTGAAGTTGCAGGCCGTTTACCTCCGGCTCGACCGGGACACCATCCAGATTTGCAGAACCGGCCACATACTTGAAGCCCGCGGGGAAGTAATCCACCAGCTGCAGGTCGGTCAGCGGCACCGCCATGGTGTTGGTAAAGGTGATGGTGTACGGCACCAGCTGGCTGCGGGTCACATTGGTCATGGCCGAGGTCTTGGTAAGCGCCAGCGCGCCTTCCAGCAGCGGATCCAGGGCAATGTGGTTGTTGTACAGCTGGCTGCTGCCCGGCTGATTGGTGTCGTCCAGGTTCAGGCGCAGGTAGTAATCCGTTTCACTGGAACGCGCATCCATATCGATGGGCGGCGGCAGTTCCGAAAGCTGGATTTCACAGTGATTCGGGGTACCCGGAATCAGGTCCGAAGCACTGCCGAGACAGGCGCTTACATCAAAGGCGCCGGTTTCGGTACCGGTCTGCGGCGGAATAATCTGGGACGGGCCGGACATATAGTCTTCGTTCGGCACTTCCACTTCGATCAGGTAATCCGCATTCACGGCACAGGCCGCACTACTGAAGTTCAGGTCGAACTTGTAGTAACCGCCGGGCAGTGTCACCTGGTCCTGCTGCGCCGGATCTTCGAAACAGCTGTCCGGTAATGCCTGGCCACTGGAAGCCTGCAACATGCGGACACGGGCACCGGCGATGGGCCCGCGCACCACAGAATCGTAGATTACGCCGTTGGGAGTAATCGGCAGATTCAGGTTCTGCGGGTTGGCACCGGAGCCGATATAGATCTCGCGGATCTGCTGTGGACCATTGGTGAAGTCGGAGCTGGCGATACCCAGGGACGCGGTGGACTCCACGGCATTCGGGGCCGAGTAGCGCAACTCGTAATTGGCACCCGCCATTTCCGCACCGTCCATGTTCGGCACCAGGCCGGCGAACTGGAAGTAGCCGTTCTCGTCACTCTGTACGGTTTCCAAAAACGCGTTGTTGAAGTACAGGTCCACGGTCCAGTTGCTGAGCAGACGCTCTTCACTGTCGGCGGTTTCACTGAAGTTCACATCGTGCCACAGGTAGCCGCTCAGGTTGGCGATGCCCGGGGTACCGCCGATATCGATGGCCACGGTGGCCTCGTTGTATACGGGCGGATCATTCCATTTCACCTGTGCGGTATTGAGCACGGTGTAACCCATCGCCAGGTTTTCACCCAGCTTGGCTTCAAAGCGCAGGGTGATGGTTTCGCTCGGTTCCAGGTCTCCGTAGTTGGTGCTGTAGTCGACGGTGATCAGCGAGCCGTCGACCATCACCCCATCGGGCTGGCCATTCAGGCGCGCGGAGTCTTCCACGTAAGTGAGTACCCCTTCACCTGCGGTGAGCAGGTCGTCGTAAATACTCACCAGGCTCGCGGGCACCGCACTGATGTTGGTAACACGCACGATGTATTCCAACACCTTGCCGGACTCGGCAGCACCGCCACCAACTACCGCCACCTCTTTGGTGATGGACAGCTGCTGGGCATCCCCTACCACCACTTCCGTGGGCTGGGCGCCGTTGCTGCTGTTGCCATCCGCATCGGACAGGGTCAGCGGCAGCTCGACGCTGTAGACACTGCCCTGGTTGCTGATGATGGTGCCGCGCTCGGTGTCGGCATTGACCATCACATCGAACACGATCGTCGCACTCTGCGCGGTAGTGATCACGCCCTCACCTTCCGCCGGCATCGGCGGGGTCAGGTCGTCACTGCTTACCGGCAGACCCGCCACCAGCGGCGACTCACCGCCGTTATCGGCCACGGCCAGTCCATTCAGGGTGGTGCTGTCGGCAACATAGGTGGTGTTGTCCGGCACCAGATCCACCAGGCGGACCTCGGTCGCGTCCTTGCCGCCCATGTTGCTGATGGTGATGGTGTAACGCAGCACGTCTTCCGGATCGACGATTCCAGAGGTCAGGTTATCCACCGCCAGTTCCACGGTTTTCTGTACCCGCAGCAGCGGCACGTTACCGACAATATCAATGGTGGGATCGTCGACCACTTCCGTGGTCGGATCATCGGAAGGCTGCTCATCCACCGCCGTGTTTTCACCACCGGCGCCCAGACCATTGGCAAAGCCCTGGTTGGAAATCACGGTACCGTCGTTGACGTCATTGATGGTCACATCAAAGGTGATGATCGCGGCCTGGCTGCCGGACGCATCCGGATCTGCCAGTAGTTGTCCCTCTTCGGCATCGGGGGACTGGATAACCAGTGTCTGTGCCAGCGGCGTGCTGCCGTCGATATCATCCAGCGCGACACCGTTCAGGGTGGTGGAACCGGCAACGTACACGGTGTTCGCCGGCACCTGGTCGCGCAGGCTGGCCTCAAGCATGTTCTCGTTACCGGTGTTTTCCACACGGATGGTGTAGCGCAGGGTATCGCCCGGCATCAGGCTGTCCGGCTCACCGGTGAGGTCCTCGGAGGTTTTCTCGACCTTGAATACCGGTGCGGATTCGATGATCACCCGGGTGGGGTCCTCGTCGCCAGCTACCTGCGGATCTGCCGCGCCATTGATATTTGGATCGTCACTGTCGATCAGCGGCTGGCCGGGCAATTCCACCTGGGCCTGGTTCAGCACGGCGCTGGCACTGTCGATCACATTGATCAACTGCACCTGATATACCAGCTGAACTTCTTCGCTGCCGCTGCCGGCCGCGCCCAGGGTAATGTTGCGCACATCCACCAGACCGGAGCCATTGATTCCGCCGTTGGCATTGGTTGCGGTGCTGTCACCGGCAGCAGGTGCGCTGAGCAGCTGCAGGGTGCCGGCCGCAAACAGTGCGGGCGCATTCAGGCGATCCAGCTCGTCGGTGATCGCGATGTTTTCCACATCCAGATCACTGAGGTTGCGCAGGGTCACGGTGTACTGCAGTACATCGCCGGGGGTCGCGGTGGTCGCCGGGCTGTCACCGGAGGTGATGTTTTCCACCACTTTTTCGAACACAACGCTGGGCACCGCAGCAATCACGGTGAACACGTCCTCGTGGTCTTCCACGGACGGTGTGCCGTCGGGCGGATCGGCCGCATAAGTGCGCTCGTAAACGCGTGCATCCGGACCGTTGCTGTCCCAGCTGTACCAGCGCTCGGCGCCGGCCACATTATCCAGTGCGGTGCCATCTACAGTGTTTTCATCCAGCCAGGCATCGTAGGCAAACTGCAGGTGGTGATCCGCCGGCAATACGGCATTGGCGCCAGCGGTAGTGACCGTCAGGGTGCAGTTTTCCGCATCGAATACCACGGAGAAATCACTGCCCTCACTCAGGGTTGCCACGGCATTGCCGCCGGCATCCACAACCGAGGCTGCGAAGTTGGCAGGCGGAGTCTCACACATGCCACCCTGTTCGGTACTGGGCAGGAAGTCACGCAGGGTCAGATCCCAGGCCGGACCGGTGCCGCGGTTGTGCACATCCAGGGTGAAACGTCCGGCCAGACCGGACTGAATTTGTGCGTCGCCGGTTTTGGTCATCACCAGCTCGTAGGGTTCGACAATCTCGATAGGTGCCGAATACTCGCTGACTTCGCCCATGCCGCGACCCGCATCCGGATCGTCATTGGCATAGCTGTAGCTGTAACTGGCGCGCGAGCTAAAGGAATTGCCGAACTGGTTCTGAGCGGTATCGCGCAGGCGCAGGGTCACGTCGATGACCGCTTCGCTGCCCGCCTCGATATCGATACCGCTGGTGTTATCCACAATGGTCAGCAATCCGCCGTCTACAGAACCCTGCGGGTTGAACGGGATATTGCCGGATACCTGTGCGGCCTCCACGAAGGCGAGATCCACCGGATCGATACCGGAGTCTGCGAGGTCCATCTGGATCGCCACATCGTGCAGCGCGCCCACCGCCGGAATCGTCAGACGATAGACGAAGGGCTCGCCGATCGACGCCTGCTCCCGGGTAGTGGGCTCGACGGCAATCTGCAGCGGCTCGGCGTCCGGCGTACTGAACAGCACGCTCACTGCGTCGCTGGGGCCATACGGCTGGCGGTTATCCAGCACCGCGCCTTCGGGGATCTCGCTTTCGCCGAAGGAGTAATACCATTCGATGTAAGCGTTGTTGCCGATTTGCAGGCCAGCGGCGAGATCGCTGTCGGTGGTAACCCGGTAAACAACCTCGAGCACACCGCCCGCGGGAATTTCGTTAACAAAATTCCACACGGTTTCACCGGTGGCAGCATCAAACGTCGGCTGCAGCGGATTCGTTGTACTGCCGTTGACGGAAACAGTGTCAACACCGGCCTTGCGCATGCCCACCGGAATCACATCCCGCAGCACAATGTCGTATGCCGGTGCAGTACCGTTATTCGTAACGGTGGCGGTAAAGGTGATCGTCTGGTCCGGTGTCAGCGCCACGGTGCCGTCGGGGGTAGCCGTGAGTGCAAATTCCAGATCCGGTTGCAGCAGGTTCAGCACCTGCTCTGCCAGCAGCGGGGTGCTGGGACCGGCGGCAGTATCGAACTGGAAGCTGGCCGCGTTGCGCATCTCGATACTGGCGGCATTCAGCGGCAGGACATCCCGCTGTACACGCGTGCGGTAGGTAATCACCAGTTCGTCACCGGCGGTATTCACCAAGGAACCGAAGTTCCAGATAATTTCACCTGCCGCCTCGGCCATTGGCTCCTGACCTAGGTCGTAAGTCATGCCGTCCGCAGCAATGGAAACTGTATCTACAAACACCATGCCTTCTGGCAGGGTGTCGGTGACGATCGCATTCGGCAAGGTGCCGCGCTGCGCACCCAGACGCAGCTCGTAGGTCACCAGATCGCCGATTCGCAGTTCACCGTCGTTGAGCGGTGCGGTTTCGCTGATGACATTCTTCTCGAGTGTCGCTGTGTTGTTGATTGCCAGCGGCGGCAATTGCTCGGGACCGAGGAAGTAATTGTTCAGCGCTGCCGGGTCGGGCATATCGGAACCGTCGCGCTCCACGTGCTGTGGCGCACCGGCCTGGCTGGTCCACTGTACGCTGGTGCTGCCAGTCAGCTCCTGGCCTGCGAGTACGCTGTCGAGAACCCGCACATCAAATTCCAGGGTGCGGGTTTCACCCGCGGGAATATCGGTGTTGGCAACCGCATCCCAGTTCAGGCTCTGCGCGGTATTGATACCGTCGCCGGTAATCACCGGCTCGGCAATCGCGGCACCATTAAAGGTGGCACTGCCGGCCTCATAGGCCCAGCCGGTGCTCAGCTCTTCCAGTACGGAGAGATCGTACGCAGTGGAACCATTCGCGCCCTGCTCCGCCAGCGCCAGGCTGAAGTGATAGATATCACCAGCCACCGGCTCGGGATTGCCACTCTGGTTGACCGCGCTCTGGGTCAGGGCCAGTTCCGGCTCGACAATGGTGAGCGTCGCGGAGCCACCACCCATTTCCGTCACCACACCGGCTTCGTCATAGGTATAGGTAGCGCTGATATCGTAGGTCTGTCCGGACTGGGCGGCATCCACATTGGCGATCCAGCCGGTGAAGACTATTTCACGCACTTCATTGGGCGGAATATCGCCCACGTCGATGGTGAATACCTCACCATCGGGGACAGTTACCGGTTCACCAGCGATGGTGACGGTATCCAACACAATCACCGTGTCGCGGCCCTGAAGGGTGTTCTCGACCTTCACATCCGCCAGGCTGGAACTCGCAATGGGACTTGCCGGAACGGTGATCCGGTAACTGACCGGCTCACCAATCGGCGCGCGGCCATCGGAGGGTTCCATCAGCTGCAGCGTCAGGTCTTCCGGGTTTGCCACCGAGGTCATCAACTGGAAACAGTTCGCGGACAGCGCGGATTCACAGGCCGGCGCGGTACCTTCGTACAGGCGGCTGCTGGTGCTGTCGATATCGTTGGAAACGTAGTTGTCGATATGGAAGCGGTTGTACCAGGTGTGGCCGCTGGGAATATTGATATTCAGGCCGACTTCGTAATCGATCTGAATAGTCGCACCTTCAGGGACTACATCGCTGAGAGTAAATTCGATAATGCCCGCATTCACCGTGTGGGTGTAGTTCGCGGCCACATTATTAATCAGTACCTGAGTGACATTGACCGAAGTCTCATCGAATTCCGGGTTAGCCGGATCGATATTCAGGGTATCGGCAATCACCATACCGTAGGCAGGTGCACCGCCCGTGTTCTGTGCCTGCAGGCGGAAATTCATCACCTCATTGGCGATATCCACTACCGTATACGGGCTGGTGACGCCGCTGCGGGAATCGATTTTCTGCAGGTCGGTGATATTTGGTTGTACAACCCAGATGCTCGCCTGATCCTGCAGCAACGCTGTAGCGCCGTCGTAGGTCAGCTCGGCGCTGTTCGCCCGCTCGATTTCACCACTACCCGCAGGGAATACGGTTTCGTCGTCGAGCACCACCGCGGTATAGACGATGGTGAACGGCGGTGTGGAATCGCTCTGCGCATCGATATCCCCCAACTGCCACTGCAGTGTGCCGGTGGCACCCGTTGTCGGCTCGACTGGAGCCTGGGAACAGGTAAACCCGTTGATGCCGCAATCAATGTTATCCACAGAAACCAGTTCCAGGCCTGCCGGCAACTCGTCGGTAACCACAACGTTGCGGGTAATACCCGGCTGGATAAACAGGTTCAGGGTGTACTGCACCGTATCGCCAATACGCGCGCGATCCGCCGCACCCCAGGCATCGGAAACTGCCGTTTTGCTGAAGTCGGTGCTGTCCTGGGTGGCTACGGTTTCATTGGTAAAGGTGCAGTATTCATTCGGTGCCACGGTATCCGGGCAACCTTCACCGTGACGCTGGTAAACACCGGGATAGGAGTCCTGGCCTGGCACACCGTGATCCAGCGACGTCCAGTCCACGTGCACGATATTTTCGATCTCACTGCCGAATGCAGACAGTACCGTGGTGTTGTAGATAAGCGTAAGGGAATCACCGGGGGCGATATCCAGGCTGTTGTCACCGTTTTCACGACCCCACACAAACGCACCGTCAGCGCGAGTGCCCGGCATATAGTCGGCACCGTTAACGGTCGCGCTGTCCAGACGCAACTGTTCCGGCAGCAAGTCCGCAATATTGACGTCATAGGCGGTGGAAACATTCGCACCGGTATCGTTGGTAATGGTGATGGTGTAGTCGAGCGTGTCGCCGCTCACCGCACTGGTGGCGCTCGCGGTTTTGGTTACCGTCAGTTGCGGCTCCGCCACCTCAACAGGACCCACGTCATCACTCAGGGCACTCGGCGCATTCAGGTAATTCAGCTCCGCACTGTTGGAAAGCGCAGTGCCGGCAACCACGCTGCCGGTATTCTCGATACGCGCCACATAGTAGATGTGGATAACCGGATCGATGGCATTGGTGGCGCCGTCTCCGGTGTCATCTTCGGTTTCGGTCTCGACCTTGCCGATATTCCAGGACAGAACCCCGGTGTCACCGTTTTGCGGCAAGGCGCCGGCGAATTGTCCACAGGCGGCATCCGGCGCCTGGTCGTTGATGGTGCGGATAGTGCTGTCGTATTCACAGCGGATTTCGTAGCCGTGTGCAGGATCGGCGATGGCGTAACCCGCAGACATGGTGTCAGTCACAACCACATTTTCGGTCACGCCTTCCGGCAGGCTGATATCCAGGCGGAAAGTACGGTGTGCACCGATCGCGCGGGATTCCGGGGTGTTACCGTTTTCGGTGACGTCCTCTTTCAGGAACGCCAATCCGGCCACAGTGGCATCCACGGTTTCGCTGTTGGTTTCGTAGTCGTTGATCGCATCATCCGCGTGCGGCAGCGCACCAATTCGCTGGCCATCCGCCGCGCCATCTACACCAATCTGGCCGGCCGGATTCAGCGCAGTACCCTGCCCCGGCAGTGAGGTCCAGACCGCTTCCGCAGTATTTTCCAGTTGCTGATGTGGCTGGGCGGTGTCATCCACTGTCACCTCGAAGGTGAACTCGCGGCTGTCGCCCGGAGCCAGCGGGTTTTCTGGATTCCACACAAATACCGGCTGATTTGCACCGAACGTGGTCGTATCCACGCTATCCGGCACATTGGCGCCACCGACACTGCCAGGTACAAAGGTCATCTCGCTATCGAGCAGATCGTCCAGGATGCGCAGGTTATAGGCGTTGGCGGTACCGTTGTTGGTGGCGATCAGGGTAATGATGATGGTATCTGCAGCATCAATATCACCGCTCGGTGCATCCCAGCTTTTGGTCAGTGCAATCAGCGGCTCGGTGATCTGCACTTCCACCTGGCCGTAATCCAGGCTGTTATCGGTGCCGCTTTCATCGCGCCACTCCAGCGTGGCATTGGTTGCAGGCACACCATTGATCAGAGAGTCGGTGTCATTATTGCCCGCAGTGTTCTGGACCCGAGCGGTAAACTTGAGCTCGAACGTGAAACGATTGGGATCCCGGTCTGACGAGGGATTGGTCAGTACCACGTCACCGAAGGACCACTGCACCTGATTGTCGGAACAGATCGGCGTGACATCCCCAACATCGCTCAGATCGGGACGCTTGAAGCCGGCCGCGCTCCAGGGGGCGTCGTTGCTAAGGTCGATGGTGGGGGCATCCGCACACATCAGTCCCACGGGCAGTTCATCGGTTACCGTAAGCGCACGCAACTGGGCGACAGGCAGTTCTGCGGTAAGGGTGTATTCGATTTCCTCACCGATTTTCACCTGCTGTACGCCGCTACCCGCCAGCGGAGTTTCCGACAAGGCGGTAATGGTTTTCGGCTCGGTGGTCGGTTCACTGAAGGTCATAGATGCGGTTGCTTCGGTATCCGCATCGCCGGTTACCGGATAAATACGCGCACCGCCCAGCTCGCCACTGCCCGGGGTAACCACGGTCTGATTGCTATGGTCGTTGGCGCTGCCTTCCAGGGAATCGTAGTAGGTAACCTGTACGTTGTTCGTCAGGGTTTCAGACGGGGCAATGCGATCATCCGGATCCACGCGGTAGTACATGTACACACTGGCGCCGGATTCGAGACGGCGCAGACCTGTGCCATCAACACCCTGGGTGTGGGAGAAGGTGATGGTGGTCGGATTACCATCGTTCATCACGTTTCCGACAATAACCCCCTCTTCTCCGGGCTCGTCGGTGCTGCCATCGCCGTCGTTGTCGATACCGTCGCTGTCCAGGTCTTCGATAAACAGCAGGTCCGGCAGGGTATCTTCAACGGTCAGGTCGTATACCGGCGGACGAGGATGGCCGTCCGCTGCCGCTTCGCTGGTAACGGTAAGACGATAGATGTAGTCATTGGTAGTGACTGCGCCCTGATAATCATTGGTCCAGCCGGCGCCACAGGAGCCGGTACCGTTGTCGAAATCAGACGCCGCACAGATTTCCTTCACTACCTCGATGCGGGGTTCGGTAACCACCACATCGACACGACGGATAGGTTCTTTTGGATAACCGACGGTTTCACCACCGCCATAGCTACCGAACTCGTAAGTTTCCCAATCACCGGTATTGTTATTGAAGAAAATCCCTTTGAACGAGGAGTCGAGCACATTGGCGCTGTTGAGACCATGCGCGTTGGGGGCTGCCCTATCGTTCTGCAACTTGTTGAGGATACGGCTGGTGGTGTTGATGGTGAACCACTCATCGATATCAACAATATAGGAGCCCTCATCGGGCGCACCGCTGTAACCGGAGTTCTGGTTACCGGTAAAACGCCAGCCGAAGGGAGTGAATTCGCCCAGCGGAGATGTGGTGGGGTCATTGGGCGCCTGAGTCGCACCAAAGATTTGCGGCGTCACCAGAGGCACGGAGCTGGAAATATAGCTCTGTCCATTGGGAATCAGGTCCAGCACCTGGATATCGCGCACACCGATAAAATTGAAGCCGCGGGAATCAAATCCGAACCAGCCGCCGGTCTGTATACGCACGGTACATTCTTCACCGATCTGCACGTGTTCTGCAGGCTTGGTCTGGCCGGAGAAAGTATCGGCTGCGGCGCGGGTTACGCCAGTTGTATTTTCATTACAGACGCCGAGATCCGGTACACCGCCATAGTTACCGGAACCGGTATCACCCGCGGTCACCTGGTCTTTTTTCAGGTTAAAACCGATACCCCGCGACCAGTGCGCATCCAGGGAGTAAAGGTTGCCACGGTCCACTTCGCCATCACTACGGACATTGTCAGCACTACCAGGGACCGGGAACCACAAGGGATTGCCATTGGTAATCGCGGTGGGATTATTAATTGCGATGGAGGAAATACTGCGGTTACCACCGTTGGTAACCTGGTTCACACCCACGTTGCTGGTATTCACCTGAGTCGCGGCAATGGTGAAATCACTAAGAGTGAAAATTTCGCCCACTACATCCGCGCGGAAAGTCAGGTCGTCGGCCAGAATACCGGCGGAGTCCGTCGTCTTGTTAACCTCGAAGTTGAAGGTCGCACTACTGCCCGCTGCCAGGGCTGCATTCAACGGTGACCCCGTTGGCTGACACTGATACACGGTGCCATCACTGGGCAATAGCATATGCATCTTGTTGACCTGGTCGGGAGCCGGGTTCACTGCCCAGACCTTGTACGGATCCGGATGCCCCATGGGACGGCCGTTGCCGTCGACACTGGTCTGAGTAATGCTGGTCTGCGCACAGCTGAAACCGGCAGGCGCGCTGCTACTGACCACGTTGATGGTCGCACCAAAGCTGACAAATACGCTGAAGTCCCGCGCTTCGTCACCGCCGCGGTTGGTCAGGGTAACGGACAACGGTGTTGTCTGAGTGCGATCGTCGGTAATGATGAACGTAGGCTCGTTGATGTTTACATCGAGCTCTTCCGGTGCGAAATCGACCGGAGTACCGGCATCATTTGCGGCGAAGGTGTCATTCAGACCATTGCCTGTCATGACGGACTGCAGCACACCCTGTGTATCGCACAGGGTCTTGATCTGCATGGTCAGGGTGTTATCGAGAGCAGAGAAAGGACTCAGGTCCGGGTCGGTCGGCTCCGGCCTGGCGTTCAGGTCTATGGTTGGGAGCTCCTCAAGAACGTCCAGATCTGCAGCGCGGTCAAAATACTCCTTGTCTTTCATCACCACCGCAAAGCGGATCACGATCACATCGCCGTGACGCATCAGACCGGTGCTTTCCTCTGCCTGGTCGGCATCGGGGTCCGTAGTGCTGCTGGTCAGTTTAAATTGCGGGTTGGAGTTATTGAGATACTCGCTTTCACTACCGGATGTACCGGGAATGGGACCATTGGCATTCACCCACTCCAGGGTGTCTACACGCCCGTCATAACTTCCATAGAGAGAAAACGCATTTTCCATGGTGGGTTCAAAGCTCGGATCCACCACGTATTCGCTGGGCAACTCGTCATTCAGGTGCCAGGTCATGCTCGGGTCAAACCAGACGGTGCCACGGCCTTCATTGCGCAGGGTAATGGTCATCAGACCCCGGGTGCCCACAGCACCACTACCGGTAATACCGGTCAGCTGTCGCTCAACGCGCAGGGCATTGGTGCCGCCGTTCAGGCCGTAATAGGTATCCAGCAATGCCGTTTCTTCCTGCCCGGAGGGGATTCCACCGGGCGGCGTCTGCACAGCACAGCCGAACTGAACATCTTCAAAACTGTTGGTCAAACGAGCGTTCGTACAAGAGCCATCATCATGGATCTTGCCAACCACATAGAGATTGATGTTGCCACCCGTGCGGATATCGATGGCATCGGTGGAGGTTCCCGGAACCACGGAGTTCACGGTGTTCGCATAAGGAGTTGGTATATCGTCGTTATGTCCAAAGGGGGCATCCAGATCCCAGTCGCTCAAAATCGTTCCCGTGACGGCATCAGTGGGCACACAACTTGAGCCACCCGGTAGAGTACCGTTCTGGGCGGCAATCGCATTGGCATCCGCAGCGGATGGACACACGTAATTCGCGTCCATCACGTTGGCATTACTTAGCAGGTCATCAATGCGCAGATCCTGCAGTGGCGCATCACCGGTGTTTCGGATATTGATACGCCAGACGATGTCGTCGTCGTTGTGCCCGAAAACCTGGTCACTGCGGCTACCTTCGCGCTGGCCACTGTCGTAGTTCCAGCCCTGCTTATTGAGGGCTATACCCGGCTCGCGGATATCAACGCTCGCGCTGTGCTGGCCGTCAGGGCGGGCATAATCCTGCCAGAAATCCGTGGGATAATTACTCGGGTCCTCTGACCCAGAGCAACGGTTGCCACCACAGCCGTCATACCAGGTATTGTCATCGCGGAAGTTTTCGCGCAGCCCTGGGTTATCAGTACAGCCATCCGCCATGGTGTAGCTGATGGTAGCGGTAGCCTGGGGATTCGTACCGAAGAGGGACTCTGGGCTGTTGGTTGGTGCGCGATGTACCGGGATGCGCAGCGTAACGGTATTTCCTGGAGGCAAGTCCGACATGCCGTTGACGGAAATGGTACTGGTACCACTGAGCGTACCGCCCAATGGAAGTGTTGCGGCCACACCGGTGTAAAGCTCAAGGCCGTTATCCAGAGCAAGAGTCAGACCACTGGAGTTACTGAAATCGAGTGAAGGGTTTGACGAGCCGTAATCAGAATTACGGCGAGTCTGGGTTCGCGTATCACCAGAAATGGTAACCACACGCGTTTCGTAAGGCTGGTCGCCATCGGCGGCATTGGTGCCCTGCCGGTAGGGGTTGGTAATCTGCACCTCTACGTAGCCATAGCTACAAAACTCACAGTAGCTGTTTTGTACAGTCACCAGATTGGTAGGCGGGTTCTGCTGTCCCACCACACACATGCTGCCATACGCAGCGAATGCCTGCCCTGAAGCTAGCAGTAATGCAACTGACAGCAGCCACCGCACTGAATACTTCAGTGCCGCTAGTGCATTTCTGAATGATTTTCGCCCAGTTACTTCAGACTTCATCGCGTTCCGCTGCCAGTCAAAAATTTGAATTTGCCAACTGCCGCACAGGCGGCACCACCGGAGGAGGACCCGGTCGCGGAACTTTATTTCAAGGGGGGAGTCGGCGCCGTGAAGCAAGTCATACTTGCGCGCCAGGGAGGGAACTTTTTCTACGTTTGCCAAACAGTTCTCAAGTAAAGCTAAGGTACTTTCTTAAGAGCTGCAATGAGCTACCCACTACTCCAGAAATTCCGGAGCAGTGGGCTAAGCCGGCCGACTTACGCTGCGGGCAGGAAGTCGATCGGGTACAGGATGGTGATGGTTGGAACACCTTCCTTGGGACCGAAGTTGAACCGCTTCACGCGGGCAACAATCTTGCTGTCCAGGGTGGGCGAGTCCATATCACTGTTTTCAACTTGTGCCAGTGATACAGAACCATCCGGCTCGATGGTGATCTTGAGGACCATCTTGCCCTGGAGGGCCGGGTTGTTACGCAGTTCGCGATTGTAGATCCGGTAGAGCGCCGACTTGTAACGGTCGAATACGATCTGGATCTCTTCGTCGGTACGGGATGGACCCATGCCGTCGCTGAGCGGACGCTCTTCGCCGGCGAAGTCACCCTCGGTGCCGATACCACTGGATACCCGCGAGAAGCTGACCCCATCCAGCGCGGTACCTACACCACCGGCGTTGCGGCTGAGAGCGGCGGTATTGATACCGTCCGACCCGGATTTCGCCGCGGCGGTGATGAGTGAACGCTGACTGCGGTTTTCCTTCTTGCCTGCGGTACTCAACTGAGTCTGCTGGCCGAGACGCTGGTCGAGGTCATCCTGGATGAGATCCTGGAAGTTGTCCTTGAAGGCCAGTACCCCGGCGCGCTCAACCTTTTTACGAACCTGCTTCTTCTCAACATTGGAGGGCTTGGGTTCTTCCTTCGCCACTTCCTGCTTCGGTTTCTCAGGCTCTTTCTTTTTCTCTTCCGGCTTCTTCACCACCTGCTCGGGCGGAGGCTTGGGCTTGGTCTTTTTCTCCAGCACCAGCTTGGCCAGGCGCTCGGGGACCTCTACCACCTCGTTTTCATCAGGCTCGGGCAGCTGCCACATATGGATGCCGAAGCCCAGGAAGAAGGCCAGCAACAAGCACGCGAGCACGCTGAGGCGGAAGCGCCGCTCATCATCGCCGTTGGTACTCCAGGGCATGATGGCTTCGCGGAAGGCGTTGTCGCCCAGCTCGCGAGTCACTTCGTACTCGTAGTGGACATCCTCTTCCGCCTGACGGATCTCCCGGAACTCGGCATCCAGGTCGAAAAGGTCATCCCGGCAGTCTTCCATCTGGTCTTGGAGCTTGCGCTTGCGCTCAAGCAACAGGTCCAGATTGGCGTGGTAGATACTGACGGTTTTCTGCAGGCGGTGGATCAGCGCCTTGGAAGCATCCTGCTTGTAGTGCTCCGCCCAGAAGAGATCACCGGCACCGGCATCTTCGAGTTTTCCGAGACGTTCGGAAATCTCATCGAGCAGCTGGTGCTTGGCTTCATCTTCGCGCAGCGACTCAAGCTTGCCATCAACCTGGCTGCTCTCGTCCTCGAGCGCAGCCAACTGCTGGCGTACAGCTTCCTGCTTTGCTGTCAGTGCCTGTTTTTGTTGATGAAAATTATTCACAAAGGCTCACTAACTCTGAGATGCTTTTTGAATCACCGCCAGGGAAATTCGCGTGTATCCAGCATTGGTACAGCTGGACATGACCTTTTTCAGCACACTGAAGGGCACTGTACGGTCTGCCAGAATGTTCACTTCCGGGGGCTCGGCGAGCAGCTCTGCCACCTCTTCGGTGACATCTTCACCGGCAGCGGCGCGCTCGGCCAGTGCGGCCTTGGCCTCTTCCAGTTCGGTGTCCGCCATGGTGATCGCCTTACCCACCGCTTCGATCATGCCCTGCTGAATAGCCTCTACTACCAGGTCTTCACTCTGGTAGAGGTCTTCAGTCTTCATGATCGGCTTGGTTTCGATCAGTACTTCGTCGTGGGTCACCATCAAGGTGACGGTCTCCCGCGGCTTGGATTCCACTACCGAGTCCGGCAAGGTGATGACCTTGGGCGCTTCGATGGCTTCATTGCTGGAACTGTTGGTCAGCAGGAAGAACACCAGAATGGTGAATACATCCATCAGCGAGGTCAGGTTCATACCCGGCGTCTTGCGCTTGCGGCTGCGCGCCATGCGCTTCATGCGTCTGCTTTCACGTTTCATGGCGCATCCCCCAGGGAAATATCGGGAAAGAGTTCCAGTGTTTCCGGCTTGGCTTCGGGATCCGGCTGCGCGCCCTCTTCCAGTTTTGGCATGACCTGGGCGCTACGCACCGCATCCATAACGCCAACCAGATGCTCATAGGCCACATCGGGCTCCATCAGCAACGTGGAATCGGTTTTATCCGGATAGGTTTCCTTGATACGCAACAGCTGCTCGCGAAGCTGGGCCAGATCATAGATCTCCTCGGTGGGAGGAATGATCGGCAGACCATTTTCATCTACCGGCACTTCACCTGCGGCCTCGCCGTCAGCAGGAGCTTCAGCACCCGCCTCTGCACCACTCTGTTGATTCAGGTTGGGAAAACGCGCGATCACTTTTGAGCCATCGCTGATTTCCAATGCTGTTTTGCGAACGACCACTTCCAGGGTCACTCCGGGGTCTTCCGCTCCGCCCCCGGCACCGGTGGGCATGTTGAGCTCCAGGATGGTGACCCGGGAAAACACTGCGGAAACCAGCAGAAACGGTACCAGTACCACCATCAGGTTAAGGAAGGCGGTAATGTCCAGTTCCGGGGTTTCTTTTGTTCTACCGTGACGCCTGCTTCTCATTACGCGGTTTCCGGCTTGGTCTTTTCTTCGGTAGTGGCTTCAGCTTTCTGCTGGGCCTGCTGGGTTTGCTGCACGTCGCGGTTAACGGGTTTGGCTTCAGCGGCACCTTTACCTGGCTTGGCTTTCTCGTCCTTTTCCGCATCGCTGCGGCGACGGGTACCGGAAGACATGATGTTCAGAGCCTTTACGGAAACCATCTCGAGGCTGTCGACGATGCTGCCGGTCAGGGAGTTGAGCAGTGCGTGCACGATCAGCAGCGCGATACCCACCATCAGACCAAAGGCGGTGGTGTTCATGGCCACGGAGATACTGGCGGAGAGCAGGTCGGCTTTTTCCGCGGGGTTGGCGTTGGCTACCGCGGTAAAGGCTTCGATCAGGCCCATAATGGTACCGAGCAGGCCGAGGAGTGTGGCGATGTTGGAGCCGAGCGCGACGTACGGGGTACGTTTTTCGAGCTGCGGAATGGTCTCCATGATGCTTTCTTCCATGGCAATCTCGATGTCTTCACGGCGGCGTACGGCGCCCTGACGTTCGAGGCCCATGGCGAGCAGTCGGCCGACACCGGTGTTGTCGTCTTTGACCAGGTTGCGCGCACGGTCAAAGTCGCCAGCATTGAGCACCGGCTGTACTTTTTCCCAGGTAGCGCGGTTGGTGTGACGCTCGTAGACGAGGCGAACGTAACGTTCGATCGCTACCGCGGCGCCGAGCGCGAATACCACCAGAATGGGGTACATGAATGCACCACCAGTCTGAAAAAACGCGACTACACTGTTCAAGAAATCCATCACTTGCCCTCTTGGTTTTCTTTCTCGGTTCCGCGGTATTAGTCCGCTTTACCTTGGCTTGACCCTGATTGGTCGTTCTTTGGTTAGTTTTTCATTTGAGCTCTGTCTGGAGCTCGATGGCGGCAAGCCGCCTTCAATTTACGTATCTAAACTTCGTAAGCCACCTGGCTTACTCATCCGTGAGGCTGAGTTCGTAGAACTCCAGCTCTCTTTCAAACACTTCCTTATCCAGCGGCTGCAGGCTCGGGTCCAGCAGGCTGGAGTTCAGTCCGCTTTCCACACCCACTTCGGAGCTTTTCCACGGCACAATATACAGCGATTTTGGCGCTTCCTTGTTACCGATAATGGAAATACCGGAAAGTGACTTCACTTCGTTATCGACTTTTTTTCCGGTTTCCTTTTCTTCGTCCTGGGCGAATGCCTGGGGCAACCCCAGGGAGGAAAGTAGCAGGAGAGAGCCGAGGGATTTTACGATTATTTTTCCAGTCATCAGTTGGCCCGCCGTTTCAGGTCTGCCACCCAGATGGAGACTTTGGGATCTTCAGGTTGATATTTCAGGTACTGCTCGAATTGTGCGAGTGCACAATTCACATCCTGAAGATATAAGTCACACAGAATGCCGAGGTTTTTGATCAGCGGCAGATATTCCGGGTGCAGTGCGAGTGATTCGGTATAGGTTTTGCGAGCCTCATCAAAGCGTCCCTGGTGTCGATAGAGCACCGCCAGCTCGTTGCTGGCAACCGGGTCCAATGGCGCTGCGCGCAGGGCTTCAAGGAAGGATTCTTCTGCGTGCTTTTCATCACCGGTACGGAAATAGGCAATGCCCAGATTCACGTAGGGCGCGGACAGACGCTGCTCGCGGGTAACCACGTCCTGCAACAGTTCAATGGCTTCCGGGTAGCGCTCGCCCTGGATATATTCCACGGCCTGCAGGAAATCCCGGTTGACCCCGCCGGCGACCTTCACGTTCATCGGGTCGACCGGGCGATTGGAGGTTTTCGGGCCACTGGCACAGGCGCTCAGCAACAGTGCGGCAACACAGGCCAAAGCGGTGAGGAGGCGTCTGTAATTCATTATCCTTTATCCTCCTCGGTTTCCATTTCGGCGATCACAGCGGGCTCGGCCGATTCGGGCTCTGCCACGGTTTCCTCCTCAAGAGAGTCTTGCTCGAGAACCTCTTCCTGAGCCTCCCGCGAGGATTCTGCGGGAACCTCTTCAGACGGCGCTTCGGCGACTTCTTCCGGCGCTTCCGGTACGGGAACAATGGTCATGACCACATTGCCCGCATCTTCCGGACGGTCATAACGGGCGGGCACCAGGCCGGCCAGCTGACCGATACTTTTACCTACCCAGCGGTTGTAGATACCGGCCGCCATCAGGTCGATGTTTTTCTCGTGAACGGAGATGGCGCGCTCTTCAAACGGATAGATCTGCTCTTCCAGTGCCAGCTCGTACTCTTCGAGCTCCATGGCGTTCAGGTTGGTCGGACGCTCGGAGTCTTTCAGTGCACGACTGAAGTGCAGGTAGATTTCACCCAGATAGAAAGTCGCAGCGGCAGTGACGTCGGCGACCTGGTAATCGATCAGGTCACTGAAGGCGTTGACCGCGGTTTTCATCCGGATACGCTTGGTATTGAGGTTCTGCTCCAGTGGTGCAACCAGCGCAATTTCCCGGAACGCCTCGTATTTTGGCTCTGCCAACTGCAGGGCGGCACTACCGGCGAGATAGCGGGTGCGGTCGTTGCGCTCGTTGCCGCCGCGGGCTTCGATGCGCACCATTTCCTCAAGCGTTCTGAAGTAGGCCGCGCGGTTGCCGCTGTTGTTGTAGATGTCGGCAATTCGCTGCCGCGTCTCCAGCGCCGGCTCCATGGGGCTCGGGAACAGTTTGACGTACCGGTTGAGGACGGTGAGTGCCTTGTCATAGCTCTTCGCAGCGCCGTAAAGGTCGGCGGCCTGGGTGAGCGCTTCGCGGCGCACGTCTTCGTCGTCGGACTCGCGTTCGATGCGCTCAAACTCGGCACCGGCCAGCAGTAGCTGACCGCTCTCCTGGTAAACCACGGCGAGTTTCTTGGTGACTTCTTTCTGCAGCTCGTGCTCGGGATGGTTTGCGCGGAAGGCCTTGAGCACATTCGCCGCGCGGGCCCAGTTTTCCAGCTGAATAAGTGAAGCTGCCGCATCGTATTCGGCGGTAGCAAGGATGCTCGCCCCGGGCGCTGCGTTGCGGATGCGCAGGAAGTGTTCGGCCGCGGCCAGGTGATCTTCCGCACGACGCGCCACGTCGCCCTGCTGGTAGATGGCACCGGCGAGGTTGTCGATCAGGTCGGCGCGGTCCCTGGCGTCCGCAGCGGTCATGCCGAGCGCTTCGCGGTAGCCAGCTTCTGCATCCACATAGGCCTCGGTATCAAACGAGGCGTGGGCCACCAGCAACCAGGCGGAGCGACGAATTTCGTGTTCTGCTGCAGGGAATTTCTCCAGCAACAGACGACCATTCTGGATGGTTTCTGCAAAGCTCTTCAGCTTGTACAGATCGTCCACCGCGCCCAGCAGGATCTGCGGCGCCTTGGCGTGTTCGGGGAAGGTTTCCGCAAAGGTCAGGGAAGAGCGGATGATCTCTTTCTGGATTGCGGTCTTCTGCGCGGTGCTGCCCTTGGCGAGATCGTTCTTCAGGTGTTCGCGATAGGCGAATACCGCCGCGTACCCGGCTTCGCTGGCCTCTTTGTGCGCGGCGTACTGATACGCGGTGCGCTCGTATTCCTGGGCCGCATTGAGGAAATCCTTGTTTTCCAGCATCAGGCCGGCGAGCTGGTAGTTGATCTCCGGCGCTTTCGGCTGATCGGCAAAGGATTTCAGGTAACGGCGGTACCAGTGAATGGCTTCCGCGTAGTTCTCGCTCCGCTTCTTGGCGAACTCTTTATCCTTGGGCTTCACGTTCTGGTAAGCCGCATGATAGTGGCTCGCCAGGTCGATCAGGTTGGTCTGCAGGAACTCCACCACGGTGGCGTAATCCTGAATATCGAATACGGTCCAGTACTTCGCCTCCAGGGCGTAGGTATTGGCAAAGTCTTTCTTCGCTTCCAGCACCAGACGGGGGAAGCCGCCCTTCTGGTAAATCTCGATTACGCGAATGGAGAAGTCCGGAGATACCCGGTGCAGCGGATTGCGCTCCACAAAAGTGTTGTAGGCCTTAGCGGCGTCCTGATAGCGACGCTTGTCGAGGTAGTACTCACCCAGGTGACTGTATACGTAAGACTCGTAGTCCCGCGCACCCTTGCGAGCAAAGTAATCGACGATGGATTCCGCCCCGCCGAGATAGGAAAAGCTCAGGCTGATAACGCGGAAGGTATCTTCGATATGTTTGCGTTCGGTCTCGTTGGTCTGCTGTTCGAAGTCGTAGCCCTGCTCCACCTTGTAGTCGAGCATGTGTACGAAGTCGTCCAGCGCCATCTCGTACATATCCTGCTTGAACAGGGCCCAGCCGCGCTTGTACAGGGCAAGCTCGAAGAAACTGGATGTCTCGCCCATGTCGATGACGCGTCCGTAGGACTCTTCGGCATCGAGGAATTTTTTGCGGGTGAAGTAGTACTCACCGAGACGGAAAAAGGATTCGTCCAGATGGCGCGAGGCCGGGTACTTGGCCACCAGCTGACGCAATACATTAACCGCCTCATCTATCTGCCCGGTTTCCTCATAGGCGCGGGACAGCTGGTACATCACCTGATCGTTGCGCTCGTACTGCGGATATTGCACCAGCAGCTTTTTATACAGCGCGATGGCTTCGCGGGCATTGGCCGCAAGCAGTGCATCCGGATCATCGCCCGGCAGACTGCCGCTGACTTCCGCACCCTCGATGGCCACGGACGCTGTGGCGCGGGCCTCGAAGTCCGACAGGCTCTCGTCGCCGGTGCGGGCAACGCTGTCCAGTGCGGCCTCGGTTGCCGGTGCTGTTGCGGCAACCGCCGCGGCTTCCGGCGCATCCAGGTCAGCGCGATTGCCGGTGGTCTTGCGTGCACTGGCCGCCCCAACGGCAGAGGCTACCTCTTCTTCGGAGAGAATCCGGGTTTCGGTTGAAGAGCGGTAAGCGCCCTCCTCGGCCCGATGTGCCTGTTTGATCTTGAGGTCCGCAATACGGCGAATGGCTTCCGGAGTCAGTGCGGTTTCCGGGGTTTCCTGCAGGTATTTCTGGTAACTGGCCAGCGCCTTTTCCAGGCTCCCGTCGATGCGGGTTTCCTGAATTTCGATATCCACTTTCTGCAGGCTGCCAATGGTCTTGCCACTGTTGCTGGCACAGGCACTTAACAGCAGTGCCGCCGATGCGGCGGACACCATGGCAACCCGATTGATATTCAGGCTGAGCAGTCGTTTATCCATTTTGCGGTTATTCATCGTCTGCAGTCTCCACCCCTTCGGCCCCATCTTGTGCGGGCGCCTCCAGTTCCGGCGGATTATCTGTGGGCAGAGGCTCGCCATCGGGGTTTGCCACCGGCGCCGACTGCTGCATCTGTTCTACCTGCTCGCGGTACTGCTCGACCTTGCGCTCGTCCTCGCGCTGCTCCTGCAGCTCGTTGGCGCGGTCATAACTGTCGGCGAGGGCAAAGCGGGCCTTGATCTGGTAGCTCTCCAGCTGCGCGCGGCGCTGGTCGAGTTCGTTAATGGCAAGCTGCTCGAGCATGCTGCCCTGACGGGCCATCAGCTGATCGATACGATCCTGGGCGCGGTTGAGGCCGCCGCGCAGGGAGGCGATCTGATCGGTGTAACCCTCGTAACTGTGGGTTGCCGCCTGACGGGTGCGCACATAGCGCTGGTAGGTTTCCTGCAGGGTGGCGATCACGCCATCCAGCTCCTGCAGATTCTTGTAGGCTTTGGTAAGGCGGTCATCAAACTCGCGGGACAGGCGGAATTTCAGCACCCCTTCGAGACGGGCGATACGGTCCCGGGTTTCCTCACTGCTGAGGTTGGGATTGTAAGCGAGGATTTCGCGCATCTGCTCGAGAATCAGGCGCGCCTCGGTCTCGTCGCTCTTCGCCAGCAGCTCCGGACGGCGGTTGACCAGCAGGTTATCGATACGTGCGGCGAGGCGCTGACGCTGCTCCAGACGCATCTTGATACGTGCGTCGATCTGGCGGAAGGTCACATCCAGGCCCGGCAGGATTGGCTCGTAATAGCTGCGGCGCAGGGCGATGATTTCCTCGAACGCGTCCAGGCTCTGCAGCCAGTCGCGGTTGCGCTCGAACAGGTTGTTCAGGTCTTGATAGTTGCGCAGGAACTCTTGATAGTCATTCGACGCCATCAGGTCCAGCAGGTAATGGGTTTCCGGCGCGCCGGGCAGTTTGCGCAGTTCCACCACCCAGTTTTTCACCTGGCTGGCCTCTTTACGGCGCAGTGCCTCCAGCAGTTTGCCTTCGCGGATACTGTTAATGGACTGGGAGAGCACGTCTACCTGAGTGCCGAACGCATCCAGTGCCTGGCCGTAATTCACCGCCGCAGTACTGTGTACATCCAGCTTGCCGTAGGCATAGGGCACTGCCAGCATGGCCTCGTGCACCGCGGCATCGGTAGCGCGACGCTGCTTCAGCATCTGCCACGGCACCAGTGCGCGATCGTAGCGGCCCGCATTGGCCTCTACCCAGCCAGCACCCAGCAGGGCCTGATCGGAAAATGGTCCGGAGAGCTGTACGCGGTCAAAATACTGACGGGCGCGGTCGTACTGCTCTTCCTTCATCAGCTGGTTGCCCAGCAGCAGGTTGGTTTTGTCCTGCAGCGCCTGTTTGGCTGAACCGCTACCCGCGTTACGCCCCAGGCCATCCAGTACCACCACGCCTTTTTCCGTTTCACCAGCTTTCAGCAGTGCGATACCCAAATTGTATTCGACAAAACCCTGCAGGGATTTTTCGCCCTTCAGGTCTTCGAGCAGCTCTACCGCCTCACTAAAACGGCCCAGCTGCATATACACCCGCGCACGCAGGAACTGCTCATCGGCACGCACACGTTCCGGCACCCGCCCCTGAATCAGCTCAAGCGCATGCAATGCGTTGGCGAACTGCTGCTTCTGGTAGTGGATTTTTGCCAGGCGATAGGCGGCCTCGTTCTTGATCGGCTGTGCCACATTACCCTGCAGCACCTGCTCCATGGCCCGCCCCGCTTCCTGGTGCATGCGGTAAGACAGCTCGAGGTCACCCACGGCGAATTCCGCCTGGCCGAAGTGCACACTGAACGGATCCAGTTCCGGGTCATCCAGCAGGCGGTGCTGTTTGATTTCGGTATCCAGGGCTGAGATGGCATCGACGTAGTTGTCCTGGTAGGCATTGAACAATGCCTCACCAAAGAACAGGTCTTTGAGCTCATCGGTATGCAGCGCGCCCGGATCCACGGGCGCTTTGGCCTGCACAGGAATACTGTGCAGCGAGGTCAGTGCCGACAGCGTAACGCCGGCAATTGCGCAGGCCAGACGGGGAAACATGCTTACCAGTCCTTGAAATTGATGGCTGACTGGGTTCCGGCGATCTGGATTTCAACAAACTTGGGACCTACCGCCTTTTCTACGCTGAAGCTGGCAGTACCGCTGTACTCTTTGCCAGACTTGGATTTGCCGTGGTAACTGACCACCAGCGGATGTGCGCCGGTCTGAACATTGGCGGTGTGGATACGCTGTACACCGCCCTGCTGCAGGGCTTCGATTTCGCGATAGGTATAAAGGTGGTGAGCAACCACCTGGTTACCGAGCTTGACCTCGACAGACTCGAGGCTGAACTCTTCGCCACTGGCACTACCGGCCAGGGAGACAAAGAAAGCAGCCTGGGTATTGGACGGGAACAGGAGCTTTTCTTCCAGCCGGTTCAGCTCGGAAGTCAGGCTGATTACGTCTTTCTTGACGTCCTGAATCTGTTCATCGAGACCGCGGATTTCTTCGCGACTCACATTCTGGGCATTCGCCAGAACGGATAGTGACAGCAGCATCGCTGTTGTCAGAGTGATGAGAATTTTGCACATATCCCTAATACCTCAAACCCCGCCCCTGTTTTTATTGGTCGCTACTGCAATGGACACAGGAGTGACTCGCCAAGGGATTGTATGGCAAGGGCGCTATTGTGATATGTGAGGCGCTTCAAAACTAGCGCAGAGAGTTCGATAAGAATTTTTTCTTAAAATTCAAAGGACAAGCGTATATATCTAGATAATGTGACAGGTATCACGGCGGCTGCGCAGGGGTGAAGTGGGATGACAATCACAAAGACAGGATTATTCGGAGAAACGCATCAAACTTCGTACAAATTCAATGCGACAGATCACATAAGGACTGCGCTGTAGCGACAGCAAGCACTTACTATTTGTCAGTAAGCGATTACTGTTTTTACGCGATTAGCTATTTTTAGGCGGTTGTGTTTTTTCAGTCGGGGCGATGTTTTTAGACGAGTGACCACTCACCATTTTTTCAGTGCTTTCTCATCACTGCTGCGCGCTTCTACCCAGGCACTCTGGGTTTTACCATCGTCCCCCACCCCCACTTCTTTCTTCCAAAAAGGGGCCCGACTCTTCAGAAAATCCATAATGAAGGCACAGGCATCCAGCGATGCCTGCCGGTGGGCAGAGGTGGTGCCGACAAAAACAATTTCATCCCCGGCCGCCAGTGGACCGTAGCGGTGGATCACCCGCACCCGCCCCAGTGGCCAGCGCTCTGCGGCCTCGCGGGCGATCTCGGTCAGTGCGGATTCCGCCATACCGGGATAATGTTCAAGCTCCAGCACGCTGGTACTTTTTTTATTCGCCTTGCCTATATTTTCAGCATTCGCATCAGGCACATAAAAATCGCGCACGTTGCCTACGAACATGGCGGTGGCACCATCGGAATAGTTTTCGCTGCGCAGCCGATTATATTCAGCCCCCGGATCGAAACCTTCCGGCTGCACCGAGATGGAGATATCCACAGCCATATCAGCCTCCGGTCACCGGCGGGAAGAAGGCGATTTCATCACCATCGCTGATCGCCGCCTGCATATTGGACAGCTCTTGATTAACAGCCACCTGTAACTGTTCGTGGGAGAGCGCCGCCTGCCAGGCTTCGCCCTTTCCCGCCAGGGTGCTGCGCAGGTCGGCCACACTGCCGAGCGCATCGGCGGGTACTTCGATGGCATCACAACCGAGCTGCTCCCGCAGGCTAGCGAAGAACAATACCTTGATCACGATGCGGACTCCGATTTTTCCGGGGTCCAGTGCCCGCGTTTGCCGCCGGTCTTTTCCTGCAACTGGGTGGGCCCGATCACCATGGCCGGGTCGACGGCTTTGCACATGTCATAGATGGTGAGCGCGGCCACGCTGGCGGCGGTAAGCGCTTCCATTTCCACACCGGTGCGCCCGGCGAGACGACAGTAACTGGAGATATGCACGGTGTTGCTGGCTTCATCCAGTGCGAAATCCACCTGCACTTTGGTCAGCGCAAGGGGGTGACAAAGGGGAATCAGGTCCGATGTTTTCTTCGCAGCCTGGATGCCGGCAATACGTGCGGTGGCCAGTACATCGCCCTTCTTGTTGTTGCCGGCCTGCAGTTGCGCAAAGGCTTCCGCAGACATGGCGACGGCGGACTGGGCGCGGGCGGAGCGGTCGGTGATGTCTTTGTCGGTGACATCGACCATGCTGGCTTCGCCCTGCTGGTTGAGGTGTGTGAGGGTCATCGGGTTAGCAGCCTCAAGCAAATTATTTGGTCAGGTAGCCGACAAAGTTGCACGGCATGTGGCTGGCGGTGAGCTGTTCCTGCAGCAGTTTGCTCCAGCCGGTTTTACACGCACCGGTGGAGCCGGGCAGGCAGGCAATGAGTGTACGGTTGGCGAGTCCGGCGAGGGCGCGGGACTGGATGGTGGAGGAACCGATTTCTTCGTAGCTGACGGCCCTGAAGATTTCGCCGAAGCCGTCGATGTGTTTGTCGAACAGGGGGGCGAGGGCTTCTGGGGTGGAGTCGCGCCCGGCGAAGCCGGTGCCGCCGGTGGTGAGGATGACCTGGATTTCGGGGTCGGCGATCCACTCGGAGACTTTGGCGCGCAGTAGGTATTTGTCGTCGATGACGATGGCTTTGTCGGCGAGGTTGTGGCCGTCTGCCTGCAGGGCTTCAACGAGGTATTTACCCGAGGTGTCGTTTTCTTCGGTTCTCGTGTCGGAGACGGTGAGTACTGCGATATTGAGTTTCTGGTTTTTATCTACTGGGGCGTGGGACATTTGTTTTGTGCTCCGTCGCTTCCTTGTTGGGTGCTCTGTTTTGGGCTCTGTGGCGATCGGTCATCGGGTGAAGGGTTTCAGGACCGCTGTAAACCCATCCCTGGGCGCTTCGGCGCAAACATCCTGTTTGCGACGATCCTGAAACCCTTCACCCGACGCCCGATCTTCAATTCTGGCTTTTCTACTTCGTAAGCTGGTGGGCGTTCGAACTCTTACTATTTAGCCCCCGATAATCGACAGGTTCTGGGTGCCACCGGTGTTGCCCTGCTGCAAATAATGGCTGACTTCTTTGTTGCCGATCAGGGCTCTGACTTTTTCTGCCAGTGCACTGGCATCCCCGGTACTGATGGTTTCCCGCAGGTCGAGGCCGGCATCGGAGAACAGGCACAGGTGCAGTTTGCCCTGGGCGGAGACGCGCAGGCGATTGCAGCTGCTGCAGAAGTCTTTGCTGTACGGGGTAATCAGGCCGATGCGGCCCGCATAGTCGGGGTGGACGTATTCGCGGGCGGGGCCGGCGTCGAGCGGACGCGGTAGTAGTTGCCAGCCGTCTTCGATCAGCTGCTGCTCGATTTCCGCGCCGCGCAGGTGATTGCTGGCGAAGTAGTCGCGGTTGTCGCCGGTCTGCATGAGTTCGATAAAGCGCAGGGTAACCGGTGTGGTTTTGAGCCAGCCGAGGAACTGTTGCAGCCGCGCGTGGGCGCCGTCGCTGAGCAGGACGGCGTTGACCTTGGTGTGGATTCCGAGCTCCAAAGCGCGATCGATACCGGTGAGGATTTTGGGCAGGCAGTCGTGATCGGTGACGCGGGCGAATTCCGCAGGGTCGAGACTGTCGATGCTGATGTTGAGCTGGTCGAGGCCGTTTTGTTGCCAGCTGTCGATGACGCTCGGCAGTTTGTAGCCGTTGCTGGTGACGGCGACGCGCTGGATGCCCGGGGTTTGCCTGGCGGCCAGGATGAGTTCCGGCAGGTCTTTGCGCAATGAGGGCTCGCCGCCGCTGAGGCGCACTTTGCGGGTGCCCAGCTGGGCAAACGCGCGCATGACGGTGGAGGCCTCGGCAACCGTGAGGTCGGGCTGTTGGTGGCTGGCCTGGTAGCCGTCCGGCAGACAGTAGTCGCAACGGAAGTTGCAGACGTCTGTAACGGACAGGCGCAGGTAATAGAAGCGACGGCCGTGACCGTCCTGCAGTATGTCGTGTTGTTTCATCACCTTTCCAAATGCGGGAGGCCACTCGGTTTCCCTTGTGACCCTGGCGGGCTGGCGGAGCCGCCCGCGGCCTGCAACGCGTATCTGTGACTTAGCGATACAGGCTCGGTGTGGTTGTTGTGTTCAGTTTACGATTTTGCGGTTGCAGTCAGTGTAGCTGCCCTCTTTATCAAGGTTAGCGCGCGCTGGCGCACTGCGTAGTTCCCCCATTCTACCCGGATTCGGTGGCGGCCGTGCAACCGCGCCACCGAGAGACTATCCATGCGGGCATAGAGACCGAATGTCCGGTCACTCCATGACCTGCAGGATTTTCAGGGTATTGGTACCGCCGTGGGACTGCATCAGGTCGCCGCGGATCAGGATTACGTGGTCCCCACTCTGCACGATCCCCCGATCCTTCAACGTCTTCAGGGCGCGCTGGTTGAGTTCGCGGTCGCCCTCGTTCTCCCCGGGTACAAACAACACCGAGACCACCCCGCGATACAGGGCCATACGCCGCTGGGCGACGGGATCGTGGGCGAGGCCGACGATCGGTAGGCCGGAGCGAATGCGGGAGGCAATAAGGGCGGTGTAGCCGGTCTGCGTCATACAGGCGATGGCGGTTACGCCCTCCATATGATTGGCGGCGTACATGGCGGACAGGGAAATGGTCTCGTCGATGCGGCTGAAGCCCTGGTGCATGCGGTGGCCGGATTCCTGGGCGGAGCGCTCGCGCTCGGCACCGAGGCAAAGGCGGTGCATGGCCTCTACCGCTTCCACCGGGAAATCCCCTGCGGCGGTCTCTGCGGACAGCATCACCGCATCGGTGCCATCGAGCACCGCATTGGCCACGTCGAACACCTCTGCGCGTGTGGGCAGAGGCGCGGTGATCATGGTTTCCAGCATCTGGGTGGCGGTGATCACTGCCCGATTGAGCTGGCGTGCGCGCTTGATCATGCGCTTCTGCACACCGATCAGGGCGGCATCGCCGATCTCCACGCCCAGGTCGCCCCGGGCAACCATCACCGCTTCCGAGGCACTGATGATCTCGTCCAGGGTCGCATCGTCGGCCACCGCTTCGGCGCGCTCCACCTTGGCCACCAGGCCGATGTCCTTGCCAGCCTCCCCCAGCAGGTCCCGCGCCTCCTGCATATCCGCGGCACTGCGCGGGAAGGATACGGCGAGATAATCCACACCGATGTCGATCGCGGTTTTCAGGTCCGCCTTGTCCTTGTCGGTGAGGGCCGCGGCGGAGAGACCACCGCCCTGCTTGTTGATGCCCTTGTTGTTGGACAGCGGCCCGCCCACCAGCACGATGGTGCGCACTTCCCGCTCGCCGACCTCCTTCACCTCCAGGATCACCCGGCCGTCGTCCAGCAACAGCACATCGCCCGCGGCCACATCGCGGATCAGGTCCTTGTAGTCACAGCCCACCCGATTCTCATCGCCGTCGTTGCTGCCCAGCGCCATATCCAGAACAAATGGGTCCCCCTCGCGCAGGATGACCTTGCTATCGCGAAAGCGCGCAATGCGGATCTTTGGCCCCTGCAGGTCGCCCAGTGCCGCCACGGTCCGGCCCAGGCGATCCGCAATCTCGCGCACCTGCTGCAGGCGCCTGCGGTGATCGTCCGCGGTGCCGTGGGAAAAGTTCAGGCGCACCACATCCACACCGGCACTGATCAACTGCTCCAGTACACCGGGCTTGTCACTGGCGGGGCCGAGGGTGGCGACGATTTTGGTGCGACGCAGGGGACTGGCGGTGCGGGCGGATTGGAATTCGGGCATTGGCTCCATGAGATCCTCTCGGGCAGATGTACACCGCCCGCAACAGGTCCCGCAGGCGGCGCCGGGGCGTTTACCCGGTCACGGAAGTAAACCCTGACCAGCCCCGGAGTTATAGACACAGCTTAGTCAGCAATCGCCCCGCTGTGCCTGCAGCCCCCGAGGATCGACCCTAGGTATCCGTATCCGGAAACACCAGGATGGCGCGAAAATCATTTACATTGGTTCTGGTGGGGCCGGTAACGATCAGGTTACCGAGTTCGGCAAAAAAACTGTAGGCATCGTTGCCCGCAAGAAAGCTCTGGGGATCCAGCCCCTGGGCCTGCATCCGGGCCCAGTCACCGGGGGCGAAAAACGCACCGGCATTGTCTTCCGAGCCGTCGATACCATCGGTGTCGATGGCCAGGCCGTGGATACCCGGCGCACCTTCCAGCGCGCTGAACAATCCCAGCAGGTACTCTACATTGCGTCCGCCGCGGCCGTTGCCCGTTACCGTGACACTGGTCTCGCCACCGGAGAGCAACAGCAGTGGCCGGCGGGATGCGCTCTTGCAGGTAAGCGCCAGGGCGGCGTGTTCCGCACCCAGTTCCCGCGCCTCGCCTTCCAGATTGTCCCCCAGCACTCGCACATCCAGCCCGGTTGCCAGCGCCGCATCGCGGGCCGATTCCAGAGCATCGGCTGCTTTCGCCAGCACCGAAACGGTATCCGCGGAGAAGGCAAAGTCATCGGGGCTCGGGCTGTCCGTGGCGGACTCGAGATGCGCGCGCACTTCCGGGGCAATCTCGATAGCGTAGTGTTCCAGTATTGCCAGGGCATCCGCAGGTGTGGAGGCGTCCGATAAGGTGGGACCGGAGGCGATCAGGGTGGGATCGTCCCCGGGCACATCTGAGATCAGGTAAGTGGCCACCCGCGCCGGATGGGCCGCCGCGGCAAGGCGCCCGCCTTTGACCGCCGACAGGTGCCGGCGCACCGTGTTGATCTCGCGGATCGGCGCGCCACAGCGCAGCAGTGCGCAGTTGATGGCTTGCTTCTGTTCCAGGGTCAGGCCCGGTGCCGGCAGACTCATCAGTGCCGAGCCACCGCCGGAGATCAGCGCGATCACCAGGTCCTCTTCGCCGAGGTCGGCAACGGCCTCCAACATACGAGTGGCCGCCACTTCCCCCAGCTTGTCCGGCATGGGGTGGGAAGCCTCCAGCACCTCGATATTCACACAGTGGGCCGCGTGGCCGTAGCGAGTAACCACCAACCCGGAAATCTCCGCCTCCGGGTATTGTCGGTGCCATGCCGTTTCCAGCGCTGCGGCCATGGCCGCGCTGGCTTTGCCCGCCCCTACCACTACGGTCTTGCGCCCCGGTGCGGGCAGATTGCCGGACATCAGGTTGTCCGGGTGTACGGCCTCTACTGCGAGCCCGGCGAGGTCTTGCAACCACCGGGACAACTCGCGCTCATTCATATCGGCATGGACTGGCGGCAACTGTTTCAACTGGATCTTCTCCCTGAATTTGATGCGGTCTTCCCACTACCTGCAAAATCGGTTCCGCCCCGGATCTCAATGGCGATCAGAGAAACGCAAACTTGGCCAGGAAGATAGCGCTCAGAATATACAGGCTGGGGGAGATCTGCCGGTGCTGGCCGGTAAACAGCTTGAGCGCGGTATAGGTCAGGAAGCCGAGGGCTATGCCGTTGGCGATGGAAAAGGTCAGCGGCATCATGATCATGGTCACCACCGCCGGAATGGCGTCGGTCAGATCCTCCCAGTCGATATGGGACATCCCCCCCATCATCAGCATCGCCACATAGATCAGCGCGCCCGCGGTGGCGTAGGCCGGGATCATGCCCGCCAGGGGCGCAAAGAACACACACAGCACAAACAGCACACCCACTGTGACCGCGGTAAGCCCGGTACGGCCACCCGCCGCCACACCCGCAGCACTCTCCACAAAACTGGTCACCGGCGGGCACCCCAGAAAGGCACCGAGCACACTGGAGCTACTGTCTGCCTTGAGCGCCCGCGGCAGCTTTTCGATAGTGCCATCCGCCTCAATCAGGTTGGCGCGATGGGCGACCCCCATCAGGGTGCCGGCGGTATCGAAGATGTTGATAAACAGGAACGCCAGAATCACGCTCACCATGCTCAGGTCGAGGGCGCCGAGGATATCCATCTGCATAAAGGTCGGCGCCAGGCTGGGCGGCGCGGATACCAGACCGCCGTACTGCACGATCCCCAGGCCAAGACCGATCCCGGTGACGATCAAGATACTGATCAGGATGGCGCCGAACACGCGCCAGAAACTGAGCACCGCGATCAGCAGGAAGCACAGCGCCGCCAGCAGCGCCGGCGGCTCGCGGAAGGAACCGAGGGACAGCAGCGTCGCCTCATTGGGCACCACAATACCCGCCGCCTTGAGGCCGATCAGGCCCAGGAACAGCCCCACTCCGGCACCCATGGAATACCGCAGGCACATGGGAATACTGTTCATGATCCACTCGCGCACCCGCGACAGGCTCATCACCACAAACAGCACACCGGCAATAAACACCGCCCCCAGAGCCACCTGCCAGCTGTACCCCATCTCGCCGACCACGGAATAGGCGAAGAACGCCGTCAGCCCGATCCCCGGCGCCAGCCCCACCGGCCAGTTAGCGTAGAGCCCCATCAGGAAACAGGCAATGGCACTCCCCAGGCAGGTCGCCACGAAAATGGCGCCGTGATCCATACCGGTGCCCGCCAGCATATTCGGCGTCACAAACACCACGTAGGCCATGGTGACAAAGGTGGTCAGGCCCGCCAGCAGCTCGCCGCGCACCGTGGTTCCATGGGCTTGCAGAGCAAACACACGCTCCATCAAATTATTCGACTGCTGAGGCACAGGGTTCTCCGACAGGTGGATTCCGGGGCACACGGAACGCGAGCCCAATCATTATTGTGGCCAAAATAAACCCGGGTGCCCACCACCAGTGCCCTCCCCGGCTTGCCGGCGGCTTCTCCCATGACTTCTGCGTGACTTCTATTAGTCGCGGCGCCCCAGTAAAATCGCCTGCTTTGCTGACAAGCAACATTAATAAGCAACTCAACAACCAACCCCACCGCAATACCCAGCGTTACCGGAGCACACCCATGGGCAGAGCCTACCAGAACCGCAAAGAGTCAATGGCCAAGACCTCGAATATGAAGGCCAGGGTCTACAGCCGCTACGGTCGTGAGATCTATGTGAGCGCCAAGTCTGGAGGTGTCGACCCCAACGGCAACCTGGCCCTGCGCAGCCTGATCGAGCGCGCCAAGAAGGAGCAGGTCCCCACCCACGTGATCGAAAAGGCCATCGACAAGGCCAAGGGTGGCGCCGGTGAAGACTTCGCCCGCGCCCGCTACGAAGGCTTCGGCCCAGGCGGCTGCATGGCCATCATCGAGTGCCTCACCGACAACCCCAACCGCACCTTCGGCGACGTACGCCAGGCCTTCACCAAAACCAAAACCAAGATCGGTACCGAAGGCTCCGTCAGCCACAGCTTCGATCACCTGGCCATCCTCGTGTTCAAGCACGACGATGAAGAGGCAGTACTGGAAGCGCTGATGGAAGCGGATGTCGACGTTACCGACATCGAGAATGAAGACGGCAAACTCTCCGTATTCGCGCCGCACACGGATTACTTCAAGGCCAAGCAGGCGTTAGTCGACGCATTTGGTGAGATCGACTTTGAAGTGGATGAGATTCAGTTTGTGCCGCAGACGTATACCCAGATCAGCGGGGATGATGTGGCGTTGTTTGAGAAGTTTATGAATATGCTGGAAGATTTGGAGGATGTTCAGGCGGTTTATCACAACGTTGAAAACCACTAAATATAAATCTACCCGTGCGCGCATGGCGGGCAGATTCAGCTCACCAACTAGAAACAAAGATTGATAGTGAGCAAAAATAAAAAAGCCCCGCGATGCGGGGCTTTTTTATTCGCTTTAAATTATAAAAAATAAATTAAAGCCTTTGATGTGGTGCCCAGGGCGGGACTTGAACCCGCACGAGCATAGCTCACTACCCCCTCAAGATAGCGTGTCTACCAATTCCACCACCTGGGCAAAAACTTTACAGTTTTTGATTTAGCCTTTCGGCTTATTGAGGCTGTTCCTCAGTTTCTGCTTCTTCACCTGCTTCCGGCAGTTCAGCCTGAGGGGCTTCTTCTACTGCGGGCAGGTCGTCTGCGGCCGGGGCTTGCTCCTGAATTTCAGGGATGTCGCCTTCGGTCGCTGCCGGTTCGCGGGATTCTACTGCTGCAGGAACCTGCGGCATACCGTCGACTGCCGGTGCTTCATCGCGGCTGGCGAGGATAGCCAGGCCGAAGCTGGTGACGAAGAATACCGTCGCCATAATTGCAGTCAAGCGGGAAAAGAAATTTCCGCTGCCCTGGCTGCCAAATACGGTGTTGGAGGCGCCTGCGCCAAAGGAGGCACCCGCTTCCGCACCCTTGCCCTGCTGCAGCAAAATCAGGCCGATGATGCTCAGCGCAGTCAGGATGTGAACGATTAAAACCAGTTTTTCCATTGTCCAGAAAACCTGCTACCGGGCGTCAGCCCTTGCTCAAAAAATTTTAACCTGTCGCGCTACTTAGTCAGCTGCGCAGCAGATTTTGATAAATTCGTCTGCCTTTAATGAGGCACCGCCTACCAGCGCGCCGTCAATATCCGCCTTGGCAAACAGTTCTGCGGCGTTGGCCGCTTTGACGCTGCCTCCGTAGAGGATCTGCGTCTCTGCACCGGCTTCGCCCAGTTGCTGACGAATAAACTGATGCACTTCCTGCGCCTGCTCCGGGCTGGCGGTTTTGCCGGTGCCGATGGCCCATACGGGCTCGTAGGCGACGACGGCATTCTGCCAGGTATCCGGCAGGTCCAGGGCGCTTACTGCCTGAATCTGTTCGGCAACCACTTGCAGGGTATTGCCGGCTTCCCGCTCTTCGAGGCTTTCGCCTACGCAGAGGATCGGGGTCAGGCCTGCGGCCTTGGCGGCGGCAAACTTGGCTGCGACCAGCTCACTGCTTTCGCCATACAGGCTGCGACGCTCTGAGTGACCTACGATCACGTAGCGTACGCCGCAATCGACCAACATCTCCGCGGAGACTTCACCGGTGAAAGCACCGGACGCCTGCTCGCTGAGGTTCTGCGCGCCGAGGGCGGCCTGGCCGATGCTGTCTGCAACGCTACCCAGATACGGGAACGGCGGACAGATCACCACCTGTGCAGAGCACTCGCCGGACTCAAGTCCGCTGTTCAGCTCGGCCAACAATTGCTCGGCAAATGCTTTGGTGCCGTGCATTTTCCAGTTGGCAGCTACCAGGGTTTTACGCATGGGTGCTCCTCCAAGGGGCGCAAATCTTAGCGGTATTGCCGGTAACATACAACCAGCGTTTTCGGATATTTATTGATTTTTCAATGGCTTCCGCCGCCCTGCCCGGTTCGGGCACGAGCGGCGGACGGGATCAGGCGTTGCCCACCCGCTCCACGACCTTGGCGATCTCGCCGGCCAGCTGTTTGACGGTCTCCGGGTCTTTCCCCTCAACCATGACCCGGATCAGGGGTTCCGTGCCCGACGGGCGCAATAATACACGGCCGCTGTTCGCCAGTTTGGCTTCCACCTGGGCCACGGCGTCCTGTACATCGCTGTGCTCGAGCACGCCGTCGCGGCTGGCGAGGCGCACATTGATCATGTGCTGGGGCAGCATCTCCATTTTGCGGCTGAGCTGGTCCAGGGACTCGCCGAAGTCGCTCACCGCACGCAGTACCTGCAAAGCAGAAATAATGCCGTCACCGGTGGTGGTCACATCCGTGCACACAATGTGGCCGGAGGATTCCCCACCCAGGGTCCAGCCGTTCTTATACATCTTCTCCAGTACGTAGCGGTCCCCGACCTTGGCGCGGGCAAAGGGGATGGCGCGATCCTTGAGCGCCAGCTCGAAGCCGTAGTTACTCATCTGGGTGCCCACTACGCCGCTGCAGCCACCGAGGAACTGCTGGCGATGGATGGCGATCAGGAACAGCAGCTGGTCGCCGTCGATCAGGTTGCCGTGCCTGTCCACAAACATGACCCGGTCGCCGTCGCCATCGAAGGCGATGCCGAGATCCGCGCCGCGCTCGACCACGGTCTGCTGTAGCTGCTGGGGCTTGGTGGAACCGCACTCCAGGTTAATGTTGAGGCCGTCAGGCTGCACGCCAATGGCGTGCACCTCTGCCCCCAGCTCGCGGAACACCTTGGGTGCGATGTGGTAGGTGGCGCCGTTGGCGCAGTCGAGCACGATATTGAGCCCCTGCAGGGAGTAGCGCCAGGGAGTGCTCGCTTTACAGAATTCGATATAGCGGCCGACAGCATCGTCGATCCGCCACGCCTTGCCCAGGTCCTTGGCGGTTTCCATGG
Source organism: Microbulbifer sp. YPW1 (assembly GCF_013367775.1). NCBI lineage: Bacteria > Pseudomonadati > Pseudomonadota > Gammaproteobacteria > Cellvibrionales > Microbulbiferaceae > Microbulbifer > Microbulbifer sp. YPW1. Next base: position 558,502 of record NZ_CP055157.1, read on the forward strand.
GCAGGTCGAGGGCGGCCTCGATCTCGGCTTCCACCTGATCCGGCAGTTTGCTGCCGTCGGCACTGAAGAACTTAATGCCGTTATCCTGGTAGGGATTGTGCGAGGCGCTGATGACGATCCCCGCCTGAGCGTGGAAGGTGCGAGTGAGATAGGCGATGGCCGGGGTGGGCATGGGGCCCAACAGGCCGACATCGACGCCGGCATTGATCAGGCCCGCTTCCAGCGCAGCTTCGAACATGTAGCCGGAAACGCGGGTGTCCTTGCCGATCAGGATGCGCTTGCGGCCGCTGCCGTTGGCACCAAGGACCTTGCCGGCGGCATAGCCGAGGCGCAGCATGAAGTCTGGGGTGATGGCGCCCTCGCCTACATGACCGCGGATTCCATCGGTGCCGAAATATTTTCTTGTCATCTCAGTCTTACTTCTTGAGTTCAATCGCTAATTTTAACCTTCACGGTGCCCTGTAGGAGCCTGCCTTGCAGGCGAACAGCTGTGGAGTGGGTTCGCCTGCAGGGCAGGCTCCTACAAGTTTTCACCTCCGGGTGGGTTAGCCTGCAGGGCAGGCTCCTACGCGGGGTTGTCCACCATCTGCTGTAATTTCAGCACATCCACGGTGGCCGCAACATCGTGCACACGGATGATGTGTGCTCCGCGCTGGGCGGACAGCATGGCCAGCGCGAGGCTGCCGGGCAGACGTTCGTCCACATTGCGGTCCAGCAGGCGGCCGATCATGGACTTGCGCGACAGGCCCACCAGCAGCGGAATATCCTGCGGCGCCAGCTGTTGCTGGCTGCGCAACAGGGCCAGGTTGTGTTCGTCGTTCTTGCCAAAGCCGTAGCCCGGATCGTAGATCACCCGCTCGCGGGGGATACCCGCGGCAATACAGGCCTCCAGGCGCGCGTCGAGGTAAGCGCGCACTTCCGCCACCACATCAGTGTACTCGGGCTTGGACTGCATGGTGCCGGGCTGCCCCTGCATATGCATGACGCACACGGGCAGTTCGGTGGCCGCCGCTGCTTCCAGCGCACCGGGGCGGGTAAGCGCGCGCACGTCGTTGATCAGGCCGGCGCCGACCGCGGCAGATTCCCGCATCACCGATGGGGTGCTGGTATCTACCGAGATGACCACGTCCATGCGCTGCAGTATGGCCTCTACCGCCGGCACCACGCGCTCCAGCTCCTGCTGCTCACTAACCGGCGCGGCACCGGGACGGGTGGACTCACCGCCGATATCGATGATGGTACCGCCCTCGCTGACGATCTGTTCCGCGCGCCGCAATACCAGGTCGATATCCAGCCCGCCGCCGGCGTAATAGCTGCCGCCGTCGGAAAAGGAATCGGGGGTGGTATTGAGGATACCCATGACCTGGGGACGGGAAAGATCCAGTGTGCGGGTTCCGCAGAGCAACTTCATAGGCGTATCGGGACGTGTTCGTGAACGGGGTTGGGTCTGGCCGGCGGCAATTGCCGGAGACAGATACTGCAGTTAAACAAAGCGGGCCCTGTGGCCCGCTTCGCGTGGGGTGCATTGTACACCCATTTGTACCGCATCTTCTGCGACGGAGCGCTCAGCTCAGTGGCCGTTGACCGGGCCACCCACCGGGGTGTCTCCGTCCTTCGGCTTTTCATCGGCCTCGGTCACATCGTCTGCAGGGCCGCCGCCGGTGTAGTCGTTGTCGTGCCAGTCCTTGGGCGGACGCACCTTGCGGCGGGCCATCAGGTCGTCCACCTGCTCTGCATCCAGGGTCTCGTATTCCATCAGCGCGTCTTTCATCGCTTCCAGGATATCCCGGTTGTCTTCCAGCAGTTTCTGCGCGCGGTCGTAACAGCTGTCGATGATGCGGCGGACTTCCTCGTCGATCTCGTTGGAGGTCTTACCGGAAATCGGGTTGCCGTGACCGGGCTGGCCGCTGTCATCTTCACCGTAGTGCAGCGGTCCGAGCTTCTCGGACAGGCCCCACTTGGTGACCATGTTGCGGGCGATATCGGTAGCGCGCTCGATATCGTTGGAGGCACCGGTGGTAACACCGTCGATACCCAGGGTCATTTCTTCTGCAATACGGCCGCCAAACAGGGAGCACAGCTGGGATTCCAGGGCGCGCTTGGACAGGCTGTATTTGTCTTCCTCGGGCAGGAACTGGGTCACCCCAAGAGCGCGACCGCGGGGAATGATGGTGACCTTGTGTACCGGATCGTGCTCCGGCACCAGGCGACCAATGATGGCGTGACCGGCTTCGTGGTACGCGGTGTTGGTCTTTTCCTTCTCGTTCATCACCATGGATTTGCGCTCGGCACCCATCATGATCTTGTCGCGGGCGCGCTCGAACTCGTCCATGGTGACCATGCGACGGTTTGCGCGGGCGGCAAACAGGGCGGCCTCGTTCACCAGGTTGGCGAGGTCGGCACCGGAGAAGCCGGGGGTACCGCGGGCAATGGTCTGCGGGTCCACCTTCTCGTCCAGCGGCACCTTGCGCATATGTACTTTCAGGATCTGTTCGCGGCCGCGGATATCCGGCAGGCCGACGAATACCTGGCGGTCGAAACGGCCGGGGCGCAGCAGCGCGTTGTCCAGTACGTCCGGGCGGTTGGTGGCGGCGATGACAATCACGCCCTCGTTGCCTTCAAAACCGTCCATTTCTACCAGCAGCTGGTTCAGGGTCTGCTCGCGCTCGTCGTGACCACCGCCTACACCGGCGCCACGGTGGCGGCCGACGGCGTCGATTTCGTCGATAAAGATGATGCACGGGGCCTGCTTCTTGGCCTGCTCGAACATGTCGCGCACCCGGGAGGCACCCACACCCACAAACATTTCCACGAAGTCGGAACCGGAAATGGAGAAGAACGGTACCTTGGCTTCCCCGGCAATGGCCTTGGCCAGCAGGGTTTTACCGGTACCGGGAGGGCCCGCCATCAGTACGCCGCGGGGAATGGCACCGCCGAGGCGCTGGAATTTGGACGGGTCGCGCAGGAACTCCACCAGCTCCTGTACGTCTTCCTTGGCTTCATCCACGCCCGCCACGTCGGCGAAGGTGGTTTTGATCTGGTCTTCGCCTAACAGACGCGCCTTGCTCTTGCCGAAGGCCATGGGGCCGGAACGGCCGCCGGCGCCGCCCTGCATCTGGCGCATGAAGAACATGAACACGGCGATGATGATCAGGATCGGGAAGCTCGCCACCAGCAGCTGCTGCCAGATACTGGGGGATTCCGGCTCGCGGCCGTTGAACTTGACGCCGCTGCGCACCAGCTCATTGGTGAGCTCGTCGTCGATAATCTGCGGCTGAATGGTCTTGAAGCGACTGCCATCGGCTTTTTCGCCGGTAATCACCAGGCCGTCAACCAGCGCGTTTTTCACCTGGCCGGCCTGCACGTCCTGCACAAACTCGGAATAGCTGAGGGACTCGTCCCGGGATTGCGGCTTGAAGTTCTGAAAGACCATCAGCAGTACAGCCGCGATGATCAGCCACAACACCAGATTCTTTGCCATATCATTCAAAGGGTATGCCCTCTTGCCTTCGCCTTGGCTATTGCCTTAGCCGGTAATTCCATTCCACCCAGTATAGGCGGCGAAAATCGTATATCTGTCGTCCCGGTCATCCGGGCACAAAAGTGGCCCTGTATAGGGCCCGTTAGCGCTTTTACTGCTTCACTTTTACCACACTGGGCGCACTGACCCAAACCGGCGGATCCGGTGCCGGCTCAGCCCTTGAAGCCCTTGGCTACAAGGTAGACTTCACGGGAGCGGGGACGGGATGCACCGGGTTTGCGGGTAACGAGGGTTTGATACTGACTGCGCAGATCGCGGATCAGCTCATCAAATCCTTCGCCCTGGAACACTTTGGCAACAAATCCGCCGCCGGGTTTCAGGACCTGCCGCGCCATATCTACCGCCAGCTCCACCAGATACATGGAGGCCGGCTGATCCACAGCGCGCACTCCACTCATATTGGGGGCCATATCGGAAATCACAAGGTCGGCGCGATCTTCCCCGAGCTTTTCCAGCAGCTCGTTGAAGACCTCCTCCTCGGTGAAGTCGCCCTGGACGAAATCCACACCGGCCAGGGCATCCATCGGCAGTATGTCCGATGCAAGAACCCGACCTTTGTGGCCAACCAGTTCTGCCGCCACCTGGGACCAGCCCCCGGGTGCAGCGCCAAGATCCACCACCGTCATGCCCGGTTTGATCAGGCGGTCCTTGTCCTGCAGCTCCTGCAGTTTATAGGACGCGCGCGAGCGGTAGCCCTCTTTTTGGGACTGTTTGACGTAGTGGTCGTTAAAATGTTCACGCAGCCAGCGGTGGCTGCTCTTTGATCGGGCCATCAGTTACAATACATCACTAATTTCTGGGGTTGTCCGCGCTGGTGTCCCGCGCTTGCTTACCCGAGTATGGGTTAAATTTAAGGATGGAGTATTGTATGCCTTTAACAGCCGACCGCAAAAAAGCCTTGCGCGCACGCGGCCACAGCCTCAAGCCAATTGTCACCGTTGCCGACAAGGGACTGACCGAAGGTGTGCTGGAAGAATTGAACCGCGCCCTGGAGGATCACGAGCTGATCAAGGTCAAACTGGCGGTCAATGACCGCGATACGCGACGCGAGCTGATCACCGAGCTGTGCCAGCAGAGCAAATCCGAGCTGGTGCAGGAGATCGGCAAGATCGCCCTGATCTTCCGCAAGGCCGGCAAGCCCAACGCCCGCCTGTCCAACCTGCTGCGCCCCTGATCGCCCCGCTGCGGCCACAGACCTGCAACCGGGTCTGGGGCCGGGGCGAGCACTTCATCTGCCCGCCCCTTCTCATCACTTACGCTAGTTTCAGTATTTGAGCGCCAGATCAATATTTGAGCGCTAAATGCTTCGGATCCGGGGTGCGCAGGTGCTGGGTCAGCGGGTGCTCGCGCTTGCGCAGTTCCGCCAGTACCAGCTGCGCCACTTCCCGGGCACCCAGTTGGTTCAGGTGGGTGTCGTCGCGCACGCCCACCGGATAGTTGGGGTGCAGGCCCGGCGCGATGTGCATAAAGCGCAGCGCGGAGTCGCGGTCGCCCATGGCCTGGAAGTATTCCCGGGTCACCACTTCCATATCGATGAACTCGACTTTCTCCTGCTTGGCCACTTCCCGCACCAGCGGCGCGTAGGGGTGGGTGTGCTTGATCTTATTATCGCCGTCGAAGTAGCGACGGGTGATCGGTGACATCAGAATCGGCTCAGCACCGGCCTTGCGCACATCATTGATGAAACGGGAAAGGTTCGCCTTGTACTGCGCCGGTGTGGTGTAGCGGTCTTTCTTGCTCTCGGATTCATCGTTGTGGCCGAACTGGATGATTACGTAATCGTCGGCCTGCAGCTCATCCATGATGCCTTTCCAGCGCCCTTCCTCGATAAAGGTGCGGGTGCTGCGGCCATTCATGGCTCGGTTTTCCACCCTGATGCCGTCGGCAAAGAACACCGCAAAGGGTACGCCCCAGCCGGTTTCCGGGTAGTCCTTGATCTCTTTGATAGACATTGTGGAGTCACCGGCCATGAAGATGGTGGTCTCCGCGTCTGCGGCGAATGCGCCACTGGCGGCAACCAGTGCACTGGCGGCAGCCCAATGTTTCAAAAACTTCATAACATCTCTCGTCATTGTGGGTGGATTATCTTGTTGTTCATTCGCAGCTCGATTCACGTTCCGCCGCTCAGAACCGGGTCGGTGGCAGGAAGCTGCGCGGACGCTCGGTGGGCATCGGGATGGCGCGGCTCGGCAGCGGTGCGGCAAAGCGCAGCGGGCCGGACTCGCCGACGCAGGCGGGATTCAGGTTCTGCCCCCACCCCTCTCCGGCACACAGCGCGATCGGGGTGATGGTGCGCAGGTGTGCGTCCGCCTGCGGCCAGGCTTCGGGCAACAGGCCCAGCACCGCGGTGCTGGCGCGCTCGCGAATACGCTCGTCGCCGATGCGACCGCGCTGCCCCTGGTACACCTGGTAGTCGTCTGCAGACAGCGGACGGATTGGCATATTGGTCACCGCGATATCCCGCTTGATGCCGTAGCGGAGACTCATCATGGCCTCCTCGAACAGCATGGCGGTGTCTTCCCAGGGGGTGGTGTAGCTGTAGAAGTCATTGGCGCTGTCGGGGAAGAAGAACCCGGCCACATCCCTCGGCGTGTAGGACTGCTGCTCCAGGGTGGCTTCGGCACCCCGGTAGCGCACATCTGCCAGGGCATACAGCTCGGGGGACATCGGACCATAGACCGCGGTGACCGATTCGTTGACGAAAGCGCTGTCGTGGGCCTGGTTGAAGAAAATGTCGTCCGGGTTCAGGCCGCTGTTGATCTTGTCCTGGGACAGGGCGTCGTTGGCGTGCGCCAGCTCGTGGTACAGCAGCGAGCCCAGATCTGCCTCCAGCTCGCTGAAGTTGCGACTGAGGCGGTCCGCCGGATAGTAGTAAGAGAAGGCGTAGGTGTTATTTTTAACGTAGCGCCAGGGGGTCACGAAGTTGAGCGCGGAACCGAAGCCGCTGCGGTAGTCCGGCTGCTCGTTGATCACATCGCGCTCTTCCGGGGTCAGCCACAGGCTCTCTGGATCGAGATAGATGGCGCCGGTAAGCGACCAGTAAAACGACGGGCGCACATCACTGGAGATCACCACCGCGGTGGTGGCGCGCAACAGGCGCGCAAAATCATCGTGGGGATCCAGTTCGCTCAGGAAGCGCTCGAAACGCGCGCCCATCCAGTCGTGGGAAACCAGCACGTGATCCATGATCTGGTCCACGGAGGGCGCACTGCTTTCCATACCGATCGCGGGAAGATCGCGCAGGGTGCACAGGCTCTCGTCCACCAGCTGATTGGAATAGACGCAGTCCGCCAGGTAATCCCGGTAGGGGCTGTCTGCGCGGTAGGTATACACACTGTTTAGGGGCGAACTTTTTGCACAGTAGTCGCCGTCGCCATCACAGAAGTATTCGCTGGTCACCTCGGGGCGGTCCTGCACCACTACGTAGGCAATGTCGCTGAAGGAGCCGGCGCTGGTGGTCAGGGTGCCCTCGAACACCAGCACCTGGTCACCGGCGACCTCCGGGGCGGTAACGAATAGCAGCGGCTGGCCGGAGTCGTCCTCGCTCAGCTGGGCGGTGGGGCCGGACAACTGCCGAAACTCCCACGACGGATTGGTGCCACTGGACGTACTGGCATTCAGGCGCAGGGAAAAGTCCGCGCCCTCGCTCACCGAGCGGTCCGCGCGCAGCTGGACCTGGGTGCCGCTGCTGGCTGCAGACCCGACAGAGATGTCGAAGGTTGCAGTGTGCTGCTCCCCCAGGGGATTGCTGGCGGTGAGCTGGAAACTGTACTGGCCGCTGAACACCGCGTCGAAGCTGATACCCGCGGAGCCGTTACCCGCAAGGGGCTCGACGTTTGGCCCGGACAACTGCTCCCACACGAAGCGGTTGTAACCCTGCTCGGTGAGGCTCGCCACCACCCCCACGGAATCCCCCGCCTGCGCACTTTCGTCGCCGGTCAGGGTCAGCACCGCCGGTGCCTGATTGATGGGAGGGGGTGTGATGCCGGTATCTCCGTCATCTGAACCACCACCCCCGCCACCACCGCAGGCGGTAAGCGTGGAGAGTGCGGAGATCGCAAGAATTCCCAGGGGAAGCCGGAGTGGATTTTTTAACCCGCTGAGGCGGGAAAACGGGTATCGGGATACGATTGCCATGTTCAGATCTTTTTATAGTTGGTGCTCTGATGGCATAGGTTACCACCGGCCTGACCAATGGGCGAGACTCTCTACCGGCACCTGTACAGGCCTGACGGGCATAAAAAAACGGCCCCTCGCGGGGCCGTTTCCGGGCTGTGCGTTACCGTCCTGAGAGCATCAGGCCGGGTTCAGCTTGCCGAGGACACTCTGCAGGCTGTCTTTGGCGTCGCCGAACAGCATGCGGGAGTTGTCTTTGTAGAACAGCGGGTTGGCAACGCCGGCGTAACCGGAGGCCATGGAGCGCTTCAGCACCACCACTTTGCCTGCCTTCCACACTTCCAGTACCGGCATGCCGGCGATGGGGGAACCGGGCTTCTCCACCGCGTCCGGGTTGACGGTGTCGTTGGCACCGATCACCAGTACCAGGTCGGTTTCCGGGAAGTCGTCATTGATCTCTTCCATCTCCAGCACGATGTCGTACGGCACGTTGGCTTCTGCCAGCAGTACGTTCATGTGTCCGGGCAGACGGCCCGCTACCGGGTGGATACCGAAGCGCACGGTCTTGCCGGCCTTGCGCAGCTTGTCGGTGAGATCGCTCACCGCCTGCTGGGCGTGGGCCACTGCCATACCGAAGCCGGGTACGATCACGATGCTCTTGGCCGCTTTCAGGTCGTCCGCCAGCTCGTCGTGGGTGGTGGCAACCGCTTCACCTTCCACTTCACCATCGGCGCCTGCCACTTCACCGTCGGAACCGAAGCCGCCCAGGATCACGCTGACAAAGGAACGGTTCATGCCGCGACACATGATGTAACTGAGGATGGCACCGGAGGAGCCTACCAGGGCACCGATCACGATCAGCAGGTCGTTGCTGAGCATGAAACCGGTGGCCGCCGCAGCCCAGCCGGAGTAGCTGTTCAGCATGGAGATCACCACCGGCATGTCGGCACCGCCGATCGCGGCGATCAGGTGAATACCCAGCAGCAGCGCGATACCGGTCATCACCAGCAGGTTGATGATGGTGGCGCTGCTCACGTCCGCCGGAATGAACTGGGCACCCAGCACCACACAGATCACCAGTGCGATCAGGTTCAGCCAGTGGCGCGCCGGCAGCATCAGCGGTTTGCCGGAGATCAGCCCCTGCAGTTTACCGAAAGCAACCAGGGAGCCGGTCAGAGTGATGGCACCGATGAATACGCCGATATAGATCTCGGAGTTGTGCACGATGTGCGCCGCACCTTCGAGATTGATGCGCGGATCCAGGTAACCGCCCCAGCCAATCAGTACCGCGGCCAGACCCACAAAGCTGTGCAGCAGGGCTACCAGCTGCGGCATGGCAGTCATTTCGACCTTGCGCGCCAGGTGGATACCGATCACCGCACCCACGCCCATGGCGATGGCCACAGGCAGGTAAGCACCGGAAGTGATACCGGCAATGGTGGCGATAATGGCAACCGCCATACCCACCATGCCGTAGTAGTTGCCGCGTCTCGCGGTCTCGTGGGTAGACAGTCCGCCGAGGCTCAGGATGAACATCACCGCGGAGAACAGATAAGCCATGGAAATTACACTATTCATGTCTCTTTCTCCTTAGCGACGGAACATTTTGAGCATACGGTGGGTAACGAAGAACCCGCCGAAGATATTGATACTGGCGAACAGTACCGCGATAAAGGCCATCACCGTGACGATGAAGGAACCGGTGGCTCCCACCTGCAACAGCGCACCGATGATCACGATGCCAGAAATGGCATTGGTCACACTCATCAGCGGAGTGTGCAGGGCGTGGGATACATTCCAGATCACCTGCCAGCCGATAAAGATGGACAGAACAAACACGGTGAAGTGGGCAACAAAGTCCGCCGGTGCGGACTTACCCAGGGCCAGCAACAGTGCACCGGCCACGGCCCAGAAGGCCACCAGGGACAGCGGTGAAGATTTCTTCTCCGGCTTGGGCTCTACTTCAATCTGCGGCTCCGGCTTTTTCTGCGGCGGTGCGGCAGAAATTTTCGGCGCGGGCGGCGGCCAGGTGATTTCACCTTCCTTGACCACGGTGGCGCCGCGGATCGCCTCGTCCTCAAAGTTGATGTCGATCTCGCCGTTCTTCTCCGGTGTCATGTCGGTCAACAGGTGACACAGGTTGGTGGCGTACAGGGTGGAGGACTGGGTAGCCGCGCGGCTCGCCAGGTTGGTGTAACCGAGGATGGTCACGCCGCTCTTGACGACTTTCTTGTCCGCTTCGGTAAAGTCACAGTTGCCGCCCATTTCCGCGGCCAGGTCCACCACCACGGAACCGTCGGCCATGGTTTCCACCATGTCCGCCAGCCACAGCTTCGGCGCCGGCTTGCCGGGGATCAGTGCAGTGGTGATGACAATGTCCACTTCCTTGGCCTGCTCGCGGAACAGGGCCATCTCGGCGTCGATAAACTCTTTCGACATCTGCTTGGCGTAGCCGCCAGTGCCGGAGCCATCCTCTTCGATCTCCACGGTGAGGAATTCCGCCCCCATGGACTCCACCTGCTCGCGCACTTCCGGGCGGGTGTCGAAGGCGCGCACGATGGCACCCATGCTTTTCGCGGTACCGATGGCGGACAGGCCCGCAACACCGGCGCCGATGACCAGCACCTTGGCCGGTGGGATCTTGCCCGCGGCAGTGATCTGGCCGGTAAAGAAACGGCCAAACTCGTGGGCCGCCTCGATCACCGCGCGGTAGCCGGCGATGTTGGCCATGGAGCTCAACGCATCCATTTTCTGTGCGCGGGAAATTCGCGGAATGGATTCCACGGCCAGCGCGTTGATGTTTTTGTCCGCCAGCTTCTTCAGCAGCGCTTCATTCTGCGCCGGCTTGAGGAAGGCCACCAGGGTGGCACCGCTGGGGATCAGGTCCAGCTCCGTGTCATTGGGTTGCTGTACTTTCAGTACGATGCCCGCCTGGCTCAGGCAGTCTGCTGCGTTGGCACACAGCTTGGCCCCGGCCTGCTCGTATTCCGTATCGGGGAAGCTGGCTGCTTCACCGGCCCCCTGTTCGATGACAACATCAAAGCCCAGCGCCTGTAAGCGCTTTACGCTGGCTGGCGATGCCGCGACCCGCGCCTCGCCCGGCGCGGTCTCCTTTGGTATGGCAATAATCACCGTTTGTGCTCCCGTTTTAAAAAATTGTCATTGTTATAAAAGTTTATAAAGCTCTGAAAATGAGCCGACCCGATTTTCCGGGTCAATTATGTACCGCTGACATTTAATCCCGATTAACACATCCCGTCATCAGGATTATCTGATTTTGGCGTGAAAGCGGTCCTCTCCGGAAAAAACAATTTTTCCCGGAAAACTAAATCCGTTTCGGCAGGACGATGAATTAAAGAGAATAAATTAGGCCAACGGAAATAGAGGATTCTTATTACTCGTTTAGCGTATTTTTATTAAAAATGCCGAAAATCGGTTAAAAAACAGTAGATTAAGTTACACGAGTAACGAAAAACCGCAGCCTGGACATGACTTTAGTGACATTTCGTCAAATTTAGCAGCGGATGAGAGCAGACTGTCCGAATGGAAAAATTATCGAAAAAATATCCGTACAGGTTCATATAAAAGAATATTTAATTAACTATTCCAAACTGTTTCTATTTAATCGTGAAAATAATAACGCTTTGATATGGGAATAATTCAGCATTGGAATAGGTAACAATTAAAACCATTTATGGTTATTCATTAAATTGGAATTACTTGAAACTTTTTCTATTGAAACTGGTTGATTAGCGTACGGCTTTTCTCCCGATTTTACCGAGTGCCAGCAGACGAATCTTCTGCTGCCAGAAAACCCAGTTCGGCCAGTTGCTGCTGCACCTCGTCCGAACGCAGATATTGCAGCAGCCGGATGGCCAGGGCGCGCTCACGGGTGCTGCGCAAAATAACCATCTGCTGGTGGATCGGCGGATAGAAGTGCGCGGGAATCCGCATGAACTGCCCGCGGCTGCCGGTGGCCAGGGCCTGCCCGAAGGGGATCAGCCCCATATCGCCCTGCCCCTGGTACAACAGGATCTTGGCGTGACCCGCGTGCCCCGCATAAATCACCCGCCCGCGCATGCGCGGCCACAGGCGCAGCTTCTTGAGCATTTTTACCGCGGCATCGCCGTCCGGAGCCAGTTGCGGGTCCGCCACCACCACTTTGTGCTTGCCGCGCCCCAGCAGCAGAATCAACTGCCGCGGAGTGAGCGCAGTGTCGGTGCGCGCGAGCTTTGCGCTGAGGGTGGAAAAACCGGAGGATTTATCGGTGGAAATTTCGCGGCTGACCCAAAGGGCCAGCTGGCCGCGGGCATAGGTCTGGCGGCTTGCGGGTACCGTCAGCCCGGCCTTTTCCAGCAGCACCGGGCGCGCCGTATCGGCGGAGAGAAACAGGTCGAAGGGTTCGCCGGCGCGGATCTGTCCATACAGCAGGCCGCTGGCACCGGCGGTTACGCGCAGCCTGCAGTTGCAATCGGCCTCGAACCCCTCGCGCAATACCTCTACCGCCGGATGGAAACTCGCGTCCACCGCCAGTTTGAGTTCCGGGGGCTGGCGCAGGCCGCAGCCGCCGAGCAGCAACAGCAGAGCGCACATCATTAACCGCGTTGCCATGGACAAATACCTCCCTGTCCCGGAACCCTGATTCGTAGCCCCCAGCGCCCCCGCCTTGTGAGAAGAGGCTATCCCCTAGCGCGCCAGGCGCTGAAAGTCCTCCGGCCGGTTGACGTTCAAATGCCAGTCCCCTGCGGGTACCGGCAACTGCATACAGCCGACATAGCCATACAGCGCGCGTATGGAGGCGATGGCATTACCCTGGGCTGCGGCGTCGAGATACCGCCTGCAGCGGTCGTCCAGCGGCAGCCAGCAGGGCAGGTAAAAGTCCCCGAAACACACCGCCTGCTCCACCGCCTGCCCGGCGGCACACAATTGTTGCAGCAGCGCGGGGCTCAGTAGCGGCATATCCACCGGGATCACCAGCAGGGCGTCACAGGGAATTTCCCACGCCTGCAGGTGTGCCGCCACAGCCTGCAGGCCACCCAGCGGCCCCGCTGTCGGGTACCGGTCCGCCACGCCCCCGGGGCGGGTGCCGCTGACCAGCGTGGCCAGTCGCTCGACACCTTGCGGCAGGGTAAAAGTCTCCAGTACCTCTTTGGCCTGCTCCAACAGAGTGTGCCCATTGGATAATTTTAGCAGTGCCTTGTCTTTTCCCATGCGACTGGACAACCCGCCAGCCAGTACCACCGGGCAGACACGCTTGCCCACCGCTTGCCGACTGCCCTGCCCGCTGGAGAATTCAGAGTTCACGGTCATCTGATTTACATCTTTCCTGTACAACCCGGGGCGCGCCCAGGGCACACCCGCAGCAAATTAGCCGCGCCAATTTTCGCACCATTACGACGCATGATTACACCAGCTCGCACCTGAAGTGTGCGGTCCGGCGCCACACAGTGCACCACTTTTACTGGCGCGGCCACAGTTTTACCAGTCTCAGCTAGATTGGAATCAATTGGTACGAGTTTTGATTGTATAAATGCCACTGGCAAAGAAGCCCGGCAACACAATCAGTGTCGCCGGGCTTTTTTTATGCCCATGGAAAGTATCCGGGAGAATGTCATGCCTTCAAGCTCCAAAAGAGCACTGCATACTACTGTACACACTTTATCCGCTAGCGCAGTTCTCATGTGTACGGCCCCCTGCCTCGTGTTTGCCGATGACAATGTGGTACAGAACGCCGGGGATATGATCCGCGAAAGCACCTTCAACCTGAATTTCCGCCCGCGCTATGAACACGTGCGCGATGTGGCCTTCCCCCACCACGCCACCGCGGGCACCCTGCGCAGCCGCGCCACCTGGACCAGCGGCCGTTGGGACGGCTGGGAGTTTCTGCTGGAAGGCGACAATGTCACCTATATCAGCAGCGAAAAATTCAACAATACCGAAAACGGCAAAACCCGGTACCCGGTGATCGCCGATCCGGACTATAGCGAAATGAATCGCGCCCAGGTCAGCTATGCGCTGGAACAGGGAAAATTCACCGTGGGCCGCCAGCGCATCAACTACGACGACCAGCGCTTTATCGGCGGGGTGGCCTGGCGCCAGAACGAACAGACTTACGACGCATTCCGCGCCGAGTGGGGCTTTAACGACAGGCTGTCCCTCGATTACACCTATTCGTGGAACGTGAACCGAATCTTCGGCCCTGACGGCGCCGACGGTAATATCGGTGGGCCGGTCAATGCACTGGACGTCGATTACAAGATCCGCCCCAACCAGACCCTGAAGGGATTTATCTACAGCCTCGACTTCCACGAGCAGGAACAGCTCGCCAGTGCCACCGTTGGCCTGGAGTGGGCGGTGGATTGTGACACCTTCCGCTGGCACCTGCGCGCCGCCACCCAGAGTGATATCGGCCGCAATCCCTACGATTACCGGGCGGAGTATTACAACGCAGAATTCGGTACCAAGCCGGTACAAAAGTACAAGTTAACCGGTGTTGTGGGAACGGAGTGGCTGACGGGCGATGACCAGTGGGCCTTCCAGACGCCGCTGGCCACCCTGCACAAATTTCAGGGCTTTGCCGACAAGTTCCTGACCACGCCGGTAGACGGCATCCGCGATTACTACGCTGGCGGCTCAGTCGTTGTCTCTGGCATCAAGATTGCAGCGAAGGTACATAAATTCTATAGCGATCGCGACAGCCAGGAGTACGGCAACGAACTCGACCTGGTAGCGACCTATTCCATAACAAAAAATATCGGCCTGCTCGCCAAATATGCCACGTACGACGCTGACGATTTCAGCAGCGATACGGACAAATTCTGGCTGCAGTTCGAACTGAAGTTCTAAGAGCGATGACGACGACACCCATTAGTATTCTGCTGGTCGACGACCAGCCAGAGCGCGCCGCTATGGTGGGCGAGCAGCTGACCGCTGCCGGCTACAAGCTGCTTGCGCAACTCTCCAGTGCCGAGGGCCTGCTGTTTCAGGTAGAGCGACACCGGCCGGATATCGTACTGATCGATATCGAATCCCCCGACCGCGACATTCTCGAGAGCCTCTCGGTCATCAACCAGCACAACCCCACACCCGTAGCGATGTTTTCCGCCCGCGGCGGCGCCGAGTTCATCACCAGTGCGGTGGAGGCCGGGGTCAGCGCCTATATGGCAGAGGGGCTATCCGCAGAGCGGGTCGCGCCGGCCATCGAAATTGCCATGGCCCAGTTCCGCAGTTACCAGCACCTGCGCCAGTCCCTGCAACGCACCCAGCAGCAGCTGGATGAGCGCAAGATTATCGAACGCGCCAAGGGCCTGCTGATGGCGCGCAAGAACATCAGCGAACAGGCGGCACACCAGACACTTCGCACCCTGGCCATGAACAGCAACTCCACCATGCGCAACGTGGCGGAGCAGATAGTCGCGCACCTGCAGACACCGACAAAATAACGTGCGGCCCGCGCCAATTAATAAATGAAAGAATTCGAGAGTAAAACCGTGAGCAGCCTGCAAGCAGAAAAGCCCAACCTGAAACTCCTGTACCTGCGCCTGACCGACAGCGCGCCCCTGATCATCGCCCACGAATTGGGCTTCTTCGAGCGCTACGGCCTGCGGGTCGAGCTACAGCGGGAAACCTCCTGGGCCACCCTGCGCGACAAGCTGATCGGCGGTGCCGCCGATGCCGCATCCATTCTCGCCCCCATGCCGCTGACCCTGGAGCAGACCCTGCCCCACTGTGACGAACAACTGCTCAGCGGGCTGATCCTGAGCTGTAACGGCAACGCCATTACCCTGTCGCACTCTCTGTACGAAACCCTCGGCAATCACCCCGAGGGCACCGGCGCCGCACTCAAGGCCCACCTGGACAAGCGCGACGCGGACGCCAAACCGTTGACCTTCGCCAGCGTGTACCCCTTCGCCAGCCACACCCTGCAGCTGCGCCACTGGCTGTCCAGCGCCGGTATCAACCCCGATAGCGATGTGCGTATCGTGGTACTGCCGCCGGAGCAGATGGTGGATCACCTGCGTCGCGGGGATATCGATGGTTTCTGTGTGGGGGAACCCTGGAACACGCTGGCGGTACAGGAAGAGATCGGTGTCATCGCTACACCGAGCAACGCGCTGATGCCCACCATGCCGGAAAAGGTGCTGGCGGTGACCCGCAGCTGGCACGAGGCCAACCCGGCAACCCACCTGGCACTGCGCGCCGCCTTGCTGGAAGCCTGCGCCTGGCTATGCGACCGCAGCCAGCGCCGGGATGCCGTGGCCATTCTCGCGCGCCCGGAATATCTGGATCTGCCCGCGGCCACCATCGCCGCTTCCCTGGATGACGAACTGGTGGCACCGGGTGGACAGACACCGAGTAAAAACCCCGGCTGGCACGTGTTCGCCAACCCCACCACGGAACACGGCCGACCCACCGAAAAGAAGGCCCGCGAACTGCTCGCACTGTGCAACGAAATTGCGCCAACCGATGATAATAGCGCGGAGCTGTTCCGCTCGGACCTGTATCAGCAGACCCTGGATTTTATCCGTCACAAAACGCCGCATCAGACCCGTACCGTTTAATGTTCCCCGGTCGGGCACAGCACCGCTGCCCGACCGGAGTGCACCAGCCTACACCTCGGCACACAGGAAAACCCCAAAACAGGGCAGCAGTGGGGGGCTGGCGCACCAATTGGTGCGCTACCACAGCCCCCGATGTCGCCGATTTCACCCTCAATACCATTACGCCCCAATAATTACCGGGTCTACGCACCAGCTTCTCCCTTGTGCCCAGATATGGCACAGAACTTGAATAATAAATAGGGAGACCGCCACGAGTATTGCGCGGCACCAAAAAACGAAATAGCGGACAACGAAGTCCACCGGCAACAGCCCAGCTGTGCCCGTGGGCTTTTTTTATGCCCGCATGGCAGGTGGCTGATGAGAGAGAGTTAACAAAGCGAGTATCAGAAACCGCGTTCAACTCCCCGCTGTTAAGCCTGTTGGAGATGGGACTCCCGATGTGGGAAGTGCCCTTTTCTTTCAGGCCAGAAATTCATAACTAACGGGATAAGTCCATGTCCAGTAATTCAATAAATCTGTTTTCCTTCACGGGAAAGATCCGGGTGCTGCATCTGACCTGGATTGCTTTCTTTATTACCTTCTTTGCCTGGTTCAACCATGCGCCGCTGCTGATGGCCATTGCCGACAGCCTGTCGCTGACCTCTGAGCAGGTAAAAACCCTGTTGATCCTGAACGTGGCGCTGACCATTCCGGCGCGGGTCATCATTGGCATGCTGACGGACAAGTACGGTCCGCGTCTGACTTACTCCCTGCTGCTGGCGATCGGCAGTATTCCCTGTTTTATCTTCGCGCTGGCAGACAGCTTTATGGCGGCCGCCATTGGCCGTTTCCTGCTGGGATTTATCGGTGCGGGCTTTGTCATCGGTATCCGCATGGTATCCGAGTGGTTCCCGGCGAAGCAGCTGGGTACCGCGGAGGGGATTTACGGTGGCTGGGGCAACTTCGGTTCCGCCGCTGGCGCCATGACCCTGCCGACCATCGCACTGCTGTTCGGTGGTGAGGACGGCTGGCGCTACGCGATCGGTATCACCGGTGTGATTGCGCTGGTATACAGTGTGATTTACTACCGCTCGGTAACCGATACGCCGAAGGGCGGCACTTACTTCAAGCCGAAAAAAATCGGCGGTATGGAAGTTTCCAGTCCTTCTGACTTTGTGCTGTTGTTGATCATGAAGCTGCCGATGTACGCGGCGCTGGCACTGCTGGCCTGGAAGCTTTCCCCGAGCGGTGTGGGCATGCTGGCGCAGCCGGTGGCTATCGCGATTTATGTTTCACTTGTTGCACTCTACGCTTTCGATGCGAAAAAGTGTTACGACATCAATAAAGATGTCTTTGTGAAGCTGCCGGAGCCGATGCACCGCTACAAGTTCAAGCAGGTTGCGGTGCTGAACATTCTCTACTTTGCCACTTTCGGTTCTGAGCTGGCGGTAATTTCGATGCTGCCGCTGTTTTTCTCGGAGACGTTTACGCTGGATCCGGTGAAGGCGGGTCTGCTGGCTTCCGCTTATGCATTTATGAACCTGATGTCCCGTCCGGCGGGCGGTCTGATCAGTGACCGTTTTGGGCGCAAGAGTACGCTGCTGATTCTGACGGCGGGCCTGGCGATTGGTTACCTGACCATGAGCATGATCAATTCGGAGTGGCCGTTGTATCTGGCGGTGGCTGCGGCGATGGCCTGTTCTTTCTTCGTGCAGTCTGGTGAGGGGGCGGTGTTTGCGGTGGTGCCGCTGATCAAGCGTCGCCTGACCGGGCAGATTGCGGGGATGACCGGTGCTTACGGTAATGTGGGTGCGGTGTTTTACCTGACTATTCTGAGCATGGTTTCTTACGAGACCTTCTTCCTGGTGATTGCATGTACTGCGGTACTGGGCTTTGTTACCTTGCTGTTCCTGGAAGAGCCGGAAGGCCAGATGGCGGAAGTCATGCCGGATGGTAGTGTTTCTTTGATTGATGTCGCCTGAGTAATCTTAAGCGGTCCCCTGAATTTCAGGGTACCGCTAGTTGGTTACCGGGCGCGCTACGCCGATAAAGGGTTCCGAGACACGCCGTAAACCCATCCCTGGGGGCTCTGCAAAAACATCCTGTTTTTGAAGGTCTCGAAACCCTTTATCGGCGCATCGCTTAACTTCGAATCCCATACTGTTACCGACACTACTTTGAACCAAACCTGCGAAACCACCATCGTGTCAGATTCCGATCTTCAGGCTTCCAACTCTGAAAACCTGGAATTCGCCACCGCTACCGACTGCGGCCCGCGCGCATATAACGACGATGCGGTGGCAGTGTATCGGGCCACCGGCAGTGATCGACGTTATCGCGGTTCACTGGCGGCGATTGCCGATGGTGTTGGCAGTGCGGAGGCCGGAGGGGCTGCGGCGCGGGCGGCAATCAGTGGGTTTATTTCCGATTACTACAGCACGCCGGATTCCTGGTCGGTAAAGCAGGCGGCGGCGCGGGTATTGCACGCGCTGAACGGTTGGTTGTACCGGCAGAGTGGTGGTGCGGATGAAGTGCAGCGCGGCTGGTTGACGACCTTTTCGGCGGTGGTGTTGAAGGGGGCTACGGCGCACCTGATTCATATCGGTGACTCGCGGATCTATCGTCTGCGCGAGGGCAAGCTGGAGTGCCTCACCCGGGATCACAGTCGTGCGCTGGGGCCGGGGCGGACTTTTCTGAGCCGGGCGCTGGGGATGGATGCGCATATCGAGGTGGATTACCGGCGGGAGCCATTACAGGCGGGCGATCTGTTCTGTGTGACGACCGATGGAATTCACGATTTCCTGCCGCAGGCGCAGTTTGCGGAGATTCTTTCCACCCATGAAATGCAGGCGGCGCAGCCGCTTATTGCCGCGGCGCTGGATAATGGCAGCGCGGATAATCTGAGTCTGGCGCTGTGCCAGGTGAATGCGCTGGAGTCCCAGGGCACTGATGACCTGATGCTGGCCACTGGCGATCTGCCCTTCCCTCCTCCCCTGCAGCCCGGCAACAAGATCGAGGGGTACGAGGTACTACAGGAGTTGCACTCGAGCAGTCGCAGTTATCTGTATCTGGTTCGGGATATGGAATCCCAGGAGCTGCGCGCGCTCAAGGCACCTTCGGAAAACTACTCTGACGACCCGGCCTATATAGAGCGTTTTATTGCGGAGGAATGGACCGGGCGCAGGCTGGAGCATCCGGCGGTGGTCAAGGTGTTTCCGCCGCGCAAGGACCGCAAGTTTCTCTACCACATCATGGAATATGTGGACGGCCAGAACCTGCGTCAGTGGATGCAGCTGAATCCAGAGCCGCCACTGGATCAGGTGCGCAATCTGGTACAGCAGCTGGTGAGCGCGTTGCGCCGTCTGCAGCGGCTGGAGATTGTGCACGGTGACCTCAAGCCAGAAAACATCATGGTGGATAGTGATGGGCGGCTGAAGCTGATCGATCTCGGCGGCGCAAATGCGGCGGGCCTGCAGGAGCTGCTTCGTTATCAGGATAGCGCACCGCCGGGAAGCAAAAATTATTGCGCACCGGAATACTTTATGGGGGACGCGGCCAGTCATCGTTCCGATATTTTTTCCCTCGGGGTGATCGCCTATGAGCTGCTGACCGGTCACTATCCTTATAAGGAACGCTTTGGCAGCAGTCACTACCACCTGAAAAGCTACGCCAACATGCGTTACCGCAGCGCACAGCAGCACCGGGATGATCTGCCGGATTGGATCGACGGTGCCCTGCGTCGCGCCTGCGCACCGGATCCGAAAAACCGCTATCCGGCGTTGTCGGAGTTCGTGCACGATCTCAGCACACCGAATAGCAGGTTCATCAATCGTGAAAAGCCGCCGCTGATGGAACGCAACCCCCTGCTGTTCTGGCAGGTAGTGGCCGCACTGGCGATCCTGTCGCACCTTTTGTACTTCCTTTAACCGCCCAGCTGCGCCCACGTGCCAACTTGGGGCGCAAACTCTAAATCCGCACCAATTTGTCGCACCCAATTCCGAAAAATATTTAATAGCCCGCACAAACCCTGAGGTTTCCCTGTGTCTGGCACTCTTCCGCAAGTTGGCACAGAGATTGAATGTTATTTGGCACAATCCGAAATTCTTTTAGCAAGGCAACGGCGCCTGACACTCTTCGACAGAAGAGGGGACGCCCGTGCAGCCTTCCGCTATCCCGGCCCACCCCGCTTTCCTTCTGTCGCGATTGTCAGGAACCAGTACCTGGTACCAGACTTAGTTAAATACGGCAGAGATCATGGTTAAGCAAAAAATCGTCGTCATCGGCAACGGCATGGTGGGTCACCACTTCCTCGAGCAACTGGCAAACCGTCCCGAACGGGAAATGTTCGACGTGCTGGTATTCTGTGCCGAACCCCGCCCCGCTTACGACCGGGTTCACCTCTCTGAATACTTCGGCGGCCGCACCGCAGACGACCTGGCCATGGGCAAGGTTGAGCAGTACCGCGAGTGGGGCTACGACCTGCGCCTGAACGATGCCGCCGTCAGCATCGACCGCGAGGCCAAGGTAATCACTTCTGCGAGCGGTGCCTCCGAATCTTACGATCAATTGGTTCTCGCCACTGGTTCCTATCCGTTTGTTCCGCCGATCCCCGGCCACGAACACGACAAGTGCTTTGTTTACCGCACCCTGGAAGATCTGGACAAAATCCAGGCCGCAGCCAAAAACGGCAAGGTGGGTGTTGTGGTCGGCGGTGGCCTGCTGGGTCTGGAAGCAGCCAACGCTCTGAAGCAGCTGGGTCTGGAAGCCCACGTGATCGAGTTTGCGCCGGGCCTTATGTCGGTACAGCTGGACGAAGGCGGTTCAAAACTGTTGCGCGAAAAAATTGAAGAGCTGGGCGTGACTGTGCACACCAGCACCGCCACCGAACTGATCGAAGAAGTGGACGGTGGTCGTCTCCGGATGAACTTCAAAGGCGACAAATCCCTGGACACCGACCTGATCGTGTTCTCCGCCGGTATCCGCCCGGAAGACAAGCTGGCCAACTCCGCCGGCATCGAGCTGGGCGAGCGCGGCGGCATCGTGATCGACAACCACTGCCGTACTTCCGACAAGAATATCTTCGCCATCGGCGAGTGCGCCCTGTTCGACAACCGTATTTTCGGTCTGGTTGCCCCGGGTTACACCATGGCGCGTACCGCGGTATCCCTGCTATGCGGTGAAGCCGCGGAGTTCAACGGCGCCGACATGAGCACCAAGTTGAAGCTGCTGGGTGTGGATGTCGGTTCCATCGGCGATGCCCACGGCCGCGCGGAAGGTTCTGCGGCAATCACTTTTGTGGATGAGCAAACCGGCGTCTACAAGCGCATGATCACCGACAGCGAAGGCAAGAAACTGCGCGGTGCGGTGCTGGTGGGTGATACCGAAGATTACGACACCCTGCTGCAATACCACCTGAACGATATGGATCTGCCGGAGCACCCGGAACAATTGATCCTGCCTTCCCTGGACGGCGCGGCGCCGGCACTCGGCGCAGATGCACTGCCGGCTACTGCCACCATCTGTTCCTGCCACAACGTGAGCAAGGGCGACATTGTCGGTGCGGTGCAGGGCGGCTGCTGTTCACTGGGCGATGTAAAAGATGCGACCAAGGCATCTACCGGTTGTGGCGGCTGTGCGGCACTGCTGAAAAATGTGGTGGATACGGAGCTGGCGGCGCTGGGCGTAGAGGTCAACAACGACCTGTGCCCGCACTTCCCTTACACCCGCCAGGAAATTTTCCACATGGTGCAGGTGGAGGAGATCAAAACCTTCGATGAGCTGCTGCACAAACACGGTTCCGGCAAGGGCTGCGAGATCTGTAAACCCACCGCGGCATCCATTTTTGCTTCCCTGTGGAATGAACATATCCACGAGAAGCCGCACGTTGGCCTGCAGGATACCAACGATACCTTTATGGCAAATATGCAGAAAAACGGTACCTACTCTGTGGTGCCGCGTATTGCCGGCGGTGAGATCACGCCTGAAAAACTGATTGTGCTCGGTGAGGTGGCGAAGAAATACGACCTGTATACCAAGATCACCGGCGGCCAGCGTATCGATCTGTTCGGGGCGCGCCTGGAGGAGCTGCCGGAGATCTGGCGCGAGCTAACCGATGCGGGCTTCGAGACAGGCCACGCTTACGGCAAGTCCCTGCGTACCGTTAAGTCCTGTGTGGGCAGTACCTGGTGTCGCTTCGGGGTGCAGGACAGTGTGGGCATGGCCCTGACGGTGGAGAACCGCTACAAGGGTTTGCGTTCGCCGCACAAGATCAAGATGGCGGTTTCCGGTTGTACGCGGGAGTGTGCGGAGGCCCAGAGTAAAGATATCGGGGTGATTGCCACGGAGAACGGCTGGAACCTGTATGTATGCGGTAACGGCGGTATGCGTCCGCGTCATGCGGATCTGTTTGCGACGGATCTGAATGATGTGACGCTGATTAAATATATCGACCGGGTGTTGATGTTCTATGTGCGCACGGCGGACAAGTTACAGCGTACTTCGGTGTGGCTGGAGAACCTGGAAGGCGGCCTGGATTATCTGCGTGAGGTGGTGATCGAGGACAAGCTGGGTATCTGTGAGGAGCTTGAGCGCCAGATGGGCAATGTGGTTGGCACTTACCAATGTGAATGGAAAACCGCGATCAACGATCCGGAGATGCTGAAGCGCTTCCGCCAGTTTGTAAACACCGACGAAAAAGACGAGAAGATCGTGTTCGTGGAAGAGCGCAAGCAGCGCCGCCCGGCCACCCAGGACGAAATCGTCAGGATTGCAGAGCCGGCTTAAGTACTTTTTAAGCCCGGTGGCGGTAGAGCACCGGGCGGGAGGTTTCAGGACCGCTGTGAACCCATCCCTGGGCGCTGCGGCGCAAACATCCTGTTTGCGACGCTCCTGAAACCTCCCGCACGGCGCTCCACCTTCATAACGAACTATATGCTTTTACAACATCAGTTCGGTCAGAGCAGAAACCCAGCTCCCCGGAACTGGAAAAGAAAGATTTAAGAATTTCACCACCATATTCTTTCCATAACCATGTGGAGAACCAGAATGAGCGAAGTTGCCATAACCCGCGCCGAATGGCTGCAAGTCTGCAAGCGATCAGATCTTGTAGCAAATTCCGGAGTGTGCGCTCTTGTGGGCGATCGTCAGATTGCCCTGTTTTTTTTACCCGACCAGGAACCCCAGCTGTACGCCATCGATAACTGGGATCCTATTGCCAACGCCGGTGTGATCGGTCGCGGCATTGTGGCGGAAATTGACGGTGAGCTGACCGTGGCTTCGCCGCTGTACAAGCAGCATTACCGCCTCACCGATGGTCAGTGTCTGGAGGAGGAGGACATCAAGCTGGATTCCTTCCCGGTCGCGTTTGAAGGCGACGATGTGCTGATCCAGGTCGATCAGTAAGCCCGATTGAATTTACAAAAGTAAGCAGTGAAAGATGGCTTTAACAGAACTGTTCTCGGCGCGTAAGTCCTGCACTACCTGCCCTTACTGTGGTGTGGGCTGCGGGGTTGCTGCGACGCTGGAGTCGCAGCCCGCTGGTGGCGAGAGTGGCGAGGCGGTGATTCGTATTCAGGGAGATGAACAGCATCCCGCGAACAAGGGCAAGCTGTGTGTCAAAGGGTCCTCCCTGGCCGATACCCTGGGTAACCACGGACGTCTGTTAAAGCCGCGCCTGCACGGTGAGGACTGTGACTGGGACACGGCGCTGGATTATGCGGCGTCGCGTTTTCGGGAAACGATCGAGGAGCACGGGCCGGATTCGGTGGCGTTTTATCTTTCCGGGCAGTTGCTGACGGAGGACTATTACGTTGCCAACAAGCTGATGAAGGGTTTTATCGGCTCCGGCAATGTGGATACCAATTCCCGCCTGTGCATGTCCTCTGCAGTGGCTGCCTACAAGCGCGCGTTGGGTGCAGATGCGGTGCCGTGTAATTACGAGGACCTGGACGAGGCGGAGCTGGTGGTGTTGATCGGTTCCAACGCCGCCTGGACCCATCCGATTCTGTTTCAGCGTATGCAGGCCGCAGAAGCCAAGCTGGTAGTGGTGGACCCCCGCGGCAGTGCTACCAGTGAAATGGCGGATATGCACCTGGCGATTACACCCGGGAGTGATGCTGCGCTGTTTAACGGGCTGCTACATTACCTGACCGAATTCGGTGCGCTGGATCAGGCGTTTATCGACAACCATACGGAAAACTTTACCGACACTCTGTATGCAGCGGCGGAGTGGACGCCGGAAAAGGTGGCAGAATACTGCAGCGTGGAGCTGGATCAGCTACTGGCATTCTATGAGCTGTTCCGCGGCACGGAAAAAACCGTGAGCTTTTATTCACAGGGCGTCAACCAGTCCAGTACCGGCACCGACAAGAACAATTCCATTATCAACTGTCACCTGGCCACCGGACGTATCGGCAAGCCGGGCTGTGGCCCCTTCTCTATCACCGGCCAGCCCAATGCCATGGGCGGGCGCGAGGTAGGCGGCCTGGCAAATATGCTCGCCGCGCATATGGATTTTACCGAGGAAAACATCGACCGTGTGGGCCGTTTCTGGAACGCCAGCAACATGGCCCAGGGTCCCGGGCTCAAGGCGGTAGAGCTGTTCGATGCGGTGGACAGCGGCCAGGTCAAAGCGGTGTGGATCATGGCCACCAATCCGGCGGTGAGTATGCCGGATGCGCGCAAGGTGGCCGCGGCACTGAAAAAATGCCCTACGGTGATTGTGTCCGACTGTGTGGCGGATACCGATACCGCGCGCTGTGCCGACCTGTTATTGCCGGCAACCACATGGGCCGAGAAAACCGGCACCGTCACCAATTCCGAGCGCCGAATTTCCCGTCAGAAAGGTTTCCTGCCGAAACCGGGTGAAGCGCGACACGACTGGGAGATTGTGTGCGATGTGGCAAAGCGCCTCGGCTACGGCGAGGCTTTCGACTATCGTGGCCCGGCAGATATTTTCCGCGAGCACGCCGCCCTCTCCGGTTTCGAGAACAATCGCGAGCAGGCGCGGCGCGCCTTTGATATTTCCGCACTGGCGAATATCAGCGATCAGGAATACGACTTTTTCACTCCGGTACAGTGGCCGGTCAACGCTGCCAACCCCGATGGCACGGTACGCCTGTTTGCCGATGGCGATTTCTATACCCCCAGCGGCCGCGCGCGCTTCGTGGCCGTGAGCCCGCAGTGCCCGAAACAGGAAACCCGCGACGAATACCCGCTGGTATTGAACAGTGGCCGTCTGCGCGACCAGTGGCACACCATGACCCGCACCGGACGCGCGCGCAAACTGCTCGACCACAGCGAGGCGCCTGAGGTACACGTGCACCCGGACGAAGCGCAGAAATTTGGTATAGAGGACGCACAGCTGGTGCGTGTGGAAAGTGAAAAAGGCCAGTTTTTCGGTCGCGCCCGCGTTACCGCCAGCCAGAAACCCGGGCAGCTGTTTGCCCCGATCCACTGGAGCGACAGCCTCGCCCATAACGCCACCGTCAGCGCCCTGGCGCTTCCGTTTACCGACCCCGTTTCCGGCCAGCCGGAGCTGAAGCAGTTCGCGGTGAATATCGCTCCGCTCGATGCCCACAGCTACGCCTGCCTGCTACTGCGCACGCAGACCGCGGATGAATTCCACGGCCGTCTGCAGGCCGGCGACAGGCTGCTGCGGGAAACCATCCTGCACTGGTACCGGGTACCGGTGGAAGGCGGTTACCGGTTCGAGCTGGCACTCAGCCGGCAGCCGGACTGGCAGGCGATTGCCGACCACCTGTTTGCCCTGCACGGTAAACAGGTGAATCGCCAGCGGCTGCAGCTTCCCAGTGGCGAACGCTGGTTGCTGTACAGCGAGCAGATGGAGCTGCTGGTATTCACCACCTCCGACTGGCAGACATTGCCCGACCGCAAAATCCTGGAAGACGCCCTGCAAAACCCCCTGCCGGAAATGCCCGCGCAACTCTTGCAGAACGTTCCCGCCGGCGCGCAGATGGTATGTACTTGCCTGCAGGTTTCGCGCAAGGAAATCGAGGCAGCCATTGCAGACGGCGCGGCCAGTGTGGATGAATTGGGAGAACTACTGGGTTGCGGTACCAACTGTGGTTCCTGCAAACCAGAGATCTCTGCGTTGCTGAATACAAATCTTGCGGTGGCTGTTGGTTAACACTGCAGACAATGTTTCCGCCGCTGCACTGCCTGCTTAGCCTCAACCTGGCCTTGTGGCGGTACCGCTACCGGGTAGCCCCTTCCGAGACACGCCGTAAACCCATCCCTGGGGGCTCTTCTAAAACATCCCTGTTTTAGAAGGTCTCGAAAGGGGCTACCCGGTATCGCCACCTTACCCCAAAGAGTTATGCCACCATCAGGACTTGGCAAATGCTTCTCTTCACAGCTATCTTCCCGAACAAGAAATGGCGAAACAAGGGAATAAACATGTCGGACACCTGTGCAGAAAATGGCCTGCGATCCGTAGAAGCTGCCAAGCAGATACTGGTCGACAGCATCAACCCAATTACAGCGACCGAAACCATTCCTCTGGGCCAGGCCACCGGCCGTGTTCTCGCCGAACCGGTGCTGGCGGCACTCGACCTTCCCCCCTGCGATAATTCCGCCATGGATGGTTACGCCCTCTGCGGTGAGCACGATAGCTACACCGTCATCGGCAAGAGCCTCGCCGGCCACCCTTTTGCTGGCGCCCTGTCATCAGGCCAGGCCACCCGCATCACCACCGGCGCCGCGGTACCGGAAGGCGCGGACAGGGTCCAGATGCAGGAAAACTGCACACTGGATGGCGACCAGCTCAGCATGAATCGCCCCGCCAGGCCCGGCGAGAATATTCGCCGTCGGGGTGAGGATGTTCATACCGGGCAGAGTCTTGTTCCGGTAGGTTCCAGAATCAAAGTCCCCCATATCGCCCTGCTCGCCGGTGCGGGTGTGGCGGAAGTTACGGTGCTGCGCAAACTCACGGCGGCTCTGCTGTCCATCGGGGATGAGCTGAAACCCATTGGCACACCGGCCTCGGAATTGGGTGATGGGGATATTTACGATAGCAATCGCATTGCGTTGCAGGCTGCACTGGAGCAGCTGGATGTGGAGATCCTCGATCTGGGCTGCTGGCCAGATCAGCCAGATAAAATTCGCGAGGCGTTTATTCAGGCGCGGGACAATGCCGACTTTGTGATTACCAGCGGTGGTGTCTCCGTGGGCGAGGCGGACTTTACCAAAACTGTTTTGCAGGAACTGGGTGAAATCGGTTTCTGGAAACTCGCCATCAAGCCGGGCAAACCCTTCGCCTTTGGCCGCCTGCCGAAGGCCGACGGCGAAACCCTGTTCTTCGGACTGCCCGGCAATCCGGTTTCCGCCATCGTTACGCTTGATCAATTGGTTGTTCCCGCACTGGAAAAACTGCGCGGCACCTCAGACCAATTCCGCCAGCCACCACTGCAGATCCGCGCGCGCTTGCTGAACAATATCCGCAAGAAGCCCGGACGCACAGATTTTCAGCGGGGTTTCACCTATCGCGATGAAGATGGCCTACAGGTTGTAGGCACTCGTGGTATTCAGGGAAGCCATATCCTTTCTGGCTTTGCTGAAGCGAACTGTTTTGTCGTACTGCCTCGGGAGGGTAGCGACTGTGAGACCGGGGACTGGGTGACTGTGGAGCCCTTTTCTGCTCCTCTTAAGTAGTTCTGGTAGGTAATTTGGGTTACGGGGTCCCATGTAAGCGGGTTTGGTGGCGGCAAATCACCGGGTACAGGTATTCAGGACCGCTGCAAGTACATCCATGTACGCTGCGTCGGCGACGTCCCTGTCGCCGACGCTCCTGAATACCTGTACCCGGCGCTTTGCCTTCGCGTTTACGCTCATACTTTAATAAGGAAATAATGTGATACTTGAGGTTGCAATACTGGACGTTAAATCCGGCCAGAATGGGGAGTTTGAACGTGCATTTAAAAAGGCTCAATGCATCATTTCTTCAGTGCCGGGTTATATCAACCACCAACTGCAAAAGTGCCTTGAAAAAGAAGACCGCTACATCCTTTTGGTGAACTGGCAAAAACTGGAGGATCACACCGAAGGATTCCGAAAGTCTCCCGAATACCAAGACTGGAAAGCCCTGCTCCATCACTTCTACGATCCATTCCCCGAAGTAGAACATTACTCACTTGTCGAACTGTAAGAACTTCGACGCGAAGGCGCCGATACCGGGTAGACCTTTGCGGGACCGTCTGCGGCCAGGACGGCCGCAGCCGAGCCCCCACGGATGGGTATACGGCGTGTCCCGCAAAGGTCTACCCGGTAGCGGCGCCGCCACCAAACTAGTCAGGTAGGGGCCACAATACCTCAGTGCTATAATCCGCGGTCAGATCAGAAGCCCTAAGATAGAAGTACCATGAGCCGCAGCCGCTACGAGAAATTCAAACAGGTGCTCCGTCAGCGCCAGCACGACATGACCCTGCTTACCGACCAGGTGCACAAAGGCCAGAACATCTCCGCCATGCTGCGCACGGCCGATGCCGTCGGCATCCCCGAAATCCACATGGTACAACCCAGCTACGGCCACCGGATTTACCACAACACCGCCGGTGGCAGCGGCCGCTTTACCGGCAACTCCGTTTACCCGGATATCGAATCCGGCATGGCCGAACTCAAAAGCCGCGGCATGCACCTGTACGCCGCCCACTGGTCCGACCGCGCCATCGACTTCCGCCAGGCCGACTACACCAAACCCTTCGCGCTCATCATGGGAGCCGAAAAACACGGCCTGAGCGACTACGCCGCAGAGCATGCCGACGATCACGTTACCATCCCGATTATCGGCATGGTCGAAAGCTACAACGTCAGCGTCGCCGCCGCGATCATTCTGCAGGAGGCCATGTATCAGCGACAGAAAGCCGGGATGTATGACGACAAGTTACTCGATGAAGAGGATCCGGCAATCAAAGAAATCCTGTTCCGCTGGATGCACCCGAAAATGGTGCGGTACTGCGAACAGCACGGGTTGCCATTTCCAGAGCTGGATGAGGATGGGGATATCATCCCACCGAAAGACCCCAAGTACCGCCAGCCAAATACGTAAGGCTCACTTACTCTTCAACCGGTAATAACTCTGTTGCGGAGGCAAAGCCCCGGGTAGCGCGACTACCAGCGCCGTTGCTTTGCCACTCCCCCCGCACTAATCTGTGCACACCAAATTCGAACGCCCTTTCTCCAAGGAGGACTCAGTGCATACCGAAGAAATCCAATACACCGTCGACGGCGAATCTTTCACCGGCTACCTGGCCTACGACGAAACCATCGAAGGCAAACGTCCCGCCATCCTCCTGGTTCATGAATGGTGGGGACTCAACGACTTTACCCGCGAGGAAGCCGAGCGCCTCGCCGCGGAAGGCTTTACCGCCTTTGCCCTGGACATGTACGGCACCGGTGTCGGCGCCGACAATCCCGGCGATGCCGCCGACCTCATGAACAAAACCCTCGAAACCGAAGGCGCGCCCCTCAAGCGCTTCCAGGCTGCCCTCGACCTGATCAACAATCACGAAACCGTAGAAGCCGGTGAAGTTGCCGCCCAGGGCTACTGCTTCGGCGGCGCCGTGGCCCTCACCATGGCGCGCCTCGGGCTGCCGCTCAAAGGCGTCGTCAGCTTCCACGGTGCACTGGAAACCGAGGTGAAAATC
Source organism: Microbulbifer sp. YPW1 (assembly GCF_013367775.1). Lineage (NCBI taxonomy): Bacteria > Pseudomonadati > Pseudomonadota > Gammaproteobacteria > Cellvibrionales > Microbulbiferaceae > Microbulbifer > Microbulbifer sp. YPW1. The sequence continues at coordinate 588,360 of NZ_CP055157.1, forward strand.
AAACCCGGTGACGTCAAGGCACAGATACAGGTCTACACCGGCGGTGACGACGATATGATCCCCGCAGAGCAGGTCGCCAACTTCGTTCAGGAAATGCAGAGCGCCGGCGTACGCTTCGATGTGATCAGCTACCCGGGTGCCAAGCACGGCTTCACCAATCCCGCGGCAACCGCTCGCGGTGAAAAATTTGGCATCCCCCTCGCCTACAACGAAGACGCTGCCAACGACGCCTATGAGGGCGCTGTCGCCTTCTACAACAAGATTTTCGACTTCTAAACCTTTCAGGCTAGCCGCTTCTCACGGTATCCGGTGGCGCCGGCCACCGCCTTCGGGGCAAAATAGCCGGCGCCAGCGAATTCCATAAGGGGGAAGCGTGCAACCAATCATTTCCGTACAGAACGTCGGCAAGACTTATGCCGGCGGTTTTACCGCACTCAAATCCGTCGATCTCGAAATTAATCCTGGCGAAATTTTCGCCCTGCTCGGTCCCAATGGTGCCGGTAAAACCACCCTGATCAGTATCATCTGCGGCATCGTCAACCCGACCAGTGGCACTGTGCTGGCCGACGGCCACAATATCCAGCGGGAGTTTCGCGCAGCGCGCAGCAAGATTGGCCTGGTGCCCCAGGAACTTTCCACGGATTCCTTCGAAAGCGTGTGGGCCACGGTCAACTTCAGCCGCGGCCTGTTTGGCAAGGCGCCTAACCCGGAATACATCGAGAAGATCCTGCGTCAGCTCTCCCTGTGGGATAAAAAAGACAGCCGCATCATGGCGCTCTCCGGCGGTATGAAACGCCGCGTGATGATCGCCAAGGCCCTGTCTCACGAACCCACCATCCTATTCCTCGACGAACCTACAGCCGGGGTGGATGTGGAGCTGCGCCGGGACATGTGGGAAATGGTGCGCGGGCTGCGGGAATCCGGGGTGACCATCATCCTCACCACCCACTACATCGAGGAAGCCGAGGAAATGGCGGACCGGATCGGCGTGATCAATCACGGCCAGCTGGTGCTGGTGGAAGAGAAAGACACCCTGATGCACAAGCTGGGTAAAAAGCAGCTGGCGGTCCAGTTACAGAACCCGCTGCAGACACTGCCCGCGGCACTGAACGAGTTTGACCTGGAAATTGCGGACGAAGGTAACCAGCTGATTTATACCTTCGACACCCAGCGCGAACACACCGGTATCGCTGAACTGCTGCGCCATCTCGACCAGCAGGGTATCGAATTCAAGGACCTGCACTCCAGTGAGAGTTCGCTGGAAGAAATTTTCGTCAACCTGGTGCACCAGAACCAGACCGAACATCAGGCCGGATAAGAGGGAACAGAGTATGAATATTTATGGTATCCGCGCCATCTACAAGTTCGAAATGGCCCGCACGGCTCGCACCCTGATGCAGAGTATCGCCTGGCCGGTAATTTCCACCTGCCTTTACTTTATTGTGTTCGGCACCGCCATTGGCAGCCGCCTGGGAGATATCGAGGGGGTCAGTTACGGAGCCTTTATCATTCCCGGGCTGATCATGCTGTCTCTGCTTTCGGAGAGTATTTCCAACGCATCGTTCGGCATTTTCTTCCCCAAGTTCAGCGGCACAATTTACGAGGTGCTGTCGGCACCGGTGTCGGCGTTTGAGATTGTCGCGGGCTACGTGGGCGCCGCGGCCACCAAGTCAGTCATCATCGGCCTGCTGATCCTGATCACCGCGCGTTTTTTTGTGGATTATGAAATTGCGCATCCGTTCTGGATGTTCGGCTTTCTGGTGCTGACGGCCATCACCTTCAGCATGTTCGGTTTTATCATTGGCGTGTGGGCAGATGACTTCCAGAAGCTGCAGATCATTCCGCTGATGGTCATCACACCGCTGACCTTTCTCGGCGGCGCCTTCTATTCCATCAACATGCTGCCGGAATTCTGGCAGAAGGTGACCCTGTTCAACCCGGTGGTGTATCTGATCAGCGGTTTCCGCTGGGCCTTCTACGGGGTGGCCGATGTGAATGTGGGTATCAGCCTCGGCATGACAATTCTGTTTCTGTTGATCTGCATGGCGAGTATCTGGTGGATTTTCCGCACCGGTTACAAAATCCGCACCTGAGCAGGTAATCGGCAGGGTAATAACACGGTAAAAAAAGGCCCGTATGGTTACGCCATACGGGCCTTTTTATTGGCAACGAAGCCATCACACTTCGCCGTAATTCATCTTCTGTGCGTCATACACCATAGGCGCTGAAAAATACCTGTACCGCCTCCGCCACATGTTTGCGGTTTTCTTCTTTTCCCGGGGGCGCACAGCACCCGAGCATAATCTGAATATGCCGGCAGCCGCCCTGCAGCATGCCAAAAAACAGCTCCGCCGCATGATCCGGGTCCGGCACATTGAGCTGCTTCAGTTCGTTGGCGCGCTGGAAAAAGCTGGCCATCGCATTCTGCGTACGCTGTGGCCCCGCATCGTAGAACAGCTTCGCCATATCGGGATCGTCGGCCCCCATCGCATTGATCAGGCGCATCAGGCGCAGCGAGTCTTCGCTGTAGATCATTTCCAGGAAGGCTTCACCGATCTTCTGCAGCATTTCCGCCGCGGAGCCATCCGCTTCCAGGGTGAACATTGGCAGCGGCATCAGGTTTTCGCACTTGGCTTCGATCGCCGCGATATACAGCGTCTCCTTGTCGGAGAAGTGGCTGTATACCGTCAGCTTGGAGACGCCGGCCTCACCGGCAACCGCATCCATACTGGTACCCGCGAAGCCGTGGGTCAGAAACAGGGATTTGGCCGCGTCGAGAATCGCGCGGCGTTTGGCCGGGTCTTTGGGGCGTCCACGGCTTGCCGAGGATGTCGCGGGTGTAGGGATAGTCTGTTCGCTCATTGCTTTTGTCGTCGGGTCGCCCGTGCCGCCCTGGAAGGGCGCATACACAGTTTGCGTGGAAACACGCGCACGCGGCCACCGATTTAGTGGACTCGCCAGTTTAATATACTTACTATACTCACTAGTATAGCAATTCAGCTGCACCCGGTTCGATCGCCGGCGCAGAGACAACTGTACCAGTTTACCCCGGCTTCGACGCGACAAGCTGTCAGTTTCGCGACACCGGGGCCCCTGAACCACATGGATCGAGGTAACCATGCCCAGCGTCTACCGCCCTCTCCCGCTTCCACTCCAGCGTCTGCTGAAAGTCGCACTGGCCGCCACCCTGGGGATCTCCCTGGCGGCCTGCGCACCCGCCGAGTCTGGTCAGGAGAAGCCTCCCCGGCCGGCGATTGTCGTGCAACCCACCCCCGCCGAGTCACAGATCGCGGTCTATCCCGGCGAGGTGCACGCGCGCCACGAGCCAGCACTGGCATTCCGGGTCGGGGGCGAGGTTACCCGCCGCTTGGTACAGGTGGGCGACCGGGTAGAAAAGGACCAACCGCTGGCGCAGCTGGATGCGAAAGACCTGTTACTGCAGCGTGACAGCGCCCGCGCGCGGCTCACCGCCGCCGAGGCGGAACACCGCAATGCACAGAGTGAACACACCCGCTACCGGGAGCTGCTGGCGCGCAAGCTGGTGGGCGAATCCCAGTTCGATGCGGTAAAGACCCGGCTGGATGCCAGCGCCGCACAACTCAAGCAGGCCCGCGCACAGCTGGAAGTGGCGGAAAACCAGGCCGCCTACGCGGTACTCAAGGCCCCCCGCAACGGCGTCATTGCCCGCCGCATGATCGAGGTCGGCCAGGTGGTCAATCCCGGGCAGACGGTATTTACCCTCGCCGCCGAGGGTGAGCGGGAAGTGCATATCGATCTGCCGGAGCAGGATATCTCCCGCTTCGCCGTGGGCCAGCCGGTGACCCTGGAGCTCTGGTCTCGCCCGGGCACGCCGTTTACCGGCAAGATTCGCGAACTCTCCCCCGCCGCCGATCCAACCCTGCGCACCTTCGAGGCGCGGGTCGCGTTCGACAGTGATGCGAGCAACGCCGAACCGGGCCAGAGCGCGCGGGTGTATGTACAGAAAAACTCGGCCAACAGCCTGCTCAGCGTGCCCATGTCCGCACTCACCGCTGACGGCGACGTCCCGCACCTGTGGAAGCTCGACCACGACACCTTCACCCTGGTCAAAAGCCCGGTGGTGGTGGCGAGTTACGGCAACGAAACGGCACAGATTCAATCCGGGCTGAGCCCCCGCGACTGGATTGTGGCCGCCGGCACCCAGTTGCTGCGCGAGGGCCAGCGCGTGCGCCCGGTGGATCGCAACAATCGCCCCATCGAGTTCGAAGTTGCGCGGCAGCCCTGATTCTCAACCGATTTATCGCCATCAGTAGCGGAGACTCCCGCTACCGACCACTCCCAGTACGGACTACAAAAGTACGGACCAAGACACCATGCGATTCAACCTATCTGAGTGGGCGCTGCAAAACCGCCCGCTGGTGCTCTACGCCATGCTGCTCATCAGCATTCTGGGCGCCGTTTCCTACACCCAGCTCGGCCAGAGCGAAGACCCGCCCTTCACCTTCAAGGTGATGGTGGTCAACACCCTGTGGCCCGGGGCCAGTGCCGAGGAGGTCTCGCGCCAGATCACCGAGCGCGTGGAAAAGAAACTGATGGAGACCGGGGACTACGAAAGAATCACTTCTTTCTCCCGTCCCGGTCAGTCCCAGGTGATGTTTGTCGCCCGCGACAGTATGCGCTCCAAGGATATTCCCGACCTCTGGTATCAGGTGCGCAAGAAAGTCGGCGATATCCGCCACACCCTGCCGCCGGATATTCAGGGGCCCTTCTTTAACGACGAATTCGGTACCACCTACGGCAATATCTACGCGCTTACCGGTAACGGTTTCGATTACGCGCTGATGAAAGACTATGCCGACCGGCTGCAACTGGCCCTGCAGCGGGTCGAGGATGTGGGCAAGGTGGAATTACTGGGCCTGCAGGACGAACGTATCTGGGTTGAGATTTCCAATACCAAGCTGGCCTCCCTGGGAATTCCCATGAGTGCTGTGCAGACCGCACTGCAGGGCCAGAACAGCGTGGCCGACGCCGGCTTTGTGGAAGCCAGCAGTGACCGCGTAAGGATTCGAGTAAGTGGCCAGTTCCGCACCGTGGAAGAGATCCGCGATTTTCCCATCCGCGCCGGTGAGCGCACCCAGCGCCTGGGCGATATTGCAGAAATTCATCGCGGCTTCAGCGATCCGCCCCAGCCGCGGGTACGGTTTATGGGCGAGGATGCCATCGGCATCGCGGTTTCCATGAAAAAAGGCGGCGATATTCTCGCTCTGGGAAAAAACCTGGATGCCACCTTTGCCGAGCTACAACAGGACCTCCCCGTGGGCCTTACCCTGAGCAAGGTGTCCGACCAGCCCGCAGCCGTGGAACAGGGGGTAGGTGAATTCCTCAAGGTACTCGCCGAGGCGCTGGTCATTGTGATGCTGGTGAGTTTCTTCTCCCTCGGTGTGCGTACCGGGCTGGTGGTGGCGCTGTCGATTCCGCTGGTGCTGGCCATGACTTTTGCACTGATGAATTACTTCGGTATCGGTCTGCACAAAATTTCCCTGGGCGCACTGGTGCTGGCCCTGGGATTGATGGTGGACGACGCCATCATTGCGGTGGAGATGATGGCCATCAAAATGGAGCAGGGCCTCAGCCGACTGAAAGCCGCTGGCTTCGCCTGGACCAGTACCGCCTTCCCGATGCTCACCGGCACCCTGATCACCGCGGCCGGCTTCCTGCCCATTGCCACGGCGCAGTCCGGCACCGGTGAATACACCCGCTCGATCTTCCAGGTCGTCACCCTCGCGCTGCTCGCGTCCTGGGTTGCCGCCGTGGTGTTTGTTCCCTATCTGGGTGCCCGTCTGTTGCCCGCACCAGCGGCGGCCGGGAGCGGCTCTGGAGAACACGCGGAGCACGATCCCTACGACAAGCCCTTTTACCGTCGCTTTCGCAAGGTGGTGGACTGGTGCCTGCGCTACCGCAAAACCGTACTCCTCGCCACGGTCGTGATTTTTGTCGGCGCCATCGCCCTGTTCCGTTTTGTACCGCAACAGTTCTTCCCCTCCTCTGCGCGGCTGGAACTGATGGTGGACCTGAAGCTCAATGAAGGGGCGTCCCTTACCGCTACCAGTGAACAGGTTGCGCGACTGGAGACCCTGCTCGCCCAACAGCCGAAGGTAGAAAACTATGTTGCCTACGTGGGCACCGGCTCCCCGCGTTTTTACCTGCCCCTGGACCAGCAACTGCCTGCGGCGAGCTTTGCCCAGTTTGTGGTGCTGACCCGTTCCGTGGAAGAGCGGGAGCAGGTGCGCAGCTGGCTGATCAGCACCTTGCACGAACAGTTTCCCAGTGTGCGCACCCGTATATCGCGCCTGGAAAACGGTCCTCCGGTGGGCTACCCGGTGCAATTCCGGGTATCCGGCGAGCATATTGCCGAGGTGCGGGAAATTGCCCGCAACGTGGCAGAAAAAGTCCGCACCAATTCCGCGGTCGCCAATGTGCACCTGGACTGGGAGGAGCCCAGCAAGGTGGTCCGCCTGCATGTGGACCAGGCCCGTGCGCGCGCGCTGGGTGTGAGCAGTACGGAGCTGTCGCGTGCGCTGGAGGGCTCCCTGTCCGGCACCACCGTGGGCCAGTTTCGCGAAGACAATGAGCTGATCGGGGTACAGGTGCGCGGCGGTGAACACGAACGTCACGCACTGCATCAGCTGGGTAACCTGGCTGTCCAGACCAGCAGTGCGCGCAGCGTCCCCCTGAACCAGGTGGCAACCCTGGAATACGGCTTTGAAGAAGGCGTCATCTGGCACCGCAACCGCCTGCCCACGGTCACCGTGCGCGCGGATATTTACGGCAAGCAGTTACCGGCCACGGTGGTCAACGATATCTGGCCACAGCTGCAGCAGATTCGTACCGAACTTCCGCCCGGCTATTTGCTGGAGATCGGCGGCAGTGTGGAGGAATCTGCGCGGGGGCAGCAATCGGTCAACGCGGGGATGCCGTTGTTCCTGCTGGTGGTATTTACCCTGCTGATGCTGCAGCTGCGACGCTTCTCTCTGGCCACCATGGTGTTCCTCACTGCACCGCTGGGCATTATCGGGGTCACCCTGTTCCTGCTGGTATTCAACAAACCGTTCGGGTTTGTGGCGATGCTCGGCACCATTGCCCTCGCCGGGATGATCATGCGCAACTCGGTGATTCTGGTGGACCAGATAGAACAGGATATTGCCCAGGGACGCTCCCAGTGGGATGCCATTGTGGAATCGACGGTGCGCCGTTTCCGCCCCATTGTACTCACCGGACTGACTGCGGTGCTGGCAATGATCCCGCTTTCCCGCAGTGACTTCTTCGGTCCCATGGCCGTGGCCATCATGGGCGGGCTGATAGTAGCGACAGCGCTAACCCTGCTGTTCTTGCCCGCGCTTTACGCCGCCTGGTTCCGCGTACGCAAAGTGGATTCCGAATCCCCTGCGCAGATGCCACGGGATACCATCGCGGCGGAATAAACCGAAAAGGGAAAAGCACGAACGGTGCTTTGCCCTTTTTGTTTTCAGCGTTTTTTAATCGAGTCGATTACTGCTGCTGTTTCAGCGAGTCGAACACGATCCCGGTCCAGACATCCGGCTTCATAAAACCCTGCCCGTAGTGCTCATCAAACTCCCGGGTGGGCTTTGCCGCGATCACCTGCTCCCTGCTATTACCCGCGTCCACCAGTGTCTTGATCTTGCTGCGCAGACGCACCAGCAGGTCGTGGTATTGCTGCAGCCCTTTTTTATCACTCAGCGGGCCGTGTCCGGGAATGATCGTTGTCTGATCGTCGGCGATTTCAAGCACGCGACGGGCGTTTTCGATAACCCCATCGATACTGCCGCCCGCGGACAGGTCCACATAGGGATAGCTGCCGTTAAAGAAGGTATCCCCCATGTGAATCACATTGGCATTTTTGAACAGGATAATGGCATCGCCGTCGGTATGTGCCGGCCCCACGTGCTGCACGCGCACCTCGTCGCCATTCCAGTGAAAGGTGGTAACATCGGTAAAGGTAATCACTGGCAGTGCCGCCGCCGGCGAAGGCGGTGTGGTGCGATCCCACAACTTGGTAAATTGCTCGGTGCTCATGCGCTTGCGCACATTTTCATGTGCGACGATTAATGCACCCGCCTTGCCCATGTTCTCGTTGCCACCGGTGTGATCCCCGTGCCAGTGCGTATTGACCACAAATCGCAGCGGCTTGTCGGTCAGTTCCGCGACCGTGGCGAGGATTTTTTCACTCAGGGGCGCGAATTGATCGTCCACCATAAAAGCGCCATCGTCGCCGGTAAACAATGCCATGTTGCCGCCGGCACCCGTCAGCATATACAGATTATCTGCCACAGGCTGTGGCTCTATCTCCACCTTGGAGAAATCCCGCTGCGCATGCGCCTGCATGGCGCTCGCGGCAAACAGCGCGACTGTCAGCACCTGTATCCATTTCTGCCTTTTCATATCTCCCCTCCGGTTACGACGATGTCTGGAAAAGTTTTAGAAGTCGATCGGGGCGGTCGGTGACAATGCCATCCAGCCCCAGTGCGATAAATTTTTTCATGGCTTCCGGTTCGTTCACGGTCCATACGGAAATATGCAGACCGCAGCGACGGGCCGCGCTCACGAACCACCGGGTAAAAACCGGCAACCCGTAATAGCTGACCGGAAGCTGCATGGTCCGGAAAGCGGGCTTGAGCAGTCTTTCCGCAAAAACACACTGCGCGGCAAAAAACAGCAGAGCCTCCGGCAATGTCGCCCCGGTGGCCACTCTGGGGCAGAGACTGCGAAATGTGCGGATCACATTGCGATGGAACGAGGAGACGATCAAGCGTGCTTCACCGCCGGCCTTTTCAATGGCCCGCGCCAGCGACTGTGCTGCGCGCGGATCGTCATTCTTTAGCTCGATAACCATCGGGGTATCTGGACACGCGGCAAACGCCTGATCGATGGTAACCAGTGGCTGCGGATCCTTGCGATAGGGGAACTGCTCGCCGTCCGGGCTCCAGTGGTAGGCAGCGTTGAGCGCTTCCAGCTCCTGCAGGGTTTTGTCTTTTACCTGGCCACTGCCATCTGTGGTGCGCTCCAGGGTGCCATCGTGCAGCAAAACCAGATGGCCGTCCGCTGTCAGGTTCAGGTCTATCTCCAGAGCATCTACCCCCAGTGCCACCATTTTCTGCAGATACAGCAGCGTATTGCCCGGATAAAGTCCGCGCCCTCCCTCATCACCGTGGGCAATGACCAGGGGGCGCGCACGGCACGGTTGCAACCAGTGATCGCTATTGTTCATACCTACCAGTCGTTCACAGGATTCACGATGCCTGTTGCTGTGACTTCTCGGTCGGTTCATCGGAGCCCGTGGGACCCGTAACCGCCACCTGCTGGCGCCAGCCTATAAAGCGTGCCTCGAGCCACAGCGGGAAGAAAATCACGATGTCATACACCCGCACCAGCATGGCCCCGGTGCGCAGAATCCCAGCGCCCGCAAGACGCAGGATGACCGCCAACAGGCGCAGGGTGAATGCCGAGACAATACCGATCACCGTGCGTGCAGACGCGATAAAACTTTCCAGGGGAATCGCTGCGAATACCAGTACAAACGGCAGCGCAAAACCCATCGCCATCTGTGCCGATGCGGTTATCCACAGGGGGCCAGCCTGAATACCTGCCGCCGTGGCGTCGCCAGACGTGTCTCCCTGAATCAGGATCTCGCGCGTGAAGGCAAGCCCGCCCTCGACCAGCGCGAACACAAACAACAACGCGAATGCGCCCCACATCAAGCGCGACCGGGTTTTGTCATTGAGCGCACCAATCACCGGAAACAGGCGGGTGATCCGCACGCACTCCATGACGAACAGGCCCAAAGCGATTTCTACCAGTATCAGCACCAACGCGGAGATATCCGCTACCGAATAGCCACCGATACTGCCGGACCCGCCGACGACTTCCGCCATCGGTCGGGCAATCAGGTGAAAATTGACCAGCACACCACCAGCGGCAATGGTGAGTACAAACAGCGAAATAAAAAACTGGACGAGGGAAGATGACGACAGCATCCGCACGGCGCGGTGACTCCCCTGCACGATTTCTTCGTAGCGCTCCATGTGGCCATCCACTACCTTGGCGCGGTGCTGCACACCGACTACGGTCTTGTTGACCTTGCCCAGGCTGTTTAGGATCGCCCGCCACGCCGGCATCATGCGCTTGAGCAATTGATGTCGCTCCCGCGCAGATTCCCGATAGGCTTCGCGCGCCTTGGATTCGGCCTTGCGCATGGAGACATGGATGGCTTCCAGTACATCGCCCACCACGGAGTCGCGATCCGCGGGGATCTCAGTCACCGCCTTGATCGCCTTGGCCCAGCTGGTGGGTTCCGGGGGCACTTCCGCGCTGCGCACGTAATCTTCATCGATGGCGGCAAGCTGCTCGCAGAGCTTGCGGTGCAGTGCCGGGTACTGAGCCAGCTCTTTTTTCATTGCACTTTCTATGCGATCGAACTCGCGCTCGATATGCCGCTCGCTAACCTCGCGACCTGCGGCAATCAGCACCTCGCGATTGCGCAACTGCAAGCGCCCTTCTGCCGCCGATACCGCATTGGCGGCGAGGCGCAGGGAATGATGAAAAAAACGCGCCAGGGCCATGATTCCCTGGTGGAAAGGCTTGCGAGCGAGAAACAGTGCGATCAGTGCGATAACAAACCACAACCACGCTGGCAGGCTGTGAAAGATTTCGGTCATGGTACAGCTTCCTCCCTTGCTGACAGGCAGCAACTGTTAACGTGTGTACAGACCCGACCTCAGTCTTGTAGCGGTGCAGTGGCGTCCATTGCCACAAATCACAAAGAAGTGACTTCCGCCATCCTACCAAGGGTGACCGGCAGTTTGTGCAGGAAATCGATAACTGGAGGATTTTCGCGCCATCCCGTGAGCGGAAGTCAGTCCAGGCGCTTGCGGAAACGCGCTATGGCAAGTGTCATCATCAGCAGGATAAAGGCAACTAACGCCAGCAGGTCTGGCCAGAGTTCGAAGATACCCGCACCGCGCAGCATCACGCCGCGAATCAGGCGCAGGAAATGGGTTAACGGTAAAATTTCCGCCAGCCACTGTGCGGCCTTGGGCATGCCGTCAAACGGAAACATAAATCCAGAGAGCAGGATCGAGGGCAGGAACACGAAGAAGGTCATCTGCATGGCCTGGAACTGGGATTGGGCGCGGGTTGAGATCAGCAGCCCCATGGCCAGGTTGGCGAGAATCAGCAGCAGCGCGGCAATATACACATCCAGCAGGCTACCGCGGATGGGTACACTGAACAGCAGGGTACCCAGCAACAGGATCAGGCTGGTCTGGATCAGGCCGATCATGCCGTAGGGTAATACCTTGCCGATCATCAGCTCCGCGCTGCTCACCGGGGTGGCGATCAGCAATTCCATATTGCCCCGCTCCCGCTCGCGCACAATGGCCACCGAGGTAAACATCACCATAGTCATGGTGAGGATGATGCCGATCAAACCCGGCACGATGTTGATCGCCGATACCCGCTGGGGGTTATAAAAGCTCACAATGCTCACCGGCGCCTGCGGTAAAGGCACCGATGACTGCCGGTTGGGCTGGCTCGTATTATTTTCCGGCGGCGGCTCCCCGATGGGCACCTGCGCCAGTTGCGCCGCCGCGCTCTGCACTACCGTATCACTGCCATCCACCAATATCTGGATCGCCTGCTGGCCGTTCGCCAGACGGCGCTCGTAATCATAGGGAATCACGATACCGACACTGATCTTTCCGCGGCGCAACAGTTCCATCAATTGCTCCGGCGTCTCCGCCTGGGCGACCGGCTCGATCACCCCGGTTGCCAGCATATCCATCACCTGCTGGCGTGACGCACTGGTGCCCGACTGATCGGCAATGGCGGCGGGGAGATGGCGCAGGTTGAGGTTGATGGCATACCCGAACAGGACCAGCTGCATGATCGGAATTCCCACGATCATTGCGAGGGTCATGCGGTCCCGACGCAATTGCCGGAACTCCTTGAGCAACACCGCAAACAGCCGGCGAGCATTCACGAGTCAGCCTCTGTGCGCGCTTCCTGCTGATGTGTCGCCGCCACGAACACATCTTCCAGGCTGGGAGAGACCGGCGCCACCCTGGCATCCAGCTGCTGCGCGGCAAGTGCCCGCTCCACACTCTGTTGGCTAGCCTGCCGGGCATCAATCAGCACCCGCAAGCTGTTGCCGATCTGTGCAGCACTGATAACACCGGGCACAGCTGACAGGACACGCTTGGCATTTCGTTGCGTATCCGTCTCCACCAGCAGGGTGCGTCCCTCCAGATCTTCGGTAAGTTCGTCCGGGCTGCCGTCGGCAACCAGGCGACCGCGGTCGAGAATGGCGAGGCGATGGCAGCGCTCCGCCTCATCCATATAGTGGGTGGATACCAGAATCGTGGTGCCCGCATCGGTGAGCTCGAACAGTTTCTCCCAGAAGTCCCGTCGCGATTCCGGGTCCACCGCACTAGTGGGCTCATCGAGAAACAGTAATTCCGGCTTGTGGATAACTGCGCCCGCCAGCGCCAGACGCTGCTTCTGTCCGCCACTCATGGTGCCGGCAAGCTGGTTTGCACGGTCTTCAAAATGGTATTCCGAAATCAATTCGTCGATACGCACCCGCGCCTTGCGTGATGGAAGGTTCTGCACCGCCGCCAGAAATTCCAGGTTTTCGCGCACGGTGAGATCGGTAAACAGGGAAAATTGCTGGGTCATATAGCCGATGTGCTGGCGCAGAACTTCCGCCTGCTCGGGAATACGCAGCCCCAGTACCTCGATCTCACCGGCAGTGGGCGTCAACAGACCGCACAGCATACGGATGCTCGTGGATTTCCCCGATCCATTGGGGCCGAGAAAACCGTAGACCTGGCGCCGCTGCACCGTGAGTTCCACCTCGTCTACCGCTTTCAGCGAACCGAAGTGCTTGCTCATACCGCGCGCGCGGATGGCAATATCATTTTCCGCCGTCATAGGGCTCTTCATCGGTATCCGCGCTACCGGCAGCGGAATCTTTCTGCGGTGATTTCTCTGCACCCGTTGAAGACAAACTACGCCCGGCTTCGCCCTGTTTGCCCAAGGAAGAAAATTCCGCGCGCAATGGAAGGCCCACTGGCAGGCGTGCCGCATCCGTCTGTAACTGGATTTCGGCGATATAGCTGAGGCGGGTGGCATCGTCTCCGGTGAGTGCGTAGTACGGAGTAAAGCTCGGCTCATTGCGAACCATGCGCACCTTGCCGGCAAACGGGCCGAGCTTGTGGATGCCATCCTCACCCTTCCCCATGCCCTCCAGATAGACCTGCGCGCCACTGCCGACCTCCACATCCAGCCGCAGGGGCTGTGGGACATAGACCCGCGCGTAGGGGGTTTCTCCGGTCAGCATCACCACCAGGGACCCACCGAGGGGTGCCTGGTCACCGAGTTTGAAGGGGATGCTGTCGACGATGCCGGGCTGTGGCGCCGTAACGGTCAGTTTCTGCAGCAATGCGCGCCGCGCCTGCGCCTGCGCGCGCGCTTCCGCCAGCGCCGCCTGCCCCTGCTCTATTTCCTCGATACGGGTACCGCGCTCCAGTTCCAGTAACTGTTCACGCGCGCCGCGCACCTGTGCCTCAGCGCTTTCGGCCGAGGCCTGGGCGGCGTCGATATCGGATTGAGAGGCGTAGTTCTTTTTGCCCAGGGCCTGCAGGCGTCGGAAGTCCGCCTGGCGATCGCGCGCTTCCGCCTGCGCCGCCTCTAGCGCCGCTTGCGCGCGAGCTATTTCTTCCTCTCGCGGGCCGTCGTTCAGTTCCTGCAGCGCTGCAACCTGACGGGCCACCGCAGCCTCCGCTGCCTGCAACTCCGCGCGGGTAGTCTCTGGATCCAGCTGCAGCAATACCTGCCCTGCCACCACTCGCTCGCCTTCACGCACCCGGATATCGACGATTTTTTCTGCCACCGGCGCAGGCACGGCGATGCGGTCCCACTCCAGGGTTCCGAGGGTCACTGGTCCGCGATCACTGCAAGCTGCAATAGCCAGAAAAAAAGTGGCGGTTAGAGTGCACCGAAGAATATTTCTTATGAGTTTCCGCCTCACAGATTCGCTCTTCAATTTAACTACGCTTAAAAGTGGCAAATGAATGGATTTAGCTCCAACCGAACGGGTAAAGATTGTTCCTATATACGCCGGATTTGAGAAGAATATTTCCAAAAAACATAAAAATAGAAAGTCAGGCACAAAGCCTTCTTAAAAAATCGATTTTTAAGACAAAAAATTATGGGAAGACTGTCATCTTATTTGGCCGCCACCCCAAAAATCCCTACTACACTCCATACAAATTTCTCAAGGACTGAGATTTTTCACTTAAACGGGTCAGCGCAAATTCCTCCAAACGGGCAAAACAACAAATCGCCCACGCCAAGAAGTAAAAACGGGGAATCTTAGGGGTCATTCAACCGTCGCGTCCCGCGAGGACTATCTCGTCCTGAGAAGGTTATGGGTCAATTATGGGGTAATCTATGCCGTTTCTCTTTTTGAGCGATACCGGCCTTCACGGGGACTTGATGTTCTCTCTCATCTCGGAATCACTGCCTTTCAACTGGGAAAAATCGGATTTTGGAAAACAGAAGCACTGCCTGAAGACCTACGACGCCATTGTCGTGAATTGTTTCGCGCTAACGTCTAAATCGACACCCAGTGCAGAATTCAATTACCTGAAAGGCATTGATCACTCACGGGTATTGCTGATCAACGTGCCCAATGACCTGCCCGCGCACATCACTACACCACTGGAAGAGCGAAAATTTACCTTCCTTTGCGACAGCCGTACCGGGCAACAGGAGCTGATCCGCAAGCTTACATCGGGGTTGCAGAACCCGCGATCACAGGCAGAGGGTGATTCACGCTCCAGACTGCTCCTGACCAAGCGCGAACAGCAGATTCTGACGCAGCTTACCACCGGTGAGCCTAACAGCATAATCGCCTCGCGCCTGCATCTGAGCGAGCACACCGTAAAAAATCACATGTACAACATCTTCCGAAAAATCGGGGTGAAGAATCGCCTGCAGGCCAGCAATTGGGCAAAGCTCAATCTGCAGATGGAAAAAATATGAAACCCGCAAGCGCCTCGCGGCATACATTGCTTCCCGCTTCGCTGCTCTGTGCGCTGCTGGCAGTAAACCTCGCGCTGCCAGCAGAGAGTATCGCGCAGCAGGAGGATAGTGGTGCGCTGGAAGATACCGCGCCTTCGACTGACGACGACGCTGCGATCGAGGACGAAATCAGTGGTTTTAACATCGACCAGACCATCACCCGTACCGGGCATGACTTTGCGCGCTTTATGAGCGAGTACCGCAACCTGAATTACCCGGACAGCGACTACAACCTGACTATCCAGGAAAGGCCCTCTGCCCGCTGGGGCAACCTGATCTGGATCACCTACAACAACAAAACCGTGTTCCGGCGGTTTATCAGCCCCAGCACCAACAATATCCGAGCGCTGGCGGAAGAAGCATCCCAGATGATTCATGAAATGGTGCTTCAGGAAAAAATCCGCGCAGCCTTCACCGACCACTTCGACTTAGGCAAGGATGAACTCTGATGGCAAACAATAAAGCAGCGCACCTGCTACTCGCCCCCTGTATCGCGCTATCCAGCAGCTTGGCACTGGGGACGGAGCTGGTATACGAGCCTCGCAACCCGAACTTTGGTGGCAACCCATTGAACGGAAGTTATCTATTACAGAATGCCCAATCCCAGGACGATCACGAGGACCCAAACAATCCCGCAGACCTGTATCAACAACCCAGCGCACTGGACCGATTTACCGACTCTCTGGAGACACGTCTGCTTAACCAGCTTCTTACTGACGTGGGTAACGGCAATAGCGGCGAACTGATCACCGATGATTTTATCGTCCAGATTGTTGATAACGACGGCGTGTTGACCGTGTTGATTACCGATCGCGCCACGGGTGATAAAAGTGAAATCATCGTGAGTGGTCTCAACCCCACCAACTGATCCATTAAAACTCGAACAACCGACATCAAAATACACACAGGATATAAAGCCATCAGATCCCTATAGATGCACCCTGGACTGATCCGCAATTCCAAATAATCGCGAATAATACTGGAGACTAGCGTGATGTTTACTAGAGGTTCCAAACTCGTCACCGCCCTTACATTTATTGTTGCAATCAGTGGCTGTACTGCCGTCAAGGAAACCGGCGACGCCCTGTTTGGACCAGGGCGAGAAGAGGCCAAGCTGACTCCGCGAAACGCGACCTATCGCGACCTGCTCAACTTGCCGCAACCCAAGGGCAAAATACTTGCGGCGGTGTATAACTTTCGCGACCAGACAGGCCAGTACAAGCCAGCGCCTTCCAGCAGTTTCTCCACTGCCGTTACCCAGGGTGCTGCGTCGATGCTGATGAATGTACTGAATGAATCAGGGTGGTTTATCCCACTGGAGCGCGAGGGCCTGCAAAACCTGCTGACG
The DNA here is from genome assembly GCF_013367775.1 of Microbulbifer sp. YPW1. Taxonomy (NCBI): domain Bacteria; kingdom Pseudomonadati; phylum Pseudomonadota; class Gammaproteobacteria; order Cellvibrionales; family Microbulbiferaceae; genus Microbulbifer; species Microbulbifer sp. YPW1. The sequence goes on from NZ_CP055157.1 coordinate 604,846, forward strand.
GAGCGCAAGATCGTACGCGCGGCTCTGGCCAAACCCAACGCACCGGAGAACAACCCGATGCTGCCCTCACTGGTCGCTGCAAATATCCTGCTGGAAGGCGGCATCGTTGCCTATGACACCAACATTCGCACCGGCGGCGCCGGCGCGCGTTACTTTGGTATCGGTGCCGATGAACAGTACCGGGTAGACCAGATTACCGTGAACCTGCGCGCCGTGGATATCCGATCCGGTCGTGTTTTGCATTCTGTGCTCACGTCGAAAACCGTCTATTCGAAGGCGATCAGTGCAGATGTATTCCGCTACGTGAAATTCAAGCGGTTGCTGGAAATAGAGCTCGGCACTACCACCAACGAGCCCGCCCAGCTTGCCATGTTATCCGCCATGGAATCAGCAGTAATCCATCTCATCAGCCAGGGAATCATCAGTAATTCCTGGGCGCTGGATAACCCGGACGATATCAATAACCCGGTGTTGCAGTATTACCTGAATGAAAGTACCGCCGTCCTTTAAGGCGGTAGAAACTCCCGCTAGAAAAACGCGCGAATAAGCAAGCATTGAGATTTACCCATGGACAAGAATCCCGCCCAGTCCGGATTGTGGATATTCCCGATCGCCTTGGCGACCGTATTTTCTACCTCCTATACGGCCATCGCACAGGAAGTCAATGGCAGTTCCAGCGAGCTTTCAGGTATCAGCGAGCTTGACGCGCCTTTCGGATTTTCGACGGCCAACATGGCGAACATTTACCAGGAAGGTAATTTCAACCATGTTTCGGCACAGCAGCTGGGGACGGTAAATTTTCTCTCAATACAACAGGTGGGCTTCAAGAACCTGTTGATCACTAACCAGGTTGGTGAGGGCAATAGCACCATTGCCACGCAAACGGGAGAAAGCAATATCGCTGCGCTACTGCAGGCCGGTTACGAAAACATTATTTTGCTGGAACAGATTGGTTATGCCCACAAAGCGGGGATCACCCAATACGGCGTGCGCAATTCGGCGAAAGTGGAACAGATCGGGTTATCTCACAACGTGACCATCAACCAGCGGGGCAACGGATTGAGTACCGCAGTCACCCAAACCGGGGTTTCCATGACCACCACTATCAATCAATACGATTAACGGCAAGACATCCGCCGGGGCTCGCCCCGATCGGCTCGCTACAGAGGTAAACATGCCAGCTCTCGAGCTATCAGACGCGTATTCCATCAAGCCTTTTCGCACCGGAATGGCGATCATGATGCTATTCACTTGCCAGTGCATCACTGCCGAGGAAAATACCGTTTATCAGTACCAGGAGGGCCTGGAAAACTTCGCTATCTCCCAGCAACAGTTTGAAGCAACCAAAGAAAACACCTTTGAACAGGATCAGGAAGGCACCCAGAACAGCGCGTATGGCGAACAGAAACAGGAAAGCGATAGCAGTATTCGGCAGAAGCAGGATGGCGCGTTTAACGACTCCCATGTTCAGCAGCAATATGGCAGCAACAACGATATTCACAACGTGCAGGTTGGCGCAGAAAATAGCGCCACCACACTTCAGTCGGTTACCCATCAAAACCGCGCCCTGACCCGGCAAGTGGGCTTTGGCAACGAAGCCAGCATCACCCAATTGAGCGGTAACTTCAACGACGCCCGCATACACCAGGGCGGAATTGCCAACCGGGCCGACACGTCTCAGGACAGCGGGTTCTACGTAAAAAGTCACACGGAACAACAGGGAAACGATAATAACGCGGCTGTGTCTCAAACCGGCGTGGGGCACTTTTCTGTCATCGCGCAGGAAGGCGCATTTAACCGGGGGTTGGTTCAGCAATCGGGTGCGCAACAGGAAGCGGACATATTGCAGAACGGTTTGGCAAACCAGTCCATCCTGCTACAGGAGGATGATTACAACCAGGCCAGCACTAACCAGAGTGGCAACTTCAATCAAGTAGTGATTCAACAAAATGGCGTCTTTGGTCTGGGCGGCAGCCATCAATCGGTTGTGAGCCAGGTTGGTTCGTTCAACGCTACCGCGATCTCACAAACCGGCACCTCCTCCAATGCGACGGTTACCCAGTTCGGCAATGGTAATTCCGTGTCACTTTCTCACTGATAACTCCATTTGTGGATCTGGATGAAACCTTGCATCCGCTTGCCTCCATTTTCCTCCCACGGCATCCCCATCTTCGTATAAAAAGCTTTCGACGACACCACTCTGTTATTCGGTTATGAATACGGGTTTTCCAGAGCTTTTCCTGATTAAAAAATGTACTTTCTTCCTAGTTTTTTATGACTTCCCTCCTATAGCGTCCCCCCTATCCAGCAGCAACACTCAATAACAAGATGATCAACTTTTAACCTTATTGATCATTTTTCAGCTCTCAACGACGAGAGCCCGGTGTCGGAGCAACCCCTTTCACTTACTGCTGACATTCGCCAGATCAACGATCGAATGTATCAGTGGACCGTCAATCTCAGGGGGAGCCCCGACTACGACACAAACTTGGGAATGGAGTCCATCACAGGCGGGCGTACAACGCCAACCACCGACTTCTCCCCCCCAGTTATGGTGCATTCAAGCGTGCCATAAATAATCAGCACCCCCGGGGCTGGTTGTACTTAACGTCCGAAGTAAAGGAGCAACTCATGAAGACGTTTTCCCCTATCGCTGCTGCCATCCTACTGGCTGTAAGTGGTTCTGCTTTTGCCGCCAACAACACTGCCAACCTGACCCAGATTGGCGTAGGTAACAACGCCACCGCCGACCAGACCGGTCCGACTACCGATGACAACCTCATCAATCAGGTTCAGGTAGGCTTCTTCAACAATGCCTACGCAGAGCAAGACGGCGAGAGCAACAGCGTTATCAACCAGACTCAGTTTGGTGCGGTAAACAATGCTTACTCTCTGCAAACCGGCGGCGCCTTCAATAGCGCCTCCATCTTCCAGGCCGGCGCAGCGAACGGTGCGGCCACTATCCAGGCGGCCTCAGCCCTCACCAGCGCGTCCGTTACCCAGGTGGGCTTCCTGAACGGTGCACTGTCTCTACAACTGCTGAGTGCCCTGAGCTCAACTGACATTACTCAAGTTGGTATTGCCAACACCGCATCTGCTGTACAGGTGCTGAGCCTGCTGTCTTCCTCTGATATCTTCCAGTTCGGTATCGCGAACAACGCGGACTCCTTCCAGGTTGGTATCCTGAACTCTTCCAGCATGACTCAGCTCGGTGTAGGCAACGATGCGGACACCCGTCAGATCGGCTTGCTGAATGATGCGGACATCCTGCAAGTTGGCCTTGGTAACGAAGCAGACGTATCTCAGCTGGGCCTGGGCAACTCCGGCAGCACTACACAGGTAGGTCTGTTCAACGACAGCTACATCGGCCAGATTGGTATTGGCCTGACTGCCACCACCGTTCAGCTGGGTGGCTTCAACAACGTACTCGTGGGCCAGATTGGCCTGGGTGATACCGCGACCTCCCTGCAGGTTGGTTTCGGTAACAACGGCTTGATCCTGCAGTAATCCTGCGATCGCGCTTTAAGAAATGGGCAGCCTACCCGGCTGCCCATTTCTTTCCTCGATTTAAACGTCAGCAATTCACTAATTTCAAAATTCCTTTCGTAGTTTTGGAGTGAAGGAGTTAACGTGAAATCTCTCATTCCTGGTCTCATACCTGCAAGTGCAGCAGCGCTACTCGCATTCAGTTGTGCCACGTGGGCTGACAACAACACAGCGATCCTTATCCAAACCGGTAACGGCAACAACGCCGTCATAGACCAGACCGGTATGGAGGGAAGTTTTATCGTCAAGATTCAGCAGGGTGCACTCAATGAGAGCAGCACTCAGATTGCATCCTTGGGCGGCAAGATTCACCACGAGCAGATCGGGCAGTTCAACAATGCGTTTTCCCTGCAGCTCGGGGGAGAAGGTAACACCAGTACCATTTTCCAGCTTGGACAAGGCAACTGGGCCAGCACTTTCCAGGTGGATACGGTCAATAGTGATGCCATCATTTCCCAAATCGGCGACGGCAATACGGCGAATATTTTGCAGTTTGGCGGCAGCGATAACCTTGCGACCATTACACAAGTCGGCAGTTTGCATAACGGCCTGATTGGTCAGTACGGTGCCACCGATTCCGATGCGCATATTCTGCAGTTTGGCACCGCCCAGGTAGCAACCATTACCCAGACCGGTATCGGCCACTTTTCTACGATTAACCAGAGTGGCATTGCCAACTCCGCGCATACCGTTCAATTCGGCCAGTACAACAATTCCGATATTGAACAGAGCGGGATAGGAAACATGGCGTTCGTCTCGCAGACGTCAAGTTACAACACTTCCCTGGTTACCCAGGACGGCGTTGGCAACTATGCAATGGTTCTGCAAGAAGGAGTACTGGGTGGAAACTCGGCAATGGTGAACCAGCAGGGTATTCTCAACCAGGCCTACATCAGTCAATCTTCCGCATCGAACTCGGCAACGATTTCGCAGATTGGCGTTGGTAATCAGGCAAACGTTCTGCAGTAATTATTCTCTTGTCAAAATAAAAAAGGCGGCCAATGGCCGCCTTTTTTTGCTAGAGAGCAAGAGAACTCAGATATGTTCTACCGAGTCAATCTCATACTCCACCGCACCGGACGGGGTGTTTACCACCACGATGTCCCCTTCTTCCTTGCCGATCAGCGCGCGGGCAATGGGAGAGTTGACCGAGATCTTCTTGTTCTTCACGTCGGATTCATCGTCACCCACAATTTTGTAGGTTACTTCCGATTCATCTTCCATATGGATGATGGTCACGGTTGTACCAAAAATTACCTTACCGGACGGCTCGATGGCTTTGACATCGATGACCTGGGCCAGTGAAAGCTTGCCTTCGATTTCCTGAATACGTCCTTCGATAAAGCCCTGTTTTTCACGGGCAGCGTGATACTCGGCATTCTCTTTAAGGTCACCGTGTTCACGGGCCTCGGCAATGGCCTGTACCACTGCCGGGCGCTGTACTTTTTTCAGGTCATCAAGTTCTGTGCGCAGGGCTTCTGCGCCCTCGACAGTCATAGGTACTCGGTTCACAGGAACCTCCACAATCTCAGTTTTTTTACGGTAACCCAGGATGAGCCGGAATTACGCGCAACGTTATTTTGCTGTATTTCTTTAACGAAAAAGCTCCGCCAAACAGCGGAGCTTTTGCAGGTGGCGACACCGGAGTGCCGCCGATATTAACGCTCGATCAGTCTTGCAGACGTACTACACGCTGGTGCAGTTCCTGCAGGCTGCGCACCTGATGTGGCTCGGCAATCTGCATTGCCATCGCCATGGCGCGAGCCGCGGCCAGGGTTGTGGTATAGCAAACCTGGTGGTTCTCGGCACTGCGGCGGATATCCGCAGAATCGCGAATGGCCTGGCGTCCTTCGGTGGTATTCACCACCAGCGCAATCTCGTCGTTCTTGATCATATCGACGATATGCGGACGGCCTTCGCTCATCTTGTTTACCGTTGTAACGGTAATATCCGCTTCTTGCAAGACCTTCGCGGTACCGCGGGTAGCCACCAGATCGAAACCGAGACCGGACAGCTCGCGCGCCACGTCCACTACACCGGGCTTGTCCACATCGCGCACGGAGATGAATACCTTGCCGGATTCCGGCAGTGCATCGCCGGCACCGATCAGGCCTTTGTCGAAGGCTTCGGCGAAGCTTTCGCCCACGCCCATTACCTCACCGGTGGACTTCATTTCCGGGCCGAGAATCGGGTCGACCTTCGGGAACTTGTTGAACGGGAATACAGACTCCTTCACGGAGTAGTAGTCCGGCACGATTTCAGTGGTAAAGCCCTGATCCGCCAGGCTGATGCCCGCCTGGCAGCGCGCAGCGATCTTCGCCAGCGAAGTGCCAATACACTTGGAGACAAACGGTACCGTACGGGAAGCGCGCGGGTTCACTTCGATCACGTAGATCTCGCCGTCCTGGTAGGCCAGCTGGGTGTTCATCAGGCCCACAACGCCCAGTTCACGGGCCATGCCCTTGACCTGTTCGCGCATCTTGTCCTGCACGTCCGCCGGCAGACTGTAGGGCGGCAGGGAGCAGGCAGAGTCACCGGAGTGTACGCCACACTGTTCAATGTGCTGCATGATGGCGCCAATCACCACATCCTGGCCATCGGAAACCGCGTCGATATCCACCTCGATGGCGGAGTGCAGGAAGTGGTCCAGCAGTACCGGCGCTTCGTCGGAAACCTCTACCGCTTCCTTCATGTAGGTCTTGAGTTCGTCTTCCTTGTAGACGATCTCCATGGCACGGCCACCGAGCACGTAGGACGGACGCACCACCAGCGGGTAGCCCACTTCCTTCGCTTTCTGGATGGCTTCGTACTCGGAGCGCACGATGGCGTTTTGCGGCTGCTTGAGGCCGAGACGCATGATCATCTGCTGGAAGCGCTCGCGGTCTTCCGCGCGGTCGATCTGCTCCGGCGTGGTGCCGATAATCGGCACGCCCTCATTGGCCAGGAAACGCGCCAGGTTCAGCGGCGTCTGACCACCGAACTGTACGATCACGCCTTCCGGCTTTTCCTTGCGCACGATCTCCAGGACGTCTTCCAGGGTCACCGGCTCAAAGTACAGGCGGTCGGAGGTGTCGTAATCGGTGGAAACCGTCTCCGGGTTACAGTTGACCATGATGGTCTCGTAACCGTCTTCGCGCATGGCGAGTGCCGCGTGTACACAGCAGTAGTCAAACTCGATGCCCTGGCCAATGCGGTTGGGACCGCCGCCGAGCACCATGATCTTCTTCTTGTCCGACGGCTCTGCCTCACACTCCTCATCGTAGGTGGAGTACATGTAGGCAGTGCTGGTGGAGAACTCGGCCGCGCAGGTATCCACACGCTTGTAGGACGGGAATACACCCAGCTTGTGGCGGAATTCACGCACGGTTTTCTGGCTCACGCCCAGCAGGTCGGCGAGGCGCTTGTCGGAGAAACCTTTGCGCTTGAGGAAGCGCATGGTTTTCGCGTCCAGTGCAGAAGTCGGCATGGACTTGAGCGGCTCTTCGATATCCATCAGTTCCTTGATCTGTACCAGGAACCAGGGATCGATGCCGGAAAGCTCGTAGACCTCGTCGATGCTCATACCCATTCGGAAGGCATCGCCCACATACCAGATACGCTCGGCACCGGGCACGGACAGTTCGCGGCGCAGGTTCTCCATGGAGCCCACTTCCGACGGGTCGAGTTTTGGCTCGAAACCGAAGGATCCCACTTCCAGACCGCGCAGGGCTTTCTGCATGGACTCCTGGAAGTTGCGGCCGATGGCCATGACTTCACCCACGGACTTCATCTGGGTGGTCAGGCGCGCGTCGGCTTCACCGAATTTCTCGAAGGTGAAGCGCGGAATTTTGGTAACGACGTAGTCGATGGACGGCTCGAAGGAAGCCGGGGTAGCGCCACCGGTAATGTCGTTCTGCAGTTCGTCCAGGGTGTAACCCACCGCCAGCTTGGCGGCCACCTTGGCGATCGGGAAACCGGTCGCCTTGGATGCCAGCGCGGAGGAGCGGGACACCCGCGGGTTCATCTCGATCACCACCATGCGGCCGGTTTTCGGATCCATACCGAACTGCACATTGGAGCCGCCGGTTTCCACACCGATCTCACGCAATACCGCGATGGATGCGTTTCGCATCAGCTGGTATTCCTTGTCGGTGAGGGTCTGAGCCGGGGCCACGGTGATGGAGTCACCGGTGTGCACCCCCATGGGGTCGAAGTTCTCGATGGCACACACGATGATGCAGTTGTCGTTCTTATCGCGAACCACCTCCATCTCGTACTCTTTCCAGCCGAGCAGGGATTCGTCGATCAGCAGTTCATTGGTGGGAGACAGGTCGAGGCCGCGCTTGCAGATTTCCTCGAACTCCGGCCAGTTGTAGGCCACACCGCCGCCGGAACCACCCATGGTGAAGGACGGGCGGATAATGACCGGGAAACCAAATTCTTCCGGCACTTTCTTGGCTTCGTCCATAGTGTGGACGATTTTGGCACGCGGGGTTTCCAGGCCGATGGCCTTCATCGCCTTGTCGAACAGGTCGCGGTCTTCCGCTTTTTCGATGGCGTTTTTGTCCGCACCGATCAGTTCACAGCCGTACTTTTCCAGTACGCCGTGCTTGTCCAGAGCCAGCGCACAGTTCAGTGCGGTCTGTCCGCCCATGGTGGGCAGGATGGCGTCCGGGCGCTCTTTCTCAATGATCTTGGCGACCGTCTTCCATTCCACCGGTTCGATGTACGTCGCATCCGCCATGGACGGGTCGGTCATGATGGTGGCCGGGTTGGAGTTCACCAGGATGACCCGGTAACCCTCTTCGCGCAGTGCCTTACAGGCCTGGGCGCCGGAGTAGTCGAACTCACAGGCCTGACCGATGACGATGGGGCCTGCGCCGATGATCAGAATGCTTTGAATGTCTGTGCGTTTTGGCATCTTTCTTCCGTATCTAGCCGGCCGCGGCCGGTGGATCAAATTCTGGTCTTGGGAGTCGGGAGCGCCAGGTTAGCGGCGCGCTTCCATCATCTCGATAAACTGGTCGAACAGCGGTGCCACGTCGTGTGGGCCCGGGCTCGCTTCCGGGTGGCCCTGGAAGCTGAACGCCGGCTTGTCCTTCAGGCGGATGCCCTGCAGGGTGCCGTCGAACAGGGATTTGTGAGTGACTTCCACATTGTCCGGCAGGGAGTCCATGTCCACCGCAAAACCGTGGTTCTGCGCGGTGATCATCACCTTGCTGCTGTTCAGGTCCTGAACCGGGTGGTTGCCACCGTGGTGACCGAATTTCATTTTTGCGGTCTTGGCGCCAACCGCCAGGCCCAGCAGCTGGTGGCCCAGGCAGATACCATAGGTGGGCAGGCCAGTATCGAGGATTTCCTGGATCGCCTTGATCGCGTAGTCACAGGGCTCGGGGTCGCCGGGGCCATTGGACAGGAATACGCCGTCAGGATTCATCGCCAGCACTTCAGAAGCCGGCGTCTCTGCCGGTACCACGGTGATGTTGCAGCCGCGGTCTACCAGCATGCGCAGGATGTTGCGCTTCACACCGAAATCGTAGGCAACCACTTTGTAGGGCTGTGCCGCCGGCGCCGGCTTGTGGCCCTGACCCAGCTCCCAGGTGCCTTCATTGAAATCGTACTGCTCTTTGGTGGAAACCACCTTGGCGAGATCCATGCCCTTGAGGCCGGCGAACGCTTTGGCCTGGGCCAGGGCCGCATCCTTGTCGATGTTGTCACCAACCACGATACAGCCACTCTGGGCGCCTTTGTCGCGCAGTATCCGGGTCAGGCGGCGGGTATCGATATCCGCAATCCCGACAATGTTGCGCGCCTTGAGGTAATCCTCCAGGGACTGCTCGCTGCGGAAGCTGCTGGCCAGCAGTGGCAAGTCGCGGATTACCAGGCCGGCAGACCAGATCTCGGCACACTCTTCATCTTCAGAGTTGGTACCGGTATTGCCGATATGTGGATAAGTCAGGGTGACGATCTGACGGGCGTAAGACGGGTCTGTCAGGATCTCCTGATATCCCGTCATGGAAGTATTGAAGACTACCTCGCCAACAGTCGAGCCTTCCGCGCCTATGGCGCGACCGTAAAACTCACTGCCATCGGCGAGCACCAGCAGTGCCGGGGTGGTGCTGGGCATCAGGGATTCCGGCGTGGGAACAGCGTTGTTCAATTCAATCTCCAGTCGTCTAGAACAGCTTCCGGGCGGGGTGAGAGGGCGCGCTTTTGCAGGCGCGGCCAGTGCAGTTTCAGGTGTAACCTGTTACCGGATGCCTTTTATAAAAAAGCGAGATGAAACAGCTGCTTCATCTCGCTTTTTTATAAGGTTATTCACGGTTGGCTCACTGAGGCTTTCACCTGGGCTCTCACTGTGTGGCCGGGCAGCCAGTTAAGGGCTAAGCGGGCGGAATATTCCGCCACTTCCGGCACTTTAATAAGCTTGGGAGCCACGGGCCCTGCGACCGGATCTGGAGGAGAATAGAACTTCCCGACAGATCTATACGGGGGCGGGCAACTAAGGTGGGACCTTCCCAAGCCGGGCGCAGATTCTACGGGAAATCGGCACTGATCGCCAGTACAAATTTGCGCCATATGGTGTATTTAGCGCACTTCACACACCGCTCCCCACCCGGGGCCAACCCGGCCCCGGACGGAAGCGCTCAATGCGCGGAAATCAGCTGCTGAAGCCCCGAACCACTATGAAAGCAGTTTGCAGCAGCCATCAATTTACCTGGCGGCTCAGTCGAAACAGACTGTTGCCCATTTTCAGCTCCGCCCGGTCCAGTCGTGTTTTGTTCAGCTGCAGGGCCATATCTGCTCCGCTACCGGCAAACTCGACCATGCCACCAAGAATCGCGAACCGGTTGACGTCACTCACGGTCAACACCGGAAAAAATTCCAGGGCACCCACCGCCTTTGCCATGCGCTCCGCATCCATATCGCCCATCACCACGATCTGACAACTGCGCGCGCGCAGCATCTCACCATCATTCACCCGCTCCAGCGCCACCATACGCCCCTGCACCCGGTGCCGGTGCAACCGGGCAGTCAGCGGCGCCACCAGCTCATCGTCACCCATCACACAGATCCGGAATGGGGCACCGGCACCACTGAACACCTCGATAGGCCACTGCAGGTGGTGGGCGAAGTGGACGATGTAGTCGACCATGACCTTGCGCCCAAGATCAGTATCGGAAAGATGGCCCGATGCCTCGGCGCGCAGGGACGGTGACAGCAATACACACAGAGTCAGCAACAGGCGAGCAGCAGCGCGAAGAATAGTGCCAGAGGAAGGACGATGCCGGCGGCGCCACTTGCCGCGACTGCGGACTTTTGGGCAGGGAATACTCGTGAAAATTGACTTCAACATCTTTGGGGGCCACCGGCGCACTTGAAAGTGTCCCGCAGCCGGCGATTGGCTGCAGGGCTACCCCAAGGTTAGTACCGGCCCCTGCCACCCACCATGGATGAGCGGCAGCGGCGCGCCAGAATATGGCGCGGGAACGGAAACCCTGAATCAGTCAGTCGATGGGGGCTCCACCGGGGTGATCGCCGGGCGCCATTTGAGCGCCTTTTCGATTGCCAGAATCATGGATCCCGCCACATCCTTGCGGGTGGCGCTCTCGATGCCTTCAAGCCCCGGTGAAGAGTTCACCTCCAGCAACAGCGGCCCTTTCTTGGAGCGGATAATATCCACACCCGCGACCTTCAGGCCCAGCACCTTGGCCGCCTTGATCGCCAGCTTGCGCTCCTCGGGCAGTACCTTGACCACGGACGCGGTACCGCCCTGGTGGATATTGGCGCGGAATTCACCCGGCGCCGCCTCGCGCTGGATGGCGGCAAATACCTTGCCGTCCACCACAAACAGGCGCAGGTCCTTGCCCTGGGCCTCGCGAATAAACTCCTGCACCAGCAGGTTCACTTTCAGTGACTTGAAGGCATTGATTACAGACTCCGCGGCCTTGCGGGTTTCTGCAAGCACCACCCCGCGGCCCTGGGTGCCCTCCAGCAGTTTTACGATCAGCGGCGCACCGCCCACCATTTCGATCAGCTCATTGGTATCCATGGGCGAGTTGGCGAAACCGGAAATCGGAATATTCAATCCGCCCTCCTGCAGCAGCTGCAGCGAGTAGAGCTTGTCCCGGGATTGGCTAATGGCCGAGGCACCATTCAACGCATATACCCCCATGCTCTCAAAGTGGCGGGTCAGGGCACAGCCGTAGAACGTCATACTCGGCCGGATACGCGGGATGATGGCATCCAGATTATTCAGGATCCGACCGTCGCGGTAGTGCACCTCCGGCTCGGCGGAATCCAGCTTCATATAACACTGGCGAATATTCAGGAAAGTCATACGGTGGCCGCGCTCGGCACCGGCCTCCATAATCCGCTGGTTGCTGTAAAGATCCGGATTGGACGCCAGCACACCAATACGCAGGCCGGTACCGGCCATATGGTGTTCGTCGTGGTAGTACTCCTCGAGCTGGCTGGGCGGTATTTCACCGAGACAGAAGCTCTCGGAAGGGTCCACCAGCATGCGGCCCATCATCGCCTCGCGACCGAGCAGCATGCGGTAGCCCATGGAGTCGCGGTTGGTCAGGGTCAGCTCGATATCCCATACGCTGCCGCCAATGCTGATGGCAGTCCTGATCACCAGGCGCTTTTCTGAATCGCCGGACGAACTGCGTACGGTGCGCTTGTCCAGCACACGCGCCTCGCAACGCACCCGCGGGCGACGCAGGTTCTGCAGCGGGTGTGCTTCAAAGCTCACCCAGGCCTCCCCGTTGCGGTTGAACGGCTGGATATTGTACGCGTGCAGGCAGGAGGTCTTGGCCCCGGAGTCTACCCGCGCCTTGATAGCGGGAATCCCCAACCCGGGAAATGCACACCACTCTTCGCTGCCGACGATGATTTTCTTATCCAAGCAAATGCTCCTGAATGATTGGCCCGGTTATTTGCCGGTATTAATTGCCAGTTACTTTCACTTTAAAGCCAGAACATCGCGCATGTCGTAGCGACCCGCTGCGCGACCATTCAACCAGACCGCAGCGCGCACTGCACCACGGGCAAATGCCAGACGACTGCTGGCCTTGTGGGTAATTTCAATGCGCTCGCCATCGGCGAGGAACGAAACCGTATGCTCTCCCACCACGTCGCCACCGCGCACGGTGGCAAAACCGATGGTCTCGCGCTCGCGGGCACCGGTCTGCCCTTCGCGACCGTAGACAGCGACCTTGGACAGGTCACGGCCGAGGGTGTCGGCAATGACCTCACCCATGCTGAGCGCGGTGCCGGAGGGGGCATCCACTTTGTGGCGGTGATGGGCTTCGACGATCTCGATATCCACATCGTCGCCCAGCACTCGCGCCGCGGTTTCCAGTAAGTTAAAGCACAGATTCACCCCGGTGGAAAAATTGGTGGCGAAACACAGCGGGGTCCTGTCCCCGGCGCTCAACATCTGCGCCTTTTGCTCCGCGTCGAATCCGGTGGTACCGATCACGATGGCTTTGCCCTGCTCGGCACAGTAGGCCGCATTGTCGAGGGTGGCCAGCGGTGCGGTGAAATCGATCAGCACATCGAAATCCGCCTGCTCCAGGCTGTCGACGATGGTGAGGCCATTGCGCCCCAGGCCGGCAACTTCCCCGGCATCCACGCCCACCAGGCTGGAGCCCGGACGCACGATGGCCGCAGACAGCTTTGCCGTGCCGCTCTGCTCGGCCTGCGCCAGGGCCTCCGCCAGCACCCGGCCCATGCGGCCGCCAAATCCTGTGATTGCTACTTTTACTGCCATATCCACCGCCATTGCTGCTCTCCTTCGGGCCGGGCTTGAAAGGCGCGGATTCTACCCCGGTTTCCATCGCGGGCAATACCGGAACCCCGCCGGCTCACGCGCACCAACATAACAGACCACTGACTGCCGAGTACGCCTTGCGGCGCCCTATTCCTCAACTAGGCTTTAAATATTCCGTAGATTGGAGCGCCAAGCATGTCACCTGAGTCTCGCCACCCGTTTTGGTCCTCATTTTGTGCTGCACTGTTCGCTCTACTGCTATTCACTGTGATATCCACGGGAAAGGCGGTGGAAAACTCCGGCCTCGGCAGTGACTTCTGGGAAAAGTACGATGACATTACCGACTGGGTCTCCCTGCGCCTGAAGCTGACGCCAGAGCAAGAGGAGAAAGCACTACCGCTGATGGAGAAGAACTTCGAACTGCAACTGAATATTCTCGAGGACTACGGCTTCGCCCGTGGCAAGATGCCCAAGCTGACGCGGGAACAGAAAGAGGAACTGGATGCAAAAATCATTGCCGTGCGCGCCGCGACGCGGGTGGAAATGGTGAAAATCCTGAATGCGGAGCAGCTGGAAGAGCTGAAAAAAATCCAGCAGGAGTATCACGAAGAATTCCGGCGCAGGCTCAATGAAAACTGACAGGCAATCGATAGAAATGGCAAGGGAAAGATAACCGGGAGCGCAAGCGCGCTCCCGGCAAACGCGGTGTCAACCGCGAATCAGGGCGAGCAACTCTTCGGTCTTGGCTTTCATCAAGGCTTCATCCCCACGGGATTCCACATTCAGGCGCACAACCGGCTCGGTGTTGGACATACGCAGGTTGAAACGCCACTCGTCAAAAGCGACGCTCAGCCCATCCACGTGTTCCACACTGACAGCATCCGCTGCATATTTTTCTTCCGCCGCTTGCAACAGCGCCTTGGGGTCTTCCACTTTGGAGTTGATCTCGCCGCTGCACGGGAAGGCAGCCATGCGCTCACCTACCAGCTGCGACAGAGACTTGCCACTGCGGCTCACCAGCTCTGCTACCAGCAACCAGGGGATCATGCCGCTATCGCAGTAAGCGAAATCGCGGAAATAATGATGCGCGCTCATCTCGCCACCGTAAATGGCATCTTCCTTGCGCATGCGTTCCTTGATAAAGGCGTGGCCGGTTTTGCTCTGCACCGGCTGGCCGCCGGCGTTTTTGACGATATCTTCGGTGTTCCAGGTCAGGCGCGGGTCGTGTACCACTTTGGCCCCGGGGTGCTTGACCAGGAAGGCTTCCGCAAGCAGGCCCACCACGTAATACCCTTCGATAAATTCACCGTTCTCATCGAAGAAGAAACAGCGGTCAAAATCCCCATCCCAGGCGATGCCGAAATCCGCACCACTCTCACGCACTGCCGCCGCAGTGGACTCGCGGTTTTCCGGCAGAATCGGGTTGGGGATACCGTTGGGGAAATTGCCGTCCGGCTCGTGGTGCACGCGCACAAATTCCAGAGGCAGGCTCGGAGCCAACGCATCGACTACTGCGCCCGCACCACCATTACCGGCATTGACCACCAGCTTCAGCGGTTTCAGCTCGGCCACATCCACGTAACCCAGCAGGTGTTTTACGAAATCCTCGCGATGGGCAAAGGTGTGCAGGTCACCGCGCTTTTCCACCGCGGCAAAATTGTTTTCTTCCGCCATGCGCTTGATATCCAGCAGACCGGTGTCGCCGCTGATGGGGCGCGAGCCGGAGCGCACAAACTTCATGCCGTTGTAATCCATAGGATTGTGGCTTGCGGTCACACAGATACCGCCGTCAAAGTCGCCGTGGAAAGTGGAGAAATAAATCTCCTCGGTGCCGCACTCGCCAATGTGGTAAACGTCGGCACCCGCATCGCGCAGGCCGTTGGCAAGGGCATCGGTCAGTTCCCCACTGGTAAGGCGGATATCGTGGCCAACCACAACCCGGCGGGCGTCGAGAAACTGGGCAAAAGCGCGCCCCACTCGGTAGGCGACGTCGGTGTTCAGTTCATCGGGCACACGGCCGCGCAAATCGTAGGCTTTAAAACAGGTTAATTCAGACATTCAGCCCTTCTCCCCAGGTAAATAGACATTCTTATAAACGTAATTGGTCGCTTCGATAAAACCGTCGACCGATCCACAGTCGAAACGGCGCCCCCTGAAGCGATAGGCCAGCACGCAGCCGCGCTTGGCCTGGGTCAGTAACGCATCGGTGATCTGCACCTCACCGTTTTTGCCCGGCGGCGTCTCGCGGATCAGATCGAAGATATCCGGTGTCAGCACATAGCGACCGATGATCGCCATGTTGCTCGGCGCATCTTCCGCCTTGGGCTTTTCCACCATATCGGTGACCTGATACAGGCCCGGTTTGATTTCATTGCCGGCGATAACACCGAACTTGTGAATCTGATCCTCCGGTACCTCCTCTACCGCGACGATACTGCAGCGAAACTGTTTATACAGCTGCACCATCTGCCCCAGCACACCCAGCTCGTCGTTCAGGCACAGGTCGTCGGCCAGCACCACCGCAAAGGCCTCGTCGCCGATCAGGCGCTGGCCCTGCAGGATTGCGTCTCCCAATCCGCGCATTTCCCCCTGGCGGGTATAGGAGAAGCTGGCGCTGTCGATGACCTTGCGCACGCTGTCCAGCGCGCGCTCCTTGCCGGTCCCGGCAATCTGGTGCTCGAGTTCGAAGTTGGTGTCGAAGTGATCTTCGATGGCGCGTTTACCACGTCCGGTGACAAACCCGATCTCGGTAAGGCCCGCTTCAATGGCCTCCTCCACCCCGTACTGCACCAGTGGTTTATTCACCAGCGGCAACATTTCCTTGGGCATCGCCTTGGTTGCGGGCAGGAAGCGGGTTCCATACCCTGCGACCGGAAACAGGCACTTTTTCAGCATGACATCCCTCTCTCGACTTCGCGAACGGCGCTATCCCGCGCCGATTTTCGGCAACTTATCACAAAAGTATGGCAAGAATCAGTCCAGACGCGCGATCACTGTTTACTGCGGCCAACCCAGTAGTGACGCGCTCCGCGAACGGTCAAGGGCTAATTGGGACAGTTCTGGTCACAAAAAGGGTTATGACCGACTGGACAAGCCATCCCTAGCCCTTAGAATGCCGGCTCGTGTAAAGATTGCCCAGAATCGGGGACCCAATGAGTAATTTTGTTCAAAAAAGCAGCTACACCCGCGAAGAACTCCTGGCCTGTGGCCGTGGCGAGATGTTTGGCCCGGGCAACGCGCAGCTGCCCGCTCCCAATATGCTGATGCTGGATCGCATCACCCACATTTCCAAAGATGGCGGAGAGTTCGGTAAAGGGGAGCTGATCGCCGAACTGGATATCACGCCCGACCTGTGGTTCTTTGACTGTCACTTCCCCGGTGACCCGGTCATGCCCGGCTGTCTGGGCCTCGACGCCATGTGGCAGCTGCTGGGATACTTCCTGGCCTGGAAAGGCAACCCCGGTCGCGGACGCGCCCTCGGTTGTGGCGAGGTCAAGTTCACCGGCCAGATCCTACCGACCAACAAGAAGGTCACTTATCATATCGAGATGAGCCGACTGGTAGAGCGCAAGCTGGTTATGGGTATCGGTAACGGCTCCGTATCCGTTGACGGACGCGAAATCTACACCGCCAAAGACCTGCGTGTAGGCCTGTTCACCCGCACCGACAACTTTTGATCTTTCTGCCTGTCATACATTCCCTGACAGGCAGATAGAAACACTGTCATATAAAAAAATAACAATTCACTCTACAAGTTTTATTGGAGATCACTATGCGCCGTGTAGCCATTACCGGAATGGGCATAACTTCCTGCATCGGCAATAACACACAGGAAGTGCTGGCCTCCCTGAAAGCCGGTCGCAGCGGCATCCGCTACATGGAGGAGTACGCCGAACTGGGTCTGCGCAGCCAGATCGCCGGCGTGGTCGACATCGATATCAAGGAGCATATCGACCGCAAGCACCTTCGCTTCATGGGCGACTCCGCCGCCTACGCCTACATTTCCATGGCCGAAGCCATCGCAATGTCCGGCCTGGAAGAATCGGATATTTCCAATCCGCGCACCGGCCTGGTGATGGGTTCCGGCGGCACCTCAACCGCGGCCATCATTGAATCCGCGAACATCCTGAAAACCAAGGGTGTGCGTCGTGTAGGCGCCTTCCGCGTACCCCAGGTGATGGGCAGTACCGTATCTGCGTGTCTGGCCACCCCGTTCAAGATCAAGGGTGTGAACTACTCCATCTCCTCCGCGTGTGCCACCTCTGCACACTGTATCGGCAATGGTGCAGAGCTGATCCAGATGGGCAAGCAGGACGTGGTATTTGCCGGCGGCGGTGAAGAACTGGCGTGGAGCCTGACCCACCTGTTTGATGCCATGGGCGCACTGTCCTCCAAGTACAACGACACCCCGACCACGGCATCCCGCCCCTACGATGCCAACCGCGACGGCTTCGTCATCGCTGGTGGTGGCGGCTGTGTGGTGCTGGAAGAAATGGAGCACGCCAAGGCCCGCGGTGCGAATATTCTCGCCGAGCTGGTGGGCTACGGCGCAACTTCCGATGGCTACGACATGGTCGCACCCAGCGGTGAAGGTGCGGCGCGCTGCATGCAGCAGGCACTGGCAGGTATGGACGGCAACGGCCTCGAGGGCGGCGTCGACTACATCAACACCCACGGCACCTCCACCCCGGTGGGCGATGTCGCGGAACTGCGCGCGATGAAAGAAGTGTTCGGCGACAAGGTACCGGCATTCGCCTCTACCAAGTCCCTTACCGGCCACTCTCTGGGGGCAGCGGGTGTTCAGGAAGCCATCTACACCCTGCTGATGATGCAGAACGACTTTATCGCTGCTTCCGCCAATGTGGAAACGGTGGACGAAGCCGCTCAGGGCCTCGACCTGGTGACCGAACTGCGCAACACCGAAGTGCGCCGCGCGCTGTCCAACAGCTTCGGCTTCGGCGGCACCAATGCCAGCCTGGTGTTCGACAAGGTCTGATTACTGCCGCACATAAAAAAGGGCGAGCCGCATTGCGACTCGCCCTTTTTTATTGCCGGCTGTTCGGCATCGATAGCTCTCAGGATACGGGTTTCTGCAGGCGCTCGAGCCACAGCTCAACCTGTCGGGTCAGCCCCTGGCGCCAGCTGCGCTGCTGGATACCAAACACATCCCGCAATCTTTCACAGCTCAGCACCGAAGAGCGATCCTCTCCCTCGGTCTCCAGCGCGACCAGTTCCGCGGCAAAATCTTCGCCGTAGAGTGAGCGCACGCGGTCTACCACCTCGTGCCCGAACTCCATGGAACTGCAGGTATCCGCGGAACCGTAGTGATATACACCAGACCGGGGACCACCGCTGGCCAGCTGCTGGGCAATGGCGACGGTAACGCGGACCAGGTCGGAAACGGTGACCGGGTTGCCGCGGCTGACATCTTCCAGATTGACCGGCTGACCGTCCAGCAAGCTGCGCAGAACCCGCCCCAGCAGTGCATTTTCGCTGCGATCCACCAGCCACCCCAGTCGCAGGATGCTCGCGTTTTCCACAGACGAAAAGGTTTCCTCACAGGCCAGCCACTCGTGGCCGCGCTCTGATGCGGGTGCGGGCTCTTCCTCTTCATCAATCTTCTTGCGGCGGGCGCGGCCGAAAACCGCGTAAGAGGACAGGTGCAGCAGCGCAGTACAGGGCAGTTCGCGCACCGCTTCACAGACCGCGCGCGCCTCACCGGGGGCGGCACTGCCGCAGCTGGCAGCATTGATCACGATGGCGTCGGAGCGTGTGGATACAGTATCTCCAATCAGCTGCTCGCGACCGAGCAGCTGCACACGAAAACCAACTTTCTGAAGGCCCTTCTGCAGGGCGCTGTCGATGGCGTTACCGGCACCGATCAGCACCACGCTTTCCGGCTGATAGCCTGTGTGATGCATGGAGGTCTCCCCTCCGATCAGAACGGGATATCGTCGTCGAAGCTGTTATCGAATCCACCCGCCGGCGGCTGATTGCCTGCTGGCTTGTTCTGCGGCTGGCCCGCGGGCTGGTTGGCCGGCGCCATGGGAGAAGGTGCGGAGCGGCCCTGGGAGAACTCGTCCTGATAACCACCGCCCTGCTGGCCCTGCTGACCGTATCCGCCACCCTGCTGCTGGAAGCCCTGGCCACCGCCCTGCTGGAAGCCACCGCCACCCTGCTCACCGCGGCCATCCAGCATCTGCATTTCACTGGCAACGATTTCGGTGGTGTAGCGATCCTGGCCGGAGGTCTTGTCCTGCCACTTGCGGGTGCGCAGGGAACCTTCCAGGTAAACCTTGCTGCCCTTGCGCAGGTATTCGCCAGCAATTTCCGCGAGGCGGTTGAAGAACACCACACGGTGCCACTCGGTGCGCTCCTGCTGCTGGCCGGTCTGCTTGTCTTTCCAGGTTTCGGACGTCGCCAGGGTGACATTGGTGACGGCACCACCACTGGGCATGTAGCGGGTTTCCGGGTCACCACCCAGGTTGCCAATCAGGATTACTTTGTTAACGCCCCTGGCCATAAGCCTCTCCTCTCCGTGAGCCTCCCCCGGGTACAGGTGGAGGCCCGTTCAGTATTCAAAAGTTCAAAATAGGGAAAAGCGGCGGCGCACCGGGTTGTGCCCGGTGCGCCGCCGCCGACAGTGTATTTATATCCAGCAGCATACAACACTCGCCCGGGGGGCGTCACCGCCGCCGAGCGGTGGGCGATGTGCCGCCGGTGCCGGACTCAGCTACCGACCACCGTGACCCGCGCTCCACGCATCTGCCACCAGGCCAGCGCCCACAGCACCAGCACCCCCAGCGCCAGGGTGGCCACCGCACCGGCGCCCCCCTGCCCGTAAACCACGCCGCCCAGGCTGCCGCCGACAAAAGCACCGAGGAACTGGAGCGTGGCGTAGAGACCGGTGGCCGCGCCGCGGCACTCTGCGGGGGCGATACGGGTCAGCTGCGCCGGCAGCAGGGCCTCGAGTAGATTGAAGGCGAGGAAGAACAGCCCGAGACAGGCCACCATCCAGCCCCCGTGTACCGGCGTCATCAGCGCCACGCCACCGAAAACCAGTCCCAGCAGCGCCAGGCGCATGGCCGCAGGCACCTGCTGACGCTTTTCCGCCATGCGCATCAGCGGCAACATCAGGATAAAGGCGCCGAGCATGAGCGGACCGTAGAGCTTCCAGTGCGCATCGCTGGCCATATGCAGTCGCTCCACCAGCAGCACGGGCAGCGGCACGAAAAGCATGGTCAGCAGTAAATGCAGGAAAAACACCCCGCACACCAGGCGCCACACCTCCCCCTGCGACAGCAGGCGCGCAAAGTCGCCCTTTTGCGGCGCCCTGCGCTGGAAGTCTTGCGGTGTGGGCACCAGTCGCCACACCAGCAACATACCGAACAGGGCGAGCACGGCGGTGAGCCAGAAAATGGCCGACAAACCGCCGAAGCCCGCAAGCAGCGGCCCCAGAACCACCGCCAGCACAAAAGCCACACCGATGGAGGCACCGATCACGGCCATCGCCTTGCCGCGATTCTCATCGCGAGTAAGGTCCGCCGCCAGCGCCATGGTGGCTGCGGCAATGGCACCAGCCCCCTGCAGGATACGCCCGGCAATGAGGCCGTATACAGAATCGGTGAGCGCCGCCACCACACTGCCGAGGGCAAATACCGCCAGGCCGAGAAAGATCACCGGCTTGCGACCCCAGCGGTCGCTCAGCACCCCCAGGGGAATCTGCAGCAAGGCCTGGCTAAGGCCATAGGCCCCCAGCGCCAGCCCCAGCAGGGCCGGAGTACTGCCCTGATAATCCGCCCCGTACAGGGACAGCACCGGCAGCACCATAAACAGGCCCAACATGCGGAAAACATACAGGGAGGCGAGACCGGCGAGGGCGCGGCGTTCAGTGGGGTTCATGCGAAATTCCGGACACGGCGAAAAACGGGCCGCATTGTATCAGCGGTAGCGGCGGAGTTTGATACCCCGCCGCCTAACCGGTGGATAGCGAGTGACTAATAGCGAGTAACTATGGGAGGGTAACGACCGATCGCGAACGATCAATCGCGGCCATATTTGTCCTCGAAGCGGACAATGTCATCCTCACCGAGGTAGCTACCGGACTGGACCTCGATCAACTCCAGAGGAATCGCGCCCGGGTTTTCCAGACGGTGCACGACCCCGAGAGGGATGAAGGTGGATTCGTTTTCGGTAAGCAGTAGCTGGTCGTCGCCACGGGTTACCTTGGCGGTGCCACGCACCACGATCCAGTGCTCTGCGCGGTGGTGATGCATCTGCAGGGACAGCTGGCAGCCGGGCTTGACCACAATGCGCTTGACCTGGAAACGGGGACCGGCGTCGATGGAGTCGTAATAGCCCCAGGGACGGAATACCTTGCGATGATTCTGCGCTTCGCTGCGCTCACTCTGCTTGAGCCGCTGTACCAGGGTCTTCACTTCCTGCACCCGGCTTTTGTCCGCCACCATCAGCGCATCATCGGTATCCACAACCACCAGGTCACGCACCCCCAGGATGCCCACCAGGCGGTCACCACCGTGCACCAGACAGCCGGAAGCATCCTCGGCCATCACATCGCCACGCAACAGGTTTTCATTTTCGTCGCGCTCGGCCAGCTCCCACAACGCAGACCAGGAACCGACATCACTCCAGCCGGCCTGCATCGGCACCACCGCCGCGGATTCGGTCTTCTCCATCACTGCGTAGTCCACGGAATCCGACGGGCAGCGGCCAAAGGCCTCGGCGTCGATACGGGTAAAATCCAGATCCCGCGCAGCGCCGGCAATGGCGGCGCGACACGCTTCCAGTATTTGCGGGTGGTGCAGTGACAGCTCTTCCAGGTAGCGCGAGGCGCGGAACAGGAACATACCGCTGTTCCAGTTGTACTCACCGCTGGCCAGGTACTTCTCCGCGGTCGCCAGATCCGGCTTTTCCACAAACTCGGCAACTTTCCAGCCATCGGCCACCACCTCGCCACTGCGAATGTAGCCATAGCCGGTCTCGGGGCTGGTGGGCACGATACCGAAGGTCACCAGATGACCGCTCTCCGCCAGTTCAGTAGCGGCGGTCACCGCCTTGCGGAAACCGTCGGCATCCGCGACCACATGGTCAGCCGGCAGTACCAGCAACAGCGGGTCATCGCCCTGCTCCACCGCAGTCAGCGCTGCCAGGGCAATGGCCGGGGCGGTGTTGCGCGCACAGGGCTCCAGCAGGATTGACTGGGCTCCACAGCCCGCTTCCTGCAGCTGTTCCGCCGCCGCAAAGCGGTGGTTTTCATTGCACACCAGGATCGGCGCCTGGACATCCGCGATGCCGTCCACACGCAGGGCGGTAGCCTGCAGCATGGTATGGCTGCCGGCCAGGGGCAGGAATTGTTTCGGGTAAGCTTCGCGAGACAGCGGCCACAGGCGCGAGCCACTGCCGCCACAGAGAATGACGGGGATCATGATTTCCGTGTATCCAGACTGGTTTATTGGTCGGTATTGATTGCGGGGCATTTTCGCACACTGGCACGCCAGATTATACTTGACCGTTTTCGCCCGCCCGGCCACTACCCCGGGCAACATCCCAGCAAAGCAGGAAACCCATTGGACACGATTTACGTCAGAGGTGCCCGCACCCACAATCTCAAGAATATCGATCTGGATATTCCCCGCGACAAACTGATCGTGATTACCGGCCTGTCTGGCTCTGGTAAGTCCTCACTCGCGTTCGACACCCTGTACGCCGAAGGTCAACGCCGCTACGTGGAATCCCTGTCCACCTACGCCCGCCAGTTCCTGTCGATGATGGAAAAGCCGGATGTGGATACCGTGGAGGGGCTGTCACCGGCCATCTCCATCGAGCAGAAGTCCACCTCCCACAACCCCCGCTCCACCGTGGGCACCATCACCGAGATCTACGACTATCTGCGCCTGCTGTTTGCCCGCGTGGGCGAGCCGCGCTGCCCGGAGCATCACGAGCCGCTGCAGGCCCAGACCATCAGCCAGATGGTGGACCAGGTGCTGGCACTGCCGGAAGGCAGCAAGGTCATGTTGCTGGCGCCGGTGATTCGCGACCGCAAGGGTGAGCACTTGCATGTATTCGAGCAGCTGCGCCGGGACGGTTTCGTGCGTGCGCGCATCGACGGCACCGTGTGCGACCTGGACGACACTCCCAAGCTGGACAAGCGCAAGAAGCACACCGTCGAGGTGGTCGTCGACCGCTTCAAGGTGCGCGACGACCTGCAACTGCGACTGGCAGAATCCTTCGAGACCGCACTCAACCTGACCGACGGTATCGCCTCCATCAGTTTTATGGACGGCGACCAGGAAGACCGGCTGTTCTCCGCCCGCCACGCCTGCCCGGTGTGTGATTACTCACTGGACGAGCTGGAACCGCGCCTGTTCTCGTTCAACAATCCCGCAGGTGCCTGCCCGGCCTGTGACGGCCTGGGCGTGAAGCAGTTCTTCGACGAGGACAAGGTGATCCTGGACCCGGAAAGCAGCATTTCCGAGGGCGCCATCCGCGGCTGGGACAGACGCAACGTTTACTACTACCACATGCTCGACTCCCTGGCCGAGCATTACGACTTCGACCTGGACAAGCCGTGGAAGAAGCTGCGCAAAAGGGACCGGGAAGTGATCCTGCACGGCAGCGGTGACGCCCAGGTGGACTTCAGCTACGTCAACGACCGCGGCGACGTCACCATCCGCCGCCACACCTTCGAGGGCATCATTCCCAACTTCCAGCGCCGCTACCGGGACACCGAGTCCCAGTCCGTGCGCGAGGAGCTGGCCAAGTACCTGAGCACCCAGAAGTGCCCGGATTGCTCCGGCACCCGCCTGCGCCGCGAAGCGCGCAACGTGTTTGTGGATAACCAGACTCTGGCCCAGATCACCGAACTGCCGGTGGGAGATGCCTTCGAATACTTTGCCCACCAGCTCAAGTTCAAGGGCGCGCAGAAAGAGATCGCCGACAAGATCCTGAAAGAACTGCGCGATCGTTTCCGCTTCCTGGTGGACGTGGGGCTCAACTACCTGACCCTGAACCGCAGTGCCGAGACCCTGTCCGGGGGCGAGGCCCAGCGCATTCGCCTGGCAAGCCAGATTGGCGCCGGCCTGGTAGGGGTCATGTACATTCTCGACGAACCGTCCATCGGCCTGCACCAGCGCGACAACGAGCGCCTGCTGAATACCCTCACGCACCTGCGGGATATCGGCAATACCGTGATCGTTGTGGAACACGATGAGGACGCCATCCGCGCTGCGGACTTCATTGTGGATATCGGTCCAGGTGCCGGGGTACACGGGGGCGAAGTGGTGGCCGCCGGCACCCACGACGAGATCGCCGCCTGTGAACGCTCACTCACCGGCCAGTACCTGTCCGGCGTCAAACAGATCGCGATACCGAAAAAGCGCAATCCCGCCACTGGCGAGGTACTGCGTATCGAGGGTGCCAGCGGCAACAATCTCAAGGATGTGGATCTGGAAATCCCCGTGGGGCTGTTCACCTGCGTTACCGGGGTATCCGGGTCCGGCAAGTCCACCCTGATCAACACCACCCTGTATCCACTGGCTGCCACCGCACTGAACAAGGCCACCACCCTCAAGGCTTCGCCGTTTAACAAAATCGAGGGGCTGGATCATTTCGACAAGTGTGTGGATATCGACCAGAGCCCCATTGGCCGCACACCGCGCTCCAACCCCGCCACCTATACCGGGATTTTCACCCCGATCCGCGAACTGTTCGCCGGCACCCAGGAAGCGCGCTCCCGCGGTTACAAGCCGGGTCGTTTCAGCTTCAACGTCAAGGGTGGCCGCTGCGAGGCCTGTCAGGGCGACGGTGTGATCAAGGTCGAGATGCACTTCCTGCCGGATATTTATGTGCCCTGCGATACCTGTAAAGGCAAACGCTATAACCGCGAGACCCTGGAGGTACATTACAAGGGCAAGAACATTCACGAAGTGCTGGAGATGACCGTGGAGGATGCACGGGAATTTTTCGATCCGGTGCCTTCGATTGCCAAGAAATTGCAGACCCTGATGGATGTGGGCCTGTCCTACATCAAGCTCGGCCAGGCCGCGACCACCCTGTCTGGTGGTGAGGCACAGCGGGTCAAGTTGTCCCGCGAGCTGTCAAAACGCGATACCGGGCAAACCCTGTACATTCTCGACGAGCCTACCACCGGCCTGCACTTTGCCGATATCCAGCTGTTGCTGGACGTGCTGCACCGGCTGCGCGATCACGGCAATACCATCGTGGTGATCGAGCACAACCTGGATGTAATCAAGACCGCGGACTGGATCGTCGACCTGGGCCCGGAAGGCGGTTCCGGCGGTGGCGAGATTATTGCCAGCGGCACGCCGGAACAGGTGGCCAAGGTGAAGGGTTCGCACACCGGGCGCTTCCTGAAGCCCATGCTCAAGGCCAGCTGATCGCGCAACCGGGCAAGCGGCTGGGACGCAGGCAACACAAGGGAAACCAATGCTAAAAATAAGAAAATCCCTGAGTATCGGGCCCGCCACCATGGTGGCGGCGGCGTTTATCGGGCCAGGCACGGTGATCACCGCAAGCCTGGCCGGCGCCAACTACGGCTACGCGCTACTGTGGGCCCTGCTGTTCGCAATCGTGGCCAGCATCATTCTGCAGGAAATGTCTGCACGTCTCGGTCTGGTGACCGGTGAGGGGCTCGGCGAAAACATTCGCGACGTACTGCGGCAACCACTGTTGCGCTGGCCGGCAATGGCACTGGTGATCAGCGCGATCGTGATCGGCAATGCCGCCTATGAAAGCGGCAACCTGGCGGGCGCCAGCGCCGGCCTGAAATTACTCGCCGGCAGCGAAACGTCACCCGCTGATTCCCGCACCCTGTGGCCGCTGCTGGTCGCGGCGATTGCCGCCACTCTGCTGTGGAGCGGCAGCTACCGGGTTATCGAGCGCGCCCTGATCGCCCTGGTCGCGCTGATGAGTCTCGCTTTTCTGTTTACCTTTGCGCTCACGCGGCCGGATTTGGGCGGATTGTTTTCCGGACTATTGCTCCCCAATCTTCCCAGCGGCGCCACGCTTACCGCCATAGCACTCATCGGTACCACGGTGGTGCCCTACAACCTCTTTCTGCACAGCTCCAGCGTCAGCCAGAAATGGCAGTCCGCAGAGCAGCTCCCCCTGGCCCGCCGGGATATTTTTTTCTCCATTCCCCTCGGCGGACTGATTTCCATCGCGATTGCCGCCACCGCGGCATCCGCATTTTTTACTCACCAGTTGTCCATCTCCAGTGCCAGTGAGATGGCGCGCTCGCTGGAGCCACTGTTCGGCAGCGGGGCGCGTTACTGCATGGGCATCGGCCTGTTTGCCGCGGGAATTTCCTCGGCACTCACCGCGCCGCTGGCATCGTCCTACGCGCTGTGCGGGGTACTGGGGAAACCGGCAGACCTCAAAGCGCTACACTTTCGCGCCATCTGGCTGACCATCATTGTGATCGGCGCGGTGGTAGCGATTCAGGGCATCCGCCCGCTGCGCCTGATCTGGTTCGCGCAGATTGCCAACGGCCTGTTGCTCCCGATCATCACGGCTTTTCTGCTGTGGACAATGAACAGTGTGCGGCTCGGGCAGCACCGCAATACCTGGTGGCAGAATACCCTCGGCGCTGTGGTACTGCTGATTTCCCTGGTGCTGGGCGGACGCAGCCTGCTCAGCGCCCTCGGCTGGCTGTGATCCAGCAATACAAGTAGCAGCTTTTTAGACGGAACGACTATGCACACCATCGATATCAATTGCGACCTGGGCGAAGGCGCAACTGCGCAAGACTGCGCGCGCGATGCGCGTATCATGCCGTTTATTTCCCGCTGTAATATTGCGTGTGGCGGTCACGCCGGCAACGCGACCACTATGGCGCTATCGTTGCAGAATGCGCGCGCTGCCGGTATCGCCGTCGGCGCACATCCGGGTTATCCGGACCGGGAAAACTTCGGCCGCGTGTCCCTCGAACTCCCCCGCCAAGCCCTGCTCGCTTCTCTGTGCGAGCAGGTGCAAACCCTGCAAAAACTGGCAGCCGAAGAGGGAGTGACTCTCGCCCATATCAAACTGCACGGTGCACTCTATAACGATGCCGAGGCCAATGACGGCCTCGCCGATGATCTGGTGCAATTGATCGCGCAAGAATTTCCCGACCTTAAAATTCTCGCCCTGGCCAATGCTGCGATGGAAAAAGCTGCGCAAAAATACCGGCATCCGGTATTGCGCGAAGGCTTTATGGACCGCCGCTATCAGAACGACCACCAGCTTGCTCCGCGCGCCGTTGCGGGCGCAGTTATCCGGGAGTTCGACCAGTGCCTGACTCAGGTGCTGGCGCTGACCCGTGGCGAAGCTTTTGCCTCCATCGGTGATGAGCTGCTGAAATTTTCCGTCGACAGTATCTGCCTGCACGGCGACAACCCGCAGGCAGAAGTCATCGCCCGCAAGCTGCACACGGAATTGTCGCGCGCCGGAATCCGTATATGCTGACCGGCCCCGCTTTCGAGTTGCTGGCGAATGGAGACACGGCACTGGATATCCGCTTTGCTGCGGATCCCAGCGAGGCGCTGAGCGAACGCATCATCGCCCTCGCGGAGGTCATCGAGTCCTGTGCGCAGCTGCCGGCGATTACCGAGCTGGTACCCGCCTACCAGTGTCTGACCGTCTGCTACGATCCGCTGCAGCTTCCCTGCGGCAAATCCGGCGCACCGGATACCGCTTTTCTTACACAGACACTGCAATCACTGACCGGAGAAGTGCTCGCGCAGTCAGGCCGTGCGCGTGGCGAGCATCACCTGATCCGCATACCGGTGTGCTACGACGCAGCCTTTGCACCGGATATACACAACCTGTGCGCATCCTCAGGCCTCGCCGTGGACGAAATTATCCGTAGACACACCGCCCCCCACTACCTGGTACATATGCTCGGCTTCACCCCCGGATTCCTGTATCTCGGCGGACTCGACAAAAGCCTGCACTGCCCGCGCAAGGCGCGCCCGGAGTTGCAGGTGCCTGCGGGTTCCGTGGGTATTGGCGGTGCACAGACCGGTATCTACCCCCAGGCTACCCCGGGGGGCTGGCAGATCATCGGCCGCACTCCGCTGGCCCTGTTCCGTCCGCAACAAGAGCCGGCATTTATCGCCCGCCCACTGGACCGGATACAGTTTGTCGCAATCAGCGCCGCAGAATTTGCCGCAATTGATCCCATGTCCCCGCTGGAAAAAGTACCACTGGATAGTGGAATTAAACCGGAGGGCAGACGGTGAGCCTGCACATTATCAAACCGGGGTTACAGACCACCATTCAGGACGGCGGCCGTCCGGGAAATTTGCGCTGGGGACTCGCCCGCGGCGGTGCCGCGGATACTTTCGCCATGGCCCTGGGCAACCTGTTGCTGGGCAATCCTGCGTCTCACCCGTGTCTGGAAGTGGCCGTCACCGGCCCGGAAATTGAATTCACCTGCGATGTATCCATCGCCGTCACCGGTGCCCGTTTTGACCTGACCCTCAACGAACAGGCGATCGCCAACGACCGGGTAATTGCGGTGCGCCCCGGCGATCGCCTGCGCTTCGGCGCCCTCAAGTCAGGCGCACGCGCTTATATTGCCCTGGCCGGCCATATCGGGCTGCCCCCCATCCTGGGCAGTCTTTCCACCCATGTGATTGCCGGTTTCGGCGGATTGCAGGGCCGCCCCTTGCAGGCGGGGGACCGGATATCCCTGCGCCAGTGCCGCCAGGAATCCGCGCGACAACTGCCCCCCGCATACCGGCTGGATTACTCCACGCGACCGCTATTGCGCGTGGTCACCGGACTCGAAGCGCAGCATTTTTCCGACGATACCCTGGCGCGGTTTTATCAGGGCGGATTTACGGTTTCTCCCCAGAGCAATCGCATGGGTATACGACTTGCTGGCGAGCCGCTGCCCGTGGAGGGAATTCCGCAACAGGTATCCTCCGCGCTGTGTCCCGGTACCGTGCAGGTACCGCCCAATGGCCTGCCCATTATCAGTTTCGTCGAGGGACAGACCATCGGCGGCTATCCGCGTATTGCCCATGTAATCAGCGCGGATCTGCACCGCCTGGGACAGCTGACAGCGAGCGCGCGGCTGGATTTTGAAGTGGTCGATCAGCACGCGGCCCACCGCATTCTGGCGGGGAAATACCGCCTGCTCGCGGAGCTTCCATCCCTGCTGTAAACCCGTACCCGGGTATTTCCCGCACTGATTCGCAAATGACACAAGCCGGGCGCAAATGGCGCGCGATCCCCTTCCCGATACCACAGGCTTTCGCTAACTTCTCCCACGCCTGATGACAGCGCTGTCAGCGCATATGTCACAGGCCTAGCAAGCAATAACAATAACTCTGGAGAAGACATGCCAACTCAATCCCGGCCAGTCCTGGCCGCAACCCCCACAACCGCAAGGCGGCGTATCCGACAAACACACGCCAGAAGCGCCCTGTACGCCCTTGTACCGCTGATGTCGCTGCTGGCGACACCTGCACAGGCGAACCTCCCGGCAGAGCCCTACGAGGCCGGACAGAGCTATTCCGGCGGCAGCCTGGTGTGTTACCAGGACGACCTGTTCAGGGCACAGTGGTGGGCGGGCCCTTCTGACTCACCGCAAGCCGCTTACACTGCGAGCAATAGTTGGGATACCCCCTGGCTGCTGGATGACCCGGGTGCCTGCAGCGCAACGGGTACCAACCTTCCACCGCTCGCCGAGGCCAGCGCAAATCCCGCGGAAATCACCGGCCCCGGTAGCATTGCCCTGGACGGCAGCCTGTCGTCGGATCCGGACGGCGACCCGATCAGCTACGCCTGGGCACAGATAGCCCCGACAACCCCGCAGGCAAGCATCCAGGCACCGAGTGCCAGCGGTACCCAGGTAGATTTACCGGATGTGGGGGAAGACACCCTGTATCAGTTCCGGCTGGGCGTAGCGGACGCCGACCACGTTACCTACACCACGGTCGAAGTACTGCAGCGTGCGGGCGCGGTCATCCCCGTGCTCCCTGTTGCAGCGATCACGGCCTCCGATACCAACCCGACCTGTCCGGCCAGCATCGAGCTGAGCGGCGCTACCTCCAGTTACCCGGACGGGGAGACCTTCGTGTTTTTCTGGCGACAGGTCAGTGGACCCTCCGCGGAGATAGTGACCCCCAACGCCATAACCACCACCGTGAACCTGCCGGACCCGGGTGCGAATGCTTCTTATACGTTTGAGCTGGAAATCACCAACGGAGAAGTCAGTGCAACTGACTCCATTGTGATCGACCAGCAATGCGGCGACGGGGGCTTCACCATTCCCCTGAGCACACTGGAAGCCCGCGAAGCGGAACTCACGTCCAGCGAGCTGTTCAGGCAGGTCAAAGCCTCGATCGTCACCCGGGATAACACTGAGGTAGAAGCGGTGGTAGCGGGACGCGCGCAGAACCCGACGAATGTCTTGCGAGTCGAATCCATCATCGGTAATGCGGACTGGGAATTCCTGTTTCCCGTGCGTGCACCGGAATATTCCTACAGCAATTTCCTGCGCGCGGTGGCGAAATTCCCCGCCTTCTGTGGTGATTACGATGACGGCCGAGACGCCGGTGCCATCTGCCGGAAATCCCTCGCCACCATGTTCGCCCACTTCACCCAGGAAACCGGGGGCCATACCCCGCACTGGGCAGAACCGGAATGGAGCCAGGGGCTCTACTTCCTGCGCGAACAGGGCTGGAACGAAAGCACGCCGAATGGCTATGGCATCTGCGATCCCTCCACCTGGCAAGCACAGCAATGGCCCTGCGCGACCTTCGCCGATGGAAGTTACAAAAGCTATTTCGGCCGCGGCGCCAAGCAGTTGAGCTACAACTACAACTATGGCCCCTTCTCCGCCGCCATGTACGGTGATGTAAATGTGCTGCTCAAACAACCCAGCCTGGTCGCGGACACCTGGCTGAACCTGGCCAGCGCCGTGTTTTTCTTCGTCTACCCGCAACCGCCCAAGCCGAGCATGCTGCATGTTATCGACGGTACCTGGCAGCCGAACACGCACGACCTCAACAGCGGCCTGGTGCCGGGGTTCGGTGTCACCACCATGATCATCAACGGCGGCATCGAATGCGGCGGCAGCAACGAGCATGTACAATCGCAAAACCGCATCGACTATTACCGCAATTTCGCGGATTACCTGGCAGTCCCGGTACCCGCGGATGAGGTACTCGGTTGCGCCAGCATGGGCCGGTTTGAAGTGGGTGGCGCGGGCGCCATGGAGATCTACTGGGAGCAGGACTGGAGCTGGGACCCCAGCTACCCGAACGGAGAAAGCTCCGCCTGCAAACTGGTTGGCTACCAGACGCGGTTTTCAGCGTTTATTGATGGCGACTACGCGCGCTGCGTAGATCACTTCTTTGAGGTGAATATCGATTACCAGAACTGACCTTCCGCAGCCCCCGTCTTAAGCGGCTGCATGTATGAACGGATGCGGTGTCGCCAACGCGACACCGCATTGCAGTACTCGCCGGGCCCCTGGTCAGGAGTCGACCCAGCTCACCACCTCGTCTTCGTGCTTGTCTGCACAGGGCGTCGCCTTCGGTGGCACGTAACCCACGCGTTCCGTTGGCGAGCGATGCTGTTGCTCCCAGTGCGCCACGGCTTCACCGCAGAGGGACTTCTGCTCCTCCGTAAGAGGCACACCATTCGGCCACTTGCCGAGCTCAATCGCGCGCTTGAGGCTACCCACAATCTGAGGATTGAGGGCCTGCAGTAAATCATTCAGGGACTGGAACATATCGGCTACCGTCGCGAAGGATGCGTTAAAACCTGGATCAAAAACAAAAAAAGCCGGTCAATGACCGGCTTTTCTCGCTCGGCACAAAACTCGTACCGATAAACCCGGGGCTATTCGCCTCAGGCTTCAGCTGCTTCTGCAGTCTCGTCCGCTACCGGACGATCCACCAGCTCGACGTAGGCCATTGGAGCCTTGTCGCCTGCACGGAAACCGCATTTCAGAATGCGGATGTATCCGCCCGGGCGGGCTTCATAACGGGGACCCAGTTCGTCGAACAGCTTGCGCACAGCATCCTTGTCACGGATACGGGCGAAAGCCAGACGGCGGTTAGCAACACTGTCTTTCTTGGCCAGGGTGATCAGCGGCTCAGCAACGCGACGCAGCTCCTTGGCTTTGGGCAGTGTGGTTTTGATCAGTTCGTGCTCTACCAGAGAGGCGGTCATGTTCTTGAACATGGCCTTGCGGTGAGAGCTGGTACGACTGAATTTACGGCCACTATAACGATGACGCATAACTCAATTCCTCACGACTTCAATTGCTTTCTCAGCAAGTCGTCTGGGAGCGGTGCTTGCGGTTGCGCACACCACTCGGTTTTCTTCACGCGGGCGGGCGAGGCCCGCGCCACAAACGCTTTACAGGGAGCTCAGCTTGCTGTCGCCCTTGAGGCTGGCCGGCGGCCAGTTTTCGAGGCGCATACCCAGGGACAGACCACGGGAAGCCAGAACGTCCTTGATCTCGGTCAGGGACTTCTTGCCCAGGTTCGGGGTCTTGAGCAGCTCTACTTCGGTACGCTGAATCAGGTCGCCGATGTAGTAGATGTTCTCTGCTTTCAGACAGTTGGCCGAACGCACGGTCAGCTCCAGGTCGTCTACCGGACGCAACAGCACCGGATCGACTTCCTCTTCCTTGGTTTCCGGCTGGGCATCCTTCTCGCCTTCCAGATCCACAAATACTGCCAGCTGCTGCTGGAGAATAGTGGCGGCGCGACGGATTGCTTCTTCCGGATCCAGAGTACCGTTGGTCTCCAGGTCCAGAACCAGCTTGTCCAGGTCGGTGCGCTGTTCTACACGCGCGGATTCCACGCTGTAGGAAACGCGACGAACCGGGCCAAAAGAGGCGTCCAGCTGCAGACGGCCGATAGAGCGGGTCTCTTCTTCGTCTTCACGACGCGCATCGGCGGGCTGGTAGCCACGGCCGCGCGCTACGGTCAGACGCAGGTTGAGTTCCACGTCACCGGTGATGTTGGCGATCACGTGCTCAGGGTTCACGATTTCAATGTCGTGGTCCACCTGAATGTCGCCAGCGGTTACTGCGCCCGGGCCCTTCTTGCTCAGGCTCAGCACTGCCTGGTCCTTGCCGTGCATCACCACCGCAATTTCCTTCAGGTTGAGCAGGATTTCAATTACGTCTTCCTGCACGCCCTCAATTGCGCTGTACTCGTGCTCAACACCGTCGATCTCAACTTCAGTGACGGCGCAGCCCGGCATGGAGGACAGCAGGATGCGGCGCAGCGCGTTGCCAAGAGTGTGGCCGAAACCACGCTCCAGCGGTTCCAGAACCACTTTAGCGTGGTTCTGGTTGTACTCGGTGACGTCAATACGACGAGGTGTCAAAAACTCGTTGACAGCAGTCTGCATAGCCATACCTGTATTACAGTTTTATTCCTTAAATGGAACAGAGCCTTACTTGGAGTAGAGTTCCACGATAAGGTTTTCATTGATCTCTGCCGGCAGATCGACGCGATCAGGAACGCGCTTGAAGGTACCTTCGAGCTTGCTCGCGTTCACGTCTACCCACTCTACGTCACCGCGCTGTGCAGCGAGGGAAACGGAGTTCTGGATACGCATCTGCTTTTTGGCTTTCTCGCGAATAGCGATAACGTCGCCTTCCTTAACCTGATAGGAAGGGATGTTTACTGCGCTACCGTTAACCAGGATCGCCTTGTGGGAAACCAGCTGACGCGCTTCAGAGCGAGTAGAGCCGAAGCCCATGCGGTAAACCACGTTGTCGAGGCGTTTTTCCAGAAGCTTCAGCAGGTTTTCACCAGTTGCACCTTTCAGGCGCGCCGCTTCCTTATAGTAGTTACGGAACTGCTTTTCCAGCACGCCGTAGATGCGGCGTACTTTTTGCTTTTCACGCAGCTGAACGCCGTAGTCGGACAGGCGACCGCGACCGGCGCCATGAACGCCAGGCTTGGTTTCCGCGCGGCACTTAGATTCGTGCGGGCGAACGCCACTTTTCAGCTGAAGATCGGTACCTTCCCGACGGGAAAGCTTACATTTTGGTCCAATATAACGTGCCATTTCGTCAACCCCCTCTTACACGCGACGTTTCTTGGGCGGACGACAACCGTTATGCGGGATCGGCGTCACGTCGGTGATGTTGGTGATCTTGTAGCCGCAGTTGTTCAGGGCGCGAACGGCAGATTCACGACCCGGGCCGGGGCCCTTAACTTCGACATCAAGGTTTTTCAGGCCGTACTCCTGAGCGGCAGTACCTGCGCGTTCAGCGGCAACCTGGGCTGCGAAAGGGGTACTCTTACGAGAACCGCGGAAACCGGAGCCACCTGCAGTAGCCCAGCTCAGAGTGTTGCCCTGACGGTCAGTGATCGTCACGATCGTGTTGTTGAACGATGCGTGGATGTGGGCAACACCGTCGACAACGGTCTTTTTGACCTTTTTGCGAACAGTAGTTTTTGGCTTAGCCATACCTGTATCCTAAATCCTGTACTTGTGAAGACTAGCGCGATCGATTACTTACGGATCGGCTTGCGCGGACCCTTACGGGTACGGGCGTTAGTCTTGGTGCGCTGACCGCGAAGCGGCAGGCTGCGACGGTGACGCAGACCGCGGAAGCAACCCAGGTCCATCAGACGTTTGATGTTCATGGATACTTCACGACGCAGATCACCTTCAACGGTCAGTTTCGCAACTTCACCGCGGATGGTTTCGATCTGGTCTTCGGACAGATCACGAAGTTTGGTGGATTCAGCGATACCTACCGCTGCCAGAATAGATTTTGCAGTAGTGCGACCGACACCATAGATATGGGTCAGGGAGATCACTGCGTGCTTGTGGTCTGGTACATTGACACCAGCAATACGTGCCATAGAGGCGTACTCCACGTATTGTGAACCAGCGCAATTTTGGTGATGGCGCGGCTCAATTCTCGATTCGGCGCTGACAGCGAATAAAAAGCCACCAGCACCACCAAAAAGGCGCGCAAGAATAGCTTTTCAGACACCAAATTGCAATAGCCCGCCCTCCCAAGGCCGAAACCCGGGGTAAAGCGGACGACAGTCAACGCCCCCTGTTTGAAACCTTTGAATCAGGCCAAACGGCTGACTCTCTGGTTTCGCCGCACGCTAATTGCGTTGCGGAGCGCCTTTTTACACGGGGCTGTGCAAGAAGGCAAATTTTTGATCACTCTTTACAACACCGGTAAACCGGACCTTGTAGAGAATGGCGTCGCTAGAAGCCCATCCCAGGGCGGACGCCGGCCCGACCATCCTTGGCCGGTCGCCAGGCAATGCTGCGGAATGCCACCGGCATTCCGCTCATTGCTTAGCCCTGCCGCTGCTTGTGACGCGGTTCGGCGCTGCAGATTACCCGCAGAACACCTTTACGACGTACGATTTTGCAGTTACGGCAGATCTTTTTAACAGAAGCGCGTACTTTCATGACCTTACCTCAATTCAATCCTGCTGCTGTGGATGCCAATCAACGGCGGCCGTAGCTTTGCAGATTTGCCTTTTTCATCATCCCCTCGTACTGGTGGGACAGCAAATGCGACTGCACCTGCGCCATGAAGTCCATCACTACGACCACAACGATCAGCAGCGAAGTACCTCCCAGATAGAAAGGAATGTTCAGCCCGACCACCAGGAACTGCGGCAGCAGGGATACCAGAGCGATGTAACAGGCACCGACCAGGGTCAAACGAGTCAGAACGCTGTCGATATAACGCGCGGTCTGCTCACCGGGACGGATACCGGGCACATATGCACCGGATTTTTTCAGGTTGTCTGCCACTTCATTCGGGTTGAACATCAACGCCGTGTAGAAGAAACAGAAGAAGCCAATCAACAGTGCGAACAGAATAATGTTCAGCGGCTGACCGGGGCCCAGCTGGAGCGCCATCCACTGCAGGATCTGCGCACCGATACCTTCGCCACCCTGACCGAACCACTGCGCCAGAGTCGCAGGGAACAGCAGGATACTGCTGGCAAAGATAACCGGGATTACACCGGCCATGTTGACCTTCAGCGGCAGGTGGCTGGACTGTGCCGCCGGCGCCTGGGAGTAACGACCCGCCTGGCGCCGCGCGTGATTAATGGTGATACGGCGTTGGCCGCGTTCCATAACCACAACGAAGTAGACAACAGCAATCGCCACGAAGCCGATAGCCAGCAGCATCAGGATATGCAATTCACCCTGACGCGCCTGCTCGAAAGCCTGGCCAATAGCACTGGGCAGCCCGGCAACGATACCGGCGAAGATCAGCATGGAAATACCATTGCCAACACCGCGCTCGGTGATCTGCTCCCCCAGCCACATCATGAACACTGCACCGGTTACCAGTGACACTACGGCCACAAAGTAGAAACCGAATGCCGG
This sequence comes from Microbulbifer sp. YPW1, assembly GCF_013367775.1. Classification (NCBI taxonomy): domain Bacteria; kingdom Pseudomonadati; phylum Pseudomonadota; class Gammaproteobacteria; order Cellvibrionales; family Microbulbiferaceae; genus Microbulbifer; species Microbulbifer sp. YPW1. The sequence continues at coordinate 641,531 of NZ_CP055157.1, forward strand.
CTCAGCGGAATATGCGAGGTTCTGACCGGCGAGACCAAAGGTCATACCGATGCCCTGGATCAGAGCCAGCAATACCGTTAAATAACGGGTGTACTGGTTGATCTTGCGACGCCCTGCATCACCTTCCTTCTTTAACGCCTCCAGAGAAGGCGTCACCGCGGTCATCAACTGCATAATGATGGACGCGGAGATGTAAGGCATGATCCCGAGGGCCAGAATACTCATCCGTTCCAGTGCGCCACCGGAAAACATGTTGAACAGGCCAAGGATGGTTCCCTGGTTCTGATTAAACAGGTTTGCCAGCTTTTCCGGATCAATACCGGGCACCGGAATATGGGTCCCTATACGATATACGAGAATCGCGAGAAACAGAAAACGAAGGCGAGCCCAAAGCTCGCCTAATCCCTTGCCGTTACCCAGGGAGTTAACACCAGATCCTGGTCGTGCCATTGGGGCCTCGATTTAGTCTTCTACTTTTCCGCCAGCAGCTTCGATGGCCGCTTTAGCACCTTTGGTGACGCCGAGACCTTTCACGGTTACCGCTTTGGTCAGCTCACCGGAAAGGAACACTTTGGCGCGCTTAATGTGGCTGCCGATAATATCGGCATTTTTCAGCGCTGCCAAATCAATCGTGTCACCTTCTACCTTCGCCAGCTCCGCCAGACGCACTTCCGCTACAAAGCGGCCAACGCGAGAGGTGAAACCGTACTTCGGCAGGCGCTTCTGCAGCGGCATCTGACCGCCTTCGAAGCCCGGACGAACGCTACCACCGGAACGGGCCTTTTGACCCTTGTGACCACGGCCACCGGTTTTACCCAGACCGCTACCGATGCCGCGACCAACGCGCTTGGCGCTGTGCTTGTGACCCTCAGCGGGAGACAAATCGTTTAAACGCATGTTACGCCTCCTCAACTTTAACGAGGTAGTTCACTTTGTTGATCATGCCGCGCACAGAGGGAGTGTCTTCCACTTCCACAGTGTGACCGATGCGGCGCAGACCCAGACCAGCAACACATGCCTGATGATTTTTCAGGCGACCGTTGATGCTCTTGACCTGGGTGACTTTGATGGTCTTCTTAGCCATGACTCATTCACTCAAAGCAAGTTCAGAGTGGGCCGCAGCGATAGTGCTGCTGCGACCCAAACCGAATCAGTTCAGGATTTCTTCCACAGACTTGCCACGCTTGGCGGCGACGTCTTCCGGGCTGCTCATTTTGCCCAGAGCACTGAAAGTGGCGCGAACGACGTTTACCGGGTTGGTAGAGCCGTAGCACTTGGCCAGTACGTTGTGGACACCAGCCATTTCCAGTACGGAGCGCATGGCACCGCCGGCAATTACACCGGTACCCTGGGAAGCGGGCTGCATGTATACCTTGGAACCGCCGTGGCGACCGTTGGTAGCGTACTGAATGGTGTCACCGTTCAGGTCTACCTGGATCATGTTGCGACGCGCAGCTTCCATTGCCTTTTGGATGGCAACTGGCACTTCGCGAGCCTTGCCACGACCAAAGCCAACGCGGCCATTGCCATCGCCAACTACGGTCAGAGCGGTGAACGCGAAGATACGACCACCTTTTACGGTTTTGGCAACGCGATTGACCTGGACCAGCTTTTCCTGGAGGCCTTCGTCGTTGCTCTTCTCGACTTTATCTCTAGCCATAACTCAACCCTTAGAATTTCAGACCGGCTTCGCGGGCAGCGTCTGCCAGGGCCTTAACACGGCCGTGGTATTTGAAACCGCTGCGATCGAAGGCTACCGCTTCAACGCCGGCGGCCTTGGCACGCTCAGCGATCAGGGTACCGACGGCTTTAGCAGCGTCGACGTTGCCGGTTTTGCTTTCACGCAGGTCCTTGTCCAGAGTAGAGGCAGAGGCCAATACCTTGTCGCCTTCGGCAGACAGGATCTGTGCGTATATGTGGCGCGGAGTGCGGTTCACTGTCAGGCGAACGGCGCCCAGCTCACGGAACTTGGCGCGGGCACGACGTGCACGACGCAAGCGAGATTGCTTTTTAACGTTCATATCTATGCCTTACTTCTTCTTGGCCTCTTTGCGATACACGCGCTCATCGGCGTAGCGGACACCCTTACCTTTGTAGGGCTCCGGCGGACGGAATGCGCGGATCTCTGCGGCCACTTGACCCAACAGCTGCTTGTCGCTGCTCTTCAGTACGATTTCAGTCTGGCTCGGAGTCTCTGCGGTTACGCCTTCCGGAAGTGCGTAATCGATCGGGTGAGAGAAACCGAGAGTCAGGTTAACGGTCTTACCGGATGCTTTCGCACGGTAACCAACACCGTTCAGCTGCAGCTTCTTTTCGAAGCCCTGACTGACACCGACCACCATATTGTTAACCAGCGCACGGGTGGTACCCGCCAGTGCACGCGCCTGCTTGGAGCCATTGCGCGCGGCAAACTTCAGCTGGTTTTCTTCTTGCTTAACTTCCACATCAGAGTGGACGTTGAAGTTCAGATTGCCGTTACCACCTTTTACAGCGATATCCTGACCTTTCAGGTCAACGGAAACGCCAGCGGGGATCTGAACTGGATCATTTGCTACTCGAGACATTTCAACCCCCGCTTAGAATACGGTGCAGAGCACTTCGCCACCGACGCCAGCCTGACGGGCTGCACGATCAGTCATCACACCTTGAGAGGTGGAAACGATCGCGATACCCAGGCCACCGCGTACGGAAGGCAGCGCTTTTTTACCGGCGTAGTTACGCAGGCCCGGACGGGAAACCCGATCCAGCTCAGCGATAACCGGCTTGCCCTGAAAGTATTTCAGTTCGATGGTCAGTTCAGGCTTGGCGCCTTCGCTGACGGCTACACCAGTAACGTAACCTTCGTCTTTCAGAACGTTGGCTACAGCTACTTTCAGTTTTGATGAAGGCATGGAAACACTGCCCTTTCCGCGGCCCAGGGCGTTGCGGATGCGGGTCAGCATATCTGCCAACGGATCTTGCATACTCATTACTTAAGACTCCTCAAGTCTGCCGTATTACCAGCTGGACTTAACCAGGCCGGGGACATCACCACGCATGGCTGCTTCACGCAGTTTGTTACGGCACAGGCCGAACTTGCGGTAGACAGCGTGGGGGCGACCAGTGATACGGCAGCGGCGCTGCTGACGTACCGGGCTTGCATCGCGCGGCAGTTGTTGCAGCTTGAGCTGAGCCTCCCAACGCTCCTCTTCAGAAGCGTCGGCACTGGCGATGATCGCCTTCAGCTCTTGACGCTTTTCAGCGTACTTAGCTGCGGTTCGAGCGCGCTTGTTCTCGCGCGCAATCATGGATTTCTTCGCCATGGAATCCTCTTAACCCTTAAACGGGAAGTTGAATGCTTTCAGCAGTGCACGACCTTGGTCGTCGTTAGCTGCTGTAGTAGTGATACAAATATCCAGACCGCGGATCTTGTCTACTTTGTCGTAGTCAATTTCCGGGAAGATAATTTGTTCGGTTACACCCATTGAGAAGTTACCACGACCGTCGAACTGCTTCGGGCTAATGCCACGGAAGTCGCGGATACGCGGAATCGCGATACCGATCAGGCGCTCCAGGAACTCATACATGCGCTCACCGCGCAGAGTTACCTTACAGCCAATCGGCCAGCCATCACGGATTTTAAAGCCCGCGATAGACTTACGCGCGTTGGTCACAATGGGTTTTTGACCAGTGATTGCAGTCATGTCATTGACTGCGTGTTCCAGTACCTTCTTATCACCAATGGCTTCACCGACACCCATGTTGACGGTGATTTTGGTGATGCGCGGCACGGACATTACGTTCTCAAGTCCCAGCTCTTCTTTCAGCTTGGACGCGAGTTCTTTGGTATAGAGCTCTTTAAGCCTTGCCATGTTTTCCACCTGACTTATGCGTCAACGGCTTCGCCGCTGGATTTGAAGACGCGAATCTTAGTGCCGTCTTCCAGTACTTTGAAGCCTACCCGGTCAGCTTTCTGGGTATTCGGGTTGAAGATGGCTACGTTGGAAACCTGGATAGCGGCTTCTTTCTCAACAATGCCACCAGCAACGCCCAGCTGGGGGTTCGGTTTCTGGTGCTTTTTGATCATCTGTACACCGGATACGATCAGGCGACCGTCGTTAAGCACCTTACGTACGGTGCCACGCTTGCCTTTGTCGCGACCGGCGATAACGATGACTTCGTCGTCACGCTTGATCTTGCGCATTACTATTCTCCGCTCGTGGCTTAGATAACTTCGGGAGCCAGTGAGATGATCTTCATGAACTTCTCACCGCGCAGCTCGCGAGTTACCGGGCCAAAAATACGGGTGCCGACCGGCGCATGTTGCTGGTTCAGCAGTACCGCTGCGTTATCGTCAAATTTGATCAGGGAGCCGTCCGGGCGACGCACACCTTTTTTGGTGCGAACCACAACCGCGTTCATCACCTGACCTTTTTTCACTTTACCGCGAGGAATTGCTTCCTTAACGGTTACTTTGATGATGTCGCCAACGCCAGCGTAGCGACGGTGGGAGCCGCCCAGCACCTTGATGCACATGACACGGCGAGCCCCACTGTTATCGGCTACTTCTAAGTAGGATTCCGCTTGAATCATCGTTCCTCTCCGAAACTCTTCAATGCGCTAGGGGTTAAACCTTCGCCGCACGCTCTACAATTTTCTGCAAGGACCAGGATTTGCTCTTGGACAGCGGACGAGATTCTTCAATGGTCACAACATCACCGATGCCGCATTCATTGTTTTCGTCGTGTGCTTTGAGCTTGGTGGACTTGCTCACGATTTTGCCGTAGATCGGGTGCTTAACACGGCGCTCGATCAAAACGGTGACGGTTTTATCCATCTTGTCACTCACAACCTTGCCGGTCAGAGTACGCTTCAGTTTTGCTTCAGCCATGATTAATTACCTGCTTTCTCGGTCAACACAGTCTTAATGCGAGCAATGTCGCGACGAGTCTGCTTCAGCAGATGGGTCTGAGTCAGCTGACCGGTGGACTTCTGCATACGCAGCTTGAACTGTGCTTCAAGCTGGCTCAGGAGTTCCTGGTTCAGTTCTTCAACAGACTTTGAGCGTAGATCTGCAGTCTTCATTACATCACCGAACGCTTAACGAAAGTTGTCTTTACAGGCAGCTTGGCTGCCGCGAGCTCAAATGCTTCGCGAGCCAGTTCTTCGGATACGCCTTCCATTTCATAGAGGACTTTACCCGGCTGAATCTGAGCCACCCAGTATTCTACGTTACCCTTACCTTTACCCATACGAACTTCGAGGGGCTTACTGGAAATGGGCTTGTCCGGAAACACACGAATCCAGATCTTACCGCCACGTTTAACGTGACGAGTCATTGCGCGACGAGCCGCTTCGATCTGACGCGCAGTAATGCGTCCACGACCGATGGCCTTGAGGCCGAACTCGCCAAAGCTCACTTTAGAGCCGCGCTGAGAAAGACCGCGGTTGCGACCCTTCTGTACCTTGCGGAATTTTGTACGCTTTGGTTGTAGCATCTGCGCACCCCTTATTTAGCAGCTTTTTTGCGAGTCTTCGCTGGCTTTTCTTCGGGGATTTCGTCACCGATGACTTCGCCTTTGAAGATCCAAACTTTCACACCGATGATGCCGTAGGTAGTACTGGCTTCATAAGTGCCGTAGTCGATGTTGGCACGCAGAGTGTGCAGCGGCACACGGCCTTCACGGTACCATTCAGTACGCGCGATCTCAGCACCGCCGAGACGACCGCCCACTTGAATCTTGATACCTTCAGCGCCCTGGCGCATTGCGTTCTGTACGGCACGCTTCATAGCGCGACGGAACATAACGCGACGCTCCAACTGCTGAGCAACGTTCTGGGCTACCAGAGTGGCATCCAGGTCAGGCTTGCGAACTTCTTCGATGTCGATGTGCACGGGCACACCCATCTGGGAAGTCAGCTCGTTGCGCAGACGCTCTACGTCTTCACCTTTTTTACCGATCACGATGCCCGGACGCGCAGTGTGGATAGTCACACGAGCGGTGTTGGCCGGACGTTCGATCTCGATGCGGCTCACGGAAGCGTGGGCCAGTTTCTTGCGAATGTATTCGCGAACTTTCAGATCCGTGTACAGCTTGTCTGCGTACTCGTCACTGCCGGCATACCAAACGGAGGTATGCTTTTTAACGATACCCAGACGAATGCCGGTAGGATGTACTTTTTGTCCCATGGTTTTCTCGCCTGCTCTCTTATTTCTCGGCTACTTTCACAGTAATGTGACAAGTACGCTTCAGAATACGATCAGCACGACCTTTCGCACGCGGTTTAATGCGCTTCATGGTCATACCCTCATCCACGAAAATTGTGGAAACCTTCAGTTCGTCGACATCGGCACCTTCATTGTGCTCGGCGTTGGCGATGGCAGATTCCAGAACCTTCTTGACGATCGCAGCACCCTTCTTGTGGCTGAAAGCCAGGATATCCAGGGCTTCCTCGACACCTTTGCCGCGAATCTGATCAGCTACCAGACGCGCCTTTTGTGCCGACAGACGAGCACCGCGTAATTTTGCTTGTACTTCCATCTCTATAACCTCGGCTTAGCGCTTCTTCGCTTTCTTATCCGCAGCGTGGCCACGGTAAGTGCGGGTAGCCGCGAATTCGCCCAGCTTGTGACCAACCATTTCTTCGTTGATCAGAACGGGCACGTGTTGACGACCGTTATGAACGGCAATCGTCAGGCCCACCATTTCCGGCATAACCATGGAACGGCGGGACCAGGTTTTAATCGGTCGACGATCATTTTTCTCAATCGCCGCCTCCACCTTCTTGATCAAATGCAGATCAATAAAGGGACCTTTCTTTAATGAGCGTGGCACTGTCGATTCCTCTCTAGCAGCTCAGACATCGCGCGCGGCTTACTTGCCGCGACGACGTACAATCATGTTGTCGGTGCGCTTGTTCTTACGCGTTTTCTTACCCTTGGTCGGAACACCCCAAGGCGTCACAGGGTGACGACCACCAGAGGTACGACCTTCACCACCACCGTGCGGGTGGTCTACCGGGTTCATCGCCACACCGCGAACGGTAGGACGAACACCGCGCCAGCGTTTGGCACCTGCTTTACCCAGCTTGCGCAGGCTGTGCTCGGAGTTGCTCACTTCACCCAGGGTGGCGCGGCACTCGGACAGAACCCGACGCATTTCGCCAGAACGCAGACGGATAGTCGCGTACTGACCTTCACGGGCAACCAGCTGTACAGAGGCACCGGCAGAGCGGGCCAGCTGAGCACCTTTACCAGGCTTCAGCTCGATGGCGTGAATCACGGAACCAACCGGGATGTTGCGCAGCGGCAAAGTGTTACCCACTTTGATCGGCGCAGCGTCGCCGGACTGGACCTTGTCACCAGCTTTCAAGTGCTTCGGTGCAAGAATGTAACGGCGCTCACCGTCGGCGTAGCAAACCAGAGCGATATGCGCGCTGCGGTTCGGATCGTATTCCAGGCGCTCAACGGTGGCCGGAATGCCATCCTTGTTACGCTTGAAATCCACTACGCGGTAGTGATGCTTGTGACCACCACCGATATGACGGGTAGTGATGCGACCGTTGTTGTTACGACCACCGGACTTGGACTTCTTCTCCAGCAGCGGCGCGTAAGGTGCACCCTTGTGCAGGTCGGAATTAACAACCTTTACTAGGTGACGACGGCCAGCAGAGGTCGGTTTTGTCTTTACAATTGCCATTGTAACTTTCCCCTTTACTCAGCAGCTTCAAAGTTGATGTCGCTGCCTTCGGCCAGGCGAACGTAGGCTTTTTTCCAGTCGTTACGCTGGCCCATGCCGTAGCGAGTACGTTTGGTTTTGCCTTTTACGTTCACGGTGCGAACCTGCTCAACAGAAACATTGAACAGCTTCTCTACCGCGGCCTTGATCTCGGCTTTGGACGCGTCGGTGGTGACCTTGAACACTACCTGGTTGGCGGCATCCGCCAGCACAGCAGCTTTCTCGGAAATTACCGGACCCAGCAGTACTTTGTAGATTCGCTCTTGGTTCATCCCAGCACCTCATCAATTTTCTTCAGTGCAGAAACGGTAACCACGACCTTGTCAAAGCGAATCAGGCTTACCGGATCGATACCCTGGACATCGCGAACATCGATCTTGTGCAGGTTGCGCGCGGCCAGGTAGAGGTTTTCATTAACCTCTTCGGTCACGATCAGCGCTTCTGCCAGATCGTACTGGGCAAGCTTGGTTACCAGCTGCTTGGTTTTCGGCGCTTCCACGTCGAAAGACTCAACAACAACCAGACGCTCCTGACGAGCCAGCTCAGAGAGAATGCAGCGCAGTGCAGCGCGGTACATTTTCTTGTTCAGCTTGACGCTGTGATCGCGCGGTTCAGCGGCGAAAGTTACGCCACCGGAGCGCCACAGCGGGCTGCGGATAGTACCGGCGCGAGCACGGCCAGTACCTTTCTGGCGCCAAGGCTTCTTGCCGCCACCGGAAACCGCAGAGCGGTTCTTCTGGGCCTTGGTGCCCTGGCGCGCGCCAGCCATGTAGGCGACGACGGCCTGGTGTACCAGGTCCTGGTTGAATTCACGACCGAAAGCCACTTCAGAGACAGCTACAGTGCCTTTGGCGCCTTCGGGAGTAGCGATATTCAGTTCCATATCTAATTACCCTCAGACTTAGGCTTTCACAGCCGGACGAACGATCACGTTGCCACCCGGAGCTCCGGGAACAGCGCCTTTTACCAGCAGCAGGTTGCGCTCGGCATCCACACGAACCACTTCCAGGTTTTGCGTGGTAACACGCTCAGCACCCATGTGACCGGCCATCTTCTTGCCTTTCCACACACGACCAGGGGTCTGGCACTGACCGATAGAACCGGGTGCGCGGTGAGACAGGGAGTTACCGTGGGTAGCGTCTTGCATGCGGAAGTTCCAGCGCTTAATACCGCCCTGAAATCCTTTACCTTTGGAAGTGCCGGTTACGTCAATCTTCTGACCAGCTTCGAAGCTAGCAACAGTGATTTCAGAACCGATTTCGAAGGACTCTTCAGAACCGTCAGTACGCAGTTCGAAAAGAGCAGAGCCAGCCTCTGTGTTGGCTTTGGCGAAGTGGCCCGCTTGGGGCTTGGAGACACGGGAAGCCTTACGAGCACCCACAGTTACCTGCACTGCGGAGTAGCCGTCAGTTTCCTGAGTTTTCACCTGAGTGACGCGATTGGGAGCTACCTCGATAACAGTTACCGGGATAGACGCGCCATCTTCAGTGAAGATGCGAGTCATGCCGCTCTTGCGGCCGACAATACCTATAGTCATCTTTTCAACCTCTCAGTGCACGGGGCTTTAACCCACTGCGGCCGCCCAATTTCAGAGCGTTACACTACCCGAACCTTTTTCGTTCGGGATTCGGTAGTTAATTTGAAGTGTTAGCCGAGACTAATCTGAACCTCAACACCTGCCGCCAGATCGAGCTTCATCAGCGCGTCAACGGTTTTCTCGGTGGGCTCAACAATGTCCAGCAAACGCTTGTGAGTACGGATTTCATACTGGTCGCGCGCGTCTTTGTTGACGTGCGGAGAGATCAGTACGGTGTACTTCTCTTTACGAGTCGGCAGCGGAATGGGACCGCGAACCTGAGCGCCAGTGCGCTTGGCCGTCTCGACGATCTCCTGAGTAGACGTGTCGATCAGCTTGTGATCAAACGCCTTCAGGCGAATTCGGATGCGTTGACCCTGCATGGAATCAAACTCCAGTTATAAAGCTAAAGAACGTCCTTTTGCACAGCCCCGAGGGCGGGCGAAAAGGAGCGCGAAGTCTACGGGTGATTTTTTGGCCTGTCAACTCCACAGTGAAAACAAAGTTTGCACGGGCACGCCAAATAGCACCGGCGCGAAACTAAACTGAGGTATAAGCCGAAAAGCGCCATACAGGAGGGGCAAATCATGACTATTGCCAGCACTGTCAGTCAGTACCTGACTGACCATTCAATTCAGTATCGGGTCATCCCCCACGAGCACAGCGCTACCAACCGGGAAAGCGCACACAAAGCCAATGTTCGCGAAGACCGGGTCGCCAAGGCCATCATGCTCAAGGATGAACGCGGTACGGTGATGACCATCATCCCCGCAAGCAGCAGCCTGGACATGCGCGCCGTACACGAGGAGACCGGCCGCAACCATCTGGAAATGATGGACGAGAGCGAATTCCAGCAACACTTTTCTGACTGTGAGGTCGGCGCCCTGCCCCCGCTGGGCCCAGCCTACGGGATTACCACCCTGGTGGACAGCGGCCTGGACGACCGGGACACCCTCTACCTCGAGTCCGGGGACCACGAGTCACTGATCGCAATGGATGGCCGCGACTTCGACCAGCTCATGTCAGGCAGCAGACACTGCAACCTGACCCGAGACTGGATTTAAAGTCACCGGCCTTACGGGCGGCCATAAAAAAAGCCGCAGTGTTTCCACTGCGGCCTTTTCGTGCTTAAAACCAGGACTAAAAATTAGTCGAGGATTTTAGCTACAACGCCAGCACCAACGGTACGGCCACCTTCGCGGATGGCGAAGCGCAGGCCTTCTTCCATGGCGATCGGCGCGATCAGCTCAACTTTCATCTGAATGTTGTCGCCCGGCATTACCATTTCGGTGCCTTCCGGCAGCTCAACCGCACCAGTTACGTCGGTGGTACGGAAGTAGAACTGCGGACGGTAGCCTTTGAAGAACGGGGTGTGACGACCACCTTCGTCCTTGGACAGGATGTACACCTCACCTTCGAACTTGGTGTGCGGGGTGATGGAACCCGGCTTCGCCAGGACCTGACCACGCTCAACTTCGTCACGCTTGGTGCCACGCAGCAGTGCGCCGATGTTCTCACCAGCACGACCTTCGTCGAGCAGCTTGCGGAACATTTCAACACCGGTACAGGTGGTCTTGGTGGTCTCTTTGATACCAACGATTTCGATTTCGTCGCCGGTATTGATGATGCCACGCTCAACACGACCAGTTACCACGGTACCACGGCCAGAGATGGAGAATACGTCTTCGATCGGCATCAGGAACGGCATGTCTACTGCACGCTCCGGCTCCGGGATGTACTCGTCCAGGGTTTCTACCAGCTTCTTAACAGCGGTAGTACCCAGCTCATCACCGTCTTCACCGTTCAGCGCCATCAGAGCGGAACCAGCAATGATCGGAGTGTCGTCGCCCGGGAATTCGTACTGGTCCAGCAGCTCGCGCAGCTCCATTTCAACCAGTTCCATCATCTCGGCGTATTCTTCAGAACCAACACCGCCACAGTCTTCTGCCAGCAGGTCAGCCTTGTTCAGGAACACAACGATGTAAGGTACACCTACCTGACGAGACAGCAGGATGTGTTCGCGAGTCTGGGGCATAGGGCCGTCAGTCGCACCACATACCAGGATAGCGCCGTCCATCTGAGCAGCACCGGTGATCATGTTTTTAACGTAGTCGGCGTGGCCCGGGCAGTCTACGTGCGCGTAGTGACGGGTCGGGGACTCGTATTCAACGTGAGAGGTAGCGATGGTGATACCACGCTCACGCTCTTCCGGTGCATTGTCGATACCGTCGAAAGCAACGGCTGCGCCGCCCCATACTTCCGCACATACGCGAGTCAGCGCAGCGGTCAGGGTGGTTTTACCGTGGTCAACGTGACCGATGGTGCCCACGTTTACGTGGGGCTTGGAACGTTCAAACTTTTCTTTTCCCATTTTCAATATCCTCTAGCTAAAAGAAGTTAGGAAATTAGCCTTTGTTTTTCGCGATGATTTCGTCAGCGACGTTTTTCGGCGCTTCAGCGTACTTCAGGAATTCCATGGTGTAGGTCGCACGGCCCTGGGTAGCAGAACGCAGGTCAGTGGCGTAACCGAACATTTCGGCCAGCGGCACTTCAGCGTTGACAACCTTACCAGAAGCACTGTCTTCCATACCCTGGATCAGACCACGACGACGGTTGAGGTCACCCACAACGTCACCCATGTTTTCTTCCGGGGTAACTACTTCCACTTTCATCATCGGCTCGAGCAGAACCGCGCCGCCGACCTGAGCCAGCTTCTTGGTTGCCATGGAACCAGCGATCTTGAACGCCATTTCATTGGAGTCCACATCGTGGAAGGAGCCGTCGTACAGGGTAGCCTTCAGGCCCAGCAGCGGGTAGCCAGCCAGAACACCATTCTGCATCTGCTCTTCGATACCCTTCTGTACCGCAGGAATGTATTCCTTCGGTACCACACCACCAACGATGGCGTTTTCGAATTCCAGACCTTCCTGGGACTCGTCTTCTGCCGGCTCGAACTTCACCCATACGTGACCGTACTGACCGCGACCACCGGACTGGCGAACGAACTTGCCTTCGATCTCAGAGGTGTTGCGGATAGTTTCACGATAGGCCACCTGCGGCTTACCGATGTTGGCTTCAACGTTGAATTCGCGACGCATGCGGTCAACGATGATGTCCAGGTGTAGCTCACCCATACCGGAGATGATGGTCTGGCCAGTCTCTTCGTCGGTTTTAACGCGGAAAGAGGGGTCTTCCTGAGCCAGTTTGCCCAGGGCAATACCCATCTTTTCCTGGTCCGGCTTGGACTTCGGCTCTACCGCCACGGAGATTACCGGCTCAGGGAATTCCATGCGTTCGAGAACAATCTTGGCGTCTTCGGCGCACAGAGTGTCACCAGTGGTCACATCCTTCAAGCCGATAGCCGCAGCGATGTCGCCCGCCAGTACTTCCTTGATCTCTTTACGGTCGTTGGAGTGCATCTGCACCATACGGCCAACGCGTTCTTTCTTCATTTTCACGGAGTTGTATACCGCGGTGCCGCTTTCCAGCTTACCGGAGTACACGCGGAAGAAAGTCAGAGTACCAACGAACGGGTCGGTAGCGATCTTGAACGCCAGAGCAGCGAACGGCGCATTGTCGTCAGCCTTACGGGTTTCAACGGTTTCACCGTCGTCCAGAGTACCTTCAATCGCCTTAACTTCGGTAGGCGCAGGCAGGTATTCAATAACCGCGTCCAGCATGGCCTGTACGCCCTTGTTCTTGAACGCAGAGCCGCCCAGAACCGGTACGATTTCGTTGGCCAGGGTACGCTGACGGATGGCTGCCTTGATCTCTTCTTCGGTCAGCTCACCCTCTTCCAGGTACTTCTCCATCAGCTCTTCGTTGGCTTCCGCCGCCGCTTCCACCAGGAACTCGCGCATTTCTTCGCACTCGTCCTGCAGCTCAGCCGGGATGTCGGCGTAGTCGAAAGTCATACCCATGTCTTCTTCGTTCCACAGGATGGCTTTCATCTTGACCAGGTCGACAACACCCTTGAACTCGTCTTCTGCGCCAATGGTCATCTGCAGAGGTACTGCAGTGGCGTTCAGACGGGTTTTCAGCTGGCCGACAACCTTACGGAAGTCTGCACCGGCGCGGTCCATTTTGTTGACGAATACCATGCGTGGTACTTCGTACTTGTTGGCCTGACGCCATACGGTTTCGGTCTGCGGCTGCACACCGGAAGAGCCACACAGAACAACAACAGCGCCGTCCAGTACACGCAGGGAACGCTCCACCTCAATGGTGAAGTCAACGTGTCCGGGGGTGTCGATGATGTTTACGCGATGCTGCGGGAACTGTTGCTGCATACCAGCCCAGAAACAGGTGGTCGCTGCAGAGGTGATGGTGATACCACGCTCCTGCTCCTGCTCCATCCAGTCCATGGTTGCGGCACCCTCGTGCACCTCACCAATTTTGTGGGACAGACCGGTGTAGAACAGTACGCGCTCGGTAGTCGTGGTTTTACCGGCGTCTACGTGGGCGCAGATACCGATATTGCGATAGCGTTCGATAGGCGTTTTACGTGCCACAGTTGTATCCTCGATATAACGGCAAAAGGCAGCTGGGCACGAGTTTAAAAACTGGCCCTGCTGCCTTTCGGTTTTAATTTCCGATGTGGGTATTCATCAGACTTAGAAGCGCCACTATCTTAGAAACGATAGTGGGAGAACGCTTTGTTGGCTTCCGCCATACGATGCACGTCTTCACGCTTCTTGACCGCGCCGCCCTTGTTCTGGGAAGCATCGATCATTTCATTGGCCAGACGCTGGGCCATGGACTTCTCACCGCGCTTACGGGAGAAATCTACCAGCCAGCGCATTGCCAGCGCGGTACGACGTGCGGGACGCACTTCTACCGGCACCTGGTAGGTAGCACCACCAACACGACGGGACTTAACTTCCACCATCGGGGCGATGTTTTCCAGGGACTCTTCAAAAACTTCAATCGGATCTTTGTTCAGCTTTTCTGAAACCAGATCCAGTGCACCGTAAACGATGCTCTCTGCCACAGACTTCTTACCAGAGATCATGACATGGTTCATGAACTTGGCCAGAGTCACGTTCCCGAACTTGGGATCGGGCAGCACTTCGCGCTTGGCGACTACTCGTCTTCTTGGCATGGGATTGCCTCTCTTCAGGGTTACTCTGAGACGCCGCCTGATTCACTAAAAATAGTAACTACAAATCGGCGAGCTCAGCCTTACTCCGGTTATTCGTTAAACCGAAACGCAAATTGACCTATGGGAATTAACCCTTAGGACGCTTGGCACCGTACTTGGAACGGCCCTGCTTGCGATCGTTTACGCCGGCACAGTCAAGTGCACCGCGTACAGTGTGGTAGCGCACACCCGGCAGGTCTTTTACACGACCGCCGCGAATCAGCACCACGCTGTGCTCCTGCAGGTTGTGGCCTTCACCGCCGATGTACGAAGTTACTTCGTAACCGTTGGTCAGGCGCACACGACAAACTTTACGCAGTGCGGAGTTCGGCTTCTTCGGTGTAGTGGTATACACACGAGTACAAACTCCACGGCGCTGCGGGCTAGCTTGCAGTGCAGGCACGTCGCTTTTTTCAACTTTGCGTTTTCTCGGCTTACGAACCAACTGGTTGATCGTTGCCATTAAAAATCACTCCAAAATAAAACGCCCCCACCTTTACAGCAGCGGGGGCCTATCGTCAGTGCGCGATTTCCGCCCGGCCCATGGACCATGAACCAATCGGCAATCGCACCCCATTAGCGGGGGCCGCATTCTATAAGGGCGACAACCCCGAGTCAATCACCTGCCGAAGTAAATACTTACCCCAGCAGGCAATTGCGATCCGGAACTGACCGGTGATGCCTGCTCCGCAAGCAAGAACCGCCGGTCAGACTACTCCGTTCTGTCGACCTTACTCCCCGGAAGATTTCAGGGCTTCGGTCAGTGCAGCTTCCACCTCTTCTGCAGAAGGACCCTCGGCATAGCCCTGGGTCAACTGCTGGGTGCGTCTGCGCTTGCGCTCTGCGTGGTAGGCGAGGCCGGTACCGGCCGGGATCAGACGACCCACTACCACGTTTTCCTTCAGGCCGCGCAGGCTGTCTTCCTTGCCGGTTACTGCCGCTTCGGTCAGTACACGGGTGGTCTCCTGGAAGGAGGCCGCAGACAGGAAGGACTCGGTCGCCAGAGACGCTTTGGTGATACCCAGCAGCAGGCGCTCGAACTGCGCAGGCTGCTTGCCTTCGGCACGCAGACGCTCGTTCTCTTCAACAACGCGCTGGTATTCCACCTGATCGCCCTTGATGAACTCGGAGTCACCCATCTCGAGGATCTCAACTTTACGCAGCATCTGACGCACGATGGTCTCAATGTGCTTATCGTTGATGCCTACACCCTGGAGACGGTAAACCTCCTGGATCTCGTTGGTGATGTAGCGCGCCAGTTCCTCCACGCCCTTGAGGCGCAGAATGTCGTGCGGGTTGGACGGGCCATCGGAGATAACCTCGCCCTTTTCTACGGTTTCACCTTCGAACACGGTCAGCTGGCGGTGCTTCGGAATCAGTACTTCGTAGTGATCCTTGCCATTGGCCAGCGGCTTGCCGTCTTTCGGGGTGATCTGCAGACGAACCTTGCCCTTGGTCTCTTTACCGAAGGAAACGGTACCGGAGATCTCCGCCAGGATGGACGGTTCTTTCGGCTTACGCGCTTCAAACAGGTCGGCAACCCGCGGCAGACCACCGGTAATATCCTTGGTACCGCCGGATTCCTGCGGAATACGTGCGACGATATCACCCACGTTCACCTTGTCGCTGTCCTTCAGGCTGAGGATTGCCCGCGGCGGCAGTGCGTAGTGTGCCGGCGCGTTGGAGTTGGCCAGGGTCAGCTCTTCACCGTTCTCGTCCACCAGGGTTACCGCCGGACGCAGGTCTTTACCTGCCGCCGGACGTTCTGCCGGGTCGATGACCTCGATAGAGGACAGACCGGTAATCTCGTCGGTCTGCTTACGGATAGAGAGGCCGTCTTCCATACCGGACAGCTTCACCCAACCGGCAACTTCGGTAATGATCGGGTGGGTGTGCGGATCCCACTTGGCCACGATCTGGCCACCATCAATGGTAGAACCTTCGTCGACGCTGATCACAGCACCGTAAGGTAGCTTGTAACGCTCGCGTTCACGACCGGCGGGGTCCGCTACTGCCAGCTCACCGGAGCGCGAAACCGCTACCAGGTTGCCGCTTTCGGTTTTAACCGTCTTCACATTGTGCAGACGCACGGTACCAGGCTGTTTCACCTGAATGCTGTCTGCAGCAGAGGCGCGGCTCGCCGCACCACCGATGTGGAAGGTACGCATGGTCAGCTGGGTACCCGGCTCACCGATGGACTGGGCAGCCACAACACCCACGGACTCACCCGGGTTGGCGCGGTGGCCACGGGCCAGGTCTCGGCCGTAACACTGGGCACAAATGCCGTGGGCGGTTTCACAGGAAATCGCGGAACGGACGATCACTTCGTCGATACCCATACCTTCGATGCGCTCGACCCAGGCTTCGTCGATCATGGTACCAGCCGGTACGGCAATCTCGTCGCTGCCAGGCTTGGTCACGTCGCGCGCCACAACACGGCCGAGGATACGGTCACCCAGGGACTCGATGACGTCACCGCCTTCGATCACCGGCGCCATGGTCAGGCCGTCGTCGGTGCCACAGTCGATCTCGGTAATTACCACGTCCTGCGCCACGTCTACCAGACGACGGGTCAGGTAACCGGAGTTCGCAGTTTTCAGTGCGGTATCCGCCAGACCTTTACGAGCACCGTGGGTCGAGATGAAGTACTGCAGTACGCTCAGACCTTCACGGAAGTTCGCAGTAATGGCGTTTTCGATAATGGAGCCGTCCGGACGCGCCATCAGACCACGCATACCTGCCAGCTGACGAATCTGCGCCTCGGAACCACGAGCGCCGGAGTCCGCGTACATGTAGACAGAGTTAAAGGAGTCCTGCTCGGTCTCTTTACCTTCGCGATCGATTACCGGCTCTTTCTTGATACCGGCCATCATCGCCTGGGTCACCTTGTCATTGGTGCGGGACCAAACGTCGATGACCTTATTGTATTTCTCACCCGCGGTAACCAGACCGGATGCGAACTGGGTTTCGATCTCTTTCACTTCCTCTTCCGCGGAAGCGATCAGGTCGGCCTTGGCCGCCGGGATCTCGAAGTCGTTCACACCGATGGAGGAGCCGGACTTGGTGGAGAAGTCGAAACCGGTGTACATCAGCTGGTCAGCAAAGATGACGGTCGCCTTCAGGCCCACTTTACGGTAGCACTCGTTCAGAACGCGGGAGATCGCCTTCTTCTTCATCGGCTGGTTGACGTATTCGAACGGCAGGCCTTCCGGCACGATGTTCCACAGCAGCGCACGACCGACAGTGGTGTCGTAAATAGTGCGGGTAACCTGCTTCTCACCGTCTTCGCCGATGGAGGTCTCGTCGATACGCACCTTGATCTTCGCCTGCAGGCCTACCTGCTTGGCGTAGAAGGCGCGGCTGACTTCCTTGATATCGGAGAAGGACATGCCCTCACCTTTATCGTTCACGCGCTCACGGGTCATCCAGTACAGACCCAGTACAACGTCCTGGGACGGTACGATGATCGGCTCACCATTGGCGGGCGACAGGATGTTGTTGGTGGACATCATCAGCGCGCGGGATTCCAGCTGCGCTTCGATGGTCAGCGGTACGTGTACCGCCATCTGGTCACCGTCGAAGTCGGCGTTGTACGCCGCACACACCAGCGGATGCAGCTGGATCGCTTTACCTTCAATCAGCACCGGCTCGAATGCCTGGATACCCAGACGGTGCAGGGTCGGTGCACGGTTCAGCAGTACCGGGTGCTCGCGGATCACCTCATCGAGGATGTCCCACACCACCGCTTCTTCGCGCTCGACCATTTTCTTGGCCGCCTTGATGGTGGTGGCCAGACCGCGGGTTTCCAGCTTGCCGAAAATGAACGGCTTGAACAGCTCGAGGGCCATTTTCTTGGGCAGTCCACACTGGTGCAGGCGCAGGGTCGGACCAACCACGATCACGGAACGACCGGAGTAGTCCACACGCTTACCCAGCAGGTTCTGGCGGAAACGACCCTGCTTACCCTTGATCATGTCGGCCAGGGACTTCAGCGGACGCTTGTTGGAACCGGTGATGGCGCGGCCGCGACGGCCGTTGTCCAGCAGGGCGTCAACAGATTCCTGCAGCATACGCTTTTCGTTGCGCACGATGATGTCCGGCGCGTTCAGCTCGAGCAGGCGCTTCAGACGGTTGTTACGGTTGATCACCCGGCGGTACAGATCGTTCAGGTCAGAGGTCGCAAAGCGGCCGCCGTCCAGGGGTACCAGCGGACGCAGATCCGGCGGCAGAACCGGCAGAGCCTGCATGATCATCCACTCCGGCTTGTTGCCGGACTTGTAGAAGGCTTCCAGCAGCTTAAGACGCTTGGACAGCTTCTTGATCTTGGTCTCGGAGTTGGTCGCCGGGATCTCTTCGCGCAGACGCTGGATTTCGGACGGCAGCTCGATGTCGTTCATCAGCTCCTGGATGGCTTCCGCACCCATCTTGGCTTCGAACTCGTCAGCGAACTCTTCCATTGCTTCGAAGTACTGCTCGTCGTTCAGCAGCTGGCCGCGCTCCAGGGTAGTCATACCCGGATCGGTAACCACATAGGATTCGAAGTACAGCACGCGCTCGATATCGCGCAGGGTCATGTCCAGCAGCAAGCCGATACGGGACGGCAGGGACTTCAGGAACCAGATGTGCGCAACCGGGCTCGCCAGCTCGATGTGGCCCATGCGCTCACGACGCACCTTGGCCTTGGTCACTTCTACACCGCACTTTTCACAGATGATGCCGCGGTGCTTCATGCGCTTGTACTTGCCGCACAGACACTCGTAGTCTTTTACCGGGCCAAAGATCTTGGCACAGAACAGACCTTCACGCTCCGGCTTGAAGGTACGGTAGTTAATGGTCTCCGGCTTTTTCACTTCGCCGTAGGACCAGGAACGGATCATTTCTGGCGAAGCCAGACCGATACGGATCGCGTCAAATTCTTCCAGCTGCTCCTGGGCTTTCACCAGGTTTAACAAATCTTTCAAGGCCTTTCCTCCACTAGGGGGTAGTCAACCCGGCCAACTGCTTCTGGGGCCGGGAGCGCCGGCGGTGTTTTACAACCGCCGGCCTCTGTCTACTAAATCCGATTGTTACCAGTCTTATTCGTTTTCCAGCTCGAAGTTCATACCCAGCGAGCGGATTTCCTTGACCAGTACGTTGAAGGATTCGGGCATGCCCGGCTCCATGCGGTGGTCGCCATCCACGATGTTCTTGTACATCTTGGTACGACCTTCAACGTCATCGGATTTGACCGTGAGCATTTCCTGCAGGGTGTAAGCGGCACCGTATGCTTCCAGTGCCCACACTTCCATCTCACCGAAACGCTGACCACCGAACTGCGCCTTACCACCCAGCGGCTGCTGGGTAACCAGGCTGTAGGAACCGGTAGAACGCGCGTGCATCTTGTCGTCTACCAGGTGGTTCAGCTTCAGCATGTACATGTAGCCCACAGTAACCGGACGCTCAAAGGCGTCACCAGTACGGCCGTCGTACAGCGTGATCTGGCCGGAATCCGGGATGTCCGCGAGACGCAGCAGCTTCTTGATCTCGGGCTCTTCGGCACCGTCGAACACCGGAGTCGCCATGGGTACACCGCGACGCAGGTTTTCGGACATCGCCATCACTTCCTGGTCAGACAGCTCGTCCAGCTCTTCCTTGTTGCCGCCGGTGGAGTTGTAGACCTCTTCCAGGAACCCGCGAACTTTCGCCGCTTCCTGCTTCTCCTTGATCATGCGATCAATCTTCACACCGAGGCCCTTGGCGGCCATACCCAGGTGCATTTCCAGAACCTGACCCACGTTCATACGGGACGGTACACCCAGCGGGTTGAGAACCACATCTACCGGCTCACCGTTCTCATCGTACGGCATGTCTTCGACAGGCTTGATCACGGAGATCACACCTTTGTTACCGTGACGACCGGCCATCTTGTCACCGGGCTGGATGCGACGCTTGATCGCCAGGTATACCTTGACGATCTTCAGCACGCCCGGCGCCAGGTCGTCGCCAGATTCCAGTTTCTTCTTCTTGTCTTCAAACTGCTCGTCGAGCAGCTTGCGACGCTCTTTCAGCTGGGCTTCGGCCTTTTCCAGCTGCTCGTTCAGGCTCTCTTCCGCCATGCGCAGCTTGAACCAGTCTTCGCGCGGCAGGCCGGCCAGGACTTCAGCGTTCAGCACATCGCCTTTCTTAACGCCCTTGCCGCCGGCGACCTTCTGGCCGTCCAGTGCCGCAGCCAGACGCTCAAAGGTTGCGCCTTCTACGATGCGGTATTCCTCGTTGAGGTCCTTGCGGACTTCGTCGAGCTGGGCTTTTTCGATCGCCAGGGAGCGCTGGTCCTTCTGCAGACCGTCGCGGGTGAAGACCTGTACGTCGATCACGGTACCGCGAGTGCCGGACGGCGCACGCAGGGAGGTGTCTTTAACGTCAGACGCCTTCTCACCGAAGATTGCACGCAGCAGTTTTTCTTCCGGGGTTAGCTGGGCTTCGCCTTTCGGAGTTACCTTGCCTACCAGGATATCGCCGGCGCCCACTTCCGCACCGATGTACACGATGCCGGACTCATCCAGCTTGTTCAGCGCAGATTCGCCCACGTTGGGGATATCCGCGGTGATTTCCTCACTGCCCAGCTTGGTGTCACGGGCAATACAGGTCAGTTCCTGAATGTGGATGGTGGTAAAGCGGTCTTCCTGTACAACGCGCTCGGATACGAGGATGGAGTCCTCGAAGTTGTAGCCGTTCCAGGGCATGAACGCGATGCGCATGTTCTGGCCCAGCGCCAGCTCACCCAAGTCAACGGACGGGCCGTCAGCCAGGATGTCGCCGCGCGCAACCACGTCACCGGTCTTCACGATCGGGCGCTGGTTGATACAGGTGTTCTGGTTGGAGCGGGTGTACTTGGTCAGACCATACAGATCCACACCCGCATCACCGGCTTCTACTTCGTCGTCATGTACCCGCACAACCACACGGCTGGCGTCGACACGCTCGATCACACCACCGCGCTTCGCTACGACACATACGCCGGAGTCGCGCGCTACGGTGCGCTCCATGCCAGTGCCCACCAGCGGCTTTTCAGCGCGCAGGGTCGGAACCGCCTGGCGCTGCATGTTCGAGCCCATGAGTGCGCGGTTGGCGTCATCGTGTTCGAGGAACGGAATCATCGCCGCAGCCACAGAGACCACCTGACGGGCGGACACGTCCATATACTGGATTTCGTCCGGAGTCTTCAGGGTGAACTCGTACTGGTAACGCACGCTGACCAGGTCATCGGTAAAGCGACCGTTTTCGTCCACAGCTGCGGACGCCTGTGCAACCACGAAGTTGGCTTCGTTGATCGCAGACAGGTATTCGATTTGGTCCGTCACCTGACCGTCGACAACCTTGCGGTACGGGCTCTCGAGGAAACCGTAGTGGTTAGCGCGGGCATAAGTGGCCAGGGAGTTGATCAGACCGATGTTCGGACCTTCCGGCGTCTCAATCGGACATACGCGACCGTAGTGAGTCGGGTGTACGTCGCGCACCTCAAAGCCGGCACGTTCGCGGGTCAGACCGCCCGGGCCCAGTGCAGAGACACGGCGCTTGTGGGTAACTTCCGACAGCGGGTTGTTCTGGTCCATAAACTGGGACAGCTGGGAGGAGCCAAAGAACTCCTTCACCGCAGCGGCTACCGGCTTGGCGTTGATCAGATCCTGCGGCATCAGGCCTTCGGATTCCGCCATGGACAGGCGCTCTTTAACCGCGCGCTCTACCCGCACCAGGCCCACACGGAACTGGTTTTCAGCCATTTCGCCCACAGAACGCACACGACGGTTACCCAGGTGGTCGATATCGTCCACCATGCCGCGGCCGTTGCGGATCTCGATGAGGGTCTTGAGCACGTCGACGATGTCTTCTTTGCTCAGGGTGCCCTGACCGGTCTCGTCTTCACGACCCAGGCGACGGTTGAACTTCATGCGGCCAACAGCGGACAGATCGTAACGCTCGTCGGAGAAGAACAGGTTCTCGAACAGGGATTCCGCAGATTCCTTGGTGGGCGGCTCGCCCGGGCGCATCATGCGGTAGATCTCGACCAGTGCTTCCAGCTGGGTGCGAGACGGATCTGCACGCAGGGTATCGGAAATAAACGGACCGCAGTCCAGGTCGTTGGTGTAAAGGGTCTCGAAATTCTTGACGTTCAGGATGCGCAGCTTGGCAACCACTTCGTCGGTGATTTCGGTATTACACTCCACCGCCACTTCGCCGGTGGAATCATCGATGATGTCGTTCGCCAGAACGCGACCATTCAGGTAGGTCAGCGGAGCTTCAAGCTTCTCTACACCGGCCTTTTCCAACTGGCGGATATGACGCGGGGTAATACGGCGACCTTCCTCAACAATGACCTTGCCGCTGCCGTCCTTGATATCGAAGGAAGCAACATCACCGCGCAGGCGCGATGGGATCAGGTCGAGGCTGACAGTGTCGTCATTCAGGGTGAACTTGCTGGTGTCGAAGAACATTTCCAGCATTTCCTGGGAGGCGAAACCCAGGGCGCGCAGCAGAATGGTCGCAGGCAGTTTGCGGCGACGGTCGATACGCACGTATACGAGGTCTTTCGGGTCGAACTCGAAGTCGAGCCAGGAACCGCGGTAAGGAATCACCCGCGCGGCGTACAGCAGCTTGCCGGAAGAGTGAGTCTTGCCTTTGTCGTGATCGAAGAATACACCCGGGGAGCGGTGCAGCTGGGATACGATTACACGTTCAGTACCGTTAATAACAAAGGTACCGTTTTCAGTCATGAGCGGAATTTCGCCCATGTAGACTTCCTGCTCCTTGATGTCCTTGATGGACTTATTCGCAGATTCTTTATCGTAAATAATCAGGCGAACGCGAACCCGCAGCGGGCAGGCATAAGTCACGCCGCGCAGGGTACATTCCTTGACATCGAAGGCAGGTTTGCCGAGGGTGTAGCTAACGTACTCCAGTGCGGCGTTGCCAGAGTAACTGACAATTGGAAATACAGACTTGAACGCCGCCTGCAAGCCCATGTCCAGGCGCTCATCCGGGCGCGTGTCGGCCTGAGTAAATTTGCGATACGAGTCCAACTGTATCGCAAGCAGGAAAGGCACATCCATGACCTTAGGCAGCTTGCCAAAATCCTTGCGGATACGTTTTTTCTCAGTGTATGAGTAAGCCATTCATATTCCCCAGCTTGATCGGTGACAAGACTTCATCAGAACTGCGGTCAGTTATCTGACGATACGCAGTCCATCCGGGCGAGAAGTCTCTGCACATTGCGCTACGCTTAAAACAGGTGGTTAAAAACTGCACCGCCCTGTGCGCAAACCTCTCGATTTTTCTGCCGTTTGCTGCTTTCGAGGCGCTTCCCTTTGGCGGGAAAAAGCCCTATGCCGCAAACGGCAAAAAGGCCGGCGGACAAATGTCCACCAGCCTTGCCGTCAGTGGTTGATTACGCAGCCACTGACGGTGGTGTGTAGATCTGAATTACTTCAGTTCTACGGTAGCGCCAGCTTCTTCCAGCTCTTTCTTCGCTGCTTCGGCTTCGTCTTTGGACACGCCTTCTTTCAGCGGGCTCGGAGCGCCGTCTACCAGAGCTTTGGCTTCTTTCAGGCCCAGACCAGTGATGCCGCGAACAGCTTTGATCACGTTCACTTTCTTGTCGCCAGCAGAGGCCAGGATTACGTCGAACTCGTCCTTTTCTTCTGCAGCAGCTTCGCCGCCAGCCGGTCCAGCCATAACAGCAGCAGCTGCGGTTACGCCGAACTTCTCTTCCATAGCTTCGATCAGCTCAACAACGTCCTTAACAGACATTTCAGCGATCGCATTGATGATATCTTCTTTAGTCAGAGACATGAGTTAGTACCTGATTTCGTGTGAGCAGGAAACTGCTCGTAATTTCTTTAAAAGTTGAAAACTGCCATTTCGCCTCAGCGAAACAGTTACGCAGCTTCCTGCTCTTTTTGGTCGCGAACGGCCGCTATAGTGCGAACCAGTTTGCCAGCAGAGGCTTCTTTCATGCAGCTCATCAGCTTCGCGATTGCTTCATCGTAAGTCGGCAGGCTTGCCAACAGAGCGATGTCAGTCGCTACGCCTTCGAAGGCGGCACCTTTCAGCTCCAGCTTGTCATTGCCCTTAGCGAACTCTTTCAGGATGCGCGCGCCGGCACCCGGGTGTTCGTTAGAGAAAGCAATGATGCTGGGACCGACGAAGTTCTCAATGAGACATTCGAATTCGGTACCGGCCAGAGCGCGACGCGCCAGAGTATTGCGGACGACTTTCAACCAAACGCCGTTCTCGCGAGCCTCTTTGCGCAGGGCAGTCATGTCGTTCACGGTAACGCCGCGGGAATCCGCAACCACCGCCGACAGAGCACCCTCAGCAGCCTGCTGGACTTCCGCGACAATCGCTTTCTTGTCTACGAGTCCAATAGCCATAGTGTCACTCCTGGATTTGAATGAAGGCCGGGAACTACATGTAACCCCGGCCCGTTCCGGTGCTTAAAGCTCAAATCCAGTAAAAATACTGGTTTGGGCACACCGTCTGCGTAGGCTCGATCTCTTAACTGGTCAATCTGACCAGAGATCTGGATTAAGCGGCGGGCATTTAAACCTCAAACACCCGCCGCACCTACGGTCTTTGACGACCCACCTACCCGCTTGCGCGTTGGTGGACCCCAAAGTTCTTTTTACTGAACGTTGTCAATTTTCAGAGAATTGAATTCTCGGAAAATTATTTAACGTCCAGAGAAGCCTGGTCGATGGTCAGACCCGGGCCCATGGTAGTGCTCAGGGTGATCTTCTTCAGATACACGCCTTTCGCGGAAGCCGGCTTGGCCTTTTTCAGGTCAGCTACCAGCGCTTCCAGGTTTTCCTTCAGCAGGTTTGCGTCGAACGCCACCTTGCCGATACCACCGTGGATGATGCCGCCTTTGTCAGCGCGGAAACGCACCTGACCAGCCTTGGCATTTTTAACGGCAGTAGCAACGTCCGGGGTAACGGTACCGGTTTTCGGGTTCGGCATCAGGCCACGCGGACCGAGGATCTGGCCCAGCTGGCCAACAACGCGCATGGCGTCCGGAGAAGCCACAACCACGTCGAAATCCATCTTGCCAGCTTTAACTTCAGCAGCCAGCTCGTCCATACCTACCAGGTCGGCGCCAGCTTCTTTAGCGGCGTCGGCATTGGCACCCTGGGTAAATACGGCAACGCGTACTTCTTTACCGGTACCGTGCGGCAGAGTGGTCGCGCCACGTACAGCCTGGTCGGATTTACGCGGGTCGATACCCAGGTTGATGGCAGCATCAACAGTTTCCGCGAACTTGACGTTGGAAAACTCTTTCAGCAGCGCAACAGCTTCATCGATGCCGTATGCTTTGCCAGCTTCAATTTTTTCAGCGATAGCACGCTGACGCTTGGTCAATTTAGCCACTTACACACCCTCCACTTCGATACCGGCACTGCGGGCGGAACCAGCGATGGTGCGCACCGCTGCATCCATATCGGATGCAGTCAGGTCTGCCTTCTTCATTTCCACGATCTCTTCGATCTGAGCGCGGGTCACTTTGCCCACTTTCTCAGTGTTCGGGCGGCCGGAACCGCTCTTGATCTTGGCAGCCTTGCGCAGCAGAACTGCGGCGGGCGGAGATTTCATGATGAAGGTGAAGGAGCGATCGCTGTATACAGAGATCACTACCGGTACCGGCAGGCCCGGCTCCAGGCTCTGAGTCTGTGCGTTGAACGCCTTACAGAACTCCATGATGTTCACGCCGTGCTGACCCAGTGCAGGACCAACGGGCGGACTCGGGTTGGCCTGACCGGCCTTCACTTGCAGCTTGATGTAAGCTTCAATTTTCTTAGCCATTACAGCTTCCTCTTTAACTGGGTATTAGCGCCTGCGCTGTACACTTTTACAAACATGCAACGCTCAGCTCCCCTGTTTACCCCGGACACCGCTCGACACGGTTTTCAGGGACGCGAAAGCCCTCTTCCACCTGTGGCGAAAGAGGGCCGAATCCTTTCAGCTCGAACTCAGTTCTTTTCTACCTGACCGAATTCCAGCTCTACCGGCGTGGAGCGACCGAAGATCAATACCGCCACCCGCAGGCGACTCTTCTCGTAATTGACCTCTTCAACCACACCGTTGAAATCATTAAACGGACCGTCGATAACGCGAACCATTTCACCCGGCTCAAACAGCGTCTTGGGCTTGGGCTTATCAACGGAATCATCGATGCGATTCAGGATAGCCTGAGCTTCGCGATCGGTAATCGGTGCAGGCTTGTCCGCCTTGCCACCGATGAAACCCAGCACACGCGGAGTCTCTTTAACCAGGTGCCAGGTGTCGTCATTGAGCTCCATTTCCACCAGCACGTAGCCAGGGAAGAACTTGCGCTCACTTTTGCGCTTCTGACCGGCACGCATTTCCACCACTTCCTCGGTGGGGACCAACACCTCTCCGAAGAGGTGATCCATCTCGTGCAGCTCAATGCGCTCCTTGAGAGAAGTCTTTACACGCTTCTCATAGCCGGAGTAAGCCTGAACTACATACCAATGCTTTGCCATGGATTAACCTTTAGCCAATGATCTTGGAGGCAGCCCAACCGAGGCCGGAATCCAGCGCCCACAGAATGACAGCCATCAGCAGCACGAACACCACCACAATCAAAGTGGTCTGGGTCGCTTCCTGACGAGTCGGCCAAACTACGCGGCGCACTTCATTCTGCGCCTCCCGCAACAGATTCCAGAAGGAATTACCCTTCTCGGTCTGCACTGCAACAAATACAGCCGCCAGGCAAAGCGCAACGATTGCCAGCACACGATACAGCAGGGGGATTTCGGCGTAGTAGGAATTGCCCGCCACAGCAGCACCAACAAGCAGCACCACTACCAGCCACTTAAGGCCGTCAAGACGAAAGGTTTTCGCCTCTACTTTAGCATTCATACAAAGAAGCCTTTAGCGCGCCCAGTTACTGCAAGGCGCCTTTATTGCCAACGACCGCAAAGAGCGACAGCAGTACAGGATAGCCCAACTGCAGGCCCCTTGCGGGCATCTGAAAGTTGGCAGGCCAGGAGGGACTCGAACCCCCAACAGCCGGTTTTGGAGACCGGTGCTCTACCAATTGAACTACTGGCCTGGAACACATCCGGGGGCAAAACGCGTCACCACCGGAAAAAACGAGGGGCGGATCATACCACCCACCCCAGCGTTTGCAAGCGTGACCACCAATTCATTATGGCGATCACACCCGCGCCATCGATTACTCGATGATTTTGGCTACAACGCCAGCGCCAACGGTACGGCCACCTTCGCGGATCGCGAAGCGCAGACCGTCTTCCATGGCGATCGGAGCGATCAGGGTAACGGTCATCTGAACGTTGTCGCCCGGCATTACCATCTCGGTACCTTCCGGCAGCTCACACGCACCAGTCACGTCAGTGGTACGGAAGTAGAACTGCGGACGATAGCCCTTGAAGAACGGGGTGTGACGACCACCTTCGTCCTTGGACAGCACATACACTTCCGCTTCGAACTTGGTGTGCGGAGTGATGGAGCCCGGCTTGGCCAGTACCTGACCACGCTCTACTTCGTCACGCTTGGTACCGCGCAGCAGGGCGCCGATGTTCTCACCAGCACGACCTTCGTCGAGCAGTTTGCGGAACATTTCAACACCGGTACAGGTGGTAGAAGTGGTCTCTTTGATACCAACGATCTGGATCTCGTCACCAGTGCGGATGATGCCACGCTCTACACGACCGGTTACTACGGTACCGCGACCAGAGATAGAGAATACGTCTTCGATCGGCATCAGGAACGGCTGATCTACCGCACGCTCCGGCTCCGGGATGTACTCGTCCAGGGTTTCAACCAGCTTCTTAACAGCGGTGGTACCCATTTCGTTGTCGTCTTCGCCGTTCAGCGCCATCAGAGCAGAACCGGTGATGATCGGAGTGTCGTCACCCGGGAACTCGTACTGGTCCAGAAGTTCGCGAACTTCCATCTCAACCAGCTCCAGCAGCTCTTCGTCGTCAACCATGTCGGCTTTGTTCAGGAATACCACGATGTACGGTACACCTACCTGACGAGACAGCAGGATGTGCTCACGAGTCTGCGGCATGGGGCCGTCAGCTGCGGAACACACCAGGATAGCGCCGTCCATCTGAGCAGCACCGGTGATCATATTCTTAACGTAGTCGGCGTGTCCCGGGCAGTCTACGTGCGCGTAGTGACGGGTCGGAGACTCGTATTCAACGTGAGAGGTGGCAATGGTGATACCGCGCTCACGCTCTTCCGGTGCGTTATCGATACCATCGAAGGCAACGGCAGAGCCGCCCCACACTTCGGCACACACGCGAGTCAGCGCTGCAGTCAGAGTGGTCTTACCATGGTCAACGTGACCAATGGTGCCCACGTTCACGTGGGGCTTGGAACGTTCAAACTTTTCTTTTGCCATTGCGGGCCTCCCAATATAAGCGTGAGCCGAACTAGCGACCTTACCCAAGAACAGCTCCCGGGCACCCTTCCAGGAGCCAAACCGGGAACCAGTGCACCCAGGCCCGCCTGACGGCAAATAAGCCGGATACAAATAGCCGCGGAGACAC
Organism: Microbulbifer sp. YPW1; assembly: GCF_013367775.1. NCBI lineage: Bacteria > Pseudomonadati > Pseudomonadota > Gammaproteobacteria > Cellvibrionales > Microbulbiferaceae > Microbulbifer > Microbulbifer sp. YPW1. The sequence continues at coordinate 670,535 of NZ_CP055157.1, forward strand.
AAGTCACCGCGGCTACGAATAATGGAGCTCATGGGCGGATTTGAACCGCCGACCTCACCCTTACCAAGGGTGTGCTCTACCCCTGAGCTACATGAGCATACTCCGGACATCGACAAAAACTGTCGACACACAGGCGGGGCTGCCTGCGCTCTCACTCGACCCAAAGATCAAGCAAGTTACCAACCAAGCTCCGCACTAAAGAATGGAGCGGGCAGCGGGAATCGAACCCGCATCATCAGCTTGGAAGGCTGAGGTTCTACCATTGAACTATGCCCGCGCTATCGCGTGCGAAAACCTCCACGATAGAAGACCAAACAACTTCTTCTACCTTCGATGCCAGCACACAGGCATCTGAATAATGGTGCAGGGGGGTGGATTCGAACCACCGAAGCTTGCGCGTCAGATTTACAGTCTGATCCCTTTGGCCACTCGGGAACCCTGCTCGAAAGCGGTGCGTATTTTCTACAGCCGCCGCCTCGCTGTCAACAATTTTTTTCCTTAATTTTCACAGACTTAGCTGCTTTCTTTACCCTTCGGTAAAACCGACCAGAACCCGGAAGGAAATGGAGCTGGCGAGAGGAGTCGAACCCCCGACCGGCTGATTACAAGTCAGCTGCTCTACCAACTGAGCTACGCCAGCATGCCCATACTTGAACCCTAAAAAGGACTCACCACTCCGGGCGTTGTTGACACCCCCTGAAGTGGAGGCGGGATTCTAGGGGAACTGTCCGCGACAAGCAACAGTGGATTGTCGCTTTTCTTCACCCAGGCAAAACACACCCGCCAATTCTTCCTTCAGCTACTCCTCTTGGGCGGTACGAATCTCACTGCACAGGTTCTGGCGGCGGCCGATATCCGGATAATCCAGCTGCAGCTGACCCCAGAAATCCTCACCCAAAGAAGCCGCTCCGGAAGCGCCCTCGCGCTCCGCGAGCACTACCCAGCGTTCCAGATACGTCTGTGGCTCCTCGCGAAACTGTGCCGCGAAACCGCGATCCTGCAGTTCACCTGTCAGGGTCTCGGCACGATCTTTCTCAGAAAAAATACCGAACGAGATGCCGTTTTCCAGCGATCCCTTGGGTATCACATAGCTGTCGATACCCGCCGCCTGCAGCTCACGCAGTTTGCGAAAGGCTTCCTGAGAGGAATTCAGCGGCGCCAGGTATACCCAGTAGCGCATCTGCCCCTGCATTTCTATCTCGCGCATGGCGGCATTTATCTCAAGCGCCTGCAGGCGTCGCGCCACATCTTCCCCCTGATAGGCTTCGGCGAATGGGCCCACCATTGTGCACAGTGCCTCCGCCCCGCCACGGGCATTCCGCGCCGGTACCGCAGACCGCTCCGGCTTTGACGGCGGTTCAGGCGCAGGCAACGCGGCGGGATCGGCCTCGGTGACCAGCGAAATACCCCCCCCCTCTTCCGCCGCGATTACCGGCGTCACGCGCGCCGCAGTTGGTCTGTCGTTGGACAGGAACCAGGCAAACAGACCGAGATTGGCAACCGCCAACAAAATAAATATCCAGCGCATAATGTATTCAGGTAGTTAGTACTTTGAATGCCGACAAAGGCGTCAGAGTGTTGAACAGTGCGCATTCTAGCCAACCAGAGCGTCTCAGGGGCAGCCACTGGCGCACACTGCGAGCTGCCGGGAAGCATTCGCCGCAGGTCTAGGGGTTGGTGAGCGCAAGCCCCTCCATCACCAGATCCTCTGCCCACTCCCCGGGACGATCACACAACGGCGCCAGCATTCCACCGTCGCCACCACAAAACAGCAAGCGCGGGCTCGCGTGCCCAGACACAGCGCAGCGGTGCGCCAGATCATCGTACACACGCTCGACCGCGCCGAGCACCATGACCGGCAAGCCGCGGTCCACCGCATCCCGCGTGTTACATCCCGGATCGAGGGAAGTGGGCTGGCTATCCGGCGGATCTACTTTTACCGCATCGGTGTCGCTATACAGAGCGCGGCGCATCAACCCCAGCCCCGGAACGATGTACCCCCCAAGATGCTGACCATCGCCCCCCAGAAGGTCCAGGGTGACGGCACTGCCGCAGTCGACCACCAGCGCCGGCGCGGGGCGGCGCCGATACGCTGCCAGCACTGCCAGCCAGCGATCCACCCCGAGCTTTGACTCTTCCCTGTACGCGCAGCGCACCCCTCCGCACTCCGGCGTAACCCGGGCAAACTCCGGCCGAGCTCCGAGATGCTGCTGCACGTGAGAAGCGATACATTGCTCGACGGTCGCGCCCGCCACATTCGCCACCCGGACCCTTTGCGGGGCGTGCTCGCCCCAGGCCGCGGGGGGCTCCGATGCCTCCCACCAGGGCCCTGGCGCAAACGCGCCGCGCGCGAGGACCACGGGATCAGCGGCACCCGCGCCGGTTTCGATAAGACGCCACTTGGCGCGGGTATTTCCCTGGTCCAGTTCGAGTATTCTCACCCTTGCGCCCCCTGCCCCTTGCGCGCCGAATCTTGCTCGACCTCTCGCTCCGCGGCTCCATCGCCGGGACGCAGGGACACCTCGCCACCGTGAAAAACCTTGTGCTCACCGTCGCATTCCAGCACCAGTGCGCCACTGCCATCGACCCCGCGCTCGATGCCACACCAGCGCTGCTGGGCGGACTGCAGACAGACCTCCGCATCGGCAAACTGATCCAGAGCCAGCCACGCATCGCGCCAGCGGGCAAACCCGCCCTCGGGATAGTCGGCAAGCATCGGCAACAGTTCATCGAGCATCGCCGCGACCAGTTGATTACGCGGAATACCCGGACACACCTCTGCGAGGTCGATCCACGGCTGACCGATGGCCTCGGCCGCAGCATCAGGCAGGCGCATGTTGAGGCCAATACCGACCACTACGGCGCAGCGGTCGGTCAGGTCACCACTCAATTCGAGCAGTACGCCGGCCAATTTGCGGCCGCGACACCAGACATCATTGGGCCATTTCAAGCGCACATCCGGCACCTCGAAGCGCGCCAGGGCGCGGGCCAGGGCGACGCCGACAGCAAGACTCAGCCCTTCGAGCAACTGCACGCCGCCATTGAACTGCCAACCGATTGAGAGGCTGATCCCTGAGGCGAAGGGGCTCGCCCAGGTGCGGCCGCGGCGGCCGCGCCCCGCGGACTGCATTTCCGCAAGCACCACGCGTGCGTGCCCGCTTCCCTGCTCCAGGCTTGCAAGCACCCGCGCGTTGGTGGAGTCCACCTGATCAAATACCTGTAGCTCGCCCAGCAGCGGTAAGCTGGCACGCCCCAGCGAAGAGAGAATCGACTCTGGCTCCAGCAGATCCAGACCCCCAGCGAGACAATATCCCCGCCCCTTGACCGACTCCACTTGCAGCCCCAGGGGCTCGAGCTTCTGCAACTGTTTCCACACCGCTGCGCGACTCACCCCCAGTACCTCACCGAGGGATTCACCGGAGTGAACCTCGCCATCGGCGAGCAGCAGCAACAGGGGGCGCAGTGCGGCCAGCGAACCTGCCGGCACTTCATTGGAATGACGCGAGACCAAGTTAAATTCTCCGGTAATTCGGGTACTGCGAACGGTTTCCAGCAATGCCGCGGTTCAGCGATAACGGCGGCAGTAGCGGTGACCGAGAGAGGTCAGGATCTCGTAGCCAATGGTGCCCGCAGCGGCGCCCATATGATCCACCGTCAATGACTCCCCCAGCACTTCGATCAGCGATAGCTGTGCGCGCTGGTCCCCACTGAGGGCAGAGACATCAAACACGGTGGTATCCATGGATACGCGCCCCAGCATCGGTACGGGAATCCGCTGCTCCCCGGCAATCGCCACGCCGCTGCCGCGACCACTCTGGGCGCGCAGTATACCGTCGGCATATCCGCCCCTGACCACAGCCAGCCAGCTGCCAGCCACCGCAGTCTGCGTAGCGCCGTAGCCCACCGCACTGTCCCTGTGTACCTGGCGCAGCTGTATTACCGGCAGGCGCAAATTGACGACCGGGCGCATGGGGTTGGGCTGGGCAGGCGTCGGGTTGACCCCGTACAGGGCACACCCCGGGCGCACCACCTCGAACTGGAAATCTTCACCCAGACAGATACCCGCGGAGTTTGCCAGACTCGCCGGCACGTTCGGGCAGATCTCCCGCAGGCGCGCCACCATACCGGCAAAGGCGGCCTGCTGATGGCCGTTTTGCGCGTGGCCGACCTCGTCCGCACAGGCGAGGTGGCTGAGGATCAGTTGCAGGTTCGCCTGCCGCAACAGCGCGGGCTTTGTTAACAGGTGGGCAAATTCATCCTCGCCCATACCCAGCCGGGTCATCCCGGAATCCACCTTCAGCGCTGCCGGTGCCGCCAGCGCGTTATCGCCGGCGAAACCGAGTGTCTCATCACACCAGCGCTGTATCTGTGCGGTCGTCACCAGCACCGGGATCAATCCGGACTCGGCACAGGCGCGCTCGCACCCCGGGCGTACACCGGTCAAAACGAAAATAGTCACAGGTCCATCCAGAACCGATCGCAGCTGCACGCCCTCGCTCTGTGTGGCGACAAAGAAGGTCCGGCAACCGGCCTGGTACAGGGCCGGAGCCACTTGCGCCACGCCCAGGCCATAGGCATCCGCCTTGACCACCGCACCGCACTCGCAGCCGCCGTGCAGGCGCGCACGCAACCAGCTGTAGTTATGGACAATGGCGCCCAGGTCGATAGTGAGCAGCCCTTCGCGCTCGTGATCGGAGATCGTCACTCTTAATGCCTTCCTCTACGCCGCTTTCAACTGGCGGACAACAAACCTTCACGGCGCAGGGCCCGTGCGCCCACCATGACCGCAGCCAGAACTAATCCCAGAGTAACCAGAGACCCGGCGACCATCCACACGGGAGAAACCTCGCCCCCCACCAGCAGGCCCTTGAGCCACTGTTGATGCCCCACGAGCGGCAGCAACTGCCAACTGTCGGACAACTTGACCTGCGCAATGTCCAACGCCATCAGCACCACCAGCGGCGCTATCTGGAAAATGCTCAACTGGGTCTGTGCATCCTTGAACGACTGGGAGCGCAGCGCCAGCAGAATCTGCAACACCGCCACCAGCAGCGCCAGCGGCAACATGATCAAGCCCATGGCGATCACACCGCCGGTCGTGGTGGCGCGCTGGATACCCAGCTCGGTAAGCGGCATGACCGGCATCAATAACAGCAATGTGGCAATTGCCAGCAGCGAGCCCAGCCACCCCAGGCTCGCGACGGCGATGGTTTTGGCGGTAATGATCTGCCAGCCCGCCATAGGCTGCAGCAACAGCGGCTCCAGACTGAGGCGCTCCCGCTCGCCGGCGGAGGTATCCACGGCGGTAGCGAGACAGGCGACAAACAGGGTCATGATCAACAACCCGGGCACTGTGGCCAGAATCAACGCACCGCGGCTCGAAGGGGTACTGACATCGCGGGTTTCGACACGCCAGGGGGCCAGCAGCCGCGGCGCCACGCCCCGCGCAGCAAGACGCTGGGTAACCACCAGCTGCTGCAGGGCCCCCAGGCGCTCTTGTATGTCCCGCTGGGCGCGCCCGCTGCTGGTGTCTGAACTGTTGACGTAGAGATACAGCGGCGGCGCGCGGAATCCCTGATAGCGCTGTGCAAAGTCCTCACCGAATTCCAGCACAATATCGTAATCCCCGGCGAGCAGTTCCCGCGGCGAACCACTATCCAGCGATGACACTTCCAGATCCGGGGACTGCAATCGCTCCCGGATCAGCGGCGCGCGCTCGGCGCCCAGCAGCGCGACACGGGTAACGTCTTCGCTCTGCTTCTTGATCATGAAGATGGTGCCGCCCGCCAGCGCGGCGGGAAACATCAGGGAAAAGCACACCGCCATTACCAGCGCCCGGCGGTCCCGCCACGCCTCCAGCAATTCCTTGCGCAGCAGCGGCGCCATCTGTTTCACGCCGCGGATCACATTCGAAATACTCACGCTGGCTCTCCTTGCATCTGCGCAACTGCTGGCCGCTGCCCGTAGGCCAGCGCCACAAAACTGTCTTCGAGATTCGTGCAGCCGGTTTCCGCCGCCAGCTGCTCCGGTGTCCCCGCGCCCACGATCTGCCCCGCCGCCATCACCAGTACCCGGTCCGAAAGTTCCGCCACTTCCGGCATCACGTGACTGGAAAACAGGATGGTGGTGCCCGCAGCCCGCAGCCGCAGCAGGGTTTTGCGCAGCAGGCGCACCGCCAGCACATCCAGGCCGCGGGTAGGCTCATCCAGGATCAGGTGGCGGGGGCGATGTACCAGCGCCCGAGCCAGGGAGACCTTCATGCGCTCCCCCTGGGAAAATCCTTTGGTGCGCCGGTCCCACAGGGCATCCAGCTCGAGCTCCTCACGCACAGCCTGCAGTGCCTCCTGCAGCGCCGCGCCGGTGAGCCCCTGCATCTGCGCGAATACCGACAGGTACTCGCGTACGGTGAGCCGCTCGTAGAGCCCTTCGCGGTCGCCCACCACCCCCAGCTGGCGACGCACCGCCATGGGATCGGAGGCGGGGTCCGCATCGCCCACCAGCACACGTCCGGAGTCTGCTTGCAGCAATCCACAGACGATACGCAGGCAACTGGTCTTGCCCGCGCCATTGGCGCCGAGCAGAGCGGTGATACGGCCATCCGGCACTTCAAAACTCAGGTTGTGCAGCACCTGCTGCCCCTCGAAAGATTTGCAGATTTTGTCGACGCGAATCATGGCTGGTCACCTCCTGCGACTTCTTCCGTGGGAGTTTCCCGTTGCTCCAGCGGTTCCGGATGCTCCGCTGAACTCTCGTCCGCGCCTCCGGCAGAATCTTCTTGCGCGAGCATTGATTCCGCTTCCGGAATCGACTGTTCAGGCATCAGTGCGGGCCCGAACGCACCGGCCGCAAACGGCGGTCGGCGGATATCTGCGAGGCAGCCGTCGTCCAGTGGCGTACCTGGCTGATCCAGGAACTGCAGGATCAGGTCCGGCACACATCCTCGCGGCGAATTGATATGTCCCCCGCCCTGCACCACCAGGTGCTGCTGGTTGGGCAGATAAGCGAGCTGCTCGTCCGCATACTCGGGCGGGGTAATGGGATCGGCGGTGCCGGAAATCAGCAATACCGGATGATCGCGGGGCTCCGGCGCATCGTAGGGGCGGGGCGGTACTGGCCAGACCTTGCAGCCCTCCACAAAGATGCGGATAAACATATCGCCGATAAAAGTGCCTTCGGCGTCGCGGGCAATATCCGCCGCGTCTACTCGGTTCATCTCCTCGGCACAGGCCACGGAATAGGTAAGTCCCAGGGACATGGCCCCTTCCATATCCGCAAACAGCCCGAGGATGCCAGACAGCGGCGCATAGTTGCCGCGACTGGCTTCGCTCACCGCGTACGGCAGCTGTGCCGCAGCGGCGGGATCGTACAGCGCGGTGCGCACGGCGCCGGCCAGCATCCAGGTTTCCACCGGTTCTTCGGAAGGACGCCCGGTAAACGGATCCGGGAAGCTGCTCGCCTGGGCATCGCTCCAGTTCGCCAGCAGGTTATCCAGCTGATTGCGCCAGTCTCCAAATCCCGCACATACGGGGTCTTCACTGCACGCCTGTTCCAGTTCCTGCAATGCGGACTCCGCCGCAGACGCGGCCAGAAACACCTTGGTATCAATGGGGGCAACACCGTCCAGCACCAGGCTCTGCAGGGAATCCGGATACCACTGCTGGTAAAGCAGCGCGGTGCGGGTACCCCAGGAGCCGCCCCACAGGGAAATACGCTCATGTCCCAGCGCCCGACGCACCGACTCCAGGTCTTCCACGGTCTGACGGCTGTTGATGCTCAGGGGGCGCTCGCCGGCATTGATATAGCAGGCGGCCAGCTGGGCCGTCATGAGTTCGATATTGTTCGGAGTCTCGGCACCGAAGCCGCAATCGAAGGCGTCGGAACGCCCTCCCCCTCGGCGATCCACCATCACGATATCGCGCCCGCGATTCAGTTTGCGCAGCGGATTCAGCAGCCGCACCAGGTCACTGGCGGCCTGCCCCGGGCCACCCGCGAGCAGATACAGCGGCTCATGCTGGCCGCCGTTTACCGCCGGCGCCACCAGCACCGACAGCGTTACCTGGTCACCCGCGCTGTCCGCGCCCACCGGGACCCGATAACAGCGCAGCGACTCTGACCAGCCGTCTGCATAACAGGTTTCGCTGGCGGTGGCAGTCGCTTCCGCCGGCCCCGGCTCGGCCAGCGCGCCAAAACTGAACAGTCCCGCCAATAAGGTAATTCCCAGGCTGTATTGCAGCCGTTGTGGGACAAGTCGCTTCCTTGAGTCCAATGCATACTCCCGTATTCGTAAGCGTTGATCGTTATCCGTTAACTGACCTCACCAGCCTTGTGAGCCGGCAGGCAAACCCAGCCAGTCTACCGGAGTTCCCCCCACCCGCCCACGCTTTGCAAGCCCCCGGCGGCATTAGTCGTGGCACCCCGGGGCGCGCGGTGGTATCGTTTGCGGTCGTTTTTATATCGAATAATTAATAGCCAGCGATACCCCACCGAAAAAAATGAGCTTTTCAGACAGAGAAAAACAACTGGTACGGGCTGCTTTTGCCTGGGGGCAGATTACCCAGAAGGAAGGCTACACCCTGTCCGATCTGGAAATCGAAAAGTCGGTGTTATTCCGCCGCCTGCTGGCCGGTCGCCCACCTCTCGCCTTTCCCCCGCCCCTGCGCCACGGATTTCCCTGGTACGAGGTGATCGAGGGCCGCAGTGAACATGTGGTAAACGCATCCGAGGCCTCTCCGGAACACAGCATCATCGCACCCGGCAGTAAACCCGGGGATACCTGCATTCTGATCGACGGCGCTTTCTGGCGTGTGGCGGAGACGATTCGCGAGCGCGAGGAATACCTGGTGGAATGGGGCGAGTACCCGATGCAGTGGCGTCTTTGCAAGCACTGGGAAGTGAATTACGAGATGACCCAGCAGCTGAACAATTTCCGCAAGGACAATCCGGAGGCGAATGTGAGCCTTGCCAGCCGCGGCGGGCAGAAGGAGTACAGTGAGTTCCGGGTGGACGACGACCAGACGGTATGGCTGTCGGAATGGCACCTGACCCGCATTGGCCTTCCGGGCTGGGTATGGGTTGGCAACGAGGTGGATCCGGAGCCGTACGTGCACGATCTGACGCCCCTGTGCCAGGATCAGCAGGGCGCGCTGGTGCTGGGCGTTGCCGGTGCAGACCGCGGCCCGGGGTGGCTGCGCATCGAAACCAGCGCTACCGATGCCCGCTATATCAAGCTGGGGGATGAACTGGAATACAAGTCCGTCATCGCCTCTGCGGTAACCGAATTCGACCGCCTGCTGCACAGCATTGCCGGCGAAGACCTCGAGGTAATTGATTGCCGCGACGGCGAGGTACTGCGCTGCTACCGCGTCCCCATGCAACTGGCTCCGCTCGAGCAGTTTGACCTTGGCGATGTGAATTACGATCTGGTGCCTGAGAACGCTTACGCCGGATAAACCACTTTACTCCGGCCCCCTTCATACTTCGTAGAAAATACAGTGGCGGCACTACCGCCGGGGGAAGTTCACGAGACACGCCGTGAACCCATCCCTGGGGGCTCTTCTAAAACATCCCTGTTTTAGAAGGTCTCGCGAACTTCCCCCGACGGCAGCGCCTGCAACTCTCACCTAGATACACTGATCGCCTCTATTAACGACAAAGCTTACGAAGCAAATCTGCTTTGATTGAAGCAAGGGGCCTGGTGTTTGTTTTTGAAAGCGTCGGCGACAGGGATGTCGCCGACGCAGCGTACATGGACGTATTGAAGGGGGGCGCCTAGCCCGGTTTCAAAAACAAACACCAGGCCCCTTGCGCCACCATTCCAGCTAAAAAAGAAAATCCACAGGGCGCAAGTCAGTCCACATCCCGCCCGCGACCAGCGCGCAACAATTCAAACCACGCCTCCCGATCGAGTTCCATTTCCAGTGCCGCCAGTGCAGCAACCAACCGCTCCGGATTACCACTTCCCAACACCGGAACCATATCTGAAGGGTGTTTCAACAGCCACGCCAATGCCAATTGCATGGCACCCACCTCGGGGGCCAGCCCGCGGGATTCGCACACACGACGCAATTCCGCCTGCACCCGCAACGCATCCTCGTCGTTGCCGGTGAACAGACGACCACCGGCAAAAGGCGACCACGCCATGGGCAGGAGCTTGTGTTGCTGACAGTAATCCAGCTGCCCGTCGAACATCGGCTGCGAATACAGCAATGACACCTCGATCTGGTTCACCGCCAGAGGGATCGACAGGCGGGACTGCAGAAGGTCGGTCTGGTGCGGCAGGAAATTGGAAACCCCGAGGTGCTTCACCTTGCCCTCAGCCACCAGCTGCTCAAGGACCAGCGCCAGCGCATCCGCATCCATCAGCGGATCCGGGCGGTGCAGCAACAACAGATCCATCTGCTCGATGCCCATATCCCGCAGGCTGGTCTCCACGGCACTGCGCACATGCGCCGCGCTGGTGTCGTAGTGATTGATACGCGCGCCGGACATTTCCCCGGCAAGGCGGATACTGCATTTGCTCACAATCTCCATGCGCTCGCGCAATTGCGGATTGTGCTTCAGCGCCGCGCCAAACGCCTGCTCGCAGCGGTAGTCCCCGTAAATATCTGCCAGGTCGAATGTGGTCACCCCGAGATCCAGCATCTGCTCGAACAGACGCACGCTTTCCGAGGGGGCGTAGTTCCAGTCGGTCAGCCGCCAGAGGCCAAACGCGATGCGGGACAGGGAAAGGTCGGGGGCGAGAGAAGAGGTAACGCGTTGCATGATAATCCGCCGGTTCAACAATGAATCGGCGGATTTTCGCATAGTCGCGATGGGATTTAACCGCCCCCGGCGGGGGCGGAATCACATCTGTAGAAGCAGAGAGACAGGCAGCGACCTTTACTGCGGCAACTTCAGGGTCTCGGCAATATCTGCCCAGGACACCAGCTTGAAGTTCTGGGTCTGGCTGGGCATGCGGTTGCGACCGTCCTGCACCACCAGCAGCCCCTGCGGATACTGACTGCCAAACGCCGCACTGGAGACTTCCAGGCCGTCGGTTTCCGAGCTGCCGTCGAGGTGTTTGTCCAGGTTGATATCCACACGGAAGTGACCCACAAACTGGCTGCCGTCGCGACTGAACAGCGCATAGCTGTTGTTGCCCTGGCTCGAAACCACCAGATAGCTCCTGTCGCCGGCGTGGTAGAGGCCCATGCCCTCCACATCCGCCGCCAGGCGCTCACCGTCCACCGGTGCAATCAGCTGGGGCTTGGCTTCGCCGGCTAGGAATCCGGCGATGTCCAGACGCCAGATGCCGCCGTCTTCCTCACCGAAGAACAGCATCTGCATTTCGTCATCCACCACGCAGCCTTCCACCTGGCTTTCCACTTCCAGCGTGGCCAGTTGCTGCAGACTCCAGTCCACGTTGCCGGTGCCGGGCACGATCTGCAGCAGCTGTACCGCGCCGTCCTTGTCCGACACCCAGGCCATCAGGTCCGCACCCTTGCGGTATACACACAGGCCGTAGGGGTCTTCCATGTCCAGATTGCGCAACCCGAGATAGTCGACCTCACCCGCAGCGCTGATACCGAACAGGCTCACACCGGGATCCGTGCGGTTGGTGGCCGCGGCGATGGCGACAAACTTGCCGTGCTGGATCGGGCGCAGGTCCACATTGTTGACGCGGCCGACGGCGAAATGCTCCACCAGCTTGCCGTTCAGGTCGTAGACGCTGAGCCCGCTCTTCTTGTCCGTGCCGAGAATCAGGCTTGCAGACGGGTTGACCGGGTTGACCCAGATCGCCGGATCATCCGCGGCATCGCCACCGGAGGTGACCGGGGCAGTCTGCGCGCTGGCGCGTACCCGCGGTATCTCCACCGGTCCGCGGAAGGCCTGCATCTCCGCCGCGGGCTCAGGCAAGGTGACCGCAAACCGCAGTACCCGGTTGCTCTCCTCCTCCAGCGCCAATAGCGCGCCCTGCAGTACTGCCGCGGAAACCGGCTGCATATCCGCCAGCGCCTCGGAGAAATGCGGCTTCTGACGCGGTGTATTGATGTTGAAGGCGAGTACCCGGTCGCCGGCGGTCATCCACAGGTTGCCACTGATGCCGTCCAACCACAGGCCGCCGAATTCTCCCTCGGGCAGCTCTGCAGATGCGGCGAACACCTCGCGGCCCTCGTCCATTTCCGCATCTGCGTTCAGGCTCCAGATTCCCAGGGGCGGCTGCGCCACCAGCAGCCGGCCACTGCGGTCATCCACCACACAGGAAGATACCTGCTCGCCGAAATACAGCGGGCGTACGCCGGTAAATTCCCAGGCCTGCTCGCGGGGGTGCACCACATACTCGTGGCCCAGCCCATTTTCATCGATGGCAAACAGGTGGGTGCGCCCGGCCTGGCGGGAGAAGCACATGGCCACCTGCGGGGCCGTGGTCGCCATGGCGCCCAGATAGCGAATGCGCGGGCTGCCTTCTTCCAGGTCCAGCAGGCGCAACTGCAGTTCCGCGCTGTCCTCGTCGTATACCGCAATCAGCCAGTTGTCCGGCTCCAGTTGCTGCAGGGCAAACCGCTCCACGGTACCGCCATCCAGGGCGAGCTGTTCACTGCCAGCGTCATCGACCAGTACCAGGCCACGCTTTTCACTGGCCAGCAGCAGGTAATCGCGCCCTGCCAGCTGCAGCGGGGCCAGCTGGCTGGACACCACATCCTGCAGGGCCAGCGCATTCTGCGCGGTGATCGGTTTGGGCGCCGCAGCCTGCTCGATCTGCGGGCCACAGGCACTGAGCAGACCAGTTAAAGCAAGCGCTACAGCGCCTCTCGCCAGGGTTTTACACGCAAAAGTTTTACACGCCATATCACTATCGTTCTTTGTCTCGTCTGTTGGCGACTTCGACAACACCGGGAGCAAAACTACGCCACCGCGTGTCAGAAAGATGTCAAACAGATGACCGTTGAATCCAATATAAAAAAATAGCAGAAAGCCCGGGCACCCACCGGCGCCGGGCCCCCTGCCCTTTCGTTCTGAAGCGATTCAGAACACTGTCAGTAAGTGACAGCGCGACTTAGAAGGTCGAGTAAGTCACACCCAGTACGTAAGCCGGGCCGTACTCTTCGTATTGACCGTTGTAGCCGCGACGGTTGGCGTAGAACGGCTCGTCGGTGAGGTTCACCGCATTGAAGAACACCTGCATACCATTCTCGAAGCGGTACTTGGCGGACAGATCCAGCTGCATGTGGTCGTCTTCGTAGAGGTCAAACGCCGCGTCTTCCAGATCCACTTCCAGCAGTCGCTCGCTCTTGTAGGCGGTGGACAGGCGCAGGCTCAGGGCATCGCGCTCGTAGCCAACGATAAAGTTGGCCACCAGGTCCGCCTGGGAAGGGAGGGTGATCTTGTTGCCGCGCTCGGCGTCAGCACCCAGACCCAGGTCCGCTTCGGAGTCCGTCATGGTGGCATTGGCACGCAACAGGAAGCCGTTGTCGAAACCGCGGGTCCAAGACAGCTCGGCACCGGTCAGGGTCGCCTTGTCGCCGTTGATCGGCTGGAAGATTTCCGCTTCTTCTACCGCCAGGCTGCCCACGTACAGGCTGTAGTCCGCGGTGCTGGCCACGTCTGCGGTCACCACGAAGTTATCGATCTGCTTGTGGAAAGCACCCAGGGAGAACATGCCCAGGGAATCGGCGTAGTACTCGAAGGAAACGTCGAAGTTACGCGCCTCATAAGGGTCCAGCGCCGGGTTGCCCGCGGCCACCTCCAGCTCGCCCTCGTCGTATTCGATCTCGGCGGCGGACGGGTTCAGGTCGCCGAAGGACGGGCGGGACAGGGATTCGGTGTAGGCGGCGCGCAGTACGACGTTTTCGCTGTAGTCGTACTTGAAGTTCACGCTCGGGAACAGGTTGCTGTAGTCGCGCTCGTAGGACACCGCAGAGACATACACGTCTTCGGCAATCTCTTCGGCTCCGGAAATCGCTTCGCCGGACTCCGCCACGCGATAGCCGTCGGCGCTGAAGTCGGTAGCTTCATAGCGCACCCCGTACACCAGGTTGGCGCGGCCGAAGTCGATATCGTTCATCAGGTAGAGCGCGGAGATATCCTCGTTCATCACGTAATCGCGCGCAGAATCCAGCGCGGTGCTGGTTTCGTCGATTTCGAAGCTGTCCAGATTGGCGTTGATAAACGCATTCAGTGCGCCCTTGTTCACACCCGGGCCGAAGTCGCCCAGACCGTAGTCAACGCCATTGCTGGCAAAATCTGCGAGAGTGAAATCGCCGCCGAAGCCATCGTAAACGGTGGCATTCAGGTCACCGGTTTTTTCCCGGCGACGCTCGTGCAGACCGAACTTCAGTTCAGACGGGTGACCGGCCACATCGATATCGCGGCGGAAGTCGATACGGAAGCTGACTTCCTCATCGTCGGTATAGTTGTCTTCAACCACCAGTTCGTCCAGCTCATAGCTGGCGGCATCCATTGCGCTGGCATCGGCGGCGAACATTTTCGGGATCTTGCCCGCGCGGGTATAACCCAGCTCCAGACCTTCCTGCACGAAGGTGGTGTCGCGACGGTGCGGCTCGGATTCTTCCGCGTGAGAGAAGCCCACGGCATACTCAACGCCCCACTTGTCCATATCGTGGGAACCGCCGGCAACCACCGACAGGATTTCCTGTTCCTCGTAGCGGTCTTTCAATTCTTTTTCCAGCGCCGCATCGGACCAGGTCACACTGCTCGCGGAAACGGTATCCGGATCGTCATTCTCCTCGTCCAGCTTGAAGGAATTGCGCTGGCGCTCTTCGCCATCGGAAAAGTCGGAGTACAGGGTGTGCAGGTACAGCTGGCTGCCTTCGGAAACTTCCAGATCGAAGTTGGCGGCGAGGCCGGTGCGCTCGCGGGTTACGGTGTAATCGCGCTGTTCAATTTCCGCGGCGGTTACGCCCACGCTGCCGTCGAGGGCCGTGAATTCTTCCCACACGCCGTCGGTTTCAATATTTTCTGAACCGAAGTTGCGCTCCTGGTGCGATGCGGCAACCGCAACACCCAGGGTGCGGCCGCCCAGGTCGAATTTATTGGTATAGGTGCCGGCGAACTTCGGGCTGTTTTCGCCCTGCAGTTCGCTGTAGCCGTTTTCCACGGTCACCTTGTAGGTCTGACCGTCGTGGTCCAGCGCATTGATACTCTTGATTTCGATCGCGCCACCGATGGAATCGGCACTCATGTCCGGGGTCAGGGTCTTGAACACTTCCAGGCTGGCCAGCAGGTCGGAAGGAATCACATCCAGAGCCACCGCGCGGCTGTCGGTTTCCGGTGCCGGCAGGCTCATGCCGTTGATGGTGGAGGCATTCAGGTTTGGATCGATACCGCGCACACCCACGAAGCGACCTTCGCCCTGGTCGCGGGCAATAAATACGCCGGACATACGCTGCAGGGCTTCGGTCACGTTGGCGTCAGGCAGTTCACCGATGGCCTCGGAAGTCTGCACCGCAACCACCTTGTTGGATTCGCGCTGACGCTCGATATCGCTGCGGGCGTTGGCCGCCTGGGCGGTGACCACTATGGTCTCCATCAGCTCGCCTTGCGTTTCCAGCGCTTGCTGCGCCCCGGCGTTGACGCTGATGATCGCGGCGGCAAGAGGCGCCACCATTTTAAAATTGAATGCAGGCTTAGTCATAAATCCCCGTCCCTAATTAGGAAGTGCTTGTGCAGGTACAGAAGCGGTTGGCTGGCCGTCCGATGGGTAGCGGAGAAAAATAAACCGCCACGCCCGACCTGTTAATTTGTGGGCGCAGGCTAGTCTTGTGATATGAATTTTGCGTTACGCTTTTTTTAAATTTGTCATAAAGCGCCGCTAACCTTGGTTCACGAAAACCACAACCCGCCCGAAGAAAGCGCATAAGAACCCCACAGAGGGCTCCAGCAACGGGGGTGGCGCAAAAAATGAATAATTGGTGAAGAATTTATGACACACGGCAAGCAACCCGATAGCACTGAACAGACCCCGAGCAATCCCCAGCGCCGCACGTTGCTCAAAACCCTGGGGGCAGCAACCGCCGCCACGGCCGGTGCCACACTGCTGCCCGGATGTACGCAAAAAAATACACCCGGGGCACAGGAGAATCTCGGGTTCAAAGAGATCCCTCACCGTCTCGATTTCACCCACCACATACCACAGGGCTACAGCACCGACCGGGTGTTGAGCTGGGGGGATCCGCTGGATGCATTCAGCGAGCCATTCAACCCGGAAAAGCTGACCGCCCCGGAACAGGCACGCCGCTTCGGCTACAACAATGATTTCATTGCCTATATGCCGCTGGCCGAGGATGCGGGGCCCGCTGAGGGAGACAGGCATTGCCTGAGTCGCAACAGCGAGCGCGGCCTGCTGTGCGTCAATCACGAATACACCCAGCCGCACCTGATGTTTGCCGGCTACAGCGAAGACAGCGCCAACCGCGGTACCAGCGACGATCACATTGCCATTGAGCAACAGGCCTGCGGCCACAGCGTGGTGGAAATCGAGAAAACAGCCCACGGCTGGCAGCCGGTTGCGGGCAGCCCCTACAACCGTCGCCTGTCCCTCACCACCACCATGGAAATCGTCGGTCCCGCCGCGGGCGATCGCCGTCTGCAGACCAACGAAGACCCCAGCGGCACGCGGGTATTCGGAACTGTGGGAAACTGCGCCGGGGGCAAGACACCTTGGGGAACGGTGCTGATTGCCGAGGAAGGGTTTGGCGGCGCTTTCCAAGGAGACCCGGACAACATTGCGGATGAAACAGAGGCGCGCAATCACCACGCATTTGGCATCTCACCGGACAACCGCAACTGGGGAGACTACGATCGCCGCTTCGATATCAGCGTGGAGCCGAACGAGCCGAACCGCTTTGGCTGGATGGTGGAATACGATCCTTATGACCCGCAATCGACTCCGCGCAAGCTGACCAGCCTGGGCCGCTTTGAACACGAGGGCTTCACCCTGGTGAGCAAACCCGGGCAACCCATTGTGGCCTACGGTGGCGACGACGATGAGCACCAGTTTGTGTACCGCTTTGTATCCCGCGGCATTTATCGCCCGGGCGACAACCACCACAACCGCGCGCTGCTGACCGAGGGCACCCTGTACGCGGGGCAGTTTTCCGAGGGCGGCAGCGGGCGCTGGTTACCACTGGTGCACGGCCAGGGACCGCTGACCGCTGCGAACGGGTTTCGCAACCAGGCGGATGTGCTGGTGGACGCACGCCGCGCAGCGAAACTGCTGGGCGCGACACCGATGGACCGCCCGGAGGATGTGGAGACCAATCCGGTCAACGACTGCACCTATGTGATGCTGACCAAAAACAAGAAGCGCAAGCCGGACGAGGTAAACGCGGCCAATCCGCGCGCGCGCAATACCGCGGGCCATGTGCTGGAAATTGTGCCGCCGGGACGCAGCGGCGAACGGGATCATGTGAGTGACACTTTCCGCTGGAATACCTTCTTGCTCGGCGGCAATCCCAATGCGGAAAACCCGGCAGAGCGCGGCGCTTACGGCCAGCAGCAGCCCGGCAATATTTCCCCCCACGGCTGGTTTGCCAATCCGGACAATGTGGCCTTCGACCAGCGCGGCAATATGTGGATCGCCACCGATGGCTGCGAGAGCTTCGGCTTTCACGACGGGCTGTGGGCGATGGCGACCGAGGGGGAGCTGCGCGCGGCACCCAAGCACTTTTTTGGCTGCCCTGAAGGCGGGGAAATCTGCGGTCCGGAATTCACTCCGGATGGAAAGACCCTGTTTGTCTCGGTACAACACCCGGCGGATGCGGACAACTCGACGTTTGATCACCCGATACACCGCTGGCCGGACAATAATCCACAGCTTCCGCCGCGGCCCTCGGTGCTCGCCATTCACAGAGACGATGGCGGTCTGGTCGGGAGCTGACTCAACGCCGCAGTGAAGTTATCCACCTTGAGATAGAAGCCCGCCGCCACAGCAACAATGCCAGTGCGATCGCGAAATAGATCGCGGGCTCTATCCAGCCACTCTTCACCGACCACCAGAAATGCCAGCAGGCGAGCAGCACCACGATATACAGCAGGCCATGGAGCTTTTTCCAATTGCGGCCCATTTTCCTGAGCAATGCGGGTAGCGAGGTAATCGCCAGCGCCAGTAATATCAGCCAGGCGGAAAATCCCAGCAGGATATAGGTGCGCTTGACCAGCTCACCACCGATCAACGACCAGTCAAGGCCGAGATCCAGCGCCAGCCAGGCGCTGAAATGCAGGGTGGCCCAGGCGAAGCACCAGAGCCCCAGCGGCCTGCGCAGGCGGTTAAGCTGACCGAAATGCAGGGATTTCGCCAGGGGGGAAACCAGCAGCGTGAGCAGCAGCAGGCGGATGGTGCCCATTCCCAGATAGTGAATCAGCTCCTTCACCGGATCGCCGCCGAGACGCCCCTGATTGATGGCCACGAACAGCCACAACAGTGGCAGCAATGCCCCCAGGTGCACGCATACCTGTAGCGTAATCGCCAGTGGTTTGCGCCAGGCGGCGCCAGATACAGGGCGGCCCATCAGTAAAACTTTTTCAGGTTCATTCCGGAGTAAAGGCCGGCGACTTCTTCCCCGTAGCCGTTGAACGGCAGGGTCGGCTGGCGCTTTACCGAAAACAATCCACCGGGACCGATAAAGCGCTCGCTGGCCTGGGACCAGCGCGGGTGGTCCACAGCCGGGTTCACATTGGCGTAGAAACCGTATTCCTGCGGCGCCAGTTTGTTCCAGCTGGTGGGCGGCATGCGTTCCACCAGCTTGATTTTGACGATCGATTTGATGCCCTTGAAGCCATATTTCCACGGCACCACAAGGCGAATGGGGGCACCGTTCTGGGGCGGCAGGGTTTTGCCGTACAGACCCACCGACAGAATGGTCAGCGGGTGCATGGCCTCGTCCATGCGCAGGCCCTCGACATAGGGGTAATCCACACCGCCCCCCACATAGCGGTTGCGCTGTCCGGGCATCTGTTCCGGATCATAGAGCGTCTCGAAGGCGACGTATTTGGCGCGACTGGTGGGCGCAAAGCGTTTCAGGAACTTGCCCAACTCAAATCCCACCCAGGGGATCACCATTGACCAGGCCTCGACGCAGCGCATGCGGTAGATGCGCTCTTCCAGCCCGATTTCATTCATCAGCTTCCACACATCCACCGTCGCCGGCTTTTCCACCTCACCCTCAACGGTCAGTGTCCAGGGTTCTATTTTCAACCCCTGGCTGTTTTCTGCCGGATCCGTCTTGCCGGTGCCGAATTCGTAGAAATTATTGTGGTTGGTGACCTTGGCTTCCGGTGTCAGCATCAAGTCCGGGGCAGGCTTGTGGGGAGAAAAGTCCAGCGGTTTGCGCGGCGCCGCACCTGGCTTGTCGCTCCCGAACAGGTCCAGAGCCCGGGCATTGCGCGCGAGCAACAGGCTGCCGACCCCGGCGCCCAGTCCGGCAATCACCCGGCGGCGGGAGACATAGGCGGACTCGGGCGTCGTGTGCGCCTCACTCAGGGTGTGAGGCGATGGTGATTTGATCAGCAGAGATTTGATCCGCAAGGTTGCTCTCCTTAATTTCTGATGGGCCAGCGGCGACGATCAGAGCGACTAACCTGGTGACTGCACAGCGTACTGTGAAGCCAGAGTAAGCAACACAGCTCACTGTTGGTCGCAGCAACCACCCTTTTCTTACACTGATACGTAAGAACCTTTTCCAATGGATTTGTTCAGGATTAGCACCAATTGTAATGGGGAACCATTTTCTTGGTGAACGCGGACTTCACAGACTATTGTTTTAATTCCAACGCCACCGTCTCTGAGAATGAGTGGCCTTCGGCTCAATACAGCCAATACTCAGACTGGCCTTAAGAGGTAGCGACCATGCTTGAGACAATCATTGTCATTCTTGTCGTGCTCTGGCTGCTGGGGCTCGTGAGCTCTTACACCATGGGTGGCTTTCTGCACGTATTACTGGTGATTGCGGTAATCCTGCTGATTCTGCGCCTGGTGCGGGGTCGCGGACCGTAAGCAGGAGATCTCATTGACTGCCGGGCTTAATCGCCCGGCAGCCCTTCTCTTCCCCGAACGATTTCCCACGTTTTTATCTGTCACAGCAGCGCACATGCCGCACGCTTTATTTGTCCTGACCAGCCAGATGCTCGACCGCAAAGCGTCCCATATTGAGCGCGAGTTCCCGCTCTCCCACAAATACGGCGGTAGCCCCCTCCCCCAGCAGTAAACGCTCCACCTCTTCACTTTCCGCGCAGACCAGTATGGAAATTCCCGGGCGCAGCAGCTTTGCCGTTTCCAGCATTTTCCGGCTGCGCAAGGTATCCGGCACCGTCACTATCAGCATACGCGCCCGCGCCACATGAGCCTGGATCAACACCTCCTCGTCCGCGCCGTCGCCACAGACCGCGGGAATGCCCTCGGCACGTAGCGCCTCAACCCTTTCCCGGTGCGTATCCGCCACAACGATCGACATGCCGGTCTGGCGTAACTGCGTGCCGATACGCGAACCGAGGTCACCGTATCCGACGATCAGCGCGTGTCCGGTAAGCGAGCGCAAGTCTGTGGTCATGGGAAGCTCGGCCAGCGGATCTGTGGAGCGCTCCATGGCCCGCGCCAGTCTCGAGTGGACACGTATCCAGCGCTGCATCGGCTCAAGCAGATTGAATAAAAGCGGGTTGAGCGCAATAGAGATCAATGCGCCGGCCACGATCAGGTTCAGCCCCTCCTGCGGAAGCAGGCTCAGCGAAATACCCAGTGCAGCGAGGATAAACGAAAACTCACCGATCTGGGCCAGGCTGACGGACACGGTCAGTGCGGTATTCAGCGGGTAGCGGAACAGGAGCACCAGCAGAAACGCGGCGATGGTCTTGCCAAACACGATGATCGCCACCACCGTCATCACCCGCAGCGGTTCCTGCAGCAGCATGGCCGGGTCAAACAGCATGCCGACTGAAACGAAGAACAGAACCGCAAACGCATCGCGCAGCGGCAGGGACTCTTCCGCAGCGCGGTGGCTGAGTGCAGATTCCCGCAGCACCATGCCGGCGAAAAATGCCCCCAGTGCGAATGACACGCCAAAGATCACCGAGGAAAAATAGGCGATTCCCATGGCAATGGCGATAACACCGAGAGTAAACAGCTCACGGGAACCAGTACGCGCCACCTGCCAAAGCAGCCACGGAAAAAATCGGCCACCGCCAACTAGCATCAGTGCGATAAAGATGCCGACTTTGCCCAGCGTCAGCCCAACGGTAACCAGCAGGTTGTCCGAATCCCCGCCAGAAGCGCCGGCGCCTCCCAGCCACCCGGCCAACGCTGGCAGCACCACCAGCGCAAACACCATCACCAGGTCTTCCACGATCAGCCAGCCCACGGCTATCCGACCATTCAGAGTATCCAGCAGTCCGCGCGACTCGAGTCCGCGCAGCAGCACCACCGTGCTGGCGACCGATAACGCCAGGCCGAAAACCACACTGGCACCCGGCTCCCAGCCCCACCAGCGCGCCACAGAGGCCCCCAGCACGGTGGCCACCAGGATCTGCGCCAGGGCCCCCAATATGGCGATGCGTCGCACCGCCATCAGATCGGACAGGGAAAAGTGCAAGCCAACGCCAAACATCAGCAGAATGACGCCGATTTCCGCCAGCTGTTGTGAAAGCTCGACATCCGCGACAAATCCCGGTGTGGCGGGACCGATCAATACCCCGGCGATCATATAACCCAGCAACGCCGGCATACGCAGGCGAACGGCGGCAAAACCGAGGACCAGCGCCAGTCCGAGGGCGACAGAAATGGTGGTGATCAGCTCGACGTTGTGGTGCAAACGTCCTCCTCAGCGCACGTATCACCTGTATCAATAGAAAAGGGTTTGATCCGGCAGTGACGACATCAAGGCGAGTTGACGGCCGAAAAATCAGGTTATGAAAAACTGTTGCAGCCCCACCAGTACATTGGTGGTAGCGACCGATGCCAGTATCAGTCCCATCACCCGGCTGACGATGCTGGCGCCAGCATTGCCAATCCAGCGGAAAATCCAGTTAGCGGTGAGCAACAACAACAGCACAATGCCGAGCACCGCGAGCATGGCACTGGCGGTATTCACCTGGTGAATGGGGTCAAAACGGTGATTGTCGGTCAGCACCACCGCCGCCAGCATGGCGCCGGGGGAGGCGATGGACGGCACTGCCAGGGGGAAGATCGCGGTCTCGTGGCCTTCGCGGATGATTCCGACCTCCATTTCAGGTTTGCCCTCGCCGAAAATCATGGTCAGTGCAAACAGAAACAGCACGATACCACCGGCCACCTGGAAGGCAGACAGCGGCACGCCAATGGCTTCCAGCAGGTACTGGCCCAGCAGCAGGAAAAACATCAGGATACCCGTGGCGACCGCCACCGCCAGAATAGCAATCTTGCGCCGCTGCCACTCGCTGTGGCGGCCGGTGACAGCGATAAACACCGGCAGGGTGCCCACCGGGTCTATTACCGCAAAGAAAAAGACAAAGCTACTGATCCAATCGTCCAAGTGATCTCCCGAAGCGGCGTGCTAGTATCGGCAAGAAGGAAGGATGTGATTCCAACAGAGTCTAGTGCATGACAAACCATTCCCCGACCGCTCGTCGTATCGCCAAAACAATTCTCAATGGCTTTGATGCCTACTTTGCCGATTTCCAGAACATTACCCTGGGGGCAAAGGCGCGGTTCGAAACCGCTGCCTGGGACGCGGTGCAGGAGACCAACAAGGAGCGCATTGACCTGTACAAGGTCAAGGTCAATCAGGTGCTCAAACTGGTACACTCGGTGACCAGCAAGGACACCACCCAGCTGGAACTCTGGGGCCAGGCAAGGGCCACCTATGCCCAGCTGATTGCCAACAACAACAACTACGAGATTGCAGAAACCTTTTTCAATTCGGTGTTCTGCAGCCAGTTCCAGCACGCACACATTCACGACAGCCATATCTTCGTCAAGTCGTCCCGCGCCCCGGACGACAAGCCCCTGCGCGATTACAGCATCTATATCAGTTACAGCGGTCGCGACGGTCTGGAGGCGATGATCGAGGACATTCTTGCGGATTACGGTTTCTCCATCCCGTGGGAAGACATGCCGCGGGATGTGGCCAATATCTGCAACGCACTGCGCAAAGGCCCGCTGGAAGGAAAGCTGGACAGAGAAGAGGACGAACAGCGACTGCGGGTGGACATGCTGGAATCCGTCTTCTACCGCAACAAGGCAGCCTATCTGGTGGGGCGCCTGATGTTCGCCGGCGAGGTCATCCCCCTGATCATGCCCTGCCTGAATAACGGGCGCGGCAGGATATTTGTCGACACGCTCATTACCGACAACGATTCGGCGAGCATCATTTTCAGTTTTACCCGCTCCTACTTTATGGTGGATGCCCCCATTCCCTCGCGATTCGTGCGCTTCCTCTCCACCATCATGCCGCTCAAGGAAAAATCCGAGCTGTACAACTCCATCGGCTTCCACAAACACGGCAAGACCGAGTTCTACCGGCACATCCTCTCCCACATGAAGGTGAGCAACGACAAGTTCGTAATTGCACCCGGTATCAAGGGGATGGTGATGAGCGTATTCACGCTTCCGTCCTACCCGGTGGTGTTCAAGGTGATCAAGGACAAATTCGACAATCCGAAAACCGTCACCGAAGAAATCGTGCGCGAAAAATACAAGTTTGTATCCCGCGCCGACCGGGTGGGACGCATGGCGGATACCCAGGAATACACGAATTTCATTTTTTACCGTAACCGCTTCAGCGAGGAACTTCTGGAAGAGCTGCAGACCCTGGCGCCATCCAAGCTGCATGTCGACGACAAGTGGATCATCATCAAGCACCTCTATGTTGAACGGCGCATGGAGCCGCTCAACCTCTACCTGGATACTGCTGATGAGCAGCAGACTATCGAGGCCATGGAGGAATACGGCAACGCCATCAAGCAGCTGGCGGCCGCAAATATCTTCCCCGGTGACATGCTGCTGAAAAACTTCGGGGTCACTCGTCACGGCCGGGTGGTGTTTTACGATTACGACGAACTTTGCCCGCTGACCGAGTGCAATTTCCGCAAGATCCCGGAACCCCAGACCAACGAACAGGAACTGGCAGACCGCCCGTGGTATACGGTGGCGGAAGCGGATGTGTTCCCCGAGGAGTTTCGCCTGTTCTTCTCCGGCAACCCGGTAGCGCGCCAGGCGTTTGAAAAAGAACACAGCGACCTTTACGACTACCACTACTGGCAGCGTCTGCAAAAACGTATACGCGCCGGGCGGGTAGACAGCACCTTCCCGTATCGCCGCAAAATGCGCTTTCCTCGTCTTCCGATCAAACGCAGTTCACAATGAGGGCGTGGCGACGGTTGCCCGCCGCCGCGCAATTCAGTAAAACTGACTTGAACGAATATCCGCGGTGCAGATATCACCGCCGGTAATATCGGGATATTCCCCAGAAAAATAATAAAAATTCTGGATCAGTTATGGACTTCAATGCACGCCTGATTCCCCTGCACCGGCATCCGCTGGGATTTATCGAGGCATTCACGGCGCTCGGCGCCGACCAGTCAGCGCTGTTGGCCGGCACGGGTATTTCCCCCGCCATGTTCCAGATGCAGGAAGCTCGTATCAGCTACCACCAGTGGCGCGCCCTGCTCGCAAACGGCGTAAGCCAGTGCCGGCACCCACAGCTGGGGCTGATAGTCGGGCTCGAATTTGACTGGAGTTTCTGGGGCCCGATGGGCTTTATGCTGGGGTGCAGCCCGAGCCTGAAGGAAGTCGCGGAATCCTTTCGTCGCTATATGGTTACCGTGCAGCCGTTCTACGCACTGCATGCCGGTCGTTCAAACTCCTATCTGGACAAGGGCAATCGGGTAGTGGAACCGATCAATTACGCCACCTCCCAGGACGCAGACCCGGTACTGAAAGATTTCCTGCGACAGTTCCGCCTGGTCACTACCCTGCGCATCTGGGACAGCTGTGGCAACAAATCGGTCGCCGATCCCGACATCCACGTACGCCTGGATCTGCCACAGCCATCCAGCTACGGCTACTACGATCAGCTGCCCTGCCAATCCCTGGAATTCGGGCATACTGAGTCGAGCATTTCCGGCAGTATCGAACTGGTGTTCAAGCGCTTTCGTCCATTGCGGCTGCGCACTTACGAACATTTACAGCGGGAGTGTGAACAGGAGCTGGAACGTTTCGCCGAACGCTTCAGTTTCGCCGAGCGGGTACGCTGGCATATGCGCTCGCACTTTACCCCGGAACTCGAGCTGAACCAGGTGGCAGAGCAGTTGCAGATTGCTCCGCGCAATCTCTCACGACGGCTGTCTGCGGAGGGGGAGACATTTCGCAAACTGCTGCACGAGATCCGCATGGAAATCGCCGTGCACCATCTGCGTCAATCCTGCCTTGCGGTGGAAGAGATTGCCGACTATACGGGTTTTTCCTGCGCTTCCAGCCTGCGCCGTGCGGTGAAAAACTGGAGCGGCAAAACCGCCAATGAGCTGCGTATTGGCTGACGCCGGAGAATCAGCGGCTATAGTTAGGGAAGCGGTTTGGTACCGATGGAGGTAGAAGTGCGGTATTTCGGCTGTGATGCCCTGTGCGCCGGTGTGGCAATGTGGAGCCTGGCAATGACCGGCTGTGGCTACCTGCCCAGCGAGATGGAGCCAGACCCGAAAGCCGGCAAATCCAAGTCGCCCGCGGCGGCCGCCGGCGTGAGCATCCACGCTGCCAGCTGCGAGACCCGCGCCAAGGGCTACAAAATCCTGTCCTTCGACGATCTCTACCAGTTCACCGACGACCCGCACCATCCATTCCAGCCCGCTCCCAATCTGCCCGCCAAGTACGACGTACGCGCCTATGTGTGGGGATACGACAACTGCCTGGAAAAAGGCAGATGTGAGCACGGGGATTACTACTGGCTGATCAAGCGAGGACCGGAGGGGGACTTCAGTACCTGGGTGGTGACCCCGCAGTTCCCCCGCATCACTATCGAGTCCCGCTGCAAGAATGACCTGAAGGTGGGCCAGCGCTATCGCTTCTCCTTCGATGACGGCAAGCTGGTGGGATTCAGTAAAAACTGACCGACACCAGCCCTGGCCCCTGTCACAATTCGCGCTTCTTCAGAAAGCGATAGATCGCATCCTGCGAACGCACATCGCGCTTGCTATTGCGGTTGGCGATACGCCCGTTGCTCTGGTCCGCGTCCAGCACCCGCGCTTTCTGATTGTCCTGCCACTGCAGTTCCAGAATTTCCATCACCGTTTCCCGGTGCTCGGCCCGCAGCAGCGGGAAGGTAACCTCCACCCGGTGATCCAGATTGCGGGTCATCAAATCTGCCGATGACAGATAGACCTGCTCGTTGCCGCCGTTGTGAAACGCATACACCCGCGCATGCTCCAGATACTTGTCCACCAGGCTGATGACTTTGAAATTGTCCGAGAGCCCCTTGGTCTGGCACAACAGCGCACACATACTGCGCACGATAATCCGCACCTGAACCCCGGCGGCACCGGCGCGGTACAGATGCTGGATGATTTCCGAATCCACCAGGTTGTTGCACTTGATGAAAATCTCCGCCGGCTTCCCTGCGGTTGCCGCAATAATCTCCCGATCGATACACGCCAGCAGGTTCGGGCGGTTGGTATAGGGCGACATCCAGATATGGTGATATTCCGGCTGCAAGTGTGGCTGCTGGATAAAGTCGAATACCCGGTACGCATCTTCCCCCAGCTTTGCATCACTCGAGAGCAGGCTGAAATCACAGTAAAACCGCGCGGTGCTCTCGTTGAAGTTGCCGGTGCCCAGGTGGCTGTAGTAGCGATCGCGCCCGTTTTCTTCGCGCGCGATGGAAATCAGCTTGCAGTGGACCTTCAGCCCGGGCACCCCGTAGATGACATTGACGCCCGCATCACTCAGCTCGTTTGACCAGTGAATATTGGCCTGTTCGTCAAAGCGCGCCTGCAATTCCACCACCGCAGTCACCTGCTTCTGGTTGCGGACCGCATTGATCAGCGCCGCAACCACCCGCGAGTTCTGCGCCACCCGGTAGAGGTTGATGCGTATCTCGCGCACCTTGGGGTCGATCGCCGCCGAGGCGAGCAGCTTGGTAATCACCCGGAAGTCGTGATACGGGTAATAGCACAGGCGGTCGCCCTCCCGCAGCCAGTCGAAAATATTGGCGCTGTCCGGCAGGGTGGGCAGGGGATCAATATTGCGATAGGTGTGCCGCTTGCTATCCGCAGGAAAGCTCATGAAGTCCTTGGAGTTGTGGTAGCGACCACCGGGTGTGTAACTGTCATAGCGTCCCATCTTCAGCTTCTTTTTGATCAGCTGCAGTAGTGCTTCCGGCATGGTGGAGTCGTAAACCAGCCGCACCGGTTCGGCCTGTTTACGTTTCTTCAGGGACTTTGCCACCCGGTCGACAATATTCTGGGTAACGTGCTCCCCCAGCTCGAGTTCTGCATCGCGACTGATTTTGAAGGTGTAGGCGGCGGCGTTTTCGATGGGCAGTACATTGCGGAACACATCCACCAGACAGGCGCGGATCACATTGTCGAGTACGATGTAGACCTTCTCATGCCGCTTTTCCCGGTGAGGAATGGCGACAAATCGCGGCAGGATATCCGTGGGCAATTCCAGCCCGGCAAAGCGCAGCCCCCCATCCTCGAGTTCCAGATAGATACCGAAGTAAATACTCGCTTCATTGAGCAGCGGCATGGTATCCCGGTCATCGATAAAAAACGGCTCCAGCTCCGGCAATACCTCGCCGTGGAAATACTCCTCCACGTAGGCGCGCTGATTGTCGGTGAGCTGTCGTTCATTGATGACGTGGATATTGTTCTGCCCCAGGTCCTTCAGCACCTTGGTATAGGCGTGGCCGAAGCGCGCCTGCAGGCGCAGTACCTTTTCATTGATATGGCCGAGCAGGTCGGAAAAGCGCTCCTTTTTCTTGCTCCCCTTGGCAAAAGTGGCCAGTCGCCGTACATCCGCCACCCGTACCCGGTAGAATTCATCCAGATTGTTGGAGAAGATGCCAAGAAAGCGCACCCGTTCAATGATGGGCACACTCTCGTCTTCCACTTCCTGCAGTACGCGGGCGTTGAAGGAAAGCCAGCTCAGCTCCTTGGGATACAGGGGAATGTCTTTTGCCATACTCTCTACAGCATTCTCCATGGAAAGCGGCTCCGTACGATTCTGGTCCGAACGGAACAGGCCTGTTGGCAGAGCAAAATTATTCGGTTTCAAGCTGATAAGCGCTCTCAAAAGCCATAGGTGATGACTGCACAGTTTGCTACATTTTTGTTACGAGAATTTGACAACGATTAACATGACAGCCGATAACGCCGCTGACACCGGCCACGAACGCTACGCCGCACTCGATCTGGGCTCCAACAGTTTCCACCTGCTGCTGGCTGAATTTCGCGATCAACGGATGGTGCGCCTGCATACCGACCGCGCCATGGTGCGCCTGGCCGAGGGGCTCGACAATGAGCGCAATCTGGCACCGGACGTCGCCGAGCGTGCACTGGAGGCCCTGCGCCGGTTCGCCCCAGTGATCCGGGAACTGCCGCTGGACAATGTGCGGGTGGTAGGCACCAATACCCTGCGCGCCGCCAGCACCCGTGCCGATGGATTCCTCGAGGCAGCGGAATCCATTCTCGGCGCCCCAATCGAAATCATTTCCGGCATCGAGGAAGCGCGCCTGATTTATTCCGGCGTGATGGCCGCGGCAGAGGGAACGCCAAGCCTGCGCTGTGTGATCGACATCGGCGGCGGCTCCACGGAACTGGTGCGCGGCGTGGAAACACCCAAGTTGCTGCAAAGTGTCAGTATGGGCTGCGTGGCCTTCAATCGCCGCTTTTTTGACAGCGGAAAAATCGATGCAGGCAAGCGCAACAATTTTGTGCGCGCCCGTCGCGCCGCCCAGGCGGAGCTACAGGAACTCCAGCATATGGCGGACGATGCGCTGGTGATGGGGGCATCCGGTACCGTCAAATCCGTATCGCGGGTACTGAACGACGGCGAGCTGCTGCCGATCCTGCGCGACGATCTGGAAAAGCTCGCAGACAAGGTGGCCAACTGCAAGACCGTCGACGCCATCGACCTGCCCCATCTCGAGCCGCAACGGCGCCCGGTGTTTGCCGCCGGCCTCGCCATACTGCACGGTATTTTCCGCGAGCTGGATATCCAGCAGATGCATATCTCCCCCTATGCCATTCGCGAGGGCATCGTGCACGACCTCGCCGGCCGCGCCGCCGGTGGCGACCGCCGCGCCGATACCGTGGCGACCCTGATGGAGCACGGAGAAATCGATCCCGAGCAGGCGAGGCGGGTCGCGAATACCGCGCTGCAATTTCTCGGCCAGTTGAACCCTTATTCACAGGTTGCCCAGCGCCGCCTGCTGCACTGGGCGGCAGACCTGCACGAGATCGGTCTGGCTCTTTCCCACAGTAGCTTTCGCAAACTGGGGGCATACATGATCGAGCACGCGGATATGGCCGGATTCAGCAAAAGCGAACAGGAAAACCTGGCCTATCTGGTGCGCAATCAGCGCGGGGATATCAAGGCGATCAAAGAGCACTACGGTTTCCACCCCGGTAGCGAACTGCTACTGTGCCTGCGTCTTGCCTGCATCGTGCACCGGGATCATGTGGACCGCAGTATCGATGGCCTGAACCTGTCGGTGGATGGCCCCGGCTACCGTCTTGAGGTCCCGGAAGACTGGATGTACCAGCATCCGGCCATCGAGGACCTGCTGGAACTGGAAGTAGAATGCTGGGAAGACAAAAACATCAAACTGACCGTACAACAGACCTAGGCCCCCCGTGAGTAAACCCGCCACCAGCGCAACGCCCCTCAGTAAACTACACCTGCAGCATCACTTCGCCGACCTGGGCGCGGTGTTCGGCACTCCCACCGCGCCCACACCGCTGCAGAATCCGCACACCATTCATGTAAATAAATCGGTGATGGCTTTGCTGGGCATGGATCCCGGCGAAGCGGAGCACCCGGAGTGGGCCCTGCTGACCACTGGTGGCCAGCTTTTTCCCGGCAGCAAACCATTCGCGATGAAATATACCGGACACCAGTTCGGCGGTTACAACCCGGACCTGGGCGACGGCCGCGCGTTGTTGCTTGGGGAAATAGAACGCGATGGCGAACGCTGGGAACTGCACCTGAAGGGCGCAGGTAAAACCCCCTACTCCCGCTTTGGCGACGGCCGCGCGGTGTTGCGCTCGACCATTCGCGAATATCTGGCCGGGGAGGCACTGACCGCACTGGGTATCCGCAGTACCCGCGCACTGTCGATTGCAGGCAGTGACGAGCCGGTTGCGCGGGAAAAAATGGAAACCGGTGCGGCGCTGATTCGCGTGGCGCGCAGTCATGTGCGCTTCGGACATTTTGAATACCTGTTTTATACCCGTCAGCTGGAGGCCCAGAAAAAACTGGTCGATTTTTTGTGTGAGCAGTTTTTGCCGGAAGTGTGTGACCAGGCTACGGAGGTCCAGGCTGAGGCTCTGTTGCGGTATACCGTAGAGCGCAGTGCGGAGCTGGCGGCGGGGTGGCAGTCTGTGGGGTTCGCCCACGGTGTGTTGAATACGGACAACATGTCGATCATCGGTGATACGTTCGACTTCGGTCCTTACGGTTTCCTCGACGACTACGAGCCGGGCTTTATCTGCAACCACTCGGACCACACCGGTCGCTATGCCTTTGATGCACAGCCGGGGGTAGTGTTGTGGAACCTGAATGCGCTGGCACACGCCTTTTCCTCGCTGCTGGATACGGAGACGCTGAAGGATTGTCTGGGGAAATTCCAGCCGCTGCTGATCGACTACTACGCGGGGTTGATGCGGGCCAAGCTGGGACTGGCGGT
The DNA here is from genome assembly GCF_013367775.1 of Microbulbifer sp. YPW1. Classification (NCBI taxonomy): domain Bacteria; kingdom Pseudomonadati; phylum Pseudomonadota; class Gammaproteobacteria; order Cellvibrionales; family Microbulbiferaceae; genus Microbulbifer; species Microbulbifer sp. YPW1. Next base: position 701,401 of record NZ_CP055157.1, read on the forward strand.
GGAGGACGATGGGGATCAGCAGTTGTGCGCGGACCTGTTGCAGTTGATGGAGCAGGGGCGTGTGGATTATTCACTGTTTTTCCGCGCCCTCAGTCACTATGCCGGTGAGCGTCCGGCTGCCGCGCTGGAGGCGCTGGTTGCGCCGGCACAGCACCAGGCGCTCGCAGATTGGTTGCGACGCTACGACCAGCGGTTGCAAAAGGAATCCCGCTCTGCCCAGGAACGCAGTCGGGCGATGCTGGCAACGAATCCGAAATTTGTTCTGCGGAATTACCTGGCGCAACGGGTGATTGAAGCGGCGGAAGCCGGGGACTACCAGCCTCTGGCGACCTTATTTGACTTGCTGCAGTCACCGTTTGAGGAACATCCGGGATTTGAAGACTGGGCGGCGGCGCCTTCGGATTCAGGGAAGCATTTGCCTATCAGTTGCTCGTCTTAGGTCTTCCTGATCTTTGATTACTAGCTAGGTTACGGGGCACATTTTATTGGTGTCAGGTGGCGGCGGCGCACTGGGGATCTGTTTTTGAAACCGTCATGAATACATCCCTGTAGGCTGCGTCGGAAACATCCCCCAGCACTCCACCTTAATTTTAAATACCGTTACTTCGTTAGCGTTATTTCAAGCCGTCCTTGGCTAAATAATATTCCAGGCTATTCGCTAAGGCCTCGCTAGCAGGTACAACCTTCCCAGACCGTATGCGGCCCGGAAGGCCGCATACGAGCCCCCATGGATGGGTTCACGGCGTGTCTGGGAAGGTTGTACCTGCTGGCGAGGCCGCCACAGCTGCAGTTCAGCGCTCTTGGTCAACCCCGCTGAGTGCCAGATTTCAGACCAGCTACGGAGTAATAAGCCTGCTTGGGCTGCCCCTCTCGATCAAAAATCAGCGGATAGTTGGTGCGCCCTACCACGGGCCAGTCGTTCTTCCAGGACTCGCCATCGGTGGTTCCCCACAAAGAAACCCGGCGAATTTTGTCCCGGTGCTTCAGGAACAGCTTGAACAGAGACTCGTAGCGGAATGCCAGTTCATCGGCGACCTTTTGCGGCAGGGCTTCGGGGAACGGATTGAGCTCATCGGAATATTCGAAATTGGTGGATATCTCCGCGCCCATATAATCGTACGCCTTGGGCAGCACATCCACATCCAGCTCGGTGATATGCACATCCAGCCCGGCCGCAGCGATCGCCTCGATACTCGCCTCCAGTTCCGCCAGGGCCGGATCATCCAGGTGTACATGGGCCTGCATACCAACGCCATCTACCGGCATTCCTTTGCGGCGGAACCTGGTGATCTGCTCCAGTGCAAAGTCGCGCTTTGCCGGCAGGTGCATGCTGTAGTCGTTGTAGAGTAGCTCCGCGTTGGCATCTGCCTCCCGGGCGAGGTGGAAGGCACGGGCAAAGTAGCCCTCCCCCAGGGTGTTGTACCAGTGACTCTTTCGCCACTCGCCACTATCGGTAACCGCCTCGTTGACCACATCCCACGCCTGGATTTTCCCATGATAGCGATCCGTCAGTGTGGCAATGTGGTCCTCCATGGTTTTTTGCACCTCGGCTGCCGGGCGCAATCTACCGTGCTGGTCGACAAACACCGATTCCGGCATCTGAGAATGCCACACCAGGGTGTGACCGATGGTGTACATCTTGTGGCGCTGGCCGAAATCCACGAAGTGATCCGCCCGCTGCCAATCCCAGGTCTCCGCCTGTGGATGGATTTCCTCCCACTTCATGGCATTTTCCGCAGTGATCGCACTGAACTCACGGGCGACCAAGGCTTCAGTGTCGGGGTTCTGGGCCAGCAGCGTGGTATTGGACAGGGCCGTGCCAAGCTTGAAATCACCGGCGAAGAGCCCCGCCAGACCACCGGCCTGCACAGTGCCAGATGTGGTCCCGGCCAGTAGCCGGGTGGGCATGGCAGCACCGCTCACCAGGCCCAGCGCCGCTGTCGAGAGGACTCTGCGCAGGAACTGCCGTCTGTAGCGATTCATCGCCGGATTAATAGTTTGCTTCATGTTTCTCATCCTCTGCTTTATTGTTGTTCTGGAGCCTGACTGGGCAATTTTTGACCACTCCATACAGAAGCGTCCACGGGGGCTAAAACGCTAGACAGCCCGGGCGCCTGTGTTATAGTCAACAAGACTATTATGAATGTCCGGCGAAAGCCACTGGTTCGCCACAAGTTGACCAAAAGAAAAACAACAGCAAATAACAGCGCTGGCACGGAGCGATCCGCAGACCGGGGCAGATCCATATAGCGGTGGATAACAATAAAAACCTGAGAGAAAACCATGCAATCGTCAGCAATCAGCATCCGTGAAAAAATCGGCTACGGCCTTGGTGATACCGCCAGCAATATCGTATTCCAGGTGGTAATCAACTTCCTGCTGGTGTTTTACACCGATGTATTCGGGATTTCAGCGGCCGCAGCAGGCACCCTGTTACTGGTGGTACGTATCTTCGACGGCATCACTGATCCCCTGGTCGGCGGCATGGCAGACCGGACCCGCACTCGCTGGGGCCGCTACCGTCCCTACCTGTTATTGATGGCACTGCCCTATGCAGGCCTCGCTGTGCTGGCATTCACTACCCCGGACTTGGGGGAGAACGGCAAGCTGGTGTACGCCTATATCACCTACACCCTGCTGATGACCGTCTATACCGCGATCAATATTCCCTACTCTGCTCTCGGCGGCGTGATTACCGAAGATACCACCGAGCGCGCCTCCATCCAGTCCTACCGTTTCGCCATGGCCATGGTAGGTGGCGCACTGGTTTCAGCGCTGACCCTGCCGCTGGTCAGCCTGCTGGGCCAGGGGGACAAGGCCTTCGGCTACCAGATGGCGATGGCAGTGATGGCGGCGATCGCCGCGCTGTGCTTCTTTATCTGCTTCTGGTCCACCCGCGAGCGGGTGCAGCCGGAGGCCGACGAAAATGGCAGTGATCAGTTTCAGTTGAAGAGTTTCGCCGGGGATTTTTTCAACCTGTTCCGCAACAGCCAGTGGGCCATTATTGCCGCGGCAACGTTTTTCCTTTTGGTGCTGGTGGCCATGCGCGGCGCAGTCACTCCCTTCTATGTGACCTACTACTTCCAGTCCGAGAGCCTGGTGAGCATGTTTGTGACCCTGCCCATGCTGGCTGGGGTCGCAGGTGCGGTGAGCACCAACTTCCTGACCAAGCGTTTCTGCAAGGTTCAGCTGTTTAACTGGGCCATGATCGGCGTGATCGTGACCCACGCGGCTCTGCTGCCCCTGGGGCGCGACCAGGTGTACCTGGCGCTGGCACTGGCCATGGCCGCCAACTACGTGCACATGATTGCGATTCCCCTGGTGTTTTCCATGGTGCCCGACACGGTCGACTGGTTTGCGCAGAAAGGCCACCCGAAAAAAATGGCCATGGCCTATTCCGGTCACCTGATGGCACTGAAGCTCGGGCTGGCCTTCGGCGGCGCCAGCGCCGGCTGGCTGCTGGGATACTTCGACTACGTTCCCAACGCTGAGCAGAGCGAACGTACCCTCACTGGCATCGTGCTGATTTATGCAGCGGGCCCGGTGATCTGCACTTTGATCACCATGGCGATTTTCCGTCGCTACCGCCTGAGTAACGCCTACATCGCCCGAAGCGCAAACGATGCGCAAACAGCAGACGAAGGACCTACCCCTCCCGAGACTGCCTCCGCGGCTTCCCATTGAACCTGATTGTAGAAGTAAGGACGTGATGAACAATCCAATTCTGAAAGGCTTCAACCCAGATCCCTCCATCGTTCGGGTGGGTGACGACTACTACATCGCCACTTCCACCTTCGAGTGGTATCCCGGTGTGCAAATTCACCACTCGAAGGATCTGGTGAACTGGCGCCTGGTAAGCCGTCCGCTCAACCGGGCGGCACTGCTGGACATGCGTGGCAACCCGGATTCCTGCGGTGTCTGGGCGCCCTGCCTGTCTTATAGCGACGGCCTGTTTTATCTGGTGTATACCGATGTAAAACGCTTCAATGGCAGTTTCAAAGACGCGCACAATTACATTACCACTTGCGAAACCATCGACGGCGAGTGGAGTGATCCGGTGTACATCAACAGCAGTGGTTTCGATCCCTCCCTGTTCCACGATGACGACGGCCGCAAATGGTTTATGAACATGGTGTGGGACCACCGCACTGGCAAAAACCCGTTCGGCGGTATCCTGCTGCAGGAATACGATCCTGTAGAGAAGAAGCTGGTGGGGCCGATCACCAATATTTTCCGCGGCACCGAAGCGGGCCTGACGGAGGCCGCGCATATCTATCGCCGAAACGGCTATTACTACCTGCTCACCGCCGAGGGCGGCACCGGCTACGAGCACCGCATGACCTTTGCCCGCTCAAAAAACATCGAAGGTCCCTATGAGGTGGACCCGCAGGGCTATTTCCTGACCTCTGTGGATAATCCGGATCTGGTTCTGCAGCGCTCCGGCCACGGCGATATCGTGGAAACCCCGCAGGGCGAGATATTTGCGGTACATCTGAGCACCCGCCCCTTACCGGGACTGAAACGCAGCCCGCTGGGACGCGAGACCGCGATACAGCGAGCGATATGGAGTGAGGACGGCTGGCTGCGCCTGGCCCACGGCAACAACCAGCCCCGCGCCACCCTGGACGGGCCGGACCTGCCTCCACACCCCTGGCCTGCGGACCCGTCACTGGATGATTTCGACAGTGCGGAACTGCCCATGCACTATCAGTGGCCGCGCACCCCCTACCCGGAAAATTTCTACAGCCTGGAAGATCGCCCCGGCTACCTGCGCCTGTACGGCAAGCAGTCTATTGGCAATGAGTTTGAGCAGGCACTGATTGCACGACGCCAGCAGGCGTTCTGCTATAGCGCTACAACACGCGTTGAGTTCGAGCCGACAACCTTCCAGCAGATGGCCGGTATCACCTGTTACTACAACGGGCAGAAATTCCACTATCTGTATATTTCCCACGACGACGAGCACGGCAAGCACCTGGGTATCATGAGCCACAGCGAAGGCGAAGTGACCAATGTGCAGTTCCCACTGGGGAATTACGGTTCCGGTGCCGAAAAGGTTGTGCCGGTGCCAGCAAATACACCGATTTACCTGCGCGCGCAGGTGGCTTTTGAAAAGCTGGATTTCCTCTGGTCAACGGACGGGGAAACCTGGCAGAAAGTCGGGGATACGCTGGATTACAGCATTGTCTCTGACGAGGCGGGCAGAGGCGAGGGCGCCAGCTTTACCGGTGCCTTTGTTGGCATGGCCTGCCAGGATATTTCCGGGGCCAACGGCCCCGCCGACTTTGATTTCTTCGAGTATCTGGAGCAGTAACCGGCTCGAGGAGGTCGGAGCCTGAAGATGCCTGAGTTTTCAGGTAGCAAGTGGTGAGTTGTCTCTCTCAAAGACCATTGGCCCGGGGCATTTGCGCTCCGGGCTTTTTTTATTCCGTCGGCGAAACCCGAACGCTTTAAACCTCGAATACAAATCCCTGCTCAGTAAGATCCTTGTACACCTTGAGATCGAACCGATACAGGTTGGCCGCGCGATAACTGACCCCGGATTGTTTCTCATCGGTGGAAACCAGCAGGTTCATTTTCATCATTTTGCGACGGAAGTTTGGTTTGTCGAGGGTGATATTCAGTACCGCTTCGTACAGACGCTGTAACTCCAGCAGGGTGAATTTCTCCGGTAACAGGTTGAAACCGATGGGTTCGTGTCGCACCTTGTGTTTGAGCCTTGTCAGTGCTGCACTCAATATGCGCTGGTGGTCAAAGATCAATTCCGGCGTGTCTCGCACATTGACCCACTGCGCATCCATTTCCGATTTACCCACAGACAGTGCGTGCGCATCGGAACGGACCAGGGCAAAGAAGGCCACCGTGATGATGCGGTCACCCGGGTGCCGGTCCAGGTCGCTGAAGGCGTGCAACTGTTCGAGGAAAATATCCTTTACCCCGGTGCGGTCCTGCAACACGCGACTGGCCGCCTGTTCGAGGGTCTCGCTCTGCTTGAGCCAGTCCCCCGGGAGCCCCCAGCGACCGCGGCTCTCGCCCTCCCCGTGCTTGACGATCAGCACTTTCAGTTCGCCGTCATCAAAACCAAAAATGACATTGTCTACGGTGAGTGCATGCTTCGGAGTATCCATAGATCCGCTTCTGGCCGAGCTTCCGGCATTAGCTGTGGCCGGAGCATTATTTTAATGAAGTAAAACTGCGGATTATTCCACAGATACCGGTGCTTCGCAGCGCCCGTGGGACACGGCACGGGCGCGCCAACAATGAACATCTACACTAGAATGGAAACGCCCATGCAGAAACCGACCAGATATGGTGTTATGGTCACCCCTCTGTTTTAGCGATGGATCCTTTATGAAAACTCTATTTCTTGCCTTAATCAGCCTGTTGCTCACTACCCAGCTTGCGGTCGCCGATGTGGTGGGTCGCTGGCAGACGATCGACGATGAAACCGGACAGGCCAAGTCGATTGTGGAAATTTACGAACAGGGCGGTAAATACTACGGCCGCGTTGTCGATCTGCTGATGAAGCCAGACGATACGGTGTGCGATGCCTGCCCTGGTGACAGAAAGGGCCAGAAAATCGTCGGTATGAACATCGTCACCAATATGGTGAAGAAAGGGGATATTTACGAAGGCGGCCAGATCCTGGACCCGGCCAAGGGCAAGGTCTACGACTGTAAAATGTGGCTGGAAGACGGCAACCTGAAAGTGCGCGGATACCTCGGATTCTTCTACCGTACCCAGACTTGGTATCCGGCGAAGTAGCCCCGGATTAGGTGAACCAATCAGCCTTGCGGCTTTTTCCGGGCGTCGCGCACCAGGCGGATGGCTTTGCGCTTTTCCCGTTCACCATAAGTGAGCGCACCGCTGGCGAAATCCACATACCAGGAATAGTGGGTATGGAAATTGGATGGCGATGAGGACCAAACGCTCTCTGAGGCGGCGTTGGAGAAAAACGCACGGTTGATCGCCGGGCCGGCGCATTGCAGTTCGAGCAGGCTGCCCAACTCGCGGATATTCGGCAGGCGCCAATCGCCATCGCCGGAGACCGCGCCCTTCTTGTCGAGTGCCGCCGCATAGGTCAGAGCCTCGGCCCAGTTGAGCCCCAGGGGTTCACCCCGGTCGCAAGCCTCTCCCGCGACACCTTCCAGGCAGGCGCGCCAGATCAGGCCCGTTTCGGTGTCGGCAACGGAACCATCGTCCTGTTGTCGATAGCGGGAGGCGGGTGCCGAGGCCCGGATCTGTTCGCTGTTGCAGCCCTGAGTGGCCTGCGCCGGGACAGCCGACAGCAGCGGTGCCGATGCCGGGTTGGGTTCGCTTTTCCCGGACCCGTCCACCCAATCCCTGACCAGCCTGATATGGCGACCGTTGTTCCGCGGCATGGGCGCGGAGTAGCCGAACTGAAAGTTGACCGCCCAGGCCCTCTGTTGTAATTCGGCGTCCGGCGAATGGCTCCAGTAAAAACCGTCTTTGGTGTTGGGAAAATAGGTAGTGTCGATGGCGGGGGCGCTGCGTCCGAAGTTCACCAGTCCGGAAAGTTCATCCATTGTCGGTACGCGCCAGTCGTTGAAGCCGCACAGACCTCGGCGGTTGGTGCGGCTGACGAATTCCTCGATATTGCAATAGGTGGCTGGTTGACCTTCGACATAGCCGGTGCACTGCGCGTAGCGGCTGTTCCAGTCGCCGATGGCGCCGCCGTTGGCACTTTTGTCCGGGTTGTACCAGGTGAACACATCGTCGGCGTCGTGGCGTCCGCGGTTGCCGTAGATGCCGTCGCCCGGCTGTTTGACTTCCCAGGCCAGGCCGGTGACTTCATCCAGTACACACTGCCAGCTCTGCGCATCCTCGGCTAGTAGCTCGCCTTTGGCGTCGACCTTGCGATAGGCAAAGCCAGCCGCGCCATCGGCGCGCCCTTCGCGGGCGATGTCCCGGCCCTGATTGCAGTCCTGCTGGCTGAGGATATCGCCCACCAGGGATTCCCTATCGGGCAACCGCTCAAGGTCAACACTTGCGGTGCAATCGCTGTTGACGCCCCTGGGATAATTCGCACCCCAGGTGATGCCGGTGTCGTTGAGTTTGTTTCGCGGCTGAGAAGAATCCCGTCCGGATTCCGAGCATCCGTTCAGGCAGGCGACCGCCAAAGAAAGCGCAATAGCCTGCGCAGTTTTATGCTCGAACATATTCAGGCCAACACACCCGGAATCACTTCACTCTGATAACCCTGGTACAACGGGTGCTGGTGGGCCTGCAGGGCCACGGCCGCCGTGTGTATCTGATGCAGGGGCGTATAGGAAGCGCCGCCGGCATTGGATACACCGCGCTGTATGGCACCGCCGCCGCCGGCCATGATCAATGGAACGTCGGTGTTGCTGTGGGCGTCGCCGTTACCCATATCGGTAACCTCGCAGACGATGGTGCTGTCGAGCAGCCCCCGGTCCTGCAGGCGGCCGATCAGTGAAGCCGACAGACTGCTCAGGTGGGCACGGGTCTCCCGGTAGTGAGGGTAAGTCGGATCGCCGCCGTTACCGCCATGAATGGATGAGTGGTAGGTGTTCTGGAAATCCAGGTAGGGCAGTGTGAACTCGGCACCGTCGTTGCCCAGTGCCAGAGAGCAGGAGGCAGTGAAGTTGCACTCCAGCGCAAGGGCGATGATATCCGCCTGCAATTCCGCCTGTTGCTGAAAGGTGGAAAATTCGATCGGAAACTCCGCCGGTGGGCTGGCGGCGTCGCAGGACATACCACCACCGCCCAGATCCTGCAGACGCCGCTGGGTTTCCTCGATCGCCGTCAAATGAGAATCGAGGCGCTGTTGTTCGTAAGACCCCAGTTTTGTTTTCAGGGCGTTGACTGCATCCAGGTGTGCGTCCACCGCGTTCAGCTTGGGGTCACCGCCCCCGCCGCCCGGCTGCAGATTCCCGAACAGCCGGTTAAAGGCGTTGAAGGGGTTGTCTTCAAACGGCACTTTGGAACCGTTGTCCTTGGTCAGAACGCCGTTGCCGTTGCTGTGTACGCCCAGGTTGACGTAGGTGAATGGCAGGTTCTCACCGAGGATTCTGCCCATGTTCACGTCGAAACTGTCGCCGCCCCAACTGTTGTTGATGATGGTGGACATGACGCCGTGACCGCCGCGATGGTGCCCCATGTTTCTGAGAAAGTTGCACTCGCTGGCGACGGTGCTGTAAGGCTGGGACATGGCCCCGAAACTGGTCAGATCGCCGTTGGGGTACCAGTGCTCCGGCAGGGCGCCGTCCGGCACATAAATCACCACCGATTTGTTGGGGCCCGTCTGCGCCTCGGCCAGGCGGGACGCCATCATGCCCCCGACCAGCGGCGAGGCCCGCAGCAGTCCCTGGCCGATACCCGCAGCGGCGAAAATTTTCAGTAAATCCCTGCGTCTTTTGTCAAACACATTCTTGTATGGCTTTTTCATAACTTGCGCCCTTATTCTGTTTATATGGCTGATCGGCTGGGTCCCGGTGCCTCAGCGCTGCCACTCTTTGCGGTAACGCACCGCATCCAGAGTGCTCATGTTTTCGAGCATCGCCCGGGGGCTCTGCTGCACCAGGGTGTCGGTCATATCTTCTACCGTGCAGGCGTATCCCTCCTCCTCGACCGGATCCAGTGCCCGTCCTTCCGGGTTGGAGCCATCGATGCTGTCGTGCCCCACCCCGAGCATAAAGCGGAACATATTCTGCGATACGCAAGACTGCGCAGCGGGCAGGGTCGCCAGTAACTGGCCCAGTCCGCGGGAACCCTCGAACGCGATCGACTCACCGCGGTTGCTCAGCACATCCGGTGCGTACAACGCGCCGCTGGCGTCTATCAGATTGCCGTTAAGGTCGACGCTGCGAGGGTTGCCCACCGCATCGAAGTCTTCCATGCCGCCGCCGAGGGGGTTGATCCACTCCTGGTGACAGTTCAGACAGGGCGTCACGGAAGTGAGCGCTTCGTACTTCACGCGGTTGGTGGTGGCCGGATCGGCGATCAGATCTGCCAGCTCTTCCAGACGCTCGGCGCGGCTTTCCGTGATACCGGCGGGCGGATCCGGTTGGTCCTGGCACAGCATGCGACGGCGCACGCGCACCGAACGCCGGATCGGCGAGGTTTCGGTCAGCTCCGCCCAGCGCGCCATAAAAGCACCGCTGGTGAGAATGCCGCCGCGGTCACTGGTGGTGACCTGCTGGAAGTCGTCACCGGAAACGCCGCTGATACCGTAGTGCTGCGCCAGGGGTCCGTTGACGAAGGTCCAATTCGCATCATAGAGGGAGGCGAAAGACTCGTTGCCGTTCAGCATCACCTCGGCGAAGACTTCGCGGATTTCCTGCTCCATATGCGGCGCCACATTCTCGAAACCGGGCCAGGCCGCCGTGTCCTTGGGCGCGTTTTCCAGGCTATCGGTGCCCAGCCAGCTTCCGACGAAGTCACCCATGGTGTCCCGGGCCTCGGCCAGGTCCAGCAGCCGCTGCGCTTCCTGGGTGATCTGTGCCGAGTCGCGCAACTGGTCATTGGCCGCCTTCTGCAGGGCGATGTCATCCGGGGTGGAACCGGTGAACGAGTAGCTCAGCCAGGTAGCCATTTCGTGCGAGGTCAACTCGAAGGCGTTCATGTCTATTGCACTGTTGGCTGGATTCGATTCACCCAGTTCGTGGCGATACAGGAACTGCGGTGAGGACAGCATGGTCATCAGCGCGAGCTGCATACCCGTCTGTACATCGCCTTCAGTAAAGGTGCCGTTGGCCAGTTCCGAGTAGGTGTCCACTTCCTGGGTGTCCAGTGGGCGCCGGAAGAGTTTCGGCGCAAAGTCGCCAATAAACTCGTCCACGCAGCTCTGGTTGAAGGAACCGCAGTTCAGCGCCGGTGAAAAGTCGCGCGCCGCCGACCAGGCCGCTATTTCCTCGGCCGCCGTCAAGTAGCGATCGTAGGTGCTGGTCACTATCGAAGCGTGGGCGTTGTTGATGAAGTAGCCCACCTGGCTGTCTTCAGCCAGGCTCTCGGCAGCGGCGAAATTCACCCCCAGCAGATCCTCGACCGTGTTCTGGTACTCGGCACGGGTCAGCAGCTTCAACTGGCGGGCACCGTAACGGACCATCTCGCAATTCAGCGGCTGCTGGTCTTCCCAGAAGGTATCGGCGATATAGTTGCCGACCTTCTGCGCGCAGTCCGCGCCGCAGACCTGCGGTTGATCCTGGGGCATGGTGTCCTCGATAAACCCGATCATGAAATCCAGGTCCTGAGGCGTGGTCAGCGGAATACCGATGGAACCGCCGTCGCCGGCGAAACCGTGACAGTGGGCGCAGTGGGCCGCATAGATCTCGCCGCCGGTCATATTGCTGGTGCCGCCGCTGCTGGAGCTGCCGGATGACGAACTGGAGCCGCTTGACGAGCTCGAACTGCTGCTCGACGAGCCGCCTGGACCGTGGCAATCGGGTGGATCGAAGCTGCCGTCGTGATTGCCCTGAAAGCCGAAGTTGACGCTGTCTCCAGGGGAGAGATCACCATTCCAACCGACGTCGCGGGCGCTGGCGGTGTTGCCCGAAACGGCCAGATCCACATTCCAGTAGCCTGTGATCTGCGGCGCCTCGTTGAACAGAAGCGCAATCTCCCAGCCACTCACCGCGCTAATGCCAGCATTGCGCACGGTGACATCAAATTGGTAGCCGCTATCCCAGACATTCTCGTAGGTGATTTCGCAGGAGACGCCGTCACCGCCGCCACTGCCACCGCTACCGGAGGAAGAGCCGCTAGAACCTGAGCCACTTGAACCTGAGCCGCTGGAGCTGGAAGAGCCGCCTGAGCTTGAGGAGCCGCCTGAGCTTGAGCTGCTGGAGCTGGTGCCACCGTCCCCGACGATCCGGTACAGTGCGCCGCCAATGATATCCACCAGGTAGATTTCGCCGCTGTTGGATTCTCCGAATGAGGAGATCCCCAGATTCGTATCCACCAGTTGGTACATGGCATCGGTATAGGCCCAGACCCGGCCACTGACGTAGTCGCCGAAAATATAGGCGCCGTTCATGCCAGTGATCTGCGAGCCGCGATAGACGTAACCACCGGTGACCGACTGCCCCAGTCCGTGATCGTATTCGAACACCGGATCGTCGTAAGGGCCGCTGGAGTTACAGTTGTTGGAGGTACCGTGGAAACCCTCCCGACAGCGCCAGCCGTAGTTGCCGCCGCTTTCGATCACATTGATTTCCTCATACCCGGACTGGCCCACATCGGCCAGCCACAGATCGCCATTGGCCTTGTCAAAGCTCCAGCGCCAGGGGTTTCTGAGGCCGTAGGCGTAGATCTCTGGCAGGCCCCCGCCGTTCACGAAAGGGTTGTCCGCAGGAACGGCATAGGGAGAACCGCTATCCACATCGATCCTGAGCATGGAGCCGTGCCAGTTACTGGTGTCCTGGCTATTGGCCTGGGGGTCGTTGGCGGAACCGCCGTCGCCCAAACCAATATACAGGTAGCCGTCGCGTCCGAACGCGATGTGGCCGCCGTTGTGGTTAGCGTAGGGCTGCGGCAGGGTGAGGATATCCTGGCGCGAGCCAGCGTTCAGGCTGGCGCCGCCGGTGCTTTCCGTAAAGCGCGCGATCACCGAGGTCATCGGCTCCGAAGCCGGCGTGGTGAACGACAGAAACACTTGGCCATTACTCTGGTAGTCCGGATGGAAGGCCATCCCCAGCACACCGCCCTCGACCGCGGTATCCACCACGCCGGACAGATCCAGGTAGGTATTCTTGGTGGCCGTGGCATTGTCGTTGGCATCGATCCAGTAAACGGTGCCGGTTTTTTCCAGCACATACCAGCGGGAATCGTCCCCCGGCGCCTGCATCAGGCCCAGTGGCTGACTGAAGGTCAGGTTCGGAAACGCCCGCTCCAACGCCACCGCCGGGGGTGGCCCGCTGGGGCCGCCGCTGCTGGAGGAACTTGAGCTGCCGGAAGAACTGGAGCTACCGGAAGAACTGGAGCTGCCGGAAGAACTGGAGCTACCGGAAGAACTGGAGCTGCCGGAAGAACTGGAGCTGCTGGAGGAGCTCGAACTGGAACTGCCAGGCCCGTCACAGATCGAACCGGTGATCGCCGGCACCGAAGCACTGCCGGCACCGTTACTGACCTGCAGGCCGACTTCGGCGAACTGATCCGGCTGGAGATTGCCGTTCCAGGAAAGATTGCTCGCGGTATAGGGGTTGTCGCCGGAGGTTTCGGCATTCCAGCTATCGGTCACCACCGTGCCGTCGCTGTACTCCCAGCTCACTTCCCAGCCGTTGATGGGGCTGGTGCCGTTGTTGGTGATTCGGATACTGGTCTGTGCGCCGGAGCCCCACTCGTTGACCACGACGTACTCGCAGGTCGCAGCGATCGCCGCTGACGTGGAACACCATGCGCACAAGAGCAGCAATAATGATGAGATTTTCTGGACGGGACTTTTCATTATTATTTCCTGCACCGTTGCAATGTAAACGGATGCCACCGTAGTGCGGCGGCGCCTGTACTATTGAACCCCCGGAATTTACCGACGACCTGATGTGGAACGCAGAGATAACGCTCGCCCCACTTTTTCTGCCCTTCACGCAAGTTGACGTTTTAGAAATAAGTTCTTACGCCGATTGCGCATAAATCTTCGCAAAACCCTCTACAGTTTCACGAAAATCTACCTGAAAGGCTTACGGAAAGGGGTTGAAACGGCTGAGGAAGCCGGACGAAACGGTATCCGACGGATGCCCAGACGAGAGAAATGGACAGAGAATTATCAGTATCGATGTCATCACCAATATGGTGAAAAAAGGCGATATCTACGAGGGTGGCCAGACTCTGGATCCGACCAAGGGCAAGGTTTACGACTGCAAGATGTGGGAAGAAAACGGCAACCTGAAAGTGCGCGGTTACCTAGGCTTTTTCTACCGCACACAGACTTGGCAGCCAGTTTAATAGATAGCCTGCTGCGGGCCTCCCGGTTAGAGGTTTTCGGGGCCGCCGCCTTGGTGGCTTTCGCGTCTGGTCGCGAGCTTTGTATGGGCAGTAGGCAACTTTTGGTTTGATTTAAACTCAGCTTGTTGCCAGGCTGCTTTTCTCCGGATTGGATAACAAGAATACCAGTGGCATTGCCGCGAGGTTGATCCACATCAGCATCTGGAAATCATTCACGTAAGCAATTTCCGCGGCCTGGCGAGCCACTTCCTGCATCACCGCCCCGGGCAGTGCTGAAATGGAATCCGCCGATGGCATATCGTTCAGCATCCCAGCGGGCAATTGCACCCGCTCCCCCAGCTGCTGCTGGTTGATCCACAGGTTGCGCGTCAGCGCTGCCATCACAATCGATACCCCGATACTGCTACCGAGATTTCGCGACAGGCTGAACAACGCGGTCGCTTCCCCCCGAAAGCGCGGCGCCAGGGTGGCGTAGGAGAGCGTGGAGATCGGTACAAATACCAGCCCCAATCCCAGCCCCTGCAGTACACCGGTGACAATCAGGTCGTGCTGGCTCACCTGCAGATTGAACCCGGTCATTTCCCATAGGGAGAAGGACACCAGGCCCATGCCCAGCAGGATCAATCCGCGGGCGTCAAAACGCTGCATCAGCTTGCCCACCACCATCATCGAAATCATGGTGCCGACACCGCGCGGCATCAGAATCAGGCCGGTGGTCACCACCGGGTAGCCCTTCCACTGCTGCAGGAAAGGCGGCAACAGAGCCATAGTGGCGAGCAGGATAATGCCCACCACAAAGATGAACAGCAGCCCGGAAACGTAGTTGCGGTCGCGGAACAGCTCCGGGGAAAGGAACGGGTTACTGGTGGTGCGCGAGTGCACGACGAACAGGTATAAACCGAGCGCGGCTAAGATGGCATACAGCTGTATTTCCAGCGCCTCGAACCACTCCACCTGCTCACCCCGGTCGAGCAACATCTGAAGCGCACCCACCGCCAGTGCCAGCAGGCCGAATCCGAGGCTGTCGAAACGCTGCTTGCGGGTTTCACTTTCCGGCACGCAGAAATAGATCCCGAGCATGGAGAGGATGCCGAAAGGCAGATTGATATAGAACACCCAGCGCCAGGAGTAATATTCCGTGAGCCAGCCGCCCAGCGTTGGCCCCAGCACCGGGCCGATCATCACTCCCACACCCCAGATACTCATCGCGGATGCGTGTTTTTCCTTGGGAAAGGTGTCGAGCAACGTGGCCTGGGAGAGGGGCACCAGGGAAGCGCCGAACACCCCCTGTAGCAGTCGCCAAAGGATCATTTCATTCAGGCTACCCGCCTGGCCGCACAGCATGGAGGTGATGGTGAAGCCACCCACAGACCACAGGAACACCTGCCTGCGACCGAAACGCTGGGCCAGATAGCCTACCGGAGGGGTCATAATCGCGGCGGCGACGATATAGGAAGTCAGCACCCAGGTAATCTGGTCACTGCTCGCACCCAGGCTGCCCTGCATATGCGGCAGGGCCACGTTGGCGATGGTGGTATCCAGCACCTGCATAATGGTGGCGAGCATGATACTGACGGTGATCATCGCCTCGCCGCCGGAAGCTCGCGGCGCCGTCATCGGCGCGGCGCTGCCGGAACCTGCCGCGCCGCTTACCCCGGTGCTCATGGGGCCAGCACAACCCGGCCGCCGCTGGCATCGGTCGCGCGGGCGGATACCAGCTTGTTGTCTTCAGAGATATCGATTTCTACTTCCGCGCTCATACCGGCGCGCAATACCGGTCGATCTTCCGCGGGCAGCAGCCGCAGCCGCACCGGCACACGCTGGACCACCTTTACCCAGTTGCCGCTGGCATTTTGCGGCGGAATCAGTGCGAACTCGCTGCCACTGGCGCCACTGAGGCTCTCTACTAAAGCCTGGAATTTCACTCCGGGATAGGCATCGACAGTAATTTCTGCCTGCTGGCCCGCGCGCACTTTCTCCAGCTGGGTTTCCTTGAGATTAGCTTCCACCCACATGGCTTCGGTGCCGAGCATGCTCACCACAGAGAGTCCCGCCGGGGCCATTTCCCCCACCTGCGGCGCTTCGTTGGCGATGACACCGGCCACCGGCGCGACGATCCGGGTACGCGACAGCTGGTAACGGGCCTTGTCCAGCTGCGCCTGGGCCACCATGACATCCGCTTGCTGCTCCAACGGCACCTGGGAATTACCCCCCAGTTCCGCGCGCAGGCTGGCGAGTTTTTCAGAGCTGATGGCGATACGCGCACGCGCCTGATCCAGCTTCTGGCGGGACTCGTCCAGCTGGGATTCCGACAACGCCACCTTGCCGAGCTTTTCATTGCGCGCCAGTTGGCGCCGGAAAAACTCCGCATCGGTCTGCGCCTGATGCAACTCAGCCTCCGCCTCGGCGTAATCCGCCTGACGGGCGTGAACCTGGTTTTTTATCTGTGCCATATGCGCCTCGGCCTCGGCAACCGCGAGCCGGAACGGGGTATCGTCGAGCTGCACCAGCAGGTCTCCCTTGCTGACCACCTGGTTCGCACGTACCGCGACCTCGGCCACAATGCCGCTCACCTCCGGCGCCAGGGAAATCTTGTCGGCCTTCACATAAGCATTTTCCGTGTGCACGCTGCTGCCACCACCCCAGATTGCCCAGGCCGTTACGGCACTCGCCACCACAATACCCAGGGCGAACCCGACGCGGCGGGATTGCTGTTTGTGCCTGGTATCGCGCTCCATGTCGTTAGTTTTCACACTTTCCACCGGCCTACCTTCTGCTGAAATACCTTCTACTGAATTACTGTCCACGGTTTTGTTCTGGGCGGGTTCAGTCACTTGGCACCTCCTCTCGACTCAGGTTCTGGTGAACCCGGCTCAACAGGTTCATCAGCTGCTTCTGCTCTTCGGCAGTGATTCCCGACAACGCCTGGCTGCGCGTTTCCGCGGCAAGCCCCTGCAGAATTTCCAGTACAGGTGCCGCAGCCGCAGTGAGATAAATCCGGAAACATCGGCGGTCCTGAGGGTCCTGCCGGCGCTCTACCAGCCCCTCCCCTTCCAGCAAGTCGATCTGGCGGGCCAGGGTGATAGGAGCCACATCCATGCGTTCGGCAAGTTCTGCCTGCTTCATGCCCTGGCTACGGTTGAGGATCCATAACACCTGCCAGCGCGATCGCGTCAAACCGTGGGTTTTTGCGCGGCGGTCAAAATTGCGCTTCAACAGACGTGCAGAGGTGTGCAGCTCGAACCCCAGCTGCGCAGCGATATCGGATTTATTCATTTTTCACTTAGGAGATTGCGGGACACACAGAGATCCGCCCTGAATAAGCGGGCTTATTGTAAGCATGCTTATCAATTTCGCAAGACAGCTCCTGACCAATGGGTTTCGAAGCAAGAGAGTACAGATACAAAAAAAGCGGCCTGATGGCCGCTTTCTAAAATGATCGGAGTACAAATTACTTTCTCTGCACTTCCACCTTGTCTACCTTCTGGAATCCGCGCGGCAACTTGTTACCGCGACGTCCGCGCTCGCCCTGATAGTGCTCTAGCTCCGCGATCTTGATCTTGGTGTGGCGTTTGCCGGCGTGGACGAGCAGCTGGTCACTGCCCTCCAGCACCGCGATGCCCACCACAAATTCCTCGCGGCTTGCAGCGCGTGCGGCGGGGATGTTGATGATCTTGTTGCCTTTGCCTTTGGACAGTTCCGGCAGCTCGGAGACCGGGAACACCAGCATGCGCCCCTCACTGGTCACCGCTGCAAGCAGCGCCTCGTCCGGGTTTTCGATTTCCTGCGGCGGTAGCACGCGGGCGTTTTTCGGCAGGCTCAACATGGCCTTGCCCGCCTTGTTGCGCGACTGCAGGTCCGCATATTTGGCGATAAAGCCGTAGCCCGCATCGCTGGCCAGCAGGACCTTCTGATCATCTGCGCCCATCAGCAGGCCTTCGAAAGTGGCTCCCGACGGCGGATTGATGCGCCCGGAAAGCGGTTCGCCCTGGCCCCGCGCCGACGGCAGGGTATGCGCGGCAATGGCGTAGCTGCGCCCGGTACTGTCGAGCAACAGCGCAGGCTGGTTACTCTTGCCGCGGGCGGCGTATTTGAAACCATCCCCCGCCTTGTAGCTGAGTGAAGTCGGGTCGATATCGTGGCCCTTGGCCTGGCGAATCCAGCCCTTGTCGGAAAGCACCACGGTAATCGGATCCGAAGTCAGCAGGTCAGTCTCATTGAAGGCCTTGGCCTCCTCGCGCTGAACGATCGGTGAGCGGCGCTCATCGCCGAATTCGTCGGCGGCCTGCAACAGCTCCTTTTTGATCAGTGTTTTCAGGCGGCGCGCGCTTTCCAGGGTCTTGGTGAGGGTATCGCGCTCTTTTTCCAGCTCTGCCTGTTCACCGCGGATTTTCATCTCCTCGAGACGGGCCAACTGGCGCAACTTGGTATCGAGGATGTATTCGGCCTGCACATCGCTGAGCTCGAAGCGGCGCATCAGCTCCTGCTTGGGCTCATCGTGGGTGCGGATGATCTCGATGACTTCGTCAATGTTCAGGAACGCAACCAGCAAGCCCGCCAACAGGTGCAGTCGTTTTTCGACCTTGTCGAGACGGAACTGCAAGCGACGGCGCGTGGTGACGGTACGGAAGCTCAGCCACTCCGTCAGGATCTTGTCCAGGGACTTCACCTGCGGGCGACCGTCGATGCCGATCATATTCAGGTTGACCCGGTAGCTCTTCTCCAGATCGGTGGTGGCGAACAGGTGGTTCATTACCTGGTCCAGGTCCACCCGGTTGGACTTGGGTACGATCACCAGGCGCGTGGGATTCTCGTGATCAGACTCATCACGCAGGTCGGATACCATCGGCAGTTTCTTGGCCTGCATCTGAGCAGCGATCTGCTCCAGCACTTTGGAGCCACTAGCCTGGTAGGGCAGCGCGGTAACCACAATATCCCCGTCTTCCCTGGTCCATACCGCACGCATCTTCACCGAGCCCTTACCGGTCTCGTACATCTTCTGCAGATCGGCACGGGGAGAGATGATCTCTGCCTCGGTGGGCATGTCCGGGCCCTGGATAAACTCGCACAGCTCACTGACCGTGGCCTTGGGGTTCTCCAGCATATGCACGGTGGCATCCACCACTTCGCGCAGGTTGTGCGGGGGAATATCCGTGGCCATACCCACCGCAATACCGGTGGTGCCATTCAGCAGGATATTGGGCACCCGTGCCGGCAGCACCGCGGGCTCATCCATGGTGCCATCGAAGTTGGCCTGCCAGTCCACCGTGCCCTGCCCCAGTTCGGACAGCAGCACTTCGGAATACTTGCCCATGCGGGATTCGGTATATCGCATGGCCGCGAAGGACTTGGGATCATCCGGGGAACCCCAGTTGCCCTGGCCATCCACCAGCGGATAGCGATAGCTGAACGGCTGCGCCATCAGCACCATCGCCTCGTACACAGCGCTGTCGCCATGGGGATGGTATTTACCGATGACATCGCCCACGGTGCGCGCGGACTTCTTGTACTTGGCCGTGTTCTTCAGGCCCAGCTCGCTCATGGCGTACACAATGCGGCGCTGAACCGGCTTGAGGCCATCGCCGATATTGGGCAGGGCGCGGTCGAGGATCACGTACATGGAATAATCCAGGTACGCCTTCTCGGTGTACTCCGCCAGGTGCTGGCGTTCTGACGCGTCAAAGACAGAGGGCTCGGTCATACTGCGAGAGTCTCGTTATTTTGTTTGAAGAGGGGGATTATGGCGGACACCGGCGAGGGGTTCAAAGCCCCTGCACCTTACGCTGTTTCCTGCGGCCGCACACGGTCAAGATTGCGGTGTCTGGGGTAATCCTGATAAAAACAGCTTCAGGCATCGATGCCACACCAAATATCGACGTACTTCAGCAAGGATGTCTCAAATGCCCGCACTGTTTGCCAGCCTCCACCATCTGGCCTTTCTTGCCCTCGCAGTCTCGCTTACCACGCAGCTGGTCCTGCTCGGACAGCCGCTGACGCTGCAGAATGTGCGCAAGTTGCAGGTAGTGGATCGTGTACTGGGTACATCTGCGCTTACCCTGCTGGTTGTCGGGTTTATACGGGTATTCCATTTCGAAAAAGGCGCTGCCTATTATTTCCACAACGGCGCCTTCCACGGCAAAATCACCCTGTTCGTGATTGCCGCGCTGCTCTCTATTTATCCCACTGTTCAGTTTCTGCGCTGGAACAAATCCCTACGCGAGGGCCAGCTACCACAAGTAGCCGACCAGCAGCGGCGCAGGCTGCGCCTGGTCGTACACGCGGAGCTTACCGCCATGGTTGGCATGGCACTGTGCGCAGCGCTAATGGCAAAAGGCATCGGGCAATTCGGTTAAGCTTGCTCTCCGTTACAACAACAGGACAAAGTATTGGCGACGCTCACGCTTTCCGGGCTAAGCATCGGGGCACTGGAGAACATTGACCTGAATGTCGCGCCGGGGGAAATCGTCTGCCTGTCCGGACCTTCGGGCAGTGGTAAAAGTCGCTTGATGCGAGCCATCAACGACCTGGAGCCCCACGATGGCAACGTCACCCTGGGCGATACCAGGCAGACAGCCCTCCCAGGCCACGCCTGGCGCAGAAAAGTGATGATGGTACCGGCGGAAAGCGCCTGGTGGTACGACACCGTGGGCGAGCACTTTGCCGACACCCTGAAAGCGGAGCTGGAAACCACCCTGGTCCAGCTCGGCCTGGAGGCCGATGCCACGCAGTGGCCCGTCACCCGCTTGTCCTCCGGGGAGAAGCAACGTCTGGCGCTGGCACGCGCCCTTTCCCTTGGACCTTCCGCGCTACTACTGGACGAACCCACGGCAAACCTTGATAAGGAGAGCACGGCAAAGGTGGAATCCTGGCTCTGCGACAAGATCCGCGCTGGCTGTCTGCCGACAATCTGGGTAGCACATCACGAAGACCAGATTGCCCGGGTGGCCGACCGTCACTATCGCATCAATGGTTCCGGGATAATTGAGCAGGAGACACCGCAGTGAACGTGATCGCGCTCTCCTGGTGGCAATTGGCTCTGGCTGCCCTGCTGTTGATCGCACTTGCCCTATGCACCTTTGCCGCGCGCCTGGGTGTGGGGAAAGCCCTGTTGATCGCCGCCGCCCGCACCGCCATTCAGCTCACACTGGTGGGGCTGGTGCTGGAAGCCCTCTTCGCTGCCGGCAGTCTGCACTGGGTAGTACTGATGGGAATCGGGATGCTGTTGCTCGCTGGGCGGGAAGTCGTGGCGCGGCAAAAGTACCGCTTGCGAGGCGGCTGGAGCTTCGGTATCGGCACCCTGTCGATGTTTATCTCCGCATTTACGGTAACCATCCTGACACTGGTCGCGGTAATCAGCCCCACCCCCTGGTACGAGCCGCAGTACGCAATTCCCCTCCTGGGCATGCTGCTCGGCAACACCATGACCGGTATCGCCCTGGGCCTGGATCGACTGACTGAAAGTGCGCGCCGCTCCCGGAATATCATCGAAAACCGGCTGATGCTCGGCGAACCCTGGTTCCGCGCCATTGGTGAGTTCCGCCGTGAAGCCATGCGCTCCGGCCTGACGCCGATAATCAATGCCATGGCAGCCGCGGGTATTGTCTCCCTGCCGGGCATGATGACCGGCCAGATACTGGCAGGCACTGCGCCCGCCCTGGCCGTGAAATATCAGATACTGATCATGTTCACCATTGCCGCAGGCACCGGGTTTGGCACCTTTGTAGCAGTGGCGCTGTGTGCCAAAAGGCTATTTGATACAAGGGAGCGACTGCGGCTGGACAGATTGCAAGGCGCGGGAACACCTTGAAGCGCTAGCCTCCTGAAGCCCCCCTGATCCCCTACACCAGAGCTGGCCGTGCCTGCTGTTTTTGACTTGAGGGTGCAGGCTGTACATCCCCCACATACTGATCGTAAGCCCTCGCCAGCATGTCGTCCTTGAGCTTATTGAGACCGTAGATTGTTTTACACTTGTCATAGCTGGCAAAGTCAATCATGACAATATTGGGGAAAAAGGCTTTCATCCGCATCTTGCCGCCCCACTCGAGGCATTTTATACGCTCCAGTTCCATCTGGTGACCAATGGATGCTTCCAGACCACAGCGCCAGAGTTCACCCAACTTATGCACACCGGTACGGTTCCAGAGCACTTCATCACGCAACTTGATACTGTGAGTGAGACCGGTCGCAGTCCAGTACATCATGCCCAGTACATTCGGGGATTGCAGGTCGTCGGAGTTAGCCATTTGCAGCATCAGCTTCTTTTGTTTGTCGAAGTTCTCCTGCCGCTTACCCCGTTTGGTTTTCCAAATATGCGAAATCGGTGTGCCACCTTTACCAAAATATTGCATTCCCTGGTAAGCGGGCTTATAGGCCTTGTTGGGCCCGTTTTTGGACTTGAGGGAACGAAAGCCAAGGATGCCATGCTGAGGCCCCAGTGTAAGATCAGGGGTTTCGGCCAGGGCTTTGTCATTGAAGACACAGACTACCTTGCCTGCGAGGTCCTGCAAGGTGAGCTTACTGAATTCAATATCGTTGGTTTTCTTGAAAATTTTATCGGCCAAAATCGCCACACAGGTTTCGGCAATCAACTTCCAATTACTGCACTTGTCAAACTTGAGGATAAGGAATTCATTCTTGGTAGCAGGCTCAGTGACAAAGCGCTTGGCACTCTTCAGCATATTGGATAATTTCAGACCCGTAGTGCCCAAATTCATTCCCGAGCTGACTTCTATATTGTGCGTCTTGTTGGTGTGGTCGCTGTGCATTTTACGCGCTTTGGCTTTCTTGGCTGAGCCGTGATAAGCCACCAGAGACGCACCTTGCTCATCTCCCTGAGCGAGAATACGCAAGTCAAAAAGTCGAACACCGACCTTTGCCTGCTCATAGATATTCAGATTCTGAGTCTGTGCGTTACTCTTGCCGGAGGTGATCGCAGCATCATGGCTACCGGCGAAAATAATTTCGTGCAGGCGCCTTTGCGGGCCCAAATTGAAGTAAGTAATTTCCATATTGGCGTTCCCTGACCATTCCCAATCTGTTGATTAGATCCGTATAACACGCATAGACAGAAGAGATCGAAGACTTACGATCCACAGTTATACATTCCGCATCGGCATCGATATTTGTACGCTATCTAGCCACAAAATAACCCACAGGTCACGTTATTGGACGCGCCAGCAAACATTCTTTCTGGTGCGAAAGTACCAATTGCAAGGGGCGCATAAACAGGGAAAGGGGGTTCAGTACGGCATTACCAATGTAATTGAATACCCCCTGCGTCGAAGCACGGGGCATTAGGAGAGGGGGATTTTATTCAATGGGTGTCTTCAATCGGGAAGGTTGGGATACGTTTCCGTTCAAGCTTCACCAGCGGCAAGCCATCGAGCGCATTCATGGCGGAGCTCCGCAACTGCTCTTTGCTAAAATTTCGCTTGCGCATCGGAAAGACAATCGCGCCAGCGCCCATTCGTTCCTTTATAGATAAAGGTTTCAGCGCCGCCATAACTGTAGTATTACCAGGCTCGTTTCCTCATGGCACTTTTGGCGATTGCGGGAAAAAGATTTTGGATTAAAGCGCCCTGGATAAAAATCGACTGTATGGATCCGGCCTATAAGTACCGAAGGGACCACACTCCTCGAAACCAAAACGTCGATACAGGCCGACTGCCGGTGTAAAAGCTTCGTTTGTCCCGGTTTCCAGACTGACTCGTTCATAGGCGCGGGATTGCGCTTCTTGCAGAATGCGTTCCAGCAACTTTGCCGCAATTCCCCGCCGCAGAAAACGCTTGTCCGTGCGCATGGATTTAATTTCTCCATGTTCGGGAGAAAGCTGCTTTAACGCACCACAGGCCACCAGTTCACCACCAATTCTCGCGCCCCAGAATGTAATCGATGCATCTTTCATCGCAGACGTATCCAGCGCGTGGATACTGTCTGGCGGAGAATAAAGACGCATTTCAGCAAGATGATCCTCGAGTAACTGGATGATCGAACCATCACTTAAATCGTCAACCAGAATCTCTACTTCCCGCACGCGACTTCTCCAATCATGTCCAGACTTCTATATCAAATATTGTGGTAACACAGTCAGGTCACACCCTGAGTGGAGATTACATGAACGATGCTGCAACACGGCCTACCCAGATCCCTGCGGCAAATATCTGGATCCCGGCAAAAATCAGGCCCAGTACCGTCAATGCATTCCTTTCACGCGGTGCCATGGTGGACCACCAGTTTTTCACTGACTCTTGCATTTTTCTCTCTCCGGAACCTGAATGCGGGGTAAATCTAGCCATAATAATTACGCGTGCGTCACCCGTTGTCATACCCTCGGGCAATCATACTCGATTACAACCCCGGTACGAAACAGGGCTATTTCCAGTGCGTGAATGTACCCAGCCCTCAACCTTGCAGGTGGTTTTTACGCACGTAATCAATCAGGCCACCGGCTATTACTGTCGCCACCTCTTCCTCCCCCATATTGTGCGTTACCTCCAGCTCTTTACCTCCTGTGAGCTTGACCACAATCTTGTTGCCGGCTTGCAATTGCTGCGGGAGCTTGTCGATTTCCAATATATCGTCCTGATTCAGGCGCGCCAGATCCGCTGGCTCTTTGAACAACAGTGGTACCACGCCGAAATTGATCAGGTTGCGACGGTGAATACGCGCCATCGAAACGGCGATCACCACACGTACCCCGAGGTAGCGCGGTGCAATCGCAGCATGCTCCCGGCTGGAGCCCTGGCCATAGTTATCCCCACCGATAACAAAACTGTCGGCATTGAGTTTTTTGGCCCGCTGGTAAAAAGTTTCATCGATACGGGAGAAGGTGTAGTGGCTGATTGCGGGAATGTTCGAGCGCAACGGCAGGATATCGGTGCCGGCCGGAAGGATTTCATCGGTGGACACATTGTCCCCCGTCTTGAGCAGAATCGGCCCACTGAGTACCTCGGGCAGGGGATCAAATTCCGGCAAGGGCTGGATGTTCGGCCCCTTTTCCAGCTCTACCGGTATCTCATCGGTGGTATCCCGGGGCGCCAGCATCAGCGGGCGCATGTCCTGCAGTTTTTCCGGCTCGGAAAATTCGGGATAGTCCATATCCATATCCCGCGGGTCGGTAATCTTACCCGTGAGCGCACTGGCGGTAGCCGTTTCCGGGCTGCACAGATACACCTGGTCTTCCTTGGTACCGGAGCGCCCCGGGAAGTTGCGCGGTACCGTGCGCAGGCTAATACGCCCGCTGGCCGGTGCCTGCCCCATGCCGATACAACCGTTGCAACCGGTCTGGTGCAAGCGCGCGCCCGCCTGTAACAGGCGGTTGAGATCCCCGCTGCGACTGATTTCTTCCAGTAGCTGGCGACTGGTAGGATTGATATCCAAGGAGATTTCCTGAGGAACATTCCTGCCCTCGACCATTTTCGCGGGAATGGCGAAGTCCCGCAGCCCGGGATTTGCGGAGGAACCGATATAACTCTGGTAAATTGGCTTGCCGGCTACCTCGCGCACGGTAACCACTTTACCGGGACTGGACGGGCAGGCAATCATCGGTTCGAGTTTGGATAAATCCAGCTGCTCACGCTGGTCATAGTCCGCCCCAG
Organism: Microbulbifer sp. YPW1; assembly: GCF_013367775.1. NCBI lineage: Bacteria > Pseudomonadati > Pseudomonadota > Gammaproteobacteria > Cellvibrionales > Microbulbiferaceae > Microbulbifer > Microbulbifer sp. YPW1. The sequence continues at coordinate 726,921 of NZ_CP055157.1, forward strand.
GCTCCGCCGCCAGCTCGACAAAGTCCTCTTCGCGCCCCTGCTGGCGCAAGAATGCGCGCACGTTTTCGTCTGCGGGAAACACACTGGCCGTCGCGCCCATCTCCTGCCCCATATTGGCAATGACGTGGCGGTCCATGGCAGTCAGGTTGTCGAGGCCCGGACCGTAGTATTCGAATACCTTGTTGACCCCGCCTTTTACGTCGTAGCGCCGCAACATTTCCAGAATCACATCTTTGGCACTTACCCAGGGCGGTAGTTTGCCGCTCACTTCTACACCAATCACTTCCGGCATAACCAGGGAAAATGGCAGTCCGGCCATTGCCAGCGCCACCTGCAATCCGCCCGCGCCCATGGCGAGCATCCCCATGGCACCGCCGGCACAGGTGTGGCTGTCCGACCCCAGCAGGGTTTTTCCAGGTATGCCAAAGCAGGCCATGTGCACCGCGTGACTGATGCCGTTACCGGGGCGGGAAAACCAGATACCCCACTTGCGACTGGCGCTGCGCAAAAAGAGATGGTCATCGGCATTCTTGAAATCTGCCTGGATCAGGTTGTGATCCACATACTGGGCGGAGAGCTCGGTTTTTACCTTCGGCAATCCCAGTGCCTCGAATTCAAGCATCACCATGGTGCCGGTGGCATCCTGGCACAGCGTCTGATCGATTTTCAGTTGCACCGCCTCGCCGGGGGTCATCTTGCCGCTGACAAGATGCTGTTCGATGAGTTGATGGGTGAGATTTTTGGCCATGAGGGCTCTCCTGCTATCGGATCGGAATCGATTGTGCTCGCCGTTTAAGATTCTGCTCAGTTAGAGAATTCCACCCGCGGCTCATCCGTGTCGGTGCCAATGTAATCGGGCGCGCACTGGATAAAGTCTTCCTTATTCAGCCCGGCGTCGATCAGGTGTTTCTGTACGTGAAGACTGCGACGGTTCGACAGTCGCAGTAATTCCTCGCGAATGACCCGCGGGGGATCGCTGTAAAAGTTTTCGCGCACTTCGCGCATACCGCGCATGGCACTGACTTCGTGGGGAAACATGTTTTCCAGATCCCTGGCGGTAGATACACCGCAGATTCCTGGTCGCGCCTTGTCGTTGTCGCGCATTTCTTCCACCATACTATCCAATTGGGTTTTTGCTTTCGCGCTCAGGGTATCGCTGCCCGGGGCAAATTCAAGGTCAGAAAAACTCACGGCGCGGAAACGCGCCCAGGCAAGCTTGGCGAGACTGTAGAAACCTACCGGACTAAAGTAGACGAACAGGGCCTCAAGAATGGCTCGCTGCAGGAGATGGCTGAAAATAAAGCTGAATGAAAATTTAGGATCGTAGAGCTCACCGGTTACCGGCATATTGAAACGTACGTCGCCATTTCCATCTTTAAGCAGTGCGAGCGCCAGACTCAGCGGAATAATACTTTTTTTCACATTTAAATGATCTGTGTCACGCACTCTTCTCACTTTAATTTTTTGCAGCTCCATTTTTGCTAACGCATCGACCTGATTGTCGTCGACCTTGAGGTTAAGCTCAGCATCCAACTGCCCCTGCAGAATTTTGTACCCGAGCAGAGAAGCCATATAGGGGGTCGCGGGAATCAGGTTGGCCCCCTCGACATAGCCGAGCAGCCCGCCATCCCAGTGATTGTTATCCAGAAGGTCGACCTGCCCTGCCAGGTGCATCTCGCTAAACCCGCCGGGACGCGCGTTGAACACCAGCAACGCCGGTGGATCATCGTGATGATTGCTCAATCCGTTCAATAATAGATTGATGCGCCGTATGGGCAGTCTGGCACGTTGCTCGTGGGAGTTGTCTAGCCATAGGAATTTCCCGCGGTCCACATATAGCTGGCGAACCCGGTATTTGAACCGATTGGCTTTGCGCGCGATATCGCCCCGATGATAACGGTAGCTTTCCAATTCCGGCGATGCGCTGCGGAAACGCTCCCAGGCCCCCAGATCTCCCTGACGCCCGCGCGCCAGAATACTGTGCGGCCGGATAAGGTCTATGGTGTCAATCTGCAGAGTCTTTTCCGGCGGGAAATATTCAAATTGGCTGATCCGCAGGGATTCGATTTCCGTATTCCATTGGTGATTGACGAACTCCTGGGCGCGCTCATCGCGCCGGAATACCCGGCTATCGGCGATTTCCATAAACAAAAGACGGATCGCCTGTTTGGCCACACTGAGTTCGCGGATTTCCAAATATGCACTTTCCAACAACTGGTCACCGGCAGTATTCAGAACCAGTAGCTTGTCCAGCTGCGCCAGGGCCAGGGCCAACTGCCGTTGCTCGAAGTCGAATCGTCCTGAGGTAAGCGCCTTCTCCAGGTTGAAACAATGCCGCACTCCCCTGATATATCCTTCGGGGACACAGCTGCTCACATTATCGAGTTGCAGGTTTTGCGCGACCAGTTCCCGATCGCCAAATGCCAACACATCCGCTTCCAGCGTCGCGATATGCAGTAACTGGGATGGCAGGTCCGCAGGGAAATCCCGCTGGGTAATCCGTACGCCATCCACTTTGATATCCCTAAACTGCCGTTGAGCCCTGCCACTGCGCAGGCTGCCCAGCAACACTTTGTGCTCGCTACCCATGGAAATACGACCCACCTCGTAGCAGGGTGCGAGTGACTTTTTCCCAAGTTCGAAAGACTCGAGACAGCCGTTAAGCCCGGTGACCTCACCCTGTTTCAGCGCCACTGCGTCAGAGGAAAACACCAGCCCGTTCACCCCCAGATGGGTAAAGCCAAGGCGCTTTCGGTCTCCCTGGCGAAATGCAAAATCCTCCAGCGCAACTTTTCCGCTGGCACGCAGTGCATCCTTCATTGCCAGTTCCTGTCGCCCTTCCACCATCAGTTGTCGGAAGGTAAAACACAGGGGATCCTTCACCGAGGTGACGCTACCATCGCGCCCCGGTAGACAACCGGAGAAATCCCGCGCGAGCAGGTCTTCCACTCTCACCCGAGCGCCCCCGGCCCAGCGCACCGACTGCCACTCGATATGGGCGAGCTGCATGATCGGAGGCGCCCCGACTTGTGTCGGAGCCGGCAACAACTTCAGGTTTGCTGCCTGCAATGGCCCCAGGGAGAGGCGGTCTGCTTCATCTCCCGGTGACATTTCTCCCGGACTGCCCAGGCTGACCAGGTTGTCGCCGCTCAGATGCAGGCTTCCGGAAGACACACAACCCCGCCAGCGGCCACTGCCTTCTCCTCGCAACTGCGCCGCGGCAAGCCAGTCATTCAGTCCGCAGCCGTTGACACTGTCGACCCGAAGATCGTGCAGGTTCAGCTGTACCGGCAGGTCGGGTGGCGCAGCCTGCACAAGCCCGATCTTTGCTACCTGAAATGCACCCAACTGCAACTGGGACGGGTCTTGCAGTCGATGATGCAGAGACAGATTCGCTACCGAAATTCCTCCGTTTTCAGAACTGAAACGCTGACCGCGTACACAACGCGGCAACATGCGCTCCGGCTCCCCACTTTGCGGCCAGCAGGCAGCAACGGTCTGGGCCTGCAGTTGGGTGATTTTCCAGTCGGCACGGGCGCCGGGGGTGCGCGGCAGGTTTGCATAGAGTCCCAGGCCGAGCAGCTTTTTAACCTCTATCGTGACGTCATCCTTGCCGCCGCTGAGCGCGAAGTGATCCAGAACCAGGTTGTTGAGATCCGCGCTGAATCGATCGCGACCGTAGTCCAGGGAGAAGCGATCACCGGTACGCAGTGTTTCCACATCGATACAGCGTTTATCGCCGAAGCAGAAGTCCGCGATACCCAACGCTGCGCCGGGCAGATTCAGCCGCATGCGAATCGGCCGGGACTGCAGGCGGAAATCCACCCGCGGCAGACGTAACTGAGCAAGGGCCAACAGATCGTTGCCACTGGCGCTTTTCACATCGGCAGATTCCAGGCTGAGATCTGCTGCAGTCAAAGCCACTCGTAAGCGGCCGCCGTCATTGGCGCTGGTACGGCGCTGTCTATCCAGCTTCAGGTGCAGAGGCTGGTGCTGCCGCAGATTGTGAACCGCAAAACATTCGGGGCGACGAGCAGGATCAGAGCCACCGGCAATGGCCTGCCAGGAAACCGGCAGGCAGCCGTCCAGCGCAGTCAATGACAGGGAAGCGAGTTCCAGCTCAGTCTGGCGCGCGACAATATTGTCGCCAATATTTTCTATCTGGCGGTTTTCCAAGGCCTGCGTCCGCGCCCGCTCCAGAGCCAACCGCTCCTCGGGAAGAAGTCCTTTTTCGCGGCCATCGTCTGAATCATTACTCACGCTGCCTGCATCCGCTTCACCGGGGAACCAGCCGTGTCCGTCTTCACTGGCAAAATATTCACCAGGTTTCAATTGCTGGTTGCGTATTCGGAAAAAACCGTTGCCGGTATGCAGCTGGCGCAGCATCAATCCGCTTTGCTCGCTCGTATCGGGGGCCAGGTGATCCGACAATAACAATGACGCCAGGCTTAGCTCGCCCAGCACCATGTAGGGTGATGGCGCCAACGCGAAGACAAAGTCGCCCTTTCCTCGCAGCTGTGCCACGCGACTACACAGGGGAGACATCCGCTGGGGCAACAGCCCCTCCGGCACACATCCGGTGAGTTTCTCGAGATTGACGTCTTCCAGCAGATAGCGCTTTTCCTGTTGCGAAAGCTCAAGACGACGCCAGTTCAGGTCCACCATCAACACCTGGTGCTCGGGACCATCCCGCCCATCGCTGAGCTTCAGTTTTTCCAGTGTGAGCGGCCCGCTATCCAGTGCCCAGCCCTGCGCGGGGAGATGGTCGCGCGGCAGTTTACGGGCAAACTGCATCGCAAAATCTTGCGGCAAATTTAACTGGTTGAGCACAACACAGTGCTCCCGCTCACCCCACAACTGCCCCGGAATACATCCGGATGCACCGTCCAGGGACAGGTTTTGCAGTTGCAGGCGACGACTGTCATTGCGGTACTGCAACTTGCCGAGGCGTAGCATATTGGTATTTAACGGGTCCGCGAGCTGACGATCGGCGCCCAGGTCCACCAGTGTGCCCTGCCCCAGGCTCGCCTCCGCCAGGTCCACGGCAAACCCTTCCCGCCACTCAAAACGGGTGGGCTGCGGCAAACGCAGGCTCCCCGCGCGCACGCAGTAGTGATGAGCGCCGTCCGCAGATGGGACGGTACGCAGGCGGTTGGGACACCAGGAGAAACCGCTGGCACCGGCACTCAGCCATTGCAGGGACTGGTCTTCACGCAGGAAGTCAAAGTCATTGATCGCAATCGTCTCGGCATGCCAGTTGGGATGGCGACGATTGCGATAGCGCAGCCGCACTTCCTGGCCATCGATCCTGTGCCAGGCGATTTCCGATTGTTTTCCGAAAGAAAAGCTCGCCGGTCCACGCAACTGTAAACGACGCGCGGTGGCACAGTGGCCAATGGTTCGCTGCAACCCCGGCACCGCGTCCGCCCATCGCTGGGGTGGGCAACCGCCAAACTTGCGGGTAGAGAGTTCCGCCACGCTCAGCAGATTCTCCGGGCGGGAAAACTGGATATTCCGGGTTTTCAGGCGCACCACTGCGATAGTGGGGTTTTCCTGCGCGGATTTGCGCATATCGCCTTCACCAGGCTCCTGGGTTTTACTGCCGAGGCCCGCCCCCGAATCTGTCTCAGGGCGCTCATCCCAGGCCAGCAGGTTTTCCAGCGCCAGCTCGTCGGCGCCGATGGAAAACTGCAGCGGTTCTCCGGTTTTTTCGCGGTGCCCGGTGACAAAAAAGTCATCCAGGATCAGCTCACCAAATCGCGCGCAGCTGGGGGAATTCCACTCGGGCTTGTGCTGGTAACAGACCACTATTTTGCGCAGGGTGGCGGCGGTCAGATCCACCCGCCAGCGCCTGGGTTTCTTCTCTCCGCCCTCCTTGAGCCGCCATCCGCCAATTTCCCACACCCGGCCGAACTCACCGGGCTCGGACTCGAGATCCATATACCCGCCTTCAAGCTCCACCTGTTTGACGTGGATCTTGCCCTGCAGCAGCTTCCACCAGCTGAGGCCGAGGGTTGCCTCGCGCACATTGAATCCGCGCTCAAACTCATTGCGCACTTCAACCCCTCGCAGGTGCGCACGCAGCCGCGGGAGGGAAATTTCCATGTGCTGAATCTGCGCCTCGAGACCGCGCTCGTGCAACCAGCGTTGTACTGCCCCCGGCAGCACAGCGGAGAGGAAGATGTTCAGTGCGCCAACCAGCAACAGGAAAAAGACCAGCCCCCACAGCAGGCGGTGGCTTCCTCTGGATTCGGCGGACTGACTGGCGGGCGAAGTGGACATCTATACTCGGCGCACAAAGAATTTCGCGCAGCCGCTATTGTGAATTCGGAAACTGCGCGCTTCCTACAGTAAAGACCAGCGCACTGCGGGCAGATGTCGTCAAAACCCGCATCTGACTATTTTTATTCTTCAGCGCAGGGCCTATACCCCGTGACTCGAATATTTCCACGCCACAAGTATCCAAACCGTGCGGCACAGCCGTGCTAATCCTCGGGACCCCATTACACTGTTTATATTTCGAACAGTTCGCAGGGAGCGCCGTGTCATTCAGTCGGCAACCTTAGCCGGGTTACAACAGGCGCCATTGATGCACTGACGCTGACGTAAACGGCTCCGCTGCCGGGTCACAGTCAGTGGACGGCGGCAAGCCCCGACAAAGATCTCTGTGAATCGATGGGTCTCGGTGAAACAGGTAGGTAAACAGAACATGCGGGAACACCCACATTATCAGGACATCGTCCTGATCGGCGGCGGACACAGCCATGCGATTCTTCTGCAGCTGTGGGCCAGCAACCCACTGCCCGGGGTTCGACTTACCCTTGTTTCCCCCCAGGTACAAAGTGCCTACGCCGGTATGCTCCCCGGGATGATCGCCGGGCATTATGGCTTCAGCGATATCCATATCGACCTGCCACGCCTGTGTCGCGCCGCCGGCGCCCGTTTTATCCAGGCCTGCGCACATCAGATCGATCCGAACGAACGCACGGTTTCCCTGCTGGGACGACCGGACCTGGAGTTCGACCTGTTGTCACTGGATATAGGCGCCACCCCCTGCCGCAATATTCCCGGTTCCGAGCTCGCCATACCGGTCAAACCCATCGGCCACTTCCACCGTTACTGGGAACAGCTGAAGCAACAGATCCACACCGAGCACCAGCCGCTGCGGCTCGGCGTAGTAGGCGGCGGTCTCGGCGGCTGTGAACTGGCCATGGCCATCTCCTCGGCGCTGGAGGAACCGGTTTACAGCGGTAGGGTTGAAATACACCTGCTGCACGCGGGTAACAAGCTGCCCGAGGGTTACCCACTGCTGACCCGCAGGCTGATTGCGCGTGAGCTCAACCGGCTGAACATTCACCCCCATCGCAACTGGCGGGTTGCGGAAATTACCCACAGCGGTGTACACAGCGATGATGGCGAGTTTCTGCCAATGGATAAGGTATTGCTGTGTACCGAGGCGGGCGCGCCGCCGTGGTTGAGCCAGTCTGGATTGGCCCTGGATGCCCAGGGGTTTGTGTTGGTAGATGAATACCTGCGCGCCGAGCGACATCCGTATATCTTCGCCGCCGGAGATGTGGCTAGCCCGGCAAAACCACCCACACTCCACACAGCCGAAGAAAAATCTGCCAACACTGCCCTGCACCAGGGACCTACGCTCTACCACAATTTGCGCGCGACCCTGCTGGAGCAGCCCCTCAAGCCCTATCGGCCTCGCAGACACTTGCTTCAACTGGTGACCTGCGGCAATCACCGCGCTATTGCCTGTCGCGGAGGCTTTTCCGTCGCCAACAGTGCCCTGTGGCACTGGAAAGACCAGCGCGAGCGCAACTTCATGCAGCGCTTCAGCGCACTGCCGGTAGGCGCACAACAGACTCCCCCTTCTCTTCTGCGCCAATTACTGCGACCGCAACCCAGGGGGCTGCAACAGCGCAACAATATCTCCGTGGCCGGCCTGCAGGGCGGCGGTACCGGCGCCAGAATCAGCAACGATATTCTCGAGCGGACACTGGCCAGGCTGCCATCGCAGCCGACTGCGGCTGCAGGCCACACCGAGCAATCCGCTACCCCACAACTCCCCCCAGGTCAGTGGCTGGTGCAACGCTCACAGCAGATGCGCGCACCCGTCTCCGACCCCTGGCTATTCGGACGCCTGGCAGCGCTGCATACACTCACGGATGTACTCGCCGCCCAGGCCCAACCGGTGGCGGCGCAGGCGCTGGTGACCTTGCCCACCGCGGCCCCCGAGCTGGCGGTGCGCGACCTGCAACAGATTCTCGACGGCGCCGTACGCGAGCTGAACCAGCACCACTGCACCCTGAGCGGTGGACACACCTTCGAAGGCAGCGAGTTGCAACTGGGCCTCACCGTCAGTGGCGCCGCAGAGCGGCAGCAATTGCTGGGAAAATCGGGCATGCGCGCAGGAGACTGTCTGATCCTTTCCAAGCCCATTGGCACCGGCGTCCTGTTCGCGGCAGAGCGTCACGGCAAAGCCCGCAGTCGCTGGCTACAACAGGCACTGGAAATGATGTTGCAGAGCAACGCCACCGCAGCGGAAATCTTCGCCGCTCATCGCGCCAGTGCCATTACCGGTATCAGCGGTTACGGACTGCTGGGCCATTTGCTGGAGATGCTGCAATGGCGCAGTGACCGGATTAACCCGCAGCGAGTCGAGCCCGCCAGCGGCCAGCACCAGGCCGATCTTGGCGCCAGTCTGTTTGCTGATGCGCTGCCATTGTTGCCCGGTGCGACTTACTGCGCAGAACGCGGCCTGCTTTCCAGCCTGCACCAGCACAATACCCGTACTTACGCGGCGCTACAGAACCCCACAGCATGGCGTGCGGACCCGCTGCTGCCCCTTCTGGTGGACCCACAGATCTGCGGTGGCCTGCTGGCCTCGGTGCCGGCGGATATCGCCGAGCGCTGCGTGGCGGCACTGCACGCGGCGGGCTGTCGCCACGCCAGCGTGATCGGATTTGTCGACGAACTACCGGAAGACCGGGAACAGCTGCCCTACACGCCACAACCGGTACACCTGACCCAAAGCGGCGACTGGAGGAAAATGGCCAATCGCTACAGCGAGATGATTTCCTGACCGACGCTTGCTGCCTTACGCAAAACCCTTACGCTTGAAACCAACTGGCCGTTGCTAAACGGACTGAGTGCGTTAGTATTGCGCGAATAGAATTAAGGGAGAGGCAATGTAGCTTTCCCGATCGAGTCTTCACAGAGACCGCCGCCCGATCAGTAATTATTTTCGACACCTGTCGACCCGGAGCCAGATCTCCGGCAGTGCACGGGCGCGCGAAGAGCACAGTTTTTTAGCTCTACAGGAAATCTCTGCAATGAAGAAGATCGTAATTGTCGGCGGTGGTGCCGGCGGTCTGCAATTGGCCACCAGTCTCGGCCGTCACTTCTCTTTCAAACGCTTTCATCGCCGCAATAAATCCCCCGCGGCGGAAATCACCCTGGTCGATAAAAAACGTACCCATATATGGAAGCCTCTGCTGCACCAGGTCGCCACCGGCGCACTGGACTCCAGCCTCGACGCGCTGAATTACCAGGTTCACGCCCGTGCCAACGGCTTTCAGTTTGAGCTGGGCAGCCTGCAGGGCATTGATCGCGAAGCAAAAACCATAGAGCTTGCGGAAGTGTGCAGTGAAGACGGGCAACCGCTGGTACCGCCGCGCAAGCTCGAATACGACTACCTGGTATTTGCCCTAGGCAGCCAGAGCAATGACTTCAACACCCCCGGTGTGCGTGAGAACTGCCAGTTCCTGGACAGCGCCGAGCAGGCCCAGAAATTTCACACCCGCCTGCTGGATCAGTTCCTGCAACTGGAAAGCCGTGTTGCCGAGAGCGTGGCCATCGCCATTGTCGGCGGCGGCGCCACCGGTGTGGAACTGGCCGCGGAACTGGTGGACGCGGTACACGAGATGGGGCATTACGGACGCATCAAAAACGGCGATCTCAAAGTCACCCTGATCGAAGCCGGCCCCCACCTGCTGCCCGCCCTTCCCGCGAGACTGGGTAACAGTTCGCAGAAGGAACTGTCCAACCTGGGAGTGCGGGTACTCACCGGCACCCAGGTAGCCGAAGCCACCGGCACGGGGTTTGTAACCCGCGAAGGCGAGGAAATTCCCGCGGCGATCCGCGTGTGGGCCGCAGGTGTTAAGGCACCGGACTTCCTGCGGGAGATGGATGGTCTCAGCGTCAATCGCCAGAACCAAATTGAAGTGGAAGCATCGCTGCGCAGTAAAAGCGATCCGAGTATTTTCGCCCTCGGCGACTGCGCCGGCTGTATCGACGCCGCCGAGCACAAGGTGCCACCGCGCGCCCAGGCCGCACAACAGATGGCGAAGACCGCTCGCGACAACCTGATCGCACTGGTGGAAAATCCCGATGCGGACCTGCAGCCATTTACCTACAAAGACCGTGGCTCACTGGTATCCCTGTCCAAGTTCGATGCGGTGGGCAGCCTGATGGGCGGCCTGGTGAAAGGCAGCCTGACCATAGAGGGACGCCTCGCCGGACTCGCCTACCGCTCCCTCTACCGCATGCACCTCGCGGCCCTGCACGGCTGGCCCAAGGCCATGCTGCTGTACCTGATCGGGCAGGCCAACCGCTTTGTGAAGCCGCGGCTGAAAATGCACTGATTCCGTTGTGCACGTTTACCGACAAATTAAAAAGAGGCCCTGCGGGGCCTCTTTTTATTTGTCGCTGCTGCCTTACTGATAACGAATGTCGGTACGCCATCCGAAGGTGAGAATGCGTTTAAAAAACAAAGCTGAGCCACTTTCGCCCGGGCACTGCTCTGCGCAGATATCCCGTACAATGGCAACATTTCCCCCGGCGGGAGCCAGAGAAAGTACAGGAACCCCACAGCGATGCATCGCTTCCATCAATCCCTCGTCGCCACAGGGCTACTGGCCGTCGCTGGTGGCGCGATCGCAGCAGATAGTCTTGCTCAGTCCGAGCAGCTGGAACAGCTGACCGTCACCGGCACCCGCGAACCACGCCCGCGCAGCGAGCTGGCCGAATCCCTGTCCAGTGTCAGCCGGGATACTCTGCTCGCCATCAGCCCCATCCATCCGAGTCAGGCATTGACCGCAGTACCGGGCACCCTGATCAGCCGCGGCAATGGTCAGGAGAGCCTGATCGCCATCCGCTCGCCGGTACTCACCGGTGCCGGCAGCTGCGGCGCCTTTGCGATCACCGAGGAAGGGATTCCGCTGCGCGGTACCGGTTTCTGTAACGTCAACCAGCTGTTCGATGGCAATTTCGAGCAGGCGCAACGTATCGAGGTGCTGCGCGGCCCCGGTGGCGTACTGTACGGCTCCGACGCCCAGCACGGCGTGATCAATCTCCTGAGCCAGCCACCGGCAGATGGCGAGGAATCTACGCTGGCACTGGAGGGCGGTGCCAATGATTACACTCGACTCCGCCTGGGGCACAGTCGCGGCGACTCACAAGGGGGTTACCGCATCAATTTTAACGGTGCCCATGACGGTGGCTTCAAGGAAAACGCCGGCTTTGACCAGCAGAAATTGCAACTGCGCCACGATGGACAGTGGTCGGACTGGTCCAGCCGCGCGCTGCTGAGCCTGAGCAACCTGAATCAGGAGACCGCCGGCTACGTTACCGGTAAGGATGCCTTCAGAGACGGGGATCGAAAACGGGAAAATCCCAACCCGGAGGCCTTCCGCGACAGCCAGTCTGCGCGCGCTCAGGTGCGGCTGGAAAAGTCACTGTACGATGGCAGTACACTCCAGGTCACCCCCTATGTCCGCTACACGGATATGGCGTTTCTGATGCACTTTCTGCCGGGCACGCCCCTGGAGGAAAACGGCCAGCGCGGGCTGGGGCTGCAGAGTACTTATCGCTTCGCCGCCAGTGAAACCCTGGATATGACCAGCGGTGTCGATCTCGAATTCACCGATGCCTGGCTGCGCCAGACCCAGGAAGGGGGATTCTCGGTTTTTCCCGCGGGCAAACAGTATGACTATCAGGTAGACGCGGCACTCGCCGCCGCCTTTGCGCAGGGAGAGAAAGCGATCGCCGACACAACCCGCGCAACCCTTGGCGGCCGGATAGAATACCTGCGTTACGACTACGACAACCGCATGCGCAGCGGCGATACCACCGACAGCGGCGGCCTGTGTATCAGCAGTTTTACCGGCGCTGTGGGCTGTCGCTATACCCGTCCCGAGGATCGCCGCGACGACTTCACCAGTGTTTCCATCAATGCCAGCCTGGTACACGAGTTTTCCGCAGACCTGAACGGGTCTCTGCGTCTGGCGCACGGATTTCGCGCGCCCCAGGCCAGCGAACTGTATCGCCTGCAGAACGGCCAGATGCATGCGGATCTGGAGCCGGAATCCATCGACAGTATCGAGCTCGGCCTGCGCCGCTGGGGTACGACGCTTCGCTACAGCCTGACCGGCTTTTATATGGAAAAGGAGGATGTGGTGTTTCAGTCCTCCGCGCGACTGAACCTGGGCGGCGGTGCCAGCAGGCATTACGGGCTGGAGTACGAAGTGCAGTGGGCGCTGGCCGATCAGTGGGACCTGGGGCTAGCCGGCACTTTCGCCCGCCACCGCTACACCAACAATGTCAGCGCACCGGGCTCCGGGCCGATCGACAGCCGCGGCAACGATATCGATACCGCACCGCGCAACCTGCACAACCTGAGCCTGAGCTGGCAGCCGCGGCAAGCCACACAGGTCGCCCTGCAGTGGCAGTACACGGGCAGTTATTTCACGGATATCGAAAATGCCCATCGCTACGCCGGGCACGACCTGCTACACCTGCGCCTGCGGCAGTCACTGGGAGTGTCCACCAGCCTGGGCATCCGGGTGGAGAACCTGGCCAATGTGGATTACGCGGAGCGCGCAGACTATTCCAGCCTCGGCGGTGGTGACCGCTACTTTATCGGCGAGCCCCGCAGCCTGTATGCGGATATCCGTTTCGTTTTCTAACGGAAGCAGCGCCTGGGTTACAGGTCACCGTTAGGGTCGGACCACCACCGGGCCACCCAGGTTCAGGCCCGGTGCCAACCAGGTTTCGGACCACAACAACTGCCAACGCGCCGGCCAGCTGAGCGCACACACGGGGCCGTCCTGGGCGAAGCGGTAATCCTCACAGGGCTGGTTCAGGTCAGTGACACCGACCTCCGTAAACGCCGGCTCGCGATAGCGGAAATGATCGATCAGGTAACGCAGCCCGTCCGCGATTTCCAGATACTGCCAGCGCAAGCGGATGGGCGTATTGGTAGTGCCGGTGCGGCCCTCACCCTCCCGGTACCAGCTCAGCAGCTGCCCATGGCTACCGTATTCTCGCGAAATGGTCAGCAGGCTTTGCAGGTCCTCGGCGCCGTTGTACACGGCGATCTCCGTCTGTCGCAGCTGACCGCGGCTGTTGTAGCGATATTCGGTCACCTCCCGAGCCTCGGCAATGCCATCGGCATTGTTATCGAGGGTCATCACCTCCTCGATCAGCTCACCACTGCTGCGATAGCGATATTCGAAAGTGCGCCGCGTGTTCACCGCGCCGTCGGCATTCACATCGTATTCCCAGGTTTGCCGGCGCAGCCTTCCATCGCTGAGATAGGCATACTCGAATGTGTTTTCGCGATCCACCACACCATCGCCATTGTCATCAAAGCGCTGGGTTTCCCGCAGCAGGCGCTCGTTGCCACCGTAGCGGTAACCCACCTCGATACGCACATCCACCACGCCGTCGACGGGAGAAAGATCGCCGTTATCCAGGGTATCCACCTGCTCCAGCAGGCGTCCGTTGCTGTTGTAGCGGAATTCAATACGCTGGCGGCGCTCTATGCGACCGTCCGCGTTGAGGTCCGCCTCTTCCAGCCACCAGTCCAGCAGGCCATCATCGTTGAACAGGCGCTCTACCCGGTACACCGAGTCCAGCAATCCGTCGACATCGTCGTCCAGCTCGAACACGGACACTATCCGATTGCCGCCATCGTCGTAATCAAAGCGATAAACCCGTCGCTCACTGACCTGTAGCTGGCCGTCTTCCTCGACCACCTCGACCAGAAAACCGCGCTTGCTGTAAAAGCGCTCGGAGCGGTAGAAAAACTCCACGTTGCCATCTTCATCGGTGTCATTTTCACGAAGGGACAGCACCCGGCGCCCCTGCGTGTCGTACTCGTAGCTCAACCGCTCGCGCCAGCTGTCCTCATCCTCCGGCTCGAAGGTAAGTCGCAGTTCCAAGGGCAGACCGAGGTCGCTGTATACCCAGAGCACTTCCTGCTCGATGGTATTGTTATCCCCAATATCGCGGGTCTCACGCACGGGTACGCGCGCGGGTACGATAATGCCGAGGGCGTCGTAGAGATAGATCAGGGGAAACTCGAGCGGCAACTGGTATTTGATAGAGAAGCGGCTGGTTATCGCCGGCAGGGAATCAATTCCGCGGCGGTAAGGGAAGGCGTAAAGGTCATAGTCCAGATCGAGCTGGTAGTCGGCGAGGTCCGCATCCCAATCGCTCAGGTCGATACCCGTATCCGGGTCCTGGTCCCGATCGAGAATCAGGAACAGCCGCATCATATTCGCTACCTGGTCGAGGGGATCCACCCACTGGTGATTGCCCAGTGCCACACGCAGGTCCACCTCACTGGTGTAGGGGCTCGCTCCTACCAGGTCAAACGGGGTCAACTGCGGTGCGCCAAGCGCAGCGCCCAGTACTATCCCGCCCAGGGAGAATTCCACCACTTCCCCGTCGCGATAGCGAAAGGTGCCGTCGCCGTCAGTGAGCCCGGAAAAGCTATCGGTGCGAAAGCGCAGGCCCTGAACACCCCCGGCGGCGAAAACACCGGTCATCTCCTCGCCACTCCCCTGGCTGCGTCCGGTGCCACCACTGGAGCTGCTGGAACTGCTACTTCTGCTGACGTTGGGGTTACCGAGTGCGCGATTGTCGGAATCGCTGTCGAAGTTACAGGCGGCGAGACAGCCGGTAAGAAGGAGGCAGACAAGCAGTTTCCACCCGTCGTGCAGACACGTGTGGAGGGTTTCGATACCCGGGGATACAGGCCTCACTGGCACGGGGGACTCCTTGTCGAACTTCAATTACGGCATTTGCCTTCGACCACAAAAAAGTATTGCCGAATAAAGCAGCGGTTGTTGACCGGATTGCGCGGTATTCCGCGGATTGACGTGAATTGAATGACGTTGCTCCGGTACGGGAACAGTTGTGCGCCCCATATATAAAAAGCCCCCGACAGCTGGGACTGTCGGGGGCTTTTTAGAGGTTTCCCGGGACGCTTGCCCCGAGAAAGCCGGATCAGATTTTCCAGGTTTTTACCTTTTCCAATCCGTGCTCGGCAACCCACTGGTTCAGCTGCTTGGGATTGCGCTTTTTCTTCTCGATAGTGGCATTGGTGTAGGGGTTGCGGTAGTGACCGGTTTCCAGCTTCGGTTCAGCCGGCTTGGCCGCAGTGGAGGCACGACGGGCGGTGCGACGCGGGGCTTCACCCTCACGCTTGAGGGCACGAGCAACGCGGGCCTTGAGGCTGCGCACGTATTCCGGCGCATCTTCATTGCTGAGCTGGGAGACCAGCCAGTCGACGATCTGCTCGCCGCGCGCACCGTACAGCTCTTCCTCTTCCATTTCGTACTCGGCGGCCAGGTTCACCAGCGCCTTGTCGAAGGCAATCACACCCTGCTTCTTGCGTTCGGCCTTCGCCATCTGCTCCTGCAGTTCTTCTATTTTTGCCTGGTGTTCAGCGATTTGCTGTTCGATCTGATCGTATTCCTGAAACATATATATTTGAGCCTCGATATATGTAGTGTTGTATGTAGTGATAGTAGTTTTCTGGTGAACGGCCACCAGAAGTATTAAATTTCGATTTAATTCGGGAAACCGGATATAAACCCGTAAATATTCAAATATGCCGACGCGCCAGACATCATCGCAAACGCGTCGTTATATAGGATTTAAACTCTCTTTATTTCCTGCAAGGGAAAGGAAGTACCGCACAAAACTCTGATAAACAGCATATAAACCAGAGGCAGGCTCCAGAATTCCCGGTTCAACCGGTGATACGGTGGCAACGGTGAATGCACATTTACGCATCTTATCCAGCTAATGGGATACCTGGGGAAGCCCCCCTAAAATCCAGAAAGGTATACGTTAACCGTTTTCAAACAGATTGATTTTGCGACTAAATTCGTCAATTCCAACATGGTGGTGCCGATTCCCGGCAATTCAAGTGGAGAGCGTTTATTTATCCAACATCCGGGAAACGAAACTGCGGTTAACCGGCCTGACGGGAGAACCCCTTAGCGCGTCAATAATACTGTTTTGTGGTAAATCCGCCAACAAACTTAAACTTATTTTTACTTATTAGCGTGTATATTGCCTCGCCGCTTACATACACCTGACAGGCGTTTCACGCGTAACTCTCCGTATCTTTCTCCATGAAGCCCCGGCCGCTGATCTATTCTTGGGATGGTTTCAGACCTGTTTTGCCGAATCAATAAACCATGCAGGGGGAAAACACGTTATGGCAAAAGTACGGGATATACACCATATGCCCACCCTGGCGGCACTGATGACGCCATTTCCTTACCATATCGATATCGATGCGCCCATCGAAGACGCGGAAGCGCTGATGGAAGAGCACGAGGTTCACCACCTGCCGGTGACCCGTGACGGCGATCTGGAGACCATCATCTCCCGCGGCGATATCGAGCGCACCCGCGCGCCGGGACACCGTCTGGAAGAGCAGCAGCTGTATGTCCGCGACCTGTGCGCCCGGCGCCCGTATATCGCGGATATCCACGACCCGCTGGACAAGATCCTTTTGGCCATGGCGGATACCGGGATCGGCTCGGTACTGGTGATGAAAGAAGGCGAGCTGGCGGGCATCGTTACGGTTACCGACGCGCTGCGCTTCTGCAGTCAGTATCTGGCAGACCTGGCGCAGCCGACGGACGATTCGGTCGCCTGAATACGCTGCCCGATCGGGAAGCTGAAGCGGAGGCTCACAGCGGCCAAATCCACAGCAATGTGGGTACCGATACCGCGACCACCAGCACTTCCATGGGCAGCCCCATGGGCCAGTAATCGCCAAACTTGAATCCACCGGGCCCCAGGATCAGGGTGTTGTTCTGATGCCCCACGGGGGTCAGGAATGCGCAGGAAGCGCCGATAGCCACCGCCATCAGGAAGCTGTCCGGGTTTACCTCAAGCTGCGCCGCGGCACTGAGTGCAATGGCGCACATCACCGCCGCGGTGGCCGCGTTGTTCATGAAATCCGACAGAGTCATGGTCACCACCAGGATCAGCACCAGCGCGATAACCGGGTTGCCCCGGGCCAGGTTATCCAGCATGGATTTAGCCACCAAATCCGCCGCCCCGGTGGACTCCATTACTCCGGCAACGGCAATCAGCGCCCCCAGCAGTACAATTACCGAGCCGTCGATGGCCTCGTACATATTGCGTAGTGGCACTACCTTCAGCGCCATAAACGCCACCGCACAGGTGGCGAAAGAGATGGCTGCCGGCAGCAGCCCAAAGGCCGCCCCGGCCACCGCCAGCGCCATGGCCACCAGCGCCACGTAGGCCTTTTCCTTGTTGGGTATCGATATATCCCGCTGCGCCAGGGGAACACAGCGCTGTTCATTGGCGAAGTTGCGCAGGTTGGGCTCGGTTCCCATCATCAGCAGCGCATCCCCCGCCATCAGCGGTGTGGAACGCAGGCGCTTGACCGAGCGGCGGCCCTGACGGGACAGCGCCAGCAGGTTGATTTCATAACGGCCAGCGAGACGCAGGTTCTCGGCACTGCGGCCGATCAGGAAGGAGTCCGGCATCACCACCAGCTCGCGCAGGGTGAGGTCCGCGCGATCCCTTGCGCGCTTTTTCTCCTGCTCCTCTTCTTGTTTCTCGTCTTGTTTATCGTCTTCCTGCAGTTCTTGTTCGCTCCCTCGCGCCCCCTTTTTTTCCGCTTCTTTCGGTGGGGCTGCGGACGCTGCGCTGGGCTGCCCGCTGTCGGCTCGGGTCAATTCGGGCGGAATCGTCACCTGTTCAGCTTCGCCATTCTTGCGAGCACTGCCATCGCTGGCAGCGGCCCTCGCCGGCGCTTGCTCCGCCTCACCGCTGGCCTCCTCGCCGCGCTCGCCACTGTCTTTGCGTTTGTTCTTGTCTTTGCCGTTTTGTTTCCCGTTGTCTTTGTCGGTTTCCTCCGCAGCGGGTGTCAGGCTAAGGCCCAGATTGGACAGCACCGCAGACAGGGACTCCGGTTCCGACTCGATCACCAGGATGTCCCCCGCCCGCACCCGCAGTCCGGGCATGGCAGTGGAGACCCGCGCATTGTTGTGTACCAGCCCGATTACCTGGGCATCTTCATCGCCGATCATTTTCACCAGTTCGGCGAGGGACTTGCCGACGGCCGCACTCTTTTCCCCCACCAGCGCTTCGGTCAGGTAAGTACCGGTATCGAAGGATGCAGCGCCCGCCTGGGTACGCGCGGGCACCAGACGCCAACCGATCAGGGAAACAAACAACACCCCCACCAGCGCCACCACCAGCCCCACCGGGGTAAAGTCGAACATGCCGTAACTGCCCGCCCCCGCACTCGCGCGAAAACCGGAGACAATCAGATTCGGCGGCGTGCCGATCAGGGTGGTCATTCCGCCGAGGATGGTGCCGAACGACAGCGGCATCAGCACCTTGCCCGGAGGCAGTTGGTAGCGATCGGCCAGGTCCGTGGCCACCGGCATCAAGAGCGCCATGGCACCCACGTTGTTCATAAAGCCAGACATACCGGCCCCCAGCGCAGTGAGCGTGGTAATTGCCAGGGTAATACCGCCCCGTCGCGGCATGACTTTATGCGCCAGAGCATCCATGGCGCCGGTATTCTGCAGCCCGCGGCTCAATATCAATACGCAGGCCACGGTCACCACCGCCGGGTGGCCAAAGCCGGTGAACGCATCCTCCGGTTCGATCAAACCGGCAAATACGCAGGCCAGCAGGGACGCCAGCGCCACCATATCGTGACGCCAGGGGCCCCAGATAAACAGGACCACGGTAACCGCGAGAATCAGCAGGATGACAATCTGGTCGAGAGACATGGAGTATTAGGATTTCCGGCATCTGGCGCCCGAGGAAAATCATCGGGCCAATCACAAACATAGTGGATTTGTCGCGCTGCGCCCGGATGTGGACGCAGAGCGTGCAGCGGAAGTCACATGAAGGAGGAAACCTGCGCAGACATGCGCAGAGGATTAATTGGAGACGTGCAGCCTTTTAAGCCCGAAGCGCTTGGACAGCAGTCGATCGCGCAGCCAGCGCGGCAGCCAGCGGGCCACCCAGGGCAGCAGGCGGCTTTTGTTGCCGATACGCAACAGGGTGGCCGGCCGTTTGCGCAGTAACTCCGCAGCCAGGTGTTTGGCCAGGTCCCTCGCCAAAGTGGCATTCTGCTGGGATTCCACTGCGCGCGCGCGCACGTGGTCTTCACTGCGTTTGTACCAGGAATCCGGGGCCAGCAGGCCACGCAGGGAAATCTCCGCATGGCGCCCGAACTCGGAGGCAATCGCCCCCGGCTGCACCGTCACCACGCGGATACCAAAAGGTTTCAGCTCAAGGCGCAGCACATCGGACAGGGTGTGCAGGGCGGATTTGGATGCGCAATAGGCGCCGGAGAACGGCGTCGGCATCACACCGGAAACCGAGCCGATATTGCAGATGATGCCGTGACCACGGGATTTGAGCAGCGGCGCACAGGCTCGCGCCAGGGCCATGGGGGCGAACACATTGGTGCGGAACTGGGCTTCCAGAGTGCGGGTATCCAGTTCCAGCAGCGGTCCCATCTGGCCGTACCCAGCATTGTTTACCAGAATATCCAGGCGGCCATAGGCGGTCTTGATCGCGTGTACCACGCGGTTGATATCCGCCTGCGAGTTCACATCCAGGGACTCGGTGGCAATACCCACGTCTGCCAGTTCCTGCAGGCTCTCCGCGCGCCGCGCGGTAGCAATAACGATGGTGCCACGACTGTGCAGGGCGAGCGCCAGTTCGCGCCCGATACCGCTGGAGCAACCGGTGATCAGCGCCACCCGGTCCGGGACCACGTATCCGCGTCCGATCTGGGCCAGGCTCTCGACGGCGAAAGCGTGATCGGAGGGACGAAACCGGTTGGCGGGGGGCTTGCTCACGTTACTGCTCCAATACTGCGTCCAATAAACTCGGTCCGGGGTTTATGTCAGTTTGAAGTGGGGGTTTTCGATCAGGCCGAAAACGTTGCCGTACGGGTCGAGGAAACTGGCCATCAGTATGCCTTCTCCCACATCGACAATCTCACCGTGCTGGCGTGCACCCAGGCTGTTGATCCGCTCCACCTGGGAGGCGATATCTTCAACGCCCCAGTAAGCCACAACTCCATCGGCACGGCTGGTCACATTGCGCGCATCCGGATCCAGCCCCAACTCGAAACCGCCGACGTTGAAGCCCACATAGCACTCGGCTTCAAAGTAAGGATCGATTTCCAACAGCGTGGTGTACCACGCCTTGGCCTCTTCCAGGTTTGGCACGCCGTAGATGACACTGCGCACCCCCAAAAACTGACTCACCTCAGACCTCCTCCTGGAGATTTGTTTCCTGAGCTGTCACCGCTTTGCTCTTGTATGTTTTTTGTTCGCCGGCAAACGGACTACTGAAGCTCCTGCTCCAGCTGCTCGAGAAGGTCCAGAGGTTCTATCTCCTCACCCTCCAAATCCGCATTCCAGTTGATGCCCACCAGTAATACATCTTCATGCATACCGGTCAGCCAGTCATCCATAAACTCTTCGAGGTCGACGGGTACTACCTGATAGTCCGCCCAGTCGTCGGCAACATGCGCCTCGGCGAATTCCCGCTGGGACCAGAAAGGCATGACATCGGTGTCAGCATGACGCTCCGATTCACACAGCGCAAACCCCTCTTCCCCTTCCAGGGCCCACACGCACCCCTGCTCTACCGCTTCCGGTAAAAAGCGGTCGCAGTTTTCCTCAAAATCTTCTCCGAGCGGTTCCAATTCCATACCGGCTAGCCTTAAAAGTGATTTTCGCAGTTTACGCCAGAATGGCCCGGATAAGTAGAAACTTGCGCTGATCCGTAGGCTGCCCGAGACACCCTGTGGGCACAGGATCCCGGATAAAACAGCGGTGTGGGAGCACGCGGTCGCAGAGAGAATCAGACAAGGGGAACGGAAGTGAAGGTACAGGACCGCGCCAGGAAAGTGCGGCTCAGGCCCGGAAACAGGGGCGAAACAAAAGTGGCAGAAAAACAAAAGCCGGCATTATGCCGGCCTTTATATCGGAGCGCTGAGGGTACATCACCTTTCTCGACCCTCAGCAATCAGATAACTTTGAGTATAGACGTACTCACTGAACCCGCCATCCCATCAGTTGACTGTTTTGCCCTTCCCTGGCAAGCAGCGGGTGCAACGTCTTGCTCGAGTACAGAATGGCGTTAATTGGTTTCTTTCAGATGACGCTTTTATGAAGGGTTTGTGACAGTGTCAGCGGATACCAGCCCCTCCCATCCTCCCGACCAATCGCTTCCTGAACCTCCCTACCTCTGGCGCCGCTTTCATTCACCCTCCCTCGGGGAGGAGGCAGTCCGGCGCAATATTCCGTCCAATGATCCCGGGGAAGCGATGTCCCCGATTTCGAGCTGAATAACAATAACCAACCAGAGAGACCCTAATGCAAGCGACGCTATCCACGCCCGCTGGCCTGCTGCTGGCCGCCAGTCTGTTATCCCACGCCATTTTTGACGCCAACCGGGCCCAGGCCTCAGACACCCCGAGCCCCACCATGGTGGGAATTCCCGGCAACCTGCAGGAAGCCATCGGTTGCCCCGGCAACTGGCAGCCCGACTGCCCCAGCACGCAACTGACTTACGATGCCAGCGACGACAAATGGCAGGGCACGTTTACCGTACCCGCCGGTAACTGGGAATACAAAGCAGCGCTGAACGGCGGCTGGGAAGAGAACTACGGTGCAAACGGCTACCGTAACGGCGCCAATATCGGATTGCAGCTGGGTGAGAGTCGCGCGGTAAAGTTCTATTACGACCACGAGAGCCACTGGATTACCAGCAACGTCAACAGCACCATCGCCACCGTTGCCGGCAATTTCCAGAACGCCCTCGGCTGCCCCGGCAACTGGCAACCGGACTGCCTGCGCAGCTGGATGCAGGACAGCGATGGGGACGGCATCTACACATTGCTCACCACAGAGATTCCCGCTGGCAGCTACGAATTCAAGGTCGCCCTGAATGAGGGCTGGAACGAAAGCTATGGCAACGGCGGCGGCAACGTGCCGTTTACCGTTGCTGAAGACGGCGACGAGATCTATTTCGCTTTCGATGCCAACAGCAAACAGGTCATTGTCAGCACCAACGGTATTCCCCGCGGGGATCTCACCCAGGAGAAAGCCCACTGGCTGGATACATCCCATTTCGCGTGGAATATCAGCCCCGCCGAAGGGGATCAGGTCAGGCTTCTGTACAGTGCCGATGGCACACTTCAGATCACACCGGACGGCATTGCCTCAGACCGCAGCTTTCCTCTGCAGGCAGTGAGTGGGCTGTCGGAATCGAGCCAGCAGAAGTTCCCCCACCTGGCAGGACAGACAGCGTTCGCGCTAACGGACCAGGTTCCGCTCGCCGAGCTGGTAACCGGCCAGCTCGCACTCGCGCTTTATGACAGCGAAGGCAACCTGAAAGATGCCACCGGTATCCAGCTCGCGGGCCTGCTGGACGAAGCTTTTTACTACGACGGCAAACTCGGTGCCCAGGTTGCGCCGGGCAGCATCGACTTTGCGCTGTGGGCACCCACCGCACGCTCGGTAAAACTACATCTGTTTACCACTCCGGGATCTGACACCGCCGATATGGTGGTGAATATGACCCAGCAGGACGGTGCGTGGCAGGCCAGCGTCGGCAAAGAATGGGACCGCGCTTACTACCTGTATGAAGTGGAGGTGTTTTCCTATTTTTCCGATGCCATGGAAACCAACCTGGTGACAGATCCCTACTCACTCGGCCTATCGATGAATAGCGGCAAGAGTCAGATCATCAACCTGGATGACCGCGACCTGCAGCCCCGCGCCTGGCAACGATTGCACAAACCTGCGCTGGAAAACCCCGAAGATATTTCCGTATACGAATTACATGTGCGGGATTTTTCCATCAAAGATCAAACGGTCCCGGCGAGCGAGCGCGGCACCTTCAAGGCCTTCACCCGCCGCAGCAGCGACGGCATGCAGCACCTGAAAAAACTTGCCCAGGCCGGCATGACCCATATCCACCTGCTACCCGCATTCGACTTCGCCACGGTCAATGAAGATAAAAGCCAGCAACAGGAACCCTCCAACCTGGACGCCTTTGCTGCGGACAGTAGCGAGCAACAAGCGGCGGTCAACGCGGTTCGCGATAGCGACGGTTTCAACTGGGGATACGATCCCCTGCACTTCACTGTTCCCGAGGGCAGCTACGCTACCGATGCCAACGGCCCCACACGAATCCGCGAATTCCGGGAAATGGTACAGGGGCTTTCCCGCTCCGGCCTGCGCGTGGTCATGGATGTGGTTTACAACCACACCAGCTCCTACGGCCAGTACCAGAATTCCATTCTGGATAAAATCGTTCCCGGCTACTACCACCGCCGCAACAGTGAAGGCGGCGTGGAGATGAGCAGCTGCTGTGCAAACACCGCCAGCGAGCATCGCATGATGGAAAAGTTGATGCTCGACTCCATGGAGATATGGGCGAAAGACTACAAGGTTGACGGATTTCGCTTCGACCTGATGGGACACCACAGCCTCGACAATATTCTGAAGACCCGCGCCATGCTCGACGCCCTCACCCCGGCTAACGCCGGAGTGGATGGCAAATCCATCTACCTCTACGGTGAGGGTTGGAACTTTGGCGAAGTAGTCGACGATGCACGCTTTGTCCAGGCGCGCCAGGGCAATATGGCTGGCAGCGGCGTGGGTACCTTCAACGATCGCCTGCGCGACAGCGTACGCGGCGGCAATCCTTTTGGCGGCTTTGAGGAACAGGGATTCGGCACCGGATTGTTTACCGACAGCAACGGCAAGTTCTGGGGCGACGAGCGTCAGACTCTGCTGACCCTCGCCGACAAGGTACGCGTTTCTCTCGCCGGCAACCTGAAGCAATACCGCTTTACGGATTCCTACGGCAATACCACCACAGGCGAGAAGCTTGTCTACAACGGCCAGCCCACGGGCTACACTGGCGACCCGCAGGAATCCATCAACTACATTGCCGCCCACGACAATGAAACGCTGTTTGACGGCATTCAGATCAAGGCCAACAGCACCGCAACCATTGAAGACCGCGCACGTATTCAGACGTTCAGTAACTCACTGGTGTTATTCGCCCAGGGCATACCGTTTATCCACGCGGGCCAGGACTTCCTGCGCTCCAAATCCATGGATCGCGACAGTTACAATTCCGGTGACTGGTTCAATGCCATCGACTTCACGTTTGAGCAGGGCAACTGGGGCAAGGGCTTGCCTATTGCGGATAAAAACGAGGACAGCTGGTGGATTATGCAGCCACTTCTGGCCAACCCGGACCTGGCACCGCAAAAAGACCACCGCGAATTCAGCGCTGCGATTTTCCGCGAGCAACTCGCCATCCGCAACAGCTCGCCACTGTTCCGTTTGACCACGGCAGAGGAAGTGCAACAGCATGTTAGCTTCCTGAATACCGGTCCGGAACAGGTTCCCGGTTTGATTGCGATGCAGCTGGAAGACTCCGCCGGCCAGATCGACCGCCGCTATGGGCGTATCGTGGTGCTGTTCAACGGCGACAAAGAGACCGTTACTTTCACTGACGATACGCTTATCGGCTCTCATCTGAAGTTGCATCCGATGCAGCGCCACTCTGCAGACCACGAGTTACGTTTTGCTGACTTCGATCGAGAATCTGGAACCTTCACACTGCCGGGTCGAACCAGCGCGGTGTTCGTAGAAAACCGGCACGCTGGTAAAAAAGAAAAACTGAAGGACAAAATTGAAGAGATAAAACAGGAGAAGAAGGAAAAGCTACAGGGCTTTTTCGATTTCCTGAAATCTCTTTTCTAATACTTCGAACGAAGCAGGATAGCTGAAGCGAAGGTCCTGATATCGGGACCTTCGCATTCCAGTGTTGCGCCTTAGTGGCGCTTTGGGAGTAAAGAGAGGAAGTTACTTTTCTGAACTCTCTTCATCGTCAAAGAGATGTCCCAGCTTACCCTTCTTGGTAGAAAGATAATTGGTGTTGTGCGGGTTGCGACCACTTTGATGCGGCAGGCGTTCAGTGACCTCGACTCCCAGATCTTCCAGCGCCTTTACCTTGCGCGGATTGTTCGTCATCAGGCGGATGGACTTGATGCCCAGGTGATCGATCATCGGCTTCAGGATCGAATAATCACGCATATCTGCACCAAAGCCCAGACGCTCATTCGCCTCTACCGTATCCGCTCCGCAATCCTGCAACTTGTATGCGCGGATCTTGTTCAGCAGGCCGATTCCGCGTCCCTCCTGGCGCAGGTAAAACACCGCACCGCGCCCCTCCGTCGCAATCCGGTGCAACGCATACTGTAACTGCGCACCGCAGTCACAGCGCAAAGAAAACAGCGCATCGCCGGTCAGGCACTCCGAGTGAATACGGGCCAGTACCGGCGCATCGGTATCCAGATCACCCATGCTCAGAACGACATGTTCCTTGCCGGTTTCCACTTCCTCGAAACCGTGCATCTCAAACATTCCCCAGGAAGTGGGAAGCTTTGAGGATTCCACATAACGAATGGTCAAACTGATACCTCGCGTTCCATCAAAATTCGTCATCAATCGCGCGCGCGCAGCAGTAACAGGCCGTCCTGTTGCTGCATATCCACGCGGCTCAAAAAACTGTTACCCAGCAGAGTCACCTGCGGGAAATCATTGCCAAGTACCGTCGCATCCACATTGTGCACGGTGATACCGCCAATGGTGACGCTGGAGAGCTGTAACTTGTATGCGCGCTCAATACCGCTGGCCGTAGACACCGTCATCGGCTGCGCACGGGCCAGGTCCAGACCGAGACTTTTCGCGGTGGGGTAATTAAACGCAATGCTGGTCGCACCGGTGTCCACCATGACATTGACCCGGCGCCCATTGATCCAGGCTACGGTACTGTAGTGACCGCCACCGTCGGCGCTGAGTCGAACCTCCGCTCGCTCAACCGTTGCATAATTGGCGGCGACGGGCGCGGCCAGGGTCAGCTTCTGTGCGCGGCCATCGATCTCTACCAGCGCATGCTCACTGGTGACTGATACCAGCTTTACCCCCTCAGGTGAGGTCTTACCGGATTTCAGCATGCGCCGCTTGCCATCGATCTCAAACATGGCGCTGCTGCCGAAGATCGCCTGCAGGCGGACCTCCGCGGCCGAGACAAGTCCCGGCACGCCGGCCGCCAGTGCCGTCAGTACAAAGCCTGTTACCAATCTTTTCATGGGCTTCCTGCCTCAGAATGTGTCTAACAGTAGCGCTGTTCCCTGCAATACCAGGGCAGCGTAGATACCCGCCAGTATATCGTCGAGCATGATGCCCAGACCACCGTGCACCCGGCGGTCGGCCCAGCCGATGGGCTGCGGTTTGGCGATATCAAAGATGCGAAACAGCACAAATCCATAAAGCGCCCACATCCAGCCCGCGGGCGCCATAAACATGGTCAGCCAGTAGCCAACAAACTCGTCCCACACGATACCACCGTGGTCGTGCACACCCAGCTTTTTCGAGGCGGCACCGCACAGATAGCAGCCGAACGCGAAAGTAATCGCGATCACTCCCAGGTAGGCAGCCGGTGACAGGAACTGCAGGCCATACCAGAGGGGAATGGCGGCAATGGTCCCGAAAGTACCGGGGGCTTTGCGGGCCAGGCCGGAGCCGAACCCGAAAGCGAGAAACAATACCGGGCTGCGGATCAGTTGTGCGAATGTCGGTGTCATGTCGATATGTTCCGCCGTTCAGAAATGCCGATAGCCGGTGAGCCGGGGTTGCCACGTCTGCCCGTTTAACTGGCAGTGAATACCCGGCACGCTGCGCATACGGCCGACGGCACTAATCGGGAGTTTTAGTTGTTGTACGGCTGAAAGATGTTCGTCCGGTACGGTAAAACAGAGCTGGTAATCATCGCCGCCAGTGAGCGCGGTCTCCAGCGCGGTTTCTGCATCCATGGCCGCGGCCAGTTCAGCAATCGGAAACCTGTCCAGGTCCAGCTGGGCGCCGAGATTGCTCGCACTGCAGATATGCCCGAGGTCTGCGAGCAATCCGTCGGAAATATCCAGCGCGGCACTGGCGTAAGGCCCTATGGCACGCGCTACCGAAAACTGGGGCTCGGGAAAATAGTAGGCGTCTTCCGCCTGTTGCCGCTGCTCCGCACTCGGCTCCAGGTCACTCAGAACAATGGGAAGGCCTGCCGCGGCGGCACCGAGTTTGTTCGATACATATATATGATCGCCACTGCCGGCACCATCCCGTCGTAGCGGTCGCTCACAGGCGCCGGTAACCTGAATGGTGATGGAAAGCGGCCCCTTGGTCGTATCGCCACCGACCAGGGTGATACCGAATAGTCGCGCGGTATCGGCCAAGCCTCTGGCAAAAGGTTCAAGCCATTCCGCATTGCTCTCGGGGAGGGTAAGCGCGAGGGTAAACCACAAGGGTTCGGCGTTCATCGCCGCGAGATCGGAGAGGTTCACTCTCAGGCTGCGGCTGGCGATCCGGTAGGGGTCGGCAGCTGCGGGAAAATGTACATCTGCTACCAGGGTATCGACGCTGGTAGCGAGCAATTTCCCGGCCGGGGGCACCAGGAGGGCACAGTCGTCGCCGATGCCCAGTTCCACGCTGCTTTGCGCGGCATTTCCCCGGGCAACCGGTTTGCCAGCTGGCTGGGCGCCGGTCTGAAAGTGGGAGGCAAAATACTCCCGTATCAGTTCAAACTCACCGGGCCCGGCCATATTTCCGCTCAGCCTTTATCGGCCTTTACTTCGACGCTGCGCTCTGTGGCCGCAACCTTGTCGAGGATGCCGTTGATAAATTTGAAGGCGTCGGTGGGGCCGAATTTCTTGGCCAGTGCGACGGCTTCGTTAATGACGACCTTGTAAGGTACGTCTACCCGGTTTTTCATTTCGAAGGTGGACATACGCAGCAGGGCGCGGGACACCGGGTCCAGTTCTTCGACGTCGCGGTCGAGGTACTGGCTGTAGGCGCCTTCAATTTCGTCGAGATTTTTCGCTACGCCGTGGAGCAGTTCGCGAAAATAGGCCACGTCGGTTTTGCTCATGTCATTGTCGGCATGAAACTCGGCCTCGATGGCATTGAGGTTGGAGCCGGCCATTTGCCACTGATACAGGGCCTGCATGGCGTAGTGACGCGCCTTGCGGCGGGCGGATGCAGTTACGGTCATTTCAATCGTTTCTCAATTCAGATTTTGCCGATCAGGGAAACCATTTCGAGCGCGGTTTCGGCGGCTTCACAGCCTTTGTTGCCGGCTTTGGTTCCGGAGCGCTCAATGGCCTGTTCGATACTGTCTACGGTGAGTACGCCGAAGGTGACGGGGATGCCGGTATTCATGGATACCTGCGCGAGACCTTTGGTGCATTCGCCAGCGACATATTCAAAGTGCGGGGTACCACCGCGGATGACGGCACCCAGTGCAATGATGGCGTCAAACTTTTTGCTTTCGGCAATTTTCTGCGCAGCAAGCGGGAACTCGAAGGCGCCGGGTGCGTAGTAGATGGTGATGTCTTCTTCTTTGATACCTTTACGACGCAGGGTATCCAGGGCGCCGTCTTTGAGGCTTTCCACAACAAAGCTGTTCCAACGGCTCACCAGCAGCGCGTACTTACCAGTGCTGCCTACGAAATCCCCTTCGATTACTTTGATATTGCTCATGGTCTGTTTCCGTTTCTGCTATTCCACTTCGGGCCTTGCTGGAGCTTCGGCCCTGCTTTAGTGGCGGCGGCGCACCGGGGATCAGTTTTCAGGACCGCTGTAAACCCATCCCTGGGCGCTGCGGCGCAAACCTCCTGTTTGCGACGCTCCTGAAAACTGATCCCCGGCACCCCGCCTTCGATTTGAACTTTCGAGTTTTACCTGACCGATTAAATCTCTTCTGCGTTCAGATACTCTTCCACTTCCAGGTCGAAACCGGAGATGGCACTGAATCTGAACGGCGCACTCATCAGGCGCATCTTGCGTACTTTCAGGTCGCGCAGGATCTGGGAGCCGGTACCAACCTGCTTGTACACCAGGTCCTGGCTCGGGCGCTGCTGCTTGCCGCTGATCAGCCAGTCGATGCTCTCTTCAATTTCATCGGTGGTTTCGTTGTGACAGATAACAACCACCACACCCTTGCCCTCTTCCGCGACTTTTTTCAGCGCGTTGCGGAAGGTCCAGGGTTCGTACTTTTCGTCGCCGCGGCGCAGGGAGAATACGTCCCGCAGGGTGCTGGCAACGTGTACGCGCACCAGGGTCGGCTCTTCCGGCTGGAATTCGCCGAGACTGAAGGCGAAGTGGCGCTCGCGACGGGCTTTGTCGAGATAAGTACGCAGTTTGAACTCACCGAATTCGGTCTGCACGTTGCGCTCGTTGACGCATTCAACGGTTTTTTCGTTCAGCGCGCGGTAGTTGATCAGGTCGGCGATGGTGCCGATCTTGAGGTTGTGCTGCTGCGCGAACTTTTCCAGGTCCGGGCGGCGGGCCATGGTGCCGTCTTCATTCATGATTTCGACAATCGCAGCGGCGGGCTCGAAACCGGCGAGGCGCGCGAGATCGCAACCGGCTTCGGTGTGTCCTGCACGGCTGAGCACACCGCCCGGCTGGGCCTTGATCGGGAAGATGTGGCCGGGCTGGACGATATCCGAAGGCTTGGCGTTGCGGGCGACGGCCGCGCGAATAGTGCGCGCACGGTCGGCGGCGGAGATACCGGTGGTTACGCCTTCAGCGGCTTCGATGGAGACGGTGAAATTGGTGCTGAACTGGGCGCCGTTATCGCGGGACATGAGCGGCAGGTCGAGTTGTTCACAGCGGTCGCCGGTCAGTGTCAGGCAGATCAGGCCACGGGCATGTGTTGCCATGAAGTTGATGTCTTCCGGCCGGACCTGCTCGGCTGCGATCACGAGGTCACCCTCGTTTTCACGATCCTCGTCGTCCATCAGGATTACCATTTTGCCCTGACGGATGTCGTCGATCAGTTCTTCAACGCTATTCAGTTCCATAAAACCTCTGGTCTACCCGATGAAACATCGGCCTCATCATTCAAAGTTTGTTCATGCCTCAAATCCCGGGGGCAAATGGCCACCCGGTGTCGGTACCGCTACAAAGCGGCCCTCTGCCATCCCGATTTAGCTTTCTATCAAGCTTTGTAAAAACCGTGCTGCGCCAGGAATTCCATGGTCAAACCTTCGCTGCTGGGCTTGGCGGCGGCATCTCCCAAGAGTAGCCGCTCCAGGTAGCGCGCAATCAGGTCGACTTCCAGGTTCACCTTGGTGCCCGCCTGGTAACCACCAATCACGGTTTCAGCAATCGTATGCGGCACGATGGTGAGCTCGAACTCGGCACCGTCCACCGCGTTTACCGTAAGGCTGGTGCCATCTATGGTAATCGAGCCCTTGTGGGCGATGTACTTGGCCAGTTCGTCCGGGGCGCGCAGGCGGAACTGCTCCGCGCGGGCAGTGGTTTTGCGCCAAACCACCTCGCCGATGCCATCCACATGGCCACTCACCATATGACCGCCTAGGCGGGTCTGTGGGGTGAGCGCCTTTTCCAGGTTTACCTTGTCGCCGAGCTTCCAGCTACCGACACTGGCCACCGCCAGAGTCTCCGCGGAAACGTCTGCCCAGTAACCATCTCCCGGCAGGTCCACCACCGTCAGGCACACGCCATTGGTGGCAATACTGTCGCCCAGCTTCACATCGGACAGGTCCAGCTTGCCGGATTTCACCCGTACACGCAGGTCGCCACCGCTGGGTTGCAGGGCGGTGATTTCGCCAACAGCCTCAATAATTCCGGTAAACATCTGGATACCTTTTAACGCTCGATATCTGTCGTTGCGGTAATGCGCCAGTCGTGACCGACTGCGCGCATATCGGTAATGGTGATCGGCAGCACGGAGCCCATACGCGCGATTGGCAGCTCGAACAGCGGCCGTGCGCTGGAGCCGAGAATCTTGGGCGCCAGGTAGACGATGATCTCATCCACATGCCCCTGGTACATGAATTCACCAGAGAGGGTCGCGCCGCTCTCCACCAGCACTTCATTGCACTCGCGGCGGGCAAGCTCTTTCAGCAGCTCACCCAGGTGCACGCGGCCGTTCTTGTCCGCGGGCAGTGCCAGTACCTCTGCACCGGTCTTTTCCAGGCGCGCGCGGCGCTCTTCATCGGCCGCATCGGTGGTGACCACCAATGTTGGGGCGCCCCCCTGTAAAATAAAGGCTTTGGCGGGGGTGCGCAGTTTACTGTCGACAATCACCCGCAGTGGCTGCTTTTCTGCCGCGGCGGCGGCCTCCGCGTCCGGCAGAGCCATCTCTTCCGGGCGCACGTTCATATTCGGGTTGTCGTGGCGCACGGTATCCACACCGGTGATCACCGCGCAGCTGCGCGCGCGCAGGTTCTGGACATCGGCGCGGGCGGCGGGACCGGTGACCCACTTTGACTCACCACTGTCCATGGCCGTGCGGCCGTCGATACTCATCGCCGATTTGCTGCGCACCAGTGGCAGGCCGAGGGTCATACGCTTGATAAAGCCAGGATTCAGCAACCGGCAGGATTCTTCCAGCAACGGGCCTTCCACTTCAATGCCCGCATCGCGCAGTTTCTGTAACCCATTCCCGCTGACACCGGGGTTGGGGTCCTGCATACCGAAAACCACTTTGGAGACACCGGCGGCAATCAGGGCATCGGCGCAGGGTCCGGTTTTGCCCGTGTGACTGCAAGGTTCCAGAGTCACATAGACGATGTTGCCCCGGGCTTTGTCTCCGGCATCTTTCAATGCCTCCACTTCGGCGTGGCCCTCACCGGCGCGCCGGTGCCAGCCCTGGCCGAGAATATTGCCCGCGCTATCGGCGATCACGCACCCGACGCGGGGATTGGGCATGGTGGTGTACATACCGCGCTCAGCGAGCTGGATGGCGCGCGCCATCAGCTCCCGGGGAGAAAAGCTCATCCTTCCTCCTTTTGAGATGCGCCCTTGCCCGTCTCGCGGGTATTGAGGCGTTCGATCTCCTCGCTGAAGTCGCTAACGTCTTCGAAACGGCGATATACGGAAGCGAAGCGCACAAACGCGACCTGATCCAGCTCGCGCAGCTGTTCCATCACCAACTCGCCAATGTGCATAGCCGGGAGTTCGCGCTCACCTGTGGCCTGCAGGGCGTGTTTGATCTGGGCGACAGCGGCTTCTACCCGCTCGGTGCTGACCGGACGTTTCTCGACGGCGCGCTGGATACCGGCGCGGAGCTTGTCTTCATTGAAGGGTTCGCGCTGGCCGTTCTGTTTGACGACACGGGGCAGGACCAGCTCGGCGGTCTCGAAGGTGGTGAAGCGCTCGTGGCACTGCAGGCACTCGCGACGGCGGCGCACCTGGTCGCCATCGGCCACCAGGCGGGAGTCTACGACTTTGGTTTCATCTGCGCTGCAGAATGGACAGTGCATGGGGAGTAGGCCCTATCGGAAAATGCGCGGAGTTTACCACACGACAACCATTTAGGCCTGAACTGCCCCCAGGCATCAGTAAGCGGCCTTAGATGTCTTCGCGCTCGATGATCCGCTGCCACAGCTTGTGACGCAGCTCAAGGATACGGGGCTTGGTGGCCGCCGGGATCCAGGTGCGTTCGAGCAGATCAGGGCTGGGGTAAACGATGGGGTTATCCCGCAGCGCCGGATCGACGAGATCCTGGGCGTCCATGTTTGCGTTCGCGTACTGGGTCTCATTGCTGATATTGGCGATGACGTCCGGACGCATCAGGTAATTGAGAAACTCGTAGGCGGCATCAACATTGGGAGCATTGGTGGGCATGGACACCACATCGATCCAAAGGGGGAAGCCCTCCTTCGGCATCACGTAGCGGATATCGAAGGACTTGCCCGCCTCTTCCGCCATCTGCTGTGCCACCAGTACATCACCGCTCCAGGCGTGGGCGATACAGCGTTTGCCGCTGGCCAGGTCTTCCACATATTCACCCGAGTCGAAATCGGTGACATGCAGGCGTACCTTGGACAGCAGGTTCGCGACCATGAACTGGTGCGCCATGCTCATCGAGTTCGGGTCTTTGCCCAGGTACTTGAGCGCCACATCGAAGATTTCTTCCGGAGACCGCATCAGGGTCGCATTGCAGTGATCCAGCTTGCCGAGATTTTCCGGCTTGAACAGCAGGTCCCAGCTGTCCTCCGGCAACACTCCACCGAATGCCTTGCGCACTGCCTGCACGTTGTAGCCAATACCCACGGTCCCCCACAAGAACGGGAAGGCGTATTCATTGGCCGGGTCGAACAGGGCCAGACGCTGCATGAACTCGGGGTCATTTTGTTCCCAATTGACGATACGACTGCGATCGAGCTTCTGCAGCTGCCCAGCAGCGATGTATTTGGGAATGTTGTCGGAGCCGGGCACGATGACGTCAAACTGACGGCCCTCTTTCAGCCAGACCTGCTCCAGCTCTTCGATATCGTCAAATTCGAAATAGTGCACTTTGATGCCACTGGCGGCCTCAAAGTTGGCAATGGTGTCCTCGGCAATGGATTCAGACCAGTTGGCAAAGTGGAGTTCTCTCGCCTGGGCTTGAACGCCGAGCCCGATGACAGTAGTCAGAATGACCAGTAGTTTGATTAGTGGGCGCATGCTCTACTCTCGCTCCGCAGCTGTGCTGCACGGTTGTCCAGCGCTGACCGCCGTGCATTCCAGCCACTGACGGCAAGCATCGAATCCTGAAACCGCTTGGACCCGAAAGTACCGGTCGCTTGCGCGAACCTCTGTTGAGCAACGCATCCCTCGTGCTACAGATACCGGGTGCAAATTCCGAGCCGGCTCCGGCAAGCCCCTCGGATTAGTACCGAATGAAACAATAATTGAATTTCAATTCGGTTTTCGAGGGCGCGTATTAAAACAGAAAGTGGCGGTCATTTCACAGACCGGAGGACGATTTCCTGCGTTTGCCCACCCAGGAAACAAAAACGGCCCCTTGGGGGCCGTTTTCGAAGAACCCGGCATAGGCCGGGCTCACAGTGCTTTCTGTCGACTGCGCTATCAGCCTTTGTAGACCGGAAACTTGGCGCAGATTTCCAGAACCTTGGCTTTCACCTCGGCGATGGTGGCGTCTGCATTGCCCTTCTCCAGCGCGTCCAGCACGTCGCAGATCCAGTTGGTGAGCTGCTTGGTCTCTTCCACACCGAAACCACGGGTGGTGATCGCCGGGGTGCCGACACGCAGGCCACTGGTGATGAACGGGGAGCGCGGGTCGTTGGGAACGGCGTTCTTGTTCACGGTGATGTTGGCGTTGCCCAGGGCTTCGTCCGCATCCTTACCGGTGTACTCTTTGCCGATCAGGTCCACCAGCATCAGGTGGTCGTCAGTACCACCGGAGACGATATTGATACCGCGGTCGAGGAAGGTCTCGGCCATGGCGCGGGCATTCTCTACCACTTTCTGCTGGTAGGCCTTGTATTCGGGGGTCATGGCTTCCTTGAAGGAAACCGCTTTGGCCGCGATCACGTGCATCAGCGGGCCACCCTGACCGCCCGGGAATACCGCGCTGTTCAGTTTCTTCTCGATCTCTTCATTGGCCTTGGCAATGATGATGCCGCCGCGCGGGCCGCGCAGGGTCTTGTGGGTAGTGGAAGTCACGACATCCGCGTGGGGCACAGGCGACGGGTAAGCGCCAGCGGCAACCAGGCCGGCAACGTGGGCCATATCGACCATCAGGTAGGCGCCAACCTTGTCAGCGATGGTGCGGAAACGGGCCCAGTCCATGATGCGGCTGTAGGCGGAGAAGCCGGCAACGATCATCTTCGGCTTGTGCTCCAGCGCCAGGCGCTCCACTTCTTCGTAATCCACCTCGCCGGTTTCCGGGTTCAGACCGTACTGCACCGCGTTGTAGATCTTGCCGGAGAAGTTCACCTTGGCACCGTGGGTCAGGTGACCACCGTGGGCCAGGCTCATGCCCAGCACGGTGTCGCCGGGGGCGCACAGGGCCTGGTATACGGCGGCGTTGGCCTGGGAACCGGAGTGCGGCTGGACGTTGGCGTAGTCGGCGCCAAACAGTTCTTTGGCGCGCTCGATGGCCAGGGCCTCGACCTTGTCGACGTACTCACAGCCACCGTAGTAACGCTTGCCGGGGTAGCCTTCCGCGTACTTGTTGGTGAGGCTGGTGCCCTGGGCTTCCATCACCTGCGGGCTGGTGTAGTTTTCCGAGGCGATCAGCTCGATGTGTTCTTCCTGGCGGCGGTCTTCGTCCTGAATGGCGGACCACACATCCGGGTCGTATGAAGCAAGAGTGACGGATTTATCAAACATGGTGTTCCCTCGGATGATAAGGCGCGAATCGCGCTAGCATAATCTCGACAAGGGCAAATCCCGACCTATTTGTGACCGGCCCGCCCCCAGAAAGCGGCGCATTGTACACCAACGGAGAGCCCGCGGCGCAAAGGGTGCACATGAAACAAATTCAATTCAGCGCCCCGTGCAATTCAAGTTGCTCAGTGCAGCGCCGATCCCGGGCGGTACAGGATTCCGCCGCCCGGAAACGCAAAACGCGACCCGAGGGGTCGCGTTCTGATACTGGCAGCTACCCGTCCCTTACCGAGTGGCCCGGTAAAAGCGCCAGTCTCTGGAAGATGGGTATTGCCTCAGAAGCGGAATACCAGGGTGCCGGACCAGAAATCCACATCCTCTTCCACCAGGGTGTATTCGGCTTCCAGGTTAACGGTCTCGGACAGGTTGAAGCCCAGGCCCAGACCTGCAGACAGGCCGGAATCACTTTCTTTCTCGCCTTCGAAATCGACACTTTCGTTCAGCACACCCAGGCGGCCCTTGAAGTAGAGGTCGCCCTGGCTGCGGTAGGTCGCGTAGGCGCCCAGGGTGGAAATGGAGTAATCCCAGCGGAAGTCACCCCAACCGCTGTTAAAACGCGCTTCGCCATCTACCAGGGAAGTGGTGTATTCGCCTTCCAGGCCGAATCCAGAATTCCAGGTATAACCAGCGCGGATGCCCGCATTGAACGGGCTATCGCCATTGATGGAGGTCTTCATCAGGCCCGCCACGGTACCGAAGTAACCGCCTTCACTGGCCTGAACAGAAATTGAACAACCCAGCATCACCGCTGCCGCTAAAACTTTTTTCATCATGTTATTTATGCCCCAAAAGCATCGTGTTTATTTTGCGGGCGGCATTCTAATGAAATAAATTTGGCGCCAACAGCCCCCGGCCATTACACGCGATTACAGCGGCAAGTGAGATCCGACTGTTCCCGTCAGCCGTAAACAGGCAGATACCCATTTGTTGAGAGAGCACTGCAATCTAAATGACATGCAGTTGCAACGGAGGTTTGATAGTTTGGTAAAAAAACACAGAAGAGTAATAAATATGAAGTCTCGAATGAGTTTATTGCTGCCCCTGGCCCTGCTCACTGCCTGTGCCGCCAACCCGGCGCAGCAGGCGGTTACCGCCACGGGGACCCTGGTGCAGGAAAACGGCAAGTTTTACCTGCTCGGTGAGCAGGACCGCTACCACATGAACCGCATGCCGCAGCTCAACTACAGCAACTACCTCGGTCAGGAGTTACTGGTAGAGGGGGAGATTCCCCGTTATTGCCACCAGGCCTGGCAGGACTCTGTGGTAAACGTGCAAGGCGGCGCCGAGATGGTCGACCTGAACAAGGTGGACTGGTCTGATTGCCTGGCACCGGACAAAGTCAGCCTGGTCACCGGCGATGGCCTCCAGCTCGTGTACGACTGGGAAGAAATCGAGCTGCGCGACTACCACTTTTAAACATGCCCCAATTTGCGGTGCGCCGTCTGTTGTTGACGGCGCACCTCAGCGTCCCCGCCTCAAACACACCCACCCGACCGTTCAAAATTCGGGCAGCGGGCGCCTACCGCAACACGATGTAGTCACGGCTTGACCCAGATCAAGCCCAGTTCCCGACGGCAGACAACAATGGATCTGTCGATTCTCACTACCCGTCAAGGAGGCGCGCTATGAACGGTATCTACCGACAGCTCTGCGATGACCACAAGCACATGCAAAACCTGCTGGATGTGTTCGAGGTTTTACTCAAGGACCTGGGACAGCAGGATCGCGATCCCGCTACCCTGAGCATGATCCTCGATGCCCTGGATTACTTTTCCGTCTACCCGGATCAGTGGCACCACCCGGTGGAGGATCTGGTATTCGAACAGCTGCTGGGCAAGCCTGTGGATATCCGGGATGTGGTTGAAAAGATAAGTGCAGAGCACCGGGCTATTGCCCAGGCCACACGCAGCATGAACCGGCTCTTTTATGCCGTCGCGAACGATGCCGCCGTGGAACGGGAACAGCTGTTCAGCACCGCGCGGGAGTACATATCCCTGCAGCGCGAACATATGCGAAAAGAAAATGAGATATTGCTGCCACTGGTGAACCAGTACCTGACAGAAACCGACTGGGAAGAGGTGACCGCAGCGCTCGCGGACAGGCAGAGCTGTCAATTCCACCGCGGCGTCAAGCGCCTCTACGAGGCCATCTATCAGGATCTCGCAGAGAAAGAAGTAGCGACAGCCTGCTGACCGGGGACAGACCGATGCAGGAAACGGTCAGTCGTTTTCGTAGCTGCAGTGGGTGCCCGCCAGCTCGCTGAGAGCAATCAGGTCGAGAATGCTAATCGCCCTGCCCTGCACGCGAATCAGGCCCTGTTTCTGGAAGCGCGAGATCAACCGGCTGACCGTTTCCGCGGTCAGCCCCAGATAATTGGCGATGTCGATGCGCTGCATGGAAAGTTTGAATTCGCTGGCGGAGTACCCGCGGCGGGCATAGCGGCTGGAAATATTGATCAGCAGCGCCGCCAGGCGGCTTTCCGCCGAGCGCTTGCCCAACAGCAACAGCACATCGCTATCCTGTTTCAGCTCTTCCGAGAAAATGTTGTAGATCTGTTTCTGCAGCGCAGGCACCTGCTGGGCCAGGTTTTCCAGCTGGGTGAACGGCAGCACACAGACGCTGCTGTCCTCCAGCGCTTCCGCATAGCCCGGGTGCGAACCACCACTGTAGGCATCCAACCCCAGCAGTTCACCGGGCAGCGCAAAATGCGTGACCTGGGTATCGCCATCGGCACCGATCACCGCCGACTTGAAGCTGCCGGAACGGATTGCGTACAGATTGGAAAAGGGATCGCCGGCGCGAAACAGCGTCTCTCCCGCCTTCAGGATTTTCTTCTTGCGCGTCACCTGTTCGAGGCGCTCGATGTCCTCATCCGCCAGGCCCACGGGCAGGCACAGCCTTCTGACCGAACAACTTCCACAATTGACCGCGGTTGAGGGTTTCGACATTGTCTCTTCCATTTCCCGAATTCAGGGCACAAGCATTGCTTAAATCAGGGGCACAAACGCCCATGTCAAAATTGTATCCCCATCGCCCCTTTAAAGCACACGGGAGTATTGGGCTGCAGCTTCACTGCCGTGCAGGTAGCGATCAAAAGCAGAGGCAATATTGCGCAAAAACCAGCGGCCATGCTCTGTGACTTCCAAGTCATCCCCTTTGTCGAGCAACAGCCCGTCCGCGATCAGGGGCTGTAGTCGCGCCAGCTCCGGCGCAAAGTACGCCGCGAAGGGACGCCCGGTGCGGGCTTCCACATCGCGTTTGCGCAGGCGGAGATGGCACATCAACTCCATGATCATCCACTGGCGCAGGCGATCATCATCATCCAGCTGCCAGCCGCGACAGATCGCCTGACCAGATTCAGAAATTGCCCCGGCATACTCCTTCTGCCCGTGGTGGTTCTGCCAGTAACCATCTCGGCTATAGCTGATCGCCGAGGCACCGAGGCCCACCAGGGCATCCGCCGGCATCAGGGTATACCCCTGGAAGTTGCGCGCCAGCTGCCCCCGTGTGGCGGCGGCAGCCATGGGATCATCCGGACGGGAAAAGTGGTCCATACCCAGAAACAGGTATCCCGCATCCATCAGCCGACGGCTCGCCGCCAGCTGCATGGCGATCTTCGACTCGGGGGACGGGATCAGGTCCGTGCTGATCAGACGCTGCGCCTTGAACCGCTGCGGCAGGTGCGCGTAGTGATACAGCGCAATTCGATCCGGGGCCAGGTCGATCACGGTGTCGATGGTGCGCTCTAGGCTCTCCACGTCCTGACCCGGCAGCCCGTAGATCAGGTCGTAGGAGATGGAGCGAAAGCCGCGCTCGCGCGCCGCAAGGGTAAGCGCCCGCACCTGCTCGGGCGGACAGATCCGGTTGATCGCGCGCTGCACATCCGGGTTGAAGTCCTGAATCCCCATACTCAGCCGGTTGAACCCCAGGCCTCGCAATGTATCCAGGGTTTCCACTTCAAGCACCCGCGGATCGGCCTCAATACTGTACTCCGCATCCTCTCCGGGCTGCAGCGCGAACACTTCCTGGAGCCCGTGGATCAGGCGGGTCAGATCGCTGTCGTTCAGGTAGGTCGGTGTGCCGCCGCCTAAATGCAGCTGCGTCACTGGCACACCGGCGACCCGCTCCCGGTACCACTGCGCTTCCTGCAACACCCGGTCCAGATAGGTGGAAGCGAGACCGTACTGACGGGTGATCACCTTGTTACAGGCGCAGAAATAACACAGGGAACGGCAGAACGGGATATGCACGTACAGCGACAATGTCTGCACATCTTGCAGTGCATCCCAGGGATTGCCGCCGGACTCCGGCGAGTCGGTACCAGCACTCAGTGGCACAAACCGGTCGGCGGTGGGGTAAGAGGTATAGCGCGGACAGGGGCCGGCATAACGCGCCAACAGCGCCTGGGATAACGCCGTAGAAGCGGTAGATATCGCGGAGGCACTGGCGCTGTCAGCGCCGGCAAAGCTGTTTTCGTCCATTGACGGGTAACCTGTGATCCAGAGTCATCGAGCGGGAATGTCGGATCGGGCAAAGGTACCCGTCTGGCAGTGGCTGGCGCTTGATACAGATCAATTGCCGGATCATTGCCAAAACATGCAGGATTTCCCGTCAGTCCCCCACCGGACGCCGGAACAGGTTCTGGATACTGGAGAAGTCCAGCGCACTGTTGATCGGGTCGCCGCCGTGCAGTTGATACAGGTTTTTCGCCAGCGCCCCCAATGGGGTCGAAGACGCACTGCCAGCGGCGGTGTCCATGGCGAGCCCCAGATCCTTGAGCATCAGTGCCACCGAAAAACCGCCCTCGTAATTGCGCGAGGCGGGTACGTTTTCCATGACCCCGGGATAAGGATTGTATTTTTCCAGTGACCAGTTGCCGCCGGAGCTGACGCCCATGATCTGCGACAGGACGCTCGGGTCCAGCCCGTTGTCCACCCCCAGTTGCAGGGCTTCGGCGGTTCCGATCATATGGATGGCGAGCAGCATGTTGTTACAGATTTTCGCCACCTGGCCGCTGCCCGCTGGCCCCGCGTGAAAAATATTTGCGCCCATGGCCGCCAGTACCGGGCGCGCCCGCTCCACCGCCGCCGCGTCACCGCCGCACATAAATGACAGACTGCCCGCAGCAGCGGCCGCGGTACCACCGGATACCGGTGCATCCACCGCATCGATGCCGCGCTCACCGGCGGCGGCAATCACCTGGCGGGCGTCTTCGGCGGCAATGGTGGAACAATCGATCAGCAGCACCTCCGGCCCCATCGCCTGCAGCAGGCCGTGCACACCAAGGTACAGGGAGCGAACGGCTTCGCCACTGGGCAACATGGATATCACCACATCCGCACCTTCAATAGCGGCCTCGGCACTGGCGGCTTTGGTACAGCCACTGGCTACAGCCCTGTCGAGCACCGCGCTGGAAAGATCAAAGGCGGCGACCGGGACCCCCTTCTTCACCAGGTTCGCCGCCATTGGGCCACCCATATTGCCGAGGCCGATAAAGGCGATTTTGTTTACTTCTGCCATTCTGTTTTCTCCTTTTATTATTTTTCTTGCAGCACTCCGCTACCCGGAAAATCACCCGCTATAAATCTGCCAGCGGATTGGTCTCCCAGGGCTGCTTAAAACACGCAGCCACCAGCTCTGGTGTAACACCTTCCAGCGTCGCGGGCTGCCACTGGGGATTGCGATCCTTATCAATCAACAGTGCACGCACACCTTCTTTTACCTGCCCATTGCTGCACATGTTGACCGCGAGGGCCAGTTCCATTTGCAACACTTCGGCGAGGGACATATGCCGGGCCCGACGCAACTGTTCCCAGACGACACCG
Source organism: Microbulbifer sp. YPW1 (assembly GCF_013367775.1). Classification (NCBI taxonomy): domain Bacteria; kingdom Pseudomonadati; phylum Pseudomonadota; class Gammaproteobacteria; order Cellvibrionales; family Microbulbiferaceae; genus Microbulbifer; species Microbulbifer sp. YPW1. Next base: position 768,361 of record NZ_CP055157.1, read on the forward strand.
GCGGTAAGCGGGCAGCCGGCTTTCAGCGTCGCTGCAGCGCGCTGCAGCCAGGAATCTTCACCAGCGTAATTGACGATAGTTTGATAAACGTCGGCAAGGGTCGGCGCGTCCGTCAGTTGCTGGATCACATCGTAGTGCGCGCGCAGGTTGGATGCCGGTCGCTGGTCCTGCGCTATTTCGCTGGTCTGAACCGCCCTGCTGACCAGCACTCGATTCTGCTCGGCGTCCTCAGAGAATGCCTGCCGGGCAAGGCTGGAGAGAAGCGCATCCTTGTCTGCGCTCGCCACCATGCGATCGGCCATTCCCGCATAGATGGCATCACTGCCGTTAAACTGGGCTCCGGTGAGGCCAAGGAACAGGCCGATACGCCCGGGCATGCGATTCAGGAACCAGCTGCCGCCGACATCGGGGAACAGGCCGATGGTGATTTCGGGCATGGCCATGCGCGTGGTTTCGCTGACGATCCGGTGGCTGGCGCCACTCATGATGCCAATACCGCCGCCCATGACAATACCGTTGCCCCATACGATGATGGGCTTGGGATAGGTGTGGATACGGTAGTCGAGGCGATACTCCCGGGTGAAGAAGTCCTGCACAAACTGGCTCGCCCCCTGATCCCCGTAGCTACCGGATTCCCGATGCAGCGCCACCACATCTCCGCCCGCACACAGGGCCTTTTCCCCTGCCCCTTCTATCCAGATACAGGCGACACTGTCGTCGGCTTCCCACTGGTCCAGCTGGGCAGCCATCCGGTCGATCATGTCGAGGTTGAGTGCATTCAGGGCTTTGGGCAGATTGAGCGTCAATTTGCCGATGGGGCCCTGACGGTCAACGATAAGGGGTGATTCCTCGGTCATACTGGTTCCCGGTTGTCTTATTTGGGGCAAAGTTAAACATAGATGGGGTGGTGGAGGCATTACCTCACTCTTCACACGAGGCTCGGTGGTGCCTGCTTTAGCGGGTCCGGTGGCGGCGGAGTACCGGGTAAAGGTTTTCAAAACCGAGCTAGGCGCCCCCCTGTAAATACATCCCTGTACGCTGCGTCGGCGACGTCCCTGTCGCCGACGCTTTTGAAAACCTTTCCCCGGCACTCCACCTTCACTTTACGTTTCTGAACTTCGAAATTGACAGCGCAGAAGCAAGTAGAGGCTATTGAACCCGAAGTGAAGGCGCTGATACCGGGAAAACCCTCGCAAGACCTTCACCGCCATGGATGGCGGTGCAGAGCCCCCAGGGATGGGTGCACGGCGTGTCTTGCGAGGGTTTTACCGGTAGCAGCGCCGCCACCGGACTGCCCGAGGACCACCGCAGGACGACCAACTCCCCCAAAAGAACCGCGAACAAACACCGTGAAAGAGCAGGTTGAACTTTCCCACCAAACTGCTAACTTGCGCCCAAATTCTGACCGACTGGAATGATGCTCTAATGGCTGAATACGTATACACAATGAACCGCGTGGGCAAGGTTGTTCCGCCCAAGCGTGAGATTCTGAAAGATATTTCCCTGTCCTTCTTCCCTGGCGCCAAAATTGGCGTTCTCGGCCTGAACGGCGCCGGCAAATCCACCCTGCTGCGCATCATGGCCGGGGTCGATCAGGACTATAACGGTGAAGCCCGTGCCATGCCCGGTATCAAGGTCGGCTACCTGCCGCAGGAACCGCAGCTGGATCCGGCCAAGAACGTGCGCGGCAACGTCGAAGACGGCATGCGCGAAGCCATCGACGCCCTCGCCGGCCTTGAGCAGGTCTACGCCGATTACGCCGAACCGGACGCCGACTTCGACGCCCTGGCCAAGAAACAGCAACAGTACGAAGACGTGATCCAGGCCTGGGATGCCCACAACCTGGAGCACCGCCTCGAAGTCGCCGCCGACGCCCTGCGCCTGCCGCCCTGGGACGCCGACGTGAACAACCTGTCCGGTGGTGAGAAACGCCGTGTGGCCCTGTGCCGCCTGCTGCTGTCCCGCCCGGACATGCTGCTGCTGGACGAGCCGACCAACCACCTGGACGCCGAATCCGTGTACTGGCTCGAACGCTTCCTGCACGACTTCGACGGCACCGTAGTGGCGATTACCCACGATCGCTACTTCCTCGACAATGTAGCCGGCTGGATTCTGGAACTGGACCGCGGGCACGGTATTCCCTGGGAAGGTAACTACACCACCTGGCTGGAACAGAAAGAGAAGCGCCTGGAACAGGAGCAGAAAGGCGAGCAGGCTCGCGCCAAGGCCATGCAGAAAGAACTGGAGTGGGCGCGCCAGAACCCGAAAGGCCGCCAGTCCAAGAACAAGGCCCGTCTGTCACGCCTGGAAGAAATGCAGTCCCAGGAATTCCAGGCCCGCAACGAGACCAACGAGATCTACATTCCACCGGGCGAGCGCCTCGGTGACAACGTGATCGAGCTGAGCCATGTGAGCAAGGCGTTCGGCGATCGCGTGTTGATCGACGACCTGTCGTTCCGCGTACCCAAAGGTGCCATCGTCGGTATCGTCGGCGGCAACGGCGCCGGTAAATCCACACTGTTCCGCATGATCAATGGCAAGGAACAACCGGATTCCGGCGAGATCAAGATCGGTGAAACTGTGAAAATCGCCAGCGTCGACCAGAGCCGCGAAAACCTGGACGACAACAAGACCGTGTGGGAAGCCGTGTCCGACGGTCACGATATGCTCAAGATCAATAACTACGAAGTGGGCTCGCGCAACTACATCGGCCGTTTCAACTTCAAGGGTTCCGATCAGCAGAAGCGCGTCGGCGAGCTGTCCGGTGGTGAGCGCGGCCGCCTGCACCTGGCTTATACCCTGAAGCAGGGCGCCAACGTACTGCTGCTGGACGAACCGTCCAACGACCTGGACATCGAAACCCTGCGCGCACTGGAAGAAGCCCTGCTGAGCTTCCCCGGCTGCGCCATGGTGATCTCGCACGACCGCTGGTTCCTGGACCGGGTGGCAACACACATCCTGGCCTATGAGGGCGACAGCAAGGTGGTGTTCTTTGAGGGGAACTACACCGAATACCACGAGGACTTCGTGGCACGCAATGGTGAAAATGCCACGCCGCACCGGATGCAGTACAAGAAGATCAAGACCTGATCCAACCTGCTGCAAACAAAAAAGCCCGCGAATGCGGGCTTTTTTGTTGGGTAGTGCAACTTAATACCTGAAACGCATACCTAATGTGTAAGTGCGCTCACGGGCAAACGTATCGCGAGGGTAGAGATATTCGTCTGCACCACTTCCCCCACCAAAGTAATCATTGTAAACCGAGTCGGTAAGGTTAGTTGCTTCCATGGAAACCGTAAGGTTTTCATTGAGGTCGTAATTAAGTGCCAGGTCGAGCGAGTCCGTTTCCTTAACAATCACAGAATTGCCCGGTTGATCCCCTGCCTCATTGAAACTCAGGTAATAATCACTCCGCCAGTTGTATGCCAGTCGAGCGGAGAAATCGTATTTTTCATACAAGAGAATCAGGTTGTAGGATTCATCCGAAACGTTCGCCAGGTTCTGCATTTCGGTATTGCCTTCTGCATCGGGGGGAGACTCCGCCTCGCCATCCATAAAGGTCGCATTTGCCTGAATACCGAAGCCAGACCAGAACCCTGGCAGGTTGTCGAAGAACTGCGTATAGGCAATTTCTAGCCCCTCAAGCGAACCGGAACCGGTATTTTGTGGTCGAGTAACCTGATAAGGCACACCATCCCGCATTTCCTCAGACGCATAGAACTGGATGTAGCCATCAATATCCCGGTAAAACATGCCTGCACTCACGGAACTGGCATCGCCAAAATACCATTCCAGTGATACATCCATGTTTCTGGATTCAATAGCATCCAGTTCCGGGTTGCCGCCATTGCCGGTGCCGAAATCTGGCTGAGTGGGTGTAGGCTGAAAATACGCTGTGGATGGATTCAAGTCCGCAAATCCCGGACGTGTAAGCGTCTCGCTTGCCGAGCCGCGCAAATACAGGTCATCCCGCAATGCCAACCGCGCACTCGCACTCGGCAACAACTTGGTTGCGCTGACTTCAGTATTTACCGGCTGAAGCACAGACTGACCATTGTCATCAATGACACTGGTACCACGCAGAGTGGAATCCAGGCGTACCAATCGCGCGCCCACTACACCATCCAATTCCATATTACCCAATGAGGTCTGGTAATCAGTTTTTATATAAGCTGCGTAATTGTTTTCGTCATTATCGAAGAATAACGCCGGAATAAATTCCGGGCCTTCGGGTAAGGCGTCGTAACCCATCGCCTCGCGAATTTCGGCACGGCGAGACAACAGGTAGTCGCGGCTCGGAGTTAACCATTGTGAGGTATTAAGGTCAGTGACATCACTCAGAAAACCTGACGGCGTCATATCTTCCAGGCCGGGGAAATCGGTCAAACTTAATTCCTGACCAGAAATATTTGGGCTACCACCGGTATCCGCAGACTGGTTAAATGCATTTCGCTGGCTCAGACGCACTCCAAAATCCAGCGATGAAAACAGGCCCTCCTCGAGCGCGTAGCTAAAATCGGTCTTCCATGTGGTCTCGCTACCTTCTTGGCGGCTGCGCTGATCAAAGAACTGATTTAGCAGATACTGAGAAGGATCACTCAGGTCGTAAGAACTGCCGTCCCCATTCTCGATGGTCACATCAGAAACACCTGACGCCGTCTTAGCGAAGTCGTAGGTGATACGTGGAGCGAAGAATGCCAGATCCAGAATAAAGGTTTTGTTGTCTGCCTCACTGGTTGTGTGCGAGAGCTCACTGCTAACCGTCAGTTTGTCGAAGGTCCACTCCCCGCCGAACGCAACCTGCGTGGTATCAGAACTATTGAACAAGGCCTGGTTACTGGTGATAGTGCCCGGTGCATCGTCGCGCACGTACTCCTGCGCTACATTCGTTCCCGGCTTGTACTCAGTTACATATCCGAGCTGCCCACCCCAGGACGGAATCGGCACCCAGAAGTTCAGCTGGGAGTCTTGTTCATACCCAACGTGAAAAAATTCTGCGTAGTATTCGCTGTTGTCATTTGGGCTCCACTGGAAGGCCCCGTTATATGAGGTGCGGTTGCGATCACCGTACCGGAAATAAGATCCGATCACATTGGGAATGAGCGTGGGCTCACCAGGATTCGGCGGCGCTATGGTATTCGGATTAGTAATTTCAGTGGCGAAAGGCGCTGTCACAAAGTTGACCTGATCCATATAGCCGCGATCTTGATACGAGACGCTCAACATTGCACCAAAATCGCTACCGCCACTGCTCCAGTTGTTATTGATCGTGACGCTACCGACCGGGTCGGTGGATTCAGCCCGCTCGCTGTATACGGAGCGTAAGCCACCAGCAATGGTAAAGCCGTCATCAAAATCAAAAGGGCGGCGAAGATGCACATCGACAACACCGGCTATCCCACCTTCAATATCCTTTGCACTCGCGGATTTTTTGACATCTACACGCTGCAGCAGGTCCGCCGGTATATCAGAAAGAGAAACACCGCGACCAGTCGTGGTGAAAATATTACGTCCGTTTAAAGTAGTAACGACGTTGGGAAGTCCCCGCACCAGAACCGTGGAAGCCTCGCCGTTGGCGCGGGCAATTTGCACCCCGGTGACACGCTGTAACGCCTCTGCAACGCTGTTATCAGGTAGTTTGCCAATATCTTCGGCAACAATGGAATCGACCACTTGAAGGGTTTTCATCTTGATTGCCTGGGCACTTTCCACACTGCTTCGCACCCCGCGAACGACAACCTCCTCCATAGTGGCATCGGACTCTTCGTTTTGAGGCACTTGCTGTGCGTAAGCTTGTGACACGCCCAACATTGCCAATAGCGCAATGGACGCACTTAACCTGTTTTGTTTGAACATCATTCTCTCCTGTCATCGAATTTATCGTTATTACTAATAATTCGGGCCAACTTCTCAGCCCGTACAACCTGTGATCACACAACAACGTCGACACGCACTAGCGCGGGATCGACCCTGAACAAAGCGAATCTGGTAACGCACATTGATATGGAGTGGCGGGAATTCGAAGGGAAGTAGAGAGAACAGCGAGACGGGTTTCTGCGGGATACAGCAGCCCCTCGGACACATACATTATCGGCATTTTTTTCTCTCATTATTGGCGCGATTTCAATCATATTGGTATCGCACTTCTTATCGTATTTAGAGGTCTCTTAGGTAAAACGCAATATACCCGCCCCTATTTGTATTACTTTTATCGATATTATCGACCAATATTAACGGAGTCAACGCTATAAATGACGGTATAGTTATATGTTATTACTAATTGGCGCGAATTAATCCTTTGCAGAACCGAAATCCAAATTATGACGATTAGCCCGACGGTAAATGTGGCTGTCTACACTTGGCTTACCCTCTGAAACAGGGCACCAATCTACTGCCGCGAGAGAATCGTCCAACGACCTGAACATCGAAACCCTGTGAGCTCCGGAAGAAGTGCTGTGGAGTTTCCCCGGCTGCGCCATGGTGATCTCGCAAGATCGCTGGTTCCTGGACCGGGTGGCAACACACATCCTGGCCTATGAAGGCGACAGCAAGGTGGTGTTCTTTGAGGGGAACTACACCGAATACCACGAGGACTTCGTGGCACGCAATGGTGAAAATGCCACGCCGCACCGGATGCAGTACAAGAAGATCAAGACCTGATCTTCTTTTCGATAGAACTGAAAAAGCCCGCTGTTGCGGGCTTTTTTATACCTGAAAAAATATCTTGCAACAAAAAAGCAGCCCGAAGGCTGCTTGAAGGAAGATCGTGGCACTAAACCATGGCGATTAGAAAGAGTAGCGCGCTCCCAGTGCGAAGGTACGACTGAAGATCGCATTACCAAGGTTGTAAATACTCTGGTTCTCGTAGTAGCTGCGATACTCTTCATCAGTCAGGTTGGTCGCATCGAAGGTCACAACAAGATTGTCGCTAACATCGTAGCTCGCCTGGAAATCCATACTGACTTCCGCTTCGCGGTAAACGCCCAGCGGGTTGGCGAACGAGCGTGCTTCATAGTTGGCCAGGAAGTCATCACGCCATACGTAGGAAAGACGCATATCCAGATCGTTCTTGTCGTACGCCAGCACAACACTATAGGAAGAATCGGAAACACCAAAGATCGGGGTATCTTCCATCCCGACCAGAATACCCTGGTCATCATATACCGGCACATCCTGCTCGGAATCGAGCATGGTGTAGCTCGCCTGGACACCGAAGCCGTCCAGCAGTCCCGGCAGGTTCTCGGGGAAATAGGTCGCACCGAGTTCCAGCCCCTGCAGCCTACCGTTGGAGGTATTGCCCGGCGTCGTCAGGATATAACGGGACGGCTCATCCTCGGTTTCAGCCTGGTATGTGACATAGCTTTTCGCGTCATAGAAAAAGCCTTCAATATCGCGACGAAATACTGTGCCATACACCGCGCTAGCATCGCCAAAATAGTACTCCAGAGAAATATCGTAGTTTTGGGACTCTACCGGCTCTAGATCCGGGTTACCCGCTGTAGCCGTACCGTTGGCGTCGGTTACTGTAGGCGCATAGTTAATCCATGGGTTCAGCTGAGCAAAACCGGGGCGCTGCAGTGTGCTAGTATAGGCAAAGCGGGCGATCAGATCATCGGTAATACCATAGCGCACTGTGAAAGTAGGCAGTAACTTCGAATTACTTCCGCTGCCAGTTTCGGCCAGCGGATTCCCATTCGCATCCAGTTGAGCAACATCAAAGAAGGTCATGTCGCGGGAGGTGCTCACGTAGCGCAGACCGAAGATCCCGTCGACAACACGCCCGGCAACTTCCATTTCATAGTTTGCCTGAGCGTAAACTGATGTCGTGTCTTCGTCTAATTCAAAAGTTGTCAGCTGCTGCTCAGCGGTCAGACCGTAGAGAGCACGAAACTCGTCGATATTATCGTGAATATAGTGACCATTCGGCGCAGCCCATGACAGAGGGATGTCTGCACGACCATCGTAAAAATTCTTATTGATACTGACCAGGTTTTCATCCAGTTCCGCAGCATTCCGCCCCAGGAAACCCTCCTGTCCACGAGTGGCCTCGGAAGCAAAACGCCCTTCGTGGCGCAGGCCAAAGCTGACCTGATTCACCGGACCCCAGTTGACGTCTAGCTCACCATCCAGCTTCACAGTTACCGCATCACCTTCACGGCTGCTGCCATTGTCATATAGCTGGGCAACATTCCACTGGGCAGCATCCGTCAGATCGCTTTCATCGACGTCAGGCGTTTCCGGGTTGTCGTAAAACTCAAGTGCAGGTTCACCGTTACCGGTATTGAAGTCCACTCCGAGACCGTAAGCTACCCGGTCGAAGCGCATAGCCACAAAGCTGTCTTCAAACTGGCTATCCTGGTAGATCAGCTCAGATGAAAGACGAAAGCTGTCACTAATGTCCCAGTTACCGCCCAGGGCATAGACAAAGCTGTCGGTTTTGCCCGTGGTAATGTCCCCGCTGGTAAAGCCGTACGGGAAAGCCACATCACGGCTTTTGACCACGTTGGTTCCGTCAAACAGCTCAACTTCGCCGCCCCTTGGCAGGTGAGAATTTCCGCCCCACCAATCCACAAAAGTGAAATTCAGAGAGTTGAAAGACTCGTTGCGATAGCCATTGTAGAAGGCTTCGAACAGGTATTCTGATGAGTCGTTCGGTGCCCATTGCAGAGAGATATTAGCGGCCGGGCGCTCGCGCTTACCGGTGAAATCTGAAGCGAATACGGCATCGCGCCCCAGAATGTACTCTACTTCCTCGCCGTTCATGGTCAGAGTTGATCCCGCACCATATGGTAGGCCACTTTCCAGGCCAGGCTCCCATACAGGACTTTCGGCAACACGACCGTCGTCAGTCTGGATGCGCTCGTACGGCACCCAGCCTTCGGGCGCATCACCAGTCACAAATGGCACAGCTGCGCCAGGGGTAATACTTTGGTCGCGGTAGTTGGTCTCGGCATAAGACACGTTCACCAGCGCGCCAAATTTACCGAAGTCGCCTTCCCAGGAGTTAGCAAACAGGCCGCTGAAATTCGGGTCAGTGGAGTCAGCCTGTTCCTGATGGATTCCGCGGCCCGCCAGTACAACTTTACTGCCATCAAAATCGAACGGGCGGTTGGTGCGGATGTCGATCTGACCGGCAATGCCGCTGGAAATCTGGGAGGCGTCACGAGTTTTGTAAACTTCAACTCCGCGCAGCAGGCTCGCGGGAATATCGGCCAGGGCTACGGAACGACCGGAGGCGGTAAAAATCTGACGCCCGTTAACGGTGGTAGTGACGTCGCTTAAGCCGCGGATGGCGACATCGGAAACCTCACCGGCGCCGCGATTAGTAACCTGAACGCCGGTAACCCGCTGCAGAGCCTCAACCACGTTGTTATCAGGGAATTTACCGATATCTTCAGCAACGATGGAATCTACAATCTGGAAGCTGTCGCGCTTGATATCAATCGCTTTAGTCAAACTAGCCCGAACACCAGTTACAACGACCTCTTCAAGTGCAGCAGACTCATCAATCTCCGCATCGTATTGGCTGGATTCTTGAGCCAGTGCGGTAGCGCTCATGCCGCCGAACGCAGTCACCATGGCAATGGATGAACTCAATAGGTGTCGCCTGAACATATTATCTCTCCCATCTGGGGTGTTTTTATTGTGTTGCCGAATTCCGGAGGGTGTATCCACCGCTCCTGGCTTTTCCACGTCGTACCTCTACGCGGGTTTATGCCTGTAACTTGATTGCGGAGCTTGTCCCGGCCAAAAGTTGGCTGGCCTCGCTTCGCTTACGAGATACGGGCATCGAGGGGTTGGTGGTGCTCAGGGAGCACAAACCCCATTCGGTTTCGGGCAGATGAGAGCCATCAAGCTGGCTGGACAGGCAACAGACATGACTAATGACGCTGACCACGAAGGATCGCAGGGAAGTCGTCTCTCGCACATCGCTGGTTCTCGACTCTCTTATTATTCGGCGCTCGTCTCGGCTATACCGGCTCGCACTCGCTTTTATGTGGTGTCTGTAAGCCCCATTTCTGGACGCGTGTCTTGTTGAAATGTGAGACAACGCCAGAGGGACTTCAGTATTTACACCTTATTTGTATTACTTTTGGCCATCCTAGCCCCATATTTGGTACTCGTCAACGGTATTAAAGCCCTTTTTATTATACAAAATGACGATTGACCGTAAGTAAGGTTGCGCCTCCAGTCACACAGGGTGCTGATTTCCGCGCCAGCGCCCCACTTGCAGCCAAAAGTGCGCTAGTACTTACACACTTATTTGGCGTCAAATTCTCCACATGCTGTGCAATAAATCAACAATCCCTGGGAACCTACCAGATTTATCGCGCCAAAAGAGTGCGCACCTAGAGATAGTGCACAAACTAACTACACATATTATTGTAATACGATAATCCTGTTGGCAACATTACGGTAACCCGAAGCTGGATATGGGGGCGCACTACTGGGGGCCCTTAGCAGCAATCTCTTTTGGTACTGCGGTATTTGGGTGCCGACGAGACGGGTAATAGCGGAGAGAAAACTCCAGATAATAAGTAAAAGAAGGATTCACCCATGAAGACCATTCAGCGGGCCAGCTACCTGGCCCTAGTGCTATCCACCTTGATGTCGACTACCGGCTGCTTTGATTCCGGCTCAGGCGATGACGGCGACAATGGCGGACCGATAGTAACGCCGGAGCCACAACCTGAGCCACAACCTGAGCCGGAGCCCGAGCGCGAGAAAATTCCCGACGCGGCGGACCCCACTGCCGACGCCAGCGCGATCAACTACAACGATATGGCGGTGCACGATCCATCGGTGATCCGTGACGACGACGGCACCTTCTATGTGTTCGGCTCACACCTCGACGCGGCGAAAAGTACCGACCTGATGCGCTGGGAGCGTATCGCCGGGGGCGGTGTGAACGATGCCAATCCCCTGTTCAACACCTATGCAAGCGAGATTTCAGAAGGCCTGGAATGGGTGGGTGGCCATCAGGGCAGCTGGGCGGCCGACGTCATCAAGCTGAACGACGGTAAGTACTACTTCTACTACAACCACTGCGCCAACCCTGCCAGTGAAACGGGCGATTGCAATACACCGCGCTCTTACCTTGGCGTGGCGGTGGCCGATACCATCGAAGGCCCCTACATCGATCAGGGAATCTTCATTTACTCCGGCATGACGCCAGAAGAAATCGCGGCGGGTTATGTTCCCGACGGGTTCACCGGCACCGAGTACAACCCCACTATCCACCCCAACGCCATCGACCCGGATGTTTTCTACGATAAGGATGGCAAGCTGTGGATGCTGTACGGCTCCTATTCCGGAGGGATTTTCATTCTGGAAATGGATGAAACCACCGGCAAACCCAAACCCGGCCAGGGCTATGGCAAGCATCTCACCGGTGGTGACCACAGTGCCATTGAAGGCACCTACATGCTGTACAGCCCGGAGAGCGACTACTACTACCTGTTTATGTCCTTCGGCGGATTTTTCTCCACCGATGGCTACAACATCCGCATCGCCCGCTCCAAAACACCTGATGGCCCATTCCTGGATGCGGAAGGCAATGACATGGCGGAAGCACGTGGTAGTAATTGGGACAGCTTTGCCCCCTACGGGGTGAAAATGATGGGCGGCTTCGAGTTTGCCTCAGATGCGGGCGACCCCTACCCAAGCCGCGGCTACCTGGCACCTGGTCATAACTCGGCCTACTACGACGAGGAAACGGGCAAGCATTTTCTGATTACCCACACTCGCTTCCCCAATCGCGGCGAAGCCCACTCGGTGCGGGTGCATGAGATGTTCGTCAACGCAGACGGCTGGCTGGTCGCCTCACCCCAACGTTACACGCCCATCGAGGGTGACAATATTGTCGACAGCAACGACCTGAACGGTACCTACAAATTCATCAACCACGGCAAGGATATCAACCGCACCGCCAAGCCTACCCTGTACGTCACCCTGAATGACGACGGCAGTGTGAGCGGGGAAGTCACCGGGGAATATGTCCACGATGTGGAAAACCCGTCGCGGATCAGCTTCACCCTGGAAATCGATGGCGAAACGGAGGAATACGAAGGTATTACCCGGTGGCAGTGGAATGCCCAGGCGGAAAAGCTGGTACCGGTATTCACCGCCGTTTCCGGCACCGGTGAATCCATCTGGGGCCTCAGAATGGATGACCAATCCGATTCCAATACCCTGACTGCGATTACTGCAAACCTGAGTGTGCCCGCTAATACTGCTGATGACAGTATCGATCTGCCCACCCGCGGTACCCGCGGCGCTACCATCGCGTGGGTAAGCAGCGACGACAGCGTAATTAAACCCAGCGGTCGAGTAACGCGTCCGAATGCAGGGGAAGGTGATGCGACGGTGACCCTCACCGCTAATGTGAGCCTGAACGGCATGGATACCACCGTCAATTTCACTATCACGGTGGAGGAGCGCCAGCCCTATAACCGCACCGCCTGGTACCCCTTTGAAGACAATCTGCAGGAGTCCGCCGGGCGCTTTGCTGCAGGCACCGCCACCGGTGACCGAATCTTCAATAGCGGCAACGTTGGTTTTACCGCTGGTCACGACGGCCAAGCGCTGCAGCTGGATGGAAGCAACGGCGTACTGCTTCCGGAAGGACTAATCGACAACTACGAGTACACGGTTTCCTTCTGGGCCAAACCGACTGCGATCACGCAGCACACACCGACATTCTTCGGAACCGTGAAGGAAGAGGCCACTGATAGCAACGCGCCGTACTCCAACCACTGGCTGAGCTTCGTACCGCATGCCTGGGACGGCAACACCATGCTATGGGGCAAAAATGGGGATCCTATCTATTTCGACGGAGCAACCGGCGAGCTGATTCCCGCCGCTACGTGGACCCATATGGCCTTCGCCGTCGATAACGGGCACGTACGCGTGTACTTAAATGGTGAAGAGAAATTTTCCGGCGGAACGCTGATCGACTTTTTCAGTGGCAACACAGGAAATTTCGCCCTCGGTGTCAACTACTGGGACCTACCTTTCAACGGCCAGATCGATGAGTTTAAGGTTTACGAAAGTGCGCTCACTGCTGAAGAAGTCCGCAACCTCGACATCGACAATCAGTCTGATGAAGAGCTGCTGGCATCCGCCGCGGCAATTCTCGATCTGGGTGATCTGTCTGCAGTAACCGCAGATTTTGAGCTACCAACAACAGGCCCCTACGCAGCCGCCGTCCGCTGGACTTCCTCCAATCCGAACGCGATTTCTGTTGACGGCGATACCGGCGTAGTCACCCGCCCGGAAGGGGCTGACTCAGAGGTGACACTCACCGCAACCCTGAGCCTGAACGGCGCACAGCAGGTCAAGACCTTCAATGCAACGGTGAAGTCCACCGGACTGCCAGCCCCTGTGGCCCACTTCGGCTTCGAACAAACCCTGGATGACGCCGCCGGTAACTTTGGTTCCGGCGCAGTCGTTGGCGCTCTGATCAATGAAGCCGGCGGCAGCATTACTTACGCCGAAGGTGTGGTCGGGCAGGCCGCGGTGTTCGACGGCGCTTCTGGTGTGGTACTGCCAGACGACCTGATCGCCGACCACAGCTACAGCTTTACGCTGTGGTTGAGCCCATCGGCCCTGAGCCCCTACACCACCAGCTTCTTTGGCTGGGCCGCCAACAACAGCTGGATCAGCCTGCTGCCCAACGGCTTCGGTGAGGACACCATGCTGTGGTCTGGTGAATCCTGGTTTGACGCCAACACCGGCATCCAGATTCCACAGGATTCATGGAGCCAGCTGGCGGTCACCGTCAATAGCGGTGAAGTCAGCGTGTACGTCAATGGTGAGCAAGCCTTTACCGGCAGCAACTTCCCGGACGTATTCGGGCCGGCAGCAGAGCGCAACTTTGCACTCGGTGTGAACTTCTGGGATACCCCTTACGCCGGGATGATGGACGAGGTAAAAGTCTACGACTACGCCGTATCGGCGGAAGACGTCCTTGCCCTGTACGAAGCAGAGTTACTCGGCGAACAGTAATTACCTGCCATTTGATGGGCGTTCTATTGAACGCCCATTTTTTATCAATCACAAGAAAGCTTCAGATCCATGAATTTTCGAAATGTGAAAGTCACAGCGATGTCAATTCTGATCGCAACCAGCGCAGCCGCTCCAGCTGCGGAATCATCACCAGAAGTCGGGCAATCAACACAACCATTGCCGCAGCACTTTGTCTTTCCCGAACCGGAGAAAAACAAAAAATCCCCCGATCAACGCGCAGCAGTAGAAGAGATTGACGCCTTACTGCAAAAATTTATCGAGGAAGAGAAAGCCAGCAGCCTCGTCGGGTTTGTTGCGGTAGATGGCGAGGTGCGCTATTCCAAGGCGTTCGGTTGGAAAGACAAGAAAAATAAAACCCCTGCGTCAGTAGAGGATTACTACGTTCTGTTTTCCCAGACCAAAGCCATCACCACCGTCGCCTTTATGACGCTGGTAGAACAGGGGTTGGTCAACATCGATGATCCGGTTTCCAAATACTTTCCCGGTATACCCAACGAGGTCATCACCGCCGTCAACGAAGACGGCAGCTACGAAACCCGCCCCGCCACCAGCCCCATGACCTTTGTTCACTTGATGGCGCACACCTCTGGGCTGAATGCCGGTCTCGCGGGCGAAGCCCGACTCGCAGACAGCGGCACTCCGGGAATGCCTTTGGGATTTGATGGGAAAGAACCCGATATACAGCCCGCGGGGCAGCATACCGGCGGCGGTAATTACCAGGCTCGAACCCTGGAAGAGGAAATGCTGGAGCTGGCGAAATATCCCCTCGGTTTCGACCCCGGCTCTGAATGGAACTACCACGTCAGCACCAACATGCTCGGCTATATGATCGAGCGTATTTCTGGCCAGTCACTACAGCAGTACGTTAAAGAGAAGGTACTTAAGCCGCTGGGTATGAACGAGACGGACTGGTACTACGAACCTGAAGCTTTCGAGCGGTTTGTAAAACCCTACAGCCTGGTGGATGGAAAGCTGGTACCCGGCTCCGATGTTTACGCCAGGGGCGCAGTGAGTACTCAGCAAACTTACGCCGAAGGCGCCATCGGACTCAACGGCCCAATTACGGATTACGCCAAGTTCTGCCAGATGCTGCTCAACAAAGGCACCTTCAACGGCAACCGGATTCTCAAGCCGGAAACCATAGCGTTGATGACCACCATAAACCGGCTTCCGAAACCAAAAGGCGAAGACAACGGGTTTCGTTTTGGGCTCGGGTTTGAACTCTACAACGAACAGAAAAAACCGGCCCCTGAGGTTTCCAACGCGGCCTTTGCATGGGGCGGCATGATGGGTACGGATTACATCATTGACCCGGATAAAAATCTGATCGCGCTGTTTTATCTAAATATGTATCAGCGAGATGCCCTCTATCCGGAGTTTCTGCGTCGCGCTTACGCATTCGCTGAAATAAATCGCTAAAACTCGGCAGCTCTAAATAGTCTAAAACAATGGCGCTACCAGCAGTAAAAAAATAATAACCCGTCGCCTTGCGCCAAAGGCAGGATGGGCGGGTAAACGGGCCAGAATCTGCTCATGGATGAGTAATGACTCGGGCACATTCTTACACACGTAAGAGGATCAAAATGATAAAAATAGTGACAAGACGTATAGCGATGTTTCTAGCAGCTCTGCTGTCCTTGATTGCATTAAATGCAGCGGCGGTGTCCAACGGGGTATACACCCTTACCTCCAAACACAGCGGCAAACTTGCTGAAGTTGCGAGCGCCTCACTGGAGAACGGTGCCAATATCAGCCAGTGGCCCGCCAATGGTCATGAAACCCAGAATTGGATCATTACCCACGAAGGCAATAACTACTACTCCATCGTCAACGCCAACAGCGGCAAGGCCATGGAAATTTACGACTGGCAAACTGCAGATGGTGCCAACGTAGCGCAATACGCCTATTGGGGCGGAGACTCGCAGCTATGGGCGATCACAGATCTCGGCAATGGGCACCACAGCATCATCAACAAGTACAGTGGTAAAGCGCTGGACCTGTTGAACTTCGATACCGCCGATGGTGCCAATATCGCCCAGTGGAGTTACTGGGGTGGCGATGCGCAACAGTGGGCTCTGACGCAAGTGGGCTCCGTGGGCGAACCGCCGCTGGACACCTCCACTACCAATGGTGCGGTTAACCACTGGTCCCTCACCGGCAACCTAGGTACCCACGACCCGAGCATGGCCTGGGAAAACAATCAGTTCTGGCTATTCCAGACCGGCCCCGGTATCTACGGCAAGGTTTCCTCCGATGGCCTGCACTGGGAACCCCTGCCCGCGGTGTTCCCCAATGGCCTGAGCTGGTGGAAAAACTATGTTCCCGATCAGGAAGGGATCGATGTCTGGGCGCCGGATATCGAGTATTACAACGGACGCTACTGGCTGTATTACAGCATCTCCACCTTCGGCTCCAAGGTATCCGCGATCGGTCTCGCGTCCACCAACAGCATCGCCGGTGGTAACTGGACCGATCACGGTATGGTGATTTCGACCAACAACGCCAACGACTACAACGCGATCGACCCGGATTTGGTGATCGATGCCAATGGCGCGCCGTGGCTGACCTTCGGCTCATGGAACACCGGTATCAAGGTGGTGCGACTGAACCCTATGACCATGAAACCCATCGGCGACCTGCACAGCGTTGCCGCCAATGGCCAGGGTATCGAGGCACCGACCCTGATTTATCGCCAGGGCTTTTACTATTTGTTCGTCAGCGTGGGCACCTGTTGCCAGGGCGTGAATAGTGGCTATCACATCCGCTATGGCCGCTCCACCAGTGTCACTGGTCCCTTCCTCGACAAGAATGGCGCAGACATGCTGTACGGCGGCGGCAGCCTGCTGGATGGCGGCAATTCGGTATGGGTCGGCCCCGGTGGCGAAGATATTCTCAATACCGACGTGATCGTCCGTCACGCCTACGATGCCACCGACAACGGTGCGCCCAAGCTGCTGATCAGTACCCTGAATTGGGATTCCAGCGGCTGGCCGCGCTACTGAGAAGATAACCGTTGATAGAGAGGAACCGCCCGCTGCGGCGCCTCTCCATCAAAGAACATGACACTGTCTAAATAGCGATTAGATAGGCATCGAACACGCTTAAGCTGTGCGTGCTCCCCAAACCATAACCACTCATGGAGAGTACCAAGATGATGAGAATAAGCAGATATTCAGTAAGGCTCCTGGGCCTGCTTTTTGGTCTTATATGTGCCTTCCAAAGCCATGCCATTACCTTAAATGGCACCACCGATATTCACGACCCCTCAACCATCGTGAAGGACGGCGATACGTACTGGACTTTTGGCACCGGTGCCGGGGCTTCGAACTTCCCCATTAATGCACTCTACTCCACTGACCTTGTTAACTGGTCTCGCGGACCGTCACCAGTTCCGAGAAACACCTACCCCAGCTGGATAAACAATAAAGTTCCGGGTTTTGACGGTAACTTTTGGGCACCCGACATTATCAAGATGAACGGGCGCTACTACCTTTACTACTCGGCGTTTTCCAATGCCACCGGCATGAAGTCCGCCATCGGCGTTATGGTGACTGACTCGCTGAACAATCCCAACTGGCAAGACCTGGGAATGGTGGTATCCACCGTCGATGAACCCTACTCCGGGGGCCAGCCAGTCAATGCCATTGATGCCGGACTGTTCCGAGATGCGAATAACAATGTGTGGATGGTGTACGGGTCGCACTATGCAGGCATTTACATGCGCCAAATCAACCCGGCAACTGGCCATTTAATGAACGGTAACCGCTACCCGGTAGTAGGTAACAACGGTGGCTGGCATGAGTTCGAAGCCGCTCAGGTACAGTATCTGAACGGCTACTACTACATGTTCGTCAATCTGGGCGAGTGCTGTGCCGGAAACGCCAGCGACTATTACATTGTGGTAGGCCGATCGCGTAACCCTACCGGTCCTTACCTCGACAAGAGCGGCGCTGACATGTGGCACTATGGTGGCAGCACGGTTCTGACGACTCAGGGTAACTACATCGGTCCCGGGCATTTTGGCTACCTCAATAATTACGGCCAAAACCTTGCCACCATTCACTACTATGATGGCAACACCTTTAACGGCTGGCCCGCTCGCCTGGACATTTTGGAACTCACCTTTTCCAATGGCTGGCCTGTCTTTAACCGCAACTTTACCCTTGCCGATGAACCTGCCGGCCCCCTGGCAAATGGCCGCGTTACTTTCACCTCGGTACACAGTGGAAAACTGCTTGAGGTTATCTCCGGCAGCCACGATGACGGCGCCAATATTGTACAGTGGGAAAGCAACGGCAGCGCCAACCAGCAATGGGATATCGTGAATCTGAATAACGGCTACTACTCAATCCGCGCAGCCCACAGCGGCAAATCGCTAGACGTCTACGAATGGAGCACCGAAGACGGTGGTGAAATTCGCCAGTGGGAATACTTTGGTGGTGAAAACCAACAGTGGAAAATTGTCAATGAGGGTGATGGCACTTACGGTATTATCTCGCGCCATAGCGGTAAGGCTGTGGATGTATTTGAGTTCAGTACCGAAAACGGTGGCGACATCCGTCAATGGGAATACTGGGGCGGGGAGCCACAGCGCTGGATCGTTAACTACCAGTAACTCAGTGTAACCTGCCAGGCACCGCGCACCTGCAACGCGGTGCCTTCACTAGTTGTGGCTGGACGGAAGTATTGCCCTGTCCCTGCCGTTTGAGTAGGGTATCGGAAAAACAATAGCAAGACGGCCCACGCTATGATCCTTCCCTCCGGCACGCAGTTTCCGCTCAAACGCTACTACCTGCCGGGCAGCCTGGTTGTACTAACGCTGATGGGAGCCTGCGAATGGATCATCGCCATGTTGCTGCCGCAAGACAGGGTGATACTGGGCTCAATTACCAGAATGCTACTGGCCACGACGCTGGTAGGCGTCAGCTGTTATCTTCTCTATCGTCGGCACCGGCGACTCACCCGTCGCCTATCGTCTATGCTGGCGCACCAGGAAAAACTCAATACCGAGTATCAGCGAGAACTGCTGGAGCGGGAGGCGACGGAACTGGCACTGTCTGACCAACTGCAGTTTCTCCAGATTCTCATCGACGCTATTCCCGCGCCCATTTTCTACAAGAATGCCAAAGGTATTTACACCGGCTGCAACCGGGCATTTGAAGAATTCCTGGGCAAGGGGCGTGAAGATATTGTCGGCCGCTCGGTCTACGGTGTCTCGCCGGGGCCGCAGGCGCAGGTCTATCACGAGAAAGACATCGTACTGATGCAGCAGCGGGGACAACAGGTTTACGAGTCCCAGGTAGTCTATGCCGATGGCACCCTGCACGACGTTATTTTCAACAAGGCCGCCTATGAGCTGGAAGACGGCCGGCTCGGCGGCCTGATCGGTGTGATTCTGGATATCACCGATCGCAAATCCCTCGAGCGGGATCTGCTTCAGGCCAAGGAAAGGGCGGAGTTTTACAGCCGCTCGAAAACCGAATTCCTGACCAACATGAGCCATGAAATCCGCACCCCACTGAACGGCATTGTGGGCTTTAGCCAGCTGCTGCTCAATCGCAGTGCCAACGGAGGGCTGCCGCAGGAATTTCGTGACTTTCTGCAAAAAATCGCGATCAGCGGCCAGAGCCTCGCAGAACTGGTGAATGATGTGCTGGATATTTCCCGTATAGAAGCCGGCAAAATCGAGGCCGTTGAAGAAGATTTTCAGCTGCGCGGCCTGATGCAATGCATTCTCATTTCCTGCGAATCCCAGGCCGCCCGTAAAGGGCTTATCTTCCAGTGCGATATCGACGCGGCCCTGCCGGAGTTCATCCGCAGCGATCGGGGCAAGCTTTCCCAGATTCTGATCAACCTGATCGGCAATGCCATCAAGTTTTCACCCGCCGATAGCACCATTGAAATTCGAGTCTGCTCGCAGCGGAAGGACCACCAGAGGGAACAGGACCGGGATCTGATCCGTATCGAGGTCATCGATTGTGGTATTGGTATTCCTGAAGAGCAGCAGGCGGCGATCTTTGAACCCTTTGAGCAGGTGGACAAGTCACCCGACGGACAGGCGCGCGGCACCGGCCTGGGGCTTCCCATCACCCGCAGCCTGGTAGAGCTGCTCAATGGAGAAATCAACCTGCAGAGCACACTCGGTGAAGGTACACGTTTTCAAGTTCTGCTGCCCTTGCAGGAAGGTTGCCCGGTAACGCCTCTGAGCCAACACAGTGACTCGGCAATGGCGGAGCTAAATGGCATAAACGCACTGATTTTTGAGGATAACGCCCTCAACCAGACATTGATGCAGGCATTCTGTGATGACCTGGGTATCAATGCTACGTTTGTGGCCGATGGTCGTGAAGGGGTAACTCTCGCGCGGAAAATACGCCCGCAACTGATTTTTATGGATGTACAGATGCCCGGCCTCAGCGGCCTAGAAGCCACCCGGGAAATTCGCCAGATTCCGGAAATCCACGATACGCCGATTATCGGTCTGTCGGCGGCCGCGTTCAGTGAACAGCGCAATGCAGCACTGGATGCGGGCATGAATGACTACCTGACAAAGCCCATCGCACTTCCGCAACTGGTCACCACCATGCAGAAAAACCTGGGACGCCAGCCACAGCCGGTACGAGCTGAATAGGGGGCGAAACTTCGCCCCCAGGTTTAACTAGCAGAAAATGGTTTACTGACAGCTGCCACTGAAACAGTCGTCCGAATGACCGAAGCCGATCACGCCACTGCAGTGCATGACCTCGGAGTAGGAGCCACCCCCACATGAGCCGTTGCCATAGGTTGCGGTGTTGTAGTCCATATCTTCCGCCTGACGGATTTCACCATTGACCTGGATATAATCCAGAATCACATCGCGGCCGTCGCCATCGTTGGTAAATTCCACATCCACATTACCGAAGGCACCACCGATATAGGTGTAATCCTGAGCACTGGTGCTCAACGTCCAGTTCGCCACCACGGTACCGCCGACGATCAGGTTGATTTGTTCACTGCCACTGGTGCCGCGCGCGCGCACCACGATATTGTCGGAGGTACCGCCGGAACTGCCACCCGATGAACCGCCACTGCTGCCGCCGGAAGAACCGCCGCAATCACCGCTAAAGCAGGCACCGGTACCGCCGAAGCCGATCACACCGGAGCAATGCATGGTGTCAGAATAGGAACCACCGCCGCACTCGCCATTGGCGTAGGTCGCGGTGTTGTACTCCATATCTTCTGCCTGACGGGTTTCGCCATTGACGTACACATAGTCGAGAATCACATCGCGGCTGCCGCCGTCATTGTCATATTCCACCTGGATGTCGCCGGCCGCACCGCCGGAGTAGGTGTAGTCCGCGAGACTTGTAGTCAGGTTCCAGTCGGCAACCACATTGCCACCGATGAGCAGGTTGATGTGCTCACCACCGGCCACACCCTGTGCCCGCACCACAATATCCGTGCTGGAAGGTGTGCTGCCACTGGAGCTACCACCGGAGCTGCCACCCGAACTACCTCCAGAGCTGCCACCACTGGTGCCCAGGGTAATATTGGAATTACCGCTGCTCTGGTAACCCTCGGTGGCCATTACCATGTAATCGTGGGTACCCAGGTTCAGGCCGTGGCTGGCCCAGGCATCGAAGTGGTTACCGGTGGTGATGGTGCCGCCGGTGCGCTTTTGCTGGCGCACACTCCAGTACTGGTAAAAGGTCGCGGTGCCCTCGATGGAAGGCTGATTCACCCGCTGGGTGCGATAGATATCGTAGGTGCCGCCATCGGTGTTGACGGTGCCGTAGTAGGTCCCGCTTTCTCCGGGACGGTATGAACCCCAGTTATCCACGATGTAATACTCCACCAGTGGATTACGGGTCCAGCCGTACAGGGTGAGGTATCCGTTGCCGGATGGATTGAAGGTGCCGGAATAGCTCACGGTCCGACGCCCACCGGGGTTCCAGCCCTTGCCGCCCACCCAGTTGCCGGTATTGCTCCAGGAGGAGCTGTAATTACCGCCCGCACCCAGAGTCATCGATACAGTGCCGGGGGCATCGGTCCAGAAGGAGTAGTAATAGCCGTTGTGATTACCGGTCTGGTTCGAGGTCAGCGTCTGGGCGTCGGCTGCGGAAAAACCGAGTGACGCCACTACGCACAGGGCAAAGGCGGACACAGCGCCTCTGCGCCGCGGTTGGTCTTGCGGTGTGTTTTTTCGGTACATCCAGTCAAACGGGTTGCGTAGATTTCTCATCTAGTCGCGTCTCCATGTTGTGGGTATTTATTGTTTTTGGGAGAGGTCCCGCTGCGCGCAATCGCGGGAACTGCCCTCTCTTGGAGCCAACATGTTAGCGCTACCAAAAATGGGTTCTGGCCGGTAGCAAGTCAACACCCACAGGCAGAAAGGCGTCATATACCACTGAATGGCGTGTAGTTAATTGCAAAAAAGCGACCGGGCTCTCATGTTAGAAAACCGTCGTACAGGGGAATGCGCGCAATACCCGATTCCCTGCACCGGAACGAAGCCCCCACAGGTCACGACAGGCACAAAAAAGGGGCAACCAATCAGGCTGCCCCTCCAGGGTGAGTCACCACTTTCCTGCGACACTAATCCATGCTGTAAACACTGGACTATTTCAGGTCAAACCGGTCCAGCGTCATCACCTTGGTCCAGGCGTCAACAAAGTCGTTGACGAACTTCTCGCCGTTGTCGTTGGTCGCGTACAACTCGGACAGGGCGCGCAGCTCGGAGTTGGAGCCGAAGATCAGATCCACCGGAGTGGCGGTCCATTTCTTCTCGCCAGTCTTGCGGTCAAACCCTTCGTAGAGACCATTTTCCTGTGGAGACTTGGACCACTTG
Source organism: Microbulbifer sp. YPW1 (assembly GCF_013367775.1). NCBI lineage: Bacteria > Pseudomonadati > Pseudomonadota > Gammaproteobacteria > Cellvibrionales > Microbulbiferaceae > Microbulbifer > Microbulbifer sp. YPW1. The sequence goes on from NZ_CP055157.1 coordinate 791,216, forward strand.
GTGTCCATATCCAGCAGATTAACGAAGAAGTCGTTGCTGAGCGTACCCGGCTTGTCGGTAAAGACTCCGTGGCGGGTGTCGTCGTAGTTCGCACCCAGGGTACGCATGCCGCCGACCAGCACGGTCATCTCCGGTACGCTCAAATCCAGCAGGTTAGCGCTGTCGATCAGCATATCTACGGGCATCAGGTGCGCGTCGTCGCTGTAGTAGTTACGGAAGCCGTCGGCCTTGCGCTCGAGATAACCAAAGGACTGCACGTCGGTCATTTCCTGGGTGGCGTCGTTGCGGCCCGGCTTGAACGGCACGATTACGTCGTAGCCCGCGTTTTTTGCCGCCCGTTCAATCGCCGCGGCACCACCGAGGACAATCATGTCGGCCATGGAGATTTTCTTGCCGCCGCGCGCTTTGCGGTTAAAGTCCTGCTGAATTTTCTCCAGCTGGTCCAGAACCTTGTCCAGCTCCTGCGGGTTATTCACGGCCCAGTCCTTCTGCGGCGCGAGACGGATGCGTGCACCATTGGCGCCACCCCGCATATCGGTAATACGGAAGGAAGAGGCGGAGGCCCAGGCAGTACGTACCAGCTCAGGCACGGTGAGGCCGCTGTCCAGTACCTCGGTTTTCAGGTTCTTCACGTCACGATCGCTGATCAGTTTGAAATCCACTTCCGGGATCGGGTCCTGCCAGCTCAGCACTTCCGCCGGTACTTCGTCACCCAGATAGCGCGCACGCGGACCGAGGTCGCGGTGGGTCAGTTTGAACCACGCCTTGGCAAACGCCTGCTGGAACTCTTCCGGGTTCTTGTGGAAACGCTCGGCGATCGCCTTGTACTTCGGATCGAAGCGCATGGAGAGGTCGGTGGTGAACATCATCGGTGCGTGACGCTTGCCCTCAACGTGCGCATCCGGAACGAACTTCACCTGCTCGGCATTCTCAGGCTCCCACTGGGTGTGGCCAGCCGGGCTCTTGGTTTTCACCCACTCGAATCCGAACAGGTTGTCCAGGAACTGGGAGCTCCAGGCAATCGGGTTGGCAGACCAGGCGCCTTCCAGACCGGAAGTGACGGTATCTTCGGAGTGGCCCTTGCCACACTTGTTGGTCCAGCCGAAGCCCTGCTCTTCCAGCGCGGCACCACCCGGCGCTGCACCAACACATTTGTCCGGCTTGTGCGCACCGTGGGCCTTACCGAAGGTATGACCACCGGCGATCAGCGCTACGGTCTCTTCATCACTCATAGCCATGCGGCCAAAGGTATCGCGAATACGGTGGCCGGCAGCAACCGGATCCGGATTGCCGTTGGGCCCTTCCGGGTTTACGTAGATCAGGCCCATATGATCCGCGGCCAGCGGTTTTTCCAACTTCTTCCCATCAAAACGCTTGTCGTTGCCGACCCACTCGCGCTCAGAGCCCCAGTAGACGACGTCGGCTTCCCAGTCGTCTTCACGCCCACCGGCGAAGCCGAAAGTTTCGAAGCCCATGGATTCCAGAGATACGTTACCGGCCAGCACCATCAGGTCTGCCCAGGAAATGCTGTTGCCGTATTTCTGCTTTACCGGCCACAGCAGGCGGCGCGCCTTGTCCAGGTTCACATTGTCCGGCCAGCTGTTCAGTGGCTCGAAGCGCTGCTGGCCACCACCGGCGCCACCGCGACCATCGTAGACACGATAGGTACCGGCACTGTGCCAGGCCATGCGGATAAAGAAGGGCCCATAGTGCCCGTAATCAGCCGGCCACCAGTCCTGGGAACTAGTGAGGACTTTTTCGATGTCTTTTTTGACCGCGCCCAGGTCCAGCTTGCGGAAAGCTTCGGCGTAATCGAAGTCTGCCCCCATCGGGTTGGACTTTTCCGCGTTCATGCGCAGCGGTTGCAGGTCGATACGATTCGGCCACCAGTCCTGGTTGGACATGGGCTCGTTTGTCTGAGCGGCATTGACGTTGACAGAGATGGCAGTTGCCATAGCCACCGCCAGGGAGAGGGATTTCTTGAGCATTGGATTGCATTCCTTATAGTCTCATCAATCGGACGAGAGAATCCTATAGGGTCACGCAATCAGCTTGAAATTAGACGTTATTATCGAGCTTATTAATATCCACAATCTGATAGAAACCATTTATAGCTCGATAATATCAGCCTGATAGCGAGCTGCAATTTATCGAGCGAAATTCCATCAATCTGCACTCAGACTAACCAGGGGAATACGGGTGATGACAATATCTTCTTTATTTTCCCCGTAAGCCACGTACAGGTGGCCTTTCCACACATAGGACTTGGGGTAACTGAACCCCTTTCTTTTATACAGGCCGGTGTAACGCGGGCCTTCGAGCTTGTCACCTCCCGCGCGCAGCAGATAGGCGCGGTCAAAGAGGGCTCCGTCATCACTCAGGGTGATGGTGAGCGGCTCGCGCGTTTTTGAACCACTGGGGTTGTTGACAATATACGCGGTGCCGCCGGGTAAATTACCCGCACTCTGCTTGGCCCGGGAATCCGGCATATCGGTTTTCTGTGCCCGGGTCCAGGTCTCACCACAGTCTTTACTCTCCGCAGCCAGTACCCGGAAGCTGCTCTGTTGATCCCGGAAAACCATCACCAGAGAACCGTCCTTGCGGCGAAAATTACTCGGCTCCAGTTCCCGGCTGATATGCTTTTTGACCGACGAATTTTCAAACTTGCCCAGCGTCCAGCCGCGCAACCCCGACAGGTCTCCGGTAAAGATGGGTGTGGCCAACAAACCGGGCTGGCGGTGCAGAGCGGTTACCAGCCTGCCGCAATAAGTATGAAAATCCTGTTCGATCACACCGTCGAGCAGCTCACCGGAAGCAAATTGCGGCCGCACCGGCCCACTCCAGTCTCCACCTTTGTGGCTGGTAAACACTTCCGGATAACCGCCCCGGGGCGATAGCTGATGCGGCCATACATTGATGAAGGCATACAGGTCGTCGCCCTCTGCCCACCAGCCACCGCTGGTTACTACGGCCTCCTCCCGTGCCGGCGCCAGCACCTCGGGGGCGCTCCACTGCAGGCCATCGCGGCTGGTGGCGTAGAGCACGCGGGTATCCGCGGCGTCTTCATCCCGCGACGAACTCTGCCACTGCGCGTAAAGAGTTCCGTTGTGCGCAAACAGCACGGCGCCGTGGTTGTACTGGCTCTTGCCCTGTTCGGCCGTATAGACGGTCGCTGTCTCTACCCCTTCGGGTACCTCAAGCCCCAGATTTTGTGGCTGGGAAAAATCGAATAACTCGAGAGCCACTTCGAAGGGCTGTGCAGCGACAGTGAATGAAAAGCAGATACAGGGAATAGCCCACAGGGCGCTCAAAAACTTCTTCATAAAACCGGAAACCAGAATGATCAGCTATGGCAAGGCATAACAAGCAGTGTCAAAGGATAAGAATCGCTGAGAAAAATCGTCTCACTCAACTTTAGAACGGGTTCAGCGTGTACCCCTGTTGCTGCAACAGTGCGTGGGTGGTCATGGCCGAAATCGACATTTCAACACCGGGCAACAATTGGGTATTTTCGATGCCGTGATAGGCGGCGGATTGGCCACATAAAATTACGCGCACGCCGTGTTTTTGCAGCTCCGCGAGTAAGGGTGCGTTGGCATTGTCACTACCAAACTTTTCCCTGTGAACCTTGTTGTCGAGCAAATCAAAGCCCGCCTTGCCATGTACCACTAATGCAAGCTCGATTTGCTCCGGGGGGACACCTGCGCGGGCCTGCATATTCAGAAAACGGGCCAGGCTCTCGAAACGGCGATTCGCTTTATCCTCTCCGCCCTGCTCGGCGACGTCAAAAGCGATTTTAAATCGTTCCAGTCCCGTCAGCGACAAACTCTGCTCCACTTTGGCTACAGCACCATAGTTTTTGATGACCGGTCCCTTGGAAAATTCCGCTGCCGATGCAAGGGAGGAAAACAGAGATACAACGAATAGGGTAAGTGTGATTTTCATGCTTCAAATATCACCGTTTAACAAGCTGTTGGTTAGCCTGCCGATTCGACAGCGGGCGCGGATACAACCGGATCTGGACTGGAGGGCGCGAGCTCCAGCCGGTTACGACCGGCCTGCTTCGCGCGATACAGAGCGGCATCTGCGGCTTCAAACAATTGAATCGCCGATGCGTAATTACCGTGCTGGAAAGTTGCGACGCCGATACTCACGGTAAGCGGCATTTTGTCCAGTTTCAGTTCTGCCACCAGTTTGACCAGGCGCTCCGCAACAATGACGGCCTGTCCCGGCGTTGTGCGCGGCAACAGGATGGCGAACTCTTCTCCCCCGTAGCGACAGGCCAGTACCGGTTTCCGCACCTGCTTTCTCACAAGCTGACCTACCGCACACAGCGCCGCATCCCCGCGGGCATGCCCCAACCGATCGTTGATGGCCTTGAAATGGTCCAGGTCGAGAACCAGCAGGGCGAGGGGCGTGTTATTGCGGGTAGCGAGGGTAAATTCCCGCGGCAGCTGTTCATCAAAGTAGCGGCGGTTAAACAGCCCGGTTAATTGATCCGTAATACCGTGGCGCTGAATCTCCCCGACTCTGGCACCCAAAGCCAGGGAAAGCAAAACCATTTCCACCAGCGCTCCCACCTGGAACGCGTTATGGGTAAAGCTGTTGTGGGGCACGAGACCAAAGGTCTTTAGCATGTAGATAACGACACTGATCAACAGCGCGCCCCACCCCACCAGAAAGTAGCGGGCGGGCACCGATCCCCGCAATAGGCTGATCACCCCCATCACCATAAACAGCATGGAAAGTACCAGGGTCAAAATCGCGAGGCTCAGGATCATCGGGCCATAGCTGACAAACGGCGAGATGGCGGTCAGCGGGAACAACAGATAGAGCAACCAGCGTGCAACCCTGTCGGTGCGCGGCGCCAGTTGCGGGCCGGAGCAGACGGTGCGCACAAACTGGATACCGAAAATCAGCGTGAAGCCGAGAAGAATCAGCAGGCTCTGGTTGGCCAACCACGGATTGCCCGGCCACAGATACTGGAATGAAACCCCGTTGTGCACGCCAAAGTAGAGCCCATAGCTGACGGCGTATCCCATGTAGTAGGCGTAGGCTCGGTCGCGCACCGCCATAAACAGGAACAGGTTGTAAATTACCAACACCAGGAAGCCACCGTAGTAGATTCCCAGCAATATCTGTTCTTTGCCCAATTGCGGTAGAAAAGCGGTTTCGCTACTGACGGTAAGACCGATATTCATCGAGCCCGCGGTCTGGTAACGCAGGTAGTAGGTTTGTGTTGTGTGCGCCGGCAGGGTGATGGGGAATACGAAATCGCGTAGGTTCAGGGGCCGGGAGTGGAAATTGCGTCGGTCGCCGGTTTCTGTCAGCGACCAGCTGCCATCGGCCGCCGGCTGCCAGAAATCCAGTTGATCAATCAACGGGTAATCCTGGCGGAGAATCAGTCCAACAGGCTCTGCGGTTGGGTTTTGCAGGGTGACCGCCACCCAGTAGGTTGCACTGCTGAAGCCGAAGTTGGTGCCCTGAATTTCGCTGGCCCGCCATCGCCGCTGCGAGTCCGCTGCGGTTACGTCCTGCAGGCCAAGGCTACCCTGTTCATCCACCAGAATGCGCAGATAGGGCGCAAGGCTTTGCGGCCGCTGCTCCTCCGCCACGACAAACGGCCCGGCCGAGGCACTCACTGACAGGCAAATCAGCACCAGCCCGCAAACCCACCTTGCGATATGCATCGCCGTCGTTTCCCCATGTTTATTTTTCTGATAACTGACGCGAAATCTTACCACAACCACCTGGAAATCCCGGCCAGGTTAGAACTCCGGCCTAAACTGGATCAGTCTTGATGACCGACGAAAAGCGGTCATTTTTCATGCAGCATGATTCAATACCGGAGCCAGGATGGCAACGGCCAATAAGCGATCAACAGGAAGTAGAGTAGAGGTAATGGATTTAACGCATCAGGGATACGGGAAGAGTGCGAAACTGATCCCGTTGCTTTTACTAGTCTTACTTTTCGCCGCGGTCAGTTTCCCGAATCAAGCACACGCCGACTGCCAGCCAAAACCTCCCGCTTCCGGCGGAACCTTAACCTGCTCCGGCAGCGACCCCGGATTTTCAGTCAGTAACCTCAGCGACCTCACCATCGATATTCTGCCGGGTGCCAGCCTGAACGGCCCGATCAATGCCGCCGACATCGGGACCTTAACCATCGACAATGAGGGCATTCTCCAGTCTGTCAGCTTGCTCAATATCGGGCTACTGAACTTCGACAACGCCGGTACCATTAACCAGGGGTTGGAAATGGCCGGCGATGGCGACCACAACGTGATCAATCGCGCCACCGGCAATATCAATCAGTTTTTTACCTTCAGTGGCGACGGCGACAACTCCGTCGTGAATGAAGGCATCCTGAACCAGGGCATCAAGGCCAACGGCAACGGTTCCATGCGAATCCTCAACGAGGCAACGGCGACCATCAACTCGGGCATTCAGGTTACCGGTAGCGCAGATACCCTCGTCGATAACTACGGCACGATTCAGGGAGATCCGTTCTCACTGGATGCGGGTGATGATGTCGTCATCAACCGCGCTGGTGCGAGAATTAATTCACAGGTAAATCAGGGTGCCGGCACCGATACCTTTCTGATGGAGGGCGGCTTCGTCAATTCCATGCAGCAGGGTGAAGGCAACGATCAAGCTACGGTGCTCGATGGCGAGTTGCCCACCTATATGGCCGGTGCAGGTGACGACCAGCTCATCTGGAGCGGTGGTGAGATCCGCAATCTGGATATGCAGGATGGCGATGATTATGCGCGGCTTATCGGATTGGATGACAACAACCTCAGGGGTTACCCGATTAATGGGGGACTGGGTTCTGACCAGCTGGATTGGGAAAACACCGTCGGCGGCCGCCCCGACCGATTGACCAACTGGGAACAGATCCGCCTACTGAACGGTTCGGAACTGACCATGAATGGAAACCTGATCCTGGGTGATAGCGGCACTGGGGCAGGTAGCCTTTTTATCGACCGCAGTGCCACACTGTTTGCCAACCAGGGATCACACAGCATTCAACCGGCGATTGCCGGAAATTCTGCCCGTCTGCGCAACGCCGGCCTGATCGATATGACAGGCAATGACAACCCCAACGATATCCTGTCACTCACCGGCGACTACGTTGGTCAAAACGGACGTATGGCACTGGATACTTTTCTGGGGAGCGATGGTTCGCCTTCGGACTACCTCCGCACCGACGGGAACGAGCGGGGAACCACCACACTTTTTATCAACAACGCCAACGGCCCCGGTGCATTGACCAGCAGGGACGGTATTCTCGTCAATCAGGTCGTCAATGGCATCAGCACCCCCAGAGCCTTTACCCTGGGTAGCAGGGTAGCTGCGGGTCCCTATGAGTACTTCCTGTTTCGCGGTGGGGTCTCCGCGGGTACCGAGAATAACTGGTACCTGCGCTCGCACTCGGCACCGGAAATAAGTCCTCCCAACACTGGCAGCTCAAGCAGCTCTTCCAGCTCCGGGGGCAGCACCTCGAGTAGCTCGTCCAGCTCCGGGGGCAGCACCTCGAGTAGCTCGTCCAGCTCGGGTGGCATGACTTCCAGCAGCTCTTCCAGTTCTGGGGGATCCACCTCAAGTAGTTCATCCAGCTCCGGAGGAACCGCCTCGAGCAGCTCATCCAGCTCCGGGGGCACCACTTCCAGCAGTTCATCCAGCTCCGGGGGCACCACTTCGAGCAGCTCATCCAGCTCCGGCGGAACCACTTCCAGCAGTTCATCCAGCTCCGGGGGCACCACTTCCAGCAGTTCATCCAGCTCCGGGGGAACCACTTCGAGCAGCTCATCGAGCTCCGGCGGAACCACTTCCAGCAGTTCATCCAGCTCAGGAGGGACTACTTCCAGCAGCTCCTCAAGTTCCGGCGGCAGTACGTCCAGCAGTTCCTCAAGCTCTGGTGGCAGCACCTCCAGTAGTTCATCCGGATCCGGAAGTAGCTCCTCATCGAGCAGCTCCGGCGGCAGTAGTTCTAGCAGCAGCTCGAGCAGCTCCAGTTCAGGCGGCAGCAGCTCCGGCGGCGCCGTGACCGAAGCAAAACCGATCCCGCTATACCGCCCCGAGGTCTCGGTAAATGTGGCCCTGCCGTCGGTGAGTCGTGCGCTTGGGCGTGAAACACTCGGCACCTTCCACGAACGGGAGGGCGAGCAGGCGTGGTCGAAACGCAATGACGGACTCAGTGCCCTGTGGGTGCGAGCATTCGGCAATCAACTCAAACTGTCCCATGGAGGCTCAGTAGACCCCAAATTCGATGGCAACCTGTGGGGGCTACAGGTCGGCGTACCCGTATACGGCCGGGGAAGCGTGCACGGGCAGCGGGATATATTCGGGGTAATGCTCGGTACCGGAGGCGCCAATGGTGATACGCGCGGCTTCGCGCTGGGCGAACGCAACCTATCCACCGGCAAGGTGGAGCTGGATCAGTACAACCTGGGAGGCTACTGGACACACCACTGGGTCGGCGGTGCCTATTTTGATGGCGTACTGATGTATTCCAGTTTTGACGGCGAGAGTCGTTCTAGCCTCGGTATATCCACCGATATCGACGGTGACGAATATCTGGCATCCATGGAGGTCGGTTTACCGATTCCCCTAGACGGGACCTGGAACCTGGAACCTCAGGCCCAGTTAATCTGGCAGCACCAGAGAATGGATAACACGCGTGATGTATTTTCATCGATCGAATTTGACAACATAGACTCACTGACCGCGCGTATTGGTGGGCGCTTTGTGGCAGATATCGTGCGCGGTTCCAGCGTATGGCGGCCCTACTTCAAGGCGAATATCTGGTATGAAGACGCCGGCTCCGACAAGGTCTACTTCAACACCACCCCCATACTGGTAGACAGAGGACAGGCAATGCTCGAAACGGGTATCGGGCTAACCGCAGACTTCAGCGGCACCACCAGCCTGTTCGGGATTATTGACTACACCCAGGATATCGACACCGGGGATCTCGAATCCTTTGAGGCCCGGATCGGTTTCCACAAGCGATGGTGAAGTAATAAAACGGTTTAAAAAATAAAAAAGGGGCTGCAAAGTTGCAGCCCCTTTTTATTTACAGTGATTAAGGAATTACTCGCTTAATCGTTCAATGCCACTACCAGCACGGATTTCGCCGGCACCTGCAGTTGCAGCTCTCCGGTGGCTTCCCCTTCGGCATGGTATTTCGCCGGTTCCACCTGGCGCGGCGCCTCAAACGTATTGCGCGCATCCATGGTACTGGCAGTGATCAGACGGCCACTGGCGTCGGTCACTTCCAGGCCTGTCACATCTACCGAAATGGTATGTTCCTGGTTCGGGTCCAGGTTCACCAGCGACAGATAAATCTTGCCATCCTTGCCGCGGGCGGCAGATGCGCTAATGCCCGGCAGCGACTGGTCACCCATGCGATAGCTGCGCGGGTTCTCTATTTCGAATGGTAGGGCCGTAGCATCCTGAAATACCTGGTACAGGTCGTACACGTGGTAGGTGGGCGTCAGCACCATTTTGTCCTTATCAGTGAGAATCATCGCCTGCAGCACATTCACCATCTGCGCGATATTGGTCATGTGGACCCGGTCCGCATGCTCGTGGAATACGTTGAAATTCAACGCGGCAACCACGGCATCCCGCAGTGTGTTCTGCTGATACAGGAAACCGGGTTCACGTCCCTCTTCCGGGTTGTACCAGGTGCCCCACTCATCCACGTAAAAACCCAGCTTTTTCTCCGGATCATTCTTATCCAGTACCTTTTTGTTCAGCCGAATAAATTCATCTATGCGGAGGGTCTGCCGCAGGGTGGCGAACCACTCATCTTCGGCAAAGCCTGTAGACTCCCCTTTGTCGTCCCAATCACCCGTGGGCAGGGTGTAGTAATGGAAACTGATTCCGTCCATCTGACGCTGAACATTCTTGCTCAGGGTATCGGTCCAGGAGGTATCGGTAGTGTGACCGCCGCTCGCAACATATTTCGGCTCACTGCCGCGGGGGGTCTTCAAAAAGGTGGCGAAGTGGTTATAGAGATCCGCATAATAAGCCGGACGCATATGTCCGCCGCAGCCCCAGGCCTCGTTACCCACACCGAAATAGGCAATTTTCCACGGCTCATCGCGGCCGTTTTTACGACGTTCTTCCACCACCGCGGAGTTACTTGTACCGGTCATGTATTCCAGCCACTCGGCCATCTCGCGCGGGTTACCGGTGCCCAGGTTGCCGTTCACATAGGCTTCCGCACCTATCAGTTCCACCAGCTCGAAAAATTCGTGAGTGCCGAAGGCATTGTCTTCCTCAACCCCGCCCCAGTGGGTGTTGACTCGCACAGGGCGCTGGTCACGCGGGCCGATACCATCGCGCCAGCGGTACTCATCGGCAAAACAGCCTCCCGGCCAGCGCACCAGAGGTACATTGATTTCCCGCAGCGCCTCGATCACATCGGTGCGGAAGCCGTTGATATTTTCTATTTCCGAGTCTTTGCCGACCCAGATTCCCTCGTAGATGCCGCGCCCCAGGTGCTCGGCAAACTGACCGTAGATATCGCGATGGATGGTGGCGCCCGGTTGGGTACTGTCGATGGTGATGCGGGGGGTGTCTTGTGCAACCACGGTGGTCGCCGACAAACCGATTGCCAGGGTGGCAAGGTAACGTTTCAACTTCATTTTTTCTCTCCGTTATTGTTAAACCTATGACGTTCGAAAAATAAAAAAAGGGGTGGTCTACATTGCTGCAGCCACCCAAGCCCGATAAAAACCGGTCACACACTCACTAACGAATTACTAACTTTGCACGGGCAGAGCTCAGCCTTGCACGGGTACCTCACGCAACTGGAACTTCTGGCACTCGTTATCCGCCGCAGGTGCCTGGGCAAAGGTATTGCCCTCGGCCAGGCCGCAGTGGGCCAGGTCCAGGTTGTGTTTGCTCTCGCGGTTCTGGATCTGCAGGTTGCCGTCCGCCAGCGGCTGCAAGCGCCACTGACTGCTGGCACCTTCACAATTGCCGAGTACCGCCGGCGCGCCGGGTACCACAGCGTTGTCGGCAATGGTCATGCACTGGTCGCCAGTCTGGATTTGCACAAAACCTTCTTCCGCCGGCGCAATGCTCCAGCGCTGGCAGGACTCGCCCTGCCAGGCTCCCTGGCTGATCTCGGCACCGCTGGCGCAGCCAGTGGTCTGCAAAACTCGACCGCTCTGTACACTGGCAATCGCCACCTGTTCCGCAGGTTGCAGGGACCACTGTGCACAGCCATCGCCACTGCAATCTTTCGCAGCCAGCGGCTCGCCGGTTTCCCGGTTGCGTAGCTGCACCCACCCGTTTTCGTCCTGGTCCAGGGTCCAGCGCTCGGCTTCGGTATTGGTCCAGGGTGCCAGCTCGCTGCTGGCGTTGAGGAAGTTACCGCTGGCGGCGTTGGCCAGGCGATAGGCACCATCGGCAGTGTTATCCAGTACCCACTCGCTGTCGCTGGATTCACAGGCACCGGTGCCCGCGCCGGTCAGGCACTGGTTGTTTGCGGCATTGGCCAGCTTCCAGCGAGCGCCCTGCACCTTAGTGGTGATCGGGCCATTTTCGCCGGACGGCAACTTCTGGAATTCGCCTTCCGGTACGGGTACGCCGAAGTTCGGGGTGCCGTCGTCGCTCCAGGTAAACTTCTGTGCCCGCACGGAGCGGGTTGCACTGCAGCCATCGGTTTCTTTGGAGTTACCGTGGTAAACGATCCAGTCCTCCGTACCGTCCGGCGACTTGAAGAAGCCGTTGTGTCCGGGGCCAAAAACACCGTTCCCGCGCTGGAATACGGGCTCCGGATACTTGGTCCAGTGATCCGGGTTCATCGGATCGTCGCCGGTGAGCTCTTTCATCGCCAGCTTGTAATCCGGTGTTTCGCAGTAACTGGCGGAGTAAATCATGAAAGTGCGACCGTCTTTCTTCAGGATTTCAGCACCTTCGTTCACTTTGCGTCCGCTCTGTGCCCACTCTTCTTCCGGACGGGTAATCACCACTCTTGGTCCTTCGATAGACCAGGGATTAGTCATCTTGGAGATCCAGTTCAGCTGCTCATCCCCCACCCACTCGGACCACAGTAGATACAGCTCGCCATTGTGCTCAAGATAGGAGCCGTCGATGTTCCAACTGTTGGGCATGGGCGAGCCTTTGTATACGTACGGGCCCATGGGATCGTCGCCGACGCTTTCCAGTACGGAAAGATGCTGGTGATCCAGGGTGCCGTGCTGACCGGAGGTGTACATCAGGTACCAGCGCCAGCCGTTGGGACCGTTCAGGCGGTGAAATTCAAACGCCCAGAAATTACAACAGCGCGCCGGATCGGTATCGGACCAGATATTTACCGGTGCCGCAGTTGCAAGACCATCCAGGGTCGGGGATTTACGCATGACCAGCTGGGAGGTCCAGGTGGTGGTAGTGAGGTAATAATTGCCGTCCCAGTACTCCAGCCAGGGGTCTGCACCATTGGCAAACAGCGGGTTGGCGAACATACCTTCCGGGGCACCCGCCTGGGTATCGACCTGGGCTGGCTGGGTGACCGGCGCGGTACTGGCGGATTTGCCTTCAGTCTTGGCTGCAGATTTGTCCGAGTCATCTACAGATGGCTGACAGGCGGTGAGCGCTGCCAGAGCTACACCGGCAGCAATACTTTTTGGGATAAGGCCCTTGGGGGTAAAACGGGTCAGGCTGAAAAGTAACTTACTGGGCATTGTTCTACCTCGTTATCAATTTTTGACCAGGGAATCCGCGGGGAAGACCATCGCAAATCCACCATTGGCATTCATGGAAACTTTGACACTGGCACCGCTTTCGAGCTCGTTGCGCACCAGTGTGCGGGCGTCGTCACTATCGCTAATAACGCTGCCCAGACGGGCACCGATAAAGGAAAGGTCCAGCTGTATATTTCTTTGCTCCGATGTTGCATTGATACCGGACACATACCAGTTATCTCCACTGCGACGGGCGATAGCCGCGTATTTGCCCGGGTAGCCGTCCAGCAGACGGCTCTCATCCCACACTGCGGGAATATCCTGCAGGTAGTCGCGTACAAACTGCGGGACACCTGCCATGCCCTGATCGGTTTCGGCTATATGCTGCAGACCGGAGAGGAACAGCACCGGCAGGGCCAGTTCGAATCCGTTACTGGTGTGCCGATTTATATTGGGGATTTCAGAAAATACCGTGGGGGTAAAATCCATCGGGTCAAAGGCGTTGCGGCTAAACGGCAGCATCGCCATATGTGCGGCGGCCTTATCCGCGGAGTCCTGCATAAAGGTGATCATCTCGAAACCGTGCACCGCTTCCGCCGTCATAAAGTTGGGGAAAGTGCGATGCAGGCCGCGCGGCAAGGTAGCCCCGTGGAAATTCACCAGCAGCTGGTAGTCCGCAGCATCACTGAGGATCTGGCGGTAGTAGTCGATTACCGAGACCCCGTCGCCTGCAAAGAAATCCACCTTGATACCGGCAATGCCCATCTCCTGCAGGCGGGCGAATTCTGCGCGGCGCTGGGCGCGAGTCAGCAGTTTTCCCTTGGGCGTATATTCGGTTTTATTCCAGGAGCCGGACGAGTTGTACCACAGCAGCAGGCCCACATTTTTCTGCGCGGCGTAGTCGGCCAGCGCGGACATTTTTTCGTAGCCGATATTCTGATCCCAGTTCACGTCTACAAGCACGTACGGCCAACCCATACTGGATGCGTAATCGATAAAGCGCACCTGGGTCGCGTAATTGACCGAGTCATCTTTCAGCAGTGCCCAGCTCCAGCTGGCGATTCCCGGCTTGACCCAGTCCATCGGCGCGATGGCGGGCTCGGCCAGGTCAGTACCTAGCGTGGATTCCACAATGGTATCCAATCCACCCACCGCGATAATCCGCCAGGGAGACTTCAGCGGTAGCGGTGATTCGGCCAGCAACGCGCCGTCGGTATAGCGCTCAGCATCCATTGGATAACCGATGCGGAATTCACCGGAAGTCGCTTTACCCTGCAGGCGCGATGCGTGATAGCGACCATCCATCCCCGCTTCGGTAATCAGCGCCCAGCCACCCTCGGTGTTGAACAGCGCGGGGAAAACCCAACCCGCTTCACTGGCCGGAATATCGGTGACCGGAACATCCATATGATAGTGCTCTTCATAAGATGGGTTGGTATTCATCCAGCCGGTCTGGGCCACAGCAACCGGCTGCAGCCAGGCGCGCGCACCGTGGGTGAAAGAGAAACTTGTGGTTTCTGCCTGGAAGGCCCTGGCCACAGTAGTCTGTTCTGGCAGGCGGTACTGAAACGCGACGCCGTCGTTGGAAACGCGGAAGGCGATATCCAGTTTGTTACCCGCAGTATTTTGCAGATGGAAAACCTGTTCCACAGCGGTGTAGGTATTGCGACGACGCTTGCCCTGGCGCAATTCGTACTCCGTGTGCACCAGTGTCGGGTTGCTTGCAGAAAGCAGTTCCAGATCCTTACTCAGGTCACGGTCATCCAGTACGATGCCGAGTTCGGAAGTATTCAGCACCGTGACCTGATTGCGACTTAGCGCATAGCGGGCCTCCCCGGTTTCGGTCAGGGAAAACACAACCGACAGAGTGCCATCGGGGCTCTGCAGCCTGTAACGCGTGTTGTGCTCACAGGCGGTGATGACCAGCAAGTAGGTCAGCATCAGCGCCGGGATCAGGATCTTTTTCATCGCGGTAATATCGATTTATCGTTTATTTTCTAGTACCACAGTTTTTTCGTTCAGGAGCCCGCGGTAAGCAGGCTCCTGAAAAGTAGCGCCAGTTATTTAACGGGCGCCACGCCCTCGGAAGTCATCACCACCCGCTTGATGGTGCCGTCTTCGTTGTAGTGCAGGTCGTCGATACACACAGAGCGGCGGAAGCTGCCGCCCTTCTCGGTGCCGCCATTGTGATAAATAAAGAATGAACGGTCTTTGTAATCGATGATGGACTGGTGGTTGGTGTTCGAGTTACCCGCCAGCTCGTTGAGAATCCCCTTGTATTCCCAGGGGCCCTCGATGGACTTGCTCATGGCGTAGCCGATTTTCTCCGGGAAACCCATGGCATAGGTCAGGTAGTAGTAATTCCCGTGCTTGTGCGCGTACAGGGCTTCCGTGAAATTCGGCAGGTCCAGACTGTGAATCGGGCCATCCAGCTCGATCATGTTGTCTTTCAGTTTGGCCCAGCGCGGTTTGGTGTTGCCCCAGAAGAGATACGCCTGACCGTCGTCATCGATAAAGGCGGCCGGATCCAGGTCATCCCAGTCGATTTCGGTATCCGTGGTCATGTCGTTGCTGATCAGTGCCTTGCCCAGGGCATCCTTGAACGGGCCAGTGGGGCTGTCGGATACGGCAACGCCAATGGCAAAACCGGGCTTGGTCTCATCGTGGCGCACTGTGGTGTAGAAATAGAACTTGCCGTCCTTCTCCACCACATGGGTGGCCCAGGCGTCGCCCCTGGCCCATTTGAAATCTTTTACCGCCAGCGGCGAGCCTTCGTTTTTCCAATTGACCATATCTGTGGAGGAAAACACCAGCCACTTGTGCATTTCGTAGAAGCCCTTGTTGTCCTTGGCTTCATCATGGCCGGTGTACAGGTAGACGGTATCGTCGTACACCATGGCCGCAGGATCCGCAGTGAGCACTTCGGTAATGGCCGGGTTGGCAGCGTGACTGGTGGCAGCAGTGGCTGCCATTCCCACAGCGGCAATCGCAGTCAAAATTTTATTCTTCATACTCTCACTCACTTCTTTGTAATCGGTTTTTATTCGTTATTCACGGGCCAGCCGTCAGTCACCGGCGTGCTGGCGAAAGTCCGGCATCCCGTTTTCATCCCAGTACAGCGGGCGCACGCGCGTGGCGCGGTTGCCATCAGACAAAGGATTGCCCTTGATTTCGCGATAGTCCCGGGCGTGGTAAATCAGCAGATCGGTCTCGCCATCTTCCGCCACGGTGAAGCTGTTGTGCCCCGGGCCGAAGCGCTTTGTTTCGGCATTGGTATGGAACACAGGCTGCTGAGCCTTGTGCCAGCTCTGCGGATCCATCAGATCTGCGTCCGCGTCGGCCCACAACAATCCCATCGCATAGTTAGCATCGGTGGCGCTCGCTGAATAACTGATGAAGATGCGTCCGTTCCTTTTCAGCACCGCCGGCCCTTCATTGACCTTGTGGCCGCGCTTCTCCCACGCAAGGTCCGGCTGAGAAAGGGTGATTACCGGTAAACGGATCTCGGTGGGTGATTTCATTTCTGCCATCAGCAGCAGTGAGCCCAGATCGTCCTCGACATCGTACTGCGCCCAGGCCAGGTAGCGTTTGCCCTTGTGTGTAAAAGTGGTAGCGTCGAGGGAGAAACTGTCCACCGGGGTGACGATCCGGCCCAGCTCCTGCCATTCGCCCTGCAACGGGTTGTCCGCGCCATTGCGCAGCACATACATGCGGATATTCCAGGGGTTTTCCGCCTCACCGGCGGCAAAGTAGATATACCAGGCACCGTCGATACGGTGGAGTTCCGGGGCCCAGATGTGGGCGCTCATGGGACCGGAGGCATGCTTGCGCCACACTACTTCCGCGTCGGCCTGAGGGAGCCCGGCGATGGTGGCTGAACGGCGCAGCTCGATACGGTCATATTCCGGGACGGTAGCAATGAAGTAATAGAAACCGTCGTGGCGCAGCACCCAGGGATCCGCCCGTTGCGCCACCAATGGCGAGGAGTAAGCCCCGACTTCGTGGGTATCTGGAGTGGGTTGTGCTGTCGGCGCGGCTACTGCGCAGGCGGAGAGCCAGATGCAGGCACAGCCGAGCGCCCGGGAAAGCAGGCTTCGGAGTTTCATCGCTAATATCGTTATCGTTGTAATCTTGTTTTCATGCGCAGCTCCCGGGGTAATTTCCCGTGGCAGTTGCTGCGCTACGAACAATATTATTATACTACTAATGACTGAACAACCCCGCATCAACCCATTGGGTCCCGTCGGGGTTGGTCTGATGAGAGCAATACAACACTTATAAATAGAGAAGCCGATATGTTCCGACTTCCCACTGCACCGAGGCCGGGCTTCCGCCCTATGGCCGCCGTTCTCGCCGCCTGCCTCGCCCTGCCCCTTGTCGCTTGTGCGGACAGCGATGCCAAGCCACAGCGCCAGATCGATGTACACGATCCGGTAATGGCCAAGGAGGGGGATACCTACTACCTGTTCAGTACTGGCCCCGGTATCACCATTTACAGTTCCCCGGACATGAAGCACTGGACCTATTCCGGTCGCGGCTTTGACGGCCAGCCGGACTGGGCCAAATCGGTGTCTCCCACCTTCAACGGTCACCTGTGGGCGCCGGACATCGTTGAGCACGATGGCCGTTTCTACCTTTACTACTCGGTTTCCGCGTTCGGCAAGAACACTTCGGCGATTGGCGTAACCGTATCCCCTACCCTGGACCCAAACGCTCCGGACTACGGCTGGGAGGATCAGGGCATTGTGGTGCGCTCCATTCCGCATCGGGATCACTGGAATGCAATTGATCCGGCGGTGATTTTCGATAAGGACGGGACGCCGTGGATGAGTTTCGGTTCTTTCTGGGAAGGGCTGAAGCTGGTGAAGCTGGATCCGTCTCTGACCAGGCTGGCGGAGCCGCAGGAGTGGCACACCATCGCGCGCGGTGATCGCCAGAAATATCAGCCTGTGGATAAGGCGGGTTCGGAAGAACTGGAAGCGCCGTTTATTTTCGAAAAGAACGGTTACTACTACCTGTTCATCTCCCGCGGGCTCTGCTGCAAGGGCGATGAAAGTACTTATCGACTGGCGGTAGGTCGCTCCAAGTCTGTCACCGGCCCGTATCTCGATAAAGACGGTGTGGATATGGCCAATGGCGGGGGCACGCCGCTGATTTCAGGCAACAAGGCCTGGCCGGGGCTTGGTCATAACAGTGCTTATACCTTTGACGGTAAAGACTATCTGGTGCTGCACGCCTATGAGTCTGCAGACAATGGGCTTCAGAAGTTGAAGATCATGAATATCGAGTGGGACAAGGATCTGTGGCCGGTGATTGATCCGGCTGAGCTGGATTCTTACCAAGGGTTCAAGGTTAAGTAATTTACGCTGCGTCGGCGACGTCCCTGTCGCCAACGCTTTCAATAACTTCCACCCAGCACTCAGCCTTCACTTCGAATTCTTTTACTTCGTTAGCAGCATTATCTACGGAGAGCTGAAGCCCGAATCGAAGGTGCTGCTGACGGTCTCGCAAACAGTCCCCGGCAGTAGTACCGCCGCAGCAGGAGCTACAAAGCGCCCAATACCACGAACCCAGAATGTGGTACCGAATAATAAAAGCACCTGAGGTTGCGATGAAAAAAATACTCCTAAGCCTAGCAATTGGCTCAGTCGCCATTGCTGGTTGCACAAAGCACCAGAAGCCCGCGGAAATGGCGAGCTTCCCGCTCGATCAAATCCGCTTGCTGGAAAGCCCGTTCAAACATGCTCAGGACACCAATATCCAGTACGTACTGGCCATGGATCCGGATCGCCTGCTCGCGCCCTATTTAAAAGAAGCTGGCCTCGAACCCAAGGCGGATAACTACGGCAACTGGGAAAACACCGGGCTCGACGGACATATCGGTGGACACTACCTCACTGCCCTCAGCCTCGCCTGGGCTGCCACCGGCAACAAGGAAGTCAAACAACGCCTCGACTACATGCTCAACGAGCTAAAGCGCGCGCAGGACAAAAGCGGCGATGGCTATCTGAGCGGCGTGCCCGGCGGCAAGGCCATGTGGAATGAACTGGCCGAGGGCAATATCCGCTCGGACCTGTTCACCCTCAACGACAAATGGGTCCCGCTCTACAATATCCACAAAGTCTATGCCGGCCTGCGCGATGCCTATGTCTATGCAGACAGTCAGCAGGCGCTGGATATGCTGGTCGCCCTGTCAGACTGGGGCGCACAAGTGATTGGCAACATGTCAGATACACAGGTGCAGCTGATCCTGAAAAGTGAGCACGGCGGCGTGAATGAAGTCTACGCAGATGTTGCCGAGATCACCGGCGATCAGAAATACCTCGACATCGCCAAGCGGCTCTCCCATCGGGAAATTCTCGAGCCGCTGGAACAGCATCAGGACAAACTGACCGGCCTGCACGCCAACACCCAGATCCCCAAGGTGATCGGCTACAAGCGCGTGGGCGATCTGGCGGGGGATGAACAGTGGCAGGACGCGGCGGAATATTTCTGGAATGAGGTAGTAGAGCATCGTACCGTCGCCATCGGCGGCAACAGCGTGCGCGAACACTTCCACCCCACCGATGACTTTGCACCCATGGTCGAGGATGTAGAAGGGCCGGAGACCTGCAATACCTACAACATGCTGAAACTCACCCGGATGTTGTACTTGAGCGAGCCGGAAACCCGCTATATCCGCTATTACGAGCGGGCGCTCTACAACCATATTCTTTCGTCTCAGAACCCGGACAACGGCGGCCTGGTGTACTTCACCCCGATGCGTCCCAACCACTACCGCATGTACTCGCAGCCAGAAGAAGCCATGTGGTGCTGTGTGGGCTCGGGGATCGAAAACCACAGTAAGTACGGCGAGATGATTTACGCCCACCGCGGCGACGAGCTGTTTGTGAACCTGTTTATCCCCTCCACCCTGGACTGGGAAGCGAAAGGCATCCAGATCAAGCAGGAAAATCATATTCCGGATACCGAGAGCACCGCGCTGACGATCAGCGGCAGCGGTCAGTTCCAACTGAAACTGCGCTACCCCGCATGGGTCAGCGATGGCGCCCTCAGTCTTGCTATCAACGGCAAAAATATCGCCGTCGCGGAAAAGCCCGGCAGTTACATCACCATCGAGCGCAATTGGAAAAACGGCGACCGCATAGAGGTCAACCTGCCCATGCATCCGGAGGCGGAACAGCTGCCGGACAAATCGGATTTTTACGCCCTCACCTACGGGCCGGTGGTACTGGCGGCCAAGACGCATCCGTTTGCGGAGGAAAAGCTGAACTTCCTCGCTGACGACAGTCGTATGGGGCATATCGCCCAGGGCCCCATGTGTCCCCAGGAGTTGACGCCGATGTTTGTCAGCGAGGATCGGGACTTTGTCAGCGGCCTGAAACGCCTGCCCGGAGAGGAACTGCGCTTCGCGGCGCCGGATAGTCTGCAGAGCGCCGATATCAAGACCCTGAAAGTGGATACCGCGGCCACGGGGTTGCCCGCACTGAACCCCAAGGCCGGCAGCGAGCTGGTGTTGATTCCATTCTTCCGCGTCCACGAATCGCGCTACAGCATTTACTGGCCCTACAGTACACCGCAAGGCCTGGCGGCCAAGCAACAGCAGCGGGAAGCCGAGGATCGTGCACGGCTGGCACTGGCCCGTCAGACCATCGACAAGGTGGCTCCCGGGGAGCAGCAGCCGGAAGCGGACCACTTCTTTGCCGGCGCAGGCACCGAGGCGGGGGTTCACCGCGGTCGTCACTGGCGCCACGCCAGCGACTGGTTCAGCTATCAGCTGAAGGACCCGGAGCAGGAAGCGAAAACCCTGCGCATCACCTACTTCGGCCTGGATAACGGGCGCAGTTTCCGCATCCTCGCCAACGAAGTCGAACTGGCCCAGGTCATGCTGGACGGCAGCCGCGGTGATCAATTCTTCAGTGTGGATTATCCGATTCCCGCCAGCGTGCAGCAAAAAGCGGCACACGGCGTGATCGAACTGCGTTTTGAAGCGGCGGAAAACTCCGTGGCCGGAGGCATCTACGGCGTGCGCCTGCTGCGCGACGACAGCGGTACAGGCGAAGGCTGACTACCCCAAACCGGCATACATCAACAAGAACACCCTTATTGCCCGGCGCGAACCTCGTTCGCCGCCGGGCTTTTTTTTGGCACTTGTTTCGCATACTGTCGGGGCGGCCAAAAGACATAAAAAATCCCCGCGCGACCAGGCCGGGCGGGGATTTTTTTAATATGGAGCCTTTCAACTACAGGCAACTACAGCCAGCTATTGCCAATTACTTTCAGGCCGTCTCTGCGATCTTGTCCAGCAGCTGGGTGGTACTGAAGCGGAAGCCCATTATGCCCTTGAACGGGGTCTGGAATACGAACAGGTTACCCGCCTGCCACTCCCGATCCAGGGTCCACTCATTTAGGGATTCCTTGGCGGTGGTAACAAACATCATATCCATATTCGGGCCGCCGAAAGTCACGCAAGTGGGCTGGCTGACAGGCACCGGCACCGCACCGGCGAGTTTGCCATCCGGTGCGTAACGCTGAACCCGGGCGCCGCGCCACTGCGCGGACCACAAGTAGCCGTCGGCATCGACGGTGGCACCGTCCGGGTAGATACCGAACATGGTACGGGCGAAGAGTTCACGTTCACCGATATCTCCGCGGCGCGCGTCGAATTTATAGCGGTAGATACTGCGGCGGGGGGAGTCGGCAAAGTAGAAGTGACTGGAGTTCACATCCCAGCAGCAACCATTGGAGATGAACACATCCTTCTGCTGCTCACTGACCACGCCGTTGGGTTCCAGGCAGTAGAGAATACCGGCGGCGTCCTCGCGGCCGTCTTCCGCCATAGTGCCCGCCCAGAAGCGGCCCTGGCGATCGATCTTGCCATCGTTAAAACGCAGGCCTGAGCCTTTCTCCAGCAGGGTTTTCTGCCACAGGACCTTACCGCGTCGGTAATCAAACAGCGCAAAGCCGGTTTCAAACGCGGCCACAATACAATCGTCGCGATCGGTAAAGCCAAATGCGCACAGTCGCTCAGGCGTGTCGAACACTTCCAGCTCGCGCCCCGGCCAGGTAAGCCGGTAGAGTTTGCACTCGTGGATATCGGTCCACCAGACACTCTGGTCTTTGTGGTTCCACAACACCCCCTCGCCAAGGGTATTGCCCACTTCGATCGCATCTATGCGCTGTACTTCAAGCATCAGTGTCCTCTCTTACTCTGTGCGCGCTCGGTTTTATTCTAGTCTCAACGTCAGTTGGAGGCTCTTGATTCAAATCAGGCGGTCAAACTCTGCCGCTAGTGGCCCGCGACACGGGCCTGGCGCCGGGTCAGCAATCGCTGCATACCGATAAACACAAACAGCAGTAGGCCGATCACGATTTTGGTCCACCAGCTGTTGAGGGTGCCATCAAATGAGATGTAGGTCTGGATAACGCCCATGATCAGCACACCAATGAGGGTGCCCACCACATAGCCAGAACCGCCAGTCAACAGGGTACCACCGATCACCACGGCTGCAATGGCATCCAGTTCCATCCCCACCGCTGCCAGAGAATATCCTGAGAATGTATAGAAGGAGTAGACGATTCCACCAAGCGCAGACAGGAAACCACTGATCGCGTAAATACTGATGGTGGTGCGGGCTACGGGAACCCCCATCAGCTGCGCGGACTGGGCACTGCCACCGAGGGCATAGATAAAACCACCGAGACGACTGAAATGTGCCAGCAGGATTGCACCGATCAGTACCGCGAACAGAATCAGTGTGGAAGCCCCTACCCAGGCACCACCGGGCAGCAGCATGCCGAAATCAGCCACCGCATCGTAGAAAGGGTGATCGATGGGGATCGACTCCTCACTCAGCGTGGTGGCCAGACCGCGGGCGAGGAACATGCCCGCAAGGGTGACGATAAACGGCTGCAGCTTGTAAAAATGAATCAGTGCGCCCATGGAGGCACCAAACAGGCCGCCGCCGATCAGCACCAGCGGGAACACGATCAGCGGGTGCATCTGCATCTCACCGATCAGCAAACCACAGACCACGCCGGTCAGCGCAATCACAGCGCCTACGGAAAGATCGATACCACCGGAAATGATCACAAAGGTCATGCCAATTGCAGTAATCACCAGGAAGGCATTATCGGAGAACAGATTGGCCACCACACGGGTGCTGCCAAAGCCGTCAAACTGCAATGCGCCTACCAGGAATAGCAGCACAAACAGCGCGCTCGTCACATACAGGGAGGTGAACCGGGAATTTGCCAAGGAATGCATCACGCCTGCGCTCCTTCATTGTCTTTCTTGTTGAACGCTGCAAACAGGGCAGACATCTGCTTCTGGAACAGTGGGGATTGCAACAACAGCACAAAGATCACCACCACCGCTTTGATCAGCAGGTTAAATTTCGCCGGCAGACCACTCATGATGATGGTGGTGCTCAGGCACTGGATTACCAGCACACCGATGATCGACAACAGAATGGAGAAACGCCCACCCATCAACGAGGCACCGCCGATGACCACCGCCAGAATGGCATCCAGCTCCAGCCACAGACCGGCGTTGTTGGCATCGGCACCCTGGATATCCGCCGCGGCGATCATGCCCGCCAGTGCCGCGCAAACGCCAGCAATGCAGTACACCATCATTTTCACCGCACGCTGGTTGATCCCCAGGTAATAGCTGGCACCCGCGTTACAGCCGACACTTTCCACAAACAGGCCCAGCGCGGTTTTGCGCATCAGCAGCTGCACAACCGCAAACATGATCAGCACAAGCACGATGGGGAACGGCAGGCCGAGGAAAGAACCGGTACCGAGAAACGCGAACGCATCGTTCTGGAAGGTAACGATCTGTCCGGAGTTGATCAGCTGCGCGATTCCGCGGCCCGCCACCATCAGGATCAGCGTCGCCACAATCGGCTGAATGCCCATGTAGCTTACCAGCCCGCCGTTGACCGCCCCGGCCACCAGACCGGCAGCGAGGCCCGCGGCGATCAGCAGGAAAATGTTATCCACACCGCCCACGATCAGGTTGGCGCAGACCGCACCGGCGATGGCCATGGTGGCCCCCACGGACAGGTCGATACCGCCGGTGGCAATCACCAGGGTCATGCCGATGGCCAGCAATGCCACCGGGGCGCTGCGGTTCAGCACGTCAATCAGGCTGCCGTAAAGACGGCCGTCCTGGATTTCGATATGGAAAAACTCCGGGGCCATGACCAGATTGATCGCCAGCAGGCTGAACAAGCCCAGCAGCGGCCAAAGGTAACGCCCGGAAATCTGGGGGAATTTTTTCGCTTTTTCTGCCGGGACAGGCTGCCCTACCGCAGCGGATTGAAGATTACTCACGTTACGCCTCCGCAATCGCCTGCATGATGTTGCCTTCGGTAATATCGTCGCCTTCGATCTCCGCCACCTTGCGGCGGTCGCGCATCACGGCGACACGATCGGAAAAGGCCACCAGCTCATCCAGTTCAGAGGAGGTCACCAGCAGGGACATACCTTCACTGCAGAATTTTTTGATCAGCTTCAGGATTTCGGCGTGCGCGCCAATATCCACACCGCGGGTGGGTTCATCCAGCACCAGCAGTTGCGGGTTGGTAGCCAGCCAGCGGGCGAGAATCACTTTCTGCTGGTTGCCACCGCTTAACTGCTCAATCGGCTTTTCCGCATCAGGCGTGGCAATCTGCAGCTCGGCTATAAACTTGTCGGCCAGTTGTTGCTGCTCCGCGCGGCTCATGGGACGCCACCAGCCGCGACGGGCCTGCAGCGCCAGCGCGATGTTTTCGCGAATGGACAAAGGCCCGATGATACCGCTGGTCTTGCGATCTTCCGGACACAGCGCCAGCCCTTCGGCAATGGCCTCGGCCGGCTGCCGGAAGTTCCGTTCACTGCTTTTAAACGTGAGCGTGCCGTCGGTCTTCTTATCCACACCGAAGACCGCTCGGCAGACCTCACTGCGGCCGGAGCCCAGCAGCCCCGCCAGACCCACGGCTTCGCCGCGACGCACGGTGAGCGAAGTGGGATGCAGGGAGCCGCGTACCGCCACACCATCCATTTCCAGAAGGGTTTCGCTCAGCGCTTTTTCATTCCGCGCTTCGCCTTCCTGCACCTTGGTTTCCGCCTGCAGTTCCTTGCCGAGCATATGCCCTACCAGCTCACTGCGCGGCAACTTCGCCGCTTCGAATTCTCCAACCAGCTGACCGTTGCGAAGAATCGTAATGCGATCGCAAACCGCGTATACCTGGTCGAGGAAGTGGGTGATAAACACGATGCCGATGCCCTTGGCTTTCAGCTCACGCATCACGCCGAACAGCTGCTCGCACTCGTCGGCATCAAGACTCGCAGTGGGCTCGTCCAGCACCAGTACCTTCGCGGACATATCCACACCGCGGGCGATGGCGATCAACTGCTGCACGGCAACAGAAAAGGAGGACAAGGGGCGAGTCACATCGATATCGAGGTCAAAGCGTTTCAGCACGTCCCTGGATTGGCGATTGATCCTCTTCCAGTCGATCAGCCGGAATTTTTTCGGCTCGCGGCCCAGGTAAAGGTTCTGCGCCACGGTAAGATTCGGCAGCAGATTCACTTCCTGATAGACGGTACTGATACCCACGGTTTGTGCGTGAGCGGTACTTTTCAGTTTCAGCGGCTCACCCAGGTAGGTCATGCTGCCGCCGTCGCCTTCCAGCGCACCGGTCATGACTTTCACCAGCGTGGACTTACCCGCACCGTTTTCACCCAGCAGTGCGTGGACTTCGCCCTCGCGCAGCTGGAAGTCGACGCCGTCCAGGGCCTTCACACCCGGATAGCGCTTTTCGACTTTGCTCAGACTTAACAACGTCATGGCTCAAACCCGCTTATTCTCTTGACCGCGACTTAGCTGCCGGCGCGCTTGGCGTATTCTTCGGCAGCCGTTTCCTGAGTGAACAGGTCGCCGGTGGTGGTGATCAGTTTCTCCACCTTGCGGTCGCCCTTCAGGTACGCTTCGATAACGTCAAACGCCGGTGCGCCCAAGTGCGGATTGAGTTCAACGGTGGCATTGGCTTCGCCGTCGGCCATGGCCTTAAAGTAGTCCGGTACACCGTCTACGGACACCACCAGCATATCTTCACCGGGCTTCAGGCCGGCTTCCTTGATGGCCTGGATAGCACCAATGGCCATTTCGTCGTTGTGAGACCAGAGTGCGCAGATTTCCCTGCCGCTGTTCTCGGCCTTGAGCATGGCTTCCATGACTTCTTTACCCTTGGTGCGGGTAAATTCGCCGGTCTGGCTGCGCACGATTTCGGCATTGGGGTAGTTGGCGATGACTTCATTGAAGCCTTTCATACGGTCGATGGCTGCGGTCGCGCCGACAGTGCCCTGCAGTTCGAGAATTTTGCAGTTGCCCTCGGTCTCGTCCATCAGCCACTGCGCCGCGCGACGACCTTCTTCTACAAAGTCGGAGGCGATACGGGTAAGGAAGAGGGATTTGTTTTTCACGTCAATGTTGCGGTCGAGAATGACCACAGGAATACGTGCGCGCTTGGCTTCACGCAGTACAGGCTTCCATCCGGTTTCCACGACCGGTGCGATCATGATGGCGTCGACGCCCTGGGCGATAAAGCTGCGCACGGCCTTGATCTGGTTTTCCTGCTTTTGCTGCGCATCGGAAAACTTGAGGTTGATACCGCGTTTTTCGGCTTCGGCTTTGACGGACTCACTAAAGCTGGTACGCCAGCCGCTTTCCGAGCCGACCTGGGAAAAACCAATGGTTGTTGCGAGAACACTCTGGCTGGCACACAGGGCCAGGGCAAAAGCGCCGGACAGGATTCGAGAGATCTTCATTATCGGACTCCTCATCACTTTGGATTGTTTATATTTATTGTTGGGAGTTTTGCTCCCTTTTAAGGTCCGTCGCTATTGCCGCGAACGAACTCGAAAATCTTCACCGCGCAGCCTTCGGTGCCGGGTAACTATTCGCGAGACCTTCGAAAACAGGGATGTTTTCGACAGTCCTGGAACCCTCTACCACCTCAAAACCTTCATAGCAATTCTCACGCTACGAAATAGATTTTTATTCCGCAGAAAACTGGTAAACCGTTGTCTGCCTGTACTCTTCACCCTTCTTTAAAATTACAGAAGGAAAATTGCTGTGATTGGGTGCATCGGGGAAACCGTGGGTTTCTAAACACAGTCCCGCATACTGATTCATGGGGGAGCCGCCATCGCGATTGCGGCTGCCATCCAGGAAGTTCCCGCTGTAAAATTGCACTCCAGCTTCACTGGAAACAATTTTGACCGAGCGCCCGGATGCCGGATGCACCAGAGATGCGACCGGCTTCAGCGCCTTGTCCGCAGTCTCGTCCACCACCCAGAAATTATCGTATCCGCCCGGCCACCACTCGATATCGCGCCCAATCTGCTTGCGCTTGCGGAAATCTACCGGCGTATCCGCAACTTTGAGCAACTCACCGGTCGGGATCAGCTGTTCGTTCAGGCGCAGCAGCTGGTCCGCATAGATCTCCAGCTCGTGCTCGAGAATGCCATCGCGACCCGCCAGGTTCCAGTAACAGTGATTGGTCAATGCCACCGGTGTATCCGCATCCGTTACCGCGCGGTATTCCAGGGTCAACGCATCGTCTTCGTCCAGACAGTACGTCAGTTCGATATCCAGGTTACCGGGATAGCCCGCGTCGCCGTCTTCACTGACACAGCGGAAAGTGACCGACTGGAAGCGCGCACTGGATTCGCTCTGCACAATCTGCCAGCGCTTCGTGTGCAATCCCTGCGGACCGCCATGCAGATGGTTTGCACCATCGTTTGCCGGCAGCTGATAGGCCTTATCACCCAGCTGGAAGCTGGCGCCGCCAATACGGTTGGCGACGCGCCCGGCAGTTACGCCCAGGTAGTACTCGTTATCCAGCCAGTGCTCGGGATCCGCGTAGGTCAGCAGAATATTGTCACTGTGCCCGTAGCGATCCTTGGTGTGGATTGCATACAGGCTGGCACCCAGATCACACAGGGTAACGCGGGTGCCGCGACTGTTCGCCAGGGTGACCAGCTGCAGCGGCTGGTTGCCGCTGCCCTCTGGTCCACCGACCGCCAGCTCGGATGTTTCAATCCCGCTGGGCATGATCAATTCAGATTGCATCACTGGTCTTTTCACCGTTAACGAGACGCGCAATGTTCAGCGGGTTGCTGTTTTTCAGAGCGTCAGGCAGCAGTGCTTCCGGGTAATTCTGGAAGCAGATCGGACGTACGAAACGCGCGATGGACATGGTGCCTACAGAGGTAAAGCGTGCGTCGGTAGCCGCCGGGAAAGGACCGCCGTGCATCATGGAGTGGCAAACTTCCACACCGGTGGGGAAGTTGTTGCACACAACACGGCCCACTTTCTGGCGCAGGACTTCTACCAGGTCGCCGTAATTTGCCAGCTCAGATTCGGTGCACTGCAAGGTACCGGTCAGCTGGCCCTGCAGGGCAGATACCGCCCGTAGCAGCTCGGCCTTGTCGCGGCACTTCACTACCAGGGACATGGGGCCGAAGACCTCTTCCTGCAGCTCCTTGTTGGCGAGGAAGCTTTTCGCATCTACTGTCAGAAGGCCCGCCTGACAGGTGAAACCTGCGCCTTCACCAGCGGCTTCGCCCGCAGCAACCTGTTCAACACCAGCCTGGTCACGCAGACGGGCAACACCGCTCTGGTATCCAGCCAGGGTTGCTTCGTTCAGCATTACGCCGGCGCCAACTTTGGACAGCGCTTCACCAGTGGCACTGATAAAACGATCCAGCTCTTCGCCCTCAACCGCCAGTACCAGGCCCGGGTTTACACAGAACTGACCGGTGCCCAGGGTCAGGGAACCAACAAAACCTTCAGCGATGGTTTCGGCTTTTTCTTTCAGCGCTTCCGGCAACAGAACCACCGGGTTGATGCTGCCCATTTCGGCGAATACCGGAATTGGCTCCGGACGAGCATTGGCCAGGTTGAACAGCGCCATGCCGCCCTGCAGTGAGCCGGTAAAGCCCACGGCTTTAACGCCGGGCGCTTTCACCAGCTCGGCGCCGACACGGCGGCCGGAACCCAGGATCAGGGAGAATACGCCGGCGGGCATGCCGGTACTTTTGACTGCCTTGTCGATGGCCTGGGCCACCAGCTCGCTGGTACCGGGGTGGGAGTTGTGCCCCTTTACAATCACCGGACAACCGGCGGCAAACGCCGCCGCGGTGTCCCCACCAGCGACGGAGAACGCCAGCGGGAAATTGCTCGCGCCGAAGACCGCGACCGGTCCCAGCGCCTGATTGAATGAACGCAGGTCCGGACGCGGCAGCGGCTCACGGTCCGGCATGGCGGTATCGATACGCGCATCCAGATATTCGCCCTGTACGATCCAGTCTGCGAACAGGCGCAGCTGGCCGCAGGTGCGGCCGCGCTCGCCCTGGGCGCGCGCCAGCGGGTAGCCGGTCTCAGCGGAAACGCGCTCCAGCAGCTCGTCACCGAGGTTCATGATTTCGTCGGCGCAGGCGTTGAGGAATTCTGCACGCTTGGCCGGGGCCAGGTTGGAAAATTCGGTGGCACAGGCGCTCGCCGCATTCACCGCTTCGGTTACCTGGAACTCATCCGCGGCACTAAAAGCCGGCTCGAGGTTCTCACCGGTGGCGGGGTTTACGCCGTGAAAAGACCCAGCACGGCCGTCGGTCCAGTTACCTGCGATCAATTGCTTTCCGGTTATAGTCATGGCTTTCTCCTGAATTTTTTGAATTTTCGACGTGCTTTCACAGGCTGGATTAAATCCAGCCGCCGTCGACGATAAAGTTCTGCGAGGTACACATGGCCGCATCGTCGGATGCCAAAAACAGCGCCATTGCACTGATGCTCTCGGGCATCAGCGGATCTTTCACACTCTGGCCCTTATCGATGGCCTCGCGCGCCGCTTCATCCACGCGCTCGCTCAACTGCTTCTCGGTCATCACCCAGCCGGGCACCAGACAGTTAACACGGATGCGATCCGGCCCCATATCGCGGGCCAGACCGCGGGTCAGGCCTTCGATGGAGGCTTTGGAGCTGGTGTAGCCAGGCATACCGCCCTGGCCCGCGTGCCAGCTCATGGAACCGAGGTTAATAATGGAGCCGGCACCCAGTTGTTTCATGTACGGGTACACCGCCTGGGCGGCGAAGAAGTGGTGACGCATATTGACCGCCAGGCACTTGTCCCATTGCTCGGGCGTTACTTCACGGAAATCGTGGCGGGTATCGTTGGCGGCGTTGTTGACCAGCACGGAAATAGGGCCGAGATCTTCCGCCCCCTGTGCGATCACAGCCTGCAGACGCGCCACATCGGTGAGGTCACAGGGATAGAAGCGCACATCGTCACTCCCCAGGCGATCGACCAGGGCGCTGGATACGTCTTCCTGGATATCGACAAAGGCGACCTTTGCCCCCTGCTGGAAAAAGGATTCCACCAGGCTGGCGCCGATACCGGAGCCACCGCCGGAAATAAATACTGTTTTGCCCTTGAGGCTCGGATATTGATTGGTCAGCGTCATCATTCGCTCACTTTATTCGTTATTACATTCACCCTCTGCGGGGAATTGCATGGATCCGCCAGGAATCCAGTCTACAGGTCAGCCGGAAAATTTTGCGGAAAAAAGGCGCCCCGAGGGGCGCTTGGGAGTCAAACGTGCAAAACCGGATAGTCGCCTGTAAAAAACTTGCTGCCCGATATTAAATCGATGCGAATCAGTGCGAATGCGGCGGCACTTCCGCGCCACGGCAGCCCACCAGAAAATCAAAGTCACAACCCTCGTCCGCCTGCATCACATGATTGCGGTACATGGCTTCGTAACCGCTGGTGCTGGCGATAATCTGGTTGGCCTTCAGTTTCTCAAGCCGCGCTGTGATTTCCTCATCGGACACTTCCAGGTGCAGTACGCCGTTGTGCGCATCCAGGTGAATCATGTCGCCATCCTGAACCGCAGCCAGAGGACCGAACTCCATCGCTTCCGGCGCGGTGTGCAGCACCACGGTACCGAAGGCGGTACCACTCATGCGCGCATCGGAAATACGCACCATGTCCTTGATACCCTTTTTGAGCACTTTCGGTGGCAGCCCCATGTTGCCCACTTCCGCCATCCCCGGGTAACCCTTTGGACCACAATTCTTGAGAACCATCACACAGGTTTCGTCGATATCCAGATCGGGATCAACAACACGGGACTTGTAATGCTCGAAATTTTCAAACACCACGGCGCGGCCGCGATGGTTCATCAGTTCGGGGCTGGCGGCAGACGGTTTCAGCACTGCACCGCGCGGAGCCAGGTTGCCACGCAGCACGCAGATTCCACCGTTTTCTACCAGCGGGTTGTCCAGCGGACGGATCACATCATCGTCGTAGCATGGCGCGTCTTCGACGTTCTCGCCGATGCTCTTACCGTTAACGGTGAGGCAGTCTTTATTCAGCGCACCGGATTCACCCAGGCGGCGCAATACCGCGGGCAGGCCACCGGCATAGTAGAACTCTTCCATCAGGTATTTGCCGGACGGCTGCAGGTTGACCAGGGTGGGAACTTCACGCCCTTCTTTCCAGTCGTCCAGGTCCAGGTCCACTCCCATACGGCCGGCGATGGCCTTGAGGTGAATAACTGCATTGGTGGAGCCACCGATCGCCGCATTGGTGCGGATCGCATTGATAAAGGCTTCTTTGGTCAGCACCTTGGACAGGGTCAGGTCTTCGTGCACCATATCGACGATGCGCATACCGGACAGGTGCGCCAGCACGTAGCGGCGGGAATCCACTGCCGGGATCGCAGCATTGTGCGGCAGGCTGGTACCCAGGGACTCCGCCATACACGCCATGGTGGAAGCGGTACCCATGGTGTTACAGGTACCGGCAGAGCGGGACATGCTTGCCTCCGCACTGAGGAATTCGTGCAGGGAGATATTGCCGGCCTTGTACTCCTCGTGGGCTTGCCACACGAGGGTGCCGGAACCAACATCTTTACCTTTGTGTTTGCCGTTCAGCATCGGGCCACCGGTAACCACGATGGTGGGCAGGTTACAGCTGGCGGCGCCCATCAGCAGGGCCGGAGTAGTTTTGTCGCAGCCTACCAGCAGCACAACGGCGTCGAGTGGGTTGCCGCGGATGGCCTCTTCGGTATCCATCGCTGCGAGGTTGCGGGTGAACATCGCGGTGGGACGCAGATTGGACTCACCGTTGGAAAATACGGGAAATTCTACAGGTACGCCGCCCGCCTCAATCACGCCTTTCTTGACGTGCTCGGCAATCTTGCGGAAGTGGGCGTTACACGGGGTCAATTCGGACCAGGTATTACAGATACCAATAACCGGCTTGCCTTCGAAATGATGCTCGGGGATCCCCTGGTTCTTCATCCAGCTGCGGTACATGAAGCCGTTTTTATCGCGAGTGCCGAACCAATTGGCGGACCGAAGAGCAGTTTTCTTTTTATCACTGGCCATTTTGATACAACCTACCTATTTATTCTCTCATAACTATTATTGTATGACTTTTTATTTTTCGGGACAACCTCAGCGAGGGTTTTCGCCCCATAATCTGGCAGCGGTTCCCGAGAGGGCACCGTCCGTGTGCACTCATTGAGATACATCATATTGTATGATATTAATAATGGCCAGCGCCTGAGAGAACATTTTTCGCTCGACGCTGCTCAGAAAATATACACGTGCCACCGAGCCCTATAAACAGGCGAATCGGTGATTTCGAACAGCAGGCTATATAGAGAAGAAAAAGCGATGAGACTGATCCAGTTCACCACCGAATCCGGCCAACGCGCAGTGGGCGCAGTGGCTGACAGCAACACCATCGAACAACTGAAAGACGTGGAGACCGTTTACCAGCTGGCACAGCGCGCCCTGGAATCCGGCACGGCGCTCGAAGCCCTGGCCAGCTCACTGCTTTCCGACCAGCAGCTGGATTACCAGAAAATCGTCGACGAAGGCCGCCTGTTGGCGCCGATCGACCATCCCGAAGCCTCCCAGCTGATGGTGGCAGGCACAGGCCTGACCCACCTGGGCAGTGCTGACACCCGCGCCGCGATGCACGCACAGAACTCTGCGGGCAAAGAAGAACAGATGACCGACACCATGAAGATGTTCAAAATGGGCGTCGAGGGCGGCAAGCCCAGCGGAGACAAGATCGGCGTACAGCCCGAGTGGTTCTACAAGGGTGACGGCAACTGCGTTGTCGCCCCGGAACAGGCCATTCCCAGCCCCTCGTTCGCCCTGGACGCCGGCGAGGAACCGGAAATTGCCGGCATCTATATCAATGACGCCGAGGGCAATCCCTGCCGTATCGGTTTCTCCATCGGTAACGAGCTGTCCGACCACGTAACCGAGCGCCAGAACTACCTGTACCTGGCCCACTCCAAGCTGCGCCACTGCTCCTTTGGCCCCGAACTGCTGCTGGGCGAACTGCCGGCACACATTGAGGGCACCTCCCGCATCGTGCGCAATGGCGAAGTGATCTGGGAAAAAAGCTTCCTGAGCGGCGAAGACAACATGTCCCACACCATCAAGAACCTGGAAGACCACCACTTCAAGTACAGCAATTTCTGCCGTCCAGGCACCCTGCAGGTACACTTCTTCGGCACCGCCACCCTGAGTTTTGGCGACGGCATCAAGCCGGAAGCCGGAGACCGCTTTGAAATCGAATCCGCCACCTTCGGCCGGGCCCTGCGCAATCCACTGAAAATCGTTGAGCGCAAGATTCCCGCGGTAAAAGTGCTGTAATTGTGCACAGCGCACGGCGCCCCATCGATACGGAGCGCCAGCCAATAAAAAAGGCAGTCAAATGACTGCCTTTTTTATTGGCTCCCCGATTCAACGAGACACAACAGGGAGACGCACACCGGGATCGGGAGAGTACTCAGATCGCCATATCCACATTAATGCCCTCACCTTCCGCCAGGTGATCAATCGCCTTGCGGGAGGACTTGGAAAGCAGGGACTTCATCTCGAAGCGCGCGCGCTCCGGATCGCGATCGCGAATGCCCAGATATACCGCGTAGTGTCCAGGCAGGGATGCCTGATACGCAGACTCCTTGGAACTACTGATACGGAACAGGCCCATCAGCGCGGTCTTGATGGATTCACCCAGGGACACCATGAACTCATTGTTGGTGCCGCGCAGGATCGCCATATGGAACTCGATATCGGTGAGAATCACCTGCTCGGTACCGGGCTCAGCGCCCTCCATGCCGCGGTAGGCCTCTTCGATCGCCGCAATCTGCTCATCGCTGGCACGTTTGGCCGCCAATGCCGCAGAGGTAGGCTCAATCATCTCGCGCACTTCAAACAGCGCGCGCAGAAACTCCGCAGACGGCGTGGAATCAAAGCACCAGCGCAGCACATCGGAGTCAAACATGTTCCAGAATTCACGGGGACGCACACGGGTGCCGAGCTTCGGGCGCGACTCGATCAGGCCCTTGGCACTCAGGATCTTGAACGCCTCACGCAGGGCGGTCCGGGACACATTCAGCTCTTCGCCGATAGTGGCCTCATTGGGAATATACTCACCCGGCTCGTAGTAACCGCTGACAATGCGGGTACCCAGCTCATAGGCGACCCAGGCGTGCACGCTGCGCGGCCTGTTCTCCCTGACTTGTTTAACCATAATTGACTACCTAGCTTCAGCTGCCTTCAGCACCTGTTATATGACCTGCACGCCCGCTTTCCGCCAAATAAACGGAAAACACCCGAAAATAGGGGCGGGGCGGCGGTACCCGCGTCTATCACACAATTTGACTTACATTATGACAAATAGCGGCTGCGGCTTCACTACCGCCGGGAAACACCCGCTATACGGCAGTGGTGATGTTTTTTTATACACTTCCCTGTACAAAAGTGCTAAAAATGCCACAAATACTGTGAAGGGACGTCGGCACCGGTCTTGAGCCCCCGCGATCGGGTGCTGAACACACTGTACAGAAATCGACGCTCAACCCGTGCAATTTACGCCTAATTCGCCACAGATAAAAGCGATCCGTGCACATAGGCCGCTTTGACATTGATACTACAATAATATATATATCGCTTCTGCACCAAACAATAATAAGCGGTGCGGTGATAAAAGCGATAAGAGAGAAATAAAATGCAGAACTCGAACAAGCTGTCGGTATTCGAGAAAGTCGGCTTTGGTGCCGGCGATATGGCTGTCAACGTGATGATCGCAGCCATGTTTTACTTCATGCAGTACTTCTACACGGATATTTTCGGCCTTAAGCCGGTACACGTAGGTACGCTGTTCCTCGCCGCCCGTTTTGTGGACGCCTTCAGTGACCCGCTGATGGGCCTGCTCACCGACAAATTCAAAGGCCGCTACGGCCGCTTCCGCCCCTATTTCCTGTACCTGTCGATCCCCTACGGTTTCGCGGTCTTCCTGCTGTTTACCACCCCCGATTTCAGTTACAACGCCAAACTGGTGTGGGCATACGTCACCTACCTGTTTGCCACCCTGATGTTCACCGGCGTCGCCATTCCGTATATCTCCTACATCGGCGTGCTCACCAATGACCCGCAGGAGCGCCTGTCGGCGAACGGCTATCGCATGTTCTTCGCCAAGATTGCCAATGTGGTGATCGTCGCTTCGGTACCGGTGCTGGCACAGTGGTGGGGCGATGGCAGCTCGGCCAAGGGCTACCAGCTGGCCATGGGCTTTATGTCCCTGGTGGGTGTCGGCCTGCTGATGCTGTGCTTCTTCACCACCCGCGAGCGCGTCGAGCACGTAGTGGACCGCAAGCCCCTGGGTGATCAGTTCAAACTGCTGATGAAGAACGACCAGTGGCTGGTACTGGCCGGTGCCTGCATGCTCGGTACCATCGGCTACGCACTGCGCGGCGGTGTGGCCTTCTACTACGCGATCTACTACCTCGGCGGCAACGAAGCGCTGGCGGCCCAGTTCACCAGTGCCGGCATCGCCGCTTCCATCGTCTCCATGGTGGCGTCCACCTGGATCACCAAGCGCTTCTGTAAAATCAAGCTGTTCAGCTGGTCACAGATGCTGGTGGGTGTCATCAGCGTGCTCATGTTCTTTGCGGTCTCCCCCGGGGATATCGCCGTCGCCTTTGTGCTCTATATCATTCTCTCGTTCGTCGTCGACCTGCACGCGCCGGTATTCTGGTCCGCCATCGCCGAGGCGGTGGACTACGGCCACACCAAGACCGGCAAGCGCGTTTCCGGCCTGGCATTCGGCGGCATCTCCTTTTGCCAGAAGGCGGGTTCCGGTATCGCCGGCTTCCTCACTGGCCTGCTGCTGACCTACTTCAACTACCAGGCGGGTGAAACCCAGAGCGAATTCACCCTCACCGGTATCGCACTGATGCTGACCGTGATCCCGGGCCTGTTCCACTTCCTGCTGGGCCTGCTGATGAAAAAGTACATCATCACCGATGACTATTATCACCAGCTGAAGCGCGGCGACGTTTCTCAGGATCCCGACGAGACCGAGGGCACCGCCCTGAATCCGTCCGCCACCTGATTGCCACTTTTAAACTCGAGCTGTAACCGGAGTTAACCGTGATTCCAGAAAAAACCGCAGAACCCCTAGTAAAGCCGCTGATCGAACAGCGTGCCGACCCGTTTATCTACAAGCACAGCGATGGCTTTTACTACTTTATCGCTTCGGTCCCCGAGTACGACCGTCTCGAACTGCGTCGCGCAGAGACCATCGCCGGCCTCAAAGATGCGGAAAAAATCACCGTGTGGACCAAGCCGGATACCGGCGCTTACTCGGACCTGATCTGGGCCCCCGAGATTCACCACGTACATATCGAAGGTCAGGAACCGACCTGGGCAATTTATTTTGCCGCAGCGCCGTCCCGTGAAATCAAACACGACCTGTTCCAGCACCGCATGTACGCCCTGGCCACCACCGACAGCGACCCAATGCAGGCAGAGTGGTCACTGTCACAGGTGGATTCCGGCATCGACACCTTCTGCCTCGACGCCACCGTATTCGAGCACAAGGGCAAGCACTACTACCTGTGGGCACAGAAGGGCCCGGGCATTGCCGGCAACTCCAACCTGTACATTGCAGAAATGGACACCCCGACGTCCATCGTCGGCGAGCCGGTGCTGCTGACCAAGCCGGAATACGACTGGGAAGTGATCGGCTTCCTGGTGAACGAAGGCCCGGCGGTAATCAAGAAAAACGGCCGGATCTTTATCGGCTACTCCGCCAGCGCCACCAACCACAACTACTGTATGGGTCTGTTGTGGGCAGACGAAAACGCCGATGTACTGGATCCGGCGAGCTGGGAAAAATCTCCCAAGCCGGTACTGGAAAGCTGCTACGAGCGCGGTATCTACGGTCCGGGACACAACAGCTTCACCGTTTCCGAGGACGGCAGTGAAGATATCCTGGTTTTCCACGCGCGCACCTACACCGAGATCGTTGGCGATCCCCTGTGGGACCCCAACCGTCACACCTTCGTGAAAGTCATTCGCTGGAATGAAGAAGGCTTCCCGGAATTCGGTAAATCGTCCGAGCCGTGAAAACAGTTTCCCCGCATTATCGTCTCACAGCATGATGACTGGCGGCCTTCGGGCCGCCTTTTTTATGGGTGAAACCTTTGGCAGGTTTGCCGACAGAGTCATTCCCCGCGGCCCCGGCAGCAAAAACCACATCCCTGCTCTCACTTCCCCGGCAACCGCTATTTCGCAAGCCTTGTTTTACGATTGCCGATAGCAGTAGGCTTTGACTTTGAATTTGCCTTCACATCCCAGCCCAGGAGCTGTCAGTGGAAATCTCCGCGCTCTACCATTTTCCGGTCAAATCCCTGCAGGGACACAAGTGTAAATCCCTCCCCCTGGACCGTTTCGGCGCGTCCAATGATCGTCGCTGGATGCTGGTGGATGATGACAACCAGTTCGTGACCCAGCGCCGCCTGCGCGCAATGGCGCAACTCAAAGCCACCGCAATCCCGCAAGGGGTGCGCCTGGAAAATGCCGAGGGAGAGCGCATCGAAATCCACCAGCCCGGCCCGGAAGCTGCACTCAGGACAGTGCGCGTGTGGCGCGATGATGTCAGCGCCCGCGACGCCGGCGACAGCGCCGCACACTGGCTGAGTGAGCAATTGCAGACCCCGTTACGCCTAGTGGCCATGGGCGAGGAATTCAGCCGACCATTGGAAGCACCGCGCGCCGATCGCCAGGTGGGCTTTGCCGATGCGGCGCCGCTGCTGGTCATCAGCCAGGCCTCCCTCGATGACCTTAACAGTCGCCTTGCCGAGCCCGTATCCATGCTGCGCTTTCGCCCCAACCTGGTGGTGAGCGGCTGCGAGCCCTTTGCGGAGGATCACTGGAAAACCCTGACCATCCACACCCACGATGGCTCCGTGGTCTTCGACTGCACTCACCCCTGTGCACGCTGCGGAATTCCCGGGCTGCACCCGTTTACCGGGCGCGCGCAAAAAGAGCCGCTGCGCACCCTCGCCAGCTACCGTCGCTGGGAAGACGGCCAGATCTACTTTGGCATGAACCTGGCCCCGGCCACTGCTGGCACCATTGGAGACAACAATCCGGTCACCATACACTTGGGAGATCGGGTAGAAATCAGCTGAATCGACGGAAGGAAACTACCATGAGCATTACCCGCGACTGCGCACAGTTGCTGGAAGCAGGCAGCATTTATCACGTGCACTACGGTGACCGGCTTGCCAACCATCTGCCCATGGTACTGATTGCCCTCGACAGCATGCGCGCTACACCAGCGCAACTGGCGCACGCCTTCGACCGCAGTACACCACACCTGCAACCGCGCCCCGGCAGCCCGGTGCAAGAAGTGGAAGACATCACGCACTGCCGCAATCGCGAGGACCTGTTTGCCAGCGCCCTGCACTACTATGAGCAACAGCTAAGGCAACTGGGCATCGCCCGGTGTCTGCAACAGGAATTACCCAGGCTTCTCCCCTCCATCGCCACCGCCGCTTTCCACGGCCTGATTCGCACGGCTTACGGTATCGACGCCCGCCACCTGGAAGAAATAGCCATGGGCCTCGCCTACTGGAACCTCGATTACCACGAGCTGGCCAGTAGCAACAAACAGATTCCCCGGTCCGCCGCAGAGGTTATTTCCCTGGTCACGGAGAAATACCCGGATATCCCCCTCGCGCCCGGCAATATCGCCGACCACATGCACTCGGTTACCGGCCAACCGGGCTGGATGGATACCCCGATCCAGCCGGAGCTACTGGGACTGGAAAATGTTGCGGAAGTGGCGATCCACGCCTATCTGGGAACCCGCGATTTCACCCTGCTACACGGTGTCACCGGCTGTCATGCCCTGCGACTGATCCTGCCGTATTGCACGGACAGGGAAGCCGCCCTGCGCTATTTCTGGCAGGGGCTGGTGATTGCCTACCTGAGTACCGGGCCCAAAGTTATCCGGCCATTCGAAGCGAAAGAGCAGGAAGATATTCCGCAGCAGCAGGCGAAAATCATGCAAAAGGCGCTGCACAGCGACGATGATCATGTGATCAAGCTTGCCTACAGCGCGCTGGAAGAATTTCACTATTACGGCAACAAGGATTACCTGGAAGTTTTCAGTTAAACCGCCAGATACTGTCGGATCAGCCCGTCATCCAGGTTCGCCATTTTATCCGCGGCCACCACGGATCCTTTCTGCATCAGCCGGAACTCCTTGCCCACCCTGCGCGCAAATCCGAGTTTCTGCTCCACCAGAATGACCGTCAGCCCGTCTTCTTCATTCAGTTGCGTCACCACATCGCCGATCTGGCGCACGATATTCGGCTGAATGCCTTCATTGGGCTCGTCCAGAATCAGCACCTTCGGATCGATCACCAGTGCGCGACCGATGGCCAGCTGCTGTTGCTGCCCCCCGGACAGGTCCCCGCCGCGACGATGCAACATGTCCTTCAACACCGGAAACAACTCGAAAATCCGCTCGGGGATTTTCTTCAGCCCATCGCCCCGTGCCGGCAGCCCGATCTGCAGGTTTTCCTCCACCGTCAGCAACGGAAAAATATCCCGCCCTTGGGGGACGTAACCAATCCCCATTTTCGCCCGCGCCTGGGCCGGGCTTCCCTCAATGGGTTTGTCCTGATAAAGGATGCGCCCATCACTGGCCGGCAGTAATCCCATCAGGCATTTGAGCAACGTGGTCTTGCCCGCACCGTTGCGTCCCATGATGCAGGTACAGGACCCTTGTGCCACCTCCAGATCCAGGTCCCACAGAATCTGGGTGCCGCCGTATTTCTGGTTCAACTTCTCGATCCGGATCATGCTTCCTCCCCCAGATATACCTCGATCACATCCGGATTACTCTGCACCTGATCCATGGTCCCCTCCGCCAGTACCGATCCCTGGTGCAGCACCGTCACAGTGCGCGCAATGCTGCGAACAAACTCCATATCGTGCTCCACCACAATCACCGTGTGCTTGCCGGCGAGAGAGGTCAGCAGCTCCGCGGTGCGCTCTGCTTCCTCCGCGGTCATCCCGGCTACCGGCTCATCGATCAGCAACAGGCGCGGCTCGGCGGCCAGCAACATGCCGATCTCCAGCCACTGTTTCTGTCCGTGGGAAAGCGCTCCGGCCAGCTGGAAGCGGGCGTTTTGCAGGCCGATGATCTTCAGCACCTCATCAATCCGGTCGCTCTCACTACTCGTCAGATTTGCGGTCAGGGCACTCCACACGCCCTTACTGCCCTGCAGCGACAGCTCCAGGTTGTGAAACACCGTATGCGCTTCGAATACCGTGGGTTTCTGGAACTTGCGCCCGATACCCAGCTGCGCGATCTCCGCCTCATCGTGGGCCAGCAGATCGATATTCTGGCCGAACCAGGCGCTGCCACTGTCGCACTGGGTCTTGCCGGTAATCACATCCATCAGCGTGGTTTTACCGGCGCCATTGGCGCCAATCAGGCAACGCAGCTCGCCGTCATTCACGTATAAATTGAGATCGTTCAGCGCCTTGAACCCATCGAAGCTGACATTCAAACCCTCCAGGTACAGGATCACCTGCTTGGACACATCCGGTGAACGCTTGCGCGGCACCAGAAATGGCCAGGTGGTATCCCGGCGCAACAGTTCCCGTGCCTGTCCGGCAAATTGATTCAGATTACTCATGCATTGACCTCCCGGGTACCCACACTGCGGTCTGTGCCGGCATCCTCTTTGCGGCGCGTTGCTTGCGCGGACTCATCACTACGACCAAAACGCTGCAAGAGGCCTGCCAGCCCCTGGGGCAGGTACACGGTGACGATCACAAACAATGCCCCAAGGGCAAACAACCAGCCGTCCGGCATGATCGCGGTAAAGCGGGTCTTGGCGTAATTCACCAGCAGCGCACCGACAATTGCCCCGTAGAGGGTGCCGCGACCACCCACCGCAACCCACACCACCACTTCGATGGAATTGAGGGGAGAAAACTCACCGGGATTGATGATGCCCACCTGCGGAACGTACAGCATGCCCGCCACCGCGGCGATCAGCGCGGAGTAGACAAACAGCCAGACTTTATAGCGCTCGGTGCGATAACCGAGAAAACGCGCTCGCGCCTCGGCATCCCTTACCGCGACAATCACCCGACCGAAACGCGATTGCACAATGGCGCGACTGGTAATAAACGCAATCACCAGCAGTAATGTTGTCACCAGCAACAGGGCTACGCGGGTCGCGTCTGCCTGCAGGTCAAAACCGAGAATATCCTTGAAATCGGTGAGCCCGTTGTTGCCGCCGAAACCCATCTCATTGCGGAAAAAGGCCAGCATCAGGGCGTAGGTGAGCGCCTGGGTCATGATCGACAGGTAAACACCGGTCACCCGGGAGCGAAACGCGAGCCAGCCAAACACAAACGCGAGCAAGCCGGGAATCGCCAGCGCCATCAGTACCGCAAACCAGAACTGATCCATGCCGAACCAGTACCAGGGCAGCTCCTGCCAGTTGAGAAACACCATGAAATCCGGCAGGTCGGGATTGCCGTAAACGCCGCGATCACCGATCTGACGCATCAGGTACATGCCCATGCCGTAACCGCCTAGGGCAAAAAAAGCCCCGTGCCCGAGGCTGAGTATGCCGCAATACCCCCAGATGATATCCACCGCCATGGCGAGTATGGCAAAGCACAGGTATTTGCCCATCAGGGTAATGGTGTAGGTACTGACATAAAGCGGCGAGTCTGCCGGTAGTAACAGGTTGGCCGCCGACATGGCCAGGGTTGTTACCAGCAATACCCCCACCAGCAGTGAGGAGCCCTTGCCCGGCTGGCGCAACTCGGTAAGCACCCGCGTTATTTTTTCTACCAGATTGTTCATTGCACTCATTCGGCGGCCCTTCCACGCTGCGGGAACAGGCCTTTGGGCCGTTTCTGGATAAACAGGATCAGGCACACCAGCACAATGATGTTGGCCAGTACCGCGCCGGTGGTAGGCTCGAGGAATTTATTCGCCACGCCCAGTGAAAAACCGCCCACCAGTGTGCCGAGCAGATTACCCACACCGCCGAATACCACCACCATGAACGAATCGATAATGTAGGACTGCCCCAGGTTCGGTCCCACGTTGGTGAGCTGGGACAACGCCACCCCGGCAACACCGGCAATGCCGGAACCGAGGCCAAACGTCATTGCATCGACCATTTCTGTGCGCACGCCCATAGCCTTGGCCATATCCCGGTTCTGGGATACCGCGCGCACATTCAGACCGAGGGACGATTTCTTGAGGATTGCCAGCAGCGTGATGAACACCGCCAGGGCAAACAGCAGGATATACAGACGGTTGTAAGTGACAGAGAAAACCGGGTTGATGGCCAGGGAGCCGCTCATCCATTCCGGCGTCACTACCTGCATGTTCAGGGGGGAGAAAATACTGCGCACTGCCTGCTGCAGGATCAGGCTGATACCGAAGGTGGCCAACAATGTTTCCAGCGGCCGTCCCTGTAGATGACGGATTACCCCGCGCTCGATCAGTACCCCCACGCTACCGGAAACCAGAAAAGCCGCCGGCACCGCCAGCAGCAGGGAGTACTCGATGAACGCCGGCATTAATTGCTGGATCACATAGGTAGTGTAGGCGCCGAGCATGATCATTTCGCCGTGGGCCATATTGATCACCCCCATCACACCGAAGGTGATGGCGAGACCGATAGCGGCAAGCAGCAATACCGACCCCAGGCTGAGGCCGAAGAACAGCTGTTCCATCTGCCCGTAAAATTCGATGCGCCCGGTAATATTTTCCAGCGCTTTCTGCGCCGCAGCTTTTACCGCGGCATCCTGTTCGTTCTCATCCTCCAGCAGCCGCCGCAGCTGATTGCGCACCGGTGCTTCGAGGCGATCATTCATCTGTTCGATGGCTGCGAGGCGATCGCCGGTGGCGCTGCCGTCACGCAAACGTACCATGGCATTGGCGAGTTCGATCAGGTCACGCACCCCTTCGCTCACACCGGCATCCGCCGCACTTTGCAGCAGACTCAGGTTGTTTGTGCTGAGGTCGTCCAGTATCGCGAGTACCGCGGTGCGCTTTTCCGCTTCACTG
This sequence comes from Microbulbifer sp. YPW1, assembly GCF_013367775.1. Lineage (NCBI taxonomy): Bacteria > Pseudomonadati > Pseudomonadota > Gammaproteobacteria > Cellvibrionales > Microbulbiferaceae > Microbulbifer > Microbulbifer sp. YPW1. Next base: position 834,408 of record NZ_CP055157.1, read on the forward strand.
CCGTGCAGCAGATCGATGCGCCCGATAGCCTCGCGCAACTGTCCGCGCAGGCGGTTGTTGACTCGGATCTTTTTAATATCGCGCGTCCCCTGCACGCCCAGTTCCGCACCGGTAAAAACGTCCAGACCGATACGCTCGCCGGCGGGATTTTTTTGCACCGCCATCACTTTGCCACTGGCCTTGTGAAAGTGGAGGTCTCCCGCGAGCATGGTTTCAAACAGCGGGCGCATCTCCGCACCACCAACCTGCTCCAGTTGCTTCACTAGCTCGCCGGTTTCCCGCAGGCTGGCATCCGGTAATTGTTGCAGTACTTGTTCCACCGCCGGTGGAAGGGGCTGTGACTGCGCCAGTGCGCTGCCGGCCGAAAGTACGACAAGCAAACTGGTCAGCATCAGGCCGACGCATCGTAAAAATTGCTTCACCGGTAACTCCGCGCTCATAGTTATATGCTTTATCGGAAAGCGAAAAACGCCCCAAACAAGCAATACGCCCGCGGTTAGCGGAGCGTATTGTGAGGGTGTTTGTCTGGTCCGGGGTGTGTTCAGTCGGTCACTGACTGTGAATTAGTCCGCCTGTCCGCTACACGCCTTGGATTTGGTGTTGTAGTTGCCGCACTTGATCGGCGCAGTCCAGTCCGCGATCAAGTCTTTGGAACCGGGCAGAAAATCGGACCAGGCATCACCGGCGACGACATCGTCGGTTGCCCAGACCACTTCGAACTGGCCATCGTCCTGGATTTCACCAATAAATACCGGCTTCGACAGATGGTGGTTTTTGTTCATCTTGGCGATGCCGCCGGTGAGGTTCGGGAACTCGATACCGATCATTGCCTGCTCCACGGCGTCTACTTCCGTAGTGCCAGCTTTCTCTACCGCCTTGGCCCACATGTTGAAGCCGATATAGGTCGCCTCCATCGGGTCATTGGTCACGCGCTTTTCATCGCCAATGAATTTTTTCCACTGCTGGACAAAGTAATCGTTGGATTCGCTATCAATACCCTGGAAGTAGTTCCACGCGGCCAGGTGTCCGACCAGTGGACCGGTATCGATACCGGAGAGTTCTTCCTCACCCACGGAGAAAGCCACCACCGGAATATCCTCGGAGCTGATGCCCTGGTTGGCGAGTTCCTTGTAGAACGGCACGTTGGCATCGCCATTGATGGTGGAAACTACCGCAGTTTTTTTGCCCGCGCTGCCAAACTTCTTGATGTCGGACACAATGCTCTGCCAGTCGGAATGGCCGAACGGCGTGTAGTTGATCATGATGTCTTCTTTCGCCACACCCTTGGATTCGAGATAGGCTTCCAGAATCTTGTTGGTGGTGCGCGGGTAAACGTAGTCGGTACCAGCGAGAACCCAGCGATCCACTTCCAGATCGGACATCAGGTAATCCACTGCGGGAATGGCCTGCTGGTTGGGCGAAGCGCCGGTGTAGAACACATTTTTCGAGGACTCTTCACCCTCGTACTGCACCGGATAGAACATCAGGCCATTGAGTTCTTCCACGACCGGTAGCACGGACTTGCGGGATACAGAAGTCCAGCAACCAAAAATCACATCCACTTTTTCCTTGGTGAGCAGTTCGCGGGCCTTTTCCGCAAACAGCGGCCAGTCAGAAGCCGGGTCCACCACCACGGCCTCGAGCTTCTTGCCCAGCAGGCCGCCCTTGCGGTTCTGCTCATCCACCATCATCAGCACGGTGTCTTTGAGGGTGGTTTCACTGATGGCCATGGTGCCGGAGAGGGAGTGCAACACTCCCACCTTGATGGTTTCCGCGGCCAGGGCCACGGTGCTGATTACGCTGGTACCGGCGGCGAAAGCCAGGCCGGCGACAAATTTCTTCAGTTGCATGGAATTGCTCCTTTTCACTATTTGGGAAGTCGCGTCAGGCGAGTGCCGCGGGGCACTCACACTGGATTTACAGCTGTACTTGCATACCGAGACTCAGCACGTCCACGTCGGCGCCGGCATAACCGGATGCATTGGCATCACCAGAGACGAAGCTGAGATTCAGGCGGGTGTTGTGGCCGTTGACCACATAATTGAGACCAAGCTCGGTGGAACTGCTGCTGCCCGCATCGGAAGGGCTGTTCTCCACGAGACGCAAATAAGGCTGGAACTTGCCCGGGCCCACATTGGCCGGGAACAGGTAGGCTGCGGTGGCGAATACCGACTCGCCGTCAAACAGGCAGAAGCAGTCGCCGGCTACCGGCTGGGAAGCGAGGGTGTAATCCGCGTTGAAACTCTTGTACTCCCCCTCGATGGTGACCACACCACCGGCATCGAGCACGGTTTCCGACAGCATGTCGATGGTCCAGCCGGAGAAGTCACCGGCAGACATTTCACTACCGACGCCGTCCTCCTGGCTCTGCAGGGACAGCGCCAGGGTGAAGATATTGCCGAGGCCACCGTAGTAGGTAGAGCTGGTGTAGTACCCCGGGTTGGCTTCCATGTTCAGGAAGTTGTAGGCAAAACGCGCGGCGTACAGGGGGTTATCATCCTGGTTACTGTAGCCATCGAGGCCAAAAAAGCTGCCTGCGGCGTACTGGAATTTACCGGCGGTACCCCAGAAGGTGATCCCTTCGTCACGGCCAATCAGACCCGCCTGGCCGCCCTGATCCGATGCGTACAGGGGCTGGCGGTACTGATTCCAGCTGAGGGCATAGTAGGGGCCGCTCATTTCGATCCGGTCCGCCGGGGTCAACATGCGCCCGGCCCAGATGTTGAACTGCGGGCTGAATTCGAACTGTGCAATCGCATCCAGCACGTCGGCGGTGTCGTTGTCGCGCTGTTGCAGATTGAAGGTGAACTTCACCGTGTCGTTCAGCTGGCCGGAGGTGTAGACGCGAATATCCGGCAGGGTGAAGTCACTGTCGCCTTCCACGGATTGGAACTGGGAGCGGAAGCCTGCACCGATACTGAATGTCTGCCCGTCTTCGGATTCGAACTTTTTGGCCAGCGCCGGCAGCGGAGCGGTACTTCCGATGACCAGCGCCGCGGCGCAGGCACTGCGCCAGATGATTTGTTTAGACTGCTGACGCCCTTCCGGTCGCAGCAACCCCATACCTCCAGACAACGTTTCCATGTGCATCCCCTTTTTTTGAATGTTCTCGATTGGCTAATTCTTGGTGCTATCGATTATTCGGCCGGGTGGACAGGGGAGCTATACGCGTATTGGGGCAGGTAACTACGTCATTTGACGGTTTTCAGAATCGGGGGCGTACGTACACTAAAGATCAGAGAATTCAGGATTAGAAGAGCTCTTTTCTAGGTCGGCTGAAGGAACCGCTACAGGCTCTCCAACAGGGACCAGGAGGTAGCACTTCGAATCCGGTATTCTTGTTGCAGGAAAATAAGAAATAGACAACAGCAGTAAGGCAGTTCCCGGTGGTTGATATATTTACGGGCGACAATAACAACAGCGAACAACAGGCCATGCGACCCGCGCAACAGGTATTCCGTGTACGACGGACCTACAACAAGTGGGTAGGAGACGAGACCCTCGAAGACTTCGCACTGCGATTCACCGCCGTGCGCGGGCGCCGTTTTACCATCGAACAGGTGGCCAAGACCGCCCTCGGGGCCACCGCCTTCCTCGCCCTCGAAGCCATCGCCGCCGCCGTCACCCTCAACTACGGCTTTATCAACACCGTCGCCGCCATGCTCTCCGTCGCCGCAGTGATCTTCATTACCGGCTTCCCCATCACCTACTACGCCGCCAAGCACGGACTCGATATCGACCTGCTCACCCGCGGTGCCGGTTTCGGCTATCTCGGCTCCACCATCACCTCGCTGATCTACGCCTCCTTCACATTCATCTTCTTCGCCATCGAAGCTGCGATCCTCACCTCCGCCCTGCACGCCCTGCTCGGAATCCCTCCCGCCATCGGCTACATCCTGTGTGCCGTGGCCGTAATCCCGATCGTGACCCACGGCATCCGCGCGGTAAGCAAGTTCCAGATAGGTACCCAGCCCATGTGGCTGCTGTTGCAGTGCCTTGCCCTCGGCATCGCCGCCTGGTTCGAACTGGCGCGGGTCGAGGACTGGACCCGCTACGCACCTCAGCACAACCCGGACAGTGGCCAGTTCAACTGGATGCTATTCGGTGCCGCCAGCGCGGTGTTTTTTGCCATGGTGGCGCAGATCGGCGAGCAGGTGGACTACCTGCGCTTTATGCCGGAGAAAACCCGGGAAAACCGCGCACGCTGGTGGTTCTGGCTCACCCTCGCCGGGCCGGGCTGGATTCTGATCGGGGTGATCAAGATGCTGTTCGGCTCGTTTCTCGCCTATCTGGCGATTACCAGCGGCGCTTCCGCAGAGCAGGCTGCAGACCCGGTACGCATGTATCAGATGGTGTTCAATTACCTGACACAGTCCCCCACCATGGCGCTGATTCTGGCCGGGGTGATGGTGGTGATCTCGCAGATGAAGATCAACGTCACCAACGCCTACGCCGGCTCCATCGCCTGGTCGAACTTCTTCTCGCGGCTTACCCGCAGTCACCCGGGGCGGGTGGTGTGGCTGGTGTTCAATGTGAGCATCGCGCTGATTTTGATGGAGCTGGGAATCTATCGCGCACTCGAAGGGGTACTGGGTATTTTCTCGCTGGTGGCGATCAGCTGGCTCGGCTGCCTGGCGGCGGACCTGATGATCAACAAGCCCCTTGGTATCAGTCCGTCGTATGTGGAGTTCAAGCGCTCACACCTGTACGACGTCAATCCGGTGGGTGTGGGTTCGATGCTGCTCGCCTCGCTGATTGGAATCGTGTGCTACCTCGGCCATTTCGGCGATGGGGCGAAAAACTTTGCCAGCTTTATCAGCCTCGGCATCTGCTTCGTCATGGTGCCGCTACTGGGTATTGCCACCCGTGGACGCTTCTATCTCGCCCGCCACCGGGACTTTTTCGAGGGGGAAAATACAGACGCCGGGCAGCGCTCGGTCAGTACTGCCATTGTGTCCGCCCAGACCTGCTGTATCTGCGAAAACGATTTCGAGCCCGCCGATATGAGCCACTGCCCTGCCTACCAGGGCCCCATCTGTTCCCTGTGCTGCTCGCTGGATTCCCGCTGCCTGGATGCCTGCAAGCCAGATGCACGCTTTTCCCAACAGCTCAGCGCGCTGATCAAGATGCTGGTACCGGCGCAGGTAGTCAGCGGGGTGGACTCTCGGCTGGGACGCTTCGCGATTCTGTTGCTGGGCGCCAGTGTGTGTATTGCCGGTGTGCTGTCGCTGATCTACGGCCAGCTGCGTCCGACCACCACCGCGGAGGCAGAGCTGCTTCAACAGGCATTCTGGGCACTTTTTGTGGTGCTCCTGCTGATTGCCGGGGTACTCGCGTGGCTGTTCCTGCTCACCCACGACAGTCGAATCGTGGCGCAGATGGAATCCAACCGACAGACCCGCCTGTTGCTGAATGAGATCGAGGCGCACAAGGAAACCGATCGCGCACTGCAGGAAGCCAAGGAGCAGGCGGATCGTGCCAACAGTGCCAAGAGCCGTTACCTCTCGGGAATCAGCCACGAGCTGCGCACACCGCTGCAGTCCATTCTCGGTTATGCGCAACTGCTCAACCAGCAGCAGGATATTCCAGAAAAACACCGCAACGGCCTGCGCATCATCAAACGCAGTGGGGAATACCTGACGGACCTGATCGAGGGACTGCTGGATATTTCCAAGATCGAAGCCGGCCGCCTGGATATCTACCGCAATCAGGTGCGCCTGCCCGAATTACTGGAACAGATGGTTGAGATGTTCCGCCCACAGGCGGAAGCGAAAGGTGTGCGCTTTTACTGCCATATCCACAATCCGCTGCCGTCGACGGTCATAGCCGACGAAAAACGCCTGCGCCAGATCCTGATCAACCTGCTGTCCAACGCGATCAAATATACCCGCGAGGGACAGGTGGATTTCCATATCCGCTACCGCAACCAGGTTGCCGAATTTGCCATCGTCGATACCGGGGTTGGCATCGACCCGGAGGATCAGGCGCGTATTCTCAAACCCTTCGAACGGGTACGCAATGGAGCCAGCCCGGTGGCCACCGGTACCGGACTGGGGTTGACCATCGCCTACCTGCTCACAGAAATCATGGGTGGCGAGTTGCGTCTCGAGAGCGAGCCCGGCAAGGGCAGCCGCTTTACCGTTTCCCTGCTGTTGTCGTGGGTTGAATCGGATCATAGCCGCGAAGCACCGGTGCGCCGCATCAGTGGATATCGTGGACCGCGCCGCAGTGTGATGGTGGTCGATGACGAACCCATTCACCGCGGCCTGATCGGCGACCTGCTGACACCGCTTGGGTTTTCCATGATGGAAGCGCAGAGTGCAGAGGACTGCCTCGCGTTGGTCCAGCAACAGATACCGGACCTGTTTTTACTGGATGTGACAATGCCCGGTATGAACGGCCTGGATCTCGCAGAGCAGCTGCGCGCACGGGGTATCAGCGCACCCATCGTGATGCTCTCCGCGGACGCCCAGGAGCGACACCTGAAACCGGGAGATAGCGAGCCGGCCCATCACGATGCCTATCTGGTAAAACCCCTGGTGAACCAGAAACTGTTCGACACCATGGCGCGCATGCTCAAGCTGGACTGGGTTTACGCAAGCGAAAATCCCCGCATGGGTAAACCCCAGGCAATACACCCCGTATCGCCCGAGGCATTACCCAAAACATTGCCAGATCATCCGCTACTGGCGGAGTTACTGGCCTATGCCCGCATCGGTTACCGCAGCGGTGTACACCGCACGCTGGACCGGATTGCCTCGGAATCCGTGGTCCCCAACAATCGCATTGAAGAATTCCGCTTGCTGGCGGATACCATGCGCTTCGAGCAGTTGAGCGAAGCCCTGGAAATCAAGGAGAGTGAATGAATACCTGCGACGATACCGCAAGCCCAGCGCGGGCCACTGCGGATACGCCGACCGGCGATATCGTACTGGTGGTGGACGATTCGCCGGATACCCTGAGCCTGATCAACGACACACTGGAACAGGCCGGTATCGATGTCCTGGTGGCACTGGATGGCAGCCAGGCACTGAATATCGCACGGCGACTGCGACCGGACATGATTCTGCTGGATGCGGTAATGCCGGGGCTCGACGGGTTTGAGACCTGCCGCCTGCTCAAGGCAGATCCCGAACTGGTATCGATCCCGGTCATCTTCATGACCGGGCTGACGGACTCGGAAGATATCGTGCGCGGACTGGAAAGTGGTGGCGTCGACTACCTGACCAAGCCGATCCAGCCCAACGAACTGCTGGCGCGGATGAAGGTGCACCTGAACAACGCGCGCCTGACTTCGAGTGCGCACCAGGCCCTCGACTCTACTGGCCAGTTCCTGTGTACCGTGGATGCCGCCGGACGAATGCACTGGGCAACACCGCAGACCTATGCCCTGCTCAGCAGCGCCGGCGCCATGGAAGGTGCCCTGCAACAGAAGATGATTGCCGACCTGAAGTTGTGGCTCTCGCGCGGTCCGGGTAGCGGCCACAAACTGAAACTGGATGGGTTACACAAACCCCTGGCAGTGGTGTTTATCGAACAGCGCGACGGCGGCACCTGTCTGTTGAAACTGGTAGATGACGGCGGCCCTGCCGGCGAAGATATCCTGCGGGAAAAACTGTCACTGACCAAGCGGGAATCCGAGGTACTGTTCTGGATTGGCAATGGAAAAACCAACCGAGAGATCGGCGAAATTCTCGATGTGAGCCCGCGTACGGTGAACAAACATCTGGAGGGGATATTCTCCAAGCTCGGCGTAGAAAACCGTACCGCGGCGGCAGGCATTGCGATTCGGGCATTGAACCCTGACTCTTGATAGGTCAGGCCTGGTGACTTTTCCGACCGTTTGTGGCGGCAAAGCACCGGGTGCGGATTTTCAGGACCGCCACAAGTACATCCATGTAGGCTGCGTCGGAGTTTGTACTTCGCCGATTTTTAGTCGTTCTGATCGCTCTTTGAGTTTCTTCGCTTGTGTAATAAAAATACGGCGACCGCGCTGACCGAAAGTGCCATAAGAATCCAAAGCATATGGTGCATTTCGTGCACCACACCTTCGGGCGCATGACCTTCGTGGGCGTAAGCGAATACGCCGATGGTCATGGAGATTGCTGTGAACAGCGTCAGATACAGTGTTTTTATTTTCATATTTTCCTCTACTTCTTGTGCTCAATACTTGAATTGGCTTATGCGATAGCAGGAATGCTTTTTTCTTCCAGCATTCCTTCGCGCACGATAAATTCAATAATATCCTTCAACCCTTTCTGCGCTTTCAGGTTGGAGAAAACAAACGGACGCTCGCCGCGCATTTTTTTGGCGTCGCGGTCCATCACTTCCAGGGACGCGCCCACCAGTGGCGCCAGGTCAATCTTGTTGATGATCAGCAGGTCGGAGCGGGTAATACCCGGGCCGCCCTTCCTCGGAATCTTGTCACCGGCGGATACGTCGATCACATAGATGGTGAGATCGGAGAGTTCCGGGCTGAAGGTGGCGCTGAGGTTGTCGCCACCACTTTCCACAAACACGACGTCGAGCGCGCCGTGACGGGCTATCAGTTCGTCGATGGCGGCGAGGTTCATGGAGGCGTCTTCGCGGATGGCGGTGTGGGGGCAGCCGCCGGTTTCCACACCGATGATGCGGTCTGCACTCAGGGCTTCGTGGTTGGTGAGAAACTTGGCATCTTCCTGTGTGTAGATGTCGTTGGTGACAACCGCGATGTCGTAGTGCTCGCGAAGTGCGCTGCATAGTTCGCGCAACAGGGCGGTTTTACCGGACCCTACTGGGCCGCCGACGCCGACGCGCAGTGTCTGTTTTTTACCGGTTTGCATGGTGGATAACTCCCGATATTTATTGAACTCTGTAATTGCGTATTTTAATTTTGTTCGCCGCTTTTGTTTTCGTCAGGACCGGAACAGGCGTGTGTACTGATGTTCGTGGCGGGCGCTGGCGATCGCCAGTGCGGGCAGTCCGGCGCCAATTTCACAATCCTCCAGCCGCTGCGCACGCTTGATCGCGGCCGGGACCTGTTGCTGGATATCACCGATCAGTTGCTGCGCCTGGGTCTGGCCGAGGGGCACCAGCTTGGTGGCGGCGGCGACCTGGTTTTCCAGCCAGGACCACACCAGCCCGAGCAGGGCGGTGTCTTCGCCAAGCTCCCAGTGATGGGCGGCGATGGCAAATGCTGCGGTAAAGCTGACATCGCCGCTGTGCAGCTTGCTTTCTACTTGTAGCTGATTCAGCAGTCGTATCAAGGCGCTACCGGTAGCGGTATCGGTGAGACGCAGTTCACTGGTCTCGCGACAGGCGAGCGTATAGTGATTCCAGTAATGCAGCCGTTCGCTGTTTCCCTCCTGCAACGCACGGTGACAGCGCAGCAGCAGCGGGCAGTCCACCTGGGCGAGGGATTCCTGCAACTGCAGGGTAAGCCAGCGGCGGGTGTCGTCGGCGTTGCGTACCCAGCCCGCATCGATTGCATATTCCAGTCCCTGCGAGAACGCGTACCCCCCCACCGGCAGGCTGGCGCTGGATAACTGCAACAACCTCAGCAGCGCGCTGTCAGTGGTGATGATGCTCATGGTCGCCATGGTTGTGGGTATGGGCATGCCCGCCGCTATAGGCACCGGATTCCGGTACAAACACGGCCTGCTCTCTGGTCAAATCCAGTCCCAGCAGTTCCAGCATTTCTTCCAGTACGTGGTCGGGCACGATACGCAGCCAGGGCACATTGACACTGTTGCCCACCTGCAATTTCACATGGCGGTTACCCAGGTGATAGCAGGCGCGGCTGAAGGTGAGCCAGTCGTCGCAGCGGGCGGTGGTAACTGACTCTTCGGCCCCCTGTACCCGAATGGTTTTTCCACACTCGCTTTGCAGAATTTCCCCCACCAGCAGCGGCTTGCCCCGTTCGAGGAAAATCCGCACTTCGGCACCGTCAGCGGTGCTGGTGCGCAGGCGCCCGCGATCCCGTTGTAGATGGTCCAGGACCACGCAGCCATCGGCGGCAATGTCGGTGCGCACACCGAGGCGTTGATAGATATCCAGCGTCACACAGTACTCCTCGTGAAAAATCAGAACAGGCTGTAGCGTTGTGCCAGCGGCAACTCGCTAGCGGGCTCGCAAGTGAGCAGTTCGCCGTCGGCGCGCACCTCGTAGGTCTGCGGGTCCACGGTGACGTCCGGCTGCCAGTCGTTCAGCACCATGTCTTTTTTGGTGATGCTGCGGGTGTTTTTACACGGCACCAGCGTGCGCTGCAGGCCGTGCTGTTCCGCCACGCCGTTGTCCGCTGCCGCCTGGGAGACAAAAGTCACAGAGGTTTTTGCCGCCGCCAGCCCGTGGGCGCCGAACATGGGCCGGTAGTGCACCGGCTGCGGTGTGGGAATGGACGCGTTGGGATCCCCCATGGGGGCCGCGGCAATCATGCCGCCCTTGAGAATCATCGACGGCTTGATGCCGAAGAACGCCGGCTTCCACAGCACCAGATCGGCGAGCTTGCCCACTTCGATGGAACCTACCTCGTGGCCGATGCCGTGGGTGATGGCGGGGTTGATGGTGTACTTGGCGATATAGCGACGCGCGCGAAAATTGTCGGCGCCGGCGGTTTTACCGCTGCTGTCTTCGGCCAGGTTGCCGCGCTGCACTTTCATTTTGTGCGCGGTCTGCCAGGTGCGGGTGATCACTTCGCCCACGCGCCCCATGGCCTGGGAGTCCGAGGCGATCATGCTGAAGGCGCCGAGGTCGTGAAAAATATCTTCCGCGGCAATGGTTTCCTTGCGGATACGCGAATCTGCAAACGCAATGTCTTCGGGAATACTGGTATCCAGGTGGTGGCACACCATCAGCATGTCGAGGTGCTCGTCCACGGTATTGACCGTATACGGGCGGGTGGGATTGGTGGAAGACGGCAGTACATTGGAAGAGGCACAGGCCTTGATGATATCCGGTGCGTGCCCCCCGCCGGCACCTTCGGTGTGATAGGTATGGATGGCGCGGCCCTTGAAGGCGCCGATGGTGTCGTCGACGAAACCGGATTCATTCAGGGTATCGGTGTGTATTGCCACCTGTACATCGTACTTGTCGGCCACGGTCAGGCAGCAGTCGATCGCCGCCGGCGTGGTGCCCCAATCTTCATGCAATTTAAGGCCGCAAGCACCAGCCTCAATCTGTTCTTCCAGCGCCTCCGGCAGGCTGGCATTGCCCTTGCCGAGAAAACCGAAATTCATCGGCAGGCTGTCGGTGGCCTGCAGCATTTTGCCGATATTCCACGGCCCCGGTGTGCATGTAGTGGCGTTGGTTCCCGTGGCCGGGCCGGTACCGCCGCCGATCATGGTGGTGACGCCGGACATCAGCGCCTCCTCCACCTGCTGTGGGCAGATAAAATGGATATGCGCATCTATGGCACCGGCGGTGAGTATCGATCCCTCACCGGCGATAATCTCCGTACCCGGACCAATTACGATCTCTACGCCATCCTGAACGTCGGGATTGCCCGCCTTACCGATACCTGCGATACGTCCGTCTTTTACCGCCACGTCCGCTTTCACCACGCCCCAGTGATCAAGGATCAGCGCATTGGTGATCACCAGATCCGGGGTATCTTTGGACGGTCGCTGGCTCTGGCCCATGCCATCGCGAATCACCTTGCCACCGCCGAATTTCACTTCATCCCCGTAACGGGTGAAATCTTTTTCCACCTGCAGCCAGAGCTCGGTGTCACCGAGGCGCACGCGGTCGCCGGTGGTTGGACCGAACATCTGGGCATAACTTTCACGGTCCATGCGGCTCATGACTTCACCCCGGCAGTTTCATCCAGAGGGCCCATTACTTCACCCCGAAAACCGTACACCTCGCGCGTTCCCGCATAAGCGACCAGTTCCACCTCGCGCCCCTGGCCCGGCTCAAAACGCACCGCGGTGCCGGAGGCGATATTCAGGTGAAAGCCCCGCGCGATTTCGCGCTCAAAACGCAATGCCGGATTGACCTCGTAAAAATGGTAGTGGGAGCCCACCTGTACCGGGCGATCGCCGGCATTTTCCACCCGCAGGGTGCGGGTTTCACGGCCGGGATTGAGTTCGATATCGCCCTTGTCTTTGGCGACCTGAATTTCTCCGGGAATCATAATTGCCCTTATATTGTTCCAGCGCCTCAGCTAATCGGGTTGTGCACGGTTACCAGCTTGGTGCCGTCGGGAAACGTCGCTTCCACCTGCACCTCGTGAATCAACTCCGGCACGCCATCCATAACCTGGTCCGCGCGCAGGATCTCGCGGCCATAGCCCATCAACTCGGCCACACTCCTGCCGTCCCGTGCGCCTTCCATAATCTCCATGGTGATCAGCGCCACCGCCTCGGGATAATTCAATTTCAGTCCGCGCGCCAGCCGGCGCTCCGCAAGCAGCGCGGCGGTGAAAACCAGCAGCTTGTCTTTTTCTCTCGGCAGTAATTCCATGCAAAACCCTGCAATGCTCGGTATTTATATTCAGTGAAAATCAGGTTCGCCAGATCCGCGGCGCACAGGCTGCGCGACCGACCAACTCGGGCCGCAGTAATTCCCACAGTTCCGTCAACAGGGCGCGCACCTCAAAGGCACAGCGCCCCAGCGCTCGCACCACGATCATTTCCGATACCAGGGAGATCCCGGCGAGGCAGTGTTGGGCGTGCTCGGCAATGATTTCCCGGCAGGCCTCCCGCACCGGTTCTTGGGGCGCAAACGGGCCCATCACCAACAGGCCATTCACCGGGTAACCCTGCAGACCCGCGCGCGAAGAGAGCACATCGTCCGCGGAATCGCTGTTGTCATGTAGCTGCCCGGACAGACGCAGCGATTCGATCAACAGCGGTATCCCTTCGCGAAAAATTTCCAGTCGCTGCCACAGTCGGCCATTGCCAAAAGTTGCATCACAGGCGGGCAGCCCCAGGGAGGTCACTTCCCAGCCGGCGAAGTGACTGTTGCGGGCCAGATCCACCCGCGTCACCATGGCGCCATTGGCATCCGGGTAGGCAATGTTTTCCAGCGGTAACCACTCCAGGCTCGCCCCGGCCTCTACCCGCAGGAAAGTGTTCTGGCTCTGCAGCAGGCCATCACTGCGTGCACGGTATACCCGCCCGGCACCGGTGGTCGTCACCAGCGCGCGCGCGTCTTTCTTTACCTCTACCCGCACTTCCAGCCGATCCCCGGACACCAGGCCACCGGGCGGGTGCAACAGATAGACATGCGCGAGATCACGCCCTTCGGGGAAAAAGGGCTTCTGTACGTACAAGGGGCCCTGGTGGTGATTGCGCGCCAGCCGGCAACCTCGTTCCGTCCGCTCAAACTGCAACGCCAGATCCGCACGCCAACGCCCTGCTTCAAAGGCCTCGCTAGCCGTGGCCTCGGTAAACAAGGGGTCGGGTATGACAAGTTGATTCATGCAAACACTGACGTCTGAATCCCGCCGCGCAGTGATACCGCAGCGACAGGTTGGATTTAAGGCCAATGGAAACAAGTTTCAGATCGGAGCGGTATGCGTCAATTGACGTAGTGCCGCACCAGAACGCGAGCCCTGAAAAGCCCGGCAAAAAACCGTACACTCAAAGACTTCCGCCACGTCAGCGATAGCGGTTCACACTCAGGATGGACAGGACAGTTCACAGGCAAGCTCAAAGACTAGAAAGGAACACACCATGGCCCTAACCCCCTCCACCATGATTCCCCTCGGTACCCCCATGCCCGAATTCCAGCTGCCCGATCCCACCGGCACACTGGTCAACAGCAGCGATTACGCCGGCAAGCCATTGCTGGTCATGTTTATCTGCAACCACTGCCCATTCGTGAAACATATCGCCGCGGGCCTGGCTGATCTGGCAGAGGAATACATGCCGGCTGGGCTCGGCATCGTCGCCATCAACAGCAACGACTTCGTCAATTACCCCGAAGACAGTCCGGAAAAAATGCAGGAAGAAGTCGCCGCACGGGGATACCGCTTTGCCTACCTGGTGGACGAGGATCAGGCCGTGGCCAAGGCATTTGATGCCGCCTGTACACCGGACTTTTTTCTGTTTGATGGCGAGGGGAAACTGGCGTACCGCGGCCAGTTTGATGACAGCCGCCCCGGGAATAACGAACCGGTGAACGGTAAGGATTTGCGCGCTGCTGTGGATAAGGTTCTGGCAGGAGAAAAACCGGCGGACGATCAGGTGCCGTCTATCGGCTGCAATATCAAGTGGAAGTAATGCGCTAACGAAGACTATAGGTTGATGCGAAAGTGCCGATACCGGGTACGTCCTTGCAAGGACGTACCCGGTAGCGACACCGCCACCAGTGTAAAAAGAGCTTTCGCGCTACCTACGAAGCACTCTTCAAAAAAGCCAGCATCCAGCGCGCTACGGCACTGGTGTGGATATCGTTGGTGAGGGAGGCCTTACCCTTCTCCACCATATCTGCGCCAAACACCTCCTCGCGAAGCTCCAGCAATCCTTTCGAGTAGGGCTTGGTAAATTCCGGATGGGCCTGCATGGTAAGCATGTGTTCACCAACCTGTAGCAGCGCGTAAGGACAGAAATCACTGGACGCGATCACCTTGGTCCCCGGGGCCGGCGCCACCACCTGATCCTGGTGGCTCACCAGCAGACTGAAAGACTCTTGCGGCTCCACCATCCACACCGGCGTCTCCTGAATCTCGTAGCTGTGCACCCCAACGCCCCAGCCCTTCTCCGACTTGCGCGTCTCCCCACCCAGCGCATGGGCAATCAACTGGTGACCAAAGCAGATACCCAGAGTCGGCTTCTCGCGACGGTGCAGCTCGCGCACAAACTCCATCAACGGTGGAATCCAAGGCTTGTCCTCGTAAACCCCCGTCTTGCTACCGGTAATCAGGTAAGCATCCACCTCATCGATATCGTCCGGGTAATGGTTGTGCTGCACCTCGTAGGTGACAAACTCCAGCGATGGATCCTCACGCTTCAGCAGATCGGCAAACATTTCGGGGTACTCGCCAAACTCCCCCACCAGCTGCTCGCGCACATCGTCCGTCTTCAGCACACCTATTTTCATAACCGCTCCAAAAGAATCCACACAGCCGCGCCATATCGTCAGGATACGACCTTGAAATTTGTGATCACATTATTGCGCGCAGACTCGAAGTCGACAACCCGCATCAAGCTGACACCTGAGCAAACGCAAAAAAAATTGCGCATCTAAACTCCCGGCTAGACTAAAAGTGTTGCGCCTCACCCCTTAGAAGTTCAAGGAGCGAACTCATGAAAGCAGCCAATAAGGCCGCCATCCTTACCGCCGCCGTTCTGGCAGCCACGCTCGGTGCCAACCAGTGCCTGGCAGATTACGAACAGGGCGACTTTATCGCCCGTATTGGCTGGGGTCTCGTGGACCCCGATGACGACTCGGAACTGCTAGTGATCGACAGCAGCGTGCGACTGCCGGATACCCGGGTATATGTGGATGAAGGCGACAGCGCCACCATCACCGGCACCTGGCTGTTTGCGGATCACTTCGGCCTCGGTCTGCTGGCAGCGTTGCCGTTTGAACACGACCTCGCCGTTGTCGGCCTGCCGGATCCCGCCGGCGGCCTGCTGGGCAGGGTGGATCTCGGCAGTATCGAGCACCTGCCACCCACCCTGACGGTACAGTGGTTCCCGGTGTGCAAGGAATCCTGGGTGCAACCTTATGTGGGTATCGGCGTCAACTTCACCACCTTTATGGATGAAGACCTCAGCCGCATTGCGCAGGACTACTTCGACGATGT
The DNA here is from genome assembly GCF_013367775.1 of Microbulbifer sp. YPW1. Lineage (NCBI taxonomy): Bacteria > Pseudomonadati > Pseudomonadota > Gammaproteobacteria > Cellvibrionales > Microbulbiferaceae > Microbulbifer > Microbulbifer sp. YPW1. Next base: position 850,138 of record NZ_CP055157.1, read on the forward strand.
GCTCGGTGCCAGCAGCAAAGCAAACCTGAAGCTGGACGACTCCTGGGGCCTGGCCGGCGAGCTGGGGGTAGACATCATGTTCGGCCGCGACAGCAACTGGCTGTTCAATGCCGCGGTGTGGTACCTGGATATCGATACCGACGCCAAGATCAGCTTCCGCAACGATCAGGGGTATCGCACCCGCATCACGACCAATGTGGATATCGATCCCTTTGTCTACTCCATAGGTCTCGGCTACAAGTTCTGAATGTCCTCCCGGTCGGGCACACCAGTGCCCCACCGGGTTTATCCCCGCGTCCCCCCTTCCCTGATAGCCCCCGGGCCTTGCTTCACATCTCCACTACAATTGCCTAGTCCAAGCAGCCACTGGCAGTACCTACTTCTTATGCCAGAAAATTAGGCTGGGCATTGCGCTAAATCTGCAAATAGCGAAAATAAAAATCGATCCTCCGCCACTGAAAGGCATCGCTGTCATTTCTCATGTATGATTGCGCGCCAACTGTTTAAATTTTGGCCGGCAGGCAACTTCACAGGAGAAATAATGACGACATCCACCTCCCCCAGTGACATCCAGCCCGCCGGCGCCGGCAAGAAGACCGCGTTTACCCGCTTCCTCGATACCGTGGAGTGGCTGGGTAACCTGCTGCCGCACCCGATTACCCTGTTCGCAATGTTTGCCGTAGGCGTGGTGATCCTCAGTGGCATCGCCTCCTACTTTGGCCTGTCAGTGGTGGACCCGCGCCCGGAAGGCGCTGCCGGACGTTCGGCAGATGGCGTGATCCACGTGGTCAACCTGCTATCCGGGGAGGGGCTCAGGACCATCGTTACCACCCTGGTCACCAACTTCACCGGCTTCGCCCCTCTGGGCACGGTGCTGGTTGCACTGCTGGGTGTGGGTATTGCCGAGCACTCGGGCCTGCTGTCTGCCGCCGTGCGCGGCATGGTGCTGAAAGCCTCCAAGCGCACTGTGACCGTGATCGTGGTGTTCGCCGGCATCATCTCCAACACCGCCTCCGAGCTGGGCTATGTGGTACTCATCCCACTGGCGGCGATGATCTTCCACTCTCTCGGCCGCCACCCACTGGCCGGCCTGGCCGCGGCCTTTGCCGGTGTCTCCGGCGGCTATAGCGCCAACCTGCTGCTGGGTACCGTGGATCCGCTGCTGTCCGGCATCACCGAATCCGCCGCGCATATGATCGACCCCAATTATGTGGTGGGCCCGGAGGTGAACTGGTACTTCATGATTGTGAGTACCTTCCTGATCACCATCGTCGGCAGCTGGGTAACCCTGGCCATCGTGGAACCGAAGTTGGGTAAATACGACAACAGCGAAGCCTCCGTCGACCTGTCCAAGGACAAAATGACCGAGCTCACCGCCGAGGAAAAACGCGGCCTGAAATATGCTGGCCTCGCGGTACTGGGTGTGTGCGGTTTGCTGGCACTCACCATCGTTCCCGAGTGGGGCGTGCTGCGCAATCAGGAAACCGGCGCCGTAGCCGGCTCGCCGTTCCTGAAAGGGATTGTGGCGCTGATCGTGGTGTTCTTCGCAATCCCAGGTTTTGTTTACGGCAAAACCGTGGGCACCATGAACAACGATCGCGACGTGATCGACGCCATGTCCAAAAGCATGGGTACCATGGGCATGTACATCGTGCTGGTATTCTTCGCCGCGCAGTTCGTCGCCTTCTTCAAGATGACCAACCTGGGCACCATCTTCGCGGTGCTCGGTGCCGAGGCCCTGCAGAGTATCGGCCTCACAGGCCCGATCCTGTTCGTATTCTTCATCCTGATGTGCGGTATCGTGAACCTGAGCCTGGGCAGCGCCTCGGCGCAGTGGGCGGTGACTGCACCGATCTTCGTGCCCATGCTGATGCTGCTCGGCTATGCGCCGGAAGTGATCCAGGCCGCCTACCGGATCGGCGATTCGGTAACCAATATCATCACGCCGATGATGAGTTACTTCGGTCTTATCGTGTCGTTTGCCACCCGCTACAAGAAAGACCTGGGGATGGGCACCCTGATTGCCACCATGATCCCCTACTCCATCTTCTTTTTCGTGGGCTGGACCGCACTCTTCTTCCTGTGGGTGTTTGTCGCCGGTATGCCGGTCGGACCGGGCGCGGCAACTTACTTCAATATGTAAGCACTTCCCCCGCTTCCCCCTTCCAAAACCGCGCCCCCGGGCGCGGTTTCTTTTTGTCTGCCGCTGTGTAAAATTGGCCAAACCAAATAAAATAACGGTATGACAGGAAGGTAAGGCCTTTCCGCGATGAAGGAGTGAAGCTTGAACAAGAATAAACTGCAGGCCGCCCTGCTAACCCTGCTGCTGGGCGCAACCGCCAGCCACGCACAGAATCCGCTCGACTTCGGTAGCGATATTAAAACCGCCGACCCTTCCGGCCACGTGTGGCAAGACGGCAAGATGTATCTCTACACTTCCCACGACGAGGAGTGTCAGGAAGACTTCTGGATGAAGAACTGGCACGTGTTTTCATCGGAAGACCTGGTGAACTGGGAAGACCACGGCGCCGTGCTGTCTGTGGACGATCTCAGCTGGGCGGACAACTACGCCTGGGCCCCGGATGCGGCCTACAAGAACGGCAATTACTATCTGGTATTCCCCGCCGGCACCGGCCACAAGGACCGCGCCAATCCGGAGAAGAGCACCAAGTGGATGGGTATCGGCATCGCCGTCAGCGACTCTCCCACCGGCCCGTTCAAAGACGCCATCGGCGCTCCCCTGTGGCGCGAGCCCTATGCCAACGACCCGGCCCTGTTCGTGGATGACGACGGCAAAGCCTACCTGTATTTCCACGGCACCAAGTTTGACTACTACGTGGCGGAAATGGCCGACGATATGCTGAGTATCAAGGGCGATTTCAAGAAGATGGACATGGGTGGCTACGAGCCCAAAATGGAAGGCCCCTGGGTGTTCAAGCGCGGTGACAAGTACTACTTCACCATGCCGGAGAACAACCGCGAACTCGCCTACTACATGTCTGACACTCCGGTGGGCCCCTGGGAGTACAAGGGTGTTTTCATGGAGCAGGAACACGAGAGCAATAACCACCACTCTATCGTCGAATACAAGGGGCAGTGGATCCTGTTTTACCATCGCTGGCTGAAATCACCGGCGTCCAGCTGCGAGAAGCGCCAGCGCTACTCCACTGCCGAATACCTGCACTTCAACGAAGACGGCACCATCCGCAAGGTGGAACGCACCGAACAGGGCGTGGCCGATTTTGCCGAGCGGGTGAAAAACGCCAGTGCGGACTGATACCAAGTGAGTGCTACCGGGCACGCTTCCCCGCACGGGGGAGCGTGCAACTCAGCTGCGTTTACGCGCCAGCTTTTTCAGAAATACCCCGATTTCCCGTTCCACCTGTACATCGCCCTTCTCCTGCGCTACCACCAGTCCTTGCACAAATGCCCGGGTCGCCGCGGCATCATTGCCCAGCGCCATCTCACTGCGCCCGAGCAGCTTCCAGGCCGCGGAGTGGTCCGGCATTTGCTTGACACACTCCCGCAGGTGCTCCGCAGCAGCCGCGTGATTCTTTTCATTGAACAGGGCGCTCCCCAGGCCAAAACGCAACAGCGGGGAATCCTTGCCCGCTTCCAGCTGGGCCTATAAGCGTTCAATGATGGGATTGGTCATGGGGTAATCACTCCAATTCGCGTTAGACTCGGGTTCAGCGCCACAAGCGCTCCCTGGCAATACCGGTTCGCCGGGCATCGAGCACCGACTACCGACCATAACAACAAGCGATCTGAAAAACAGGAACCCCTTGTGAAAAAGACACTGCTTTCTCTGTCCCTGGCCCTGGCCAGCACTTCCAGCTTTATCCACGCCGCCCCCACCGACGCCGACAAGCAACTGGCGCAGACCGAAGATGAAGTCATCGAGTGGCGCCGCCACCTGCACCAGAACCCGGAACTGGGTAACCGCGAGTTCGAGACCGCCAAATACATCACCGCACACCTCAAGTCCCTGGGCATGGAAGTGGAAACCGGCATTGCCCACACCGGCGTGGTCGGCCTGCTCAAGGGCGGCAAACCCGGCCCCACCGTCGCCCTGCGCGCGGATATGGACGCACTGCCGGTCACCGAGGAAGTGGATCTTCCCTTCGCCTCCAAGGCCAAAACTGAATACAACGGGGAGCAAGTGGGAGTGATGCACGCCTGCGGCCACGATACCCACGTCGCCATGCTGATGGGTGCCGCCCAGGTACTGGCGGAGATGAAGGATGAGCTGGCAGGTAACGTCCTGTTTATCTTCCAACCCGCAGAAGAAGGCGCACCCGACGGCGAGGAAGGCGGTGCGGAACTGATGCTGAAAGAGGGGCTGTTCAAGAAATACAAGCCGGAAGTGGCCTTTGGCCAGCATGTGACCTCCAGCCTGCCGAGCGGCGTGATCGGCTACCGTTCCGGTCCACTGATGGCCAGCTCCGATGAATTCCGCATCAATGTGAAAGGCCGCCAGACCCACGGCTCGCGTCCCTGGGGCGGCGTCGACCCGATCACTGCCGCCGCGCAGATCGTGATGGGCACCCAGACCCTGGTCAGCCGCCAGATTGACATCACCAAAGAACCCGCGGTGGTTTCCTTCGGCGTGATCGATGGCGGTGTGCGCAACAATATCATCCCCGACAGTGTCTACCTGAACGGCACCATCCGCAATTTCGATATGGACAACCGCCAGGAGATTTTCAAGCGCCTGAAAACAACCGCCGAACTGATTGCCGAAAGCAGCGGCGCAAAGGCAGAAGTGGAAATCCTGGAAGGTTACCCGGTTACCTCGAATAACCCGGAACTGACCGAGGCCGCCATCCCGGCCCTGCAAGCAGCCGCCGGCGACAGCAAGGTGATGGTGATTCCAAAAATTACCGGCGCCGAAGACTTCTCCTTCTTCGCCAATGAAATTCCGGGGTTTTACTATTTCCTCGGCGTTACCCCGGCAGGGACAAACCCGGCCACTGCAGCCAGCAACCACTCTCCGCGTTTCTATGTGGATGAGAGCGCGCTCAAGGTCGGCACCAAGGCGATTACCCAGTTAACCCTGGATTATATGGCGAGCAAAACCGCGAATTAATTGCAGTCAAAAAAACGGGGCATATGCCCCGTTTTTTATACCCGGTTGTTTACCGGCTTATTCAACGCAATGGAGACAACTAGTTTCCGACGACCATCAACACGAAAGTGGAGAACAGCTTATGGGCCTGAATCAGTCTGAAGATCAAAACCGCCGTTTAGTCCTGGCATCCCGCCCCGTTGGGGCGCCTGGGCCGAGCAATTTTCGCCTTGAAAAGACCGATATTCCCCAGCCATCAGAAGGCCAGGTTCTGATTCGCACCGTGTTTCTTTCCCTCGACCCTTATATGCGCGGCCGTATGAGCGATGCTGCCTCCTACGCCGAGCCAGTAGGAATCGGCGAGGTGATGGTTGGCGGTACCGTAAACCGGGTGGTTGAGTCCCACCTGGACGGTTTCGAGAAAGGCGACTGGGTGCTCTCCTACACCTGCGGCTGGCAGGACTATGCGCTGTCCGACGGCACCATGCTGATCAACCTCGGTAAAAATCCCGCGCAACCCTCTCTGGCACTGGGCCTGCTAGGTATGCCCGGATTTACCGCGTATATGGGTTTACTGGATATCGGCGCCCCCAAGGAAGGCGAAACCCTGGTTGTCGCCGCAGCCACGGGCCCGGTGGGGGCAACCGTCGGCCAGATCGGCAAGCTGAAAGGCTGTCGTGCGGTAGGTGTCGCAGGCGGTGCAGAAAAATGCCGTTTCGCCGTAGAGGAGCTGGGGTTTGATGCGTGTATCGACCACTACGCAGAAGACTTCGCCGAGCAGCTGGCAAAGGCCTGCCCTGACGGTATCGATATTTACTACGAGAATGTCGGCGGCAAGGTATTGGACGGAGTCCTGCCACTGCTTAACACCGGCGCGCGCATTCCGGTATGCGGCCTGATCTCACAGTACAACGCCACCGAACTGCCCCCGGGGCCAGACCGTCTCGGCCTGCTGATGAGTCAGATCCTGGTCAAACGCATGAAGGTACAGGGCTTCATTATTTTCGATGACTACGGCCACCGCTACGACGAGTTCTATGAGGAAATGTTGCGCTGGTACAGCGAAGGCAAGATCAAATACCGCGAACAGGTTGTGGACAATCTTGAACAGGCACCGGAAGCTTTTGCCGGCATGCTGGAGGGCAAGAACTTTGGCAAGCTGGTAGTCCGTGTGGGCAGCGATAGCTGAAACCGGGCAAACAAAAAAGGCGGGATTTGACTCCCGCCTTTTTTGATTCCAGCGCATTGCCCCTACAGCGGCGCAATGCTGCCGGTCAGTCTAGTGCTCAGTTTGCGCGGCGCTGGCGCGGACGCTGATCACTGTTGCCGCCCGTGCGATTACCGCGTTCACCACCGCCAGACGGCTTGCGGTTACCGTTGCCACGTGCACCATTTTCAGTACGCTGGGCGTTGTTGCGGCTGTCGGAACGATTGCCGGAGCGGTTGCCCGAGCGGGATTCACCGTTACCGGAACGCTCACCAGAGCCATTGTTGCCCGGTTTTCCCCGACGACTCGAAGGCTTCTTGCGCGCGGCGCCATCGCGGCGTACCTGGGCGCCTCGAGCGGCCTTGCCACCGGATTCCGGAAGCTGGTGATCCGGCTCAAAGCCTTCAATTTCTTCGCGCTCGATGGGCTTCTGAATCAGTTTTTCGATATCACGCAGCTGTTTGATTTCATCTGCAGATACCAGGGACACCGCCTGTCCGTTGGCGCCGGCACGGCCGGTACGACCGATGCGATGCACGTAATCCTCGGGCACATTCGGCAGGTCGAAGTTCACTACCTGCGGCAGCTGATCGATATCGATACCGCGCGCGGCGATATCCGTTGCCACCAGAATCTGTACCTTGCCACTTTTGAAATCTGCCAGGGCTTTGGTGCGCGCATTCTGGCTCTTGTTGCCGTGAATCGCCGCCGCCGGGATACGGCTCTGCTCCAGCTGTTTGGCCAGGCGGTTGGCACCGTGCTTGGTGCGGCTGAAGACCAGTGCCTGATGCCAGCCGTTTTCCTTGATCAGGTGACACAGCAGCGAGGCCTTGCGGGCCTTGTCCACCGGGTGCAACTTCTGGCTCACGGTTTTGGTGGTGCTGTTGCGCGGGCTTACATCGATCTCTACCGGGTCGTTCACCAGGCCTTTGGCCAGGGTGCGGATTTCCGGAGAGAAGGTCGCGGAGAAAAGCAGGTTCTGACGTTTCGCCGGCAGTACCCGCAGGATTTTTTTGATGTCGTGGATAAAGCCCATGTCCAGCATGCGGTCAGCTTCGTCCAGCACCAGGGTTTCCAGCTTGTCGAACTTGATCGCGCGCTGGTTGTACAGATCCAGCAGGCGGCCCGGTGTGGCCACGAGAATGTCGGCACCGCCGCGCAGGCGCATCATCTGCGGGTTGATTTTGACCCCGCCAAATACCACCGAGTGACGCATGGGCAGGTACTGGCTGTAGCTCTGCACATTGTCGAATACCTGTGCCGCCAGTTCGCGGGTCGGAGTCAGTACCAGGGCGCGCACCTGATTGTTGCGCGCGCGTTCACCGGCGCTCAGCTTGTGCAGCAGAGGCAGGGTAAAGCCGGCAGTCTTGCCGGTACCGGTCTGTGCCGCCGCCATTACATCGCCACCGCGCATCACTACGGGAATGGCCTGCTCCTGAATCGGGGTGGGTTGGGTATAGCCCTGCTCCGCAACGGCGCGGGAAATTTCCGGCACTAGGCCGAGGTCTTCAAATAACATAGAAATTCTTTCTTGAGTGCGGTCAGTGGAACAATCACACCGACCTGCGTGTTACGCCCGAGCCTGTCGCTCCGGGCAAAACTGGAATGCTCAGTCCGCCGTGCCCGCTTAAAGGGCCGATGTTCCACGGAGTGAGATTGGTTGCCGCCTGAGGCATTGGCCGAAAGTTCTATTTCGGCATGGTGCGGCATTCAGTAGAAAGGAATCAGACACACTGCTTAGTACAGTGTTCCAGAAATGAGCCGGAAGTAAGTCCGGCCTACAGATGACGCAACTGGCAGTCTTGCCAGCCGCGGCACTATAACACAGCGCGGCAGACTGCCCAGTTTTAATTGTATTTTTGCGTAGCGGACACTTTCTCCCCGGCTTACGGGCTCTCCGTGCGGTGGAACCTTTCGATGGAAATTCCCCCACCGTAAACTTTCTCCACTACGCAACGGGGAGGGCAAACGATGTCTGGTACGAGACGCACTTCATCATTAGCGGGGCCTGTGGGAGCAGGATATTCCAGTGGCGATCAGGGTTACGGTGATACCCGTTACACCTTGCGTGATGGCCGCGAGGTGAGTATCCGTCCGGTGTGCCCTGCTGATGGCGACATGGAGCGGGAACTGATCGAGAGCCTGTCCGCCGACTCCAGTCGTATGCGCTTTCTAGGCGGTATTGGTCGAGTCAGTCAGCAACTGATGCATATCCTCAACGACAACGATGCCCAGCACGAAGCCTTTATTGCGCTGCATGAAGACGACTCAGGCACCTTGCACGCTGTGGGTGTAGCCAACTTTGCCTGCGATCCCGATGGGCACTCCTGTGAATGTGCCGTGGTGGTCGCCGATGACTGGCAAAATATGGGCCTGGGCAAGCGTCTCCTTCAGGAGCTGGTGGATGCGGCCAAGGCGGACGGCCTCGATGAAATCTACTCCGTCGAATCCGCAGGCAATAATGCCATCGACCGCGTGGCGCGGGAGCTGGGGTTTAACTGCAAGGCGGACCCGCGCGACTACACGACGGTGCGCTACAGCCTGCAACTGCACTGACCGGCAATCATTGAGCAACAACAGAGACTCAAACAGGAAGACAGACCGGTGCGGGGCAAACCTGCTCCGCCCGTGACAGGTACCGGGGCCGGGTTCTTAAACGAATCCGGCCCTTCTAGTCACCCTCACATCACATCCTTCGTATGTCCCGCACCCGCTTCCCCGGAAAATCCACCTCAGCCTACACCTCCGCGATAGACCCGCCGCAATTGTCAATTTTTTGACATTCTACGCGTCAACGGGTTACCTAGAATGACACCAGCGATGGGCCCGGCTTCGCCTGCGGAGAATTTGGGCTATACAACACAATATCTAATAATAATTCGGAGGTTCCCATGGAATCCGGCCCCCTGATCTCGATCGGCCTGCCGATCGCCCTGTTTATCATCATGATCGGTATCGGTCTGACCCTCACCGGTCGCGACTTTCACCAGGTCACCGTCAAGCCTACGGGTCTGATTTTCGGCACCCTGGCACAAATTATCCTGATGCCCGCTGCGGCATTCGCTCTGGCCTGGCTTCTGGAACTGCCGCCGGCGATGGCAGTGGGGCTGGTGATCATTGCCGCCTGCCCCGGTGGCACCACCTCCAATTTGTTCACCCTGCTGGCGAAGGGTAATGTCGCCCTATCCATCGTGCTCACCGTGTCGGCAAGTCTCATCACCATCATGACCCTGCCGCTGATCACCAACTTTGCGTTGAAGCTCTACTTCGGCACCCAGGAGGAAATTTCACTCCCCCTGGGGAAAACCGTTGTGATGCTCTCGGTGATCGTGCTGCTACCGGTAGCCATCGGCATGACTATTAAAGCCTTCCAGCCAAACCTGGCGGCGCGGGCCGAGGGCATTGTGAGTATTTTCGGTGGGCTGGTCCTGGCCGCTCTGGTCGCCGGGATCGTATACGGTATCCGCGACCGATTTGTCGATCTGCTGATTCAGGCAGGTCCTGCCACCATCGCGCTCAATATTCTGGGTATTGGCATCGGACTACTGTGTATGCGGGCCGTGGGACTGGGTATCCGGGAGCGCCTCGCGGTGGCCACGGAACTGGGTATCAAAAACGGGACGCTGGGACTGATGGTCACTCTCACCCTTCTCCATTCCAGCGATATGTCCGTACCCTCGGCCATCTACGGCGTAATCATGTTTCCGCTCGGTTTCCTGCTCGTGGCGTACGGGCGCCGCCTGGTCAGGGCCGGTACACCGTCAGAATCCGCAGGGGAAAGGTCCCACCCTGCAGAAGTGGGATAAGTATTTGCCCTGCGTCGTTTGACTGGCTCCAAGCGTCCGATAGAGTGGCCTCAAAGTAATTTTGAGGCCCTCTCATGACCCAGGCACGCCCTTCCCAATTACTCGCCTTCTTCCTGTGCACCTGTCTCCTGTTGGCGCTTGGCGCCGGGCGTGTAACCGCAGCGGTTGCGCCAGACACAGGATTCCCTGAATCCCTCTCCCCAGAAGCTCTGCCAACCCCTGTGGAGTACCGGGATGTTCAGTGGGTGCAGGCAGGGAATAAAACCCTCACCACCGATATCTTCGTGCCGAATACCGGGCGCAAGCAGTATCCGGTAGTGGTGATCTTCCACGGCGGCGGCTGGCTGATTAACGACAACCGCATCATGGATGCAGCCGCAAAGTACCTGGCCCGCCACGGTGAGTTTGTCGTGGCAAATATGAACTACCGGCTACTGGGGGATAACCAGAACACCACTACCATGGACGAGATCGTGGGAGATGTGCTCGGTGGTGTGTTGTGGGTGAAGGAACATATTTCGGAATATCAGGGCAATCCGGAGCGCATCGCGGTCACTGGAGACAGTGCCGGTGGCCACCTGAGCGCAATGGTGCTACTGGCGGCAAATAACCTGAGCGGCGAGGCATTCTCACCAGAAAACCTCGCGTTCCGCCCCACCTATATGCCCGCGGGAAAAACGCCGGAGCAGATAGCGGATAACGGGGAGTTGCAGGTGCAGGCTGCCGTATTCAGTTACGGGGCATTCGACCTTTACCGCGCAGCCCAGACCGGTTTTGAGTCACCCGGAAATATTTTCTGGAAACTGGGCAACACAGAACCTCGCGGCATTATGGGCAAGGAGTTCAACGTAGAAAGCGCCCCGGAACTCTACAAAGCCGTGTCACCGGCTTATCTTATCCCCGACGCCGGGGACAGGAAGCTGCCGCCGATATTCGCCCATGTAGGCAGTAAGGACACCACGACACCACCGAGCGCGGTAAAGGCATTCGTCGACAAGCTGGTAGCGGCCGGGCAGCCTGCCCGGTTCAAGGAATATCCCGGGAAAAATCACGCGTTTCTGGATACCGGGTGTAATGAGTTTCTCGGGAACTGCTTCGACAAAGACGCTCCGGAAACACTGAACGATATGATTGAATTTTTACAGGCACATCTGGAGTGAAGGCGAGTCGCAACCGAAGCCGGGCCTGCTCGCTCCCTTGTCAATCCAGTCCATCGACATATCGCATCAGGCGCTCCGGATCGCTGATAGTCACACGACCATAGGCGAACTCGATCAACCCCTGAGCCTCGATATTCTTGAGTACCCGGTGCACCCCCTGCCGGGTCATCCCCATCATATTGGCGAGCAACTCGCGGGTCAGGGCAAAGCTCACCGCGACATTGCCGTCCTGTCCGCTGCGGTTGTGCATCTGCGCCAGAAACAGTAATCGCCTCCCGATACGCGCCTCCGTGCCCCGCAGGACATCGTCCTGAATCACCGACATCGCAGACCAAAGCCGTCGGCTGACCTGGTCCAGAGCGACGGGATAGGCATCCGGGTTATCCCTCAGCGTGGTCCGCAGCACCTCCCCCTGGATTTCGAACACCTCGCAGTCCTCGTGTGCCGTAGCACCGAACACCCGCGGCATTCCCGGGGAAAAAACCGTGTCGCCAAACCAGGCCCCCACATCGAGGATCGCGAGAATCGCCTCGCGCCCAGCGACATTGCTGGCACAAATCCGGACCCGTCCGCGGGCAATGATGCACAGGCTGCCCTGCAGCGCTCCCGGGGGATAAATAATCTCCCCGGCACCATACGCCCGATTGCGGGCCTGCTCAGCCAGGGAGAGTTTGGCCGGTTTGGAGAGCCCCTCGAGTAACGGACAGGTTTCGATAACGGAAAGAACGTCATTCATTGGCCAAGTGTAAACAAATTGACAGTCAGAGGCGCAGCTGAATTTCTAGAATGCGGTCATCGGTAAACAGAAAGCACACCCACAATAATTAAGAGAGAGAACTCCATGCAGCCGTCCTCCATACAACAGTCCCCATCCACACTGGAATCCCTGCCCTCGCTGGAAGGCAAGGTAAGCGCCGAGGAGTGGCAATTGCGCGTAGACCTCGCCGCTGCCTATCGCCTGGTTGCTCACTACGGGTGGGATGAAATCGTGTTTACCCATCTTTCGGTACGCATTCCCGGGCCGGAACATCACTTTCTGATCAATCCCTTTGGCGCCCTGTTTGAAGAAATTACTGCCTCCAGCCTGGTCAAAGTGGATATCAATGGGGAAAAAGTGGATGACAGTCCCTTCCCGGTAAACCCCGCGGGATTCACCATTCACAGCGCCATCCACGAGGCGCGCGAGGACGCCCAGTGCGTGATGCATACCCACACCGTGGAAGGTGTGGCCGTAGCCGCGCACAGTGAAGGCCTGCTGCCACTTTCCCAGCAATCACTCTTCCCCCTCGCCAGCCTCGCGTATCACGACTACGAAGGCATTGCAGTACGCGAGGATGAAAAAGCCCGGCTGGTGAAGGATCTGGGAACCGCCAAGTTCATGATCCTGCGCAATCACGGCCTGCTGACCTGTGCATCCACGGTGGCCGACTGCTTCCTGTTTATGTACCTGCTGCAAAAATCCTGTGAGATTCAGGTGGCAGCACTGGCCGGCAACCGCCCACTGACACCGGTCCCGCAGGAAATCATCGACAAGATTGTCAGCGAAGGTGAAAAGGTCACCAGCAACCAGGGCGGGCTGCTGGCCTGGCCCGGACTGTTACGCAAACTCGACCGTATCGACGCTAGCTATCGCCGCTAACCCAATCCCGGAGCAAACCATGAGCAATAATAACCATACAAAGAACCAGCCTCACGCCACCTTCAGCCACATGGAGCACGGCAGTGCCCAGGACTGGAAATGCATCGCAGAGGCGTTCGGCCCCTTCGCAAAAAAGCTGCCACAGCGAATTATCGAGCACTTGAAATTGCTCGACGGTGACTTCGGCGGATTCCAGGTAGACCGGCTAACCCACTGCCTGCAGAGCGCCACCCTGGCACACAAGGCGGGAAAAGATGAAGAGTATGTAGTGTGTGCACTGCTGCACGATATCGGCGACACCCTGGGCTCTTACAACCACGCGGATGTTGCCGCGGTTCTGCTGGAGCCTTTTGTGAGTGAAGCCAATCACTGGATGATCAAGCACCACGCCATTTTCCAGGGCTACTACTTCTTCCACCACCTGGGCATGGACCGCGATCAATACAAACAGTATGCAGACCACCCGTACTACCAGCGCACCCTGGAGTTCGTGCGCGAGTTTGACGCGCCGGCATTCGATACCGAGGCCGAGGTGCTGCCGCTGTCGTTTTTTGAACCCATGATCCAGCGGGTTTTCGCCCAGCCGAAAAAGTCACTGTACAAAGAAGCGGTGAACAACTTCGAGAGCAATCAACCGGAAAAAGAAACGGCCTGAACTACCGATTAGATTCGACATAACCCTCGCACGGAGGGGGCAAAACACAGATCAGAATTCGGCATCGATATCCGGTCGGAAATTGAAATACGAAGTCTCCACCAGAGTTTTGTAAACCCCCTCCACATTCATCGGGAGCCACTCCCGATACATCGGCAGATCCTTGAATTCTTCGAGCTGGATTTCCGATTTGAGTGTATCCAGCGTTTTTCCCTGTAGCATTCCGTCGCGCACGGCGGCATATAGAGCTTTCAGATACGCCAGGTAACGCTCCACATCCTCCCGCTTGCCAGACTTGCCATGCCCACCGACAAACAGATCAAACTCCGGACCGGCAAGCACCGCTTCCGTGGAGCGGATCATGCCGTGGATATCGTAGCCAATCAGATTTTTATAGGGCATGCGCCCCAGCACAATCCAGTCGACGACATATAAGACATTCGCCGGCAGGAAACGCATACTCACCGAACCGCGGCCGTTGTTGGTTCCGTGGTAACGCAACTCAACAGTGCTCGATCCGAGCTCGACCTCCAGGAAATCATCAAAGGTAATATCCGCGGATGCGGTGGGGACTTGCGTCCACGCGATATCTTCCGCGGCCAACGCCTGGGCCACCACCACCGCGCCTGCCTCAGCAAATACCTCGCCTCCGAGCACATGATCCACGTGATTGTGGCTGTAAGCCATGTACTTAATCGGCCGATCAAACCGTGAGGACAGTTCTGATTCCAGCCAGCGGGCGGCTTCTGGATTGATCGGATCGGTTACGAAGATCCCCGCTTCGGTGACCATAAATACCGAACGATAATTGCCCGCGGTAAAGCGATAGACATTTCCCTTCACGGGTTCTATGGCGAACTTCGGCTCGGCCAGCGCCGCCACAGGATGGAGAAAAATAAGTCCCGCGAATAAACTAATAATAACTGTCCGAATAACTGGCTCCAGATGGCGATCTAAAGAAAACGCACTCGTTTTTAAAAGCCCAGCTTGGATATCTTCCTCGACCGCGAACTTCTTGTGCGATCACAGCCAGAAGAGCAACACTTCGAGAGCATCCGACCTGGCTGCGTTATGGATTCTCTATTCTGAAGAACTGGATACTTAACGGGTACTTCCAGAGCTTTCCTTCGCTCGCGTTAACCGCCCCAATTACTACAAAAATGATATCCAAGAGCAACAATATGAAAAATCCAAAAATTCCGACAATTACAAACACCAAGATAAAGAGAACCACCGAGTAAATAAGCGCACTAATCATCCAATTGAGAATGACTTTACCGTGCTTATCAATTTCTTCGGAATGGTCTTTATTAACCGCCCACATAACGATCGGCAATACAAATCCAGCGCCAGGGATACAGAACCCAGCCAGCTGACTTAGATGCATAAGCATTAAATAGGTATTCTTCTCTAGGCCCCAAGGCTTAAGTTCTTCCATGATTCTCTCCAAATACTACTGATCTATAATTCCCCAGCCCCGAAGGGAGATAACGGCCGATTGTTAAGCGCTCTCCATACCGCGCAACTTCCACAGTGCGCTACCCAGACCAGAAGCGCCGAAGCAGAGAAAACCGCCAATCAATATCTCTACTACCGTAGTAACCTGGATGATAACTGTTTCGGCATAATTGCTGTCGCTTGTGTATGCTCTATCCGAGAAATGAACAAGCCACATTCCATTATTTATTAAGTCCGGAATTGCCCATGAAAGAATGTAGACACCGATGATACAAAAGGCTATCGAGAGTAAATCCTTGCCGTTCTTTGACAGCTCAATTTTTTCCTCAGACGCTTGAGGTAGTAACTTTCTTGCAACCAAGTTTGGAAACTTAAGAAATGTCAGAGCCAGGGAAAAAATCAGAATAATCTCAACTACCGTCAACACGGCATATACTTGAATGCTTTCATCCCCATTGTACGAAAGCATACCCAAATACATATATTGGTTAGAAATTGTTCGCAAGCCTAAAAATACCAAAATCACGCCGCAAACTCTAAGCCCAACTGACAGTAACTCATGAGATTTCATACGATTCCTTTTTCTCGTTTAATGCCTGCAGGAGGAGCGGCTTACCTTGTGCGCGTTTTGCGCAAGAATGAGAGCACAGCGACTAGCGAAAAATGTGCACATGTTAAGCTGCCCCGCGGAGGGCCGAAGGCTCGGAGAAGATTTCCCGGCCTTATTAAGTATTTTCTTTAGCTCGCCGGCCATGGAGAACAACAAGGGCAAAACAAGCCAACGCGGAAAGAGCCCACAGATATGCCCCTATTAATGGTGTGACCTCTACGGCAATACCGTCTGCTCCAAGCATGGCCACCGGATTAATGAAGAATACTATTACACACAGCAAAGCAAAAATACTAAAAATAAGTGCGAGCTTAAATTTTGATACCGCTAGAAATCCGACACTCAAAACAATAGAAATATTTGCAAACCACGGAAAAGCCATAAAAAGAGAGGATCGCAGGCTCTCAGAGTCAATCATTCCGTGCGCATACCAGTTTTCTATAGCGGTTATTGCAATGTAGGACTGAAACCATCCGAACACCAAAAGTGAATATCCAAACTCATTTCTCCCGGACACACTTAATGCTGGCATGAAAAGAGATAGCAAAAGCAAAAAAGCCGGCAATAAAACGTAGGTTCTTTGACTCATGATTGCTTAACGCCCAGCGCTGGCAGCGCGGAGCACCTTTTGTGTTAGTGTTTGAGCGCCAGCGAGTAACACAAAAGGTGCGTAGCGTTGGCTGTCGCTCTGCCGCTGTTTGTTAGCCTGGTTTTACCTCGGGATAAGCCAGTACCGCAAGATCCTCGACCGAATATTGACCAAGCTTCGATGGGTCAATTGACTGACTAACTCTCTTGAATGAAGATAGCTCTAAAATCGATTCTAATTCGCCGTCGAATCCCATTTTCTCAATATTCTTTAAAAAATCTGAAACTAAGCGCATATCTTCGAACTCTTTATCACTTATACACTCAAGATCTAAGTTAAATTTTTCACACGCCTCCCAAATCAAGGTTGCAGGCCATAACTCAATTGCAACTGATCGTTTACCCTTATGCATCTCTAGTGGCCCATCGATAAGTTTCGACCCGCAACTTTTACAAATCGCTTTGTAAGCCAAAAGTTCTTTTACAGGATAAATATTACTCTCGTTACAAAATTCGCATTTTGTAGGGAATGGGTCAATAAATTCCATGTCAATTACCCAGATGGCTAACGCCGCGCACAGGGGCGGCTTACTTTATGCGCGCTTTGCGCGAAAATGGGAGCGCAGCGACCAGCGCAAGACGTGCATAAAGTAAGCCGTCCCTTTGCTGCGCTTTGTTAAGCACTTGGCGCTGGACAAGAGGGTTCCTTGTCCACTACCGGCGACAGAAACTTAGTCAACTTTCCTGCGCAAATTAAGTAGAAATTTGGATCTGAGTCAGCATTTTTCGATTGGACGGCAGAGTGAATGACTTTGCCTTTAGAATACAAAGTTGATTCAAAATTCTTCGTGTTTTGGGGATTTACTATAACTGAGAGACGAAGCTCATCCGAAAGAACAAGCTCTTGAGATCCATATGAGCCTGTCTCTACAACAAATTCTTGGATAGGGTTCTGATCCACTGCAACTTGTAGCTTAAATTGATTGTTCTCGCTAGCTGATGCGACCCCGGAAAATAGTACAAGTAATACTGATGCAACTATGATTTTCATTTTTTATTTCCTTATTGTGACTCTCAGTGCTTAACGCCCAGCGCAGGCGCAGCCAGCGCGGAGCGCATTTTGTGTTAATGTTTGAGCGCCAGCGAGTAACACAAAAGGTGCGTAGCGTTGGCTGTCGCTCTGCCGCTGATTGTTAGGTGTTTTGGGAACCAATGAACTTCAACCCACTCCGCTCAACCATGTTTTTAACATTTTCTAATGCTGAGCCATCTTCCATAAAGAACCAGGCAGTATAATCGTGCCCCTCTCGGTAAATAGTTCTTATTTCAGGAATAAAAATATCACCAGGTAGGTATTGCTGACGCTCTATATCTTCTAACAGTTGCTCTAAAGAGGCCAATCCTTTGAAGCATTTCCTGTGTTCATTGTATTTATAAATTGAAAATGAACTGACTATTGCTTTACTGAGATTAATTGTACAACGCTCACGGCGAGCCTCTTCTTCTTTTGTAACACCCCACAGCAAATCATCCACATTATCTGTAATTTCGTGGGCCCACTTATCCCAGAGAGAAACCGGATACGCGGTATAACTACCAACTTCTTCCCATTCATAGTCATGGGCCTGCGGAAATACTCCTGCTACATCCGCATTTTCTTTCCGTGAAATATGTTTAAAAGCTCTCATTTACTCACTTGTACGTACGGACACCTAACAGTTTATTCAATAACTCCAGATGTAGACATAATGTCTACATCTAGGCATAAGATATCTACATTTAGACATTATGCCTATATATAGCCATGCCCCTTAAGCCACCAACATGGCTATATCTAGACATTACTTATATGGCCACTCGGTGGTTATCGGCAATACATCGGATATTCAAGTGACACTTGCCCCACCGTGCACTAGTCACCGAGGGTGATTTTCCGGTCTATTTAAACAACAAAGCCCCGCATGGCGGGGCTTTGTATTCAGCTAACTTCGGCAAGGTTACCCTTGCTCTCCAGCCACTGCTTCCTGTCACCGGCCCGTTTCTTGGCCAGTAACATGTCGAGCAGCTGGTTGCTGTCGTCGCCGGCGTCGATATAAAGCTGCACCAGGCGGCGGGTGTTGGGGTCCATGGTGGTTTCGCGCAATTGCAGCGGGTTCATTTCACCGAGGCCCTTGAATCGGGTGACCTGGATCTTGCCTTTCTTTTTCTCCGCGGCAATACGATCGAGGATTCCCTGGCGCTCGGCGTCATCCAGCGCGTAGTAGACCTCTTTGCCGATATCCACCCGGAACAGCGGCGGCATGGCAACGTACACGTGGCCGTTGGTAACCAGCGGGCGGAAGTGGCGCAGGAACAAGGCACACAGCAGCGTTGCAATGTGCAGGCCGTCGGAGTCGGCGTCGGCGAGAATACAGATTTTGTTGTAGCGCAGGCCTTCCAGGTTGTCGCTGCCGGGGTCGACGCCAAGGGCGACGGCGATGTCGTGAACTTCCTGGCTGGCGAGGATCTCGTTGGAGTCCACTTCCCAGGTATTCAGGATTTTACCGCGCAGGGGCATGATGGCCTGGAACTCGCGGTCGCGGGCCTGTTTGGCGGAGCCACCGGCCGAGTCCCCTTCCACCAGAAACAGTTCCGAGCGCGTTGTATCGCCACTGGAACAGTCGGCGAGCTTGCCGGGCAGGGCCGGGCCCTGGGTGACTTTTTTGCGCGCGACTTTTTTCGCGGAGCGCAGGCGTTTCTGCGCATTGCTGATACACAGCTCGGCGAGCTTGTCGCCATCTTCGGTGTGCTGGTTGAGCCACAGGCCGAAGGCATCCTTGGCTACGCCGGAAATAAATGCGGTGGCCTCGCGGGAGCTGAGGCGTTCCTTGGTCTGCCCGGAGAACTGCGGGTCTGCCAGTTTGGCCGAGAGCACATAGGAGCACTGGTTCCAGATATCCTCTGGCCCCAACTTGACCCCACGCGGCAACAGGTTGCGGATCTCGCAGTACTCGCGCATGGCGTCGAGCAGGCCCGCGCGCAGGCCATTCACGTGGGTGCCGCCCTGGGCAGTGGGGATCAGGTTCACATAGGATTCAACGGTGACCTCACCGCCTTCCGGCAGCCACTGTACGGCCCAGTCCGCTGCCTCGGTCTCCGCGGAAAAGTTGCCGATAAAAGGCTCCGCCGGCAGCACTTCCCAGCCCTGGTTGGACGCAGCCAGATAATCTTTCAGGCCGTCTTCGTAATACCACTGGTCCGACTCGCCGTCCTGCTCATTAATGAAGGTGACGTTCAGGCCCGGGCAGAGCACCGCCTTGGCGCGCAGCAGGTGGCGCAGGCGCGGTACGGAAAACTTGTGGGAATCGAAATACTTCGGGTTCGGCAGGAAGCGCACGCTGGTGCCGGTTGTGCGCTTGCCACACTCGCCAACCACTTCCAGATCCGAGGCCTTGTCGCCATTCTGGAAGCCGATGCGATGCACCTTACCATCCCGCTGGATGGTCACTTCCAGCACATTGGACAGGGCGTTTACTACGGAAACACCCACCCCGTGCAGACCACCGGAAAACTGGTAGTTGTTCTTGGAGAACTTGCCGCCGGCGTGCAGGGTGGACAGGATTACCTCTACCCCCGGACGCCCCTGCTCCGGGTGGATATCCACCGGCATGCCACGACCGTCGTCGCTAACGGACAGGGAGTGGTCCTTGTGCAGTACCACCTCGATTTTCTTGGCGTGGCCGGCGAGGGCTTCGTCGACACTGTTGTCAATCACTTCCTGGGCCAGGTGGTTTGGACGGGTGGTCTCGGTATACATCCCGGGACGCTTTTTCACCGGGTCCAGCCCCGTCAATACCTCGATATCTTCTGCGGAATAATTCGCCATAGAGTTTTGTTCGCCGTGGCCGGCGCCTACTGCTTGGAGTTTGTTATTGGGTCTTTTCGGGTTCAATTAATTATTCGGAAACAGGAAATCTACCAGTGCCTCGGTATAACGGGCAAATCCCTGGAAGCTGTGGTCGCCCCCCTCTTCCACGGTTTGGCGCTGGCCGCGGTAAAAATCCTCGGCTTCGCGACAGTCCAGGGTTTCATCGCCACGCTGCGCCAGCAGCCAGTAACGTCCACTGAGTTCCCCGGGTATCGCCGCTTCCAGTTGCCGCATGTTATCCACATCGGCTGGCTGCAGGCGATAGGTCTGCATTTCACCGCTGTAGGGTTTGAGATCCTGCCCGAGATAACCCGGCATAAAGCGCGAGGGTTTCACTGCGGGATTGATGATCACAGCCGGGAGCCGGTGCTGCTCGGCCAGCCAGGTACTCCAGAAGCCGCCCATGGAGCTGCCCACCAGGCCGATGGGACCGCGGTGATTGGAGCGGAAATCCTCCAGCATCTTGCCGAGGGTCATTGCAGCCTGCGCCGGATAGGGTGAAATCAACGGCGCATAGAAAATGACATCGGGGCGGGATTCCTGCAACCACTGTTTCAGTACCTGACATTTGTAGGACTGCGGTGATGACAGGAAGCCGTGCAGGTAGATCAGCAACGGGCGCTCAGCCGACGGGCTGTGGTCGCGGGATTGGGGATTTTGTTGTGTTGGCATGGCGGGGATTATAGCGGTGACGCCGGCATATGTACCGGCGCCCGCTCGCCATAGAGCTTCAGGATGTGACTAAACGCTAGCGCAGGGATTCATCCAGGCTGGCAAAGGCACGGCGCAGGTCAATTTTCATATCGCGCCAGAAGGTAACGCTGGTGAATCGTTCCAAACGCCCTGCGGGGCCAACACCGCCGAAATTTTCGCCGATATCGCGACGGTCACTGAAACGCATTACCGGATTGCCGTTGCTGTCCTGCAGCTCGCCGGAGAGGGTTCCGTAGGCGCTCTGGTCGGTGTAGACCCGCCACAGAAACGGCTGCGGATCGAGCGGCGCGCCGAGGGAAAAGCGGCTCAGGTCCAGCTTCATGACGTAGTCCGCCTGGGAGCGGTCAGCCACCAGCTCACTGCGGCGCGGGGAGAGAAAACGTTCGCTCAGGGTTTCCCCCATCACTTCCTGCAATTTGGCGACGTCTTTTTCATCCAGTTCGTAATCTTTGGCGCGCAGTGGAGAACCGATACGCGGATAGCGCTTGTTGTACTCGACCGCCACTGGCTCCAGGTAAACCTTGGCGCCACTGAGATCGAAGGCGTAAGCGGCACTGACGCTATCCAGCCCGGTTTTGCGCGGCAGCAGGCCATCGGCTCCATCTTCCGGGGTAGCCACCGGCTGCTGGGCACAGCCCGCCAGCAGTGCGGCGGTGAGCAACAACAGACTCAGGAAACTCTTACGGGGTGTGTACATGGTGACCTCTCTTCCTGTTGGACACGTGTGTGATTGCAGCGCACCGACTGGAGAGACTCGAGCAGTTCGAGGCGGTGCGCCACAGGAATCCGGTACCACTGAACCGCGAATTCACGTGCCATATTATGATAGGTGGCTGGACAATGAGTCACGTGAGGCAGGTTAAAAAGTGCAAAGGGGCGAATGGCCTGACCTATGCGACGAGCGCAGGATCAGTATCCAGAGGATGCGAAATCCACACTGTATTCTGCGATCGCCACCCGCTCGACGCCGGTATCGTAACTGCCGTCATCGCGCAGATCGAACCAGCGGTAGCCCGGCAACTCACTGTCTACCGCAAAGGGACCGCTGCCCGGCGTGAACTGAACCGAGGTGGAAGGGGTTGCATGCAGGCCGATGTGACCGAGCTGGCTGTCGAACTGCTGGTGCACATGGCCCCAGGTAATGGCGCGCACGTGATCGGCGCCGGACACCATCTCGATAAATGCCTCGCGCCCGGTTTTCAGCATATGGCCATCGATCCAGTGGCTGCCTACCGGTACCGGCTGGTGGTGCATCATGATCATCAGCGGGTGGTCGCGGAGGTTCTCCAGCTGTTGCGCGATATGCGTCAGTTCCACATCCGTGAAACCGCCGCAGATCTGCCCCGGCACACTGGTATCCAGCAACAGCAGGCGCCAGTTACCCAGCGCAACCACCTCGGGCCGCCGCCGGGGCTCGAGCTCGTCCATTCTGTGGGCGGCATCGTGGTTGCCGGGGAGCCAGTACCAGGGAGTGGAGACCGGTTGCATTTTGCGCAGGAAACGGCGGTAGGCTGCCTCGGTACCATTGGCAGAAACATCGCCGGTAACAACCATTAATTCGGGTGTAGTGGGCTCGGCAGCGATGGCCGCAAGCACCTCATCCAGGGTGTGGCCGGTGTCCAGGCCCAGCAACTGATAATCCGGCCGACCGCCAATATGGGGGTCGGTAATCTGGATCAGCCGGTTTGCCGGTTGTACTGCCTCGATATTCACTGTCTCACCTTGCCGAAACATCCGTGTTCGCCCGTGCGATGCCCGGCGTGCTCTCAGCGTTGGCGACCACCGAAAGTGAGGTCGACCTGGGCGCGGGCGTTTGCCAGGCAGTGCGCCAACCATTCACTCAGGAAACGATTGACCTGCTGGCGCTCATCTTCATTGTGCATGGCCGGATTGGGGTAGCTGAAGTTCAGCCCATCGCCGCCTACCGGCCCCTGGCCATCCACCGCCACCACTTCTGCCATACGCGCGTCATGATAGAGACGTACCGTAATCGGCGGTGGCGCTAGCCAGTTACTGTTCTTGTCCCCAGAATCCTGTAGCGAGGTCTGCAGGCTCACTTCGGTGGTGTACCTGCTGCGCTCTACAACCGCCACCTCCAGGGTGCCGCTGGGTATCTGGTAGCTCCAGCTGTGATTGCTGGCGAGCTCCGGCATCAATTTACACAGGCGCAGGTAGTTGGCATCACAGTCTGCGTGATAGGTCGGCAGGTCCACCCGGTAGCGCTCTTTTACAGCGCCCGTGCGTCTACTCGTCGCGGTCTGTGATTTTGCCTTGCTGCGGCTGCTGTCCGCCGGTACCGCCATTATCGACACTCCTGTTGAGTCTGCGCCGTGATTGATCTCTCAAATTGCCCGCGTTGGGGCGAAATCCGGGTCCTGGGACCAGATCCCCGGCTCTCCGGGCGCGGATTTACCCTCGAACTCGCATTAACTTGGCAATATTTGCCGGCAATTGCCATTTGCTTGTAGCTATCAGAAGGGGATGTCTGAGCAATGGCGCCGCGACCAGTTACCCGCTCAGCGTTCCAATTGCGCGTGATTCAGCTGCAGCCACTGCAGGCTGATGATGCTGGCGGCGTTATCGATGGCGCCATCGCCGCTGGCGACCGCGTCCAGCATGGTCTGCAGTGGGAATACCCGGAGGCGGATATCCTCGTGTTCTTCAGCGAGGCCGAAGTAGCCTTCGATATCGCGCAGGTCGGCACAGGCGCAGAACAGGTGCATACGCTCGCTGGTTCCGCCGGGGCTGGGCAGGTAACTGCGGATATAGTGCAGCGCCTGCACCTCCAGCCCGGCCTCTTCCTGGAGTTCGCGGCGGGCGACCTCTTCGAGGGATTCCCCCTCTTCGACCATGCCGGCGACCACTTCCAGGCACCAGGGGCCGTTTTCGCGCTCCAACGCGCCCACACGGAACTGCTCGGTGAGTGCCACCAGCTGATGCTGGGGGTCGTACAACAGCACCCCCACCGCACTGCCGCGCACGAACAGCTCGCGCTCCATCTCCCCGCCCCAGCCACCGCGATACAAGCGGTGGCGCAGGCGCAGCTTCTGCATCTCGAAGAAACCGTCGTACACGGTTTTGCGCGAGATAATATCCACCGCGCCGCGGGTAAATTGCGGCTTGAGGTCCTTGTTATCACTCATGGCTGTGCGTTCCGATTCCGTTACTTCCGCTGGATCAGTCGTAGCCGACGTCATTGTAGGGTGGGAACTTGGCGAGGATCATGCTGGCTTCCTCGCGCAGGCGAAACAGCTGCTGTTCCGGGGCGTCGTATCGACCCGCTACCGACGGCATACTGCCGCGCCACAGGGGTGCCTCATCCGGGGACAGCACATCGACGATCAGGGAGGATTCGCGGTACTCACGCACCCGCAACGGGGCTCTCCAGCCGAAGCCGAAATAGCGGTAGCCGCCGTAAATGCTGAACGGGTCCTCGTATACCGCAACCTTGTCGCTGCTAAACAGCTGTACACGCACCAGGAAGTCGGCCTCCTCCGGGCTGGCCGCTGGCTGGTAGCTCGCCTTCAGCACCTCATTCACCGCCTGATTGGCGCGCTTGCTCTCAAATGGCGATACCGGGCCGTTGGCGAGGGTATCGAGCAGGTAATAGCTGCGCAGGTTGGCGAATTTGAAGGACGGGTCGTAATCCACCGCGACCGGGTTCGGGGCGGTACAGGCGCTGAGCCCGAGGGTCACGACTAACCCCAGGGCGGCACCGCGAAAACGTTGAAGCAAAGAAGCCATATGCTCTCCTGAATTTGTTATGAGAGTCCCGGCGTCCTTGCCGAACTGTGAAAAAATTGGAGGCCTGCTGGCTGGCAGGGCTGAACCCTCCCCTCAACCAGACTCAGCTCGCCGGCGGCAGGTCCTTGAGCAACTCGCCCACGGCCTTGTTGAGAATGCGCTGGCGCTCGTTCTTGTCCTCGGGGCGTGCCATCAGTTTGGTGGCGCTGCCACCCCATATCGGCATGCCATTATGCGGCCCGATGCCTACCGAGAGGGTTACCCGGGGTGCGCCGCTGCGCTCCGGCAACTCGACCACACCGCGCTGGGCATTGCTGTCGAACTGCGCATCCCAGCTCTCGTTTTCCTCTTCGCTGGCGAATTCTTCCTCGATAACTGCGATCTGGTATTCCACCACCATCTGCGCACTATCCACACTCTGCACCTGGCGATAGCCGCGGGATTGCATCAGGGCACCTACGGTGCGACGCAGCTCCGTGTCCAGCTCCACCAGTTGTGCCGGCGCGCCGGTGTCACCGGTCAGCACCTCGGTGCCCCAGGCGTAGGTCTGGAAGCTCACTGGTGCTGTGCGCGGCTCGATCCGGTCGATCTGGGTCGGGGTGCCACAGCCAGCGAGCCCGGCCACCGTCAGCAGACCCGCAAGCAGGCTGGTTATAGTAATACGCATCCGTTCTCCCTATCTCGTATGACATGATGTCGAGTTTCCGGCCGCGGGCCGGACTATTTGAAATTGCCTTCCAACGCTGGGTACAGCTCGATTTTGGGGCTCCACAACAGCCACTCCTTCTCGGGCTTCCCGTACAGTGGATAATGGCTGCCGGACTCCACTTCAAGCCCCATCTCGGCATTTTCCGGTGTGGCGAAAGCGATCCCCCCTGCCAGCAGCGACTGGGCAGATTCCGTGTGTACATCGAGCCCGGTCATTACCCCAAAGTTCACATCCACACCGCTGGCATTCCAGAATTTGCTGTGCTCGCGCACCAGGGTGCGATATTCAGGCTCTATATAAACATAGATGTAAACCCGGTCCGCCAGTTCCCCCAGCTGATAACCGGTCACCTGCCCGACCTTCACCTGGCGGTAAAAAACCGGGCTGCCGCGCTTGAGCGATCCGCGCCGCGGCGCGTCGAGGATGAGCGCCAGCCCGGGCATCATCATGGTATCGGCGAGGTCCGGCTCGGGCTTGGCGGGAAGGGCCACAAATTCGGTCTGCGGCTCGTTGCCCAGCCCCGGCTCCAGCTCCAGGAAAGGCCCGGTCACTAGGGTATCCAGGTTATCCACACCGCTCAGGCCGATCTTGGGACCCACTACCCACATGCGGGTGCCGGTGCGGGCAAACCGCTCCGCACGCCGGTAGAGGCGCGCCCTGGCGCGCACACCATCCAGCTCGTAATTCAGACGCAGGCGGGTAATCTCCCCCACCTGAATGCCGCGATAGCGCAGCGGCGCCCCCTCCTTGAGCCCCTCATCGCCGGTGAGGTCGATGTAGATATTGATTCCTTCTTCCAGCGCCTCGTCGCGACTGCCGTAAAGCCGGAAACTGTCACCGCTCTGCGCGCGCCCGGCATTCTTGCTGTGATGAGGGCCGCTGCCAAAAGCAATACCGCCGCGCACCACCGACAACAGCGCATCGGTCTCCACCTTGATTCCCTGTAGGCTGGCACTGGCGCGCACCCCGCTTACGTTCCAAAAGCGGCTCTCACCGTTGACCAGGTGCGCATAGCGCGGCTCGATCACCACATACACATTGATGCTGGAGCCGTCGTCCGCCAGCTCCATCCCCTGTACCCGCCCCACTTCCATCTGGCGGTAGTACACGGAGGCACCGCGCTGTATGGAACCGGTATTCCTGGCGGTAAGCCGCAGGTGCAATCCAGGCGTGCGCGCATCCCGCGCAGGCGGTGCAGTTGCGGCGTCAAACGTTCGAACCGAGCGTTCACCGGGACGCAGGTCCACTTCGATGCGATTGCCCTTGAGCAGGTCGTTCACGCCGGAAGTAAAATCCAGGGTCGGCGGCGCCAGCCAGAATCGGGTGTTTTCGGTGAGCAGGTCGTCGGTGATGGGGTCCATCAACACTTCGACTTCCATGCCATCGATATTCCGGTTGGCCTTGGCGGCATTCACCTCACCCACCTTGATACCCTGGTAGATAACCTGGGTCGATCCCTCCGCGAGGCTCACACCCCGGTCGAAATTGAGCGTCACCGGGATGCCGGCATCCGCCTCGGCAAAGCTCTTGTAGAGTTTGAATTCCTGGCCGTCTTCCGAGAGCGGGGAATGCCGCTGGGCTTCGGGGGTATAGAAACTGACACCACCGGCAATCAGTGAAGCGAGAGACTCGAGCTCCACGTTGACGCCACTGATGCCACCCTGGATGGTGACGCCGGAGGTATTCCAGAAACGGCTGCCGCGATGCACCAGGTCAGCGTATTCCCGTCGGATAAACAGGCCAATTTCCACCTCATTGGCATCTTCCGCCAGCCGGTAGCTCTCCACCTGCCCCACTTTCAGCTGGCGGTAGTACACCGGTGAGCCGCGGTTGAGGGAGGCCAGGCGCGGCGATTTGAGGGTAATCCGCAACCCGTCCCCGCGCACGTAGGCGGGCGGCTCCGGCACTGCGACAAAATGTTTGCGCGCGGCACCGCTGCCAGGCTCCACGGCGATATAGTTACCGGACACCAGTGCCTCGAGGCCACGCACACCGGTGAGGGACACCTCCGGCTTCACCAGCCAGAATTTGCTGCCCTCGGTAAGCAGGTAAGCCGCACTGCGATTGAACGACACTTCGGCCAGCACCCCGTCCTGGCCGCCAAGCTTTTCCGCATTGGGCACCAGGCGGAAGTCATCCACCACCCCGATTTCCACACCGGAATACTTCACCACTGTCTTGCCCTTTACCAGGCCGTCCCCGGTAGAGAACAGGATTGTGGCGCGAATATCCCCTTGGGTGAAATCCTTGTACAGCAACCAGGCAGCGATAAGCGCTGCCACCAGCGGCAACAGCCAGACCAGCGAGAGACCACGACTGCGGCGCGCCAGGCCTTCGGACTGGGCGTCGTATTCCAATGGCGGTTCGCTCATCCATTCTCCCTGTGAAGCTTCTCGTGTGCGTGCGCTTCTTTCGCAGACACTTTTTCTTCGTATACATCCCACACCAGACGCGGGTCAAATGCGCGCACTGCGAACATGGTCACAACCACGACGGTGGCAAACGCAGTACTGCCGGCACCGGCCGCCACTTCGGCGATGGCACCCATGTCTACCAGCGCCACCAGTATCGAGATCATAAACAGGTCCAGCAGAGACCAGCGGCCGATGGCATTCACCACCCGGTAAATCCGCATCGCCTGGCGCGGAGATACATCCCAGCGCCGCTGCACCATCAGGCACAGCATCACCAGGCCCACCAGTTTCATCACCGGCACGGCAATACTGGCCACAAACACGATCAGGGCAATGCCCCACAGCCCCGCGTGATACAGCTCCATAGCCCCGCCGATGATCGTGCTCGGGTCTCCCGAGCCCAGATAGATCACCGTCATCACCGGCAGGATGTTGGCCGGGATCAGCAACAGCGCCCCGGTAATGGTCAGCGCCCAGGTCAGCATGATGCTGCCATCCACCCGTCCATGCATGCGCGCGCCACAGCGGGGGCACAGGCAGGAATCCGCCTGCGGTGCCCGCACCAGCTGACGGCACCCGAGGCAGGTCCAGAATCCCGAAGACAATGCCCGTGCCGGACGCTTCACGACATTCCCTCCGACTGCGCTGAGGCATTCTTATCCGCAGCAGCGGTGCGGCGGGCCAGTCGCGCCCACACGGTTTCCGCATCGAAGGACACGGTGGCCGCGCTCGACACCACCATCATGGCCACAAAACAGTAAAGCCCGGGCTCTACCGACATTTTGCCCAGGTCCGACATTTTCACCAGTGCCACCAGAATGCCCAGCATATAGACATCCAGCATGCCCCACTCCTGCAGGTGGTGATACCAGCGCAGCGCCCGCGCCACTGGCTTCGCCATGCTGGCCCAGGCGCTGCCCCAGGAGATGAAGGCCAGCAACAGGAACTTGCCCAGTGGCGCCAGTACGCTGCAGAACAGCACCAGCGAGGCGAGCCAGTAATACCCCTCGGCAAACAGCGACTGCACACCGTTCATCAGCGTGTTCTCCGCGCCGAAGGAAAACAGGGAAAACTCAAGCAGTGGCAGGGTGGCGGTGGGGATAAACAGTAGCAGGCCCGTAAGACTCAGCGCGGCGGTATGCGCAACGCTGCGTTCCATATTGCGGTGCAGGGCGGCGCCACAGCGCGGACAGATCAGTCGCTGCCCCACCGGCGCGTGTGCGCGGGTCAGCAGCAGATCGCACTGGTGACAGGCTCTCTGCCACCGGGCACTGGAGCCTTCCGGCCCTGCCGGTATCGCCGTGCGGTGAGTGTCCTGTCGGGATTCTTGCCCCATGCCCTACCCATTTCCTTTTACTGCACTGCGTCAGTGGGCCGCCGATACATCCACACCGGAGTGCTTTCACATCGGGTGCATCCACAGGCGGCCTCCGCTGCGTCAGAGTTACCGGGAAGCGGCGTGGGAAGTGACGCGCAGGCCGGCACAAAGGTACCTTTCGCCACTGGACGCAAGTTCGCGTCAGTTTAACGAAGATATACCAAATTGCGCTGGTCGTCGCCTCGACGCTTATGCGGCCGAGAGGTACACTCTCGCGACCGCAGGCCCGAACTCCGTATCGAAAATGGATGCAACTGCATTCCGGGCCAAGCCAGCGCCGCCTTCAGAGCACATTACAGACTGGCTTCAGATCCTTTCAGAAGCACAAGCAGAAAAGGAAGCGGGGTTTACAGGAACACAGTGGGCGTTGCTAACGCACGATGCCACGGAAACTTGAAGACCGCAGCTGTCACAGGAAATCAACAGTAATGACAAGAAGTGCAAAAGGGCGCCTTGCTCAGCGTATTGGCCGCCCACTCAAAACTCTGCTCGCAGCCACCGTTGTCGGACTGGGTACCGGTCTCGGCGCTGTACAGGCCCAGGCGGACACCCTGTGGGAAGTGTACCTGCAGGCACTGGATAATGATCCGCAACTGGCTGCCGACCGCGCCGCCTATCGCGCGGGTCTGGAAGCGAAAAACCTCGGCCGCTCCTCACTGCTGCCGCAGATCAATGCCAGTGCGGACTACACCAAGACCCGCACCGAATCGGACTCCATCAGCCAGAACTTCATCAACAACCAGCTGGTGACCGGCAGATCCACCGGCGACAGTGATGTCGACAGTCACGGCTATGGCGCCAGACTCACCCAGGCACTGTTCGACCTTCCCGCCTGGTTCGGCTACAAGCAGGGCAAGACCCTCAGTGAGCAGGCCGCAGCGGAGTTCAGCGCCAACCAGCAGGATATGATGATCCGTGTAGCGGCTGCCTACTTCGACGTACTGCGCGCCCACGACGTACTGGAAGCCGCCCTCGCCGAAGAAGAGGCCCTGGCCAAGCAGCTGGAACAGACCCAGCAGCGCTTTGAAGTGGGACTGACCGCGATCACCGATGTGTACGATTCGCGCTCCGCTTACGACAGCGCCGTGGCCCGTCGCCTCACTGCGCAGGACGACCTGCTGAGCAATTTCGACGCGCTCTCTGTACTTACCGGCCAGAATCACGATGTAGTGGCGCCACTGCAGCCGAACTTCACCGTATCTGCACCGAACCCCGCGGACCGCGCCTCCTGGGTAGAGTTTGCCCTGGCCAACAATTACACCCTCAAGGCCGTGCGCCTGAACGCCGATGCCTCACGCTACAATGCGCGCGCCGCGGCGGCCGAGCACCTGCCCACCCTGTACGGCAACCTGGCCTACGAAAAGGGTTACCGGGACGGTGACAGAAACGGTACCACCACCTTCCCGGGATTTGAGCCCTTCTCCACCGGCTCCCCGATCGATGATGAGACCGAAACCAAGATTGCCGCGATCACCTTCGAGATGCCCATCTACACCGGTGGCCGCCTGAGCGCCAGCCGTCGCGAAGCGCGCAACCTGGCGTTTCAGTCCGAGGACATCCGCAACCTGACCGAGCGCAACACCATTCAGGACACCCGCACCCTGCACCGCGCGGTCACCACCGACACCAGCCGTGTGGAAGCCCGCGAACAGGCAGTGATCTCCGCCAAGAGCGCCCTGGATGCTACCCAGGCCGGCTACGAGGTGGGTACCCGCAATATCGTCGATGTGCTGCTGGCCCAGCGCACCCTGGCACTAGCCAAGACCGACTACGCCAATGCGCTGTACGACTACATCCTCAACACCCTGAACCTGAAACTGGTGGCCGGCCTGCTGGCACCGGAAGATCTGCAGCAGCTGGATGCTCGCCTGAACCCGGCCAGCCCGGTTTCCCGCACCCATATCCTGGATAGTGGCGCAGCACCACTCACCAAATAATCCACCTCCAGCACACCATTCAAAGGCCGGCACTGCTATAGTGCCGGCCTTTTTTATGGACTGGCTACAATTGCGGTACCCGACCGGGAACACCTCCCGGGAGCACTCTATCGGGTAATAACGGCAGCAGTCCCTTGCAAGAACCAATTACGGTGTGGACATTCCCATGAAGTACCTGATTACCGGCAACGCGGGCTTTATCGGCTTCCACGTGGCGAAGACCCTGATGGCACGTGGCGACTCCGTGGTGGGCGTGGACAATGTCAACGACTATTACGAAACCAGCCTCAAAGAGGCCCGCCTGCGGGAACTGGACAAGCTCGCCCACCAGCAGGGCGATGCCGTTGAATACGAATTTGTACGCGCAAACATCGCCGACAAACCCGCCCTCGACGCCCTGTTCGAACGCCATAAATTTGACCGGGTGATCCATCTCGCCGCGCAGGCCGGCGTGCGCCACTCCATCGAGCACCCGGAATCCTACGTGGAGAGCAATCTGGTGGGTTTCTCCAACCTGCTGGAAACCTGCCGCCACGCGGAAACCCCGCATCTCACCTACGCCAGCACCAGCAGTGTCTACGGTGGCAATACCACCATGCCGTTCAGTGAGGATCACGGGGTGGACCATCCGCTGCAGTTCTACGCCGCCACCAAGCGCGCCAATGAGCTTATGGCCCACAGCTACAGCCATCTGTTCCGCTTGCCCACAACCGGACTGCGCTTTTTTACCGTATACGGCCCCTGGGGGCGTCCGGATATGGCGCTGTTCAAGTTCACCCGCCTGATCCTCGAGGGCAAGCCGATCCCGGTGTTCAACCACGGTCACCACAGCCGCGACTTCACCTATATCGACGACATCGTCGAAGGGGTGATCAAGTCCAGCGACCAGATCGCCACCGCCGACCCGGAATGGAGCGCAGCGGAACCGATGCCTTCAACTAGCAATGCGCCCTTTCGTATATTCAATATCGGTAACGGCAACCCGGCGCAGCTTTCCGACTATATCGATGCATTGGAAGAGGCGCTCGGCAAGAAAGCGATTCGCGAGCTGCTGCCAATGCAGGCGGGGGATATCCCGGATACCCACGCGGACACGCGCAAATTGCAGCAGGCCACCGGCTACCGTCCGGATACCGGGGTGCGCGAAGGGGTGCAGAAGTTTGTTGAGTGGTACCGGGATTACTTCTCGGTGTAATCCCGGATCTTGTTGCGGGCACTGGCATAGGCGCTGGTAAGCGCGCGCCAGTTGTCATCGGAGAAATGGAACGGGGAGTGCTTGCCCTGCAACTTGTCGAGGGAGCGGCGCAGGCGCGACACATTGGATTCCGCATCCTGCGGGGACAGGGAATCACGGATGACCCCCTTGTCGAAGTCGATCAGATAAAAATCGCCGCTGCCTGTCAGCAGAATATTGCTGGCATTGAGATCTGCGTGATACACGTTTTCTGCGTGAAAGCGCGCAATCAGTTCACCGAGCTTTTCCCAGTCCGCGTTTTCCACAGGGCGCTCGCAGAGCACCTCGGTGAGGTTCTTTGAATCTGCGACCCGCTCGGTAATCAATGCACCGCGGTAGACCAGCGGCGGCACACTCACGCAACGTGCAGCCGCCGGCCGCGGAACCGGTAGTCCCAGCGCGCGCATGGCCCGCAACATAGTGAATTCCCGCCACACGCGGGTGTTCTCCAAGCGACTGTACAGATAGGTTTTCTCGACCAGGCGACCGGCCAGGCCGCCGCGGTGGTACTGCTTGTACACCAGCTCCACGCCGTCGTGCTCAAACATCACCGCCTTGCCGCGCTCCACCTGGGCGCAGTGGCTGTTGGCCTGCAGCCACGCCAGGTCAAAAAGCTTTTCGCAGTCGGCACCGACGATGTCTTCGTCATAGATGACATTCGCAAGTCCGTTTCTGAATTGCCGATACCCCACCGGAAATACCCTCAATGCGATGTCATGCCAAAATTGCCTGCGCAGTCATCGCCAGTTAGCTGTTGTAAGTTTTAATCATTCTGTTGCCAGGCTCTTCAGCCCCACAGAGCCCGGCAAAGCTGTGTCAGGAAAACAGACCGCGCAGTTTACGCTCCATACGGTCCAGCAGCTTGAGCCAGCCGGCTCCCTGCATGGGATCGTACGCCCAGGGTGTGCGGATTCTGCCGCGGGTGGTCTTGAGACACTCTTCCGCCACCGGCAAGCGCGGCGGCTCGGCATTTTTCAGGGCCGCTACCTCCTGCTCACTCATGGTCTCCAGCGGATACAGACCGCAGCGACGCGACCACTCGCCAAAGCGCAGCGCCAGCGATTTCTGTTTGCCGCGGTAGGCGCGCCCGTTGGGCAACCACATGGAAAAAGGTGCGCGCATGCGCGCCATACGACAGAAGAGCTTGGCCGCCTTGCGGTTGTTGACCGACTCTCCCACCTCAAACTGCCAGTTCACCTCGCGCAGTCGGCGCGGGTCGGCGATCAACAATGCAGAAAACCAGGTACCAGTGGAGCGCTTGCGCGGATACCAGAACCAGAAACTGCGCGCCTCATCAAAGCGGAAATCCCGGTCCGCCTTTCTTTTCAGGGAAATCCCGCGCACAAAAGCCGGGGAGATGAATCCCAGATCCGGCTGAGCGGCAAAACTCTCTCGCAGCTCGTCCAGATCCCCGTCACTCAATGGACGCACCATCTGGGTGTCGTCCTGCAGGAAGCAGATCAGCTCGTCATCTGCCGCCATCTCGTAAGCCGCCTGCATGTTGGCGTAGAGGCCCCCGAGCTTGTGGCCGGACTCCGCGGTTTTATCCACAACCCGGTGACGCTGCCCGATCTCCGCCAGAATCCGGCGGGTATCCGGGTCATCACTGCCATCGTCAATGACCGTCAGGCCGCATTGCGGTGCGCAGGCCTCGATGGAGCGGATACAGTTCTCCAGGAAAGGGCCGCGATTATAAGAAAAAACAAAGATGTGCACTTCTAGGTGTCCGTAGAAATTTCGCGCAGCATACCAGAACTCGCCCCGTGCCGATGACCTGCAGACCGCTCCGAGATACCGTCCTGAACGCGAATTGCGACATACGTCGGGTGCAGTTGCCGGCGAAACACCCTAGAATGCGCCGTTTTTGTGCCACGGACTTGGCTCAACCCATGCTCCAGATCAGTATGGCCAGTGTTTTGCGATTACCGGCTGTGACCGCTCCGGCAAAGCCTATACTGCCAGACTAACCAGTCAACCGGGCCGAGAGCGCCCGGGCCATACATTCTGACACCGTTTGATTGCACTGGAATTAGCCGCCATGAAAATCTCCGTGATCATGACAACCTACAACTCTCCGGTCTGGCTGGAAAAGGTTCTGTGGGGGTACAGCTGCCAGAGCGAACCGCCGCTGGAAGTGATCGTGGCAGACGACGGCTCCGGCCCGGAAACCGCCGAACTGGTGGCGCGACTGCGCGAAGAAACCGGACTCGACATCCGCCATGTGTGGCAGAAAGACGACGGTTTCCGCAAATGCCGTATCCTCAACAAGGCGATTCTGCAGGCGCGCGGGGACTATATCGTGTTCACCGATGGCGACTGCATCCCACGCGGGGATTTCCTCGCCGTACACAAACGTCGCGCGGAACCCGGTTACTTCCTTTCCGGCAGCTACTTCAAACTGCCCATGAGCACCAGCGAGGCAATCACCCGGGACGATATCGAGTCCGGACGCTGCTTCGATTACGCGTGGCTTAGGGCCAACGGCCTGAAAGCCCGCCGCAAGACGCTGAAACTTCGCGCCAGCGAACGCTGGGCGCCACTGCTTAACCGCCTCACGCCCACCGCCTGCAACCTGAAGGGCTCCAATGCCTCGGCCTGGCGGGAGGACATCCTGAAGGTCAATGGTTTTGACGAGCGCATGGCCTGGGGCGGCCTGGACCGGGAATTTGGTGTGCGCCTGGAAAATGCCGGCATCAAGCCGCGCCATGTGCGCTTTGATGCAATCTGCATCCACCTGGACCATCCCCGCGGCTACGCCGACCCGGAAATTGTCGCGCGCAACAAGGCCCTGCGCCTGCGGGTGGCCAAAGAGGGCATTGTGGAGACGCCCCAGGGTATCCGCCAGTTGACCGAAAGCGGCTATACCCCCGAGCAGCCCCCGCAATAAAACGGCAGCGAAACCACACCGAATCCCGATGCCCCGGCAGAAGAGCTATATCATGGACACAACCACTCCGAAAAAACACTGGTCAGACCCGCTAGTCAGCCGCTTTCTGCGCCTGGCAGCCAGCGGCTTGGTACCCGCTTCCCTGTTCCAGAAGCCGCTGCCGAGCAGGAGCGAGCGCGCCGCGCGCACCGGTATTCTGGATATCGAAATTGTCAGCCACTGCTGGCAGTACTCGCATTTCCTGATTTACCAGCTGAGCTCCCTGGCTCTTTACCCGCCGACCAGGGCCACGGTAACCATGACCGTGTACTACAACGGCGAAGATACCCGCACCGCCGCGGTACTCGACTTCTTCGGCAAACAGCAAGTGCCGGGCGTGACCTGGAACTGGCGCGAGCTGCCCAAAGAGTCCCTGTACCGGCGGGCTATCGGCCGCAATGAGGCCGCGCTCGCCACCAAGGCAGACTGGATCTGGTTTACCGATTGCGACCTGATGTTCCGCGAGCACTGCATCGACCAGCTGGCCGAGTTGCTGCAGGGGCGTCAGGACAGCCTGGTGTTCCCGTCCCGCGAGCGCATTACCTCGCTGCTGGCAGACGACGATCCAATGCTGAATTTCGATCCGGCGGAACTGCGCGTCATCGATATCGACGACAGCCGCTTTGTGGAACAGACCCGCGACCGTGCCACCGGCCCACTGCAGATCGCCCACGGCGACATCGCCCGTGCCGGCGGCTACTGCGACAGCCTGACCTATTACCAGAAACCCGCCGACAGCTGGTGCAAAGCGCACGAAGATCGCGCCTTCCGCTGGCTGCTGGGTACCCAGGGTGAACCGCTCGACATTCCCGGGGTGTACCGCATCCGCCATGTGAGCAAGGGCCGCTACACCGGCAGCAAGCTTAATACCCAGATCCGCAGCAGCGTGCGCAAGGCGACCGACAAACACTGAGCCGGTCGCCCGAAAGGATTAAACGAGAAGCATAAAAAAGCCGGTCGCTTACACGACCGGCTTTTTTAATGTCTTCTTTAATAGTCACTGCAGACTTTATCTTCGCAAATCAGAACACCCGCATCAGCGACTCGACTTCCTCCACGGTCCGCGCCAGCGCACCACTGTTCTGCGCGGCCACTTCCCGCGCACTGGCTCCGGCTTGCTGGCGGCTCTGATCATCGCGCAGCCAGGCACCCACCTGTTGCGCCATCTGCTCGGCATCCTTTACGACCACTAACCCGCCCGACTCCTGCATCAGGCTGGAGACGGTGCTGAAGTTGTGCAGATGGGGGCCACATACCACCGGAACGCCCCAGGCCGCGGGCTCGATCATGTTGTGGCCGCCAACATCAACGAGACTGCCGCCGACAAAGGCCACATCACTGGCGCCGTAAAAACGCAGCAGCTCGCCCATGGTATCCCCCAGCAACACCTGATCGTTGACCGCGGGCGCCACACCGTCACTGCGGCGCACTATGCGCAGTCCCTGCTCACGGCACAGCCGTGCAACGCTGTCAAAGCGCACCGGGTGACGCGGCACCAGCACCAGTAGCAGGTCGGGAAATTCCGCACGCAACGCGTTATACGCCTGCAATACCACTTCATCTTCACCCGCGTGGGTACTCGCCGCCAGCCACACCGGTCTTTTGCCCGCGCCTTGCCACTGGTGCGACAGGGCCTGCGCGTCACTGATCTGCCCGGAATCGATGTGCAGGTCGAACTTGATATTGCCCACTACCGACACCCGCTCTGCAGGTACCCCCAGCTCCATGAATCGCTCGGCATCCGCCGGGTACTGCGCCACAACCCGCGACAGGTGGCTTAGCATCTCCCGGCTCAGCCGCGAGAACTTGCCGTAGCCGTGAGCGGATTTGGCACTCAGGCGCCCGTTGACCAGTATCGTGGGAATCTCGCGTTTGCCGCAGATAGACAACAGGTTGGGCCACAGCTCCGTTTCCATGCTCACCAGGATGTTGGGGCGCAGTGCGTCCAGGAACGGGGTCAGGCATTCGGGCAGGTCGAACGGCAGGTAGTAGTGCAGTAGACGCCCGTTGAGAATGGGTTCCAGTGCGTTGTGTACCCGTTGGGAACCGGTGGGGGTTGTGGTGGTGACCAGCCACTGCCATTTGGAATGACGTGCAGCCAGGGCCTCGATCAGTGGCACCGCTGCCAGTGTCTCACCCACGGACACCGAGTGAATCCAGATCAGTGGCGCCCGGCTCGCGCGGTCCGGCACCATGCCGAAGCGCTCGCGCCAGCGTCGCCGCGCACCGGGTCGCGAGGGCACCAGCCCGAACCGCTCACTCCAGCGCTTGCGGTAGGCAGGATCCGCCCGACCGCGCCACCAGAGATGCAGCAGCATCAACGGAAGGGAAAGGCGAAAAAACCAGGTGTAAAGGTGGCGCATCAAATAAAAACTGGTACAGGTTGATCTCTCGGGGGATCACGACAAATTCCGTGGAAATACCCCCGCTGTTTGGTAGCATTCTACCCTAACTTCAAGCTGCCCATTTAACCGGAATCCACCGCACTTGCCCACGCATTTCCGCGGACAGGACTCCGGCTTCGCTTCTTGTGACCCGCAACACCAACCACTGTGAACCACCGCTCATGAAAATCGTGCAACTGCTACCGGCCCTGAACTACGGCGGCGTCGAGCGCGGCACATTGGATGTCGCCCGGGGGCTGGTGAAGGCCGGGCACGAATCTATTGTTATCTCCAGTGGCGGACGCCTGGTGACGCAACTGGAAGCCGAGGGCAGTCGGCATATCACCCTGCCGGTACATAAAAAGTCGCTTTCCAGCCTGCTCCAGGTCGCGCCCCTGCGCACTAAAATCCGCGAACTGCACCCGGACATACTGCACGTGCGCTCCCGGGTTCCCGCCTGGCTAACGTACCTGGCGTGGCGGAGGCTTCCGCGGGAAACACGCCCGCGACTGGTAAGCACGGCACACGGGCTTTACTCCATCAATCGCTACAGCGCTATCATGGCGCGCAGTGAGCGCGTAATCGCCATCAGCGAATGCGTGCGCGATTACCTCACACAAAATTATGCGCGTTACCTGCAACAGCCGCCGGAGCTGATCTACCGCGGCGTAGATACCAGTGAGTTCAACCCGGGAATCACTCCGCCCGCCGACTGGCGCCAGCAGGTCGAATCCGAATTCCCGGCGCTCAGAAACAAGCGTTGGCTGCTGCTACCGGGCCGCCTCACCCGCTGGAAGGGACAGCACGCTTTTCTCGAGATGATGGCCAACCTCAAGGACCTGCGCAGCGACGTGCAGGGTGTCATCGTCGGTGGTGCCGAGCCCAACAAGGAGCACTACGCCGAGGAACTGCAACAGCGGGCGCGGGAGCTGGGTATCGCCGACTGCGTGACCTTTACCGGCAGTCGCAACGACATGCCCTACTGGTACGGTGAGTCCGCCCTGGTATACAACCTGTCCCAACGCGTAGAGCCCTTTGGACGAACCGTGATCGAGTCCGCAGCCATGGGCACCCCGGTGATCGGCTACGATATCGGCGGCCCCGCGGAATCCCTGCGCGCCTGCTTTCCCCAGGGACTGGTGGCACCCGGCTCTGCCGAAGAGTTGCTGGAAACCACCAACACCCTGCTCGACAGCGACGCGCGCCCCATCCTCGCCCCGGAATTCACCCTCGATACCATGGTGAGACGCACCCTTTCCCTGTACCGGTCACTGTGCCAGACACCACCCGGCAAGTAAGCGCCCACTGGCAAAGCGAGACGCGATCTATGGCCCCCTCTGTGCCAGCCACGTACAATGGCCGGCAAATTCGAAGAAGAGCCGCCGCGCGGAAGAAATAGCTGTATGTCTACCGTTTCCCCTGCCCCCGCTGAACAATCCCTCGCCGCCCGATTCCTGGACCGGCATGTCGCCATCGCGCTGCTGCTGAGCAGCTTTGTCTGGGTACTGCCCTGGTCGCGCACCTTCCAGCTTTCGGTGCTGGTTCTGGCGATCACCTCGATCGTGCTGCTGGTGCGCGATCGCCAGCGCTGGTGGGCACCGGGCGCGCAGAGCTGGTGCACCATGAACCTGCTGGCTGCGGCGGCGCTGGCGCTGTCGGCGACGTTCAGCGAACACCCGGGCAAGCCCCTCGAGCTGGCCGGATTTCAGCTGTTCCTGCTACTCGCGGGTATGCCGGTACTGATATGGGCCCGGGATGACGCCATCTGGCGCAAGATCCAGATGTGCCTGTTTGCGATCATCGGCTTCTGGATCATCGACGGTCTGTTCCAGGCGATGATGGGCTTCGACCTGTTCGGCGTGCCCCGCACGGAGCGGCTGGGAGGCTACTTCAGCCATCCGGACAAGTTCGGCTTTTACATTTCCATGCTGTGCGCCTGGGTGCTGTTCGCGCCCCCCGTGCGCCAGTGGAGCCTGCCCTTGCAGAGCGTGATCTACCTGCTGTGCCTGGCGATCACCATATTCGGTAACACCCGCGCGGGCTGGGTCAGCTTTATCCTGATCTCCGCGGTGTGGCTGTACCTGAACCGCGGCAAACTGCTCGCCTCCCCTTGGCTGCTGTGCCTGGTACCCGCGGGCATTGCGGTGGCCGGCTGGTGGCTGGTCAGCGATCCCCAGGTCAGCAAGCGCATTGCCGCCACCATTCCGCAAAGTTTTGATGTGGAGGGCCTGAGTGCGGTCATCCCGGTGCGCGCGCAGTTGTGGGCCCAGGCGTGGACACAGTTTACCGACCACCTGTGGTTCGGCACCGGGGCGGGTAACTATATGCTCCACCTGCCAGAGAGCTGGGCCGGTACCAACCTCGAGCAACCCTACACCCACCAGGTGGTACTGGAGATACTCGCCGGCTCCGGCATTGTCGGCAGCCTGCTGTTTATGGCCGCAGCAATCGTGTTCTTCCGCCTGATCTGGCGGGCAGACTACCAACGTCTGGCAGAACACCAGCGACCGCTGGTACCACTGCTGATCCTGGCCTGCGCCTGGTTCCCGGTAAACACCCACCGCGAACTGTTCAGCTCAGAAATGATGGTGCTAACATGGATGACCGTCGCCCTGGTTGTGTCCCGCTCCAGGCTGTCCACTGGCGATGGCCGCCAGTCACAGGTCCGCTGATCCCTCCCCTATTCACAAACAGACAAGAACAACGAGACAGGGAAACGTTATGCAAACAAGTCCAGAAACTGACGTCGTCGAAGCGCCTGTTGAAACTTCAGCAAAAGCGAGCGCTGACAATACTGCCGCCGCGGGCGCTACTGCGGATATCGCACTGGCTGTGCGGGATCACCTAGTAAGCCGCCTGCGCGAAACTGTGGCTCAGGACCAACCCTTTTCCCACCTGTACCTGGAAAACTTCTTCCCGGACAGCGTCTACCAGCGCATCCTCGCCTGCCCACCACCGGCGGAGTACTGCAAGGGCCTGAATCACAAGGAGGCCATGCGCAGCGACGGCAGCAGTACGCGACAGGTATTCCCGTTCAATCCGGGCAACCTGGAGCGGCTCCAAGGCGAAGCGCAAACCCTGTGGCGCGGTATCACCGAGGGTATGCAGGCTCCAGAGGTCAAGCAGGCCCTGTTTGAGTGTTTGGGCACTGATCTCGCATCCCGCTTCAAGGTAACCACCAGCGCAGTGCCAGATATTGAGGCACACCCCAAGACCGGCTACTTCTGCGATCACAGTGGATACCAGATTTCCCCGCACCGGGATGTGGCACGCAAGATCGTCACCATGCAGGTGTACCTGCCCGCGGACCGCAGCCAGGAGTCCATGGGTACCAGCCTGTACGAGCGCGGCATCATCGGGCGGCTGCAATATGAATTCAGGAAGCTCGGGCTGGGGAAAAAGAGCGGCTTCCGCGAGGTCAAACGCTTTCCGTTTGTACCCAACAGCGCCTATGCCTTTGTGGTGGGTAAACACAGCTGGCACGGTCGCCCTGAAATTCACGGCGAGTCTGAACGACGCAGTCTGATGCAGATCTACTACGCCAATCCCTCGGAACCTTTTTACGACTGATATGCGCGAGCCCGCCACTGCACTGTTGCACATCGGCATACTATGAAAGTCTGCGTGTTGAGTGACGGTATTCCCGGCCACGTCAACCAGGCCCACGGCCTGCTCGACTGGCTGCGTGCCGAGGGGATTGCGCTGGAAGTGGACGTCTACCAGTGCCGGCTGCGGGCAAAATGGCTGCGCCCCCTGCTAGCCGCCGCCTGCAACAGGCTTTCCCGCCACTCGTGGCTCGCCCGCGCCGTGCTGCACTGTTACCGATTTTCTCCCACGCCCGCTGCCACCGACCTGATCCTCTCCGCCGGTGGCAACACCAGCTTCGCCAGTGCCGCCCTCGCGCATTCGCAAGGTGTGCCGAATATCTTTATCGGCTCCCCAAGAAAACTTTCCGCCGGCACCGTGTCCGCGCTGCTGACCCTGGAACCCAGCGCCGGATTCGAGCGCAACAATGTGGTGGTGGATATCGCCCCGGCCAGGGTAAGTGCCAAGGCGCCTAACCCGGGAACCCGGGCGCTGCTACTTGGTGGTAACGGCAGTGGCTACGAGTACCGGCAACAGGACTGGAAAGACATTTTACGCTGGGCCAATGTGCAGGCGCGTGCGCTCGGAGTCCGCTGGATCGTGGCCGGCTCGCGACGCAGTCCCGCATACTTGCGCGATCTGTGTGAGGAGCAGCTGGACGCGGATCTGGTAGAAGCCTGGTGCTGGCCAGGTTCCGCGCAGGCGCTCTCCGACCTGTTGCCGACTGCAGAAAGTATCGCCTGCACCGAAGACAGTATGAGTATGTTGTGTGAGTCGATGAATCTGGCACGCCCGGTGCTGAGCCTGCGGCCGGCCAATGCGCTGCCTCCAGCAAGATACTGCCAGGCGATTGCCAAATTCGAACAACTGGGTTTTCTGCAGCGGGCAGAGACCCGCAAACTGGAAAACCACCACTGGCAACCGCAGCACGGTGCGGAAGTCGACCGCAGAGTGGCCAGTGCCCGCCGCCGCGCTATCGACCAGCTGGCAGAGCTTATCCCCGCGCTAGGGGCAACTCTCGCCCCAGCGCCTGCCGATAAACCGCCCAGGTAGCGCGCGCCATCGCCGCCACATTGAGATGTTCCGTGGCGTACTGGAAAACCGGTTCAAATGCATCGCGCAGCGCCACCGGGTCCGCCAGGGCCCGGTCCAGCAACGTCGCGATGGCCTCAGCCGACGTTTCACCTGCGACATAGGCCGATGGCAGCAATTCCGCATTGCTGCCTACATCGGTAGAGATCACCGGACAACCGCACAACAACGCCTCTACCACCGTATAGGGCGCCCCCTCCTTGTGCGAGGACACCACCATAAATTCCGCTGCCTGCATCCAGCGACTCACCTCGGTGGAGAAGCCGATAAATCGCACACTGTCATCGACGCCCAGCGCCGTTGCCTGCGCCTCCAGCGCGCCGCGGTCCGGTCCATCCCCGACCAGATACAGAATCGCCCCCGCAGGCGCAACGGAGGCCCAGGCCTGCAACAGCAGGTCTATGCCCTTGGCCGGCACCAGCCTGGCCACCGCCAGTACTGCGCGCTTATCCGCCTCCATGGCTTGCGGGCGCGGCTGACCGGACTGCGGTGGGTGCGTGCCGTTGGGAATAATCGTCCAATCGAGGGCGGATACCGCTACTGCCTTGCGGCTGACCGCGATCCGCTGTGGAAATCCCGCTGCCAGAGAATCCTTGGGGTGCACGATGTTGTGCCGGGTAATCACGGGCGCGCAGCGAGTGAACCGGTGCAGCCATTTCTGTACTGCTGCCGCCTTGCCGCCGTGGCCGTGCATCAGGTCGAAATCGTACTGGCGGCAAGCCCGCAGCAGGGAGAGATACAGCAAGGGATTGCGGCGGCTGAGATCCGTATTGACCGGAATAAAGCTGACATTATCGGTAAAGTGCTTGCGGTAGCGCGGGTGCGCGATGACAAATACCTGGGCTCCCGTATGCGCCGCCTGCCAGCCGCTGAGCTCGACCACGTGCTTTTCCAGGCCGCCAAATTCACGACTCATAAACAAGTGACAGATCTTTACCGGAGAAGTTGTCTCCGCGGAAAGGCTATTCATCGGCACACCTCAATATTACAGCGACGCAACAGCGCTCGTGCGGCCATTTGATGCTGCGCCCAGGGCTCCCGCACCCCCTCGCCGGCATGCGCGGCATCCGCGAGATCATCGGTGACCACACCTTCGTCGACCAGGCGCTGCACCGCAGCGCGCACCTTGTTGCGCGGACGTCGCGAGGGCAGGTCCAGAATCCCCACCTGGGCACGCCCCTGCAGGGCCTCAAATACCATCGAGATACTGTCGCGGGTCACCCAGATCTGCTCACAGCTGGCGATCTGAGACTCGAGCCAGCCCGCTTCACAATCACTCCAGGAGCAGATATCGAATCCGGGCCTGGCCAGTTGTTCCAGGGCA
Organism: Microbulbifer sp. YPW1; assembly: GCF_013367775.1. Classification (NCBI taxonomy): domain Bacteria; kingdom Pseudomonadati; phylum Pseudomonadota; class Gammaproteobacteria; order Cellvibrionales; family Microbulbiferaceae; genus Microbulbifer; species Microbulbifer sp. YPW1. The sequence goes on from NZ_CP055157.1 coordinate 893,677, forward strand.
AACTCCGGCGTGCGCCGACTGTCCGCCAGGGTCCATTGCACCGGGGTCGTTGCCAGCGCGTCGATATCCCGGCCAAGTGCGGCGTTGTCCCAGGCAAAGTGCTTGCTCGGGCCACCCAGCAGAATAAGCCCGCGCCCGGCAATGGGCTGGGCATCGGCCAGGGGGACCGTCAGCGCACCGCGGGTAACCAGCACGTTGGGCAGGGGCGCCGGGCGATCGTGCTCCGGGATCAGCGCAAAATCGAACCAGTGCAGCGGCAGGGAGGGGCGCATCAGCACCACCGTGCGCCCGCCAAAGCGACGGCGCGCCGACAGCATGGGCAGGTGGCAGCGGTGGCCGGCACCAATCAGCAATTGCGGTGCTTCACCAGCAACTACACCGGCGGTATCCAGCGCCCGCGTGAGGTCCGCGGGGCGCCAGAAGCGCAGGTGCGTGCAATCGATATTCCGGGTTTGGACCGCGCCGGCGCCCAGGTTCGCCTCAAGGCCCGCCACCAGCGCAGCGCTCTGCTTTTCGTGGGCGCGATTGCCATCCAGGAATCGCCAGACAATGATCAACCGGTTTCCTCCACAGGATCTACGCGGTGGGCAGCTGCCCGCTCAGAATGACGGCATACGATACCCGCGCGGTACAGAATTTGCACGCCAGCTGGTTTGCCCGCGTGGCGACACAGACGGATTGAAGGTAAACTCCTGCGCCTACTATTTTGATGAACGCGTGGCCCTGCCGGTCGCGCGAGACTGGGGCTGCCCCGCTCAAATCGGACAATAAGGATTCCAGCAAGCATGAATGTCACCGTATTTGGCACCGGCTATGTCGGCCTGGTACAGGCCGCAGTATTGGCGGAAGCCGGCCACCGGGTCGCCTGTATCGATATCGATGAAAACAAGATCGAGCGCCTCAAGCAGGGCCACATCCCGATTTTCGAGCCGGGCCTGGAGCCGCTGGTAAAGCGTAACAATGAATCCGGCAACCTGACCTTCTCTACCAGCGCCGCCGAGGGCGTCGCACACGGCGAGCTGATTTTCATCGCCGTCGGCACGCCGCCGGATGAAGATGGCTCCGCGGATCTGCGCTACGTACTGACCGTAGCGCGCACCATCGCCGAGCACATGCAGGACAAAAAATACATCATCAACAAGTCCACCGTACCCGTGGGGACCGCAGACAAGGTACGCGAGGAAATAACCCGCACGCTGCAGGGACGCGACGCACTGAACCTTGAGTTCGATGTCATCTCCAATCCGGAATTCCTCAAGGAAGGCTCCGCGGTGGCGGACTGCATGAAGCCGGACCGCATCATCATCGGCACCTCCGAAGATGCCTCCGAGCAAAAAATGCGTCAGCTGTATGCACCGTTTAACCGCAATCACGACAAGGTTATCGTGATGGATGTGCGCAGCGCGGAGCTCGCCAAATATGCGGCCAACTGCATGCTCGCCACCAAGATCAGCTTTATGAACGAAATGGCGACCATTGCCGACCGCGTGGGTGCGGATATCGAATCCGTACGCCAGGGGATCGGTTCCGATCCGCGTATCGGCTATCACTTTATCTATCCCGGTATCGGCTACGGCGGCTCCTGCTTTCCGAAAGACGTACAGGCACTCAAGACTACGGCCGCGCAGCTGGGGCTGGAGCCTAAGATCCTGAATGCAGTGGAAGAGCGCAACCACAGCCAGAAACACTACCTGCTGGAAAAAATCATTCAGCGTTACGGCAGCGACCTGTCCGGCAAGACTTTCGCCCTGTGGGGGCTGGCATTCAAGCCCAATACCGACGATATGCGTGAGGCCCCGAGCCGGGTGTTGATGGAGAACCTGTGGGAAATGGGGGCCAAGGTGCGCGCATTCGACCCGGAAGCGATGCACGAATCCGAGCGTATTTACGGCAACCGCGATGACCTGCAACTATGCGGCACCCGCGACAGCGCACTGGCCGGCGCCGATGCACTGATCATTGCCACCGAGTGGCAACAGTTCAAATCCCTGGATTACCACACAGTGCGCGGCAGCCTGTCGGAGCCGGTGGTGTTTGACGGTCGCAACCTTTATCACCCCCTGGACATGGCCGAGGCTGGATTCGAGTACTACTGTGTGGGACGCCCTCAGGTGGCTGCGAGCAATCAGTAAACAGTTTTACGGGTATCGTTTTCAAATGTCGCCCGGTAGCGGTCCGCTGCCGGGTATCAGCGTCTTCTCATCCCACCTCAAGACACTGACAAACTTTTCTGAACCAAGAATTTCAACGCAGCAATTTGTACAGATCGTAGTAGTCGAATACATTCCGGATCTTGCAGTCATTGCCGCCGCGGCTGCGCAGGTTTTCCTTGCGCAGCGCCAACTCCTGAGTGCCGCCTACGGTAAAAAACCGATCTGACCAGTCCCGTGAATCTGGCAGGCGTGCGCAGGGTGTGCCCTGCAGCAGGCTCATGGCCTTCAGCCAGACATCGTCCGCCTTGGGACACAGCTTGAGGAATTTTTCTTTATCAAACGCATCCGGGTGCAGCGATCCGGGAAAATACAACACCCCGCCAACCCCGGTAGGGAAGACCAGGGGCGAGGTCTCACCGCCAAAGTCGCGCCACTTCCAGTCGGAGTCCCAGTCGCCGTAAGGCGCTAGCTTGCCGCGAGGATCCAGCCGCATCAGGTGTGCCCGATGGCAGTGAATCCAGTCGGGGTGACACAACCAGGCGCGATATAGTTGGTCGATCATATCCGGCGGATAAAGGGTGTCGTCGTCCACAGTAATGATCAAACTGTCTGGAAACTGATCAAAGGCGTAAAAGTATTTGGTGTAGGGGCCGAGGTCTTCCACATACAAAACCTGCAGGCCACGCTGCTGCTGACGCACCAGACTCTCCGGCAGCTGCCCATCCCGGAACTGTCCTTTTGATAACCAAAGGACCACGGCATCGGCCTTCACCCACTGCTGAAAGAGGCTCTCGATCGTGTACACCACATTCTCGATGCGCGCGTCAAAGGACGTTAGGGAGACAACAATGTTGTGCTCCTTGTCATTGCCAATTCCCGACAGCCCAGCGTCAAGCGCCTGCTGCTGCAGCAGTTGCTTTCTCAGTATGGATTCCAGTTTGCGGTTATTCACTGCATCGTGTTTCTGTAGTCGCTTTTTCAGATAAGAAAACATTGAATGATTCCTGTCACGTCTACTGGTGTCGCCTGCGTAACCTGTAACGACTAACAACTATTCTAAGGGATAGGCCTCGCGCACTCTAGAAGCCGGTACTCAACACTTGCGCACAAAATTCATGCAAAAAAAAGGCGGGCACCTTTCGGTGCCCGCCTTTTCCCACAATTTACGCAACCAGAATAAATCAGGCGGATGCCGCAACCGGCTCGCAGGTTTCATGCACGTCGCTGAGCCAACCCATATGCGCCTGGCTTTTGCCCTGCACTGCATCAAAGTACAGCTGCTGCAGACGCTTGGTGATTGGACCGCGGCGGCCGCAGCCGATGGTGCGCCCGTCCAGCATACGAATCGGCAGGACTTCGGCGGCGGTACCGGTGAAGAAGGCTTCGTCGGCGATATAGACTTCATCGCGGGTAATGCGCTTTTCCTTCACCTTGTAACCGCACTCATCGGCCAGCTGGATCACCGAGGCGCGGGTGATGCCATCGAGGCACGAGGTCAGCTCCGGGGTGTAGATGACGCCGTCGCTCACCAGGAAGAAGTTCTCACCGCTGCCTTCCGCTACATAGCCTTCCGGATCCAGAAGCAGTGCTTCTTCACAGCCGTTGCGGATGGCCTCCTGCAGCGCCAGCATGGAGTTGATGTAGTTGCCGTTGGCCTTCGCCTTGCACATGGCGATGTTCACATGGTGGCGGGTATAGGACGAGGTATTCACCTTGATGCCCAGCTCGCGGGCTTCCGGGGTCATGTAGCTCGGCCACTCCCAGGCGGCGATGATCACGTGGGTCTGCAGGGAGTCGGCGCGCAGTCCCATCCCCTCGGATCCGTAAAACACCATCGGACGCAGGTAGGCTTCCCGCAGGCCGTTTTCACGCACCACCAGGCGCTGGGCTTCGTTGAGCTGCTCCTCATCAAAGGGCATGGGCATGTTCATGATCTTGGCGGAACGGAACAGGCGACGAGTGTGCTCATTCAGCCGGAAAATGCTGGTGCCACCATCGGCGGTTTCATAGGCGCGCACGCCTTCGAAAACGCCCATTCCGTAGTGCAGGGTGTGGGTGAGTACGTGTACCCGGGCATCGCGCCAGGGAACCAGTTCACCGTCAAACCAGATAACGCCGTCTCGATCGGCAAAAGACATGGGGATCTCCTACAAAATTCTATTACGCACTCTGTAGGAGTTCAGGCCTGGGGATGTAAGTCGAGCCCTTGGAAGGAAGATCGAATCAGTTCGCCAGCAGGCTGGCTCCTACAGCACAGAGCCAGGTGAAAAACAGTTTAATTGGGCAGCGGGAACCGCGAGGCACGAACTTCCCCCATTCGGGAAATCAGCCAAGTATCTGCTGCCAAGTTGTTTCAACGGTCTTTCTTTCCGCTTCGAATTGGTCACCGGATACAACCCCCGGCTGCTGTTGTAATGCCAGGCGATGACCTTCTGATCGGTAGGCTTTGTAGGCGTCGATCAAATGCGCGGCTTGGTGGGCCGGCATCAGGCCCGCCTCAGAGAGGCTTTCAAGGATGCGGATATTATCGGTATATCGCACGATTGAAGGGGCGCCCTGCGCCCAGGCCAATGCCGCATATTGAACCATAAATTCGATATCGACAATACCACCCGGACCGTGCTTGAGATCGAATTGTTGATCATTGCTCTTATCGAGGTGTGCACGCATCTTATTGCGCATTTCCACCACCTCTTTACGCAATTTCTGTTCGTCCCGCGTCTCACATAAAAGCTTTGTACGCAGGTTTTCAAACGCCAATCCGAGGCGCGCGCTACCCGCAACGGGTCGCGTGCGCACCAGCGCCTGGTGCTCCCAGGTCCAGGCGCTCTCACGCTGGTATTTTTCAAACGCCGCCAGCGACGTCACTAACAGACCGGAATTGCCCGACGGGCGCAGGCGCGTATCCACTTCATACAGCGGGCCACTCAAGGTGCGGGTCTGCAGGATATGGATCAGGCGTTGGGCCAGGCGCGTGTAAAAACTGAGGTTGTCGATGGATCTGTCGCCATCGGTGTACTGCTGGGGCTCGGCGTCGTGCACGAACACAATATCCAGGTCCGAGCCGTGCCCCAGCTCCAGGCCGCCGAGTTTGCCGTAGGCGACAATGCAGAAACGCATATCTTCGGCACTGGCTCCTTTCGGCGCACCGTGTTTTTCCGTGACCTGCTGCCACGCCAGCATCAGCGACTGCTGCAGAATCGCTTCCGCCAGCCAGGTCAGTGAATCGCTCACCTTCATCAGCGGCAGCGCACCGGTCACTTCCTGTGCCGCAATGCGCAGGCTCTGCCCCTGCTTGAAATGACGCAGGGCTTCCATCTGCGCCTCCAGATCGTCCTCATCTACGCGCAACATATGCTGGCGCAAATCGTCGGCGATATCCCCGGCAGTAGATGGCTGCAGCAGGCGGCGCTGGTCGAGCATTTCATCCAGCAAGATCGGATGGCGGGCGAGCAGATCGGCAATCCAGGGGGAGGCACTGCACAGGCGCAGCAGCTGATTCAACACCGGCGGGTTTTCGTTGATCAGCACCAGGTAGGCGCTGCGGCGCAGGATGGAGCGCAGCAGGGGCAGCACCCGCTCCAGCGCCAGCAAAGGCTGACTGACCTCCGAGGCCGCCGCCAGCAGCAATGGCATGGTCTGGTCCAGGCGCTGGCGCCCGGACGCCGGCAGCGCGGACACAATACGGTCGCTGTGCAGGTTGGCAATGGCCTCCAGCGCTGTTGCAGCGGGCTGGAATCCCGCCTCGTGCAATTGCTCCAGCCAGCTGTCGCGGTCGTCGCTGCGCTCGCAACCAATCCACAGCATTTCCCACTTGTCCGAAGCGGTAATTTCACCGCTCTCCTCTGGCGGTGCGATCACCTCGTCGAACTCGCGCTCAATCGCCGCGCGCGCTTCAACCAGTACGCTTTCCAGGGTCGCCCAGTCCTCGTATCCCAGGGCAAACGCCAGCTGTTCGCGCCGCTCAGGCTCCGGCGGCAGTGTCTGGGTTTGCTGGTCTTTCTCCGCCTGCAAACCGTGCTCCACCCGGCGCAGCAGCAGGTAGGCATCGCGCAACTCCTGTGCCGCACCCTCGGGCAAATGGCCACCCTGCTCCAGCAGCGGCAGCACTTTCAGAATATTGCGCACCCGCAGATCCGGCTCGCGCCCGCCGCGGATCAGCTGGAACGCCTGGGCGATAAATTCCACCTCGCGGATACCGCCGCGGCCCAGCTTGATATTGTCGATCAGTCCGCGTGCGCGCACCTGGCGCTGGATCAGGGTCTTCATTTCCCTGAGCGCGTCAATCACACTGAAATCGATATAGCGGCGATAGGTAAATGGCCGCAGCAGCTCCATCAATTCTTCCGATGCCTCTGCTGCCCCTTCGCCAGAGGCGGCCACCGGGCGCGCCTTGATCATGGCGTAGCGCTCCCACTCGCGCCCCTGGGTCTGATAGTAATCTTCCAGCGCCGCGTAGTGACTCACCAGCGGTCCGCTGTCACCGTAAGGACGCAGGCGCATATCCACACGGAATACAAACCCGTCAGCGGTTACCACATCCAGAGACTTGATCAGGCGCTGCCCCAGGCGCTGGAACCAGGCCTGGTTTTCAAGCGGCTTCTCGCCGTCGCTCTGGCCAGGCTCCGGATAGGCAAAAATCAGATCGATGTCGGAAGACAGATTCAGCTCCCGCGCCCCCAGCTTGCCCATCCCCAGCACCACCATCGGCTGGATATCCCCCGCGCGGCTGCGCGGTTCGCCGTGACGCTCCACCATTTTTGCCCGGTGCCAATCCAGCGCCGATTGAATGCAAACCTCCGCCAGTTCGGTCAGCCGCGCACAGGCAGTGGGGATGTCCCATTGGCCGGCAAAGTCCCGCCAGATGACTTCCGTATTGACCCGGTTACGCAGCACACGCAGCGCCTTCTCCAGCTGCTCTTCCGATTCGATGTCGGACAAGTCCGGGGCAACCAGGCCACAATCGTCCTGCCCCACAAAGCTCGCGAGCCACTCGGGATGGCGACTGCACTGCTGCACAAAGAAGTCCGAACCCACAAATGCGCGTACCAGCGCCAGGCCCTTCTCTTTACCCCCATCGCCATCCAACAGAGACGCCACCGCCGCCACCTGCTCGTCCCCCGCAGTAGCACACCAATCCTTCCAGCGCTGGGTGAACAGCACCTGATGTTGTGGCGGGCAGAATTCCATCAATGACATTGGCGACTCCATCTCAATACCTGTCGACATCCAATTTAAGGACCGCAAAGCCAAAGTGTACACCGGCCGTCACCGGATTCCTCACCAGCAAACCGGTACAGCCTTGAACTTTCCCAGCCCGGCCCTATCTAACCGTCGATCACCAACAACGATCTTTCGTCTGAACCTTGTTTTTATTGCGGGCAGTCCCGTTTTACGAGCATGACTATTTCGACTGATTACACCCAGGCATTAGAACACCCCCAGGCCGCGACACCCTGTCGCCGCGCCATGCGACGCGTCCCCATTTACCTGCCCATCTCGCGTCCACCACCGTAATCAAACTCGAATAAACACCACATCACTTCGCGCGAAGGCGTCGATGTCCGGTACAGCTTTGCGAGACCTTCACCGCCATGGATGGCGGTGCAGAGCCCCATGGATGGGTTAACCGCGAGTCTCGCAAAGCTGTACCGGATAGCGGCGCCGCCACGGAGCTGATTAAACCCCCGAAGTATTACCACCACCCCCTGACAACCAAAGCAAAAGGAGGACAAGGTGCTGGAAGTCACCCACCTCAGCCGTTGCTATGGCGACTTCAAAGCCGTCGACGGCGTCAGTTTTAAAATCGGCAAAGGCGAAATTGTCGGCCTGCTCGGCCACAACGGCGCCGGTAAAACCACCATCATGAAAATGCTCTCCGGCTACCTGGAACCGGATACCGGCAGCGTCAAAATTGATGGCACATCCATGGCCGACAAACCCAAAACCCTGCAGCGGCAACTGGGCTACCTGCCGGAAAATCTCCCCGTGTACGGCGAAATGACCGTCGCCGACTACCTCGATTACGCCGCCTCGCTCAAAGGCCTCGACGGTCGCGAAAAGATCGAAGAAATCCGCCGCGTCATCAAAGCCACCGAACTCGCCGACAAACTACACGCGCGTATCCACACCCTGTCGCGCGGCTACAAACAGCGCGTCGGCGTCGCCCAGGCGATACTCGGGCGCCCGCGGCTGCTAATACTCGACGAGCCAACCAACGGCCTCGACCCCACCCAGACCCGGCAGATGCGCGCACTGATCAAAGAGATCGCTCGCGAAGCCACCGTCATTCTCTCCACTCACATCATGCAGGAGGTAGAGGCCTTGTGTGATCGCGTGCTCATCATTCACAGCGGTCACCTCGCCGTGGACGAAAAACTCGAGCGCCTGCGCAACGCCAACAGCATCCTATTGGAAACCTCCGCCACCGACGCCCGCGAAATACTCGGTCGCCTCGGCAGGAACGAAGGTATCGATCACATTGAAGCACTGGAAAAAGCAGGACAGTTCCGCATCGCACTGACCGGAGAGGCCAACCTGCGCAGCACCAGTGCGGTCATTGCGCGCACCCTGATTGCCGCCGGCGGCGAGCTGTATCGCCTGCAGCCAGAGCAGCAGGATCTCGAAAGCCTGTTCCGCCAGGTAAATGAAAACCACCCACCTTCACAACAAAAACAACAGGAGGCACTGGAAGATGCGGCCTGATAACCCCTCACCGGTCAACGGCAAGCGATTGATCCAACGCGTGGCCGGAAAAGAACTCACCCTGTTTTTCGCGTCACCGGTGGCCTATCTGTTTCTCGCTACCTTTGCCGCCATCAGCCTGTTCGTGTTTTTCTGGGGCGAAGCCTTTTTTGCGCGCAATATCGCCGACGTGCGCCCGCTGTTCGAGTGGATGCCGTTGCTGCTGATATTCCTGTGCAGCGCACTCACCATGCGACTGTGGAGCGACGAGCGCGCCAAGGGCACCCTGGAACATATCCTCACCCAGCCCGCGCCCCTGTGGCAGTTTGTAGTCGGCAAGTTTGTCGCCTGCCTGGCGCTGCTCGGTATCGCCCTCGCCATCACCCTGCCGCTGCCCGCCACCGTCGCGTTGATCGGCGAGCTGGACTGGGGCCCGGTGTGGGCCGGCTATCTGGCCACCTTCCTGCTGGGCGCGGCGTATCTCAGCATCGGCCTGTTCGTCTCCGCCCGCGCCAGTAACCAGATTGTCAGCCTGATTGTGGCCTCGGCCCTGTGCGGGATTTTCTACCTGATCGGCACACCGCTGCTCACGGACTTTTTCGGCACCAACGCCGGCGAGTGGCTGCGCAGCCTCAGTACCGGCGCGCGCTTTGATGCCATCACCCGAGGGGTCATCGACCTGCCGGACCTGTACTACTACCTGAGCCTGTGTGCCGTGTTCCTGTCCCTCAATACCCTGGTGCTGGAGCGCGAGCGCTGGGCCGCCGGTGGCGATCGCAAGCATCGCCAAGCCTGGCAGACAGTCACCGCACTGCTGGTGGTCAACGCCCTGGGGGCCAACCTGTGGCTGGGGCAACTGAAGGCGCTGCGCGCGGATGTGACCGAGGGCAAGCTGTATTCCATCTCGCCGGCCACAGAGCAGTACCTGAACCAGTTGCAGGAGCCACTGCTGATCCGCGGTTATTTCAGCGGCAAAACCCATCCACTGCTGGCGCCACTGGTACCGCAGATGCGTGACCTGCTGCGGGAATACGAAGTGAGTGGCGACGGCCGCGTACGGGTGGAAATCATCGACCCCACACAAGAACCGGAACTTGAGGAGGAAGCCAACCGCAAATACGGCATCGCCCCGGTGCCCTTCCAGGTCGCCGACCGCTACCAGGCCTCCATCGTCAGTTCCTACTTTGATGTGCTGGTGCAGTATGGTGACGAGTACGAGGTGCTGGGCTTCCGCGACCTGATCGAAGTCAATGCCGAGCGAGAGGCGGATATTGACGTACAGCTGCGCAACCCGGAGTACGACCTCACCCGTGCCATTAAAAAGGTGCTGCAGAGCTACCAGAGCGAGGGCAACCTGTTTGACACGGTGCAGGGCAAGCTGGCATTTACCGCCTATGTCTCCGCCGACCCACAACTGCCGCAGCAGCTGGCAGAGTTCAAACAATCCGTCCGCGAGTCTGTAGAAAAAATGCAGGCAGACGCCGGCGACCGCCTGAGCGTCGAGTTCGTCGACCCGGAAGCGGATGGCGGTGAGGTGGCGCAGCAGATTGCCGAGGACTACGGCTTCCAGCCCATGGCCGCGAGCCTGATCGGCCGCCCCTTCTATTTCTACCTGACCCTCGCCCACGATGATCAGATTGTGCAGATTCCGCTGGATGATCTCAGTGCGAAAACCTTCGAGCGCAACCTGGAAGCGGGTATCAAACGCTTCGCCAGCGGCTTTACCAAAACTGTGGCGCTGGTGACGCCGGCGGACGACTTCAGCCAGGGCATGGGTGGCGGTGCCCGCTTCAGCCAGCTGGAAGCCTTGCTGGGTGCCGAGCTGAACGTAGAGCGCGAGGACCTCAGTGACGGCCGCGTGTCCGGCAACGCGGATATCCTGATGCTGCTGGCACCGCGCAACTTGAGCGAGAAAGCCCTGTATGCGGTGGACCAGTTCCTGATGCAGGGCGGCACCGTGATCGCCGCCACCTCTCCCTACAGCGCCGACCTGTCCAACCGCAGCCTGAGCCTGAATCGGGTCAACAGCGGCCTGGAGAAATGGCTTGCGCATATGGGGCTCGAGATCGACAACAAGCTGGTTCTGGATCCACAGAACAGCGCCTTCCCGGTGCCGGTCACCCGCAATGTGGGCGGTTTCCAGCTGCAGGAACTGCGCATGCTGGATTACCCCTACTTTATCGACGTGCGCGGCGAGGGCCTGAACGCCGACAACCCGGTCACCGGTAATCTGCCCCAGGCCACCCTGAGCTGGGCCTCGCCCATTCGAGTGGACGAAGAGATGTCTGCCGAGCGCGACGTCACCCCACTGCTGCACAGCTCGCAGGAGTCCTGGCTGTCCAGCAGTACCAGCGTGATGCCGCGCTATGTAGATGGCCAGATCAGCGCCTTTACCCCGGAGGGCGAGCGCGCTTCCCAGTTACTGGGTGTAGTCAGTGCCGGCCGCTTTAACTCCTACTTCGCCGACAAACCTTCGCCGTTGGCGCAGCAGGCGGCGGAAGGCAGCGAAGCGGAAGAAGAAAGCGCAGGTGAAGCCACCAAACTGGAGAACCTGCCCAGCCAGATCAGCCGCTCGCCGGAGTCCGCGCGCATCATCCTGTTCGCCTCCAACGACTTCCTGCGGGATCAGGTGGTGCGCATGAGTGGCGCGGCCGCCGGCGGCGACTACCTCAACACCCTGCAACTGGCCGCCAACAGTGTGGACTGGTCGCTGGAAGATGCGGGTCTGCTCAGCATCCGTGCGCGCAGCCACTTCAACCGCACGCTGCCTCCCATGGAGCAGGACAGCCGCCTGTTCTGGGAGTCCCTGAACTATATCGCCGCACTGCTGGCCCTGGGCATCGTCGCCCTGATCCAGCACCTGCGTAATCGCGCCCGCCAGCAGCGCTATCAACAACTGCTGGCCGGCTGAGGAGGAACTGAAGCATGAAAAATCTGCAAATGGCATTGAGCGGCGTGCTGGCACTGCAGCTGGTGCTGGCCGCCGGCCTGTTCTGGGAATCCAGCTCGCGGCAACAGGCGCAGACAAAATCCACCCCCCTGGTGCAAGCGGAAACCGACGCGCTGCAACGGCTGGAAATTGTGGGCGATGGGAAAAGCGTGACGCTGGTTAAACAGGAGGACCAGTGGCAGCTACCGCAGCTGCACGATTTACCGGTCAACCGCGACAAACTCGACGGCCTGCTGGAAAAACTCGGCGCGCTGCAAGGTAACTGGCCCATCGCCACCAGCAACAGCGCCCGCGAGCGCTTCGAAGTGGCGGAGGAAAAATTCCGCAAACACCTGAAGCTCTACACCGCAGTGGGGGAAGAGCCGGTGGTGGAGTTGTTTGTGGGCACCTCCCCGGGATTCCGCAAGGTGCACGTGCGCCGAGCCGGTGACGACGCCATCTATGCGGTAGAACTGAACAGCTTTGACCTGCCGGAAAAGGCCGACAGCTGGCTGGACAAAACCCTGCTGGCCGCCGGCGACCTGACGCGTATCCAGGGTCCGGACTACACCCTGGAGAAAGGCGAAGACGGCTGGGAGTTTGCCGCCGGAGATTCAGAGGAAATACCTGCCGTGGACCCCGGCAAGGCCCGTGAGCTGGCGAGCGCTCTGGAGAAACTGCGTATCACCCACGTCGTCGACAAAGCGCCGCAACTGGAGGAGACAGAAATTGTGGTGGAACTCCACGGCGGTCAACGCCGCTATCACTTCGCCAGCGCGGACGACAAATACTATGTGCGCCGCGATGACCGCAATCAGCTCTTTGAAATCAGCCAGTACGACTTTGACCGGGTGATGGATAAACATCACCAGAACCTGGTGCTGGTTGAGCGAGACGAGGAGGAGCAGACCGCGGAGGAAGAATCAGCTACCACGGAGGAGGATGGCACAAAAAGCTAAACGGAATTTCTAACGAAAAAACCGCGCATAGCGCGGTTTTTTCGTTGAGGATGCAATGAAATCTTTATGCATCGGGAAAGAACAATTTTCCCTGCCCCATCTTGATTACGTTCCCACCAATTCGACAGCGCACTTCTTTGCCCGGCTTTTTATCAAACTCCACGTGCAGCACACTTTTGCGGGTTTCCGGGCTGCCGCGATCCATAGAGAAGGTATGGGTGCCTGCGGCAGTTTCCGGCTGTTCCGCCAGGTAGGCAATAAATTCCGGCATCACATTGCCGATGGGCGGGAAGACATTCATGGCCAGGTCAGGGCTCAGCAAGCGGCCATGGAACTCCGTTCCACCCGTAATCGAGCCCGGTGCGAACAGAAACAGCTCCGAGGTATATATATCGCCAAGCAATGCATTCCAGCGCTCGTGATTCAGGCTCGCTGCCAGCACGTGCTCGGGGCGGGTAAACGGCACGATCAGGGTGGGCGTATCCACGCTGACCACCAGCGGCTTATATTTGCTGAAAGAAATATGTTTTTCGGCAGTATTCAATGCGGCGGCGAGGCGGGACAACTCCGGGGTATAGCGATCCAGTGTCGGCGACAGCTCGCGGGCAAACTGGATATTTCCGGGCATGCCGTTATTGTCATCGATAAAGCTTTCGATCAAGCCACTTTCCTGCTGCAGGAGGAATGACGCAAAACTACCCTCGTTTTTGCTCAACCCGAGTTCAAAGGCCATAAACGATGCAGCAAGAATCGTATGAGCGCCAAACCGCTGCGGGCCCCGGTCGGTAAACACGCTGGCAGGGACCGGCTTTTGCGGCTCGATAAATACGGTTTCCGTCTGCTGGAATTCACTGGCAACCGCTTTTTTTGCGGCTTCATCCAGAGTGAGACCGGTCAAATTGACCACGGGTATCTGGGTTCCCTGGAAGGGCTTGTCGGCAAATACATCTAACAGCACATATTCAAGCGTCATCTGATCCATCCTTTTATTGTCCGCCAATTGATCCTTAGCCCGAGAATCTCCGACCACCGTATAGGAATATGGTCCAAGGACAACGCAGTTTTCAATAATCCCTTTTATGTACCACCAATGCCCTGATCAGAATGCGATATCCGGTGGTGGCGCGACCCTCAACACTTCCTGCACGGTAGTAATTCCCGCTGCAACTTTTCTCGCGCCCGATAAACGCAGGCTGTTCATTCCCTCGCGCATTCCCTGCCTGCGCACCTGCTGCAGATCGCAGTCGTGGGTTACCAGCGCCTGCACGCCCTCGGTAAAAGGCAGGATTTCGTAGATACCCTGACGGCCGCGATAGCCGGTGTTGCGGCAATCGAGGCAGCCCTCCGGCTGATATACCACTTCCGGCTTGGGCGCCTTCCAGGGTTTTACCAGCGCCTGCCAGTCCTCGTCGCTCACTTCCGCCTTGCGCTTGCAGCTGGGGCACAGGGTGCGCACCAGGCGCTGGGCCATCACCCCGAGCACGGTGGACTTCAGCAGGTAGTGCGGCAACCCCAGGTCCAGCAAACGGGTAACCGCGGTAGGGGCGTCGTTGGTATGCAGGGTGGAGATCACCAGGTGGCCGGTGAGCGCCGCCTGCACCGCCATCTGCGCGGTTTCCAGGTCGCGGATCTCCCCCACCATGATGATATCCGGGTCCTGGCGCATCAGGGTGCGGATACCGGCGGCGAAATCCAGGCCGATGCTGTGGTGCACCTGGGTCTGGTTGAAGCTGTCTTCCACCATTTCGATCGGGTCTTCGATGGTGGAGACATTCACCTCGGTGGAGGCCAGCTGCTTGAGTGCGGTGTAGAGGGTGGTGGTTTTACCGGAGCCGGTGGGGCCCGTCACCAGCACGATGCCATTGGGACGGCCCAGCATTTTGTGCCAGCGCGCCAGGTCATCGCCGGCAAGGCCGAGGTCGTGGTAAGAGCGCGCCAGTACTTCCGGATCAAAAATCCGCATTACCAGCTTTTCGCCGAACGCCGTAGGTAAGGTGGACAGACGCAGTTCCACCTCGCTGCCGTCGGGGCGCTTGGTCTTGATACGACCATCCTGGGGTTTGCGCTTTTCCGCCACATTCATGCGCCCGAGAATCTTCAGGCGGCTGGTAACCGCGGCATTGACCTGGTCCGGCAGCTCGTGGATCGGGTGCAGCACCCCATCGATGCGGAAGCGGATGCGGCCGATATTCCGGCGCGGTTCAATATGGATGTCACTGGCGCGCTGGTCGAAGGCGTGCTGTAGCAGCCAATCGACGATATTGACGATGTGCTGGTCGTTGGCTTCCGGGTCCTTCAGATTGCCCAGTTCCAGCAACTGCTCGAAATTGCCGGCACCGGAACTACCCTTGAGCCCGCTGGCACCGGAAATGGAATTGGCGAGGGAGTAGAACTCGGTGCCGAAGCGTTTGATATCCGCTGGATCCGCGACCACCCGGCGCACAGTGCGACCACTGGTGTGTTCAAGCTGCTCTTCCCAGCCACTGGTATAGGGCTGCGCGGTGGCCACCAGCAGCATTTCCTTGCTGGCTTCCACGCACAGGATCTGGTGGCGCTTGGCAAACTGGAAGCTCATCACCTCGGTGACTTCCGCCACGTTCACCTTCAGCGGATCGATATGGTAGATGCTGTGAGAAGAAGTATCCGCCAGCCACTGGGTCAGGGTCGCGGCATCCAGCACCTTGCCGGGATTCTTCTGGTTCTCCAGCTCACAGGTGGCGATATACGAGAGCGGGTGCATCTGCGCCTGTTCGGCACTGCGCGGGGTACCGATCAGGCGGTTGGCGTCCAAACGGCTCACATAGCCCTGGCTTACCAGGTCTTCCAGTAATCCGGAGAGATCCAGAACCCGGTCCGCAACTCTGCTCACAGCCATATCCTTGCACCCGTCTACGCTTAAGTGAAGGCGCATTGTAGCTCTTATGGCGGGCAGCAACAGTGCAGCAGGTCCGCTCAAAACGCATCGAAACCGAAGCGTCACTGTGACCTGCGCACAGGTTGGGGTACCATGCCGCCCAAATCGGCCGCCCCGGTGGCTTTTCAACCAACTGTCAGGACCGGAAAAAGGAACAGACCATGCCCCTGTCCAATATCGCCAACCTGTTCGGCCGCTCGCCGATCAAGCCGATCAAGGAGCACATGGCGACAGCCCACGAGGCGTCAGCGGATCTGGTGCCCTTCTTTGATGCCCTTATGAAGGGCGACTTCAGCACTGCCAAAACCGTTCAGCAGCGTATCTCCGCCAGTGAGAACCGCGCCGATGACATCAAGAAAGACCTGCGCCTGCACCTGCCGGACAGCCTGTTCATGCCGGTCTCCCGCACCGACCTGCTGGAGCTGCTGCACGTTCAGGACAAGGTCGCCAACAAGGCCCAGGATATTGCCGGCCTCGCCATCGGCCGTCAGATGGAAGTCCCAGCATCCATGCACAGCATGATGGGTACCTTCGTCGAGAGCGCGGTAGCCGCTTCTGCCCAGGCCCTGAAAGCCATCAACGAGCTGGACGAGCTGCTGGAATCCGGCTTTTCCGGTCGCGAAGTGGATATCACCCGCCGCATGACCGAAGAGCTCGACGAGCTGGAGCGCAAGTCCGACAAACTGGAAGTGGAAGTGCGCGCCAGCCTGTTCAAATTAGAAAAAGACCTGCCGCCGGTAGACGTGATTTTCCTCTACCGGGTAATCGAGTGGGTCGGTGACCTCGCTGATGAGGCCCACGGCGTGGGCAACCGATTGCAGCTGTTGCTGGCACGCTAACCGGGAGAGAGAAAACGTGGATATCATCGCTCAATACGGCCATATCTTCCTGATCCTGGCCTGTGTATTCGGATTTTTCATGGCCTGGGGTGTCGGTGCCAACGACGTCGCCAACGCCATGGGTACCTCGGTGGGCTCGCGCGCACTGACCATCAAGCAGGCGATCGTGATCGCCATGATCTTCGAGTTCGCCGGTGCCTACCTCGCGGGCGGCGAGGTGACCTCGACCATCCGCAAGGGCATCATTGCCCCCGACCTATTTAACGACAAGCCGGAACTGCTGGTGTACGGCATGCTCTCTGCACTACTGGCGGCGGGTACCTGGCTGATGATCGCCAGTATCCTCGGCTGGCCGGTTTCCACCACCCACTCTATTGTCGGCGCCATTGTCGGCTTCTCCGCGGTGGGTATCTCCGTGGACGCCGTTGCCTGGGGCAAGGTGGCAAGTATCGTCGCCAGCTGGGTGGTATCGCCGGTGCTGGCCGGCACCATATCGTTCCTGTTATTCCGAAGTGTGCAGCGACTGATCCTGAACACGGAAGACCCCTTCACCAATGCCAAACGCTACATCCCGTTCTACATGTTTGCGGTGGGCTGGATGATCTCCATGGTGACCCTCACCAAGGGCCTCAAGCACGTTTTCAAGGACGCGGGCATCACCCTGTCTTTCTGGCAGGATGCACTGATTGCCGGTGTGATGGGCCTGGTCGTGATGGGCATCGGCATTGTGCTGCTCAAGCGTATCAAGCGCGACCCTTCCGTGGAGAAAGACAACCGCTTCGCCAACGTGGAGAAGGTGTTCGCCATTCTGATGATCTTCACCGCCTGTGCCATGGCCTTCGCCCACGGTTCCAACGATGTGGCCAACGCCGTCGGCCCGCTTGCCGCGGTAGTGAATACCGTGCAACAGGGTGCGGTGACCGCCAAGGCCGTGATGCCGCCGTGGATCCTGCTGCTGGGGGGTGCCGGTATCGTGGTGGGCCTCGCCACCTACGGCTTCAAGGTAATGGCCACCATCGGCCGCAAGATTACCGAGCTGACCCCGAGCCGTGGCTTTGCCGCCGAGCTGGGCGCCGCCGCCACCGTGGTTCTTGCTTCCGGCACCGGCCTGCCCATCTCCACCACCCACACCCTGGTGGGTGCGGTACTGGGGGTTGGCCTGGCGCGGGGTATTGGCGCACTCAACCTGCGCATGATCACCACCATCGCCGCCTCCTGGATCGTTACCCTGCCGGCGGGCGCCGGCCTGGCGATCCTGTTCTTCTTCTTCTTCAAAGGTGTCTTTGGCTGGTAATAGCAATTACCCACGGCACTTGTTAAAAAGGGAGAGCTATTCAGCTCTCCCTTTTTTATTTGTGCTGATAATGTGAGAAGGAAACTCCCATGCAACTGCCCATCTACCAGGCCGATGCCTTCACCTCCGAACTGTTCCAAGGTAACCCCGCCGCCTACGTGCCACTCACCCGCTGGCTCGACGACGCGCTCATGCAGCAGATTGCCGCGGAGAACAACCTGGCGGAAACCGCCTTTACCGTAGCCGCTGGCAACGGCTTTGAACTGCGCTGGTTTACCCCCGGTGAGGAAGTCCCCCTGTGCGGCCACGCGACCCTGGTCACCGCCCACCTGCTGTGGACAGAGCTGGGGGTCACCGATGACGAGATTCACTTTTTCACCCGCAGCGGCGCGCTGATCGTGCGCCGGGATGGCGAACTGCTCGCGCTGGACTTCCCGGCACAGACAAATTCAGAAATTACACTCACGGATGAATATGCCCGCGCCCTCGGTGCACAACCGCTGCGTGCACTGGAAGTTGCCGGATCGAACGATCAGTTGCTGGTGGAATTTGCCAGCGCGGCAGAAGTGGCGGAGCTGGCACCGGACATGCGCGCCGTCACTGCCCTCCCCTATAAAGGATTGATCTGCACCGCGCCGGGAGAGGGTTTCGACTGCGATTTCGTCAGCCGCTTTTTCGCCCCCGCCATCGGTATCGACGAGGACCCGGTAACTGGTTCTGCCCATACCCGGCTGGTGCCTTTCTGGGCTGGAAAACTGGACAAGACTGCACTCAAAGCGAAGCAGATTTCCGCCCGCGGCGGCGAACTGGACTGCACCCTGCTGGGCGACAGGGTCGTTATGCGCGGAAGTGCAAAAACCTACCTGCGCGGACAGATCAGCCTGTAACTAACCCCGCACCCCGTCGACGATTACTGGACGGGCCGGAAGGCCCGTCGCTTACCCCAGTTTTCCGAGAGGGCTGGCAAGGCTCGCTGGCGGCTCGGTGAACCAGGCGGGCCCGTCCTCGGTCATGTACAGACAATCTTCGATACGCACGCCGAACTCACCGGGAAGGTACAGACCGGGTTCATTGGAGAAACACATACCCGGTGCAAGCTTGGTTGTTTCACCGCGCACAAAATTCACCGGCTCGTGGCCCTCCATACCAATACCGTGCCCGGTGCGGTGGGAAAGCCCCGGCAGCCGGTAGTCCGGCCCGAAACCGTTTTTCAGATAGAACGCGCGCACCGCATCGTCCACGGAACCCGCCGGGGCGCCGATTCTGGCCGCGTCGAACGCGACATTCTGGCCTTCGCGCACCAGGTTCCAGATCTTCTGCTGTTTCTTGCTGGGTTCACCGTACACAAAAGTACGGGAAATATCCGACTGGTAGCCCTCCACGCTGCAGCCGCAGTCCATCAGCACAATCTGCCCCTCGCGGATCTGTTGCGGCTGCTCACTGCCGTGGGGATAGGCGCTGGCTTCGCCAAACAGGGCCATGGTCCACACCCCCTGCCCGCCCAGCCCGGTCTGTGCCTCACGCATCATCTGGTTGACGTCATCGGGGGTCATCCCCGGGCGCAAGCCCTTGTAGACCTTGCCATAGGCCGCCAGGGTGATTTCATTGGCCTTCTTCATCAGTGCCAGCTCGGCGGGACTTTTGATCATCCGGCAACCGCGGGTAACCGGGTCTGCGCTGACCAGCTTGAACCCGGGGAGCGCTTCGCGGATACCGTCGGCAACAAACCAGCGCACCGATGCCTCCAGCCCGATCGCGCCGGCCTTGATACCGCGATCCTTGAGTACACCGGCTACCCGCGCAAACGGGCTCTCATGCTCGTGCCAGGTGCGCACATCCTCGCCGAAAGTCATCGACTCGCGTACCGAGGGCTCTTCAAAAAATGGGGTTACCACCGCCAGCTCACCGCGGCGCGGGATAATCACACAGGTCAATCGCTCCGAACGCCACCAGCGAATACCGGTGAAATACAGCATGGCCGCACCGGGCTCGAGCACCACTGCATCGATGCCGTTTATTGCCATCAGCTCCTGCGCCCGCGCCACCCTGGCCTCGCGCTCGGACACACTGATCGGCTTTACGCCCGCGAGCAAGGATTCGGTTTTCTTACCGGTGGCTGGGCTTGTAGCCGCGCGCAGTGGCAGCGCGGGTGCGACAGCCAGTAATGCGGCGGCTTTCAACAGATGGCGTTTGCTCGGCATGGTCGTTTTTCTCCTGGATTTGGCCTGCGGTGTATCTTACCAGCAGTGCCTTTCACCAGGCTTGGCGTTTACCCGCAGCGCCTCTTATTAGTAGTGCCTCTTACCAGTAGTGCCTCTTACCAGTAGTGCCTCTTACCAATAGTGATAGTGCAACCGCTCGTTCTTGCGCGGCCCGTGAATCTGCCAGATCAATTCGATTTCATCACTGTGCAGCAACAATTCGGCGGTATAGGTATCATCACCGCACAGATGGGGCGATTGATGGCGAAAGCCCTGCTCGGTCACCGGAACCAGATTGAACAGCAGCACCGGCTCCTCTCGCCGCAGGTGTTCGAGCCGCACAAAGTCGAGACAGCGGGTCCAGCGGTAGCGATTCTGTAACTCGATCTTGTTGCCATCGCCATCGGTAAACCGGGCCTGCTCGGCAAACAGGATGTGGGCTCCGCTGCGCGTGACCTCCACTTCGCCCCTGCCGTGGCCGCGCCAGTTGGTCTGCGACCCCGGGCCATTACTGGCGTTGAAACTGAATGCGCGCACTTTTTCCAATCGCGTACACAGTTGCGCCAGCGCCGTCAGGGATTTGTAATCCATCCTTAAACTCACTGAGCTATTCCGTCCTCATGATTCTGCTGCTACTTGTCACCCTGCTGTGGGCTTTTTCCTTCAGCCTGATTGGCGTCTACCTGGCGGGCCAGGTGGACAGCTATTTCTCTGTGCTGACCCGTGTACTGCTGGCCACCCTGGTATTTCTGCCGTTCCTGAACTGGCGTACACCGCCGCGGACGGCCCTGACACTCATGGCCATAGGAGCGGTGCAGCTCGGGCTGATGTACCTGTTTTATTACCAGTCCTTCCTGTTACTGAGCGTACCCGAGGTACTGCTGTTTACCATTTTTACCCCGGTTTACATTGCTCTGATCTACGACCTGATGGCGCGGCGTTTCTCACTGCGAAACTCCCTGTGGAACCTGTCCATGGCGGCAATCGCAGTGGCCGGGGCCGCGATAATTCGCTGGGGCGAACTGAGCGACGATTACTGGCGCGGCTTCTTTGTGGTTCAGGGCGCCAATCTGTGCTTTGCCACTGGTCAGGTGGCCTACAGGCAGTTTATGCAATCTACCCACGCTCGGGGTGAATCTCTTGCCCCGCGCCAGACATTCGGCTGGTTTTTTATCGGTGCCAGCGCGATAGCGACGCTCGCCTGGATAATTCTGGGGAAACCCCAGTACCCGGGCAGCCCGGTGCAATGGGGCGTGTTACTCTGGCTGGGCGCGGTCGCTTCGGGACTGGGCTATTTTCTATGGAACAAGGGGGCGACCCAGGTTTCACCAGCCACCCTCGCGACCATGAACAATGCGCTGATACCGGCGGGGTTAATGGTGAACCTGCTGATCTGGAACCGCGATGCCGACCTGTCGCGCCTGCTTGGTGGCGGTCTGCTGATTGCCGCGGCAGTTACCCTGAGCGAATGGCGCAGTAAACACCGGCCCGGAACCACCTAACGATACAAGGATTGTCATCATGAGCACCCGCACGCTGCCCTCCCTGCAGAGCCAGCTGCAACAACTGGTTGCCAGCCCCAGCGTCAGCGCCACCAACCCGAAACTGGATATGGGTAACCGCGGCGTC
The DNA here is from genome assembly GCF_013367775.1 of Microbulbifer sp. YPW1. Classification (NCBI taxonomy): domain Bacteria; kingdom Pseudomonadati; phylum Pseudomonadota; class Gammaproteobacteria; order Cellvibrionales; family Microbulbiferaceae; genus Microbulbifer; species Microbulbifer sp. YPW1. The sequence goes on from NZ_CP055157.1 coordinate 915,279, forward strand.
ATCGATCTGCTCGCTGCCTGGCTGGAAACCCTCGGCTTTGCGATACAGATCCTGCCTATTGAGGACCAGCCCCACAAAGCCAACCTGATCGCCACCCTGGGCAGTGGTGACGGCGGCCTGGTTCTGGCAGGGCACACCGATACCGTGCCCTACGATGACAATCGCTGGCAGTCGGACCCGTTCAAGCTCAGCGAGCGAGACAACCGTTTGTACGGCCTCGGCAGTACCGATATGAAAGGCTTTTTCCCGCTGGCCATCGAGGCGGCAAAAAGTTTTGCCAACAAACCGCTGCAGCAGCCGCTGATCATCCTCGCCACCGCCGATGAGGAAACCTCCATGTCCGGGGCCCGCGCGCTGGTAAAAGCGGGCATGCCCAAAGCGCGCTACGCGGTGATTGGAGAGCCCACCGGACTCAAGCCCATCCGTATGCACAAGGGTATGATGATGGAGCGCCTGCGCATTACCGGCCAGGCCGGGCACTCCTCCAACCCCGCCTACGGAGCCAGCGCACTCGAAGCCATGCACAGCGCCATGAGCGAAATCCTGAAACTGCGCAGCGAGTGGCAACAGCGCTACCAGAACCCCGGTTTCGCGGTGCAGGTACCCACCCTCAATCTCGGCTGCATCCATGGTGGCGACAATCCCAACCGTATCTGCGGCCACACGGAATTACAGTTCGACCTGCGCCCGTTGCCGGGGATGCCGATGGACGATTTGCGCAGTGAATTACATCAGCGCCTGAAAAACACCATCGGTGGTGAAAAAATCAGCCTGGAAATGGATTCACTGATCGGTGGTGTGGAAGCATTTGAAGAGCCGGCGCAATCGGAGCTGGTCAAGGCTGCGGAAAAACTTACCGGGCACGGTGCCGAGAGCGTCGCCTTCGCCACCGAAGCGCCATTCCTGCAGAAGCTGGGCATGCAGACCATCGTACTCGGCCCCGGCGATATCGATCAGGCGCATCAGCCGGACGAATATCTTGGGTTGGAACGGATCGACCCGATGGTGGAAATCCTGCGCGGGCTGATCGGACGTTTTTGCCTCTGATCACCTCGTTTTAATTAAGCCCGAAAGCGGCGCCGCTACCGGGTACAACCTTGTGAGACACGCCGTAAACCCATCCCTGGGGGCTCTTCGAAAAAGTCCCTTTTTTCGAAGGTCTCACAAGGTTGTACCCGGCATCGTCACCTTATGCTGAAGTTTCGTTGGTCCAATCTCGTTTATGGACCTGAACACCAACATCAATACCGCAGAAAATACGGTATATTGTGCAAACCACCAATTTACGTGCTGAACTGAAAAGATCGTGAACACAGAAACCACCAACCTCAACTGGTTCCGTAACGCCGCGCCGTATATCAACGATCTGCGCGGGCGAACCCTGGTGGTCGCAATTCCCGGGGAAGGTTTAGAGCACGAGAATTTTCGCAACCTGGTACACGACCTGGCCCTGCTGATCAGCCTCGGCGTGCGTCTTGTGCTGGTTCACGGCGCGCGCGCACAGGTAAACCGGGCCCTGCAAAGCGCGGGTATCCAGAACCGCTTCCACGGCAACACCCGCATTACCGATCGCGAAACCCTCGAGGTAATCAAGGGCGCGGTGGGCCGCCTGCGGTTTGAAATTGAGGCCGCCTTTTCCCAAGGGCTGCCGGATTCTCCCATGGCCAACTCCGCACTCAAGATGCTTTCCGGCAATTTTGTCACTGCGCGTCCAGAAGGCATCATCGACGGTACGGATATGCACTGGACCGGTCGGGTGCGGCGCATGGATACCAGTGGTATCAATCGCGCCCTGGAAGAAGGTGCCCTGGTACTGCTCTCGCCACTGGGTACCTCGCTGACCGGTGAACTGTTCAATCTGAACTATCTCGACCTGGCCGCCGAGGCGGCCAAAGCATTGCGTGCAGAAAAGCTGATTCTGTACCGAGACCTGCCGCAGCTGGAAGTCGACGGCAGGCCCGTTTATGACCTGAGTATCCATCAGGCGGAGGACGTTGCGGAGTCCGTCGAGAGTGAAACCCTGAGCCATGCGATCAACGCATGTAATGCCGGCACACAGCGGGTGCACCTGCTGAGCTACGCCGACAACGGCGCCCTGTTGCAGGAACTGTTCAGCCGCGAGGGCGCGGGCACCATGATTTATCGCGACAGCTACGAGGTAATCCGCCGTGCGCGCATCCAGGATGTGGGCGGTATTCTCGGGCTGATCCGCCCGCTGGAAAAACAGGGTGTGCTGGTCCGGCGCTCGCGGGAAAAGCTGGAAGCGGAAATAGACCACTTCACCCTGGTAGAGGTGGACGGAACACCGGTAGCGTGTGCGGCACTCTATCCGATTCTCGACGACCAGGGCGATACCATCGCCGCGGAGGTCGCCTGCGTGGCGATTCACCCGGAGTTTCGCGGCGGCGGCCGCGGCGCCAAGCTGATGCAGCATCTCGAACGGCAGGCGCGGGCTCTGGACCTGGCGGAAATCTACGTGCTGACCACCCAGACCGAGCACTGGTTTATCGAGCGGGGCTTCTCCCAGGTCGACGTGTCCGAGCTGCCGTCCAGCCGCAAATCCCTGTACAACATCCAGCGCAATTCCCGCGTTTTACGCAAGCAGCTTCAAACGCAATAGGCTTGCGGAGCTGGCGGCGTAATGCGGACAGTGCTTGCGTCCATCACCGCACTTTTCAGTAGTCGCGCAATATTCCTTCTATTTTGCTAATCTGTCGGGCTCTCGGGCGTACCCTCGTCCCACCAGCCAGACTGGCTGAACCCCGAATATGGTTTGTCTCTCTGCGAGAGTCAAAACACCCGGTTTCATTTTTGAACAAGCACATTAAGTAACGCTATGCCTCAGTACCGTTCCCGCACCTCTACCGCCGGCCGCAATATGGCCGGCGCCCGCGCCCTGTGGCGCGCCACCGGCATGAAGGATGATGACTTCCACAAGCCGATCATCGCCGTAGCCAACTCTTTCACCCAGTTTGTCCCCGGCCATGTGCACCTGAAGGACATGGGCCAGCTGGTCGCGCGGGAAATCGAAAAAGCCGGCGGTGTGGCCAAGGAATTCAACACCATCGCCGTGGACGACGGTATCGCCATGGGCCACGACGGCATGCTCTACAGCCTGCCCAGCCGCGAGATCATCGCCGATTCCGTGGAATACATGGTGAACGCGCACTGCGCCGATGCTCTGGTGTGCATCTCCAACTGCGACAAGATCACCCCCGGAATGTTGATGGCCGCCCTGCGCCTCAATATCCCGGTGATCTTCGTTTCCGGCGGCCCCATGGAAGCCGGTAAAACCAAGCTCTCCGAGCACAAGCTGGACCTCGTGGATGCGATGGTAATCGCTGCCACAGACGACGCCTCCGATGAACAGGTTGCCGAGTACGAACGCTCCGCCTGTCCGACCTGCGGCTCCTGCTCCGGTATGTTTACCGCCAACTCCATGAACTGCCTGACCGAGGCCCTCGGACTCTCGCTGCCGGGCAACGGCACTATGCTCGCCACCCATGCCGATCGCGAAGCACTGTTCCTGCGCGCCGGTCGTGAGATCGTGGCCCTGGCAAAACGCTATTACGACGAAGATGACGAGTCTGCACTGCCGCGCAATATCGCCAATCGCGCGGCCTTCTCCAACGCCATGGCGTTGGATATCGCCATGGGCGGCTCCACCAATACCATCCTGCATCTGCTGGCCGCAGCCCAGGAGGGCGAAGTCGACTTCACCCTCGCGGATATCGACCGCCTGTCACGCAAGATTCCGCAGCTGTGCAAGGTGGCGCCAAACACCCCGAAATACCATATCGAGGATGTGCACCGCGCCGGCGGTGTGATGGCAATTCTGGGCGAACTTGAGGCCGGCGGACTGCTGGATGCAAGCCTGCCCACGGTATACAGCAGCTCATTCAAGGAAGCCCTGGAAGAGTGGGATATCCGCCGCACCGATAACCCGGACGTACATAAATTCTTCCGCGCTGGCCCCGCAGGCATCCCCACCCAGCAGGCGTTCAGTCAGGACTGCCGCTGGAATAATCTGGATGGGGATCGCGAGCACGGGTGCATCCGCTCCGTGGAGCACGCCTATTCTTCAGAAGGCGGCCTTGCGGTACTGTTCGGCAACCTCGCACCGGACGGCTGTGTGGTGAAAACCTCCGGTGTGGAGGAGGAACTGTGGACGTTCGAGGGCCCGGCACATATCGTCGAGAGTCAGGAAGACGCGGTGGCGAATATTCTTGACGGCAAGGTCAAGGAAGGCGAAGCGGTTATCGTGCGTTACGAAGGCCCCAAAGGTGGTCCCGGTATGCAGGAGATGCTCTACCCCACCAGCTACCTCAAATCCAAGGGGCTCGGGAAATCCTGCGCGCTGATTACCGATGGCCGCTTTTCCGGTGGCACCTCCGGGCTGTCGATCGGACACGTCTCTCCGGAAGCTGCCGGCGGCGGTAATATCGGCCTGGTACAGGACGGCGACCCCATCCGCATCGACATCCCCAACCGCCTGATTGAAGTGGACGTTCCGGAAGCGGAACTGCACCGCCGCCGCGAAGCCATGCACAGCAAGGGCGCCGATGGCTGGAAACCCGCCAAGGTTCGTCCGCGTAAAGTCAGCCGCGCACTCAAGGCCTACGCGCTGCTGGCTACCAGCGCCGACAAGGGCGCAGTGCGGGAAATCGACTGATACTTGCCCTATAGAATTGGGCCGTAAGCGCATTGAACGCTTGCGGCCCAACCACCACTCCTCCGTTATTCCGCGAGTCGGAACGTGATCCGGTTTCTCACATTGTGCCGTTCGACCCGCTCTCCATCCGATATGGTCGGGCGATATTTGAATCGCTCTACCGCATTGAGCGCTGCGCTATTGAATAACTCAGTGGGTTCACCCGCGGCGGTATAGCCACCCACAACACGCGGATTTTTCACACTGCCACTGGGGCTGATTGTGAACTCCACCACCACATACCCTTCGATTCCCCGCGCGAGCGCACGGCGCGGATAACGCGGCGCCGGCTTGTAGATCGGCAGTGGTTCGGCGCTGACCAGTGTGGGATCGTACTTGCGCTGGGTTGGTGCGGGCGGCTCGAAACTCATTGGGATCTCCCCCGGTTCCACCGACTGCTCCACTTTCATCGGCTCCATCACCGGCGGCGGGTCCTGCGGCTTCCGAATCGGTTGCGCATGCTCGACGCTGGGCACAAGCTTCGGCAGATGGATCGTTTCTACCTTGGGCGGCAGTTCCTCCACGGGGGCCCGGTAGTCAGTGGCAATCAACTGCGTCATGCCAAACAGCAGTAAGCCGGTGATCCCAAGGGCAAATGCCCCGTTGCGGGCAAGCGTAAACGTTTTTGAAGGTATGGATATTAGAGGACTGGAATTGAGCGGATAAGCCTGTTCCATAAACACCTCTCCTTTTTATTGTCAGGTGTAAATTAGTCGCGCCGGGCGACAACAGGTCGTGGCGCGGTGGAAAAGCTGATCAGCTACTTTCAGTATTTAGTCGATTTTGGCGAACATGCAAATAATTCCCATTTATTGATCAAGCAAGCGCCAAACCAGACAAATTTCACGCAAAAAAAAGCCGCACTGGAAGTGCGGCTTTTTCGGGGTCGGAATAATCAGATGGCTTACATGGCCAGCTGCTTTTCCCGCTCCTGCTCAGCTTGTACGAAAGTAATCCACTGTTTGGCAAACTTCTCGGAACGTTTGTCGTCAGCAGCTTTCTTCAGGTACTTCAGCGAAGCGTCGTACTTCTTCAGGTTGGCATTAGCCATGCCGAGCACGATGTAGAGCTGATCCGGACGCTTGATATCGCCCTTCTTCAGCGCCTTGGCACCCATCTCCAGAGCTTTCTCATTCTTGTCCTGGTCCAGGTAGATACCGGCCAGACGGGAATAGAGATCACCCTTGTCAGACATCTGCGCTGCATCTTCCAGCTCGGGAATAGACTTCTGCAGTTCCTGCGCCATCTGGTAAGCCTGAGCCAGGGTTTCCAGATTCTTGGAGGTACGCTTGATCTTCTTCTCTTTGATGCCCTTGTCGATGACTTTGGCGCCCTTATACGGCATTTCCGCACCCATGAAGAGATAAGCCATGTTCAACAGCTCTTTCTCTTTCTGCAGGGCACCGGCGACATACGCGGCTTCCATCATGTGAAGCATATCGTCTTCACGCTTCAGCTCGCCGTACATGCCTGCCAGCTGCTTGTAGTACTCACCCTTCGGGTAGTGCTTCACCAGCTTCTCAAGAACCTTGGCTACATTCTTGTAGTCGTTCTTGTCGTAGTAGAAGAAGCGCTGCAGCTGGAGCCAGTTCTCCTTGGGTACCTTGCCTTCCTTCTCGTACATGCCGATGGCTGTACTGATATCAGACATCGCCTTGGCACTGTTACCTACCTGATGGTAAGCCTGTGCGCGCAGCGCGTAGGAGTCAGCATTGATGTTATCCGCAACAGCAAACCACTTGTTCAGGTACGTCAGTGCCTGTTTGTAGTCCTCGGTTACGAAGTACAGCTGGGCAATGGTCAGCAGCGTGCCGACTTCCAGTGCCACTGGCAGGTTTTCCTGACCCTGCTGCAGCACCTTCTTGTAGTTGTCGATCGCCTGCGGATAGCGCTCCATACTGTAGTAAACGAAGCCGTAGAAGTAGTACATCTGTGCGGTTTCGTAACCGTTCAGCTTGCTCTTCCCAGCTTCCATTTCTCGCAGTGCAGCAAGCGCTTCCTGCCAGTTCTGGGCATCCGCAGCTTCCTGCGCTCTACCCAGATATTTGAAGGCACTCTCGCGCATGGATGGCGTTTTGCGAGTCTTCTGCTCGGCCGCTTCAGACTGGGCAAAAGACGCGGACACACCCGCGGCTTCCAGCACAGTGACACTTACCGCCGGGGCAAGTACCAGGGGCAGCGCCACGGACGTGCGCAGGACGAATCTGGATAAACCTTTCGTCACGGTCGTCATATTCATATGCGTCCCCTATTTATTGCGCCATATTGAAGCTGATCTTGGTTTTTACACCAGGCACTTCAATTGGCTCGCCGTCAACAACCCGCGGCTTGTACTTGTACTTCAGGGCCGACTTCACCGCTGCGCGGTTGAAGATGGTGGTCGGGTTGCCATCTTTGGTGAAGGCTTCAACCACTCGCGGATCCCGTACAGAACCGTTCTTGGTCACCGTATATTCCACAACTACCCAGCCCTCGATACCACGCTGCAGTGCGCGACGGGGGTACTGAGGCTGAACCTTTACGATAGGCAGGTAGTCCCCTTCGGTGGCAAAACCACCAATACCACCTACCTTCACTGCGGCGCTTGCAGCAGGAGCAGACATGTTCAGGGCATTGTCTATATCCGGCTGGTCAAACTCCGGCTCCGGCATATCGGGTGGCGGAGTTTCAGGCTCGTCGGGTTTATCCGGTTTGCTGGTATCGTATTTGGTTTCGATCTTCGTCTCAGGCATTACGACGTCTGCCACCTTGATAGGCTCTTCCTCATCGGGAGCCTTCATGTTGGCTTCAATCAGCTGATGCATGGTGAAGATCAGGGCGAAAGTCGTGGCTACCGCCAGCGCACCTGCCCCTGCTAGTCTTACCGGGTTCATAGCTGTTAACTCTTCTCTGTAGCGACCGACACTTTCTCGATTCCGATCTTCCTGGCCGCGTCCGCGATCAGGGCAACCTTCTCGATACTCGCCTTTTTATCGGGCTGAATTACCAACCACCCTTTCGGGTTTTCTGCGTAGAGACGTTCCAGGGTGTTCTTCACCAGGCGATCATCTACCTGCTCTTTGGCAATCCAGATTTCATTGTTGTCGTTAATCGCTACCAGAATAGAGGCGGCTTTGAGATCAGCGGTTGTCGCTTCCGGCTTCAGTACGTCAATCCCCGGCTCCTTGATAAAGGTCGCGGTGACGATGAAGAAGATCAGCATGATGAACACCACGTCCAGCATGGGCGTGAGGTCAATCGCTTGCCCTTCTTCTTCAGCCGTATTCTGTTTTCTGCTCATTGCAACTCTCTTTAGCGAAATGCTATTAGCGAGATTTGGCCCTGTGGAGCTTTCACCTCAAGCATATTGATAGTGAAAGCTCCCCGATTTGGCTAAACCTTCTCGGATCGCGGCAAGACCCTGCGGCACTTACCGGTCACCTTAACTGTGGTGCTATCAGTGATCCATCGTCAGATGGTCTTCCAGCAGCTGAGTTTCGCGCTCTGCGGTACGGGTGATGTAAGTGTTGGCAAACACCCCAGACAGTGCGGTCACCATACCCGCCATAGTCGGGATGGTGGCCATGGATACACCACTGGCCATTTGCTTTGCATCACCACCGCCGGTAATCGCGAGAACTTCGAACACGTTGATCATGCCCCAAACGGTACCCAGCAGGCCGAACAACGGCGCGAGGGCTACACAGGTCTGAATCATGTCCATGTTGCTCTGAATTTTCTCGGATACCCGGGAAACCAGTGCGTAGCGGATCTGGTGAGCACCCCAGGATTTGCGCTCAGGGCGCGCTTCCCAGGTGTCCACAGCGCCCTGAACATCACTCTTCAGGGCACCCTTGAAGTAGAAGAACCGCTCGAAAATCAGCGTCCACATGAAGAAGGTCAGGCCGGCGATCAGGAGTAGTACTGGCCCGCCCGACGCCATAAAGGCGTTGACGGCGGCCCATGCGTCATTCAATGCGTGCATGTTGCCGCCTCCTCTTATTTACGCTCAGCGTTTTCTGCAACGATACCAGCACTCTGTTCGTCCAGGATGTGCAGGATGCGCTTGGCACGGCCGTTCACGATGGTGTGCAGCAGCACAGTCGGGATGGCCACACACAGACCCAGAACGGTGGTTACCAGTGCAGAGGAGATACCACCAGCCATGGCTTTAGGATCGCCCGCGCCGAAGATGGTGATCGCCTGGAAGGTGATGATCATACCGGTAACGGTACCCAGCAGACCCAGCAGCGGAGCAACCATGGCAATGATCTTCAGCAGGTTCAGACCGGATTCGATGGCCGGACGCTCTTTCAGCACCGCTTCTTCCATCTTCAGTTCCAGAGTCTCGCCGTCGACACCTTTGTTCTCTTCCGCTACGGACAGAACACGACCCAGCGGGTTGTTGGTGTTCGGGGTAGAGGAACGCAGCTGAGAGTTAACTTTGGCGTTAACACCAGACAGCACGATCAGACGCCAGACAGCCAGCAGTACCGCAACCACACCAACACCGGTGATGATGTAGCCCACGATGCCACCCTGGTGCCAACGCTCAACGATGCTCGGGCTCGCGATCATGGCTTTCAGGTAGGAGCCGCCGGTAGGACCAGTCGGGTCGATGCCGAATGCGGTGAAGCCGCTGGTAGCTGCCTGCAGGTCAGACGCCATGCTCAGGTACTTACCGTCGGGCTGACGGATCAGCTCGGCCATTTTCTGGTTGTCGTTCATTTCCAGGTATTTACCGTTGGAAACCAGGTTGAAGTTACCTACACGAACCACTTCCTGCTCGGCCTGTTCGCCGTCGGGCAGGATCACGGTGCCGTTGAACTTAACAACTTTGCCGGATTCCACGGTTTCACGCTGCAGTTCGTACCACAGACGCTCGATTTCCTGGATGGTCGGCAGCTTGGTAGCGGAGTTCATTTTTTCGATCAGCTGATCGAGGAACTCGGCGCGGCCCGGGTACTGGGCCGAGACCAGGGAGGTATCCAGGTTGGCGCGCAGGTCGCCAGCGGTGGAAGTCAGGTGGCCGAACAGTTCTTTCAGAGAGCCGAGGCGCTCGTCCAGCTGCTGACGCTTCTGCTGAACCAGCAGTTCCTGTTCTTCGTACTTCTTCTCCAGCGCCGCAGAGCGGGCTTCTTCAGAAGCGCGAGTGTTCTCAGCCTGGCTCAGCAGGGAAGCCTGGTTAGCCTTCTGACGACGGAAGTCAGCTTCGCGTTTTTTGTGCTCGGCAGACTCGGAAATTTTAGAGCTCTGAACCATCTTCAGCAGTTGGTCCAGGGAAGTAGCTTTGTCCTGGGCTACAGCGGAAACGCTGATCAGGCCAGCGGCAGCTACTGCGAGTACGCTTTTGGCGATGGTTTTCATTGCGCAGCCTCCGGAGCCGGAATCGGCATAGTCATGATGTCGGTAGTGGCCTGTTTCTTGGCGATTTTCAGACCCTGCATGATTGCACGGCGGTATTCGCCGGAATCAACTTCAACCCAAGCTTTCTGCTCTTTGTCGTACGCCAGAGAGATTTTGGAGTCGGTGGTCTGAGCTACCAGAGCGATACGGCCGATCTGCAGTACGTTGACTTCGCGGTCCTGACCGTTCACGTTCAGGGTGTCGCCGTAGCTGTCGATCTTGCGCGCGTATTCCGCTTCGAAGTTGTACAGTTCCAGCACCTGACGGAATTTCTCCGCTACAGTGATATCGGAACGGTCCATATTGTTCTTAACACCTTCGAGGTTGGACTTACGCTCGGCCAACTTGAAGGGGGCGTCCAGTTCGATGAACTGCTCCAGACCGTCCAGCATACGCAGGATCAGAGGCTGGATCTGACGCTCGATCACGGTTACCTGATCGATGGACTCGTCGAGGTCCTTGATCACGGCCAGCTGGTTGGCCAGCTGCTTTTCGAGCTGGCGGTTATATACGCGCAGGCCGTCGATTTGCTTGTTCACTACCTTGAACTCGGTCAGCAGTTCAGAGGTTTCCTGAGCGATCTTGTCGATGCGCTTTTGAGATGCAGTTGCCGCAGCAGTTTTCTGCTGGCCAACCTTGAGGACGTTATCGAGTGTGTCCGCAGTGGCTACGCTACCGTACAGTGCGCCGGCAGACAGCGCAGTGGTCAGCGCCACAGCCATGAATCGCTTGGTTTTCATTAGACCCCCCAGTGGGTTCAATATTTCACAACATGGTCGCGATGGATTAGCTGCCACAACGCGGTATTTTTTGGTTTGAAGACAGCTAAGAGCCGCACATTGTAAACAGCCGTTTTGATTATTCAAATGCCGATTGACTGAGCCACTTGAGCTGTGTAGCTGGGTAACACTCGGGTAACACCCTCGAGTTCCATGCACACATATGCGGCGGTTTACATTGCACAACATTTAACCAAAACTACCCGATAGGGCATTTTTTAGTCAAACTGTTTTTTATTTAAACCTGTCGTACTGGACTAAGCAGTAGTTGTATTCGTCCTTCTCAGACGCCGGGTAACAGTCCCGACTGACTTCCTGCCAGGTTTCGTCCAGCGCAGGGAAGAAGGCATCTCCCTCGACTTCAGTATCCACCTCGGTCACATACAAACGCTGTGCCAGAGGTATTGCCTGTCGATAGATCTCTGCACCGCCGATCACCATTACCTCATCGACCCCGTCCCGGGCAGCGGTGTTCACGGCGACGGTCAGCGCCTGCTCCAGTGACGAGACGACGGTGACCCCATCGACGCACCAGTCAGGGTTGCGGGTAATGACGATATTCTGCCGCCCGGGCAGCGGTCGCCCGATGGATTCGAAGGTTTTGCGCCCCATCACCACCGGCTTGCCGAGGGTGGTGCGCTTGAAAAACTGCAGGTCCCCGGAGATGCGCCAGGGCAGCGCATTCTCACGACCGATGGCGCGGTTGCGCGCCATCGCCACAATCATCGCCAGACTAGGCGAAGCCGCAGCCATTACACCGCCACCGGTGCGGGAATATGCGGGTGCGCCTCGTACCCCTGAAGATCAAAGTCTTCGAAACGGAATGCAAACAGGTCATCAACTTCGGGATTGAGCACCATCTTCGGCAGCGGCAGCGGCTCGCGGGAGAGCTGCTCTTCTACCTGCTGCATATGATTGGAGTAGAGGTGGGCATCGCCAAAAGTGTGCACGAAGTCCCCCGGCTCGAGGCCGCATACCTGCGCCAGCATCAGGGTAAGCAGGCTGTAAGAGGCGATATTGAAAGGTACCCCAAGGAAAATATCCGCACTGCGCTGGTACAGCTGACAGCTCAGCTTGCCGTCGGCGACATAGAACTGGAACAGCGCGTGACAGGGCGCCAGCGCCATCTTTCCGGCGCGGGCATTGTCACTCGGTGAAACGCCCTCGTCGGGCAGGTCCGAAGGATTCCACGCACTGACGATCAGGCGGCGGGAATCGGGACGGGTCTTGAGCTGCTGAACCAGCTCACTGATCTGGTCGATGTGGCGCCCGTCTGCGGTGGGCCACGAGCGCCACTGGTAGCCATAGACCGGCCCCAGGTCGCCCTCTTCCGAGGCCCACTCATCCCAGATACGCACACCGTTTTCCTTCAGGTACCCGATATTGGTATCCCCCTTCAGGAACCACAGCAGCTCGTGAATAATCGAGCGCAGGTGGCACTTCTTGGTGGTGATCAGCGGGAAGCCCTCGGCCAGGTCGAATCGCATCTGGTAACCGAACACACTGCGGGTGCCGGTACCGGTACGGTCGCTCTTATCGGTGCCGTTGTCGCGCACGTGACGCATAAGATCCAGATACTGCTTCATTTATATCTCTTGGCTGGTAATTGATTAGGGTGAGGCGGCCGATGCCGACTTTGCCTTATTTGGCCTGCTTGGCCGGGCTCTTGGCGGTGCCGGCAGCGCCCCTGGACGCTCGCTTTTCTTCCCCCTGGCCACGGCCCTCTGGCATTGGCTGGGTGCGGTAGCTCCAGATCAGCAGGATGATGCCACAGGCGATCATCGGCAGGCTGAGCAGCTGGCCGCGGGTCATCCAGCCGAACATCACGTCAATGCCGATATCCGGCTGACGCACGAATTCCACGATGAAACGGAAGCACCCATATAGAAGGATGAACAGACCACCGACCGCGAGGCGCGGACGCGGCTTGCTGGAGAAAATCCACAGCACCACAAACAGCACCAGCCCCTCCAGGAAAGCCTGGTAGAGCTGGGACGGGTGGCGCACCAGGTGTTCCGGGTCGCGGGGGAACACCATGCCCCAGGGCACATCGGTCTCACGCCCCCACAGCTCCTGGCCGATAAAGTTGCCGAGACGGCCAAGACCAAGGCCGATGGGAACCAGTGGGGCAACGAAATCGATCAGTGCAGGGAAGGTGGTGCCTATCTTGCGCGCATAAATGGTCGCCGCAATCATGACCCCGATCAGACCACCGTGGAAGCTCATGCCCCCTTCCCACACCTTGAACAGGCTGAGGGGATGGGCCACCAGTTCACTGAAGTTGTAAAAAAACATGTATCCGAGTCGGCCACCGATCACCACGCCGAGGGCGCAAAACAGGATCAGGTCTTCGACTTCCGACTTGATCACCGGGGACCACGGCTTCTCTGCGCGACGCATCGCCAGCCACCAGGCGGCGGCAAATCCCGCCAGGTACATCAGGCCATACCAGTGGATTTTGAGGGGCCCGATGGCGACAGCAACGGGATCAATCTCGGGGTAAGTCAGCATGCTCAAACCGCAGTTATTGAAAGTGGGCGTTATTATGGCATTGAGGAAATGACTATTGCGAGACGCTATGTGCCTGCTTTTGATCGCCTACCGCCAGCATCCCCGCTATCCGCTATTACTGCTGGCAAACCGCGACGAGTTTTACCAACGCCCTACAGCTCCGGCCAGGCCGTGGGGGGATAGCCCGATTACGGCGGGTCGCGACCTGGAGGCCGGGGGTACCTGGCTCGGGGTCACCCCCACTGGCCGCGTAGCGGCAGTGACCAACATCAGGGAGCCCGGTGCGCCGGAACCCGCACGGGTACTCTCCCGGGGAGAGATCCCGGTGAATTTTCTCACTGGTGACCAGCCCCCCGCAGACTACGCTGCCGGACTGCCCGCGTCCCGCTATCGCGGGTTCAACGCCCTGCTGTTTGATCACCGCGCAAGCACCCCCCTGGTGTGTGCGGGTAATCGGCACTTGCCCTTTGCCATGGTCCCCGGCGTGCACGGCATTTCCAACGGAGCACCGGATGCGCCCTGGCCCAAGGTCACCCATGGTTGCCAGGCGCTTTCGGCCCTGGTTGCAGCGATGCCATCGAAAGTGGATATGGAAACCTTTGTCGCTCCGGCGCTGACGTTGCTCGCCAACGACACCCGCGCTGCCGATGTGCAACTCCCGGATACCGGGGTGGGACTGGCGATGGAGCGGGCGCTTTCCCCTATTTTTGTACGTATCGACAACGAAGACGGCATCCGGGATGACAGCCCGTTGCATCAGGGCTATGGCACCCGCGCCAGCACCCTGGTGGCCGTGGACAGCTCCGGCGGCGTGCAATTGTGGGAGCAGACTTATATTGACGGACGGGTCAGCGGCGATCTGCGCCACTTTTCCTATCCAGCGAACTGAGCGCCCGCCCTCCCACACCGGTGCGGCGCGATACAAGTAACGCTGCATTTCCCGCCTGTTTGGCGCCGGTTTCCCACATATCCCGCGTCGCGACCGGTTATGCCGCCAGATTCATTTTCACTTCCCCGTATCTCGTAAGGTGAAAAGAAGTTCGCGCCCAGCAAATTTCGCATTTGTTGCCATACTTAATTTCACAGGCAGGCGGATGTTGAGATACGCGCAAGCGGTCTCCGGCTCCGTCTCTATAAAAGGAAGGTCGCGCGGGATGCTCGACTAAGGTGCGCCGCCGGCGGGTTTGTCCCGTCGTCTAGCGGGAATCAGGCGCGCCGATGGTTGGGAAGGTATGAACGATCGGGCTCCCGGCTTCCGCACTGTAAACCGGCGCCCTGCAGTATCGCTGAGGTACCATGTCATATTTCATTCCAGAGCGTCGCAAACGCAAGTCACCGCTGCCGTTGATTTTTCTCGGTAGCCTGTGTGTGTTTGCCCTCTATTACGCATTCACTGCCAATCAGAAAACGGTGCCGGTATTACCGGAGAACGCCGTGCGGCCGCATCTGGTGAACTGGCTGGAGGATAACCCCGACGCCTGGCCCGCGCAGGATCCGATTTTCAATCCGGTGGCAGTGCGCCGCATCTACCGGCGCACGGACTACAGACTGCTGTGGTTTGATAACTACAGCCTGAGCGATACCGCCAACGATCTGCTCAAGCAGCTCACCGCTTCGAGTTCCGGCAACCCGAGCAGCATGGTGGACTACCGCTATCACCTGGGTTATTTCGATCGCACCCTGCGCGACACACCACAGCGCCTGCAAATGGCCGCGGTGCTCGACGTACTGCTCACCGATGCGTTTATTTCCTATGCCCAGGATACGCAGCTCGACAAGCTCAATCCCAGCGCACCCAAGCACCAGCCGCGACTGCGTCGCAAGGACATCACCCCGGTCAACCTCACCGAGGGCGGGTTCATGATGGCCAGTACCCGCAGCTACCCCGCTGATGCGCGCCAGTATGCTGCCAACGACAACGGTCGCCAGTACTTCCGCGGCTACAATCGCGGCAGCCAGAATACACAGACCGTGGACCGCTCGCGCTACTACACCCAGCGCCGCGGCACCGCCCAGCAGCGCGGCAATGCCTACAGCTCCGGCTCCCGCTATGGCACCAGCCATTCTGCGCGCTACTCTACCCGCAGCTACCCGCAGACCTATCCCCGGGCTATGCCGCGCTTCCGCAACCTGCAGGATGAGGGCTCCGGCCTGACGCCCAGTCATGGTGAAGGACTGTTCATTGAGGAGAACACCCCCTTCGGCAGTGACGCACAGGCCCTGCGCGAGCAGCTTGCACGCTACCGCAACATGGCCGCCTCCGGCCGCTGGCGCCCGCTGCCCGCAGGCCCGGCAATGACCATCGGCGCCAAGCACAACAACGTGGTCTACCTGCGCAACATGCTCGCCGTGTACGGGGATTACTACGGCTACGGCGATATGAACAGCAAGAAGTTCGACCAGAGCCTGCACCAGGCGGTGGTGCGCTTCCAGATCCGCCACGGACTCAAGCCAGACGGGATTGTGGGCAAGCAGACCCGCGAGCGCCTGAATATCTCCCCTACCGCACGTGCGCACATCATCGAGGCCAATATCCGCCGTCGGGAAAAGCTGCCCGCCAACCTCGGCGACCGCTTTATCCAGGTTAACGTCCCTGGTTACAGGCTCAACTATGTGGAACACGACCGCATCAAGCTGTCGATGAATGTGGTGGTGGGCAAGAAGATTCACCAGACACCGGAGATCAATACTCGCGTCGCTCGCGTGGTGTTTAACCCCACCTGGACGGTACCGCGCAGTATTCTGGTGAATGAGATTCTGCCCAAGGCCCGCGCCAATCCTCACGGCATGGAAAATATGGGTTACCGGGTGGTCAACGGCAGTGGTGAGTATCTGCCGCTGAGCTCCCAGAACCTGAAGCGCGCCGCGGCTGGTGGTTTCCTGATGCGCCAGAAGGGCGGGGAGCAGAACATTCTCGGCCGGATAAAATTCGAGATTCCCAACTCGGATGATATCTACCTGCACGACACCCGCGCCAAGAGCCTGTTCGGCCTTACCGATCGCGACTACAGCCACGGCTGCGTGCGCCTGGCCAAACCCCGGCAGCTGGCCGAGGTACTGCTGCGGGACGAGCCTGGCGACTGGAGCCGCTACCGTATCGAGCAGCTGACCACCGGCGACGAAACCACCGAGGTGCGCATGAGCAAAAATGTGAAGGTGTACCTCACCTACTGGACCGCCTGGGTCGACGGTGAGGGCCGCATGCACTTCCGCCCCGACATCTACGGCAAAGATGGCCTCGCGGTGAACCAGTTCAACTGAACACAAGCAATCGCAGCCACTAGCGAGTCGCTTTAACCCACTTCTCTCACTGCCCACTGCACTGCCGGGTGGAAGATCCACCCGGCAGTTATTCCGAATCCTCGCGAAATCCCCCCTCCGCATACCCCAATCTTATTTGGCGCCAATCCGGTCACAAGTTACCAATTAGAGGCACAGGGTTCACCCACAGCGCACCTGAGCCTCGGATTCGACGATTTCCGACTCTTCTGCCAACCGTGGGCCGCCCGACCGTGTAACGGGGCCGTTCGGCCGGCATAGCGTAGATCAGGGGTCACTGATGGGTAACAGACTGGGTATTCAATTGAATCTGGGCGCCGCGGTAGTTCTGTCGCTGTCACTGGAGAGCGCCCCGCTGGAAGCGGCTTCGCAGGGGGAAACACAGACGCCAGATACAGCGCCCCCCACTCCACAGCAGATCACATCCAAGCGATCATCCACCGACTTCACCCCGTCGTCCGGCGACTCGGTATTCACCACCGTATCCGGCTCCTACAGTCCGTTTACCCCCTACGGGCGTCAGTACGCACTGATGCGGGAAGAGCTGACGCGCTACCGCGCTCTCAGCGAGGGCGGGCACTGGCAGCCACTCCCCGAGGGACAGACACTCGCCCCCGGCGTGCGCGACCCGCGCGTCAGGGTATTGCGCAGTCTGCTGATGCAGTACGGCGATCTGCCCACAGCCAATGATATGGCCAGTGCCGAGTTACAGGACAACGACAGCAAAGACTCTACTGCTGAGCACTTCGACAGCGAAGTACGCATTGCCGTCGAGCGCTTCCAGCGTCGCCACGGTCTGCGCGCCGACGGTATCGTTGACAGCGCCACGCGCACGCACTTGAACACCCCGCCGGACAAGCGACTCGCCACTCTGCAGGCGAACCTCGATCGCTGGCAAAAGATGCCCAAGGACCTCGGCCCCCGCCATATTGTGGTCAACATTCCCGATTACACCCTGCGTTTGATCGAAGGAGATCAGGAGCAGTACCGGATGCGTGTGGTGGTGGGAAAATCCAAACACCCCACGCCACAGCTCAGCACCCGCCTGACCAGGGTGGTGTTCAATCCCACCTGGACGGTACCGATCAATATTGCGGTACGCGAGCTACTGCCCAAGGGCAGCGCCAACCTCACTGCGGGCGGCTATCGCCTGGTCAACAATCGCGGCAAATCCGTCCCTTTCAGCGGCCGCAACCTGCGCGCCCTGCGCCTTGGCAGTGTGGCACTGCAACAGCGCGGTGGTGAGGGCAATGCCCTCGGGCGCTTCAAATTCGTGATTCCCAACCAGCAGGCCATCTTCCTGCACGACACCCAGAAGAAAGAACTCTTCAGCCGCAGTAAACGCGCTTACAGCCACGGCTGTATCCGCCTGGAAAAACCACAGGAATTTGCGCAGATCGTACTTGCCGACCAGGGCAAGCGTCCCGGCAAATGGAACGCCGAAAGACTATCGCGCTACACCACCGGCACCCGTACCCGGGCGGTGGCACTGGATCAGCCGATCCCGGTGCACATCGTCTACTGGACGGCCTGGGTTGATGAAGAGGGATTACTCAACTTCCGCCCGGATATTTACGGTCGCGACAGCACCCGGGAAACCGGAGACAGTGCCGCCGACAACAGCGAGCAGTAGCAGCGCCGCAGAATGAGGAATGGGGGTTCCCATGAGCAGTACCACTAACGAACAACATGTGCGATCCAAATACGGTCGCCATTTTTACGCCATCGTGGCACTGAGCTGCTGCGCCCTGCTGCCGCTGATGAAAACCGCGGCGGTCGAAGAACCCGAAGCCACGGGCGAACAGCCGGAAGTACTGACGGAACAAACGCTACCCGAGCAGGCACCGCGCAAGTCACCGCCAGAACGGTTGATAGCCGACAAACCTGATTCGGAAAAACCTGAGCCCAAACGGCCGTACTCCGGTGCCGATAGCGCAGTGCACTTTGCCACTGCCGGCAACCGTCTGCGGGAAGAGGCGGCGCGCTACCGCGAGCTGAACAGCCAGTGGCAGGCAATCGAGCCGGGCCTTCCCCTGCGCGCCGGCGATCAGGGACCGCGCGTGGGGCAATTGCGCAAGCTGCTCAACCTGTTCGGCGACTACACCGGTCAACCTGGCCCGGTATCTACTGGGGACATCAATCCCGAGCGATTCGATGCCGGCCTGCAACTGGCGGTGGAGTCCTACCAGCGCCGACACGGCATGGTTGTCACCGGTGTTGCAGACAAAGCCACATTGCGGGAACTTGAGCGCCCCCCCAAAGAGCTGGCGCGACTGCTGGAGCTGAATGCCAAGCGCTGGGACCAGCTGCCCGACAACCCGGGGCAGCGCTATATTCTGGTAAACGTTCCGGACTTCCGGTTGCAACTGGTCGATCGACAACGAATCGTGTTGTCGATGAAAACCGTGGTAGGCAAAAGCACCAAACGCACGCCGGAGATGACCACCAAAGTCGTATCCGTGGTATTCAATCCCACCTGGACGGTGCCGCGCAGCATCCTGCTGACCGATCTCCTGCCCAAAGCCCGTAATAATCCGGAAGCCATGCACAAACGCGGCTACCGGGTCGTGAAGTACGGCACCAACACCACTACTCCGATTAGCGACGAAAGTATCCAGAGTGCCGCCAGCGGCAAGGCCACCCTGCGCCAGATCTCAGGGCCCGGTAATACCCTCGGGCGGGTGAAGTTTGTTATCCCCAACAAGCAGGCCATCTTCCTGCACGACACCCAGGCGCAGAGCCTGTTTGAGAACCACCACCGGGCGTACAGCCACGGCTGTATCCGCCTGCAGCAACCGGAGGAGTTGGCTTACGCCCTGCTCGGCCAACAGGGCTGGGACAGAACCCGGGTCGCACAGGCGACCACCGGGGACGAATCGGTCACCATCAAGGTGGACGATCCGCCCAAGCTCTTCATCACCTACCTGACCGCCTGGGTTGACGGCCTGGGCAAGGTCAACTTCCGCCCGGACATCTACCACAGGGATAAATGACCCGAATCGCCTCCAAGGTATGCAAACGCCCACGGGGGCCCTGCCTTCTCATCACTTTGAGCAAAATATCCGCTACCCGTAACCCTTTGGTCCGGCCATAAGAGGTGGTTTCAGCGCACAGCCCCTTGCGCCAACAGCCCCTTTCGCGCACTGATCCACCGCAAAACCACGCCTAAAACCCGGTGGTCCCACGCACGCGTTGAAAAACCGCAAAAGCCAGAACCAGGCAGTCGCAGAAAAATAATTTTCTAATCATGACAACGTTGTCACCAAGATTTCGCGGCTTTGCACGGCGCACCCGGCAAAAAAAATCCGAAAGCCGTAGGCTGCTAGAAAAAAAACACCAGGCTATTTTTTGACCAATTCGCGATAAGCCCTGATCGGTTTGTAACCAATGATTATTTTTCGTACAGTGCAGCCATACCGAGATGCAGGGGAAGCGACTCGAAGACTAGAAGCTCATGACGGCAACACTCACTACTAAACCAAAGGCGGTAACAGGGTATGAAAGAACTTTCACGACGCAGGTTTTTGGCAGTTTCTGCAGCTACCGCGGCGGCGGTTTCAGCCGGCCCCGCACTGGCAAAAGTAGGCAAGTCGCGCAACCTGAAAATGCGCAACCTGCACACCGGTGAGCGCCTGAATACCGCCTACTGGGCGGATGGCGACTACGCAAGCAGCGGCCTGAAGCAATTCAACCGACTGCTGCGCGACCACCGCGCCAACGAAGTTACACGTATGGACCCGAAACTGTTCGATATCGTGTACAAGCTGAAAGAAAAGCTGAACTACAACGGCGAAATCGAGATCATCTCCGGATACCGCTCGCCGAAGACCAACGCCAAGCTGCGTGCAGCGGGCCGAGGTGTGGCACGCCGAAGCTACCACACCCGCGGTATGGCACTGGATATCCGTATGCCGGGTGTCGCACTGTCCAAAGTACGCCAGGCTGCTCTGGACCTGAAAGCGGGCGGTGTGGGTTACTACCCGAAGAGTAACTTCGTACACGTCGATACCGGTCCGGTACGCCGCTGGTAATCACCAGCCGCGCTGGCCAGAACCAAAAAACCCAGGCTATGCCTGGGTTTTTTGCGTCTGAAGTCTGCGTAAAAGCGCGCGGCGCTAGTCCTCCGCCGGGGTAGTCAGGCTGACTGGGGTCATGTCCTCTTCGCGCGCGGGCACCCGGGTATCACCAGAGATCAATCCCAATAATGTCTCGATCTGCTGTCGGCTGCGCTGCAGCTCCGCCGGTGCCGCCAGTTCAATGGGGTCTTCCATTTTCAACAGGCGCGCCTCCAACTGGAGAAACACCTGCTCCAGTGCCGCGGTCTGGTGACGGTCCAGTAACAGATCCGCCAGGCCACCACCGCCTTCCGGCAGCCAGCTAGCCTGCAGATTTCGCAGCATCGCCAGCAACGCCTGCTTCGAATCGGCCGCGCGGCCGCTTTCCACATCACTTTCCGAACTCTCGGGTAGCCGCGGCAACACTTCGTTATTGATCAGGTCCATATGCGCGGAACGAATCCACTGCAGGCGCGCCGCGGGGGGCTTGGCCAGATAGCGCTGGGACAGGTCATTCGCCGTCAGCGGCCAGCGTGTCGCCAGTCCGGACAGATCCTCACGGATACCCTGGGTAATCAAACGGGTCAACTCGCGACGGCGGTTGGAGGCCTGGGCCTCGGGCTGCTCACCGCCGCTGACCTTGGCAAACTGTTCCGCACTGCGCTCACTGGTGGGCCCCCACAACATGACCTCCAGCGCGTGAAAGCCGGTGCTGGCCTCTTCATGGGCGGTCAGGCGATGCTGCTTGCGCAGGTTTGCGAGGGTGAGCTCAATGGCGGTGTCGTTGACGATACCGCTGGTGGAGTAGCCGGGCACCGTATCCAGATAACCGGCCTGGGTGGGCCAGCTGTCCAGTGCCAGCATCAGCTCTTTGCCTTGCTGCTGCAGGTCAGCCGGTGAAAAGGCCACCTTGATAAACGGCAGTGCACCAGCCAGTTCCCGGTGCGCATCCAGCCAAGCCAGCTTGGCCGCCTCGAGATGATCCTCGGTGGGTGATTCCAACAGCTCAGCCACCGCGCGCTCCAGCGCCTGCCCGGCCGCTTCGGCATCGATGATCTGTGCCTGTCCCGCCTGCCAGTACTCTGTGGAGAAGGTTTCCGCGGCGGCTTTGTCGATCACCTGTGCCGACGCCACCGGCGCACTGGATTCCTCCTCGGTTTCCGGAGCCTTGCGCTCGCATCCGCTTGCCAGCACCAGCAGCCCACTCAGGGCCAGTGCCAGCGGTAGCGCCCGGGCCAAGGGCGGGAGAGACTTATTGACTGCGTATTTCACGTATTTTCCTGAACTGTGCGTAGTTAGACCGATTTCCGCGCCGCGATTACCGCTGCAGCACGCTGGTAAATTCCTCGCTATCGCCGCGCAGGCTGATTACCTGCCAGCCCCGGGACAGCGCTTCGTCCCGCAGGCGCGTATCCGGGTCGACCGCCACCGGGTGCTCAACCTGCTGCAACAGCGGCAGATCGTTGATGGAGTCGCTGTAAAACCATTTCTCCCCGCTGGCATAGCGCGGATTCTGTTCCAGCCACTGTTGCAGGCGGATGACCTTGCCCTCCTGAAAACAGGGCTCGCCGGCCACACGGCCGGTAAATTTGCCATCGACCTCTTCCGGCTCGGTAGCCAGCAGAGTGTCCACTCCCAGCCGGGTGGCGATGGGTTCCACCACAAAGCGGTTGGTGGCGGTGATGATCATAATGTGGTGACCGGCCTCCCGGTGGTGCTGGATCAGCGTTTCCGCGTGGGGCAACCAGATGTCGCTGATCACTTCGTGCATGAATTCCCGCTGCAGATTTCGCAGCTGCCCGCGGGACAGTTGCGCCAGCGGCTCCAGGGCGAACGACAGGTAGGCGAAAATATCCAGGCTGCCGCTCTGGTATTCCCGCAGGAAGCGATCGTTCTCACTGCGGAAGCGATCGCCATCCACACATTCGCGGGTTACCAGAAATTCACCCCAGGCGTGATCACTGTCACCGCCAATCAGGGTGTTATCCAGGTCAAAAATCGCCAGCTGCACAAAATTCTCCTTTATTGACTATAGGCAACACTGACGCGCAGGTTGCCCGAACGGCCATTTTTTACGCCAAACCGACGTCGCCGCTGTAATGCTGGCGGGGGAAAACCGCCCTCACCAATCTCCAAGGCGGGAGATTTTACCCCGCTGCGGCGGCAGCTTGCACCGACCGATGTCACCGAATTGCCGTAATTCAGTCGCTGTGGAACAATGCAGAACATTATGGTGCGTCAGGTATCCAATACCGCTCTGGTAACGCACCGGCAAATTTGAGGACGGCATTTTGGGCGACGGCAAGCAGACTCCAGCCGGGCGTAAAAACCGCCGCAGACCCGCCAGATCTTCCGCGCGCAACGACAAATCCGGCGGCGGAAAAGCCCCCCGCAAGTCGGGTGCGGAAAAATCTGGTACGACTTCGGACAACGATAGCAATATCGACAGTGAAGGCTTCCGGCCCAACGTCGGCATCATTGTCCTGAACGAGCGCGGTCAGGCCCTGTGGGCGCGCAGGGTGGGTGGCAAAGACGCATGGCAATTCCCTCAGGGCGGCATCAACCCCGGCGAATCCCCGGAGCATGCGCTCTATCGCGAACTCTACGAAGAGGTCGGCCTGACCCGCAGTCAGGTTACCCTGCTCGCGAGCACCCGCGGATGGCTGCGCTACCGGCTGCCACAACGCTTGGTCAGGCGGCGCTCCGAGCCGCTGTGCATCGGCCAGAAGCAGAAATGGTACCTGTTGCAGCTGAACGCCGAAGAAAGCAACATCAGTTTCGAAAACGGCTACAAGCCAGAATTCGATCACTGGCGGTGGGTGAGTTACTGGCACCCGCTGACCAAGGTGGTGACCTTCAAACGGGAGGTTTACCGACGCGCGCTTACAGAGCTTGCGCCCACGCAATTACAATTGGAAAGACGCTGGCTGAAACGCGACCAGTAAATCTGTGCCTGCACCGGGAGCAGCCCGGCGCAGTTGCCGAGGAAAAATCCGGCAACCACAGAGCGCGACACGGCCAGTGACAGCCTCCGCAATTGGGCGGGGGTGGAAGAATACGGCGAGGAAGCCACTTTGCTCGGATCACTGCGCAGCATCGTTCAGGAAGTCAACACCGCCCGGGATCTCACCACCGCGCTGAACATCATTGTCCGGCGGGTGCGGGAGGTGATGGAAACCAAGGTGTGTTCGGTTTACCTGCGCGACAAACAATCCGGCAACTATGTGCTGATGGCCACCGAAGGCCTGAACCAGGACGCCGTTGGCCAGGTACATCTGGCCCCGGGCGAAGGCCTCGTGGGCAACGTCGCCACCCGCGAAGAGCCCATCAACCTCGAACACGCTGAGGCCCACCCCGCATTCCAGTACTTCCCCGCCACCGGCGAGGAGCGCTTCTCCGCCTTTCTCGGCACCCCCATCATCCACCATCGCAACGTGCTCGGCGTTCTCGTGGTTCAGCAGACCGAGCGGCGGCGCTTTGACGAGGGCGAAGAGGCCTTCCTGGTCACGCTTTCCGCACAGCTTGCCGGCGTTATCGCCCACGCAGAAGCCACCGGGGCCCTGGCCAACATGGGCCAGCAGCGCAACGAGACCAAGTTCACCGGCCTCGCCGCTTCCCCCGGGGTGGCCATCGGCCGCGCGCACATCGTCGCGCCGCCCGCCAACCTCGCCACCGTGCCCTTTGCCTGCACCATGGACGTCGAGGGGGAACTGAAGCTGTTCCACCAGGCCCTGGCCACGGCGCGGGATGAAATCCGCGATGTCGGCGAACGCCTGAAGAACGACCTCAACAAAGAGGAGCGCGCGCTCTTCGATGCCTATATCAGCATGCTCGACGACAACTCCATCGCCGTCGAGGTGTGCGAGCGCATCCGCCAGCAACTGACCGCCAGCCGTGCCTGGGCAGAAGTGATGCTGGAACACGTACGTCGCTTCGAAGCCATGTCCGACTCCTACTTCCGCGAGCGCGCCGCCGATGTACGCGACCTGGGCGCGCGGGTGCTGATGCACCTGCGCCAGCAGGAACTGAGCCTGCGCGAATACCCGGACAATACCGTGCTGGTTGGCGAGGAGCTGACCGCATCCGTGCTGGCAGACGTGCCGCGGGAAAAACTCGCCGGGATGGTCTCCATCAAAGGGTCCTCCAACAGCCATGTGGCCATCATTGCCAGGGCCATGGGGGTACCGGCGGTAATGGGCGTCCAGGAACTGCCATGGGAGCAGGTGGACGGGGTCGAGCTGGTGGTGGACGGCTACCGCGGTGAACTGCATATCCATCCCGGCCCCGAACTGAAGCGCCGTTACGACGCGATTGTGGAAGAAGAGCGCGAACTCGCGCGCAATCTGGACCATCTGGCCAAACTCCCATGCGAGACCGCCGACGGCCACCGGGTACGGCTGTGGGTGAATACCGGGCTGATGGCGGATGTGGTGCGCTCGCTCGAACGCGGCGCGGAGGGCGTTGGCCTGTACCGCACCGAAGTACCTTTCCTGCTGCGCGACCGCTTCCCCTCGGAAGAGGAGCAGCGTGAAATCTATCGCGAACAGTTACAGGCTTTTGCACCGCGCCCGGTGACCATGCGCACCCTGGATATCGGCGGCGACAAGGCACTTTCGTATTTTCCGATTGAGGAAACCAACCCGTTCCTCGGCTGGCGCGGTATCCGCGTGACTCTCGACCACCCGGAGATTTTCCTGGGCCAGGTGCGCGCGATGATGAAAGCGAGCCTGGGGCTCGACAATCTGCGCATCATGCTGCCGATGATCAGTGGTGTCGGCGAGCTGGAAGCTGCACGCAAGCTGGTGGACCGGGCTTACGATGAACTGGTGGATGAGGGCTACGCGATCCAGCGTCCTCCACTCGGCATCATGATCGAGGTGCCGTCAGCGGTATACCAGGCGCGCGAGCTGGCCAAGCGGGTGGAATTCATGTCCGTGGGCAGTAACGACCTGACCCAGTACCTGCTGGCGGTAGACCGTAATAACAGCCGCGTAGCCGGCGTGTACCACAGCTTCCATCCAGCGGTGCTGCAAGCACTGCTGCAGGTAGTTACTGCCGGGCACGAGACCAGTACCAAGGTGGGTATCTGTGGCGAGCTGGCTGGCGATCCCGGTGGCGCGCTGCTGCTGGTGGCGATGGGCTACGACGTTCTGTCGATGAACGCCACCAACCTGCCGCGGGTTAAGGCCGCGCTGCGGGAGGTGAAAAAATCGGATCTCGACCGCCTGCTCCAGCAGGTACTGACAATGGAGTGCCCGGAGCAGATTGAGGAAAAGCTGCGCGGGTATTTACAGGATCTGGGGATCGGCGGGCTGGTACAGCCGCAGCAGGCTGAGGCCAGTTCGGATACCTGACCCCGGGGATTCGTGGAGATTTTTATGGCAGTACTACTGCCAAACAAACAAAAACGCCGGGCGCAATGCCCGGCGTTTTTGTTTCGGAAAGTGAGGCGCTGATCAGCCCTCGTCGCTTTCCGCCTTGTACGCTTCCGCGTCCAGCAGCTTGTCCAGCTCGCTTTCATCGCTCGGCTTGATCTTGAAGAACCAGCCGTCGTCGTACGGGCTGGAGTTGACGGTTTCCGGCTCGTCTTCCAGCGCTTCGTTGATCGCAATCACTTCACCGGAGATCGGGGAGTAAATGTCGCTGGCGGCCTTGACCGACTCAACCACACCCGCCTCTTCGCCGGCGTTCAGGGTCTGGCCCACTTCCGGGGTCTCCACGTATACCACGTCACCCAGCGCATCCTGGGCGTGATCGCTGATGCCCACGGTTACGGTGCCATCCTCTTCCAGCCGCGCCCATTCATGGCTGGAGGCGTATTTCAGTTCGCTGCGAATCTCGCTCATGGGTTCTTCCCTCAAAAAAGCTCAAAATTAGCTGTAAACAATGTATTCAGAAAATAGTCCAGTGGCCCGCAGGCAGCCTCACACCAGAGACTTGCCGTTGCGCACAAAACTCGGTTTTACCACCCGCACAGGGATCAGCTTCTTGCGCATCTCGACCTGTGCAGAGTCGCCCACACTCACCGGTACCCGGGCCATGGCAATGGAAAAGCCCAGGGTGGGGGAGAAAGTTCCGCTGGTGATGATACCGCGGCGATCCTCGCCGTCCACCACAACCTCTTGCCCGGCGCGCAGAACACCGCGCTCTTCCAGCACCAGGCCGACCAGCTTGTTCTCGACGCCCGCAGCCTTTTCCTGCTCCAGCGCTTCGCGACCGATGAACTTGCGATCCTGCGGTTCCCACGCGATGGTCCAGGCCATATTGGCCTGCAGCGGAGAGGTATCATCATCCATCTCGTGGCCGTACAGGTTCATCCCCGCTTCCAGACGCAGGGTATCCCGCGCACCAAGACCGCAGGGAGCGACACCGGCATCGGCCAGTGCGCGCCAGAAGCCCGGAGCATCATCGTTGTTAAGCATGATTTCCAGGCCATCTTCACCGGTGTAGCCGGTACGGGCGATAAACCAGTCGTCACGGGCAAAACTGTTGAACACCTTGAGACCATCGATGGCCGCGGTCCAATCGATCCCCATGACTTCCTTCACCTTGCCGATGGCGTCGGGGCCCTGGATGGCAATCATCGCCAGGTGCGGGCGCTCGGTCAGGGTCACATCGAAGGCAGCGGCCTGCTGGTTCATCCAAGCCAGATCTTTTTCCCGGGTGGCGCAGTTGACCACCACGCGGTAACCCGGGTCGCGGAGGTATACGATCAGGTCGTCCACCACACCGCCTTTTTCATTCAGCATGCCGGTGTAGAGCGCCTTGCCGGGGTTGCCGTCCAGCTTGGCCACATCGTTGGCAAGCAGGGTGCGCAGAAAATCGCGCGCGCCATTACCATCCACATCCACCACGGTCATGTGGGAGACGTCGAACATGCCCGCGCCCTGACGTACCTTGTGGTGCTCTTCCAGCTGTGAACCGTAGTGCAGCGGCATGTCCCAGCCACCGAAGTCCACCATTTTGCCGCCCATGGCAACGTGGGCATCGTAAAGCGCGGTTTTGTTTCCCATTCTGTGCTGAATCCCGTTCTTGAAACTGAGTGAAGGCGCGGACTGCATACCGTCAATCCGGTGGACGGCGGCAGGCGGCAAAGCCGCGTATTCTAACGGCCCGGCAATGGCAGATACCAGATGCCAATACTCTGCAAAGACTAGCAGCCGCAGTGAAAAATTTTACCCGGCAACGCTTATGAAGCAGTCTGCGCGCACTTTTCACCGTGGAATCGACTCCATATTTGTAGCAACGCTATATAAATATGCGAAAAAATCACTTTTGGTACTAAAGCGTTTGCAGTAGCTTTAGCCGTCATCTGTCCCCAATAAACGCTTTTTCCTATGGATTGGTCCGGCTGGTTTTCCCTTTTTCTTGTTTTCGCCGTACTGGCCACACTGATCTTCACCCGTATTCCGGCCTTTATGGTGATGATGGCCGCGCTCACCCTGCTAAGTGTCAGCGGTATTCTCACCCCGACTGAAGCCCTGTCCGGCTTCAGCAACAGCGGGCTGATCACCGTGGCAGCGATGTTCGTGGTAGCCGCCGGTATCCACGCGTCCGGTGGCATCGATATGATGGTGAAACACCTGCTGGGGCGCCCAAATACGGTGCGCTCGGCCATGTTGCGGGTGTTCGCACCGGTCGTGGCCCTGTCCGGCTATCTCAACAATACGCCGGTGGTTGCAACCATGATCCCGGCACTGAACGCCTGGGCCAAGCGGATCGATATCGCCCCCTCCAAGCTGATGATTCCGTTGAGCTACGGCGCCATCCTCGGTGGCACCCTCACCCTGATCGGCACCAGTACCAATCTGGTGGTCAATGGCCAGTACCAGGCCATTACCGGCAACGAGGGCTTCTCCCTGTTTTCCATCGCCGCGGTGGGCCTGCCCGCCGCGCTCGTCGGCGTGGCCTTCATGCTGCTGTTCTTTCCCCGCTGGCTGCCGGACCGCCGCGAGAAAAAGCCCTTTGGCAACCTGCGGGAATTTACCCTGGAAGTGGCCATCGACAGCGAGGGCCCACTGTTAGGACAGACCGTGGAAGACGCCGGGCTGCGCGGACTGCGCCGGGTTTACCTGGTGGAGATCGAGCGGGATGGCCGCATCATCACCCCGGTGCGTTCCGGGGAGAAGCTGCGCGGCAGCGATCGGCTGGTGTTCGCCGGGGATACCGAGGCGATTTCCGACCTGCTGCGCATGCGCGGCATAGTGCCGTCGGACCACCACGACGAGGATACCGCGCTCACTACCGGTATCGAGGAACGCCGCCTGGTCGAGGTAGTGGTCTCCCCGCACTGCGAGGTGATCGGCAGCAGTATTCGCGATGCCCAGTTCCGCAAACGCTACGGCGCCGCGGTACTCGCGGTGGCGCGTGAGGGCCAGCGGGTCGAGGGCAACCTCGGCAGTATCAAATTGAAAGCCGGTGACTCCCTGCTGCTGGAAGCGCGCCCCGGCTTCGTGCTGCGCCAGCGCTACAGCAAGGACTTCCTGCTGATCAATGACCTGGAAGCGGAGAGCCCCCGCCACGAGCGCGGCCTTACCTCCTGGTTAATCCTGATCGCGATTGTGCTGGCGGCGGGTACCGGGCTGATCAGCATGCTCAACGCCTCCCTGATCGGTGCCGGCACCATGCTGGTGACCCGCTGCTGCTCGGTCAACCAGGCACAGAAAAGCCTCGACCTGCCGGTATTGATCACCATTGCGGCCTCCTTCGCCCTGGGCGTCGCGCTGCAAAAAACCGGTGTTGCCGCCATGCTGGCAGAAGGCGTGATCTCGCTCTCCTACGGTCATCCCTGGCTGATGCTGATCCTGGTCTACCTGTGCGTTTCCCTGCTCACCGAAATGGTGACCAACAATGCGGCCGCCATCATCATGGTGCCCATCGTGCTGCAGATTACTGCCAGCGCCGGACTGAATCCCGAACCCTTTATGTTCGCGGTCATGATGGCCGCCTCCGCCAGCTTCGCCACCCCGCTGGGCTACCAGACCAACCTGATGGTGTACGGTCCCGGCGGCTATCGTTTCTCCGATTACCTGAAAGTCGGCATTCCCATGAACCTGCTGATCGGGGCGGTGACAGTGACCATTCTGATTACTGGCTGGGATCTCACCCTGGGTCAGTAATCCTCACAAAATTTGCTGGCGCGGCGACGCGGGCGGCGGTATAAAAGCCGCCCAGACCAACCCGCTGCGCCCGATAGCCTCCCCGGTAGACTCCCCCGCGCAGCCACTTTCGGAATCCACCTGATTGAACGCTGCTTTTCCCCACGCGGAATCCCCCGTGGACAACACCTGGCTGCGCGGCCCTGATGGCGGCGACCCTCTCGACGTGATCGCCAGCGCGCTGCGTGAAACCGGCTACATTGTCCTGCCCGCACCTCTGCCGCCGGCCCTGCTCGGGTCGTTGTTACGGCACTTCCGCTCCATTGATCGCGCGCGCTTCCAGACCGCTGGTATCGGCCGCGAACAGGAGCACCAGCTGAACCAGTTTGTGCGCACGGATGAGATTTTCTGGCTGGATCGAAGCAACCCGGCAGTGTCCGCCTACCTGAGCTGGGCGGAAACCCTGCGCCTGGGGCTGAACCGACGCCTGTTTCTCGGGCTGTTTGACTACGAATGCCATTACGCGCGCTACGATCGCGGCAGCTATTACAAGAAGCACATGGATGCGTTCAAGGGCGGCACCAACCGGGTGGTGAGCACGGTGCTGTACCTGACCCCGAACTGGCAGCCCAAGGACGGGGGCGAACTGCAGATCTACGCTCCGGACAGCGATACGGTGATCGAGAAAGTCGCACCGCGATTCGGGCAGATGGTGATTTTCCTCTCCGAGGAATTTCCCCACGAGGTACTCACCAGCCACCGGCCGCGCTATAGCGTAACCGGCTGGTTCCGGGTAAATAACAGCCTCGGGGAAACCGTTGACCCGCCCCGCTGAGGGCAGGGTCAACGCAAACAACCCGGTAAAGCGCGCGGTCAGTGCACCGCAGCGACTGCGCGCAGTAACTCAACAAAGCTTTCCGGGGTATCGATCGGGTACTCCATATTCAGGCGCGCGGCCACCGCTTCGGCACTGATCACGCCCCGCACATGGTGCTGATCCGTATCCACTACCAGGCAGTGACGCTGCCCGCTGCGCCGCATCGACTCCAGCACATCGCGGATAGACGCGCCGCGCAGCTGATCGCGGTTCAGTAGCTGCAGGCGGTTGCGGCGGCGCATCAGGTCTCCCACCGTCAACTCCCCGCGGCTGTGTCCTGCAGCCACCAATTGCATGACCCGCTGGTAGGACACATCTTCAGCGGTCAGCAACCCGATAAAATCGCCCCGGTGATCCATCACCAGTACCCAGGAAAGATGTCCGGTGCGCAGCACCTGTGCCGCGTCCAGTGCAGACATCGATGCCGTCAGCACTGCCGGATGATGTTTCTTGAAGTCGGTGACAAATTTGAGCGCCGGCGAGTCCAGACTCAGCTCGTGAAACTCTTCCGGGAAAACCAGCTTGTCAGAATCCTGTAACGGGGTCAGTTCCAGTTTTTTCATGGCAATAATTCTCTTTTTTCAGGCGCAGGCGGCCGTCTTTGGTAACGCATGCGACCAAATGATTTGGCTGGCACCGATAGCAAAGCGGAAAGCCATCGGTGCCAATTTCGATAACGGGAATTTATTGCCGGGCGGGTGGCCCGCGGATGGGATGAGCGGCGAGTGCCGCAGAGGGTGAAAACTGTTGATGATGAAGCCGGGGAACGGGCAAGGCGCCGGCAAAGTTAACCGGTATTGCGGTGGCTACCGCACTGGAGTCCGGTTGATCCTGTGGCTCGCCTCCCCCTTCAATCAGGGTACTGACCAGAGTCTGCGCAGACTGTACATCTACAGTCTGTACTTCCGTGCGGCCTTCGGCACAGAACAATACAGATTGCAGCAGTATCAGCAGGATTCCAACGCGCACTACGGTCTCACTGACTAGGTTAGGGCAGAATCAAAATTATGGGAGTGTTACCGCGATCAGTCGGGCTGATCTTTATTTCTCCGTAGCTACTGTTATCTGCGCACTGCGCCACTTTTTCAAGTGTATTGCGATGAATCGATAGGGAGTTGAGGTCACTCACTCTTGCCGCCAGATGCCCGCTGCACAAAGGTCAACTCAACTATTTTTTCCGCTGTTATCGCCTTTATCACCGGGAGTTTCGGAATCTCCCTCGGCGCTGTCATCATGTCCACGTGAAGCGCCTTCCACCTCGTCCAGCTGGCGCTTGATGGTTTCCCGCAGCAGGTCCTGGGGCTCTTCGCCCGCCTGCTCCCGCTGTGCAGATTCATCCACCCGCAACCCGTAGCGTTTGGAACGCCAGCGCCACAGACGTTTGGCCAGCTCCTGGCGATCGGGCGTCTTGTCCGCCTCGTCAACGATCTCCTCTCCCAGCAGGGTTTCGAGAATATCCTCCAGCGTAACCAGCCCTTCCAGGCTACCGTACTCGTCCACCACGGCACTGATCTGGATCCGCCGCGACAGCATCTTGTGAAATACCTGATAAATCGCCGCGGTTTCCGGCAGCATCAACAGATCGCGACGCAGGCTGCGCAGGCTCTCTTCGCGTTCGCCGCGGGCATAAGCCTGCAGCAGGTCCTGTTTGAGCACGAATCCAACCACCAGGTCGGGATCATCCTTTTCGTAAACCGGAATACGGGAAAAACGGCTTTTTTCCACCGGCTCGTAGGCCTCCTCAATGGTCAACTCCTGGGACAGGGAGTACACCACCGTGCGCGGTGTCATCACCTCGCGCACCGTGTGATCGCGCAGGGTGAAAAACAGGTTGTGCAGAATGCTGGATTCATGCCGTTCCAACTGCCCTTCCGCCTCACCGATCTCCGCCATCACAGCGAACTCCTCGCGACTGAATCCGGTCAGGGTTGGGCCATGGGCCAGCCCCCGGGTCAACCAGTTCGACAGCCATACAAAAGGCTTAAGGACAATCACCAGATAGCGCAAGCCGTAGGCAGTGACCGGAGCCAGTTGCCGCCAGTACACGGCGCCCAGGGTTTTCGGGATAATTTCGGAAAACACCAGGATAAGCAGGGTAAGTATCGCAGAGGCGATGCCGAGATAATGGTTGCCGAATACCGCCGCAGCCTGGGCACCGGCACCGGCGGCACCCACGGTGTGCGCGACGGTATTGAGGGTGAGGATTGCGGCAAGCGGCGCGTTGATATCGTCCTTCAGCTTGCGCAGCAGACGCCCGGACTTGTGTCCTTCGCGCTCCATCAGGCTCACGTACGGGCGGGTAACACTGAGTATCACCGACTCGGCAATGGAGCACAGGAAAGAAAAACCCAGTGCGATAAGAACGTAAACAATCAGCAGAACCATGGGCGATCAGAATTCTTTGCGGGAGACGGTGGTTGTGGTTTGTGCAGGCGCGCGCGTATCTGAAAAATAGCGCCGCGCGCCCCCTGCGCTACAGAACAACAGCCCGAGCAACAGGCCCGCGGCAAAGCCGCCGATATGCGCGGCATTGGCGATGCCACCGGGAATAAAGTAATCCACCACACCGATCATGCACACCAGTAGCCAGATGACCGCCAGCCACACCAACGGCGGCGGCACGTCGCGCCAGCCCGGCTGCCAGCGCTGAATCACAAACGCTACCCCGATCAACGCGTATACCACACCGGACATACCGCCAAACAGGTTCTGCGGCGCCCACACATACTGCGCCAGGTTGGCCACGGGCGCACTCAGCAATACCAGTACCGCAAACCACAGGGTGCCCGCACGCGCCTCCAGTGCACGGCCAATAATCCAGATACCGAGGGCGTTGAACAGCGCATGCGGCAGAGAAAAGTGCACCATCGCCGGGGTCCACAGGCGCCAGAACTCTCCCCGCGACAGATGCCAGGCCAGGGACGAGCTGGACAGGTCAAAGTCCCCCGGTTTCTGCGGGAAAATCACCAGCGGCTCCGCCCAGCCCTGGCGCAACATCAGCCAGCCGATAAAACACAGGGCGATCAACAGAACACTTAGCGGGGTCTGCCGCAGGGGCCACTGCGGAATGACCGACGGCGAGGCCATGGCCTGGGCATCAGATTCCTGACTCTCGGCCGTTTCGCGATCAACTTCACCAGGCTCCGGTTGCACGGGCTGTTCGGCACCCCCGACTTCTGCGGGTGCGGGCGCACTCTCGTCGTAGGTGTGAACCTGAATCCGGGAGAGATCCACTTCGCCCGCCTGCCAGCGCTCGAGCAGCTGCTTCATCGGCTCCACCAGCTGCGGCGCCAGGCTCGCAACCCGCTGGTGGTTGTTTTCCTCACTGATACGCAGGGGCAACTGATGGCGGCGAATAAATTCCGCCACCGGTGACAGGTCTTTACTCAGCGGAAATTCACAGACGGTAATCCAGTTACTCAAACGCGGGCCTACTCGGGTAAAAAGCAAAAAGTTTGAACGCGCGACTCTACCAAATTTCCCGCCGGGATTCCGGCAGCTCCGGGAACATAAAAAACGCGGCAGGGTTGCCGCGTTTTAGAGACTACAGTGCGATGCCGGAGAAATGTATTCGCTACACCGACATGGCGCGCATGATAATCCGTTTTTTCAGCAGCGGGCTGGCGTCCACCATACTCAGGCCGGTATTGCGCAACCAGCGCC
This sequence comes from Microbulbifer sp. YPW1, assembly GCF_013367775.1. NCBI lineage: Bacteria > Pseudomonadati > Pseudomonadota > Gammaproteobacteria > Cellvibrionales > Microbulbiferaceae > Microbulbifer > Microbulbifer sp. YPW1. Next base: position 949,637 of record NZ_CP055157.1, read on the forward strand.
AGTGCAGGTCGCCAGCGCCAAACAGGGACTTGAAGGTACTCATGGCCTTCAACGTTGCCGCGTTTTCCCCGCGGCGACGGCGCTGGTAGCGGGACAGCACCGAGGTGTGCGCCAGAGAAATATCCCGTTTGAGTGCGCGATCGATTTCCTCGCTCAGCACCGCCACGTCCATCAACCCCAGGTTGACCCCCTGCCCGGCCAGCGGATGAATGCTGTGAGCGGCATCGCCGATCAGCACCGCACCGGGGCCAAAATAGGATTCCGCATGGCGCGCACGCAGGGCAAAGGAGAAGCGTTCGCTGACGGATTCAATGGTGCCCAGGCGACTCTCGAAAGCCTTCTCCAGGTTCAGGGCAAACGCCTTGTCATCGAGCATCACCAGTTCGCGGGCGAGGCTGTCATCCGCGGACCACACCACCGCACAGTGGCGATCATCACCAAGCCCCGCCAGCGGCAGGAATGCCAGCGGCCCGGTGTCCAGGAAGCGCTGCCAGGCTGTGGACTGATGTGACTGCTCACAGCGGGCCACACATACCAGTGCGGTCTGTTGATACTCCACATCCCGGGTGCGGATACGCAGCAGGTCTCGCACCCGCGAGCGGGCACCGTCGGCGCCGATCAACAGGCGCGTGGTCAACACCGGCGACTGGTTGTCGAGGCCCTCCACTGCGTCCCGGTCCGGGCTGCGCGACTGCAGATGCCAGAGACCGCAGTCCCGCCACCAGCTTTCCAGCTTGAACCCGGTAACCAGGTCCACATTGTTCAGCTCTTCAATACGCTCGCGCAGGGCGGCGAGGATCACGCTGTTTTCCACAATGTGGCCGAGATTCGGCAACTTCACATCGCGACAGTCAAACCATACAGAGCCGGTACCTTCCGCATCCCAGACGCGCATCTGGGTGTAGGGACACTCCCGCTTACCCGCGATCCGCTGCCAGGCCCCGGCCTCTTCCAGCAGTGCACGGGACGCCTCGGTAAGTGCAACCACCCGCGCGTCGTAACTGTCCTCGCGCACCTGCGGGTCCACATTGGATGCCTCCAGCAGCGATATACGCAATTGCGGGTGTCGCACGGCCAGCACTGCCGCCTGCGCCATCCCCACCATGCCACCTCCGACGATGGTTACGTCCATCCGCTGTCTGTTCATAGGCAGTTGCTCCCCGGAAAATTTGATTGAGCGGCCGCAGATCCACGGCCGATACAGCTGCACCGTTATAGTGTGCTTACAGCGCAAGTCCCGCAGCTTGTCTGGCAAACCCTGCCCTCAGGGCCGGCGCCAGGGCGAGACCGAGCATCCCCGCCTGCCTCAGGCCACTGAGCAGCAGGCTGCGGGAGGCAAACAGGGGTGGAATCCGGTCGCTGAAACCGATTGTCAGCTGCTGGTCATGTTGACGTTCGCGCCAATAAGCCTGAAGTAAGTCTAGCTCGCCGGGGCCGGATTGCCCGAAATCCGTGCCTTTCTCTGCCATTGCCCGACCAATGGCACGGGCGAGAGCATCGCAGTCGCGCAGGGTCAGGTTGAACCCCTGCCCGGCTACCGGGTGCAGGAAGTGCGCACAGTTTCCTACCAGCACCACACCGCGCCGTACCTGCTCGCGCGCCAGGGACAGCTTGAGCGGGTAACCCTGTACCTTGCCGGCACGCACCAAACGCCCGGCGCGCCAGCCAAACGCCTGTTGCAGGTGACGGATAAATTCCGCCTCCGGCAGTGATGCCAGACGCTCCATCTCGCCCGGTTCGCCGGTCCACACCAGCGCTGCGCGGTGCATACCGTCGCGCCGGGGCAGCGGCAGCAGGGCCATGGGGCCGGAATCGGTAAAGCGCTCGTAGGCCACACCACCGTGGTCCCGCTGCAGGCCGACGGTGGTAACCAGCGCCTGCTGGTGATAATCCACTTCTTCGCTGGCTATCCCCAGCTGACGGCACAGTGGCGAGCCGGTGCCATCGGCAACCACCAGCAGGCGTGTAGCGAGCGCGCGCTCCGCGCCCGCCCCATCCCGCCAGATAATGCTCGCGCCCTGTTCGGTCATGGTCACACGCACCACTTCCGCCGGCGCCAGTACCTCCACATCGGTATTGCCCAGGGCGCGATGCAGCAGTGGCCCGAGGGCGGCATTTTCAACCACCGCGCCGAGCATCCCGTCAAAACTCGCCGCCACCTCGCGTCCGGCATGCAGGCTCGCGCCCAGGGAGTGCCCGCGGTCCGAAACCTGTACCCGGGCAATCGGTGCCGCATATTCGCGCAACTGCGACCACAGGCCCAGTTGTTCAAATATCTGCAGGCTGCCGGCGGCGATGGCGGTGGCGCGGGTATCGAAACTCGGCAGGTTCAGCGCAGCATCGCTGTTCGGCAGCGGGTGTCGCTCAAGCAGGGAGACTTTCAGTCCCGGGCAGTGATGGGACAGCAGCAGCGCCAGACAGGCACCGGCCATGCCGCCGCCGACAATCGCGATATCCGATTGCCCGCTGCCGGGGGTTTGTTCAATCGAGGTCATAACAGCGCCTCCTGGACCAGATCGCCCTCGCGCATCAGGTATTCGATATCCGCAATGGTTTTTGGCGCCGCAGCAGAAAGGACCTGCGGGCCGTCCTTGTTCAGCGCCACATCGTCTTCGATGCGAATACCGATACCGCGGAATTTTTCCGGAACTCCGGCATCCTCCGCAGCAATATAAATGCCCGGCTCCACCGTCATGGTCATGCCGGCCTCCAGCTGACGCCACTGGCCATACACCTTGTAGTCGCCCACATCGTGCACATCCATGCCCAGCCAGTGCCCGACCCGGTGCATGTAAAAACGGCGATAAGCACCGGACTCGATCAGCCCGTGCAGATCGCCCTGCAGCAGACCGAGATCTTTCAGGCCGCGCACAATCACTTCCACACTGGCGAGGTGTGGTTGATCCCAATCGTTGCCCACGGCAATTTTATCGATCGCCGCCAGCTGGCTGGCGAGCACAATTTCATACACCGCCCGCTGTGGTCCACTGAAACGACCGTTCACGGGAAAGGTGCGTGTGATATCCGAAGCGTATCCGCGATATTCACAACCGGCATCGATCAATACCAGGTCGCCATTTTTCAAAGCGGCGTTATTGGCGATGTAATGCATCACCAGCGCATTGCGGCCACCACCAACGATACTCGGATACGCGGGCTCGCGCGCTCCGGCGAGAGCGAAGGAATGTAGCAGTTCCGCTTCCAGCTGGTACTCGTACATACCCGGGCGGCAGCGCTGCATGGCACGCCGATGCCCCTCCGCACTGATTTCCGCCGCGCGCGCCATCAGGCGGATCTCCGCCGCGCTCTTGAACAGGCGCAGGTCGTGCAAGTGTGGATCCAGGCTGACCATTTCCGGGGCTCTTCCCCCCGCAGCAGACGCGCCACCGGGTGCCTGCTCGATGGCCTGCAAATAGCCCTGCAGCCGGCGGTCCAATTGCGGAAAGCGCCCCATGGTGTAGTAAATGAAATCGCGCCCTTCCAGCAGCCCCGGGAGAATATCGTCGAGGTCGCCAATGGGAAATGCATCGCACAGGCCGCAGTGTTCCGCGGCGCGCTCCGGCCCCAGGCGCGGGCCGTCCCACATTTCTTTTTCCGCATCCCGCTCGCGACAGAACAGCAGTGTTTCTCCCTGAGCGCGTCCCGGTACCAGTACCAGCATGGACTCCGGTTCATCAAATCCCGTCAGATAAAAGAAATCACTGTCCTGACGAAACGGGAAATAGGTATCGCGCGAGCGCAGCTGTTCGCGGGCAGCGGGCACAATGGCGAGGCTGTTGCCGTCCAGGCTTTCGATCAAGCGCTGCCGGCGTCGGGCATACTCGGCTTTGGAAATATTCATAACGGGGACCGCAATACGCTCAGTGCAGAGTCGGGCCCGCGGGCTTGTCGCCACCGGCCGGCTGGGTAGAAGCAGAGCATTCAATAAAAATGTTCAGGGCCGCCATACGCACATATTCCTGCACTTCAAACAGCTGACGCTCCTGCTCTGCACCGTTTTCCATGGACCCCGCATCCAGCTGGGCGATTTCCGCAAAATCCTTCAGCGCCTCGCTACTTGTGGGCGGCAGCTCACCGGAATATTTGCCGATACCAAAGCCATGCAGGAAACCTTCGCACCACAGACATAAGGTCTGTCCGCGTTCGGCCAGCTCATCACTGGAACTGAGCAATGGCTGAAAGGAAAAATCTTTGTCGGAAAGTTCACGCAGGCTCTGCTCTGTTAATAACAGGCTGTCCCGGGTCAGGTCTGCGGGTAACGCATCGAGGTCCAGGAATTCTGCCACTTCCTTTTGCCAGCGGGCTTTATCCGGACGCGCACCCGCCGCAAGCAGGCCGCAGATAAAACCGTGCAACTCGCTCGGTCCGATTTTACCTCCCGCTGCCACTATCTGGTTGGCGAGATCATCGAACGAAACCTGCACTGCGGACATAAAAACTCCTGGTTACATGGGCAAACTGTCGCAGCCACCGGAAAGGCGGTTTGGCCACGAAATCATTCACCTTGTGCTGAAAATTTGAACGGCGCCCGGGAAAAACTGTCAGCCACAGCCGACAATCAGGTGTACCAATAGGCATTCCCCACCGGATGTGCGAATAAATCGCCAAACTGGTGAAATAATGGCTGGCGGCCGCCTGGTTGAGCGTCACATAGACACTGGGGACAATTGACCCCCAAATACACCGGCAATATAGTAGCGGAATCCCCCGGCTTGCGCAGGTCACAGGACGTTGGCAGGAATAGGCGGACCACGGAACACGCAGGATATATGGACAAGATACAGGCGTTAGAACTCAAGCTGGACTCACTGCTACAGCAGTGCCAGCAGCTGGCCGCAGACAATCGCGCCCTGCGCGAGCAGGAAGGCCAGTGGCAGCGCGAGCGCCAGCGGCTGATTAAAAACAACGAAGTGGCTCGCAGCCGGGTTGAAACCATGATCAACCGACTCAAGGGCCTGAGCCAAGACAACTGATGAGCAGTAAACCGCACAACTCAGCCACGGTCGCCGTGACGATTCTCGACAAAGAGTATCGTGTCGCCTGCTCGGAAGAAGAGCAGCCAGGCCTGCAGGCGTCTGCAAAATTGCTCAACGAACGCATGGCCAAAATCCGCAACAGCGGCACGGTAATCGGTGCCGAGCGTATCGCGGTCATGGCTGCGCTGAATATTGCCCACGAATTGATCCAGGCCAAGGCCGACCTCGCGCGCCAACCGGTGGAAGAGGACATGCTCGATCGCCTGCACGACAAAGTGCAGGCTGCCCTGGAAAAATTCGACAACCTGTAAGCGTAAATCCCCGCGGGTATTGCAATCGAAATACCCGCAAAATTCCCACCAGATTAAATACCTGCACTACTGCTTGTTGGCGCGACCACGCAATCTTCCGCGGCCATCTCCACAACTTGACTATCGCTAAAAAGCACATTTTGGCGCAAAAGTGCGTTTAGCCAAGAGTGGCAGTAAGAGGTATAATTCTCTCTCGCCCTGAAGTGTTGGCCAGTTGACTATGTCCTGAGCCGATAATTCTACCCTGGAGGTTCCCAGCGGATGTTGGTGTGCAAGTCCGCCACGCAGCGGAAAGCCTTATGCATTCCAGGAACCCCCACCTTGAGCCTTACGGTTCAAGGCTATGTCATCAGCCGCATTTTCGGGGCACCTGATTTCCCTCCCTGTTCCGGTCGGATCTGACCTGAACAGTCCCGCGCTGATAACAATATCCCGATGCCCAATTCCGCCACGCCATCCAAGCAGCAGCTGCGCCGACAAATTCGCGCCGCGCGCCGGGCACTCAGCCCCAATCAGCAGCGGCTTGCCAGCCGACGACTGTGCGCGCGCCTGGCGTTGTGTCCGGAGCTCAAGCGGGCCCAGCATATCGGCCTCTACTGGCCTTCCGATGGCGAGATAGACCCGCGCCCGCTGTTGCGACGGTTTCCGCACAAACGCTTTTACCTGCCCACCCTGCCCCGTGCCATGCGCACGACCATGAACTTCCTGCATTGGCCGGGAGCCACACTGCGCTATCGCAATCGCTACGGAATTCCGGAGCCGGTGATCGGCCGCAGCCATCCCAAAAGCCCGCAGCAGCTGGATCTGGTATTGCTGCCACTGGTGGCATTTGATCCCAGCGGTGCGCGCCTGGGCATGGGCGGCGGCTACTACGACCGCACCTTCGCGTTCAAACACCTGCACCCGGGTAGCGGCCCCAAACTGGTGGGTATTGCCCACCAGTTGCAGTGTGTGGCGCACCTGCCGATGGAGAGCTGGGATATTCCATTAACCCTGGTGGCCACGGACCAGCGCCTCTACCGCTGCCGGTGAAACGCGAGTCAGCGGTTACTTACTGGGAGATACCGGGGTATCCAGTATTCGACCAGGCACAAAAAAGCCGAACCGCTGTTTCCAGGGTTCGGCTTTTTTGATTTGGCGTCAGCCAGCGGCGGGCGAAGGGGTCAGCGAGTGACCACTCCCTGCTGCAGGGCTGCCGGCGCCTCTTCCTCATCGGAAGAGAACACTTCGGTCAGACCGGAACTACTCAGCAGTACGCCCGCAACAAAGACAACTACTGCGAGTGTCAATGCATCGGGTTTCATGGGGACCATCCTGTAAGATTGGAATTCTTGTTGTTTTCGATCTCTTTTTAATCCTGGCGATCTGCGCCGCCAGTGCTGGTTTGGACCGGAGATTGCCGGAAAGTTCCCACCGACGAGAAAAAAATCCCCCCGATCAACTACTTCGCAGCTACCCATTGTGACCAAACAGCGGTCAAAAGATACTCGATCGATGGCCAAATAGTAACCCGTCAAGCGTCTTTTTTTGAGAAAAATCTCACATTTTGAGAATTGCAAGTTCGACAGACCGAGCCCGGTGATCTACTCACCGCGAAAAATGACAACCAGCGCACATTTTGTACACCAGCCGTCATTGACGCGCGATCAGTCGCCCCGCCCGCGCGACAGGAAGAACCGATAGGCCGGGTTTTCCGTCTCGTCCCAGAACGGGTAGTGCAGCTGATCCAGCAGAGCTTTCAGCGCCGGCCGCTCGTCCTCGGAAACCTCCAGCCCCACAAGTACCCGCCCGTAAGCAGCACCGTGATTGCGGTAGTGGAACAGGGTGATATTCCAGCGTCCCGCCAGCTGCTCCAGGAACTTGCGCAGGGCACCGGGGCGCTCGGGGAACTCGAACCGGTACACCACTTCGTTATCGATACCCGGCGCACGCCCGCCCACCAGATGGCGGATATGCAGCTTGGCCATCTCGTTATCGGTGAGATCCGTCACCTGGTAACCGCCCTCCTGCAACTGGGCCACCAGCTGCTGGCGGTCCGCATCGGTGCTGACCTGCATCCCCACGAAGATATGCGCCTCGCCACTGTTGGCGTAGCGGTAGTTGAATTCGGTAATGGAGCGATCGCCCAGGTCGCGACAGAACTGCAGGTAGCTGCCCGGCTTTTCCGGGATGGTCACCGCCAGCACTGCCTCGCGCTTCTCACCGATCTCGGTGCGCTCGCTGATATAGCGCAGGCGATCGAAATTGGTATTGGCACCGCTGCACACGGTCGCCAGGGCCTGATTCTGCTGGCCACTCTGCTCAGCGTATTTCTTCAACCCGGCAAGGCCCACCGCACCGGCGGGCTCGGCGATGGAACGGGTGTCCTCAAAGATGTCCTTGATTGCCGCACAGATCTCATCGGTGGTCACGGTAATCACGCCGTCGATGGTTTCGCGCAGCACGCGGAAGGTTTCCTCGCCAATCTGCGCCACGGCCACACCGTCGGCAAACAGGCCCACCTGGGGCAGGCGCTCGCGGCTATCCGCCTCCATCGCCACCTTCAGGCAGGCTGCATCTTCCGGCTCCACCGCGTAGACCTTGATCTCCGGGCGCACATACTTGATATACGCCGCCATCCCCGCTGCCAGGCCACCGCCGCCCACAGGAATGAACACCGCATCCAGGTTGCCCGGGTGCTGGCGCAGCAGCTCCATGGCTACCGTGCCCTGTCCGGCAATCACATCCGGGTCGTCATAGGGGTGAATAAACACCAGGCCGCGCTCTTCCACCAATTGCTTGGCGCGCGCCGCCGCTTCATCAAAGGTATCCCCGTGCAATACCACTTCCGCGCCGCGCATGCGCACCGCGTTCACCTTGATCGCCGGCGTGGTGGATGGCATCACGATGGTGGCGCGCACGCCCATCTGCTGGGCACCCAGCGCAAGCCCCTGGGCGTGGTTGCCCGCGGAGGCGGCAATCACGCCGCGCGCGCGTTGCTCTGGCGGCAGCTGCAGGAGTTTGTTGTAAGCGCCACGAATCTTGAAGGAGAACACCGGTTGCAGGTCTTCGCGCTTCAGCAAAACACGGTTGCCGAGGCGATGGGACATCTGGCGCATGGGCTCCAGCGGGGTTTCGATGGCGACATCGTAAATGCGCGCGTCTAAAATGCGCTTGATATAGGACTTGGGCATGACAGAAATCGGCAGCCGGTGGATGTTAGGGAGCCCGCCAGTCTAATCGCTACGCAGCACCAAAGCCACAGATAAGCCGGTTTTGCGCGAAAAAATCTTCGCAAGCGGGCATTTTTATCGCAAACATTGCACAAGGAAGCCTTCCCCTCCATGAAAGAGCCCATCAATCAGGATCAACTCAAGCAGGATGTCGCCCGTGCCGCGGTGGAATACATCACCCCCATGCTAGACGCTGACACCATCGTCGGCGTTGGCACAGGCTCCACTGCCAACTACTTCATCGACTTCCTGGCAGAGAAAAAGGGGCTGTTCGACGGCACCGTGGCCAGCTCTGAAGCCTCCGCCGAGCGCCTCAAGTCCCACGGTATCCCGGTCTACGACCTCAACTCGGTGGACGGTATCCGCGTGTATGTGGACGGTGCCGATGAAACCAACCCGCTGCTGCAACTGATCAAGGGCGGTGGTGCGGCGCTGACCCGGGAAAAAATTGTAGCTGCCTGCTCCGAGGAATTTGTCTGTATCGCCGACGATAGCAAGTGGGTGGAAGTGCTGGGCAACTTCCCGCTGCCGGTTGAAGTGATCCCCATGGCGCGTTCCTATGTGGCTCGCGAGCTGGTGAAGCTGGGCGGTGATCCGGTGTACCGCGAGGGTGTGACTACCGACAACGGCAATGTCATCCTGGATGTGCACAATATGCAGATCGCCAAACCGCTGCAGCTGGAAAGCGACATCAACAATATTACCGGTGTGGTTACCAACGGCCTGTTTGCCGCGCGCCCCGCAGACATCCTGTTGCTGGGCACCGCCGATGGCGTCAAGACCATCAAATCGAAAGTCTGAGACCCTCAATTAGTGGACCAATGACGAAAAACAATAATGTATGGAAACTGGCACTGCTCGCCCTGCCGCTGCTGGCAGCGGGCTGTGCCACCACTCCCCCCAGCAATACCGACAATGTGTGCGAGATTTTCCGCGAGAAGGACGACTGGTATCACGACGCAGCCAAATCCGCGCGCAAGTGGAACACGCCCATCGCCACCATGATGGCCACACTGCACCAGGAATCCCGCTTTGTGCACGATGCCAAGCCGCCGCGTACCAAGATCCTGTGGATATTTCCCGGCCCGCGCCCGTCTGATGCCTACGGCTATTCACAGGCACTGGGTACCACGTGGAAGAGTTACCAGCGCGCCACCGGCAACTACGGCGGCGACCGCGACGATTTCGAGGATGCCATCGATTTCGTCGGCTGGTATCACAACACCAGCCAGCGCCAGTGCCGTATCAAGCCCAACGACACCTACCACCTGTACCTCGCCTACCACGAGGGCCAGGGTGGCTTTAACCGCCGCACCTATCGCAACAAAAAATGGCTACAGAAGGTCGCTCACAAGGTGTCCGCACGGGCGCAGAGCTACCAGCGACAGCTGAATAGTTGCGAGGCCTCGCTCAAGAAGCGTAAAAAATTCCTCGGCCTGTTCTAACTTTGCGCGGGCACCAGCGCACAAATTCTTTGCCGCCAGCCCAGTCTGGCGGCAAATGGCGCAAACACAGCGGAATAACAACTACCCTTTGCAGACAGCGCTTTGCCGCGACAGCGGGCTTGATCACGGACTCGATCAAAGCTTCCCTGGCCAAGGCTCTGTAGCCCTCAATTGACGCTGGGCGTGCACACTGCACAGAAGCGTATTCTCAATAACGAGAGGTGCTTAATGAAGCCGACCGCCATCTACTCCGCCGCACTTGCTCTGGCTCTCGCCGTTTCCAGTGCCTTTGCAGAAACCGCCGTGAGCGACGCCCAGCTGAAGAAATTCGCCGATGCCTATCGTTCCATCGTCACCCTGAGCCAGGAATACGCGCCCAAGATCAAATCTGCAGCGGACGCTGCTGCCGCAGAAGCGATCAATGTGGAAGCCCAGACCAAGATGGTGGCAGCGGTGCAGAGCGCAGGCCTGAGCAAAGAAGAATACCAGGGCATTGCCACCCAGCTGCGCAACGACCCCGCGCTGCTGCAGCGGGTAAACGATATTCTGAAGAGCGCCGCTGCCACTCAGTAACGGCCCTTTGCGAGCCCGGAGTCATCCCCCGGGCGCGCGCTTTCCCCGACCTTTGCGCAGTTATTTTTCCGGTGACGGAATCTGCTCCGGCGCCAGCTCCAGCACCCGGGCGATATCCGCCAGGTGCTGGCATACCCATCCCTTGTCGATAGAACCCCAGTCCTGCAGCGCGTAGTAACCGTCGTTATTGCGAACCCCCTGTTGCACAAACTCCACCCTGGTTCCGTGCCCCGGCAATCCCTTGGCGATGACATCCTGGATGGTGCGACGCGGCCAACCGGTAATCTCTTCCAGTGCAGGATTGTTGGGACGAGGGAGGCGCTCGATCAGGTAGGCGATCAGCAGGCGTCGACAGATGGTAGGATTGAGGTCGACTCTGGGGAGCTCGTTCATTGAAGGCTGGGGCATGGAGGCTTCCTGTCTCACAAATTTCGGGTTACCGCTTGCTCCATTTGTAGCACACAAACCGCCCGTATTTCCAAGAGAGAACGGTCGCAGGCGCCCGACACACCGCACAGTGCGGGACTTTTTATGCACCTTTTTGCATAATCTGCCACCAACCCCGCGCCACTCCCCAAATTAACCGGGCGCAGACAGGTATCCAGAGCCTGCGAATACTCCTCACTGATAGTGGAACCGGAAGCGTGATTGCAGAAACTGAAACCCCCGCTCAGGACAGTGAGCAGCCCGCCAAATCCTTCTCCGAACCCGGCATTCTGGCCGGTGCGGTATTTGCCCATCTCGCCGGAGCCCGCGCCGCGGGTATCGACTGCGATCAGCTGCTGTGCGATGCAGGCATCGACCCGGCCACCACCACCGCCCCCAATGCCCGGGTGGGTCGCGAGCAACTGGCGCGACTGCTGCGCCTGCTGTGGGATCAGCTGGGGGACGAATCCGGTGGTTATCTGGCACGCCCCTGGTTACCGGGCACCTTCGCCATGATGGGACATGCCACCATCACCTGCCCCACCCTGCGCCGCGCCCTGCTGCGCTCCAGCCGCTTTGTGGCGATGGTGAGCGATGACATTCATATCAAACTGGTGGAAAACGGTGAGGAAGCCCGCCTGATCTTCCACCACGAGAACCCCAAGCAGCTACCAAACCAGAATTTTGTGGAATCCATGGCGGTGATCTGGCTGCGCTTTTTCAGCTGGATGATCGACCGCACCATCCTGCTCGAGCGGGTACATCTCGCGTTTCCGCCACCGGATTACGACGAAGACTACAACGACATGTTTCCCTGCCGGCACTACTTCGAGCAATCGGAAACCTGCCTGGTATTCAACACCCGTTATCTCAGCTTGCCGCTCACTCGCGACGCCCAGCAACTGAGTGAATTCCTCGCCCGCGCGCCCGAATGCCTGCTCACCCAGTACAAGTCTGACAACAGCTTCACCGGACGTATCCGGCGCATGCTGCAGGGTGACAACAGTATCGAAAACCTGTCCCTGGACGATGTGGCGGAACGACTGTACACCTCGCCACAAACCCTGCGCCGCCGCCTGAAAGAGGAGGGCAACAGCTGGCAGGACATCAAGGATTCCGTACGCCGCGATATGGCCATGTACCAGTTGAAGCAGCAGGAAACTGCCGTGGCGGAAATTGCCGAGCGCCTCGGGTTTTCCGAACCCAGCGCCTTCAACCGCGCATTTAAGAAGTGGACCGGCCTGGCGCCCGGGGCCTACCGGGAAAAATACCGCAGCTGACAGCAGCGAATCGCAAACAACAAAAAGAAAAACCCGCGGCGAACCGCGGGTTTTTCTTTTCAGGGCAGTGAAAAATTATTGCTGATCGAAGGAAGTCACCTTCACCGCTATGCGGCGATTCTTCTGCTTGCCTTCCTCGGTGCCGTTATCCGCAACCGGATTGGCCGGGCCGAATCCAACCGCCTTCATGCGACTCTCGTCGATACCTGCATCCACCAGCATTTTCATCACCGCCTGGGCGCGGGATTCCGATAGCTTCTGGTTTGCAACGGCATCGCCATCGCTGTCGGTGTGCCCTTCGATGGCAATCGACAGACCGGGGTTTTCCTGCATGATACTGATCAGTGTCTGCACGTCCGGCAGTGACGCGGCATTGGGCATGCTGCCATCGGTGGGGAATTCAATGTTGAGCGCAAACTCGCGGTTTGGATCGCGGTTGGCATTGTCCAGGTACTCCCGGAACGATTGCCCAAAATCCGCACTTTCAGTATCTGTAGCGGTACCCGAGTCGGTGGACATATCGGTGTCCGGGACTGTGGTGGTGCCGCCATCGAGGGTCGGGTCCGTCGGGGTTTCCTCGACGATCACCTCATCCTGCTCCATCACCGCACCGCCGGAGCCATCGTCCATTTTCTCTTTCTTGGCGCACATATTCAGCGCCCACAGAACTGCCAGTGCAATCAGCAGCGGCCACAGCCATTTGCCAAAACCGCTCTTTCTCGCCGGTGGCGGAGTGTGCGCTGCATGCGCAGCCTGTCGCGGAGTGGTTTCCACCACGGTGCGCTCGGCCAGCTCGTCCAGGTTGTCCGCGCCCAGCTGTTTTAGCAGTCCGTCGGGCAACTGGCCCTTTAGGTGGGCTTTCTGTCCCAGCAGTAACGCTGCCAGGCCCTCCATATTCAGGCCCTTGCTTTTTACCAGCTTGCCCACCAGCGACATGATTACCGGCGCCGCGATGCGCAACAAGGATCCGCTCTTGGTGCTGTCGAGTCCCAGCGCACTGGAAATGACGTTGATCACACCGTCTTTGTTGCTGCTGAATACCGAGTCCAGCATGCTGCCGCCCACATCCTGCAGACTGGTCATTTTGTCGGGACTGGTAAAAATATCTCCGGGTGACGACAGGTCCATACTGGTGCTCTTGGTCGCCATGTTCAGCAGTGCGCCCAGGCCACTCTCGCTTCCCGCCTTGTTCAGCATACCCGCAAGCACGGATGCCGCACCGGTGGTGAACGCAGATTCACTCTTGTCTTCACCCAGACCCAGCGCGTTGCCCAGTGCACTCAGGCCCGAAGAGCCAAGATGTCGCACTGCCATTTCGAGAAGATTGTCAGCCATTTGCGTACCTCGCGATTGTGTTCGGTGGAATCACTCTCAACAGTGTACGGCAGTAAAATCGACCGGTTAGCTCATTTCAGAATAACCAAACCGGGATGCATCAGGATTGCGTTTTCCGTCATTCCGCGGTGCTTGAGCAGGCTTTTCTACCCGCACCAACATGACCGACCAGTTGGCCCATAATTTGGCATTTACGGTGATAACCGCGGCCGAGGCACCCCCATAAAATTCTCCGTCCGCAAAACAATAAAACCTATGGGGGACTCATGATTTCCAGATCTTTATGCGGCGCGCGGTGGCGAACCCTGTCGCTCGCCTTGCTGCTATTCCTGTCAGTACTCGCGGGCTGTTCACCCCGCGCCAACCCGCCCGCGGACACACCCGCCGAAGTGCCCGAGCCCGCACCAGACCCACTGGTTCGCACTATCGTTCAGGGAAAGGTGCGCGGCACACGCGATGGCGCTGACGGCATGCTGGCGTTCCGCGGAATTCCCTATGCACAACCGCCGCTGGGAGAACTGCGCTTCGCGCCTCCACAGCCAGCCGCGACCCATAATGGGGTGCTGGATGCCGCGGAGTTTGCTCCCGCCTGTCCCCAGGTCGCGGGAGTGATGGGAGACGGTAGTGACACCGAGGACTGCCTCTACCTGAACATTTACACACCGGACGGGGGCGATAACCACCCGGTGATGGTATGGATTCACGGCGGCGCCTTTATCAGTGGCTCCGGTGGTGAAGCCTACGATCCCCCGCGACTGGTCGCCGAAGATATGGTGGTGGTCACCCTGAACTACCGACTTGGGGCCCTCGGTTTCCTCGCCCACCCCGCCCTGAGTGCAGAACAGAGCGGCACGTCCGGTGCCTACGGATTGCTGGATCAGAAACTGGCGCTGGAGTGGGTGCAGGAAAATATCGCCGAGTTCGGTGGCGATCCGAATAACGTCACTCTCTTCGGGGAATCCGCCGGTGGCCACAGCGTGCTATCGCAGATTGCTTCGCCGCTCACATCCGGCCTGTTTCACAAAGCCATCGTGCAGAGCGGTGCCTACCTGCCCACCCAGCTTCCCCTGGATGTGGCCGAGTATCTCGGCGGCACTGCATTTAGCGAATGTACCGATACCGAATGCCTGCGCACGCTCACTGTGGAAGAAATCCTGGCACTGCAGGAGGGCCTGACCGATGGCACCGGGGTCAATCCCAATTACGGCTCGCAGATGCTGCCGCAGCACTCCATCGAGAGTGCCCTGGCCAGCGGCCACTTTCAGCGGGTACCGGTATTAATGGGTAGTAATCTGGACGAATACACGCTGTTTGTCGGTATCGACGCCCTGAGCGGCACCACCCCACCGACTGAGGAACAGTACCCCTCAGAAATCGGCGCACTGATCGGCCAGCCCGCCGACAGTCCCGCGGTGGCGGGTATCGCCCAGTTCTACCCGCTGGCGCTGTACGCGGGGAATGTCTGGCAGGCCATGGGGGCCATCGGTACCGACGCGGTATTTGCCTGTAATGCCCTGCGTCAGGCGGGACAACTGTCACCGCTGGTCGCCACCTACGCCTACGAGTTTGTGGATGGCGACGCACCGCTCAACCTGCTGCCATTGCGCCCGGAAGGACTGGAACTGGGTGCTTCCCACGCGTTCGAGATTCCCTATATCTGGGGCAGCGAAACGGCATTCCGCGCGCGCGGTGCCGGCGATGCACAGGTCGAGCTCTCACAGCAAATGATCCGCTACTGGACGCGCTTCGCACGCAACAGCGACCCCAATGGCGGCAGCGATGCCTTCTGGCCGGCATTCGATGTGGACGGGCAGCTGATGCAACTTGGCGGCGACACGGCGCTCTCCGGCGCAGCCGACTTTGCCAGCCACCACCGCTGTGCACTGTGGAGCCCCGCACAGTAAATCCATATCCGGCCCGCCAAATGACGCGGGCCGGAAACTTGCATACCGTAACCGGGTCAATATCAGTACCATGGAGGCTGCGCGTCACATGGCACTACAAAGATAATAATCCCCGATAACGGAGGCCCGATGAGCCACAAGTTCACCCGACCTACGCCGGTTTCCCTCGCCATCATCGCTATGGCCAGTATCTTCACTACCGCCTGCAACGGTATCCAGTTCAATACCAACGCCGGCCCCTACGTGTCTGACCGGCTCAGCAGCACACTGGTGCGCGAATACACCATATCGGAAATCAGCCGCTACAACGCCACCACGCTCGGCTTTGTGAATGCCTCCTATTGCCAGGACAAACTGGATGAGCGCAAGGCGAGCAAGTCTGCCCTGGTGCGCGACCTGAAGGTGCGCACCCAGAAAATGGGGGGCAATGGGCTGGTGGTGGAGGCCTGCGGGACGACCAAATTCAATGGCTGCCTCAGCTATATCGAATGCCGCGGTGTCGCCTATGCGGTACCGGAACGCAAAGGGGACGACCTGCCCGCTAATGCCGCCAGCACACACTTCTAGATCTACATGGATTAAAAGATTGGCAATCGCGTCTGGCGCGTAACGACATTCCATCTTCTCGCTGTTGGGCTAACTTAAGGAGATGTCAGGTGCAGCGCTTGCCTGGCATCTAATTAATCAGCCAACAATAAATTCAGCGAGAGAAGTCCATGATCCCGAGAACGGTTTACTCTGCCGAACACGAGCAATTCCGCGACAGCGTGCAAAAATTCCTCGAGCAGGAAGCTGCACCCTACCACCACCAGTGGGAAAAAGACGGTCAGGTCGACCGCGAATTGTGGCGCAAGGCCGGAGCCATGGGTTTTCTCTGCCCGCAGGTGCCGGAGGCCTACGGCGGCCTGGAACTGGACTTCGGCTACAACGCGATTGTGGATGAAGAGATTTCCCGCCTGGGGCTGACCGGCATTGGCTGGGGCCTGCACTCGGATATTGCCGTCCCCTACATCGTCAATTACGGCACCGAGGAGCAAAAGCAAAAATACCTGCCCGGCTGTATCAGTGGCGATATCGTCACTGCCATCGCCATGACCGAACCCGGCGCCGGTTCAGACCTGCAGGGTGTACGTACCACCGCGGTTAAAAACGGCGACCATTACGTCTTGAACGGCTCCAAAACCTTTATCACCAACGGCCAGCACGCCGATCTCGTGGTGGTGGTGGCGAAGACCGACCCCACCGCCGGTGCTGCCGGTGTCAGCCTGTTACTGGTCGAATCGGACAGTCCCGGTTTCAAGAAAGGTACCAATCTGGAAAAGGTGGGCATGAAGGCCCAGGACACTTCCGAGCTGTTTTTCGACGACGTCAAAGTACCGGCAGAAAACCTGCTGGGCGGCGAGGGCCAGGGTTTTATTTACCTGATGCAGGAACTGCCCCAGGAACGTCTGAGTGTTGCGGTGAATGCCATCGCCAACTGCGAGGCCGCCATCGGCTGGACCATTGAGTACGTCAAGGACCGCAAAGCCTTCGGCAAACCCATCGCCGCGTTCCAGAATACCCAGTTCAAGCTCGCCGAACTGGATAGCGAACTCACCGCCCTCCGGGTGTTTATCGACCGCTGCCTGGAACTGCACTACGACAGAAAACTGGATGTCTCCACTGCTGCCAAGGCCAAGCTGTTGGCCACGGATTTCCAGTGCAAGCTGCTGGATGAGTGTATGCAGCTGCACGGCGGCTTCGGCTATATGTGGGAATACCCCATCGCCCGCGCCTGGGCAGATGCGCGGGTACAGCGGATTTATGCGGGAACCAACGAGATTATGAAACTGATCATTTCCAGAGACCTGCTGAAGGAGTAGTCGCCCGTTTTTGAAGCGGGGCTGTCGATGAAAAGCAAACAGGAACTGCCCGTAAAAACCTGCCCGGTTTGCGGGCGGCCATTTACCTGGCGGCGCAAGTGGAAACACTGCTGGCACCATGTGCGCTACTGCAGCGAGCGCTGCCGGCGGCAACGCCGGACTAAACCCGCGGAGGCGCAGTGAGGCTGATCTGGTTTCTCAACAATCTTCGCTGCCACGACAATGAAGCATTAACCCGCGCCTGCGCAGAGAGTAGCGGCACCCCGGTGGCCGCGCTCTACTGTTTTGACCCTCAGTTCTACGGCCTTGATCAATATGGATTCCCGCGCACCGGAAAATTCCGCGCACACTTCCTGTTGCAGAGCCTGCGCGATCTGCGACAGCAGCTGGCGGACCTGAATATTCCGCTACTGGTTCAGCAGGGCCCGCCGGCAACAACCATACCGCCATTGATCGCCAAGCACCGGGTTACCGATATCTACCTGCAGCAGGAGTGGACCCGCGATGAGCGCAACGCGCTGCAGTCGCTAAGCGCTTCACCAGCACTGGACTCGGTGACGATTCATGCATACTACGACCAGTTCCTGATCCACCCCGATGACCTCCCTTTTGCGGAGCTAGCCGACCTTCCCGAGGTTTTTACCAAATTCCGCAAAACCGTCGAGGAGACACTTCCGGTCCGCCAGGAACTGCCTGCCCCTGCACCGCACCCGCCGGCAAATCTCACAGCTACCTGCGGCAGCAGCGAACTGCCCCCCATCGAGGCACTCGGGCTGGCGCAACCGGTGCCAGACCCGCGCAGCGCCTTTCCCTTTGCCGGCGGCAGCACTGCCGGGCACCAGCGAATCCGCGACTATTTCTGGCACAGCGAAAACATCACCCGCTACAAACAGACCCGCAATGGCCTGGTCGGCACTGAGTACAGCAGCAAGCTCTCGCCGTGGCTTGCCAATGGCAGCCTGTCGGCCCGTGAAATTTTCTGGCAACTGAAAGCGTTCGAGCGGGATGTCAAAGCCAACGAGGACACATACTGGCTGCTGTTTGAACTGCTGTGGCGCGACTATTTCAAATATATCTCGCTCAAGCACGGCGACCGGATATTCGTCCTGAGCGGCATTCAAAATCGCGCGTATTCGTGGCATCTGGACGAGGAAAGACTCAGCGAGTGGCGGGAGGGGCGCACGCCCCATGACTTCGTCAACGCCAATATGCGGGAGTTCGCGGCCACCGGCTGGATGAGCAATCGCGGCCGCCAGAATGTGGCCAGCTACTGGGCGCGCGAGCTACAGCAGGACTGGCGTGCCGGCGCCGCCTGGTTTGAGAGCCAATTGATCGATTTTGACGTACACAGCAACTACGGCAACTGGATGTACAACAGTGGCGTCGGCAATGATCCCCGCGACCGTCACTTCAATATCCCGCTGCAGGCAGAGAAATACGATCCGGATGGCGCATACCGTCGACTATGGCTGGCGGATGCCACCAAACAGTAACCGGATGTTCAGAGAAAGCGAGAGATTCCGTTGAAAACCCTGAGACTGATCCTTGGCGATCAGCTGAACCACAAACACTCCTGGTACCGCAACGACGATAAAGACACCCTGTACTTTATCGCCGAGATGCGCCAGGAAACCGACTACGTCAAACACCATATCCAGAAAGTCGTGGCCTTCTTCGAGGCCATGGACGCCTTTGCCCAGTGGCTGCGCGAGCGCGGCAAGCAGGTGGTGTATTACCGGCTGGATGACAAGCACAACACCCAGAAGCTGGGCACCAATATCGCCGCACTGATCGAGCAGCACGGCATCGAAAAGTTCGAATACCAGCTGCCCGACGAATACCGTCTGGACCAGCAGCTGCAGCAACTGGCGGACGACCTGAGCATCGACAGCGAGGCTTTCGATAGCGAGCACTTCCTCACCACACGCAGCGAACTCGGGGAATTTTTCAGCGATAAAAAGTCCCTGCTGATGGAGAGCTTTTACCGGTACATGCGGCGCAAACACGATGTGCTGATGGAGGGCGACAAGCCCAGCGGGGGCAAGTGGAACTTCGATGAGAGCAACCGCAAGAAATGGAAGGGCCAACCGGAGATCCCCCACGAAAAAGGGTTCCGCAAGGATGTGCGCGAAACGCTCGCGCGCATTGAACAGGCCGGGGTAAAAACCTTCGGCAATATCGACCCGCAGCAATTCAACTGGCCCATCACGCGCGCGGACTGCCTTAAAGTCCTGCGCTATTTCTGTGAGCACCTGCTGGTGCACTTCGGTGATTACCAGGATGCCATGGACCCGCAGCAGGCCTACCTGTTTCACAGCCGCCTCAGCTTCGCCATGAACAGCAAGCTGTTGCACCCCATGGAAGTGATCCAGGCAGTAATCGAGTACTGGCACGCCAACCGCTCCACCATATCCATCAACGAGGTGGAAGGCTTCGTGCGGCAGATCCTCGGCTGGCGGGAATACATGCGCGGGGTTTACTGGCGCGAGATGCCCAGCTACGCCCGCTGCAACCGCCTGCAAAACCGCAATGACCTGCCGGACTTCTATTGGACCGCCGACACGCGGATGAACTGCCTGCACCACGCCATCCGCAACAGCCTCGACCACGCCTACGCTCACCATATCCAACGGCTGATGATCACCGGCAATTTTGCCCTGCTCACACAGGTGCACCCGGATCAGGTGGATGCCTGGTACCTCGGTATCTACATCGACGCCATCGAATGGGTGGAGATCACCAATACCCGGGGCATGAGCCAGTTTGCCGACGGTGGCCTGGTGGCGACCAAGCCGTACATTTCCAGTGGCAGCTACATCCAGAAAATGAGCAACTACTGCGCCGGCTGCCATTACAAGGTCAAGGAAAAAACCGGAGACGAGGCCTGCCCGTTCAACAGCCTGTACTGGCACTTCCTGGCGGACAAGCGCGCGCACTTCGACGGCAACCCGCGCATGGCAATGATGTTGAGCCTGCTGGACAAAATAGACAGCGAGGAGCTGGAGGCGCTGTCTGCGCGCGCCACGCAGATTATTCGCAACCCGGACGATTTCTAGCCACTGCCCCAGTCTGTGGTGCGCTCGGTTTATTTCGCGAAATGGCAGCGGTATCCTTGCGCCTTCCCATTGACCCTCCGGCTGCCGGCCTCTCTCCCCGAGGCGGTTCCCGGCGTTGGCAAAGCTGGCAGTTATGACGCACTCCAACCTCCAAATCCCCGGCTACCTTGTACACGGCCCCATCGGCCAGGGTGGCATGGCTTCGGTCTACCTGGCGACACAGGAATCCCTGAACCGCAAGGTGGCCATCAAGGTTCTGCGCAACGGACACGACACCCAGTTCAATGAGCGCTTTATCAACGAAGCGCATTTCATTGCCAGCCTCAACAACCCGCACATCATCACCATCCACGATATCTCCACCCTGGCCAATGGCGACTACTACATCGCCATGGAATACCTCGACGGCGGAGACCTGAGCGAAAACCGGGAGCAGTTCCGCGAACCCGCGGCAATCCTGCGCCTGATCCGGCAGATCGCCCAGGGCCTGGCAGTGGTGCACGCAAAGGGCATCATCCACCGCGACGTGAAGCCGGCCAATATCCTGATCCGCAAGGACGGCTCAGCGGTGCTGACAGATTTTGGTATCGCCAAGGATGTGGATAACGATTCAGACCTGACCATGGCCGGGCACAGCCTGGGCAGCCCTTCCTACAGCAGCCCGGAACAGGCACAGGGACAGCCGCTGGATATCACCACCGATATCTACGGTCTCGGCGTGATCCTGCTGGAGCTTCTGCTGGGCTACAACCCGTTCAAGGGCAACACCCACACCAGCACCGCCATCAACCATATCCAGCAAGCGCTCCCGGCCCTGCCCGCCGAATACGCTTACCTGCAGCCGCTACTGGATCGCATGCTCGCCAAGCGTCCCGGGGAGCGCTTCCAGTCCTGCGAGGAGCTGGTCGAGGCCATAGACCCGCTGCTAGACCCAACGGCCAGCACCATGCGGCCCGCCACTGCGCGCCCGCTGCCGTCGCGGCTGCCCGGCAAGATGCCGCGTTTCCTGTTACCGGTACTGGGCGTCGTCGCCGCGGTAACCGTGGTGTTTGCCCTCACCTACGAGAGCGAAACCGAACGCGAGATCAACCGCCTGCTGGAACAGGCGGAACAGGGCCTCGAAGAGGGCCGCCTGGTGGCCCCTGAACAGGACAACGCCCGCTACTACTACCGACAGGTACTGCTGCTGGAACAGGACAACAGCGAGGCCCATGAAGGCCTGGCACGGGTCACGCAAATGCAGGTGCAGGGTTTTGTTGCGCGCGGCGCGGAAGCCCTGGAACGCGGCGACCTGACCAAGCCGCGGGACAAGAACGCCCTGCACTACTATCGCGCCGCGCTGGCCCTGGAAGAGGACAACCCGCAGGCGATGGCGGGTATCGACCAGCTGGCTGCGGAATACTCCCGACGCGCCCGCACGCATCTGCTGGAGGGCGATCTGGATCGCGCGCACCGGGATACCAACACTGGCCTCGGTATCCAGCCGGACAATGCCGAGCTGCTGGCACTGCGCACAGAGATCGACGCCAAGATGCCGGCTGCGAAAAAATTGATCCGCGACGTTTTCGGCAAGATCCGCAAGACCATAGACGGCGACAGTTAAACGACAAACTGTCGCCCTTTGCCTGCTCCCCTCCCTGCCCCCGCCCCAACACAGCTATAACTTGGCAATAAACTGTTTGGGTGGTGGACGGATAATGACGCCTATTTGCTTCGTGCTGCTAAAACGCGGCCTTCTGGTATTCGCCGTGGTAGGCGCCACGGTGTCGACACTGGCTGCGAACGCAGTTTCTGCCGCGGTTTCTATCGAAGGCAAAGTGGAGGTGGTCGCAAAGCCTGTGTCTGCGGCGGCGGTCACCTTGTGGTGGGCAGGCCCGGGCCCTGCGGAGCAACTCGCCCAGACAAAAACCGATAACGACGGCCGATTCACACTCGGCGCTGACACAGCAATTAGTGATAAGGGGGTTTTCTACGTGACCTCCGTGGGCGGCGAAGGCCCAGCAACTGCGGAGCAATCACCCGGGGATGCGCTGCAGCTGATAGCGATT
The DNA here is from genome assembly GCF_013367775.1 of Microbulbifer sp. YPW1. NCBI lineage: Bacteria > Pseudomonadati > Pseudomonadota > Gammaproteobacteria > Cellvibrionales > Microbulbiferaceae > Microbulbifer > Microbulbifer sp. YPW1. The sequence continues at coordinate 972,065 of NZ_CP055157.1, forward strand.
CTCGGCGCCAAACCACCTTCGCAGGTGACCATCAACGAACGCACCACCATCGCCTCGGTGTGGACCGCTGCGCAATTCCTCAAACAACAGCAACTCGCGGGCCACGCGCTCGGCTTGAAAATCGCCGCGGGCAATGTTCCCAACCTGGTGAACCTGCAAACCGGTGCGCTGGGGCCGGTAATCCAGGATCCACTGAACAGCTCCCAGACCCCCACCCTCGCCAGATTCAATACCCTGAGCATTCTGCTGTCGGGTTGCGCGCAGTCACAAGCCAACTGCCAAAAACTGTTTGCGGCGGCGACACCACCGGGCGGATCGGCACCCGACAATACGCTTGCCGCGGCCCAGAATATCGCCCGCTACCCGTGGCACAACGCACAGGCATTATTCGCGTTGCTCGACGACTTCTATCCGGTGCCTGAAGGCAAACACTGGCGCAACACACCGGTAATCCCCTATCTCAATTTCGCCCCCAGTGCGTGGACACTCTCCCTGGTCTATTCCGGTGGCGGGCTCAATTCCCTGGGTGGGATTGCCATCGATCGCGAAGGCAATATGTGGGCGGATGACAATTTCCTGGTGGGCGCACAATCGACGATTTTTGCCGGCTTTGGCGGCGGCCTCTCCAAGCTCGCACCGAATGGAAAACCCCTCTCGCCCATGACCACAGGCTATCGCGGTGGCGGTATCGACGGCCCGGGATTCGGCATTGCGATTTCCGCTGACAACAAGGTCTGGGCCACCAGTCTCGCGGGCAAAAACATTTCCGTCTTCGATCTGACCGGCAAACCCCTGTCCCCGGAAAGCGGCTATGACTTCGGCGGCAAACTGGGGGCCATGCAGGGCATTATCGTGACACCCAATGGCGATGTGTGGGCACTGGATAATGGCCGCGACCAGATCGTCCACCTGCCCGGTGGCGATGCCTCCAGGGGGCGGATTCTCGGCGCAACAGACAATGGCAAAACGGTGGATAGCGCCCTCAAGTTCAAGGCGCCTTTTCACCTGGCCATCGACCAACAGGACCGTATCTGGGTCACCAACAGCGGCGGCGATACCGTTACGCGTTTCCCCGCCAGCGATCCCGGCAGGGCCGAGCAATTCAAGGTGGGTTTCGCGCCCCGCGCCATTGCCATCGACAGCCGCGGCAATGCGTGGGTTGCCAACACCGTGGGCCACCCGACGACCAGGGAGAAGCTGGCATTTATCGAGGCAAAACTGAAAGCCAAGGCGGAAAGCCACAAGAAGGGCATGACGGAAGAACAGCAGGCCGCCAGAGAGTGGATAGACCTGTACGAAATCATTACCCGATTCCCCGGCGGAACCGTTTCATGGCTGGCCCCTGATGGCAAAACCCGGGGCACCTTTGATGGCGACAAGAGCATCATCGGTGCCTGGGGTATCGCCATCGACGGCAACGATAACGTCTGGGTGGCGAACTCAACCGGCCGCTCCATCAGCCACCTGTGCGGCGTGCGCACGGATACCTGTCCGCCCGGGTTTAAAACCGGCCAGGCAATCTCCCCGAAGTCCGGGTATATCGGCGGCCTGCAGATCGTCACCGATGTAGCAGTCGACCCCGCGGGCAATGTATGGGTTGCCAACAACTGGGACAGGCCCGACGAGGGCTTCAAGCAAACGCCGGATGAAGCCCTGTCCACCCGTTTTGGTGGAAACGGCGCAGTGGTCTTTTTTGGCCTCGCAGCGCCGGTGAAAACCCCGCTGATAGGTCCTGTAAAACCGCCGTTTGGGATGGGGAAACTCTGATGGTGCCAGCGCAGGTCTAGACTGGAGAAAATTGAAGTACACCGGGCCGGGAAATCCAATGAATAATCTTCTGAAACTGGCGCTCAGCTTTCTGTTTTTAGTGCATTCACTGTTTGCATCCGCTGTGGAAACCGCGGACACCATATTCCACAATGGCACCATCATCACCATCAATGACACACAGCCCGAAGCAGAGGCGATCGCTATCAGGGATGGAAAAATTATCGCCGTGGGTAAACGTGCGGAGGTTTTCAAGACGGCGAGTTCCGACACGCAGAAAGTTGATCTGGCCGGTAAAACCATGTTGCCCGGTTTTTTCGATTCTCACGGCCACGCCTGGATGATCGGCTTCCAGTCGCTTACCGCCAATCTGCTGCCACCTCCAGATGGCAATGGCAAGGATATGGCCTCGCTCATCAAGCTGTTGCAGGACTGGGCGGCAGCCAACCAGAAAGCAGTCAAGCAGCTCGGCTGGATCGTCGGCTTCGGCTATGACAACTCACAACTCGCGGAACAGCGTCACCCGACGCGCCGGGATCTCGACAAGGTCTCCACGGATATCCCCAGTCTGATCGTGCACCAGTCCGGGCACCTCGGTGTGGCCAACTCCAAAGCGCTGGAAATCGCCGGGGTCTCGCCCGACACGGAAAATCCGGACGGTGGCGTGTTCCAGCGCGAAGCTGACGGCAAGACCCCCAGTGGCGTTGCCGAAGAATACGCGTTCTTTCAACTTATCGGTGCCTTTGGAAAATCCCTGAACAAGGATGTAAATGATCTGTTTGCCGTCGAAGGTACCAAGCTGCTCGCTTCCTTTGGATACACGACCGCGCAGGAGGGGCGGGCCACCCAGGCATCCCTCGATGCGTTAAAACGGGTCGCAGAAAACGGAGCCTTGAAAATTGATGTGGTCGTATACCCCGATATCCTCGAGGTCGCGGACATACACCCGGAACGGGAATACCGCCACCGGCTGCGAGTCGGTGGTGCCAAGCTAACGATTGACGGGTCACCGCAGGGTAAAACGGCATGGCTGACCAAACCCTACTTCAAACCGCCACCGGGGCAGGATAAGGATTACCGGGGCTATGCGGCAATCACCGACCAGCAGGCGATGGACGCCGTGGCCAAAGCCTATGCCCACGACTGGCAGATTATCGTTCACACAAATGGCGATGCCGCCATTGATCTCTTGATCAAGGCCGTGAAAGCGGCCGAGGCCAAATACCCCAAGGTGCAAAATCGCCCCGTGATGATTCACGGGCAAACCCTGCGCCGGGACCAGGTGGACGAAATCAAGGCACTGGGAATCTTTCCCTCCCTGTTTCCGATGCACACCTTTTACTGGGGTGACTACCATCGGGAATCGGTACTGGGCCCGGAGCGTGCAGAAAACATCTCCCCCACCGGCTGGGTCCTTGAACAGAACATGATGTTTGGTACCCACCACGATGCGCCGGTGGCACTACCGGACTCCATGCGCGTACTCTCGGCCACCGTTACCCGCCGCACCCGCAGTGGAAAGATTCTTGGGGCAAAGCATCGCGTTCCCGTCGCCACCGCGCTCAAGGCCATGACACTGTGGCCAGCGTGGCAGCACTTTGAAGAAGACCGTAAAGGCTCGATAGAAGTGGGGAAACTGGCGGACCTGACCGTACTCTCGGAAAACCCGTTAACGGTCCCGGAGGAACAGCTGGACGACCTGAAGGTGCAGGAAACCTACAAGGAAGGCGTACTGGTGTACCGGCGCGGCGAACAATCCGCAGCAGCGCCATCACCCGCCATGTTCGGTCTCACGTTGCGGGATTCTGTTGATCGCCATAAATCTGCTCGGGAAAACAACCACCTTCATGGAGACGGGTGCTTCAACGATGCCCTCGGCTTAATGCTGCAAGCGCTCGAGCAGGCATCGCCAGATTCGCACTGATAGAAGCGCGCCATTAATCAATCATCTTGCGCAGGGAGCGCTCTATCTGGCCACCGCAGTAACCACGCTCCCAGTGCTCCCGCCGCTGTGCCAGGAACCCGGCAATCCTTGTCCGCTTCTCGATACGGCGGTAAAGCGCAGCGATCGCCGGTGCATTTTCTTCGAGATCCGTTTCCAGTGACGGGAAGGCATGAATCATGGTGCCGAACAGCGCGGTGGTTGCGATATCGGCGACGGAGATTCTCGAGCCAAGCAGAAATCCCTTGTCTTCCTTGAGCCCGTGCGCGAGGCCGGTCTGTTCGAACACCTGCATCCAGTCCGACAGGCGAGCGTATCGGAACTGCTCCCAGGCCTCTTTTTCCCACATCTGCATGCCGTTGTAATTGGTGATTTCCATCAGTACATCGTTGCAATCGAGGATGGTTTTCAGGGCGAGGGTGTGGGTCTCATTGCGCTTGGGCAGGTAGTCATACTTCCGCGCCAGGTGCATCAGGATCGCGGGCATCTGCGCAATGGTCTTCCTGGTCGCGCAGTCGTACAGGAAGGGCGGCGCCATGCCCGGATTTTGCATCTTCAGGCACTTGTCCGGGTAGAGATCACCGGCATCACGCCGCTGGTAGCTGGCCCCCACCTCGTGCAGGAGCATCTCGATGAAGACCGCGCGAAACGGCAGGTCCCAGTAGTAGAGTCTGTATTCCGGCATCCCGCCATCCCTTCCTTTCCCATACCCCCGGCCGATACACGCAGCTTAGATGGCGAGGGCCCGCGCCACGAAAACGTAGACGCATTCACTGTCCGTTCAGACGACACTTGTTAGGATTCATGCCATTCGTCAAACACTGAACAATGAATGAGCGGGGATACCCAGCCATGAAATACCTCTCAACCGCCGTCGTCGCCCTTTTGTGCGGCGCTCTCTCCACCAGCGTCTTCGCCGAACCGCCCGAAGGCCGCGGCTGGAAGAAGCACAAGAAGCATCACCGGTACGAGCACAAGGAAGAATACTGGGACGGCAACTGCAAGGTGGAGCGCAAGTGGAAGCGCAATGGCGACTATGAGGAAGAGCGCAAATGCCGGGCGCCCCGCGACTACGGCCACCGTCACCACGACCACGGCACCCGCGTGGTGGTACTGCCGCCCTGGTTTGACCAGCGGGCCCCGGAACCGGAATACCGCCCGGAGTGGCGCCCAGCGCCGCCGCCCCAGCACACCACCGTGTCCCGCTGTAACAGCGACAAGGTCGGCAGCGTACTGGGCGGCCTGATTGGCGGTGTGATCGGACACCAGATTGGCGACGGCCGCGGCAACACTGCAGCCACGATTGGTGGCGCCATCGCCGGCGTTCTGGTGGGTGGCAAGATCGGTCGCCAGATGGACCAGCGCAACCAGGCGTGTGTGGGACAGGTACTGGAGTTTGCCCCCGAGGGTGAGCGTGTTACCTGGCAGAATTCCCAGAACAACGTGAACTACGCGGTAACCCCCGGTGCCTTCGAGCGTCGCGGCGATCAGTACTGCCGTTCATTCACCACTGAAGTCTACGGTTCTGCCGACAACCAGAGCACCCAGAGCTTTGCCTGCCGCCGCGCGGATGGCAGCTGGGTTCCCGCCGGCTGATCCTCTCTCGGATTCAGATTGCACTGCAGCCACCGACGAATCGGTCCGTGGCTGCAGTTCACAAAACACTTCTCCCTCCCCCCTTCTCTTCATCTCTCCCGCGACAACCTGCGTCTCAGGCAGGGCTTCTGGACTCGCGGAATTGCTTGGGGCTCACCCCAAACTGCTGGTGGAAGCGACGGCTGAAATGACTCAGGTGCCGGTACCCGAGATCGAAACACACCCGCGTAACCGTCTCCCCTCGCGCCAGTTTTTCCTTCGCCGCCTGCATGCGCAGGTGCTGCTGGAATTCTGCCGGGGTACAGCCGAGGTGTTTTTTGAATTCGCTGTAAAAGCGACTGCGGCTCATGCAAGCGGTACGGCTTAGCTGTTCGATATCCAGGGGCTGGTCGAGGCGCGACTGAACCTGATGCAGGGCCGCGCCCAATCCGTTTACTTCCGGATTATTTTCGCAGACCTTCAACAGGAAAGTGCGCATCTGCTCCCGCAGCATTCGCACCACCAGTTCGCTCACCCCCAGATCCACCAGTAAATCCCGGTCGCTGGCGTTTTCCGTAAAGGTTGTGACCAGCCGCTGCAACAGGGATTGGGTTGCCTGGCTGTGCTGGGTATGGATCAGTGTCTCCGGACGGAAACGCCAGTCTTCAAATTCGGTCTCTACTGCCTGGGTGCCGTTCAGCTTTTCACAGATACTTTCCACCCGCTCGCGGGCGATTTCGATGGTGAGACAGGAGGTGGGGGTATCCAGGCGGGCGTCAGGGAAATCGATATGCACCTGCTCCCCCGGCGCCATCACAAAGGATTCCTGGGGAAGAAATTCCGCGCGGTAATTTTTCGCCGCGTGCATGATCTTGCGGCCGCTGATCATGCCGCAATACAGCAACTCGCCAGAGGACAGGCCGACCCGCTCCGCGGGCAGGTAGGTGTCGTAAATACTGAGTTCGGAGCTGGGACCGGCGAACGAAACGCGATTCTCCACCAGCTCCCGCGGCGCATTGCGACCGCGGATAGCCATTCCAGTCATAATTTTCTTTTTAGTTATTGTTGCTCTGATCCTTCCGTTTCCTCGCCGGCCTCTGGATTCAGGATCAAGTGATCTGTACTCAGAGGAAAGCTAGCGCGTCCCGAAAGCCCTAATTTTTCATTGCTCAAACCAAAAAAGCCGGGCGCTGGCCCGACTGAAAAGATTACTCCCGGTACCGGCAGATAACAACGCCCACGGGAGCAGCACAGCACAATAACGATTCCCATGAGGAAACAAGCGATGATCTACGTACAACCCGGACAGGACGGCGCCCTGCTGAACTTCAAACCGCGCTATGAAAACTTTATCGGTGGTGAATGGGTGGCGCCCGTAGAGGGCGACTATATGGAGAACATTTCCCCGGTTACCGGCGAGGCCTTCTGCGAGGTGCCGCGCTCCGGCGCCGCGGATATCGAGCTGGCGCTGGATGCCGCGCACGCGGCCAAAATCGCCTGGGGCAAGACCGCCGCCGCAGAGCGCGCCAACGTCCTGTTGCGAATTGCCGATCGCATGGAGCAGAACCTGGAAATGCTCGCGGTGGCGGAAACCTGGGACAACGGCAAGGCGGTGCGCGAGACCATTGCCGCCGATATCCCCCTGTGCGTGGATCACTTCCGCTATTTCGCCGGCTGCCTGCGCTCCCAGGAGGGCAGTATGGCGGAGCTGGACGAACACACGGTGTCCTACCACCTGCACGAGCCACTGGGCGTGGTGGGCCAGATCATCCCGTGGAACTTCCCCCTGCTGATGGCCGCGTGGAAGTTGGGCCCGGCACTGGCCGCGGGTAACTGCGTGGTGTTGAAGCCTGCGGAGCAAACCCCGGTATCCATCCTCGTGCTGGTAGACCTGATCGGTGACCTGCTGCCGCCCGGTGTGCTGAACATCGTCAACGGCATCGGCGAAGAAGCCGGTCAGGCGCTGGCCTCCAGCAATCGCATCGCCAAGATTGCCTTCACCGGCTCCACCGCAGTGGGTGGTCATATCCTCAAGTGCGCGGCCGACAACCTGATCCCTTCCACCGTCGAACTGGGCGGCAAGTCGCCGAATATCTATTTTGCAGACGTAATGCAGCAGGAAGAGGCGTACATCAGCAAGGCGGCGGAAGGGCTGGTGCTGGCGTTCTTCAACCAGGGCGAAGTGTGTACCTGCCCGTCCCGTGCGCTGATCCAGGAGTCCATCTACGACGAGTTTATGCAGCGGGTGGTAGAGCGCACCAAGTCGATCAAACGCGGCAACCCGCTGGATATGGAAACCCAGGTCGGCGCCCAGGCATCACTGGAGCAGTTCGACCGCATCATGACCTATATCGAAATCGGCCAGCGCGAAGGCGCAGAAGTCATCTTCGGTGGCGGCGCAGAGCAGATGGAGGGCGAATTCCGCAACGGGTATTACGTGCAGCCCACCCTGCTCAAGGGCCACAACCAGATGCGAATTTTCCAGGAAGAGATCTTCGGACCGGTTGTGGGCGTAACAACCTTCAAGGACGAAGCGGAAGCCCTGGCGATCGCCAACGACACCGAATACGGCCTCGGCGCCGGGGTGTGGACCCGCGATATGAACCTGGCCTACCGCATGGGTCGCAACATCCAGGCCGGCCGCGTGTGGACCAACTGCTACCACCAGTACCCGGCCCACGCCGCCTTCGGGGGTTACAAGAAATCCGGCATCGGCCGCGAGACCCACAAAAAGGCCCTGGAACACTACCAGCAGACCAAAAACCTGCTGGTGAGCTACGACGTCAATCCGCTGGGCTTCTTCTAACCCGGCACAATCCCTCCTGTGAGAAGGAATTTTGGGGAGCATTAGCTCCCCCTTTTTTACCTGCGGTGGCGCCAAAATCACCGCTGGCACACACCTCCGGATGACCGCATTGGCAGCGGCCTCCCGGATTTTCGCGTGCAGGTTTCCCTACAAACCTCTAGTGCTGCGTGATATAAAACACGCCACCATCTGTGGATAAGTCACTCCTGATTCGGTCCCAGCCCAGGATTTCCACAGGTTGCTTCTGACAATCGCTCAGTAAATAACAGCACTAAAAAAGCGAGAATTCGATGAAAAAGTCCCTGCCTGTCTTTATCGGCATGGCTGTACTTCAGGGGTGTACGGCCATACTGCCCCCAAACACACCGAGCGAATTTGCCAAAAAACTCAGCGATTCCACATTCGGCAATGTCTACACCGCAACCACGCCCCTCTCGTATCAGGATTCCGTGGGCAACCTGGTGGCCAATATGGATGCCTGTGTCCAGGGCGTGATTCAGGGTTCCACTATTCGCTCGCAGAACATCGTGATCGGGGCAGGCTCCGGGGTCTGGCACTACGACATTACCGCAGCCAGTGAAGACCTCACCCAATTCACCCTGCGCCGGGAAGTGATGGGATGGACCGGCCCGCAGAACGAGGGCGGCAATATCGTGGCGGTGATCAACGTCGAGCCGCAAGAGGATAACGGCGTATCCATCACCGGCATCTCCCCCTGGGGCTCTGCCTGGTTAATGGAGCCGATCATGGCCTGGGGCAAAGGCGAGAACCCCGGGTGTCCGATTGGCTAGGGATCAGTAAAACGAGGGCGCAGAACAACATCATTTTTTGCTCTGCGCCCGGTGTGAACACTAGGGGCAGTTAGTACAGAAAGAACCTTCAAGGGTGCCGCTAACACCGCCAAAGAAGTTGTAGCCATCTGCCCCCAAGTTATTGTATTCAAGCACGGTACCTCTCGACGTCGCTTCCAGCTCTCCTGTCGCCCTCGCAAACTCCCCGGTACCACCAACAACCTTATATTTGACGACAAGATCAAAGCGGCCAGGTACTTCGGCTAACGTTTGCGTCTCCGGATCAGCGATGAGATAAAAACAGCCGCCTCCTGCCGGGGCGTCCTCTTCGAGCGGCACCGCCTTCAGGAACACCTGCCCGCTCTCGAATGTCAAAACCACATTGGACCTAACCACAAAGAACAGCTGGTCGAACACATACGGATCTGTATTCCCCGTATCACATGACCCGCCCCCCAGATTGAACTCCGTTGCCGTGTGGCTCTGGAATTTTCCGAGACCTTTCTTTTTGATTTCACCGGTCGATGTCGTAGAAATTGTTTTTTCGTTGACGCGATACTTTAAGAAAGACGTGATGAATGATCCGGCGAAGTCCTCCGCCTCGATCTCATAAACTTCGGCCTGTGTTACCCCCGCAAAACCCAGGCTGCCAGCCAATGTGACACCACCCAACATTCGCATCCAGGTTCTACACGCGCTAGTGAAAGTTTTCATCCTTTGATCACTCGTTGTTACCCCATATTCTCGCGCCACAGAATTCGCGCCGGACCGGGGAGAAAGATTGATGGAATCCCCGCGCAAAGTGAGTCTGCGCGGGGCAAAGGAAGAATAGACACACGTACAAAAACCGTGGATTAAATGGCGGTAATCAATACCAGACAGCACAGAATCGTGCGCTCGGTTACGCCCCCTTACTCCACCAAATTAACTTCACCCAGCCCCAGCTTCTTTAGCCGCTCGAGCTGGGTGGCGCGATCCCCCACCACCAGCCAGATCATGGAATCCAGCTGCATATATTCCTCGGCAATCTTCTGCACCTCGGGGATGGTCATGGCTTTGGCGGTGGCCTCGCGCTCGCGCACGTAGTCGGCGGGCCAGTCGTATTTGCTCATGTTTTCCAGCAGGCCCAGCTTGGCGCCCGCGGTCTCGAACGCGCGGGTGTTGGCGCGCACCAGATAAGAGCGGGAGTTTTCCAGGTCGGCCTCGGTGTAGGTGTCGGGGTAGTCCGCGAGAATATCGTGGATCAGCTGCACGGATTCCGCGGTGACATTGGCGCGCACGCCGCTGCCGATGGCAAAGCGGCCGCCGGTGTTGTCACCGGATACGCTGGAACCAATACCGTAGGTGTAGCCCTTGCCCTCGCGCAGCTCCTGCATCAGGCGCGAGGCGAAGCCACCGCCGCCGAGGATGTAGTTGGTAAATACCGCCGGGTAGTAGTCGTCTGACACCGCCGGCATGGCCAGGCGGCCGATGCGCAGGATCGACTGCTTGGAATCCGGCACGTCCACAAAATAGATGCCCGGCTTGGCCGGTTCGGATTTCGGGTCCGGGACCTTCACCGACTTGGCGGGCCACTGCTTGGCCAGGGATTCCGCGGCGGCGAGGAAGTCCTGCTGGGAAATATCCCCCACCACGTGGACGCGGGCCACGGACGGTGAGAGGTACTGCGCATAATAGGCCTTGAGATCATCCATGGTGATGGCCGCCACGGAATCCTCCGTACCCAGGCCGCTGTATCCGCGGATACTGTCATCGCCGTGCAGCAGGCGCGCAAAGGTCTTGCTGGCAATGGCGCCGGGCTCGGCCTCCGCGCGCTTGATCTGGCTGGTAACGCTCTTCTTCGCCAACACCAGTTCTTTTTCGTCCCAGCGCGGCTCCAGCAGCATTTCCTGCACCAGCGCGAATACCTCATCGAAGTTGCGCGCCAGGGTGGTGACGTCAAAGCGGAAGGCGTCCTGCGCGGCGGATACGTTGATATTGGCACCGAGTTTCTGGATGGCGGTTTCCAGTTCTTCCGGGGTGCGGTTTTTGGTACCGCGCTCCATCAGCATGGCGGTGAGGTTGGCCACCCCGGTCTTGTCGATGCTCTCCTGCAACTGGCCGCCGTCGATCACCAGGCTGAAGTTGACCGTGGGCACCTCGCTGTTTTCAATACCGTAGACCTCGATGCCGTTACTCAGCTCACTCTGCCAGACATCCGGCACGGTGGTCTGCGCCGGCGCGCCGTAGGCGGGCTCCACACTGCGGTCGATCTTCGACGGGGTTTTCTGGTACTCCGCCTGCGCCGTCGGGTCCACCGCGTCTTCGGCACCATTGACGATCTGCTCTTCCACCACCTGCGCCTCGGTGGAATCCGCCAGTGCCAGCGCTTTCTCCCCTTTGGGCACAAAGCTCACTGCCACAAAGGGTTTGTCATCGATGTACTTCTGGTACACCCGCTTTACGTCGTCCGCGGTGACCGCCAGCAGGCGTTCGATATCCTCACTCACGTAACCCGGGTCATCCGCGTAAATGTCGTACTGGGCCAGCTGGAAGCCCTTGCCCAGCACACTGGACAGACTGTTGTAGAAGGCCACCTCCTGGCCGGCCTTGATGCGCTCCAGGTCCTGCTCGGCAATCCCCTCTTTTTCGAACAGCGCAAACGCCTTCTGGATACCCGCGTAGACCGCATCCAGATCGCGCCCGCTGAACGCCTGCACTTCCAGCTGCACCTGCCCCGCCAGCTCGGACTCATAGGCGCCCATGGACACATTCGCGGTCAGCTGCTCGTCTTCCACCAGCACCCGGTACAGGGGCGCGCGCTTGCCGTCGGACAGGTATTCCGTCAGCACCGCCAGCGGGTAGCTGTCTTCGCTGTAGCGCGGCACCGTGGGCCAGGCCAGGGTCAGCTGGGGCTGGCGCGCGAAGTTGTCCTCGTAATAGCGGCGCTTGGTCTCCTTCAGGGTGACCGGCTGCTTGGGCGCGCGCTCGATGGCCTCGCCCGCGGGGATCTCGCCGAAGTACTTCTGCACCAGCGCCTTGGCCTGCTCGGGATCAAAATCCCCGGCCACTACCAAAGTCACGTTGTTGGGCACATACCAGCGGCGGAAGAAGGTCTTCACATCGTCCAGGGTGGCATTGTCCAGATCCTCCAGCGAGCCGATCACCTGCCAGCTGTAGGGGTGGCCCTCCGGGTAGAGATTGCGATCGATCACATACTGGCTGTGGCCATAGGGGCGGTTATCCACACCCTGGCGCTTCTCGTTCTTCACCACCTGCTTTTCTTTTGCCAGCACCGGCTCGGTCACCGTATTGATAAACCAGCCGAGCTTGTCCGCCTCCGCCCACAGCATCTTCTCCAGCGCATCCTTGGGCACCGTCTGGTAGTAATTGGTGACATCGCGGGAAGTGGAACCATTGGCCCCGGAACCGCCAATACGCGCACTCATCGCATCCAGCCCGCCCTTGCCCAGGTTCTCCGACTCCAGGAACAGCAGGTGCTCGAACAGATGGGCAAAACCGGTGCGCCCCTCCTTCTCCCGCGCCGAACCCACATGGGCGGTCAGCGACACCGCCACCACCGGATCGGAGCGGTCGATGTGGAACAGCACATTGAGGCCGTTATCCAGCTGGAACTGCTGGTAGTCGATGGCGAAATCGGGCTTGGCTTCCTGCTCGGCCGGAGCCTGTGACGCCGCCTCAGTCTGAGGCTTCGGCTCGGACTGGGTACTGGAGCGGTCGCAGCCGAAAAGGCTGAGAGCCGGGATGGAAAGTGCGGTCAGCAGCGCCAGGGAGGCGGTCAGGTTGCGGGGCATGGGGCGATCCTTTGCATTGTTATGCAGAGGAAGATAGCAGGAGTGGTGGGGTTGGGCGACGGGGTGTCGGTGGGGTGAGGTTAAATTGGGTATGGGTGGTGGGGATACGGCTTTGGGGGGAGTCTCCTTTAAGTATCAAAATGCTGTAACGGATACACGCTAGCGAATACTCATTGAGCTGGCGAAAGAATCCATACCACGAAACTTCTTACTGAACGGTGATAACAAAGTGTCCGAATCACATAATGTAAGTGAGTACGAACTTCAAAGATTACACCCCATTACAGCACCTCGCCAATCATAGACCTGCGTGTTATAAAAGGCGCCACAACATAAATGAGAAGTGCGTCACACTTCGCATCGAAGGCTCTCCTACGCTCATAGAAATTTTACTTTCCTCAAAATACCAGCTGGAGAAAAAGTAGGAGCGGCAGTTAGCTAAACAAGTCAGCATAGCTACCGGTTTCCCCAAGGGCTTCAGTGCATTTCTGGCTTGAGCTAGCGGACGAACATATTTAGGCAAAATGCCCATATATAGGCACCTAATTCCAGATCTAGGCATTATGCCTAGATCTGGAGCTATTGAATAAACTGTTAACGTAGATAATCGCGAGAAAAAAGTGTTTATGTAAGAAAAATTGTAAGAATTTCCAGTAGCCGATCTCCCTGGGGGCTGACAGTCAGCACTCAGTAGATAAATTTCCGGTAACGGATTCCGTGAAGCCTGAGAATCAGCCAAAGGTAAAGATTGCGCTGCATCGAGCACGGATTCTCAGATCAAAGGCGCCCTTGTTGCTGGGTTAAGAAAATAATCGGCTTTAAAAAATTTATGGGGACAATCAAGGCAGGCAGTGATGAAAAAAATAATTTTTGCAATATTTTCTTGTTTGATATTGGGGTGTGGAGTTTCCCAGAAGGAAGTAGATCAGTACGTTGAGCTAAATGACTTCAACTCTTTATTTGAAATAATTTATTTGAAAGGTAAGTTTAGGGGATCAAAAAATGCGACCTTGAGTGATACTGATAGATCTGATTTGAAGCTCGCTATCGCAGGCATTAACTCAATCGCAGAAAAGCATAGTTCAATTTCACTTGATGATAGCGTTAAAAATCTATCTGAAAAGTTAAGCCAATGGGAAAATTCCGAGTTAACCGGAATTGTTTACCGTAATTTCAATAACAGTATAAGGCTGTTAAATTGTCAGAAAGTTCATGAAAATAGTAGCGCTTTTGGCAGGCGCTTCTTCGTTGAAGCGAGCGTTGAGGAAATTATTGAGTGTGCAAGAGCGGAGGGAATAGAGCAAAGCAGCCATGTGACGGAGTGGTTGCTTGGTGATGACAGCAGTATGGACTCTGACATCAAGCAAAAAATCAGCAAGTTAGAGAGGCATGTTCAAAAAGCTCATAGAGAAATGCTGTACTATGTCCTGCTAAGTGATTTAGATATCGCAAAAAAAATAAATTGGCTAAAAGATAGAAAGCGATCCAAAGATGACCAAATCCTTTTGGAGGGACTAGTAAGGTTATACACAAAAAAATTAAACTTAATAAAGGGTTTGACTTTTTTTGACGCTTCTTACCTCGAAAATCCTATCGCGATATATCAGCACTATTATGCATCGATAGAAAATGATCAGAACATGCACTCTAAAAAGAATCATGAAAAATTCGCATTTTCTTCTAAAGCTGGTGCGCTTCAACAGATTGATACGGCTTTTCTTATAACGGAAGAGACGCTAATGATGACCGCTCCTCTGAAAGAATTTTATGACAGCGAACAGGAAAAAGCGTTAAGAAAATTAAAAAATGTCATGCATTTAATTCAAACAGAAAAAAATGCGCTTTTGACCAACAAAGCGATTAAGCATAGTGCGAAAATTTTAAGTAAGAGAAATAGCTTTTTCTTTTTCCAGGCTAACCTTGTCGATATTGCTATAAATCACGCTAAATTTTTGGGTCGTCAGGGAGATGTTGAAAAATTCACTAAATATAAATCTTATTATGACGAAAATATGGACTCTACATTAGAGTCAGAGGCTATGTCTATGGAATCGGTGGCCATGAGCGATGCAGCAATCGAGGAAATGTATCGCCCGAAAAGTAGCAAGTTGGACCCATACATTTTGAAAAGTTTGGTCGATGGCTACGAGAGAGAAATTGAATTCTTAAATTCTTCACTAAAAAATTCGGGCTCAAGTCAAGAATACGAGATACTCGAAAGAATAAAGTCTCAAACCGAATATTTAAAAGACGAAACCTTGAGCCAGTTAGATAATTTGAGCGAAAACTAAAAAGTTTATCTAGGTAGCTTATGATTACGTCCGCGATGCCTCAGTGTGACCTGAAGGCTGCAGCTGTTAGGCGAACGTCGCAGCGAATGACCAGCCCTTTACAATATTTGTAACGCAGTAGATGCGGCCTTCAGGTCGCGTCCTCTGGGGCTTGCAGGGCAATTCACACTCCGCGTTGTGAATTCTTAAAAGGTCTAGACATTCCTGCGGAGACACGCCTTGATTATGAACCGCTCTGAAAGCCTGAGGCATCGCGGACATGAACATAGGTTCCCTAGTAGTTGGAGGTGGGCCGGCTCAAAACACAAGCCCACAAGATATATGAATTATCGTATTGACACCGATTGAGAAAATCCTTCAGCGAAAAGGTGAATAATCTTATGCTGGAAAAAATGAATATTTTCCAAGCATAGATGGCGGATACTTGAGATTAAACTATAAGATTAAAGGTTTAAAATCAGTAAAGTAGGGAAAATTTAGTTTCTGGTTTTGTGTGCTTCGGCAGTAGAAACCGAGATTTACGTTAACAAGGCGCCGCAGAGCGACGGACAACTTTGTGCACTTTATGCGCGGTCGCTTCACTCCCATTATCGCGCACAATGCGTACAAAATTGTCCGCGCCTGAACACGGCGTTAGAGCAAAATTGGAATTCGAAAATAGATTATGGACCAGACATTAAAGAAGCGAAGAATTCCGTCGGCCGCAATGCGGGCAAACCTCATTGCAAAGCACAATAATAAGTGTGCAATATGCTCCATTTCTGGAGAGCACATCCCTTTGGAGCTGGCTTCGATTACGCCGCTCCATCAAGGTGGTAGCATGGCGGAAGAGAATTTCCTTCTGCTATGCCCAAATTGCCATAGATATATGGACATGGGTCCAAAGGAGATTGAGTTTGTAAACTTCCTTTATCAGGTTCTTAAGACAACAAACCCTAATCAAAATATCCAACTTGAAGCGATAATAGGGGAGTCTCAAAGAGCGAGAGCAGACATCCTGATAAAAGATAGCCGAAAGCCAAATATTCTTATTGAGTGTAAATCTAATAAAGCAATCACAAGAAATCACAGCTCTAAAATAATCGAGCAAATTTTGGAGTACGGCAAGCTTATAGGAGAGTGCAAAAAAGTTTTGGCCATACCAGGAAGACTTCCACATGAGATAAAGAAAAATTTTGAATCTCATGACATAGAAGTATGGGATGCAGACTACCTCATTAATAATTTCAAATCGGGAATACAGAAGGCTGATAGTAGCTACTTTAAAATGCTTCTGACAGCTATTGCCGGGGAGCAAGAAGATAGTAGAGAGCGAGCTTTGCTTGGCAAGTTGAAGGCATGTAATCCGGGCCGTAAAGATTGCTACTTATATCAGGGTCTTATTGGCGAAATTATAGAAGAATTATTTTGCCCTCCTCTTGATAGGCCGATTCAAGAAGTAAACGATTTCACCAAGTCAAACCGAAGAGATTTCATTGTCCCAAATTATGCAACAGATGGCTTTTGGTCATTTTTGCGCGAAAAATACTCTGCAGACTATGTTGTGGTAGATGCCAAGAATTACTCTAGAAAAGTGAAGAAGAGTGACGTCCTTCAAATCGCGAATTACCTAAAGCCCCATGGAGCGGGTTTATTTGGGATCATCTTTTCTAGGAATGGTGGGGACTCCACTGGTTGCCTAAATACCATTCGAGAACAGTGGATGGTACATCAAAAATTGATTCTGGTACTAGATGATACTGACGCCGAAAATATGCTTTTATCACCCAGCGGGGCCGCAGATTTAATCGGTGCAAAAATTGAGGAATTTAGGCTATCTATGTAAATATCCCAAGAAATCGCTGCTATCAAACTGGTCTTTCACTGCACTCCAAACGAGTAAAAAAGCGCGACATTATGCGAATCCGGGTATTCACGAGGATTATTAAAAACAATGGATAAAATTACTAAATCATTATTAGACGGGTTTTCATCTCAATACGAAATAGAGAGCAAGCCTGAGCCAACTCAATTTGAACACTTTTGCAACTACTCTGTAATATCAAAGCTCTTTAGAGGAAGCTTTGAACTAGAAGATATACATTCTGGTTCGGGAGGGGACTGCGCAATTGATGGAGTAGCATTAATTGTCAATGGCAGATTGATTCTTGATGAAGATGAGTTAAGAGATGTTGTAGAGTCTACCTCCTACTTAGATGCCGATATTATTTTTATTCAATCGAAAACATCATCATCTTTCGATGGGTCAGCGATTGGCAGTTTTATTCATGGAGTAAAAGACTTTCTTTCAGATAACCCCAAACTTGTTCAAAATGAAAAAATCAAGAAGATGAAAGAAATATGGGAAATCATATTCTCAATGTCTTCTTACATGGTCAATCGTAGGCCTACATGTAAGCTTTACTATGTGTGCACTGGCAAGTGGATTGATGACCAAAACCTCACAGCGATCATTGAGTCAGGAACGTCTGAAATCGAAAATATCGGTGTATTTGAATCCGTAAGCATTGACCCCTTAGGAGCTTCAGAACTACAAAAGCTATTCCATGAAACTAAGAACAAGCTATCTTCTACGATCACATTCCAGAATAGAATTACACTACCAGACATCAGTGGTGTATCAGAGGCTTATTTAGGGATTATTCCATTCTCCGAATACATCAAGCTCATTCAAGATGAAAACAAAACCATTCACAGTATTTTTGATGATAACGTGCGTGATTTCCAGGGCAACAACCCAGTAAATAAAAAAATCAAGAAAACACTAGAAGAATCAAAATTCGATTTATTTTGTGTTCTTAATAACGGCGTGACGATTGTCGCCTCTACACTCACCCCTGCAGGAAACAGATTCACTATTAGAGACTACCAGGTAGTAAACGGGTGTCAGACTAGTCACGTGCTACATGATTGCCAAGAAATTGAAGGAATAGAGGATGTTTATGTTCCTATAAAGGTAGTCGTCACTGAAAATGACGAAATAAAAACAAATATAACACTGGCGACAAACAGCCAGACTGAAGTCAAAACCGAACAGCTTGAGGCCTTAAATGTATTTCAGAAAAAACTTGAGATGTACTATAGCGCCGAAAGTAAGAGTTTCCCTCTATATTACGAACGACGTTCGCAACAATATAATTCAGACACTGGAATCAAGAAAACCCAAATTATATCAATCCCAATACAAATAAAGTCATTTGCATCAATGTTTTTAAATTCACCAAACTTAGTGTCAGGCTACTACGGCACTATAGTTCGCCGCTTTCATGGCCAAATTTTCAGCGATGGACATAAATATTCACCCTACTATGTTAGCGGCTTAGCGTACTATAGGATTGAACAGTTTTTTCGCAGTGGGGATTTAAAGTCAGATCTAAAAAAAGCCAGATTCCATCTCATGTACTTGGTGAGGTTGCTCGCCATTGGTGAAAACATAGCGCCTTTTAACTCAAATAAACTCGACAAAACGTGTGAGCAGTTCAAAAGCAGCCTAATCGACGAATCAAAAGCCTTGGGGATTTTCACTACCGCCCAGGTAATATTTGAAAAATCTGGCATTGATCAAGATAAGAAACAGTATAAATCTGAAAGCGAAAATGAGATTTTACTAAATGCCTACAGAGCACATAAAAATTTAATAAATTCGACCACTGAAGCCACACTTGATTGAGGCGCCAGCTCAAATATGCCCGCGATTGAACATTTCGTTAAAAATGAAATTCTGGCAAGAATCAAAAAAGCCGAGAAAGAACACGGTGTCCGTGTTCTCTATGCTGTCGAGTCAGGTAGCCGAGCCTGGGGATTTGAATCTCCGAATAGCGACTACGACGTGCGCTTTATTTACGCGCACCCCAAAGATTGGTATGTAGCCGTTGATCTCGAAGACAAGAGAGATGTCATTGAGTATCCGATTGTTGATGAAATTGATATCAACGGATGGGATGTCAGAAAGGCTTTGAGGCTGTTCGCCAAGTCAAATCCTGCATTTATAGAGTGGCTGCAATCTCCAATTGTATACATTGATCGCGGTAGCTTTGCTCGAAGAGCGAGGGAGCTAATCCCGGACATATATTCCGTTAAAAAAGGGATATACCACTACCGAAGCATGGCAAAGACAAACTACAGGAGCTATCTTCGTGAGGATCTAGTTCCTATCAAGAAGTACTTCTATGTCCTAAGGCCTCTGCTTTCAATTATGTGGCTAGAGAGGTATCGAGAGCCTGCGCCAATTCAATTTGAGACGCTGCGGAAATTGATAAGTGACAACACAGCGCTAAATGGTCAAATTTCAGAGCTACTGGAGAGGAAAAAGAAAAGTTTAGAAAAGGAGCTAGCTCCAAAAGTTACAGAGCTCAATGACTTCATTGAAGCCGAGCTAGAGAGACTGGAGCATTTTTCAGATACTTCAGAGAAACCTGGTGATTTCATGAGCCACCTGAACGGTCTTTTCCACGAGACTCTGGATTAGTAATGCACCACTGGTACATGTAGCTGAGGATGCTGCCCGATATACCCTAGGCCAAATGCCCTCCGAAAAATGACGAGTTTTGGCCCTATTGAGGGCTTTACTTCTCGCCGACACAACAGAGCCCGGTGACCGCCTGTGTCATACACAACACAGGCAGTCACCGGGCTCTTCGCGTTTACGGACTAGCGCTTACTTCTTCAGGGCCTTGGCCAGCACCCGACCCAGCTCCGCAGCAGACTGCGGATTCTGGCCGGTGATGATGCGGCCGTCCTGCACCACGAAGCTTTCCCACGCTTTGCCTTCCTGGTAGTTGGCGCCGAGGGCGGTCAGTTCGTCCTGCAGCAGGTAGGGCACTACCTCTGCCAGGCCTACCGCTTTTTCTTCCACATTCCTGAAGCCCGCGACCTTCTTGCCGGCAATAATCGGCTTGCCATCTTGGCCGGTGACGTTCAGCAGCGCGGCCGGGCCGTGGCACAGTGCCGCTACATAACCGCCGCTCTCAAAAATGGCGGAGGCAACGCTGTTCACCGCGGGGCTCTTGGGGAAGTCCCACACGGTGCCGTGGCCGCCGGCGAACAGGATGGCCTGGTAGCGCTTGGGGCTGACGTCCGCGAGCTTGCGGGTGTTGTCCAGTAAGCTGCGGGTTTGTGGGCTGGCGAGGAATTCAAAGTTGACGGCGTCGTCATCCGCCAGGCTGCGCGCGTCCACCGGTACCGCGCCGCCCTTGATGCTGGCGATTTCCACCTCAAAGCCCGCTTTTTTGAGCTCGTGGTAGGGGTGGGTCAGTTCCGACAGCCACAGGCCGGTTTTCTCGTCGGTATCCCCCATCTGCTCGTGGCTGGTGGCCACGATCAGTACCCGCGGCGCGGCCAGGGCGAGGCTTGCGGACGATAGCGCTAGTAGCGCCACAACGATCGAAAACAGTTTCTTCATGTAAGGTCTCCAATAGACAGTTTGCGCCGGCAGCCGGCCCCGCACGGGCGGGGCGCTGCCGGATTGGGGGCTATGCTAGGGCAAATCCCGATATAAGATAATTCGATTCATTGAATTACTGCCTTTCAGAATATGAATATCAGAAATAGGGCGCTGAGTCACACGCTGCGCAGCGCGTTTGACGATACCCGGTTTGCCGGTGCCCTTGCGGGCTGGCACTGATGCTGCGGCACTGGCGCGCGGGGTTGGCAAGATTGGAGAGAGTGCGCGCTTATTGATCCTTCGTCGCCGCGCGGGCAGGCAAGCACATCAACACAGTGAGACCGACCGCGGCAGAACAAAGGGACGCGATGACGATCCCCAGCTTGGCGCTGTCGATCAGGGTTTTATCGAACGCCATATTGGCGATGAACAGCGCCATGGTGAAGCCGATGCCGGCGAGAAAACTGCCACCGACCATTAACTGCCAGCTGAGATCCGGGGGGCGGGTCGCGATGCGTGTGCGCAAAGCCAGCCAGCTAAACAGCAGGATTCCCAGCGGCTTGCCAATTACAAAACCGGCGACAATGGCCAGCGTGACCGAACTGCCAAAGTCGCTGAAGTTGAGTGTCAGCCCGGCATTGGCAAAGGCGAACAGGGGCATGATGAAAAAGCCCACCCAGGGGTGCAGCCAGATCTCCAGCCGCTCGAGTGGCGACAGGGTTTCTCGCGCGGCAACTTCCGCCGCTTGCAGCGTATGTCGATCGGCGGTGTCGGCACTGCTCTGGGTAATATCGGGATGCGCCACTACCTGGCCCAGTATCGCGTACAGGCGCTCGGCACTCACCCAGCGGCGCGCCGGGGTCATCAACCCCAGTATCACGCCGGTGACGGTGGCGTGAATGCCGGACGCATCCACCGCGAGCCAGGTGAGCCCGCCCATCACGAAATAGAGCGGAAAACCGCGGAAACCGAGCATTGCCATGGCGCGAATGATCATCAGCCCCAGTGCAGCCAGCGCCAGGAATCCCCACACAAGGTCGCTACTGTAGCCAATGGCCACCACAAGAATGGCGCCGATATCGTCAACGATCGCCAGTGACAGCATAAAGATGCGCAAGCTTAGCGGTATGCGCGAGCCAAGCAGTGCCAGACAGCCGATGACAAACGCCGTGTCCGTCGCCATGACGGTACCCCACCCTTGCTCGCCGGGTTGACCGTATTGCAGCGCCAGGTAGATCAACGCCGGCGCGATCATACCGCCGAGGGCGGCGGATATGGATAGCGCCGCCATGCGCGGGTTGTGGAGTTCGCCAAGCACCAGTTCGCGCTTGAGCTCCAGTGCGACCACAAAGAAAAACAGTGTCATCAGGCCATCGTTAATCCACTCCCGCAGCGCGCGCCCAAACTCGAGCGAACCGACCTTCAGACCGATCGATGTCTCCCAGATATGTTCGAAGGCATCGGCCCAGGGTGAGTTGGATAGAACGAGGGCGGCAATGGTAAACAGCAGGAGCACCGCACCAGCGGCGGACTCGATGTGCACGAAGCGCACAAAGGGTTGCTTCAGCCGGTGAACAAGTTCCCGGGGCAATCGAGTGGTTTCTGGCGTTCCTGGCTGCTCTGTAGTCATTCGCTGCTGGTGAGCTCGACGTTGGTGGCATTGGGGGGCGCGCGCATCCGTGCTGACGGTCAGCTTCTGCGCCCATGGATCTTAGTCGGGCAAATATGGGCTCGCCAGCCGCACACGCCCGCATTGGCGGATTGAGGCCTATACCGGGGCGAACCCTGATATAAGATACTTCGATTCTTTTGGATACTGCCTTTCAGAATATGAATATCAGAAACAAGGACCTGAACCTGCTCAAGCTGTTCCAGGTGCTGTACGAGGAGCGCAACGCCTCGGTGGCGGCGGAGCGTATGAACCTGAGCCAGCCGGCGCTCAGCCACAAGCTGGCCAAGCTGCGCAGCGAGTTCGACGACACCCTGTTTGCCCGCGCCCCGCGCGGACTGACGCCGACGCCGCGGGCACACCAGCTGGCACCGCAGATCCAGGCGCTGGTGCGCTCGCTGGAATCCTTTTACGACTACTGCGACGAAGAGAGCTTTCTGCTGCGGGAAGACCGCGTGCATATCTTTGGCACCGACTTTATCGAACAGTTGTTGCTGCCCAAACTGCTGCCGGTGATCAGTGAGCAGGCACCCAAACTGCAGCTGGTGTTTCACAACACCCGCGGCCGCCTGCCGCGCACCGAGCTGGAAACCGGCGCCTGCGATATCGCCATCGCCGGCTTCTTCGAGCAGTTGCCCGCGTCCTTCTATCAGCAAAAGGTGCACAAGGAGGGCTTCAGCGTACTGGCGAGCCGCAGTAACCGGCACATTCAGAAGAAACTGGATCTAGAGGCCTTCCTGGCCTGCGGGCATCTGGTCACGACCCTGACCGGTGACCTGGACGGTATTGTGGACAAGAAACTGCACAAGCTCGGCCACCAGCGACGCATCGTGGCGGGACTGTCGAGCTTCCTCTCCCCCGCCACCACCATCGAGGGCAGCGACCTGCTGATCACCTGCCTGAATTCGGTAGCCAAACAGGCCTGCCGCAGCCTGCCCGACCTGGTGAGCTATCCCTGCCCGGTCAAACTGCCGGACGTGGACATTCTGCAGATCTGGCACCAGCGCACCCAGGACGATCCGTTGCGGGCCTGGCTGCGCCAGCGTATAAAGGCGGCACTGGCAGCAGGGAGGAATAGCTAGCATGGTGAAAATAAATGGCAGCAAAGACTGTGGAAACTCGCCCAAAAATCAGCTGGTGGAGAAAGTTGCTATCGCCATAGAAACTGGCGACCTGCAATTTCTCGATGAATATCTGGAAGATGGGATTATCTGGGAACTGCCTGATAATAGTGTTGCAGAAGCAAAGGACTTCGCAGGCCATATAAAAAAAAGAAAAAATGCAATTTTCTCAATAACCATTACGCACGTCATGTCACATGGGAAAATCGGGTCCGCAAACGGAATCAGCACCAATAAACAGGGAAAGCAGCTCCATTTTTGCCACGTTTTCGAGTTCGCAAGTGTGAAATTCTCGAAAATCCGCAGGGTATCCAGCTACGGAAAGTCCTAAATGCAAAGCAGTCCAACAGACCGCGCTGCTTGCCTCTGACCCGCACCTTTCTGCGGCCCCCGGAGTCCGTAGCACCACCCTTCAAAGGTTTTCTGGCCAAGTACAGGACGTTTTCGACAAGGCAGATGTGACCATCACGGTTCACGTAGTTTTATCTGCCAAATATTTTCGTTTCTATTGTCGAAATGGCTTCCTCTCATACGACTAGGTTATACAAACCCAATTAATCGTTAGCAGTAACGGAGAAATGACCATGTCCAGAATGATGTTCGTAAACCTGCCCGTCTCCGACCTCGGGAAATCTATCGAGTTTTTCTCCCAGCTCGGCTTCGAGTTCAACCCGCAATTCACCGATGAGACGGCGACCTGCATGATTGTGGGTGAAAGCAACTTTGTCATGCTGCTCACTCGTGAAAAGTTCAGTAGCTTCACACCCGGTGTTGAGATTTGTGATACCGGCAAGACTGCCGAGGTGCTGGTGTGCCTGTCTGCCGAGAGCCGCGCCGAAGTGGACGCGCTACTGGATAAGGTGGTTGCCGCAGGTGGCAGCCCCTACCGCGAGCCCGAGGATCACGGCTTTATGTATGGCCGCGCATTCCGGGATCTGGATGGGCATATCTGGGAGATCATGTGGATGGACACCGCTGCAATACAATAGTCCGTTGGATAGGCGAGAGAAATTTTAGCGTGCGTGGGCGCCCGTAAAGGGCTGCCCGAGCACGTAGGGATAGTGTGCCTCCGCCGGGACATTCCACCACTTAACATGGGGTCCGTCGTAAAATATTGAGTGTGATAGCATCACTCAAATTCAGGAAGCTAAATTTAATGCGCCACTACAAGTTAAGGATTTGATAATGGACCTTGAATTTGAGCCCGGCAAAAATATCGCAATGAAAATTCCGGCACATGAGTACGAAAGTACTGTTCGCTTCTACCGGAACGTTTTGCAACTCAAAGAACTCACTGGAAGTGGCGCGGAAGATACTCCGAAGTTCGATTTTGGCGGAAAAGTGCTTTGGCTCGACTGCATGCCGGGCTTAAGTCAATCGGAAATCTGGCTTGAGATCGTAGCCAGTGATATTGGCAAAGCTGCTGAACATCTCAAAGATCAGGGTTGTCGTCGCAGAGATGAAATTGAACCGCTTCCCGATGGATTTAAAGCTTTTTGGATATCTAGCCCATCAAACATCATCCACCTCGTTTCGCCCCGCGAGTGAAACGAAAAGAACCTTAAAACTTGCTTCGCAGATAACTGCCTTAACTTCGTTTACTGCTGGCTACGCTTCCAACTGAGCAATTACCAATAAGTTGACGCAAGCCTTGCTAGATACGGATATCTGGTGACAACAAAACCGTATATCAAGATATTAGGTGTATAGTTACTCAGAAGAATATTACTTATCACAGGGATAAAAAATCCATGCAACCTACCCGATATGGGGTTCTGCACGCACAAAAAAATGCGGATACCAAGCCAGAGGAGCCCATTCATCCTTGGTGTTTTCTACGTATACTTCATAGCCTCCATAATCGGACTTCGTTTTGGTTAAAACTTTTTTGGTATAACCATAAACATTGTTCCAGCACGCGTACCCTTCGGTTCTTAGTGCTGAGGCAAGGTAGGATGCGAGACTGTGTTGCTTGTCTTTAGTTCTTCCCGAATAGCAGGCGTAAACCGTGATTTGACATTGGGCCTGTTTTCTCAGGCCACACCTTCTCAATCGATCAAGAATTTCAGACTGGTCGATAACGGCTTTGTTTGCATCACCAAGTACTTTGAAGCTTTTGTATGAGTGGCCAATGATATAGATTTCATCATTCGCACCGGCAGCATTCAGGGTCGTCGGACAAGTACCATTGTCACAGAACAACTCGCCGATTGGTGGGGATTGAATATTCCCATCCTGGGGCACAATCTTATTTCCAACTCCGCGAACAAGTTTTTTTAGAGTGTCGATTCCGGTGCCATCATTAAATGGATAGAAGAGATATATCATTGTGCCAATCCCTGACTGAATTATTTATGTGCGAGAGCAATCCACACATAAATCTACCACCGAGGTCAAGAGTGCGAAAGCATTTACCAGAATATGAACAGACATTCCGTAGAACGGAGCGAGTAACTATCCAGAATGGATGAACACAGCGCCGATGCAGCGGCACAGAACGCCGTTTCGTTATTACCAGAGAATACGGCCGGCCGCAAAGGGCCGCCCCGATGTTTACTACGGGTGGCGCGTTTCCAGGGGAGACTTGGCTTCAAGCCTTGACACTATTCTGACTACGCAATAGTGCACCCGCCCCTGTTACAATCACGCCGAAATATTCACCCGGAAAGATTATGGAACACGAAATCCTCAAGGTATTTTTAACCAACCAGTGGCTGACCATACCGATATTCATCATCCTCGTTATAGGCATTACGCTGTTCTGGTTCGGTGGCCTGATGGCGGCGCTGACGGCGCTGGGTAATAACCGCTGGGGTTGGGGGCTGTCGTCTCTTATTCTCGGCCCGATAACGGGTCTGCCCTACTCCCTGATTCACAAGGAAGCCGACTACCCGAAATCACTCATGCTCAAGGGCCTGATGTTCCTGCTGGCGGGGCTGGTACTGTCACTCGTGGCGTGGGCCATTACCTGAGCGGAATCTGCCCCACCGCGGTCAGGGACCGACCGCGCATAACGCCTAAGGCATGGGGATTAGGGAGCGACCGCTCCCAACGCCTATTAGTTAACCGGCGCCTACTCTGTACTTTACTGTTACCATGCCGCGCTGAAACCAGCCGCTGGCCATTCACCGGCCAATGCCCCTAGCTACCCCCCTTTAGAGAGTCCAGATGACATTCCACCCCCTGGGATTGAGCGCCCCGATCCTGCAAGCCCTTGAAGAGAAAGGGTATGCGACCCCCACCGAGATCCAGCGCAAGGCGATTCCCGCCATCCTGGAAGGGCGGGACATAATTGCGACTGCACAGACAGGCACCGGTAAGACTGCGGCCTTTGTGCTGCCGATGCTGGATTTGCTCAGTGGTGAGCGCAAGCGGCGGGCAAAGCGCTTTCGCGCGCTGATCCTGGTGCCTACCCGCGAGCTGGGCATGCAGGTGGAGGACAATATCCGGCTGTATGGCAAGCACCTGTCGGTGGTGTCCATGTGCATGGTGGGCGGCGTGGATCTGGAGCCGCAGAAGCAGCAGCTGATTGAGGGTGTGGATATTGTGGTGGCCACGCCGGGGCGCCTGCTCGACCTGGCACACCAGCGCGCACTCTATTTCGACGAGCTGCAGATGCTGGTGATGGATGAGGCAGACCGCATGCTGGATATGGGGTTTATCGATGACCTCAACAAAATCCTTGCGCGCCTGCCCGAGCAGCGTCAGAGCCTGCTGTTTTCCGCGACGCTGTCGCCGCAGGTCCGGTCACTGGCAAAGGACGTGGTGGAGAATCCGTTTGAGGTATCCATTGCGGCGAACACCCAGTCTGCACCGAAAATCTCACAGTGGCTGATCGCGGTGGACAAGCACAACAAGTCGGCACTGCTTAGCCACCTGATCAACGAGCGCCACTGGACTCAGGCATTGATCTTTATCCGCACCCAGCACGGTGCAGCGAAGCTGGTGAGCCAGCTGGAAAAGCGCGGCATTGCGGCGGAATCCATCCACGGCGGTCGCAGCCAGGCCTCGCGCTCGCGAATTCTTGAGGGCTTCAAGTCCGGCGAGATCAACATACTGGTGGCCACCGGGGTTGCCGCTCGCGGTATTGATATCGACGAGCTGGAGCGCGTGGTCAACTACGATATGCCCGACGATGCCGATGAGTATATCCACCGCATCGGCCGCACCGGCCGCGCAGGGGCTTCCGGCGAGGCGGTGTCGCTGGTATCCAAGGACGATTTCAAACGCCTGTGCGCGGTGGAGCGTCGGCTTGGCAAAATCATTGAGCGGGTGACGATCGAGGAGTTTCCGGTGGTAAAGGACCTGCCGGCGTCGAACCTGAATTTTTCACCGAAAGGTGGCAAGGCGAACAAGAAGGCCAATAAACCGGGCCGCCCGGAAAAACCGGCCAAACCGGCGGCTGACAGCCAGTCACGCAGCCCTTCCAGCAAAACCCCTTGGGGTGCCATCAAGAAGTGACCGGCTTTAAAAACTAGGCGCCAGACAGACGGGGCGGCCGCAAATGGCCACCCCACCCGTTACATGTAGGCTGTCAGCTTTTTATCAGGCCTTCTCTTTCTCCAGCGCATCGTCTTTGGCCGTGGCGCGGCGGTGCGCATCGCGGGCGGTGACGCGCTTGGCGTAGTCGATAAATTCCGGGCGCTTTTCAATGGTGCCGAACTCCACACCCCAGGCGATCTGCGCACCGACGTACACGTCTGCTGCGGTAAAGCGCTCGCCGCAGATATAGGTGTGCTCCTTGAGCCAGGTCGAGAGCGCATCCAGCGCAGCGGTGTAGGTGCCATAGCCCGCCATTCTCTGCTTCTGTACATCCGGCTCCACGCCCAGCACTTTGAAGTCGGTAACTGCGGCTTCCAGCGGACCCGCGGCAAAGAACAGCCAGCGGTAGTAGCTGGCGCGCTCTTCCGGCAGTGGTGCCAGCCCGGCTTGCGGGAAGGCGTCTGCGAGGTAGGCGCAGATGGCGGCGCACTCGGTGACCACCTCGCCACGGTGCACGATGGCCGGCACTTTGCCCATGGGGTTGATCTTGAGGTAGGCCGGCTCTTTCATGTTGCCGTCATATTCGAGTACCTCGGTGCGGTAGGGAGCACTCACTTCTTCCAGCATCCAGCGCACCAGGCGACCGCGGGATTGTGGGTTGGTATAGAAAATTACTTCATCTTGCATAGCAGCTCTCCGTTGCTTCTGGTTTGCCCGTGGCTGATCGGGCATGTGATCGGAACGGGAGCACTGTAATTGTTAAATAGGCTATATTCCGCCCTAATAAATTTAGCAGGATGCAAGTCATGTCGAACCCGACGACACGGGTGCTGGCGCTGCTGGAATTGCTGCAACGACACGGCAATGCCAGCGGCAGCGAACTGGCCGAGATGCTGGGCGTGGATGGCCGCACGCTGCGCCGCTATATCGCGACGCTGGAAGAAATCGGCATTCCACTTACGGCAGAGCGCGGGCGCCACGGTGGTTACCGGCTGGTGTCGGGCTACAAGCTGCCGCCGATGATGTTCACCAACGAGGAAACCCTGGCCATCTCCCTCGGCCTGCTGGCCGCGCGCAGCCTCAGTGTGGGGGAAGTCTCCACCGCCGTCACCAGCGCCCAGGCCAAACTGGAACGGGTGATGCCACAGAAGCTTAAGCAGCAACTGCGCGCACTGGACGACAGCGTCACCCTGGACCTGGTGCCCTCGGCGGCGGCCGACAGCCTCACACTGGCCACTCTGGCGGCCGCCACCCAGAACCGCTGCCGCGTGGTGTTTGACTATACAAGTAGCAGGGAAAACGCGGATGAGGCAGTGACGCAACGGGAATTTGATCCCTATGGCCTGGTGTTCCGCTACGGCCGCTGGTACGCGGTGGGCCACTGCAACCTGCGCGCAGAAATCCGCACCTTCCGCCTCGATCGTATGCGCCAGTTACGCGGACTGGAAACGCCTTTTGAAAGGCCACAGGACTTCGACGCAGCCGGCTATCTCAGCGGTAGCTTCGCGACCATGGAGCAAGGTTTTGAAGTGGAGTTGTTCCTGCATACCGATCTCGAGACCGCCACCAGGATGCTCGGTGATGAACTCGGTCTGCTGACGCCAAAAGGCGATGGGGTGCTGTGGCGCGCACAGACCGGTTGCCTGGGGTGGTTTGCCTCACAGCTGGTGCGACTGCCGTACGAGTTTGAAATTCTGTCGCCGGCGGACCTTAAAACCGAGTTGCGTCGGCATGCGCAGAAGTTACTGGCCATGACCACGGCTTAATCGGCACCTCTGCTCCTGATACAGTGAAAGCATTGGATACGGAACACTAATTAAAAAACAGGAAAAGCAATGAAGACCATTGGCCTGCTGGGCGGGATGAGCTGGGAATCGACCGCCAGCTACTACAAGGCAATCAACGAGCGGGTGAAGGCAAAACTCGGGGGCTTGCACTCGGCCAAGATCTGCCTGTATAGCGTGGACTTCGCGGAAATCGAGGCACTGCAACACGCGGGTAAGTGGGCGGAAACCGCAGAAATTCTTGCACAGGCCGCGCGGTCGGTGGAAGCCGGCGGTGCCGATATTCTGCTGATCTGTACCAATACGATGCACAAGGTCTTCGAAGAGGTCGCCTCCAGTGTATCAATCCCGCTTCTGCATATCGCAGATGCGACTGCACAGGCATTGATACGAGATGAGGTAAAAACCGTGGGCCTGCTGGGTACGCGATTCACCATGGAGCAGGATTTCTACAAGGGTCGGCTTATCAAGCACTTTGGTATTGCAGTGCTGACACCCACAGCCGATGAGCAGGCACTGGTGCACGACGTGATCTACCGCGAACTGTGCCAGGGAATTGTGAGCGCTGAATCGAAAGCGAGGTACCTCGAGGTCATCGGCAATCTGCATCAGCGCGGTGCGCAGGGTATTGTTCTGGGGTGTACCGAAATCGCATTACTGGTGCAGCAACCCGATACCGATATTCCGCTGTATGACACCGCAGAGATTCACGCGAACCAGGCGGTGGAGCTTGCCCTGTCATAGCACTTGACGGCCGCCGAGGCCGAAGTTCACGTAAACCCTTCTGGGATTGCTCATCCCCCGACCATCCCCGCGGCCAACTGACCACTCAGAGCCATTCAATAACCGGCGGCTCCAATCCAATGCTGCCACCAACAACCCGGCCAAAGTCTCAACTGATAACGCCTGGACTTGTATGGGTTGAACCCTAAAGATGAATTTCCCGCCATTTTTTTCAGATTGCCGCTCTTTTCTGGTCATCTGATACGACTACTCAGTATCAGCGTCGAAATTACAACCGCTAGCGATGAGCAAATTACGCGCGTCTTTGCCTATGACATCGCGGTGTCAGCGTAATTGCGCCATTTATTTACCCGACAACAACAATAAAAATGGAGCGCGCCATGTCTTCACCTGCCTTAAAGCACTCTAATCACGAACACCGAAACCCTCGCTTAGCCCGGCTCGGCCTGGGTGAGAAAGCCGGCTTCGCTATTGGCGATTTTGGCTTCAATCTCTATTGGACCTGTATCGCTTCCTTTCTTGCGGTTTTTTACACCGATGTATTCGGCCTGCCGGCGGCTATCGCGGGTACTCTGCTTCTGATCACCAAGCTTATCGATGCGATGACAGATCCACTGATGGGCGCCATCGCCGATCGTACCCAAACTCGCTGGGGCAAGTTCCGCCCTTACCTGCTGTTCGCAGGCGTGCCCATGGCGGCGGCCTCGGTACTCACCTTCACCACTCCGGACCTGAATGGAACCGGCAAACTCATTTACGCCTATATCACCTACAGCGCGATGATGCTGGGGTATACCTTGCTAAGCACTCCCTACGCGTCTCTCTCCGGCGTAATGACCGCTCACCCGCAAGAGCGCAATACGCTGATCAGCTGGCGGTTTATCGCTGCCTTTGCCGGTATGACCTTCGTCAACAAGTACACCCTGCCGCTGGTGGAATGGCTGGGACGGGGGAATGAGCAGCTCGGCTGGCAGCTCACCATGATGGTGTACGGCGCCCTGGCCTGTGTGATATTCGCGGTGACTTTTTTTACCACCCGCGAGCGCATCGAGCCACCAGCAGTACAGAACACCAGACCGCTGGATGACATAAAGGATCTGCTGCACAACCGTCCCTGGCTGATATTGGTTGGGCTTCAGATGGTCATCATGTTGACCATTACCCTGCGCGGCGGCTCCAGTTATTACTACCTGATGTATTACGTGGAGCGCCCGGAATTGATTTCCAATTATCTGGCGGTGCAGGCGCTTGCTCTGGCAGGAGGTGCAGCCATCACGCCGCTGCTGACCCGTTATTTTGACAAAGCACTCCTGATCGTGATCCTGATGTGTGTTGTCGGCA
This sequence comes from Microbulbifer sp. YPW1, assembly GCF_013367775.1. Classification (NCBI taxonomy): domain Bacteria; kingdom Pseudomonadati; phylum Pseudomonadota; class Gammaproteobacteria; order Cellvibrionales; family Microbulbiferaceae; genus Microbulbifer; species Microbulbifer sp. YPW1. The sequence goes on from NZ_CP055157.1 coordinate 1,003,555, forward strand.
CACTTTCTCTGGCATTTTACTTTGTACCAAAAGACGCGGTCTGGCTGATGTTTACCCTGAATATTCTGATCAGTCTGGCGCTGGGACCCAAATCCCCACTGGCCTGGTCCATGTTTGCCGATTGCGCCGACTACACCGAGTGGCGCAGCGGTCGGCGCGCCACCGCCATGACATTTTCCGCCGCCACCTTCTCCATGAAACTGGGCGGGGCCATGGGTTCTGCGCTGATGTTGTGGGTGTTGGCTGCCATCGGCTATGTGGCAAGGGAGGCACAGAGCGGTGCCTCGCAAGCGGGTATTGCGCTACTACAGACGGTCATCCCCGGGGCCTTTGCGCTGCTCGCTGCCGCAGTGGCAAGTTTCTATCCACTGAACAATGCCCGCCTGGAACGCATTCAGGAGGAACTGGGCAAGGGCACCGCGACCGGGAAGCGGGACACGCGGTGGCCACTGGATAAAGACACAGACACCATAGCTCCAGAAGAAAGACCACCCGTGGGAAGGCCACCCGCCGGGACCGCACCGTCGTGAAGGAAACAACCCCATGATAAACGCAACCGATAATGCCGCAGTGCTTACCAGCTCAGAGGATGGTGCGCGCTGCGAGCTTGCGAGCCCCACGGCCATGCCAGCAGCCAGCGCCTTTTTGTGGAACCGTCGCATGCTGGTACAGGTGAATTGCCGCGGTTTCGTGGTGGCGCGCCATATGCAGCCGGAGCCGGCCGCCTACGCCCACGCCCCCAACCTCGAAGCCAAAACGTTTATGCAGCCGGAGCAGCCTTTTTACGCACATCATCCGGGCCGCTTTTTGTATGTAAAGGACGAGGATACCGGCGAACTGTTTTCCGCCCCCTACGAGCCGGTGCGCGCAAGCGCCGAGCAGTTCTGCTTTTCCGTCGGCAGTGGCGATATTTCCTGGCGGATACACAACGCCGGCCTGGAGGTCTGCCTGACACTGCGACTGCCCGTGGACGACTCCGTGGAATTATGGGAATGCACTCTGCGCAATTATTCCGGCAGGCCACGACGGATTTCGGTTTACCCCTATTTTCCTGTCGGCTATATGAGCTGGATGAACCAGTCCGGGGAATATCGCGCGGACCTGGGGGGCATCGTCTGCTCCAGTATCACGCCCTATCAAAAGGTGGATGATTACTTCAAGAATCGCCACTTCAAAGACAAAACCTTCCTTCTGCATGAAACAACTCCGGACGCCTGGGAATCCGTCCAGTCCACCTTTGAGGGCGAGGGTGGACTGCACAATCCCGATGCGGTACGCCAGCCGCTTTTAGGTGGTGGCGAGGCCCGCTATCAAGTACCCGCGGCCGCGCTGCAATACCGCGTGAAACTGGCCCCGGACGAGAAGCGCACACTGCGCTTTATATTTGGCCCGGCCCGCGACGACAAAGAAATCCTTGCACTGCGCAAGCGTTACCTGTCGATCACCGGATTCGCCGCCGCCGCGGCGCAGTATCAAGGCTATTTAGCGCAGGGGCGCGGCTGCCTGCAGATCGAAACGCCGGACCGCGAACTGGATCAGTTTGCCAACCACTGGCTGCCTCGCCAGGTGTTCTACCACGGCGACGTCAACCGCCTGACCACGGACCCGCAAACCCGCAACTACCTGCAGGACCAGTTGGGCATGGCCTATATCCGGCCCAAAACCGCGCGCGCCGCCCTACTGCGTACCCTCAGCCAGCAAAAACCGGATGGTTCCCTGCCCGATGGTATTCTGCTCAGCGCTGAGGCAGAGCTGAAATATATCAATCAGGTGCCGCATACGGATCACTGTGTGTGGCTGCCGATTTTTTTACACGCTTACCTGAATGAAACCGGCGATTACGCGCTGCTTGATGAACGGGTAGGTGCCGACGGGAATGGCGAATGCAGCGTGTTTGAGCGCGTGAACAGTGCTATGGACTGGCTGGCAGGGGCGCGCGACCAACGGGGCCTCAGCTATATCGGCCAGGGAGACTGGTGCGATCCGATGAATATGGTGGGCTACCGGGGCCGCGGGGTATCCGGCTGGCTTTCTCTCGCCACCGCTTATGCATTGCAACTCTGGGCGCATATCTGTGCGCAGCAGAAACAGGTGGCGGCAGAAGAAAAATATGCCCGTATTGCTACGGAGATCAACAGCGCGGTCAATCGCCATCTGTGGGATGGTGAGTGGTTCGCCCGCGGCATCACCGATGAGGGCAGGATTTTTGGTATACGCGAAGATCGCGAGGGGCGTATCTTTCTCAACCCCCAGAGCTGGGCGCTGCTGAGCGGCGCCGCCGATGTCACGCAGCATGAAAGTCTGCTGAGCGCGGTGGAACAACAACTGGCAACCCCCTATGGCCCGATGATGCTGGCACCCGCTTACACCGCCATGCGCGAAGATGTGGGCCGCGTCACCCAGAAACACCCCGGCTCCGCAGAAAACGGCTCCGTGTACAACCACGCGGCAGCGTTTTATATCTATAGCCTGTACGCCGTCGGCGAGAGTGATAGAGCCTGGCACCTGCTGCGGCAAATGATTCCCGGCCCCGATCGGGCGGATCTGGTGCAGCGCGGGCAACTACCGGTATTTGCGCCCAACTACTATCGCGGCGCCTGGCACCAGTACCCGGAACACGCGGGCCGCTCCAGCCAGTTGTTTAACACCGGCACCGCGGCCTGGATCTACCGCTGTCTGGTAGAGGCCCTGTTCGGACTGAAAGGTGAAGGGCAGGGATTGCGCATTGCACCCCAGCTGCCCTCTCATTGGCGACAGGCACGAGTGGAACGTCGCTTCCGCGACGCCCTGTTCGAGGTACAATTTGAGCGCCGGCAAATTGGTGAGGGCGAACGCAGTGAAGGGAAAAACGACAAGAGCGTGCGCGTATACGTCGATGGCGAACACCTTGCAGAACCACTGATCAGCCCTGTTCAGGCCGGGCGTCACTACCGGCTGCGCGTGTTATTGCCACCGGCGGCAGCCCATACTACTAATCCGGCGAAAAATTCGACAACAAAGAGCAAGCAACAAAATGCCCAAACCGTTTGAGCGCCTGTGTATCGCGGCACTACTTTGTTTTTCCGGCCTTGTGCAGGCCGCACTGCCAATGGCAGAGGGCGCGAAACTGAAACTGGTCTCGGACCAGTTCGTTTTTACCGAAGGTCCTGCGGCGGACGCCGCGGGTAATATTTACTTCACTGACCAGCCAAACGACACAATCTGGAAATTCGCAGTAGACGGGAGCCTCTCGCTGTTTATGGATGACGCCGGTCGCTCCAACGGCATGGCATTTGATGGCGAGGGTAACTTGCTGACCTGCGCGGATGAAAAGGGCGAGCTATGGCGTGTCGCTCCGAATGGAGAGGTTACCGTGCTGGTGAAAGACTTCGCCGGCAAACGGCTGAACGGCCCCAACGACTTGTGGGTAGACCCCGCAGGCGGGATCTATTTTACCGACCCCTATTACCAGCGGCCTTACTGGGAACACAGCGCGCCGGAACTGGACAAAGAGGCTGTCTACTACCTGCCCCCCGACGCACAGGAGCCGCTGGTGGTGGCGGATGACCTGGTAAAACCCAACGGCATCATCGGAAGCAGCGACGGCAAAACCCTGTACGTCGCCGATATCGGCGACGACAAAACCTATGCATACTCGGTACTTGCCGACGGGCAGCTGTCCGCAAAAAAACTATTTGCGGAAATGGGCTCGGACGGCATGGCGCTGGACCGGCGCGGCAACCTCTACCTCACGGGCGATGGGGTAACCGTGCTCGACAAGCACGGCAAACACATTGGACATATCCCGGTACCCGGAGACTGGACCGCGAATGTCACCTTCGGCGGCGAGCATGGCCGCACCCTGTTTATCACTGCCGGCCCCGCGGTATACACCCTGGCCATGCGAGTGGCCGGAATGTGAGACGCATGTAAACGGGCATCCCACATTGCCTGATTTGCAAGTAAGCGGAATACCCGTAGTCACTGATGATGAAAGGTAAGTTCTATTTCCTGTCCTACCCCTCATCCATTGCCAGATAGTGTATCCACCGCCGCCAGACAGAGATTTGTCCCGCAGCGGTGGGTTTCATGGGCAGATTTCAAGGCGTCGGGATCGGCATACACTCCATCACTTCCACGCAATCACCGGGAAAGATGGCGAAGTGTGGGTGGTTTTCGAAAAGCCTGGCCGCGTCTTCGTGGCTTTCCGCTTTGATGATGACGTAGCCCGTCATATTGTTTTGCACATCACTGATGCCATCGGGCCCAATACGCTTGGTCTTGCCCAGCGGGCCGCCTTCGGCAACGAGGATATCGCTGTGTTTTTCCATCCAGCCGCCCCAGGCGGCCATGCCTTCCTGGATGCGCTGCTGCCGCTCTTCTTCGGAGAGGTGGTCCCATGCTTCGCTGGTTTTTGGGGTGCCGAGGTACATGGCGAGATAGTTTTTCATGATTAGTCCCTTCCCTGTTTGAACGTAGTTAATGTTTAAACGTAGTTACTGTTTGATTTCCGGTTCAACCAGACGGGCCAGGGCCAGCATTGACTCCTGCCAGCCGAGGTAGCACATCTCAACCGGGATCACGTCGGGGATACCGTCCTGCACGATGGTGAGCTCGGTACCGCAGGACACCGGTTTGAGGCTGACCGTGACCTCCATGGCGCCCGGCAGGTTCGGATCGTCGAAGATGTCGATGTAGCGAATGCGCTCGTTCTCAATCATTTCCTTGAACTCGCCGCCGAAGGAATGCTCTTCCCCGGTAGTGAAGTTGATAAACGACGCCTTGTAGGTACCGCCCACCTCGGGCTCCAGGTGATCGTAAATTGCGTAGAAACCATCTGGCGGGGACCATTTGGCCATGGCGTGCGGGTTGGTGAAGGCGCGATAGACCCGCTCGGCGGGAGCGCGCAGGACGCGGTGCAAACGTACAGTGCCGGGCATGGTGATTCTCCTCTTTCAACGTGTTTCGCTAACTAAGCCCGCGTCGCCGCCAGCCGACACCCGCGCAGCGCGGCGAGAATCCTGCAGCAGCAACAGCGCCAACAATCCCTCCACCTCGGGCTCTGGCAGTAACTCGCGCAGCAGCCGCGTCAGGCGAATGGCTTCCGCTGTTAGGTCCTGGCGGATCAGGCTGTCGCCACTGGAAGCGGAGTAGCCCTCATTGAAAATCAGGTAAATGGCGTGCAATACGCTATCCAGCCGCTCGGGTAACTGCCCCGGACCCGGAACCTCATAGGGAATTTTGGCGTCACGAATCTTCGCTTTGGCGCGCACGATGCGCTGTGCCAGGGTGGGTGTAGAAGTTAAAAAGGCGCTGGCAATTTCTTCGGTGGTGAGACCGCACACTTCGCGCAGAGTCAGCGCGAGCCTGGCCTCCGGGGCCAGGCTCGGGTGACAGCAGGTGAAGATCAGGCGCAGCCGGTCATCCTCAATGCCCTGGACTTCCAGCTCATCATCGGTTGTAAGCTCGGCTTCGAGGCGTTCGGCAACCTCCTCGTAAGACACATTGAAGCGCGCCTTGCGCCGCAGCTGATCGATGGCCTTGAAGCGCCCGGTAGAAACCAGCCAGGCGCGGGGGTTATCGGGGATACCGTCGCTGGGCCACTGTGTCAGTGCCACGGCGAACGCATCGTGCAGGGCCTCCTCGGCGAGATCAAAATCCCCGAGCAGACGAATCAGGGTTGCGAGCACGCGGCGCGATTCGTTCTGGTAGATTTCTTGCAACCGGGCCTGTGACAGTTCCGCCATAAGTGTGATTTTTATCTGATTTAGATATGCCGTTACTCGGGCTACTTACTATAGCGAAGATATGGCATTCTCTGTCGTACCAATTAGCCGTAAATCTGTATAAACGGACAACAATTTATGATCGATTTCGAAAACAAAAGTCTGTTCAAGCTGAAACAGAATGCCGGATTTGCCGAAAAGGTCGCCCCGCTGTTACTCGACGGCGAGGAAGTACTGGACTCTTTCAAATCCATGCGCGACGGCGTGGTGTTTACCAGCAAGCGGATAATCGCAGTCAACGTACAGGGGATCACCGGCAGCAAGAAAGATTTCACATCCCTGCCCTACAAGAACATCGTCGCTTTCTCGGTAGAGAGTTCCGGTACCTTGGACATCGATAGCGAGCTGGAGCTGTATTTTTCTTCGCTGGGCAAGGTGCGTTTTGAGTTCAGTGGTAAAGCGCGGCTGATGGATATCGCACATTATATTGGTCGATACGCGCTCTAGTAGCGAGCTAGAAATCAACGTTCATGTAAACCAAGAATGAATAGATAATTATCGGGCTTCTTGCTAGCCATTATGTCCGGCCTGTCCTTCGCACATGGTGAAGCAGAGGCCGGGTACACCATCCATCAGGATGCCGACATAGCGGTTCAGCAGTCGGGAGCAAACAAAGACAGTAGTGAAACCATTGCCTTTCCCTCTTTGGCGATTCGTTATTTCAGCAATTTTTCTCGGTAGAAGTTTCGCAGTATGGCAGTACAGAAGTCGTCAAACTCGTTAATGCTCAGCCTGGTTTTTCTTGGGCTGGTGACCGGCTCAGCGGTCATTGGTTTATTGCCACCGATAGTAGCGCTGCTCTACTTCGCCATGAGTCTGCTGACCTACCTGATGTATTACCTGGACAAGTCCGCGGCGCGCAACGGTAACTGGCGCACCAAGGAGAGTACCCTGCATCTGCTGTCTTTACTTTGCGGCTGGCCCGGGGCCCTGGTGGCCCAGCAGCGACTGCGGCACAAAACCCGCAAACAGCCCTTCCGCTTTATCTTCTGGCTTACCGTGCTTGGCAACCTTGGCGCACTGGCCTGGATGCATACGCCAGAGGGCACAGGCTTCCTGAGCGGGTTGCTGGGTGGCTACACGGACTTTCCGTTTCATTAACGGGATACCGGTAACAGGCGATTCGTCTGGCGCATAATCACCCGCCGAAAGGTTCAGGTTAGGCCACACTAGCTGTAAACATCGGTTTTCAGCATGATTTTTCTTGACCTCTTTAACCAGCTATCCCTGCCGTACTTCGGCGGAATTTCCGTCTTACTGGTACTTGCCTCCATGGCACTGGGCAACTTCCTGGGTGTGCGTAGCTCGCGCAAAGGAAAGCTGAGTGACGCGTCTATCGGCAGTGCCGTGGCGGCAATACTCGGGCTGCTGGCATTTCTACTCGCATTTACCTTCAACTCGACAGCAGAACGTTTTTTACAGCGTAAGGCGCTACTCCTGAATGAGGTTAACGCCATCTCTACCACTTATCTTCGGGCGGACTTGCTACCCCAGGAGCAGAGGCGCGGAGTTCGAGAACTACTGACGGAGTACGCGGCATTACGGGATTTTGACCCGAAACAGCTCGAGAACTTTGACGAAAGGGTTCTGCGCAGTAAAGAGATCCACGACGCGCTGTGGGGCATAGTCGCAACACTCAGCCAGCAAGACTACGACTCGGTACGCCTGGGCAAGTTTGTAGACACCCTCAATGAGCTGATCGACTACAACAATTCGCGAATCCATGTTGGCGCTCGCTACCGTATCCCTTCACCTATCTGGGCGGCGCTGGCATTGGTGACTGCACTGGCGATGTTCGGTATCGGTTTCCAGCTCGGCGCTGGTCGCCGGGGGTCGCCTCAAATCTCCCTGGCTTTGGCGCTGTCATTTTCGGTAGTAATCCTGCTGATCGCAGATCTGGATCGCTCCTATCAGGGCTGGTTGATAGTAGATCAAGCCCCGATGTCAGAACTCAATCAGGAGCTGCAGCGAGCAGAGAAGGTCGCCACCCCTGACTCAGGAATATAAAGAGATGGCGACAGCTGGCTGAAGACGGGGTATCGCTAGCCAGAAAATGGAGTATTACCTCGCCGAGTTAACAAATGTCATGTAATAAACAGACTTCCAGCTTTGACTCACCAAGTTACCATTATTTGCCATGACTGGACTTCGCTGAGAAAGACTCGCCCCTGAAGCATCCATATTAAACCCCAGGGTATAGCCATTACCTGTAGCTGTATCGACGAGCTCACCTGCATTTGAGAAAAGTTCTCTAGCTGGCAGAGAGTCTCTTTCGTGCCTGCTACCTCGTACAAGGCCCGGGGCTCCAGACATGCCAATTCTAAGATTGCCGTCTTGCCGGAGTGAATTACGTCTTCTCAGTATGGCGCTCTTATGGATATCTTTAAGGTTTTCAGCCTGTCTAGTTAAGCTGTCTCCCTGCTCATTTGTGGGCATAATATTACGCACGAACATTATATGGGCTTGAGGCTGATCGATAGCCTGACTCGACCTCTGGACGTCCATTTTTGAATAGAGGGTCCATTCCTGATTGTTCCGGAGGTAACGACTCGGAACAGCCGTATTCAAGTTATCCACTGCCTGGGCGTATATCGAACTATTACTACTCTCATAAATGTTGATGGTCGCATTGAACCGAATTTTCTGTTCACTATGGCGGTAGCAAATTGTATGGAGTTTCCCCAGAATATATGCGGGATGCTGGCAGTCGCCCGCACCCTCCCACCGGAGGTACAGCTGCTTACCAGGCCCTAGATGCTCGTTCACGAAACTTAAAATTTTACCCAGGTCGGACATGGCAATTTCCCTTTGCTAAGTTTTTATAGATTTTATTATTTGCTCTTTTTCTTGAAACAGGAAGTGAAACCAACGACTAAAGAATAAAAAAGGGGCGGAGACATATTCCGCCCCCTTTATAATTAGGTGGTGAAGCTCAACCCACTCATGGCAAAACAGCTTCCTCCTGCTCTGCGTTGGCAACAACGGATACATTAGTGACCGTGACTTTTGCGCCGGTTACAACCGGGCCTGAGAAGTCACCCTGTGCCCTCAGCGCATCTTCTGCGGAGCTAATTTTGTAGGATTTCAGACTTTCCAGGCTCTCGATATGCAAGAAGTTCCCCTCTTCTGGCAGCGTCTCATCGTACTCATCCCGGAACCAGCGCCGCCCATGGGTAATGACCTTACCCACAGAAGCCTTGGCTGAGGGAAGCCCCGGCACCATGTAATCCATGGTGAAGTCGTCGTAAAACGACTGGATTTCACCAGGGTCCTTGAAATCCGTAAAATCAATTTCGAAAGTATTGGAGACGCTGAAATAGGTAAAGCCGGTGACCTGCGTTTTGGGACCACAGATACTCGCGACCATCTTGCAAGTATCGACCGGATCCCGCATTACCTGGCAGCCCTCGAATACGATTTTTGACTGCACGGTAACGCCGGTCTTTGCCAGCGCCTGGCGCACGGTCTCCGTAGTCGGGTTACGACCACCTATAAATAGCTGCCCCGGTGCCGAGTGTACATTGATAACCAGAGTATCGATTTTCCCGTACTTGCTCAGTGCCGCCGCCAGTTCCGCAACGGACCCAACACCTACCAGCTTTGCTTTCGGATAATAGGCGCGCGCAAGGATGGGGGAAAAGCCACTGATTCCCGCATCGCCGCTGTCGTAGAGCATCAGTGTCTTGATCGATGGACCCTTGGCTGTCCCAGAGCTACCGCCAGTGGCTGCCTTGGTACCTGCCACCGGCGTCTGTGTCAGCGTCGCTGAGTTGAGCACCTGGCCCACATCAGTGACTGGATGTCTTGGAGGCATCGGTTTTTCCTCCTTACTCTTCTGTCTCTAGGGCGCACAGGCGGTTCAGGTCGACGATGGTTTCGAGGCGATCCTCGAGCTTGGCTTCCGCGATCGCGGCCTGAACAATGCGTTCGCGATCGTTAGCGAGGGTTTCCTTGTTTGCCGCTGCGCGCTGGATAGTCATCGCATATTCGTCGAGTGCATCCGCCTGTCCGAGCAATGCCTCCACGATAACACTGTCAGTTCGCATGGTAATACGCGAGTCATTCAGCAGGACACCATCCACGGGATTGCTGGAATCGGCCTGATTCAAAGGTCCGGATTTGAAACGGTAATAGCTGTTGGCGGTAGGCACCGGGAACTCGCCATCGTCATCCAGAGTGGCCGGTTCGATCTCAATACGTGTACCGTGATCCACAAGGTTTACCCGCTCCAGGGTGGGCACCATGATATCTTCGCTGTCGGCGATAAAGCCCGCTACTTTAAGGATGGCACGAGCCACCTGCGGGATTTTGTGCTCCACTACGAACTCTTGCAGGAAGCCCAACAGACCGGAAATAGGCACCTCACGCCAGGAATCGCGACGACCGTTGGTAAACGCCACACGGACGTCCTTCAGGTGTAACTTGGTAATGTACTCCTGATTCAACTCGCGGAACACAAAGTTCAGGACACGACGCATATTTGCGTTGCTAATGGTGCGTTCGATAATGGTTTCCGATCCGGATTCGTCCTCCCGCTCGGAGCTGCTGGTTACCGACATTTCCCGTTTGCTGGAAGATTCTGCAGCGTGTTCCTTGACGGATTCTGCTGCCTGCTTAGCAAACTGCTCACGTCCACTGGAGTACTCGCCGCTCCCGCCACCAGATACACTGGCACTACCAAACCCCCAACTGGCGGACACTTCCGCTTCTACATGCCACTCTTCCGTTTTGGACTTGGTCTGCTTGTCGGTAGTTTCATTCTGGATTTTGTCGGCAAATCGCTCCCGTGCGGACTGCTCGTGCGAGTCGATAATACTGGAGGATTCCTCGCGGCTCTCCTTGGTGCTCTGCCAGGTACGCATGGATATACGCGTAGTTTCCCCGGGCAACAGGGTAAACGTCTTCACCGTTTTGCCCATACCGTAGTCGCCCAGGAACGAGCTGACTCCATAGCGCTCCACTAGGAATATTTTGGGCTTCTCTGATGAATCAACGGGATGGGGTGTATAAGTCAGGTTGCCGGCCCAACCAACGGTGGGCACCATCACAATGCCAGTATGAATATTTTCTTTGAAAACATTGGGGTCCACTGCTTCGTTCAGCGCAGCTATCGTCTTCATTTGCTGGCTGTTAGCCGCTCGCAATTTGGTATTTTCCACAGGAGCCCGGGTCGGTCTAACGTCTGTAGGTAGCCGGGTCACACGGGTGCTTATCCGGTAGATACTCTCACTGAGGAAGTTCTTGACCAAGGTATCATTGGGAATCAAATTGTCCTTAACTTTTGGATCAATACCTAGCGACTCCTTGTACGAGGTTCCTGCGGATCTGGCGAGTGCAGTAAAATCCTTGTTCCCCAGCCCCAGATCCAGCTCCATGATCCGACGCCCTGTATGTGCGCCGGGCAACGGCACCTGGTAGTTTATTTTTGCCGGCTGTCCCGCCTCGCTGAATTGAATTGCCTTTGGCTCACTAACTGTGTCATTCATTGATAAATTCCTTTTTATTTGGTCCGTTTTCATATTCACCATCATCCATCTGGCCCAAAACTCCTTGTCATGTGGCCAGTGCGGGCAGCGAGAATATCAGCGTTTTCCTATTTCGCAACGACAGGAAAACGCTTTTGGTGACACAGCGAAAACAGGACTTCAAGCAAACCTGATCTACCCGCGGCAACTAATTGATATTAAAAAGATTAAGCAAATAAAATCGGAAATTACCGCGCGATTACAAATGCTTACACCCGATTACACATCGGTTCTCCTGCTCGGAATTGACAGTAAAAAACGCGCTACCGGAGTTGCATCAACCTGGAGGGTAAATTGATAGCCCCCTGCCAGTTAATTGATTGAGATTCCAGGTGTTTATTTTTGTTTGACGCCGTATATTGACGGCTTATTGACGGAACTTTCTACATCAGTAACGATTCCGCGCTTTTCGGTTGCATTAGGATCCAATCACCATGCCCCTGTTATTTGAAGAAATCGATAGCCAGCCCTCACCCCTAGGCGAAATCTCACTGCGCAGGCGACGTATTCCGGCGCTCGGCGATCGAGATATCTACGAGGTAAAGCTGGGAGAGGAATTTTTGATGTCCAGCATGTTTGTGGAGGCGGAAGAAGCGCTGTCCACACTCGGTCTGGCACAGGTGCAGGGTGATAACCTGAGCGTGGTCGTTGGGGGACTGGGCCTTGGGTATACCGCGGTGGCGGCACTGCAGGACACACGGATCACCGAGCTACTGGTGATCGATGCTCTGGATACCGTGATCAGCTGGCACAAAACCGAGAAAGTGCCCCTCGGGAAAATCCTTAATGCGGATAAAAGAAACCGCTACGTACACGGCAGTTTCTTTGACCTGGCCACAGACCCGCATGCGGGTTTTGACCCGGCAGGTCCGGGAAGAAAGTTCGATGCGATTCTGCTGGATATCGACCACTCACCCACCGAATACCTGAACCCGGCCAATGCGGACTTTTACACCACCGATAACCTGGCGCTGATGGCGGAACAGTTGAAGCCAGGCGGGGTATTCGCCATGTGGTCACAAAATCTTCCGGAGGCATCCTTTGAGCATTTACTGGGTACTGTTTTTCCCTCGGTGCAGTCCCATGTGGTCTCTTTTTACAATCCGTTTATGAGCGAGGAATCGACCAATTCCGTCTACGTCTGCGTCAAATCGAGTTGACGTAGATCCTTCTAATTTCGCACATAGTGAGCGGGATATTCCGTCAGGTCACCGAAAAATATTTTCCAAATCTTAATTTCCCGGTAATAATAATTTCACGGATGAAATTATTATCTGCGCCAGTTAGTCAAGGAAGACCACATTGGCAGCTATCGATTGGCGCATGATTTCTCGAGCTGATCTGCTGACACCTTTGGCAGATCCAATGAAACAGGGACGTTTCATGGAAAATGTAATTCGCTCCCGTGCGACGGGAAAAAGTGTCATCAATGGTACTTACGAAACCCGCAAGATTTTGCTCAAAGTCGGCACTAAGTCGGTGACGAAGTACTTCAAACAACGCCCGGGCGTTCAGCGGCGTTATCGCGTGGAAAAATCCGCCCTGCAACGGTTGCGCGGTGTGGTAGGTTTCCCTCAGCTGATCCGCACGGCGGATACTTCACTTCTCCTGGAAATGTCACGCCTGCCTGGCGCTTCGGTTAAATCTCTCAGTGAGCGCAACTTGCGAGACCTGGCGGCCATCGTCGAGAAGATGCTTGCGGCGGGTGTAGCACGCCATTCCCTGCCGCTTCGCGATATCCTGGTGGACCCAGAAGGCAATGTCGGGCTGGTGGATTTCGAGCGTGCCACGCTGCGCTCCCGAATCTGGCGTCCGGACTGGAGTATCGCCAAGGCGGTAACCCGCTATCACCTCTATCGGCTCTTCGCTGAGCAGCAACCACAGCTGCTGAATCCGGAACAGTGGCGACTGGTAAATATTGGTGGAAAGCTTCGCAACCCGGTAAGCCTGCTCCACGCCTTGACCAGATCACTGCGCAAGCCGGCGTAGACCACTGCACGGACTCGACCGGCTCTCCCCCGCCTGCATGCTCAATTTTTAGGCTGATTTCTCGACACCCTGCCCGCAAGCCCTTATAGTGCGCGGCCCGCCACGCTTCTGTGTGTGGCGGCCGTTATCGAAGACGCTCATTCATACATACCGCCCACCTGTAAGCCCCCGGGAATATTCTCTTGATCACCACCGCCAATATCACCATGCAGTTTGGTGCCCAGCCGCTGTTTGAAAACATCTCCGCCAAGTTCGGCAACGGCAACCGCTACGGCCTGATCGGGGCCAATGGCTGCGGCAAGTCCACATTCATGAAGATCCTGAGTGGCGCGCTGGCGCCGTCTGCGGGCAATGTATCCATCGAGCCCGGTTGCACCGTGGGTGTACTGAGCCAGGACCAGTTCGCGTTCGAGGAGTACTCGGTAGTCGACGCGGTGATCATGGGCGATACCCGCCTGTGGGAGATCAAGCAGGAGCGCGACCGTATCTACTCGCTGCCGGAAATGAGCGAGGAAGAAGGTATGCGCGTGGCCGACCTGGAGGTGCAGTTCGCAGAACTGGACGGCTACAGCGCGGAGAGCCGCGCGGGCGAGATCCTGCTGGAGGCGGGTATCGAGGAATCCCTGCATTTCGGCTCCATGAAGCAGGTGGCACCGGGCTGGAAGGTTCGCGTGCTGCTGGCGCAGGCCCTGTTTGCGGATCCGGACATCCTGCTGCTGGACGAACCTACCAACAACCTGGATATCCACACCATCCACTGGCTGGCGGAAGTGCTGAACCAGCGCCGCTCCACCATGATCATCATTTCCCACGACCGGCACTTCCTGAATCAGGTCTGCACCCATATGGCGGATATTGATTACGGCGAGCTGCGCGTCTTCCCGGGTAACTACGAGGACTTCGTGGCTGCCTCCACCCTGATCCAGGAGCAGCTGCACGCGGAGAACGCCAAGAAGAGTGCGGAGCTGGAAGAGCTGCAATCCTTCGTTAACCGCTTCTCTGCCAACGCGTCCAAGGCCAAGCAGGCCAGCTCGCGGGCGAAGAAGATGGAGAAGATCAAGCTGGAGGAGGTAAAGCCGTCCAGCCGGGTAAAGCCTTACATTACCTTCCAGCAGAGCAAGAAACTGCACCGACAGGCGCTGACCCTGGAAGATCTGGCCCACGGGTATGACGGTGAGACCCTGTTCGCCGGCGGCGAGATGATTCTGGAAGCGGGTGCACGCCTGGCGGTGATCGGCGAGAACGGGGTGGGCAAAACCACCTTCCTGCGCTGTCTGGTGGATCAGCTGCAGGCCAACAGCGGCGTGGTGAAATGGTCCGAAAATGCGGCCATCGGCTACTGTCCCCAGGACAGCAGCGCGGATTTTGACAACGATCTGACCATCTTCGAGTGGATGTCCCAGTGGCGCACTCCCAAGCACGATGACCTGGCGGTACGCGGTATGCTCGGGCGCTTGCTGTTTACCGCAGACGACGCCAACAAGAAGGCGCGGGTGTGCTCCGGTGGGGAAAAGAACCGCCTGCTGTTCGGCAAGCTGATGATGATGGATACCAACGTGCTGGTCATGGACGAGCCCACCAACCACCTGGATATGGAGTCCATCGAGGCGCTGAACAAGGCGCTGTCCCAGTACGAAGGCACCCTGATCTTCGTCAGCCACGACCGCCAGTTTGTCTCCTCCCTGGCCACCCGGGTGCTGGAGATCAAGGACAAGCAGCTGGTCGATTTCCAGGGTACCTACGATGAATACCTCGCCGATCGGGCCCGCGCAGAGGCACAGGCCGCCTGATAACCCTTAACGGGGCAAATTGGCGCCAAAAACTTCGAATTGTATCGACTAATTACTGAACAATTTCTAGACAGGGCGATCACTTCCCTATAGAGTGGCCCCTGCTAGAAAGAAAGACTTTTATTGATACCGCTATATCGCTGTCGTACTCGCAATGCCACGTTTTATTCATATCGTGTCCTGCAGTTACTAAGAGCCTTTACATCAAGCACCACCCGCCTCTCGAGGCAACACTCTTTTTAATTTCAGGAAAATTAGATATGTCTAATACAGTGACTGGAACCGTTAAATGGTTCGACGAAGCAAAAGGTTTTGGTTTTATTGAGCAGCAGTCCGGTCCGGACGTGTTCGCACACTTCAGCGCTATCGCTAGCACCGGTTTCCGCACCCTGACCGAAGGCCAGGCCGTTGAGTTCACCGTAACTCAAGGCAAGAAAGGCCCGCAGGCTGAAAACATCGTAGTGGTTTAATCCCCTACTGATGTGAAAACGGGCCCTTCGGGGCCCGTTTTTGTTTGTGTCCAATTTGATCAGAATTGATATCCGACCGTCAGGGAATAGATGTCCGGGTCCACATCGATACTGATGGAGCGGGTAACATCCCCGATCTGCGGGGTATCGGTGGTAACTTCAATATCACTGGTCACCCAGTAGCGGGAATACGCCAGGTCCACTGACCAGCTTTCATTCAGCGCGTAGTTCGCGCCAATCTTCACCACGCCTCCCACGCTGTCTTCGACAGTGCCTTCGCTTTCGCCGCCGAATGCGTGCTCATAGCTCTCGTAAATCTCAACATCCATAAACTTGGCGTAGTTAACGCCGGCACCCACGTAGGCACTCAGTTTGCTGCCCAGGTCGAAGTGGTAAAGACCGATGACGGCCGGGGTCAGCGCCTTGCTTTCACCCACCTCACCCAGGGCTGCGGCAGTGCCGGTGGCAACCTGCTTTACCGTCGGCGGCGTGCCCGCAGCGAACTGCACGGACCAGTTGTCGGTAATGAAGTAGTCGTATGAGAACAGGGTGACACTGTGGTCATCGGCAATCGCGGTGATGCCGGCCGGGGTCAGGGCGGTGCCCATACCCATGTTGTCGCTCAATTCGGTAGATTCGCTGTTATAGCTGACGGTACCTGCACCCATCTTGATCAGGTGGCTGCCGGCTTCTGCAGCAAAGGTGGAGGCGCTACACAGCGCTGCGCACAGCGCGATGGCACTGGACAGTGTTTTCATGGTCTTTCTCTCGTTATTACTATTTTTCGGCATCGTTTTTAGCGTTGTATTCGGGTGTGGGAAGCCGGCAGCTACCGGCGAAATACCCTCATCCGAACTTGCCCATAGGGGACCATAAGGCGCCAACCCAAATAAGGTTTGTTGGGGACACGGGGGTGTCCATTTCCGCCAATCGGTGATTTAATAACCAATATTGCACCTACCGAAAAACCTCAAAAAGCGCCCCAGAAGTGAAACTTTTCTCTAGTTTTCAGCCGGAAAGGGAAAGGAAGTCCTATCTGCTCCACAGTGTTGCTCGCCTGATATCTACCCTGGCAGGATTTGGCGTGCCGGTGCGAGAAGTGCTGCAAGGCAGCGGTGTCCTGGAGGGACAGCTGGATAACCCGCAAGCGCGGGTGTCTTTCGGTCAGATACAGGTGATCTTCCAAAATACGGTGCGCCTCACGCCGCGGGCGGATATCGGTTTACACGCGAGCCGAGAAGCCCGGTTTTCAGATTTCGGGGTGATCGGCTACACGCTGATCAGCGCCCGCAGCATGGCCGATGCTTTCGAGCTGGGGCTGCGCTATCTCCGCCTGGCCAGCCCCGCGGTCAATAGCACTAGACAATATCGGGCGGATTGAGGCGAGTCAGATACGGGTCGCCCCTGAGGTGCTGCCAATCTGCTCGGAGTTCTGGATAGGGACAATCGTCGCCCTGTGTGAAGACGTGTTGAAGCGACCGCTGCATAACCTGCGCCTGTACCTGCCCTACCCGGATCCGGGCTACGGCGAAAGTTACCGGGCACACTTCAACTGTCCGGTTGTATTTGATGCTGCGACACTGCGGCTGGAGTTTGATGCCGCGCACCTTTACGACAGGGCGCCCTATGCAAGTTCGCTGGTGCTACAGAAATGCGTGCAATCCTGTGAATCCATTCTGGCGGAACTGGAGTCCGAAGACAGCATTGCCCATCAGGTAAGGGCAATGCTCATGGAAAACCCCGGCGAGTTTCCCGACGCGGGCGAGGTGGCAAAAGCACTCGGATTATCGGTTCGCTCGCTGGGGCGCAGGCTCAATCAAAGTGGGCACAGTTTCCAATCCGTGCTGAATGAGACCCGCAAGGAAATGGCCCTGCAGTATTTGCAGCAGACCTCGATGAGTGTGCCGGAAATTGCCACGCGGGTCGGTTTTTCCGATGCATCAAACTTTCGCAAGGCTTTCAAAAAGTGGACCAAGGCAACCCCCGCAACCTTCCGTCCGGAGTGACTGCGGATTTATCCCGGATAACTCCCTGTCAGGCCCTGCCGGGTGCCTCCACATCCTGAAACTGCAATTCGGCCAGGCGCTTGTACAGCGGCGACGCCGCGATCAGTTCTCCGTGGGTACCCTGTGCCACCAGCTGTCCCCGATCCAATACCGCGATACTGTCTGCGTGCAGGATAGTCGCCAGCCGATGGGCGATGATGATGGTGGTGCGGTTCTTCATCA
The DNA here is from genome assembly GCF_013367775.1 of Microbulbifer sp. YPW1. Classification (NCBI taxonomy): domain Bacteria; kingdom Pseudomonadati; phylum Pseudomonadota; class Gammaproteobacteria; order Cellvibrionales; family Microbulbiferaceae; genus Microbulbifer; species Microbulbifer sp. YPW1. The sequence goes on from NZ_CP055157.1 coordinate 1,021,322, forward strand.
GTGCTTCCAGCGCCTGCTGCACGTGGTACTCGCTCTCCGCATCCAGCGCACTGGTGGCTTCGTCCAGCAACAGGATTTTCGGGTCTTTGAGGATTGCGCGGGCAATGGCGATCCGCTGCTTCTGGCCACCGGACAGACGGGTACCCTGCTCACCCAGGTGACTGTTGTAACCATCCGGCAGCTGCTCAATAAATTCGTGGGCGTGGGCGGCCTTTGCCGCGGCGATTACCTCCGCATCGGTCGCATCCGGTTTGCCGTAGCGGATGTTGTACCAGACATCGGCGGTAAACAGCGCCGGCTGCTGGGGCACCACGGCGATCTGACGACGCAGGGTGCCGGTATCCAAATCCCGGATGTCCACCCCATCCAGGGTGATACGCCCACCGCTGGGATCGTAGAACCGCTGCAACAGCTCAAGCAAAGTGGACTTACCCGCGCCGGAGGGGCCCACCAGGGCCAGGCTCTTGCCCGCCGCCACTGTCAGATCGAGACCGTCGATCGCCGGTCGGTCCAGTCGCGACGGATAGCTGAACGCTACCCGGTCGAACACCAGCTCGGCTTCTGTATCAATAGCAGGGAGCTCGCTATCGACAGGATTGCTGCTCGCGGGAATTTCCGCCTGAACATTCAGCAGGTCGACCAGCCGCTCGGTGGCGCCTGTGGCTCGCTGCAGCTCCCCATACACCTCGGAGATCGTCGCCACCGCCGAGCCCATCATGATGGCGTAGAATACAAACGCGGCCAGGTCGCCACTGCTCATACGTCCGGCGATCATGTCATTGCCGCCCACCCACAACAGTGCACTTACCGCACCGAACATCAGCAGGATCACCACCGCGATCAACAGTGAGCGCTGGCGCACCCGCTGTTTGGCGACATCAAACGCGGTTTCCACTTCCGCGGAGAAGGCTTGCTGCTCGTGCTGTTCGCGGGTGTAGCTCTGCACCGTCTTGATGTGTTGGATGATCTCGCCGGCGTAGCTGCCTACATCGGCGATCGAGTCTTGGCTGGCCTTCGACAGTTTCCGCACCCGGCGGCCATACAGCACGATGGGCAACAACACCAACGGCACCCCCACCAGCACCATCAGGCTCAATTTCAGGTTGGTGAACAGCAACAGCACCAACGCGCCCACAAACATCAATCCACTGCGCAGCGCCATGGAAAACGACGTGCCGATAATATGTTGCAGCAGTGTCGTGTCAGTGGTGAGGCGGGACATGATCTCGCCACTGCGGTTGGTCTCGAAATAGCTCGGGTGCAGCGTCACGATATGGTCGAACACCGCCTTGCGCAGGTCCGCCACCACCCGCTCCCCCATCCACGACACCAGGTAATGCCGTGCGTAGGTGCCAATGGCCATCAGCACCGCAAGCACCATCAGTACCAGTACTGCCTGGCCAAGCGCGGCGCTGGAGTCTCCGGTCAGTCCCTTGTCGACCAGCAGGCGCACGCCCTGACCAATGGCGAGGGTGACGCCAGCGGTAAACACAAGGGCAACTGCCGCGCCAAATAAAGTCTTCTTGTAGGGCCGCATAAACTGCCAAAGCGCAGCCATCATCTGACGCGCATTCATACTTGCGGCTGAGCTTGCCGACGCGGCTTGCACGGAAGGATCAGCGGCTTCGGTTTGGTGGGACATAGGGAGAAACTGCAATTGAGGAAGTGGCGACCAGTATATCGGGTCAATAGTGGTACGAAACCTTCCCTGCCACGAGCGCAGTCTTATTTGAACATCAGATCCGGGTTCACCATGGACTTCATTTCCAGCACGTTGCCGTTGGGGTCCTTGATGAAAAACGTCTCCTGCTCGTATTCGTCCCCTACGAATCGGCGATAGGGTTTGTCCAGATACTCCAGTCCGGCAGCCTCGATACGCGCCTTGAGTGCCTGGAACTCCGCGTCCGACAGGTGCGCACCGAAATGCGGTACGGCCACGGCACCCATATCCACTTCGTGGCGCACATTGGGTAACTGCTCCGCACTCTGGTGTAGGGTCAGTTCGTTGCCCCAGAAATCGATATCCACCCAGCGCCCCTCCTCACTATTGCCGCTCTTGCAGCCCAGCACATCACAGTAGAACGCCTTAGTTACCTGCAAGTCTCCAGCGGGTATTGCCAAGTGCATACAGTTGGATTTCATGGGGATTCCTCTTGCCGAAATTTTTGTGGTGCTGCACGGGTAAACAGATTTTAGTAGACGGGGAGCGGCATACTGCGCCTTCAATTCACGGCGCAGCCAGCCAAGCACCACCCGAGAGAAAGGGGTTGAAATTACGCCAAACGCCGAATGAACAGCATATTTTCCCAGCAACAGCCCCGCTTGCGCAGCATTGCCTTCGCCATTCCAGACCAGCTCAGAAATCTTGGAAATCCACGGGCAAATCCGGTAAATTTCGCGGCTATTTTTTGACCAAGTGCGGCCTGCGCCGCACTGCCGATTCAGAGGTTACGATGACGCTCCCCCGCTCCCTGCCCGCGCTGGCTACAGGCCTGCTTACCCTGTGCACTTCCCTCAGCGCAGCTGCCGACGTGTTGTGGCAGGACAATAGCCTGACCGCGCTGTACGGCCGGGACTACAAGGTCAACTACAGCCTCTCCACCGATGACAGCAGCCGCGGTGTACTCACCTTTGAGCACGCCAGTGGCCACAGCTGGGGAGACCTGTTCCTGTTCTCGGATTACCTCTCCTCGGAAGATGGCTCCAGCGAGCTGTATACCGAAGTCTCCCCGCGCCTGAGCCTGGGCAAGCTGAGTGGCCGCGAGTTCGCCTACGGTCCGGTAAAAGATGTCTTGCTGGCGGGGCAGTTGGAGCTCGGTAATATGGACGACCCGGACAACCTCACCGCCACCGGCCCGCACTTCGTCAACAAGCTCGCGGGGGTCGGTTTCGATCTGGCGGCCCCGGGATTCTCCTATCTGCAGGCCAACCTCTATCACCGCACCAATGAGAACAAGGCGGACAACGAACAGCTGACCCTGGTGTGGGGACTGCCGTTCAATCTGGGGAACGAGTCCTTTCTGTACGATGGGTTTATCGACTGGGCCAGCGCATCGGCAGATGCGCACCCGAGCATGAATTTCACTTCCCAGCTGAAGTGGGATATCGGTGCGCGCAGTGGCCACCCCAAAAAGCTCTACGCCGGGATCGAGTATGTCCACTGGAATGACAAGTTCGGCATCAAGGACGGCACCTTCGGCATTGACTCCAATGAGCGCAATATCAACCTACTGCTGAAATACCATTTCTGATCGCCCTCCGTATATCTGCCCTCTTAGCAGCGCAGCCAGCCTGACGCGAATTCCCTCGTCCCACCAGTAAAGGGACGGGGGTTACATCCGCGGCAAAATGGCGTACCTTGAATTCTTTATTACCCAAAGCTTTCAATGTAAGACTTGATAGGCGGGAAGCCTCGTTACTGGCGAATGGCATTAAGAAGAATGCACGGGACACGCATAAAACTACTGTTCGCTTCGTTAATGGTTGCCACGATTGCGGCCTGTGGCGGCCCATCGGCACTGCGCTGCCAGCCCGGGGAAACCCGGCAATTTCACGACCTTTTGTATTTCGGCACCGCCATTGGCAGTCCGCCTGTTGCGGAGGTGTCCGAGACACAGTGGCAAGGTTTTGTGGACGAAGTCCTGTCCCGGCATTTCGCGGACGGGCTGACCGTGATCCCGGCCGCAGGACAGTGGAAGCCCGCCGCCGGGGTTCCACTGCGCGAGCGAAGCTATGTGCTCTCGCTGGTACATTCGGGTAGTCCAGAGGTCGAGTCCTCGATCAGCGCGGCGATCGATCACTACAAGCGGGCTTTCGATCAGGAGTCTGTCCTCAGGGTACGCAGCCCGGCCTGCGTGGCATTTCGCTAGACAGCGCACTCCTCTCGTTCAACCGGTTACATAACAACGACAACATCCAATTATGTCTCTCAGGCAATGGCACCGACTGAAACTCAGGTATGCAGAACACGCCGTAGAGTTTTTCGCAGGCAGTAGCAATCTGCGCCCGCAACTGCATTCTGCATTTATCCAGCTGGCGGCCCGCGCCGGCGAAGTGCGGGCCACGCTGTCGGTCCATCATTCCCTGCACGGCTGGCTGCAGGTTTGCGATCCCGAACACCGCTACCCGATCATCAACAACCCCCTGCGTCTCAATGTTTCCAGACTGTGGCGCTCGGTGCTGTATACCCTTTCGGAAGCCGACACCTGGCCCACCGATGAAGAAAAGTCACAGAGAAAAATGGAGCGGCAGCTGAAACGCAGGGCTGAAATCGCCGAGGCTCGCCGCAGTCGCTTCCACCTGGTGAAGAACGACCCACACACTGAAAACTGACACAGCCCCGCTGTCGCCAAATCCCCCACCCGCCTCATTCGGCCCACCGGTGCCATCACTCCGCTCGCCGCAGCCCTGCCCTCGCGCCCTTCGACTCAACGACACTTTCAGTACATTCATCGACACGCTGCATCTGGCTCAATATTTTTGTGCGTCCATCAGCAACATGACAGGAGGAAAAACCAAGGGGAATATCTCATGCGATGGATGGCAATTTTTATCGTGGCGCTACAGCTGGGTTGTGCGGGCACTCCCAGCTCCGCGCCCCCACGGGCACTAAGCGGGGGTTCTATCACCACCGGTGAGGCGGCCCTGAGCGAAGATCAGGCCGAATCACTGGCAGAAGCACTGGAAATCACCTTCGGCCAATCAATGGAACCGGGAGCATCCGCACTGGCCGGGCCCGGTTACTCACAGGGATTGCTTGCGGTCAGTCCGGAAATGCGGGCGTTTGTGGATTCGATCGATCCATCCCTCAGCCCCAACCAGCGATTCCGCCAGATTCTGCGCACCCTGAAGCAACAGCGTTTTGAACTGATTTACGATCTCGATACCACCGCCACCGCCGCGGAGGCGTTTGCCGAGCGCCGCGGCAACTGTATTTCATTTTCTGCACTGATGGTGGCGCTGGCGCGGGAGGTGGGGCTGGAAGCCCATTTCAACCGGGTATATGCCCCCATGGGGCGCAGGACAACGTCGGGAAGCGGTGGCAATGCACTGATACAGAATATCCTGCATATCAATGCGGAGGTTTCCTTCGGCTGGTCCACGCGCATTCTCGAATTCAACTTCGATCCGCGCAGCCCACACCGGCACAAGCGACTGGCCGATGCCACGGTGCAGTCCCTGTACCTGAACAACCGCGCACTGGAACTGGAGAAAGAACAGCGGCGGGAAGAAGCGGTCGACATGTTGCAGGAGGCCCTGACCCTCAACCCCGCCTCCAGCCTGCTGTGGAATACCCTCGGTTATGTCCACCGACGGGGTGGCAATCTGGAACTGGCAGAGCTGAGTTACAGCCAGGCGCTGGCACTGGACAGAGGCAACACCGCGGCCGAGCACAACCTGCGCAATGTGTACCGCTTGCAGAGCCGGCGCGCACTGTCACAGGCACAACTGACCGCTGACAGTGATGCCGAGTCCTAAGCCGAGCCCTTAGCCAAGTCCTGAGCTGAATGCTGAAAATTCGCCACGGCGCTCACACCCTGGCGATCTTGACCCCGATTCCCATGTGGTCGGTAATCGCCGCGGCGCCACTGGCTCCGGCGACATCCACGCACTGGGAGAGGTAAACCAGGTTTTCGATCTTTACCGTGTTGGTGTTGTAGACCGCCACATCGTATTTCTTGCTGGCATTGCTGTTGGTGCCGCCAAAGCTGCGCTGGTAAGCATCTTCCGGCTGGATCTGTTTGCCCTGGTGGAACTCCGCAAACGATTGCCCCATCGCACCGGACACCACTTCCTGGGTATAACCCACACTCGGCTGGTTGGTATCGCCCATGATGACATCAATCACACCGCCGCCCTCGGACTGCAGAACCCGGGAGTGGATGTCGCTGTAGAATTTCCTGGTCAGGTCCTTTTTGGTGGCCACGCTGTTGGGCACGTGCACGAACAGCGCGCGGATACCGTCGCTCTCGATGGCAATCCAGCCCATACCGGCCTGGATGAAACGGTGGCTACCGGAGCCATTGGTATGCACGCTGAAGCTATTGCACGCTTTGCCGGTACTGGTTGCGGTCAACAGGTTGCCGGCGTGCTGCTGCATGCTCTGCCACTCGCTGTGATTGCCATCCAGTTCACCGTACACCAGCACACTGCACTGGCCGAGTGAACGGATCAGGTGCTGATGAGTCTGGCGCGCTTTTCCCTCCACCAGGTTCAGAAAAACCTTATCCGTAAAGCGCCCCTGTTTTTTGTAGATATCCTTTGCGGTGGGTAGCAACTGCGCGGGGCCGTGAACCGGCACATCCGGTGCCGCACCTTCCGCTATAGGCATCGACAACATCCAGGGCTTGTCACTCTTGGCGATATTCGTGTGAGTACTTTTGGTAAAGCGCTGGGAGTTGGATGCGGCCACACCATGATCGACCTGGACGCCGGAATTGAGGGATTGATAGGCGAATACGGGCACGACGATCACCTCCTGTGATTGTTCGATTATTTGATGACTGCACCCCGGTGCAGATTCAAGCAGGCCAGTATTAGATCACCTTTTTTTGCGTATCTCAGCCACTATAAATTCGTGCCAGAGTTGAATTAGATGTTTTTTTCGCGGTCGCACGTGACCCCGCAGTAGTCACCGGAAATCTTCGGGTGCTAGGTGAAGTGTTCAGAGTGTGGCATCATCCCGCGCCCAATATTCACGGGGGCCCGTATCGGGCGGAGCCCCATATCAAGGAGAATTTCTGTGAGCAGAAAACTGATTTCCAGTGGATCGGACTTTGAACGAAAAATCGGTTATTCCCGCGCGGTGGTCGATGGGGACTATGTATTTGTCTCCGGTACTACCGGCTTCAACTATGCCACCAACAGCATCAGCGACGATGTGACGGAGCAGGCGGATCAGTGCTTCAGCAATATCGAGCAGGCGCTGCAGGAAGCGGGCAGCGGTATCGATAAGATCGTACGGGTGACTTACATTCTGCCCGACCGCGAGGACTTCAAGCCCTGCTGGCCGGTGTTCGAAAAGTGGCTGGGGGATGTGCGCCCGGCAGCAACCTTTTTTGAGGCGCGACTGCTGGAGGATGCCATGAAGATCGAGATTCAGGTAACCGCCCGGGTCTGATACTTTGCGCGGGCACAGTCGGCAAGTCCCTTCACCAACTGTGCCCAACGCGGATAGCGTCTACTGCTGTTCCGCCATCCTTTCATTGCGCGCCACCGAGACATATCCGAAATAGCGATCGCGGATCTCGCGCACATAGTTCACCGGCTCCCGGCCCCGCACATATCCAAAACGCGCCTTCTTGTAGTATTCCGGCTGTGACAACAACAGCATCGCGTCTTCCACATTGTCGAACCACCGGTCCGGGTCTTTCCCCAGTTGCTCTGCAAGCACGCGCGCGTCCCTCACATGGCCGTGGCCAGCGTTGTAGGCGGCCAGGGTGAAGTAAATTTTCTGGTCGAAGGCAAGGCTTGTGGGAAAGCGCTCTTCCAGCCAGCCCAGATAGGAAATTCCCGCCCGAATGCCATTTTCCGGCTGGTACAGATCGGATATACCCATCTGGCGCGCGGTGCGCGGCATCACCTGCATCAGGCCGCGCGCGCCGGCAAAGGATTTGGCCCGCGGGTTAAAACGGCTCTCCTGATACATCTGTGAAACGATCATACGCCAGTCCCGGTCGGCGGGTACCGCGTGCTTGCGCACGACCGGATCGTAAGGAGAGAGCGTACTGGTATTCCGCAGACGCTCTCCCAGCTTCTGCTTGATGCGTTTTTCTTCGCGGAAGTATTTGTTGTAAGTGACGTTGAAAAACAGCCCGCGGTAATACTTGTTAAGAAACCCGTTTAACTCCTCCAGCAGCGCGGGCTGGTCTTTGCGTACCGCCCAGGCGATATCGCGCTCGCCGCCGAGATCCCCGATAACCTGGAAGTCATCGCGGTAGGTCTGCTCAATCTCTAGCAGGTGCGAATCCGCCACGGTGTAATCGTAGCGCCCGGTTGCCACACCATCGATCAGCTGTTCAGTCGTCGCCCCGGCTATCGGCAGGATTTCCATGGGCACTTCACTCGCGGCTGCCAGAGCGGTGAGACTGGTGTAGAAACTGCTGAGCGGATTGACCGCGACAGACTGGCCGCTCAGTTGCTGCGTCACCGGGATCGCCTCCGTACTCTCAACGGTATTGTCCGCCGCGGTGATCAGCTGTTCGGTTACCTGCATATACGGGCGGGTAAATACCAGGCCCTGCTGCTTACGTGACTCGGTTACGGTCATGGATGCTGCGATCACGTCGCCTAGCCCTGCCGCCAGTGCCTCCGCCAGGTCCACATCCGGCCCCGGCACCACCATGCTCAGGCGCAAGCCGTGATCCCTGGCAAAGCGCTGCAAAAGGTCGTAATCAAACCCCATCAGCTCGCCCCGCCACATGAAATAAGAAGCCGGGTGATTGCGGGTAAGTACCCGCAGAGTGCGAGTCTCCCGAATCTGATCCCAGTCCCGCAGTGCGCTGCCGCGACGCTGGGCTGCCTCGAGATGTTCGCGGGTAAAGTATTCATTCAGCGCGCGCTCCAGTTTCGGCGCATCGCGACGTACCGCCCAGGCGATAGCGCGGCGCTTGTCGCGCAGGTCTTCTGCCTGTAGAGCGGGGTAATCTGCCAGTAGTACATCGGCCAGGTTGCTGTCGATTACCGTCGCCGCAAACTCGCCGCTGGCGACGCCGCCGAGCAGCTCATCCTGGGTAACCGGGCCTTCCAGATATTTCGGTGTCAGGGGACGCTCGGTATCGGCGCGCTGGTTCAGCGTTTCTGCGAACGCACTGCCTTTTCTCAGTGCCACCTCCAGCGGGGCATCACTTTTGCTACCGTCACGTCGGGTAATCAGCAGCTCCTGCACGTATTCCAGCGGCCGGGTAAAGGTGACCTGCCTGGCGCGCTCCGGGGTGCGGGAAAAGTTGATCGCAATCAGGTCACCGCGCCCCTCGATCAGCGCCGGGATCAACTGGGCAAAGTTATCCACATATACCCACTGCGGGCTCAGCCCGCGCTCGTTTGCAAACTTTTCCGCCAGTGCGCGCCACTCTCCGGTAGGCAGGCCGTCGCGGGGTAGCGATTCCTCTTCCAGCCCACGCGGCGCCAGTAGCCGCAGGGTCTCGCGCTCGGCAATCGCATCCAGATCGCCGCGTTCGATATAGTTTTCAAATTCTGGGATCAGGGGCTCTTCGGGCGCTATATGGCCCTCTTCTCCCAACTGCTGCTCGGCCGGAGTAGCCGCTGACTGCACATTATTCTCTGCTCGGTCACCTCCGCAGGCCACGAGCAACGTGAAAATCACCAGGCTGCAGACCCGGAAAATTACCCGGCCAGCCCGGCGCCATGTATCCATACCGGCAATCGCAACCATCTCTGTATCACCTCTAATTGGTGTTGGTGGTGTGATTAATGTCTCACAAAGCGTGATGCATTTCGAATTTGATCATTTTTCAGGCAACCCATTTATCAATGTCGCCTCTGGATCCAACGCTGCCGCGCAAGTGGCGCTAACGAACGATACGGGACTGCGAGAACCTGAAAGCACAATATTCAGGTCGCGCGCTGACCGGGATTTAATGAAAGGCGCACGATACCCAGCCACCCCTTCGACGCGAGGGTCTTAAGAAAATGAAAATACTTCGGCACCTTATAACGGCAGCGTTTCTCGGCGCTTGTGCAGCGCCTACGATCCAGGCTGCTCCCCTTTTCGATGAAGACTTCCAGGACGGCAACATCTTTGGCTGGAGTACAACCGGCACCGTGTATGCCAACGCGTACTACGGCAATTACTCTATTGGCCTGCGCGGCAGTGGCGCCAGTTCTACTTATACCCTGTCCACAGTTGGTTACGTGAACGTCAATATCTCGCTGGATATTTCGGCGTATTCCCTTGAGTACAGTGAAACCTGTGTGGCGGAAGTCTCCAATAATGGCGGCAGCTCCTGGGTAAATGCGATTACCCTTTCCAATGGGCAGGACAACAGTGCCCTGTACACTGCAAACAGTGTGGCCATCAATGCGGATAATAAATCCCAACTGATGATCCGTTATCGCAATGCTGGCAACGACTATTACGATTACTGTTACGGTGACAACATTCTGGTGACCGGAGATGTTGATACCGGGAGTGGTGGAAGTAGTAGTGGTGGAAGCAACGACGATTACTATGATGAACTGACTGGATCCGGAAACGTATCCCGCAGCCTGTTGACCTATACCGTGTTAATGAACGGTAGCGATCCGGGCAGCCGCGTAAACCTTTCTGCATACGGCGTACCGCAAAATGCCGCGCATCCGCAGAATGCGTTTGCCGGCACGCTGACACTAAGCGGCGAAGCAACCGGAGGGAGCTTTGCCGAAGTTAAAGATACCTACAATTACACCGGCAGTAGTGACAACACACGCAAACACTTGCCCGAGTTTGCATTCCAGTTTATTCAGACCGGCAGTCACATTTTCCCGCTGGAACGCGGTTCCATCCCCAGCGCGCACCCCAACTGGGAATATGTGCTGACACCGGGTCGAGTTTGGCAGGAAAACAACGATAACGGCTACAGCCGTGCAGCCATTCCCTTCGCCCTGCAACAACGCAATGCCAACTGCATGCACAACGGCGTAATGACATTCCTGTTCAAGGATGATGGCTCCATTTCCAAGGTCGCCTACCAGATCAGTAGTGAAACCTGTCTGTATTTCAAGGCTGATTGGTGGGGGCTGCTCAGTGCAGCCTACACACCGGAAACCATTGCCGGCCAGAGCCAGCTGATTCAGGACTACCAGGCAGAAATTGCCGACCGCATGCCAACCAAACCGTTGTCGGCGCTCAGCACGGATTACCCGGGTACCGATCCTGCCGCATTTGCAGCGCCAAACAGTACCGACGCCAGCCACGTTTCCACTGCCGGATTTGTATATAACGGTGTGCATTACCGCGGCGACTGTGTCACCCGCTATGGCAACTACCCCTACTGTGACTCCATGGTGGTGCCGTCCTACTCTTCGGCCAAATCATTCTTTGGCGGTGTGGCCATGATGCGCCTGGAGAAACTTTACCCCGGCGTGCGCAACACCACCGTTGCGAGCCATGTACCGGCCTGTAACAGCAATGGCAACTGGTCTGATGTAACGCTGAACAACCTGCTGGACATGGCTACCGGTAATTACGCAAACGCAACTTATATGGAGGATGAGGGAGCCAGCCACACCGACAACCTGTTTCTCACTGACAGCCACAGCAACAAAATCAGCTATAGCTGTAGCCAGTACACACGCAAGGCAACACCGGGAACCCAGTGGGTATACCACACCTCAGATACCTACATTGCCGGCACCCATATGAACGATTACCTGCAGGGACAGCAGGGAAGCAGCGCGGATATTTTCGACGACACCATTGTCACCGACCTGTGGGCGCCCATCGGTGTCAGCCCCACTGGCCAGTACACCCGCCGTACCTACGATGCCGTGGAACAACCCTTTGCCGGCTGGGGGTTGATGTGGCTACCAGACGATGTGGCAAAAATTGCCAGCTTTGTCGGCATCCAGGGTGGCGAGATAAATGGCCAGGCGATGCTCGACAGCACCCAGCTTGACGCTGCCCTGCAACGCAACAGTAGCGACGCGGGCACAGTGCCACTGACAGACTACCGCTACAACAACGGCTTCTGGGCACACAATATTTCCGGAAGCCTGAGTGGCTGTAGCGGCGCACAGTGGATTCCGTTCCTTTCGGGTTACGGGGGCATCACTATAGTCCTGCTCCCGAACGACAGCGTGTACTACTACTTCAGCGACAACGACACCTACTACTGGCTCGAAGCTGTACAAGAGGCACACCAGATCCAGAGCGCCTGCCAGTAACGATTTTCCCCCTGCGCGGATCCGGTTTCACGACCTGCGCGCAGGGAGTTCATTCCCGACAAATAACCACTGGCACTACGCACCTGATAAAGCTGGCCCTACAGAACTTCACTGCGAAAGTTCATGTTACTCACATGCACCAGAGTGTGCCCGCTGTATACACCGGTGCTGTCCCAGCTCATAAAAATAATCAAGGTGCGAATATGAAATCGAGTTACTTACAATCTCAATCAGGATGCGTGGCCGCATTTCTGTTGTTGAGTTTGGCAGCCTCTGCCAGCACGCAGGCAGAAACGATTTATTCCGATAGTTTTGGCAGTGGCAATATCAGTGACTGGAACACAGTCGGCAATGTAGATGCGCATAATGGGACCATCCGTTTACGCGCGGGCTCCACGGCAACCCATTCGCTTTCTACCGCCGGCTATGCTTCGGTTTCCGTATCATTGACGCTGTCCGCAAGCTCGCTGGAAAACGGCGAGTACTGCTATGGCGAAATCTCGACCGATGACGGCAGTAGTTGGACCACGGCGGTTACCGTTGCCAATGGTGACGACAACGGTACCCAGTTCAGCGTCAACACCTCGCCTTCGGGGATCGACAACAATACCGGCGTGCAACTCCGATTTCGCGGTACCGGCTCGACCACTGGAGACTATTGTTACGGACACCAGGCGTTGGTTACCGGTACCGGCGGCGCCCCCACAGAGGCCGATATCAATTTTCCGGCAAGTGTCACCTTCGCGAACGTTGCCCCGGGCAATAGCAGCACACAGACGATCACCGTTTCCAACACGGGTTCTGCAGCACTGGTCATCAGCAACAGCAGCACTCCCGCGGCGCCGTTCAGTATAACCAGCAACAATTGCGGGACCGTGCCAGCCAGTGGCAGCTGTGCGATCGCCGTTGCGTTTGCGCCCTCCGCCGAGGGAAGCTTCAACAGTGGCATAACACTGACCTCCAATGACCCGGATGAGTCCAGTGTGACCATCACCCTGAACGGTTCTTCCAGCCAGGGCGGCGGCAGTGTTGAAGATTTTGACCCGCTGACCGGCAGCGGCAATGTTTCCCGCTCCGCGCTGACGCTGACCACGCTACTCACTGGCAGCGACCCGGGCAGTCTTGTTGATTTCTCCCACTATGCCCTGCCCGCAGAGGCGGCAATGCCAAGCAACCAGTTTGAAGGTGTACTGGAACTTTTTGGTGAAGCCACGGGTGGCGCTTTCAATGAACAAAAGGATACTTTCCGCTATACCGGGACTCAGGATGCAACACGCAAACACCTGCCGGAGTTCAATTTCGAGTTTGTGCAGACTGGCAGCCATATTGTTCCCAAACAGCGCGGCTCCATTCCCAGCACGCACCCGGAGTGGGAGTATGTTCTGACTCCTGGTCGCGTATGGAATGAAACGGGTGATTCAGGATACAGCCGTGCTGCCCTGCCCTTCGCGCTGCAACAGAAAAACGCCAACTGCATGCACAACGGGGTCATGAGCTTCCTGTTTAAGGACGACGGTTCGGTTTCCGATGTCGCCTACCAGATCGCCAGTGAAACCTGCCTGTACTATCAGTTTGATATGTGGGGACAACTGTCCGCCAGCTACACACCGCAGCCTGTCAGTAATAGCGCAACACTGGTCAGTGACTACGAGACTGAAGTTGCTCAACGTATGCCAAGCAAACCGCTGAGTGCACTGGCGCAGGACTACCCGGGCACCGACTACAGCGCTTTCGCCACGCCAAACGGCAAGGACCCGCTGGCAATTTCCCTGGTGGGCTTTGTCATTGATGGCACCCACTACGTGGGCGGCTGCAGTACGCGGCAGGGTATGTACCCCTACTGTGAGTCTCTGGTTGTCCCGTCCTATTCGAGCGCAAAGTCGGTATTTGCCGGTGGAACACTGATGCGCCTGGAGCAGAAATACCCCGGCACCTTTAATCAGTCCATCGGCAGTTATATCAGCGAGTGCAATAGCAACGGGAACTGGAACGATGTGACCTTTGACAACGCGCTGGATATGGGCACCGGTAACTACAACCTGGCCGGCTACATGAGCGACGAAGGTGCCAGCCATACCAATGACCTGTTCCTGCCGGAAGATCATGCCAGCAAGATCAACTACAGCTGCACAAAATATTCACGCAAGGCAACGCCCGGCACCAAGTGGGTCTACCACACCTCGGACACCTACATTCTGGGTACCGCCATGAACGCCTACCTGCAGGGTATCGAGGGGAGCGGCAGCGATATCTTCACTGACATCCTGCTCGATGAAGTACTGGCTCCGCTGGGTGTCAGCCCGACCGCAGAATTTACCCGCCGCACCTACGACAGCGTGCAGCAGCCCTTCACCGGCTGGGGGTTAATGTGGCTGCGGGACGATGTAGCCAAAATCGGTGCCTTCCTGTCCGGCGGTAGCCAAACCGTTCTGCATCAGGGGCAACTGGACGCTGCACTGCAAAGAGATAGCGCCGATCGAGGCCTGGAACCCCTCAGCGACTACAAGTACAACAATGGTTTCTGGGCGCACGAAGTGAGCAGCAATATGAGCGGTTGCAGTAACCCGCTGTGGCTGCCGTTTATGTCCGGCTACGGTGGTATCTCGGTGCTGATTCTGCCGAACGACTCGGTCTACTATTATTTCGCTGACGACGATGTCTATCAGTGGATGGATGCAGCACAGGAGGCGCACGGTATCCGCAGCCTTTGCCAGTAATTCACGGCCAGGTGAAGGAAATAAAAAAGGGGCGGTTATCCGCCCCTTTTATTTACCACCGCGGACAGGTTTGCTTATTCTTCCCGGATCGGCTTGTGTAACTTCACCGCCTCGGCTTTTTTGCTGCGCATGCGGATATTCAGCATTTCCACGGCCATGGAGAAGGCCATTGCGAAGTAGATATAACCCTTGGGTACATGCACGTCGAAGCCTTCGATAATCAGGGTTACACCGACCAGAATCAGGAATGACAGCGCCAGCATCTTGATGGTGGGGTGCCGATCGACGAAATCGCCGATGGGTTTGGCCGCTACCAGCATTACCCCCACCGCCAGGATAATAGCGATGGCCATAATGGAAATATGGTCCACCAGCCCCACCGCGGTAATCACCGAATCCAGTGAGAACACGATGTCCAGTACCGCGATCTGTGCCAGCACCATGCCGTAAGTTGCCGTCGCCACACTGGTGCTTCCGCCATCCTCGCCTTCGAGGCTGTTGTGGATCTCATGGGTTGCCTTGAACAGCAGGAACAGGCCACCGCCAATCAGGATCACATCGCGCCCGGAAATCTCCTCGCCAAAGGCGGTGAACCAGGGTTCGGTGAGCCCCATGATCCACGCGATGGAGAACAGCAGCGCCAACCGTGTGATCATCGCCAGTGCCAGGCCGATAAAGCGTGCAGACTCGCGCTGCTTTTCCGGCAGGCGGCCGACCAGGATGGAAATAAAAATAATGTTGTCGATCCCCAGAACAATTTCCAGGGCGGCCAGGGTGGCGAGGGCGATCCAGGCCTCCGGGCTCGCAATCCATTCGAACATGATGTTTCCCCGTTTTGCGTAGTAATTATTGATATTGCGCGAATGATAGACGTATAGAAAACGGCCCCTGTCTTGCGGCAGGGGCCGTCTTCGGAATTATCTGAGGGGAGAGTTTATGCGCTTTGCGACAACCAGGCCAAGGCCTCTGTCTTATCGTCGAATACCCTGGCTTCGCCACCGATAAACCAGGTTCCGATTTTGGCCGCGACTTCCTGCCACTGCTTATCGCCCACCATGGCGACACGGTTGAACTGACGACCGTGTTTCAGGCCCAGTTTTAGGTCATCCCAGGCGGCACGGATTTCCCATCCGGCCAGGTCGCGCATATCGAACAATACATCTACTTTGGGATGGTCCATCCCGGCGATGGCGGACTCCAGCATGGGCACAAGGGTTTCATAATCCTCGTGTTGCAGCTTGCCGCGGGCATGCATCGACAACAGCACCCGTTCATCTCCGGTGCGTTCGATACTGACAGAAAAGCCGTGGTGATATTCACCCATGGATTATCTCCCCGGGCATACGAACCCGAATGCGGAAACACAACTACCCGAAGGTATAGCGTGGCCCCGCACTCGCGCCCAGTTTCAATGGACGTGTGTCAGTGGGAGAGGATGTCGACGATCTCGTGGGTGGCGTGCATCAGGCGAACCAGTTCCCCTTCGATACGCACGGTAACCAGCCCGCGGCTGTCCACAGGCTTCACAATGACCGCATGGCGGTAGATTTCGTCCTCGAGCACGTAGCCGGGGCGCAACTTCTTCTTCCAGCCGGGAGGCAGTTCACCGCCGCGCTCGACCTTCTTCTGCAGACCCGGAGGCAGGTCGCCGCCTTTATCCGGTTTGGCCAGTACGGTGGTGGCCGGCACCGCGAGGGCGATTGCGACAAGTACGCTAGTCAGGCTCTTCAACATGAGTGGTTACTCCCGTCAGTCATTCATTTCCCAGATACAGGGGCGATATCGTATACCGTCGACCGGTTCGCGCGCTCGCTGCAGGTCACATTTCAGGTGACATTCCCATTATTCCTTCCGGTGTATGACTGCAACCTGAACAGCAAAAAAAAGGGCCGCTAAAGCGGCCCAAATGGAGTCGAATAGGGAAAAATCAAATCCGGGATCAGCTGATGTCGATCCAGGTGGACTTCAGCTCACAGTATTTGTCCAGCGCGTGCAGGGACTTGTCACGGCCATTACCGGACTGCTTGAAGCCGCCGAAGGGCACGGTAATGTCGCCGCCGAAGTAGTTGTTGATCCACACAGAACCGGCGCGGATGTCGCGGGCCATGCGGTGCGCACGACTGATGTCTTTGGTCCAGACACCGGAGGCGAGGCCGTAAATGGAATCGTTGGCGATCTTCAGCGCCTCTTCTTCGGTCTCGAACTCGATAATGGAGAGCACCGGGCCGAAGATTTCCTCGCGCGCGATGGTCATATCGCCATTCACACCCCTGAAGATGGTCGGCTCGTAGTAGTAACCGCCTTCCACAGCGTCTGCCGGCTTGCCGCCGCATACCAGCTGCGCGCCCTGCTCCAGGCCCTTGGCCACGTAGAACTCGACCGTGTCGAACTGGCTCTGGTCGATCAGTGCGCCCATCACGCTGTTCGGGTCCTGCGGGTGGCCCGGCTTGAAGCGCTCGGAAGCTTTCTTCACCTTCTCGATGAAGGTATCGGCGATGCCCTTCTCGACCAGCAGACGGGTACCGGCGGTACAGGTTTCGCCCTGGTTGTAGAACACCGCCAGTGCCGCGGCTTCTGCTGCCTTGTCCAGGTCCGCATCGGAGAACACGATGTTCGGGCTCTTGCCACCCAGCTCGAGGAAGGTGCGCTTGAGGTTGGACTGGCCGGAGTACTCGGTGAGGGTCTTGCCCACTTCGGTAGAACCGGTGAAGGTCAGGCCGTCGATATCCATGTGCAGGCCCAGGGTTTTGCCCAGGGAGCTGCCGGGACCAGGCAGTACGTTCAGCACGCCGTCGGGCACGCCAGCCTGCTTCGCCAGACCCGCCAGCTTGATGGCGGTCAGCGGGGTGTTGGAGGCGGGCTTCAGGATCACGCTGTTGCCGGTGGCCAGCGCCGGGCCCAGTTTCCACGCGGTGGTGGAGAGTGGGAAGTTCCACGGCACGATCGCCGCCACCACGCCCAGCGGCATACGGGTAATCAGGCCGATCTCGGTGGGGCCGGTGGGCGCAATCTCGTCGTAAATCTTGTCGATGGCCTCGGCGTTCCAGCGGATGGTGGTAACCGCACTGGGCACATCCACGTTCATGGTGTCGCTGATGGGCTTGCCGGCGTCGAGACTTTCCAGCAACGCGATTTCAACCTTGTTCTCTTCGATCAGCTCGGCAAAGCGCACCAGGATCTTCTTGCGATCCATCGGCGGCATATGGGACCAGACGCCGGATTCGAAGGTGTCGCGGGCCACTTTGACCGCGCGCTCGGCATCTTCCGGTCCACAACTGGCGATCTGAGCCAGCTCCTTGCCGTCGGCGGGGTTGATGCTAGGGCGGGTCTGGCCGGAGAGCGCATCAACGTATTCGCCGTTGATGAAGGCGCGACCCTCGATTTGCAGGTCGGCGGCCAGCGCCTGCCATTCCTGCAGGGTTTGCGGAGTTTGTTGTTCTGCCATGGCACACCTCTATTCTTGCTATAAGATTAAAAACTGAAGGATTATTCAGTTTATACCTAAAATGTGATCACAAATCAAAGGAAAGCAGAGGGTAACAGTGTAGCCTGCGACTGTGTAGGTTTTTCGACGGAGCTTCAGAGGCATGACGCGCCTGCGGGCGGGCATCCCGCAGGGCGTGTGCTGGCGCGGGTCAAGCGGCGGTCAAATGGCCTCAAAGGTGCCGGTTTCGAGGTTTTTGCGGGCGCCGGGAATCGGGAACACCCGGTTGTGGAAAGCAATATAGAAGCCGGGCTCGACCAGGCGCGCGGTGAGCAGCGCTTCGGTAACGTTCTGGCGGGCATCGGAGTCGATAAAGCCCATGGGTTTCATCGCGCCAGTAAACACCACCGGCACCTTGGGCGTTCCCATCTTGCCGTAGCAGTAATCGGCAGTGACAGACATGGTATCGGTGCCATGCAGTACCACTATGGGGTCGCCTTTCTCTGCGGTACCGGCGATGGCGGCACAGATCTGGTCGCGGTCACTGTCGTCCATCTCCAGGGAATCCTTGTTGAGGACGCTGTCCAGCTCGAGATGGGTATAGGGCAGGCGCAGGCTGGAGATCAGACCGTCGCGAATTATCGAGGCACGATTTTTCAGGGTGCCCTCGGCTTCGCAGTAGCTCTTTTCGATGGTGCCACCGGTAGTGAGGATGCGGATTGTGGTCTTTTGGTTGAGATCTGTCATCGCTTTTCCCGCTGATTGAGTACAGAAACGCGCATCTTAGTGGGGGTTTTAAAATGGAACAATCTTAGCTTGCCGTTATTCATACCGCTATCAAAACACCAGGGTCTCCACCCGCAGCCAGTCTTCCTCCAGCCCCATCGCCACTTTATCCCCGACGTGCAGCTCTCCCACGCCCGCGGGCGTGCCCGTCAGCACCACGTCCCCCGGAAGCAGGGTGAAGTGGCTGCTGATATAGGCCACCAGGTCCAGGATCGGGGTCAGCATATGGTTGGATTTTCCCCGCTGGCGGATCTCGTCGTTAAGCCACAGGGTATAGGTGAGATTGTCCCAATCCGGCAACCAGTCCAGCTTCACAAACGGGGACAGCGGGCAGGCGCCGTCGAATCCCTTGGCTTTTTCCCACGGCTGGCCCAGTTTCTTGAGGTCCGATTGCAGGTCCCGCAGGGTCAGGTCCAGCGCCAGGCCCAGGCCGGCGATGGCTGCGGGCACGTCTGCAGCGTTGGCCTCGGTCAAAGGCTGCCCGATCAACAGCGCCAGCTCCCCCTCGAAGTGACAGCTGCCGCGACCTCGCGGCAGGTGTACGGGTTCTTCCATGGGGACTGCCGCCGTGGCCGGCTTGATGAACAGCAGCGGCTCCTCGGGAATCGGGTTGTTCAGCTCCTCCGCATGGGCCGCGTAGTTGCGCCCGACGCACACAATCTTGCCTAACGGCAGGTCGACAGGAGTTTTGCAGGTGTAAGTGTGTTTATACATAACCAAATTCGATACCTAGGATGAACATTGCGTATAAAGCTTTATAAAGCCCTTGTGGTATGATGCCGCCCTCGCCGGACTCCCGGCGGCTTCCAACCAGTTATTGCTAACACGCCGCGATACCTCGCTGTCGCGCACGGCCAAGAGATCCGTTATGGCTCCGCCCAGTACTTCCCCGAAAAAGTCTCTTCAAAAAGACAAAATCCGTATTTTGCTGCTGGAAGGCGTTCACCAGTCTGCGGTGGACCTGCTGTCATCCCGCGGCTACACCAACGTCGAGTACATCAAGACGGCCCTGCCGGAAGATCAGCTGATCGAGAAGATTGCCGACGCACACTTTATCGGCATCCGCTCCCGCACCCAGCTTACCCGCAAGGTCCTGGAGAGCGCCAACAAGCTGATCGCGGTGGGCTGCTTCTGTATCGGCACCAACCAGGTAGACCTGGCCGCCGCTACCGAACTGGGTATTGCGGTATTCAACGCGCCCTACTCCAATACCCGCAGCGTAGCCGAGTTGGTGATTGCCGAGGCAATCATGCTACTGCGCGGCATCCCGGAAAAGAACATGGTCTGCCACCGCGGCGGCTGGCAGAAGTCTGCGGTGGGCTCCTACGAGGCCCGCGGCAAGACCCTGGGCATCATCGGTTACGGCGCCATCGGCTCGCAGACCTCGGTGCTGGCGGAAGGCATCGGCATGCGCGTGATCTTCTTTGATGTGGTCACCAAGCTGCCCCTGGGCAACGCTTCCCAGGTCAACAGCCTTGATGAGCTGCTGGGCCAGGCCGATGTGGTCTCCCTGCACGTACCGGAACTGCCCTCCACCAAGTGGATGATCGGCGCCGAGCAGATCGCCAAGATGAAAAAGGGCGCGATCCTGCTGAACGCCTCCCGCGGCACCGTGGTGGAGATCGAGCCACTGGCGGAAGCGCTGAAAAGCGGCCATCTCGCCGGTACCGCCATCGACGTATTCCCGGTGGAGCCCCGCGGCAACGACGACGAGTTCCAGTCGCCCCTGCGCGGCCTGGACAACGCCCTGCTCACCCCGCATGTTGGCGGCTCCACGGTAGAAGCCCAGGAAAACATCGGCGTGGAGGTGTCCGACAAGCTCGCGCTCTACTCCGACAACGGTACCACCACCAGCTCGGTCAACTTCCCGGAAGTAGCGCTGCCCAGCCATGCCGGTGCGCACCGCCTGCTGCACATCCACAAGAACGTACCCGGCGTGCTCGGTGCGATCAACCAGGTGTTCTCGGACAACGGTATCAACATCTCCGCCCAGTTCCTGCAGACCAACGAGACTGTGGGCTATGTGGTGATCGACGTGGATGCCGAGTACTCCGACCTGGCACTGGAAAAGCTGAAGAATATCCCCGGCACCCTGCGCTGCCGCGTACTCTTCTAAGCCATTTCCGGCGACCATTCCTGACAGGCCCGAAGCGGGTCTGTTAGACTTTGTGAAGCCCGCTGGTTGTGTAGCAATACACAGCAGCGGGCTTCTTGCTTTCTGTCTTCCCGAATCACTGTCACAGGCTGCCAGGGCCGCCCGTGAGCCAGGAATATTCCTCGTGCAAAACCAGAACACCGATTCCGCCGCCGCAGGATTGCTGGCGGGTTTGGGCGCCTACCTCATCTGGGGCATTGCGCCACTCTATTTCAAACTACTCGGCAACCTCTCAGCGCCGGAAATCCTCGCCCACCGCAGTATCTGGTCGCTGCTGCTGGCGCTGATCCTGCTCGCGGTACTGGGCAAGCTGCGCGGACTGAAAGCGGTATTGTCATCCCGCAAGGCCATGCTGGCACTGCTGGTTTCCACCGCACTGATCAGCACCAACTGGCTGATTTTTATCTGGGCCGTGGTCAATGATCACCTGCTGGACGCCAGCCTCGGTTACTACATCAATCCACTGATCAGTGTGTTGCTGGGGGTTCTGGTACTCGGGGAGAAGTTGCGCCCGCTACAGTGGATCGCGGTGGCGCTGGCGGCGCTGGGGATTGGCTACGAGCTTTGGCAGTTCGGCAGCCTGCCGCTGGTGGCACTGGGCGTTGCCCTGACCTTCGGCTTTTACGGGCTGGTCCGCAAACAGACAGCGGTGGACAGCCTGACTGGATTGACGGTGGAAACCCTGTTCCTGCTGCCACTGGCCGTGGGCTTCCTGTTCTGGAGCAGCAGCCCGACCAGCAATCTGCTGAACAACTCCTGGGAGCTGAACGGCCTGCTGCTGCTCGCCGGCCCGATTACCCTGACACCACTGCTGCTGTTCAATATCGCCGCGCGCAGGCTCAACCTGTCTACCCTGGGGTTCCTGCAATACTTGGGGCCGACCCTGATGTTTTTCCTCGCGGTGCTGCTCTATAACGAGCCATTTGATAAAACCAAGCTGGTGACGTTTGTCTTTGTGTGGACGGCACTGGGCTTCTACTCGGCGGACGCGCTGGTACTGCGCCGCAAGCGCCGGCGCTTGAGAGACAAGGATATTTAGATCAGCTGCTCAGGGCTTTTCATAACAACCGCTCAGGCTGCTCACAACAACCGCTCAGGGCTGTATTAACCATCGCTCAGGGCTGGTCCAGCCACTCGTCCAGCGCAGTGAGGATCTGCTGCCGGTAGGGCTGGGTTTCATTGATCATCTGGTGACGGGCACCGCGCACAATAACCCGCTTGCTGTTGGGGAAGCGATCGCGAATAGCGCGCATGTTGTAGCGCCAGTCCACGGTATTATCGTCCGTGCCCTGCAGCACCAGAATCGGCTTGGGATTGCGGCAGGTTTTGGGGAATACCTTGAGCCAGTCCACCATCGCCCCCAGCCAGCGGATCGACATGACCGGGGATTGCAGCGGGTCGCGGTGTGCCTGGCGGCGCGCGAATTCCGCGTCGTGGGTATTAATGTTGAACCCGCGGCTCGGGTGCGGCAGCAGATAGCGCCCCAGGTAGTACATCCACTTGCGCAGATGCCAATTGGCGGGTCGCACCAGCGGCGCCAACAACATGACCTTGTCGAACGGCTGCCAGAGGGTGAACTGCAAATAGTTCAGCAGGGTGGCGCCACCGGTGCTCTGCCCCATGCCGTGCCAGGGCTCCGGCATTTTCCCCTGCGCACAGTGCAGCAGCGCTTCAAGAACTTCCCGGTACTGCAGAAAGGAATCAATCGCCACCGGCTCGCCACTGGAAAGTCCGTGGCCGGGAAAGTCCACGGAAACCACATTGAGATTGCGCTGCAGGCCAAAGCGAATGGCAGCACCGTAAATGCCAGTGTGGTCAAAATAACCGTGGCAGATAAACAGCGTGCCCCTGGGCTTGGCCACCTTCCAATACTGGGCAACCAACTCGAAACCGGCGGCCTCGAAGGTACCAATACCGGTGCCGGAGGCTTCGTCGAAATTGAGGCGATAGTAGTTGCGGTAGGCAACCACCGATTCCGGGAGAGGCTGATCGCAGGCAAAACCCAGCGCTGGCAATTCGTTGCGCAGCGCAGAGTAATCCGGCCGGCGGATCACCGGGCCGGGGTCGACAGCATTGAAGTCTTTCAGCAGATCCATGACTTAATGGTACTGCACTTATTTGTTGAAATCAGGAAATAAAAAAGGGTGAATCGAAGTCCACCCTTTTTTATTTACGAACACCGTACCGGGATCAATTGATCTTGGGTACCAGTTCACCTTTCTCGTAGCGCTCGGACATGGATTCCAGGCTGATCGGCTTGATCTTGCTGGCGTTGCCAGCGGTGTTGAAGGCTTCGTAGCGGGCCACACAGATGTCCTTCATGGCCTGGGTGGTCGCCTTGAGGAATTTGCGCGGGTCGAACTCGGACGGGTTCTCGGCCAGGAAGCGACGCACCGCACCGGTGGATGCCAGGCGCAGGTCCGTATCGATGTTGACCTTGCGCACACCATACTTGATGCCTTCGCAAATCTGCTCTACCGGCACACCGTAAGTTTCCGGAATCTCACCGCCAAACTCGTTGATCACCTTCAGCCACTCCTGCGGCACTGAAGAAGAGCCGTGCATGACCAGGTGGGTATCCGGGATACGCGCGTGGATTTCCTTGATGCGGTCGATGGCAAGGATGTCGCCCGTGGGCGGACGGGTGAACTTGTAGGCACCGTGGCTGGTACCACAGGCAATGGCCAACGCGTCCACCTGGGTTTTTTTGACGAAATCCGCAGCTTCTTCCGGATCGGTCAGCAGCTGGTCGTGGGACAGCTTGCCCTCTGCGCCAACACCGTCTTCTTCGCCAGCCATACCGGTTTCCAAGGAGCCCAGACAACCCAGCTCACCTTCTACGGAAACACCACAGGCGTGAGCCATTTCCACAGCGCGCTTGGTCACGTCCACGTTGTACTCGTAGGACGCCGGGGTCTTGCCGTCGTCCATCAGCGAGCCGTCCATCATTACTGAGCTGAAGCCCAGCTGGATAGAGCGCTGGCACACCGCGGGGCTGGTGCCGTGGTCCTGGTGCATCACCACCGGGATATGCGGAAACTCTTCCACAGCGGCCAGGATAAGGTGGCGCAGGAAGGGAGCACCGGCGTATTTGCGGGCACCGGCAGATGCCTGCACGATCACCGGGGAGTCGGTCTGGTCCGCGGCCTCCATGATCGCGCGCATCTGCTCCAGATTGTTGACGTTAAACGCCGGTACGCCGTAGCCAAACTCGGCGGCGTGGTCCAGCAGCTGACGCAAGCTGATTAAAGCCATGAAAAAACCCTTTCTCGTCGATATAAAGTTGGTATTTGGTACTGCTCTTGTGTGATTCCTGAGCCGTGGCCCGGTCACATCTCTTTTTGATATTCGGTACTTTCGTAACTAAACCGCTCGTATCTACTTCAGTCGTATCTACATCGGTAACTACACCGGCATGTACATCCAATGCCGGTACACGGGGCGTCCGGGAAAAGATTCAAAATCCGTACCCGGCGCCACCGCAATAACACTTACTCGCTCGCGCGGCCCTTATTCGCCGGCACGACTTTCCAGCATAGCCACTGCCGGCAGCACTTTGCCTTCCACGTACTCGAGGAATGCACCACCCCCAGTAGAAATATAGGAGACCTTGTCAGCAATGCCGTATTTATCCACTGCTGCCAGGGTGTCACCACCGCCGGCGATGGAGAAGGCATCGCTGTCGGCAATCGCCTTCGACAGGCGCTCGGTGCCGCCGCCAAACTGGTCGAACTCGAACACACCGACCGGGCCGTTCCAGATAATGGTCTTGGCGCCCTTGAGGATTTCTGCCAGTACGGCGGAGGAATCCGGGCCGATATCGAAAATCATATCGTCGTCCGCCACCGTTTCTGCGGCTTTGGTTTCCGCCGCGGCGGATTCACTGAATTCCTTGCCGGTCACCACGTCGCTGGGCAGCGGGATATCGCACTTCTGCATCAGGCCCTTGGCAGTGTCGATCAGGTCGTGCTCGCACAGGGATTTGCCCACCGGCTTGCCGTCGGCTGCCAGAAAGGTGTTGGCGATGCCACCGCCGACAATCAGCTGATCGACCTTGTCTGAAAGGCTCTCGAGCACGGTCAGTTTGGTGGATACCTTGGAGCCGCCGACAATCGCCACCATCGGGCGCGCGGGGTTGGCCAGGGCTTTTTCCAGTGCGTCCAGCTCTGCCGCCAGCAGCGGGCCGGCACAGGCAATCGGGGCAAATTTGGCTACACCGTGGGTGGAGGCCTGGGCGCGGTGCGCGGTGCCGAAAGCGTCCATCACGAAAATATCGCACAGGCTCGCGTACTGCTTGGCCAGCGTCTCATCGTCTTTCTTCTCGCCCTGGTTAAAGCGCACGTTTTCCAGCAACGCCACTTCACCGTCTGCAAGTTCCACGCCGTTCTGCCAGTCCTTGATCACCGGCACGTCCTTGCCCAGCAGCTTGCCCAGGTGTGCAGCGACCGGTGCGAGGGAGAATTCTTCTTCGTACTCGCCCTCGGTGGGGCGGCCCAGGTGGGACATCAGCAGGACTTTGGCACCGGCTTCGGAGGCAGCCTTGATGGTGGGAAGTGCTGCGCGGATGCGCGCATCAGAGGTGACCGCACCGTCTTTCACCGGTACGTTCAGGTCTTCGCGAATCAGAACGCGCTTACCCGCCAGATCCTGATCCTTCATCAATTTAACCGCCATAGCCAATCCTCGTTTGCTGGTTGCTGAATACTTACTCACCCCGGCCCTCGGGCGGGGAAAGCGGGCGCGGATTATACGCTCTGACCACCGGTGTGGTCACCGCTGCGGCGGTAATTGCGGGCCGACGACGCTCGCCGCGGAGTATATCAACCGGTTTTGTAAATGAATTACCGCACAGAATGAATAACGACGTGACATCGCTGTCATTTTTACAAGAACGCAAAAAAAACCGGTCGTGCCCGTTGTCCGGTCAAATTTCGCTCTCTACCATTGCCTGCTCCCGCAGAAAAAGTCACCGCAGAAAGGAGTCCCCATGGCCGCAAACAGCAATGGCAGAGAGCGCCGCAGACACAAGGTGACCTTCCCCAATGCCCGCGGACAGATGCTCGCAGGTATCCTGGAAACCCCGACCAGCTCGCCCCGGGGCTTCGCCCTCTTCGCCCCCTGCTTTACCTGCGGCAAGGACGTACTCGCAGCGTCCCGCATCGGCCGCCGTCTGGCGGAACTGGGTATTGCCACCCTGCGCTTTGACTTCACCGGCCTCGGTGACAGTGAGGGGGACTTCAGCGAGACCAACTTTTCCAGCAACGTGGAAGACCTGAAGTGCGCCGCGAGCTTTCTGCGCGATGAATTCCAGCCCGCAGACCTGCTGGTGGGCCACAGCCTCGGCGGTGCCGCGGTGCTGGCGGCCGCCGGTGACATCCCCGAGGCAAAGGCCATCGCCACCGTCGCTGCGCCGGCGGACCCGGAGCATGTGCTGAAACAGTTTTCCTGCGCGCTGGATACCATCGAGGAACAGGGGCAGGCGAAAGTCGAGCTATCCGGACGTCCCTTCGTGATCCAGAAGCATTTCGTGGAGGATGTGGAATCCATCCAGGAGGGCTACATCCACCGACTAGGACGCCCGCTGCTGATCTACCACTCTCCGGTGGACCAGGTTGTCTCCATCGACGAAGCCGCGGACATCTATAACCGCGCCCTGCATCCCAAGAGCTTTATCAGCCTCGACGACGCCGACCACCTGCTGACCCGGCGAGAAGATGCTATTTATGTAGCAGACACCCTCGCGGCCTGGGCGGCACCCCATCTCGGCAAGTAATCCGCCCGCAAGCAAAAGACCACTCGGAGCAAATGCATATGGATACCGTGGACGAATTCAGTGATCAGTGCCCCTACTGCGGAGAAACTATCCTGCTGCTGATCGATACCTCGGCGGGCAGTCGCCACTACATCGAGGACTGCGCCGTGTGCTGCCGGCCGATTCAGGTGCTGGTGAGTGTGGATCTGGAAGGGCAGTGGACGGTGCAGTTAAAGCACGAGAACGATGTTTAACAAAAACCGCGAGAAACAAAAAAGGCCGCGAGCACTCGCCCGCGGCCTTTTTTGCATCCTGTGAGATGAAAACTGCGAAGCAGTTTACGCGGTCTGATGAATCTCTCTGGCCGCGCGCTCGGCGGTAGATACCGCACCGTCGATATAGCCGAAGTATTCCAGCTCGGTGTGCTCACCACAGAAGTGGATATTGCCCTCTGCCAGAGGCTGGGCGCCCCACCAGCTGGTGTAACTGCCAAAGGTCGGAGTGGAATAGGAACCTTTGGACCAGGGGTTGGCGGACCACTTGGACTGCATGGCAGTACCGGAGAAGGCGGCGGAGGTACCGGGGAACACATTGTCCACAATGCCGTGGAAGTGGTTGATGTCCGCCTGGGTAGGTGCGGCAAACGGCTGGTCGCTCCCCAGGTTGGCACCGTAGGTACCACCAAAGAAGTTCACCAGAATGCCGTCGGTCTTGCCATTGACCGAGGTGGAGTCCCAGGTGTCGAACAGCTCCGGACGGCCCACGTAGGTCACACCGTTACCGGTCACCGCCTGGCCATTGACGTACTGGGTCTGGGTCCAGGGGCGGCTGTTGTGGTGCAGCGCCATCTTGCCGTTGCTACCGAAAGCCATCTGCTCGATCGCCATGCGTTTTTCCGGGCGGAAGCTGTTGTACAGCGCCGGCTCGATATCCACATCGCGCAGCAGGGAGAACGGCAGTGCCAGCACCAGCTTGTCGCAGTTGTGCACATAGCCGTCTTCGAAAGTCAGGGTGTAAGGGCCGTTGATATCACCGCGAATGGCCACCAGCTTGCGACCGGTCTCGACGGTGCCCTCGGGCAGCTGTTCGACCATCTTGCGCCACAGCTGGTCGTTACCACCGGCGATGCGGAAGCGCTCGTCAGTACCCGCCAGCGGGGTCGCACTGTTGATCGGGTTCCATGCCAGCAGGTAAATCAGGTTCAGCGCAGTCTGGTCTTCCGGCTGGAGGCCGTATTCAGCAACCAGGTCCGCCTGGAATACCTGGCCCATATTGGAGTTGGCACCAATACCAACCTGATCCATCCAGGTGTTGGAGTCGATGTAATCCAGTGCCTTATGGGTTTCATTGTGCCAGTCGTAGGTGGGCAGCCAGGGCGCATCATGCTGGATCTTCTTGAAGATCTTGTAGGTTTCACGCCACTCTTCGTTGAGCTGGTGCTCGGAGTAGTGCTGGCCGTTGACGTAATACAGCTCGTTACCACCGGGCACGGCGTTGCCGTTGACATCTTCCACGTCCAGGCCTAGTTCATTGGCCAGGTTGCGCACCGCATTGTGCTCGGTAGAGATCAGCTCACCACCGCGCTCAACCGGGCCGCCAAAAATAGAGCGGTTGGTGCTTACACGGCCACCCAGACGGGTGTTGCCTTCAAACACGGTGCTGGCGATGCCGTACTGCTGCAGGCGGTGGGCACAGCGGATACCCGCCACACCGCCACCGATAATGGCTACGCGACCGGGACGGCCGTCGCCATTGCCGCCACCCGGATCGGCCTGCGCCGGTTTGGATACACCACCGAGAGATGCACCCACACCTACTGCAGCGGCACCAAAGCCCAACTGCTTGAGGAAGCGACGGCGCTCTTCCGCAGAAGCCGCCTTGCCACCCAGGCGCGCACCCTCGGTAACGATATCGAGACTTTCATCGGCGGATATTCCGGTTTTGTCAGATAGCGCCTGGGCAACACGCATGCGGCGCAGCAACCCCGCCATGGGGGATAGAGACTTGCGGCTTCTCATGATTATTTTCCTGTGAGTCGAGAGAATTGGGAACTATGTCCCAAAAGTTATTTTTCCCGCCATTCTACAGAGACACACAAAAAATGGAATATTTATTCGGTTTTTACCTTAAGAGCGGAACTAAGTACTTACAAACAGGATAAACGTATGTTTTTCATCAATTTTTTTGGCATGAGCGCCGAGCCAGGTGCGAAATGAGCTTGTTTTTTGTTCAGTTTTATTTCGGAATTTTATTCTCTGACAGAGAATTTCGGGACGCCCAGCAGCTGCCGTCCCGCTTCCAGCACTATGCAAGGGACACTGACCTTCACGAGATTTGCGCAGACAGGCAGACGAACGAATTCGCAACTCCCTCCATCAATCTGTCGCAGTTATCCTCCTCGAAAATCCTTTTTGCAGAGCACTGCTCAATGCACTCAGCGGGCAATGGGCACCCCGCGAAAACCTGCTAGATTTTATCCACCGGCTGTGCGCCTGCCGCCAATCTCGCGACACCGACTGTAGTCAGCCACCATCCAAACCAATTAGAAGAAGTACCAGACAGAACTGGAGCCATATAAAAAGATGAATAAACTCATTCCAACCCTGTTCACCAGCGCGCTCGCCCTGGCCATTTCCGCTCACGCCAGCGCTGCCGACGACCGCTACATCATCAAATTCAAAGAAGGCAAAGGCCCCGCAGTCAAAGCGATGATGGAAAAGAACGGTGGCCGCTCGGCGCTCGCGCTGGAAAAACGCAGCGCGATGGCTGCGAACCTCCCGGGCAAAGCGCTCAACGCCCTGCGCAATAACCCCAATGTCGAATATGTCGAACAGGATGTGAAACGCTACCCCATGGCGGAAACCGTCCCCTTCGGTATTCCCATGGTGCAGGCAGACCAACTCAGTGATGCCATGGCCGGCAACCAGACGGTGTGTATCATCGACTCCGGCTACGACATCAATCACGAGGACCTTCCAAGCGGAAACGTAACTGGTAACTACGACTCAGGTACCGGTGACTGGTTTACCGACGAAAACAGTCACGGCACCCATGTAGCCGGCACTATTGCCGCGATTGGTGGAAACGGTAAAGGTGTCGTCGGCGTAAACCCGAACGGCAACCTCAACCTGCACATCGTCAAGGTATTCGGGGCCGATGGCTGGGCTTACTCCTCCTCTCTGGTGGCCGCGGCTGATGAGTGTGCGGCCAACGGCGCCAGCGTGATCAATATGAGCCTCGGCGGCACCTTTAAGTCCCGCACCGAGGAACGGGCTTTTGCCGATCTGTACGCAAACCAGAATGTACTCTCCATTGCCGCCGCGGGTAATGACGGCAATACCCGTCACTCCTACCCCGCGTCCTACGACGCTGTGGTATCCGTTGCAGCCATCGACAGCAACAAAGTGGTTGCCGACTTCTCCCAGCAGACCGATCAGGTGGAACTGGCTGGCCCCGGTGTCGATGTGCTGTCATCCGTGCCGACCGGCATGAGCCTGGAAACCAGCCTGGTCGTGAACGGTAGCGCTATTGAGGCGGCAGCCATGGAAGGCAGTCCGCAGGGTAGCGTCACCGGCAATCTGGTGGATTGCGGCCTGGGCGAAGCTGCCTGTGCCAGCGCTTCTGGCCAGGTGTGCCTGATCTCCCGCGGCAATATCAGCTTCGCCGAGAAAGTGCAGGCCTGTGAGGCCGGCGGCGGTATCGCAGCGGTAATCTACAACAACGAACCGGGTATGCTGTACGGCACCATGGGTGAAGTGGCCACAGGCATTCCATCCGTGGGTATTACCGATACCGACGGTGCCGCACTCCTCGGCCAGCTGGGCAGCAGTGCCAGCTTGACCATCGAGCCCGGCGACTATGCCTATTTCAACGGCACCTCCATGGCCACGCCCCACGTTGCCGGCGTGAGTGCGCTGGTGTGGAGCCACTTCCCCAGCTGTTCCGCAAGCGAGATCCGCTCGGCGCTGGCCAGCACTGCGGAAGACCTGGGCGCAGCCGGACGTGACAATGCTTACGGCTACGGTCTGGTACAGGCCAAAGACGCGGTGGACTACCTCACAGCCAATGGCTGCTCCGGCAGCGGTAATGGCGGTGGCGACGGCGGCAATGGCGGCGGCGGCAAGCCCTGCAAAGGTAAAAATTGCACCCAGTAACCTGCACACGTTGAATTTAAGGGGGCCAACTGGCCCCCTTTTTTATGATGCGTAAAATTTGCACTCCCCCCCGCCCACGGACAAATTGATCTAAATCAATTTGAGCCCGGTCGCTACCGTTAGAATCCGCGGTCGCCTGCGCCCGCCCGCGCAGTCATAACAATAGTCAGGGGAGTGACGGCAATGGGAAATGCCGACAGCGATATCGTTTTTCAGAGTTACGGCCGCTGCTGTAACAGAGAAGGCTTTTTCATCGACTTCTACGACCGTTTTATGGGCAGCTCCGAAGAAATTCGAGCCCTGTTCAAGGACACAAACATGCCGGCGCAACGCCACCTGTTACGCAACGGCATCATGCAGCTGGTGCTGCACGCACGGGGCATGCCGGATACCAAGCTGAAAGCATTGGGCAAAAGTCACTCGCGCGACGGCTACGGCATTCGCCCGGACTGGTACGGCCTGTGGCTGGATGCGCTGCTGGCCACCCTGCGTCAGTACGACCCCGAGTTTAATGAGGACACCGCTCTGGCCTGGCGCCGCGCTATCGAGCCGGGCATTGAACTCATTCGCGGCGCATACTGAGCGCAACACTCCCGATCTCCATATATGAAAAAGGCTTGCCGCGTAACGGCAAGCCTTTTTCACCAATCTTTGATTAATTACTGTTGCAGATCAGTCACACACTTGTTGTATTCCTGAATGTACACATTACTACCGCGGTTAGGCACTTCATTTGACTTGTCCGCAGCAGCGTTACGACAACCCTCGATCTGGTCAGAAGTCAGGTTTGTCGCCGGAACGGTCTGGCTGCGCTGATACATATGTGCAGCTTGGTCACGGTGAGCCTGAACCTGGGGTTCCGGAACCTGATAAAACATACCGGTGCTCTCATTGAACTGGTAGAAATTATCTCCACTTTTCCAATAAGTCTTACCAAGGATTTGCACTTCAGCACTGCCCGCAGGTAGCTGATCCATCGGCTGCTGTGCCTGGGCAAAACCGGCAACGGTACAAAACAGTACTACTGGTAATAGGTAACGCATTTGGGATCCTCCTCTTCGGATGTGCCCCGAAGTCTATTGAGGCATGGGTAGGCTCCCAACCGAATATTTTCAAAAATTTAGCCCTGTGACCCGCATGTCAGGGTTGATTTTTTTAAAGAGGAAAAATCCCGGAGATAAGTACTAACGAGCTGAAACCAGCCATAAATTTCAGCCCGATTTAAAGCAAAAAAAGGGGAATTTATTCCTCACTTACCATGCTCTCCTGCTCCTGTTTCTGCTCGTCCCGCAACGTTTTCAGGTGCTCGGAACGCTCTGCAGCTGACTCTCGCTGCGGCGCCAGATCACCGACCGGTTCCGTTTCCCGGTTCAGTGCTCGGTCTGTGGCCTGCTGTTCCGCACTGTAGTCGGGCGCCAATACCAGTTTTGGCCCATTGCTGTTGAACCCGATCAGCACCCAGATAAAAAACAACAGACACAGAAAGCGGATAATCAGGGTGCGATCCAGCAGCCAGTGCAAACTCTCGCCGTGGCTGTGCAGAAAGCGCACCCGCAGGAAAATATTCAGTAGCAGCAATACGCATGCGGTAATCACCACCCAGGAGGAGAGACCGCCGAGAGCGGTCATCAGCCAGTTCGCTATCTGTGCGTTAAATTCCATCGCTCGCCCCCCGTTAACGCTTGCGCGCCACCTGTTTCACCTGATCGGAAAATACCGCCTGCTGCAGGCCGATGCTACCCAGCGCTTCCACCGGAACGAACACCTTGTTCTCCGATTCCGCCATGCGGTCGAGTACTTCGAGTGTCCGGTAGGCGAGATACTTGTCGGTAACCGATTTCGCCAACAGGTCGTTGACTTCTTTCTGCCCCATGGCTTTTTCACGGGCGATGGCGCGATTCATTTTTTCCCGCTCCAGGTCACGTTCCATCTGAATCTTCTGGATTTCGAACTGGGCCTTTTCCTGCTCGATCAACTCCCGGCGCTCTGCGGCACGCTCCTTGGCCTCGGTGATCACCTTGGGAAATTGCACATCGGCGATCCCCAGGCGCTTGATCTTGATCGGTGTGCCTTCCAGTGAAGTGGAAACGGCAGAGAACAGCTCCTGGCTCAGCATCTCGCGACTGGAGGCGATCTCATTGATGGAGTACTTGGCGATAACACGGCGCACCACATCCCGGATCACCGGCTGCGCATAGGTGTTGTACACCTGATTGACGGAAATATTATCGGTCTGGGGCGGCACCCGATCAAAAATATTGTCGATATATTTTTCATTGACCGACCCGGTCATACGGATATCGAAGCTCATATTCAGCTGATCCTTGGGCATAAACAGCTTGAACTTTTCCAGGTGCCCAAAATCTGCGGTGGCCAGGGTAACCAGCTTGTCACAGTAGAACAGGCACGGGTCGAGGCGGAATTTGGACGGTGGTACCGTACTCGGCTTGTAGCCGTTCTTGGTGAGGATTTTACCCACATGTGCCGGTGGCACTTCCACCCGATCACCGCAGGCTACAAGCCCCATCACTGCTATCACAACCAGTACTTTTGACAACTTAGACAACATCGACATTCCCTATTGTGTTGAAAATCGCCGCACACAATAGAGACCAAGCGGCCGTCCGGCAAGCAGGCCGTTTGCGATGCCGCGAACAGCTTTCGGTGAGAGCAGAAAATCCGTGAAGGTTATGGTCTAATTAACCATTGGATATGTTCACATGGATCAAACAACGTGCAATCTGAATTTCTTACCGCAACCCTCTTCAACCTTGGCCTGAACCTCCTTTACACACTAATCGCCCTCATTATCGGTATGGTCGCGCTGCTGGTCATCGACAAAAAGCTGCTCAAGCACGTCGATATCGAGGCGGAACTGAAAAATGGCAATATCGCGGTTGCCATTTTTGCCTCCACCATCCTGGTGTTCGTGGCCATGATTATTTCGTTTGGGCTCAAGGGCTGAGGCCACCGGCGATGCGTTTACTGCTGATTGGCGTTTTACTGGGCTTCATGCTGTTGCTCCCGGAATTACTCCTGCAACGGAACTCGATACCGCAACCCATCCCCCAGCCCCAATTGCGTGAGACTGGCTCGCCGGATGTCAGAGACAACCAGAAGGGCACGGTGATCGTAAAAGGCGTATCCGCGCCGCTCACCGAATCCACGGTACAGAATGCGGTGGGCAAACGCTCGGAACAGGAAAGCAGCTATATCTCCGTATGGAACTGGCAGGGCCTGGAGTCGGTGACCGCATCCGCGCGCGGACTGGATAAGCTGCACCACTTTGCCAACAGCTATCTGGTCGGTTTCCAGCCATTTGAAACCCGGGAGCTCTGGGTTCCCTTGTACACACTGGCCATCCGCAAGGAATACCAGTACGACCACCTGCAATACGCGGGGCTCGCCGACATCTGGCAGACCTCCCGCCAGGCCTATTACCAGAAGCGCGGCGACTGCGAGGACCACGCGATCCTGCTGGCAGACTGGCTGATCAACCTGGGCGTCGATGCACGGGTGGCGCTTGGCACCCACAAGGGCCAGGGGCACGCCTGGGTGGTCGCCATTGTCAATGGCACGGAATACCTGCTGGAGGCCACCAGCAAGCGCCGCCAGTCCAACTGGCAGGCCATGCCGCTGGCTGCGCTGGCGGAAGGCTACGAGGTCGAGTTCCAGTTCAACCGGGACTATTTCTGGGCAAAAACTACTTCTGCGCCAACTCGCAAATACCGCGGTAGTCACTGGATCCGGAAATCCCAGTTTATTCGCGGCTAAGTGTGCCCGGGTATCGCTGCTAGGCTTAAAAATGACCCGGCGTCAGGAAGACGCTGAAATAAAACCGGGGCGGTTGTACCGGCCGCTCCTAGCCGTTGCAGGATGCTGCCGTGAAATTCGACTATGCCAGTGCCGGCCGTTCGGCCGTGGTCGCCCTTCTTCTCACAACCCCGTTTTTTCTCGCCACGCCGCTTTACGCGCAAACACCAGAACCGGTCGCGGAACAGCCGCAGCGACTGATTCTTCGCTTTGCCGGCCCGCGCACCAGCGAGCAGGCGCGCGCCGCCACCGCGGAACTCATGCAGGTTACCGGCACCGAAATGCGCTATCGGCACCGCCTCGCCAGCGGTCAGTTTGACCTGCTGAGCCTGCAACGGCGCCTGCCACCCGCTGCGCTGGACCGCCTTGTAGCGGCCCTGCAACAGCAGCCGGGCGTACTCTCGGTCGAGGTGGACCGCATGATGCAGCACACCGCGGTCCCCAATGACAGCCGCTACAGCGAGCAGTGGCACTATTTTGAAGGTACCGGCGGCATCAACCTGGAAGCAGCCTGGGATACCCACGACGGCAGCGGTGTGGTGGTTGCGGTTATCGATACCGGGATCACCGGCCATTCAGACCTGAACGCCAATATCCTGCCCGGATACGACTTTATCGACGACACGGCGGTGGCGAACGATGGCGATGGCCGCGACAGCGACCCGAGCGATCCGGGCGACTGGCTGCGGGTATGGGAATGCGGCTTTTTCAATCCCTCCCAGCCCCGTGACAGCAGCTGGCACGGCACTCATGTCGCCGGCACCATCGCCGCGATCACCAATAACGGACTCGGCGTGGCGGGTGTTGCGCCCGGTGCCAAGGTGCTGGTGGCGCGGGTACTCGGTAAGTGCGGCGGCTACACCTCAGACATTATCGATGCCATTGTCTGGTCATCAGGGGGCAATGTCAGTGGCGTACCCGACAACCCCAACCCCGCCCACGTGATCAACCTCAGCCTCGGCGGCGGTGGCAGCTGCGGCGGTGCCATGCAAAGCGCCATTGACACCGCGCGGGGGAACGGCACCACCGTAGTGGTGGCCGCAGGCAACAGCAATGGCAACGCCGCAGACTTTTCCCCGGCCAACTGCAATGGCGTGGTCACCGTGGCCGCCAACGACCGGCAGGGGAATCGCGCCTCCTATTCGAATTACGGGGATACGGTGGAATTGACGGCACCGGGCGGTGAAACCAATACCACCGCGAACGGGATACTCTCCACCCTGAACAGCGGCACCCAGGGCCCCGCGCAGGAAACCTACCGCCACTACCAGGGCACCAGTATGGCGACGCCCCATGTGGCCGGTGTTGCCGCGCTGCTCTACCAGGCGAGCCCCGGCATCTCCCCGGATGAGGTTTCCAGCATCCTGCAGAACACCGCCCGCCCGCTACCCGGCAGCTGTTCCGGGGGCTGTGGCGCCGGTATTGTGGATGCCCGCGCGGCACTGGATGCGGTAGCTACCGGCAACCGGCCACCGCAGGCAGAATTCAGCTGCACTACCGACGAATTGACCATCGACTGCATGGATCAGAGCGGCGATCCGGACGGCAATATCACCGCGTGGGACTGGGATTTTGGTGACGGAAACGCTTCCAGCGCGCAGAACCCGAGCCACAGTTACGCTGCCGCCGGCACCTACAATGTATCGCTCACCGTTACCGACAACGATGGAGTGAGTGACTCCACTTCACAGGAATTGACAGTCAGCAGTGATGAGCCGGTAGAAAACGAGCCTCCCGTCGCGGATTTCAGTGTTTCCGTATCCCGTGTCACCGCGAGCTTTACCGACAACAGCAGTGACAGCGACGGCAGTATTGCCAGCTGGGCCTGGGACTTTGGCGACGGAGGCAGCGCCACCACCCGGAACCCCAGCCACGCGTACAGCGAAAACGGTACTTACCAGGTGACCCTCACGGTGACCGACGACGCTGGCGCCAGCCATTCGGTTGCCAAAAGTGTCACCATCAACTGCCGCTTCTGGTGGGGTAGCCAATGCCTGTTTTAAGTTCGGTACCGCACTGAAATAAAAAAGGCCGCGCAGGTTTTGCGCGGCCTTTTTTAATGAACGAATTTTTCTCGGTTAGATCGGCGATCCCGGGGGCATCGGCTTGATATCCCCGGCTTCCACTTCGAGGTCCCCGGCCATATAGGCAGCTATGCGGTTGGCCTCGTAAAAGTAATGGGCGTTATAGCCGTGCGGATCATCCCCGAACAGCTTCATCTCACCAATCGCGTGCTGGAACCTGGCCAGTTCGAAATTCGCACGGGCGCGCGCAGACGCCGGGGCTTTCTTGTTGCCCGCCAACATCATCAGCTGATGGACATACACATGGTTGACGCGCTGGTGAACAGCGGCCTGTAACCCCTCATAGTCGCCGTGAGCCAGAGCTTGTGCGGTCAACTGGGCAAGCAGGGTATTGAAGCCCGGCCCCGCGCCCCTGCGCGCCTGCTGTTGCTGCAAGCGCGCTGCGCGCTCGGGATGGAGCAGGATGGAAAAAGTGTGGCCAGCCGCGGCCTCCGCCATGGCGATGCTGTCAAACGTCACGCCGGTGTATGCGGGAAAGCTTTCAATGGTGCGGCTGTAACCGTAGGACTTCGGCGGCAACAGCTGCAGCACTTTTTCCGGCAGGGTCAGGAATTGCGGCTTGAGCGTCGCAGCCAGGGAATCTATTGCCTGCTGCTGCCTGTCCGCCGGCACCATGGTGTAACTCTCGCCCTCGGCATCGTTATACAGGTAGTTGTAATCCAGCCCGCCGATCAGCTTGCCCACGGCTTCCGACTGGTAGCGATGCCCGTAGTAGACAGGTACCAGGGTCTCGTCGAGGGAGGAGCGCGCCACATCCGGGCGGTTGGCAGCCGCGGAGAAGTTTTC
This sequence comes from Microbulbifer sp. YPW1, assembly GCF_013367775.1. Lineage (NCBI taxonomy): Bacteria > Pseudomonadati > Pseudomonadota > Gammaproteobacteria > Cellvibrionales > Microbulbiferaceae > Microbulbifer > Microbulbifer sp. YPW1. The sequence goes on from NZ_CP055157.1 coordinate 1,058,876, forward strand.
CAGTGCATGCCGGCGCAGCTCGGTCATCCGCTGGAACTCTTCCAGTACCTCTTCCCCGTTATCCCACAGGTGGGATTCTGCATGTGCATTGTTGATTGCGCGGGAGTCCGGATCAGAGATAAAACGCAACTTCTGTTGTTGTGCCTCTTCGATGATTCCGGCCAGAAATTCCTGCTCTGCATCATCGGCAATACCGTAGCCGTAGCGGATTGCCAGCTTGTCCCAGGCACCGATACCGGTGTCGTAGGCTTCACTTAGTTTAAGATCGTTGCCACTCAGGGTGACCAGCGGTGCCGGGTAATCCATCACCGAGGCGCGCTCTTCGGTACTCGCAATAAAGTTGTGCGCGAGGCCCAGGGTGTGGCCGACCTCGTGGGCGGAGAGCTGACGGATACGCGCAAGCGCCATTGCCTTCAGCTTCTCGGTATCCGCATCCTTTTTACCGTAGGGCTGCAACAGGCCCTGTGCAATCAGGAAGTCCTGACGCACGCGCAGGGAGCCGAGCGTGACATTGCCTTTGAGGATTTCACCGGTGCGCGGGTCATAGACCGAGTAACCGTAGGACCAGCCGCGGGTAGAGCGGTGTACCCAGTTGATCACGTTGTAGCGCACATCCAGAGGGTCGGCGTCTTCCGGCAGCAGTTTTACCTGGAAAGCGTTTTCAAAACCGGCGGCCTCAAATGCCTGATTCCACCAGCTGGCGCCTTCGATCAGGGCGCTGCGTACCGGCTCCGGCACACCGGAATCCACGTAGTAAACAATCGGCTCGACCACTTCATTGCTGCCGGGCTTTTTCTGCAGGCGATGACGGAAGATCAGTCGCTGATCCATCGGCTGGTCGATTTCCGTGGCGTAGTCCCGGTAGGTGAGCGGGAAGTAACCGCTGCGGCTGTGAAACTTGCGCGGCCGGTAACCGTCTTCAGGCAGTGCGACCAGGGAAATATGCTGGCGCAGTGTCACCAGCTTCGGGGTCGGCACCACTTCCTTCATGTATTTACCGGGCTCACTGCCGGCAAAAGTCAGCTGCGCTTCAAACTCGGTATTTTGCGGAAAACTGCGGGTACGCGGCAGGTAGACCGCCGATTTACTGGCATCCACGCTGTAGCTACCCTGCTCGGCGTCTTTCAGTCGCTGAGCGATACCGTGCTGATCGCTCAACAGGAAGGGCGTGAAGTCCACCAGCACACCACTGCCCTCTTCCGCGATGATCTCGAAGCCCCACAGCACAGATGAAGCGAAGGCTTCCTCGACGGCGCGCCGCTCCGCCGGGTTGTCCGACTGTGCCCGGTAATCGAGATTTACCTGGTGGATCAATACCTTATTGCCCACCCGCTCGAATTTCACCACACGACTTTCACCCGCCTGGTTGCGATCCAAACCTACCGGATTCGATCCCAGTCCCTGGGCAAGGCCGGTAAGCAGCAACAGCTCGCGATCAAACTGGTCGACCTGCAGTAGCACCCGACCTTTTCTGTCATCCCAGTAAAAGTCGAACAGGCCCTGCTGCCTGTCCAGGCCCGCGGTAAGGCCGCTGATGGTTTCCGCCTGTGCGCAGATACTGAACAGCAGCGCGGTTGCAATGATTATTCTTCTAAACATGTCTCCCCCGGCAGGGTTACTGAAACTTTTCCGGCGCGGACTGCCCCGGAAATCAGTCACAGAGATTAACACCTGACAGCCGTTCGTAAACCTATGGCTAGCACCGAGCCCATATCGAGGGGAAATAAAAAACGAACCCTCTGTGCAAAAGGGCACCCGCCGCACAATCTACCGGAAATCGCTCTACCGCTCATCGACGGCACTTTATCGCAAGCGCTATACCCGCAAAAAATTGGCGCGTCGTTTGGCACGGTTAATGCTTTTCCATCTCTGTTCAATGGAGAACGTCGGAGAAGTATATGAGCGTCGAGGAAATTTCACTGTTTATCCTGCTGCTCTGCGCCGCGGGCCTTATTGCGGGTATCACCGCGGGACTTTTCGGAAATGGCGGGGGCTTTGTCGTTGTACCTGCGTTGCTGGCGGTATTCCCGTTTTTGCACAGCGCATCGGATGAAATGATGCGCGTGGCGGTGGGCACCTCCCTCGCCTCTATCGTGATTTCATCGGCGCGCTCGGTGCAGGCACACAGTAAACGAGGGGCCGTGGACTTCAAGGTATTGAGGGACTGGTCTATCTGGATCGTACTGGGGGTCGGTGCCGGCCTCTATATTGCATCATTTACCAACAGCCAGAGCCTGGTACATGTATTTGCCGCCGGCGTACTGCTGTATTCCATCTACTTTCTGTTTCCCAACCTGTTTGACGGCCTCAAGGGCAAACTGGAAATGCCCACAGGATTTGCGCGCGCTGGCCTGGCGAGCTTTCTAGGCGGTTTTTCATCACTGCTGGGCATCGGCGGCGGCACCATCACCGTCATGACCATGGTGCTGTGCAACCGCCCGACGCACCAGGCTGTGGCAACCGCATCCGGTATTGGTTTCCTGATCGGCCTGCCCGGCGCCATAGGGTTCCTCATTATGGGGCTTAATGCACCGGATCTGCCCATGGGTTCCATTGGCTACATCAATATTCCGGCGCTGATCGCGATTTCTGTGTTCTCGATCATTTCCGCCCCCATCGGTGCGCGCTGGGCGCACAGCCTGAACGAATTACACCTGAAGCGTCTCTTCGGGGTCTACCTGATCGCGGTATCCCTGGCGATGTTCGCCAAGGCGTGATGCAACCATTCATCGAACTCAACACAACACTCGAATAACGGGGAGAGCAAAATAATGCATAAATCACTGAGCAGGAGGTTGTTTCTACAGGGCGCCACTGCCGCCTTCTCCGCGGCGACCGTAGGCGGACTCGCCAGCAGTGCATCCGCAAAAGAGATCGTGCGACCTACGCCCCTGTACGGACCGCCCCCCGGCGTAGCCAAACTCAACGCCAACGAAAATCCGTACGGCCCCAGCCCCGCTGCACTAAAGGCCATGATGGAAGCGAGCCAGAAAGGTGCCTACTACGTTTACGACAGCGTGATGCGCCTGAAAACCATGATCGCCGAGCGCCACGGGCTCACACCGGATCATGTCACGCTCGGTTCCGGCAGTAGCGCCGGTCTTGCCGCGGCGGCCATCGCCGCTGCCCAGAAAGGCAATATTCTCGGGCCAGACCTCTTCTGGGACACCACCTCACGGGTGGTTGAAATGCAGAAAATCGGCGAGATCAAACGACTCCCCAAACTGGAATCCCTGGCCATCGACCTGGACGCCATGTACGGCGCCATCGATGATTCCATCTCCATGGTTCAGGTCACCAACCCGAACAATCCGACCGGGATGCTGATTGACCCGGTGGCAATGCGCAATTTCTGTATCAAGGCCTCCAAAAAGTGCACCGTTCTGGCCGACGAGGCCTATAACGAACTCACCGACAACAGTGATGCCAATACCGTGATCCCGCTGATCAAGGACGGCCACGACATTATCGTTGCGCGCACTTTCTCCAAGATCTACGGGCTTGCCGGTATGCGAGTGGGCTACCTGATCGCACAGCCGGAAAAGATCGCGGAAATGGAACGCTACGGCCTGGGCTGGTACGGACTGAACCAGGCTGGCCTGGCTGCCGCCATCGCCTGTTACGAAGACCACAAGTTCATGGACTACTGCCGCAGCAAGGTCAAAGAGGCCCGGGATATGGTCAGCGCCGCCGTGAAGGAAAACGGCCTTACGGCCCTGCCTTCCGTCACCAACTTCATGTTCGTAAACCTGGGCGATCTCAACGCGGAAACCTTCCGCGAGGAAATGGCAAAAGAGAACGTATTGATCCGTGGCATCTACCGCGACTACACCAACTGGTCGCGGGTCAGCATGGGTTATATCGAAGATGTGCAGAAATACACGTCCGCGTTGCCCAAGGTACTGCACCGTATGAGCTGATTTATTCAGCCTAAGAATAACAGTCGCTCCACTGGCCAGCTCTGCTGGCCTTTTTTGTATCCGCCATTTCTTCCTCCCCAACACCGCCAACTTTTCATCCGGGCATAAAAAAATCCCCGCCGGAGCGGGGATCCAATTTGCAGAAGACACTGCTATTTAGAAATTGTGATTCAGGCTCATGTAGTAGAAGCTACCCTGCCAGTCGACCGCCGTATCCGATGCGTATACCGCACCACAACAGTAGTCACCCAGCTGATCCTTTTCCGGGTACTCGTCAAAGACATTGCGGCCACCAACACTGACATTTGTCATCTCGGTAATGTTGTAACGCCCTTCCAGATCCACCTGTACGACTGGGTCATATTCCTGGACATCACCACCCTGGAAGTTCTCATAGCTGCCGTACCAGTTGGCGCGCGCCATTAGGGAAACCGGTCCGATATCGTGCATCGCTGTGATGGCACCCCGGACTTCAGGCTGGAAGTTTTCAAAGTCGAACTCGTCCTCTTCGTTCAGGTAAGCACTGGGATCCGAGGCAAATTCTGACTTGTTGTAGTTAAAGGACGCGGTCAGGTTGGTGATACTGGTGTCGGACCAGCTCAGCGGATAAGTGGCGACAACATCTACACCCTGAGTGCGGGTATCGAAAGCATTGGTGAAGTAGAAAACGCCACCAATCGATTCCGCACCAACAACACCCGCATCAACAAGAGCGAGGTAGTTGTCATAGGCACTCCCGGCACCACTATCGGCCGATACGTCGAGGGTTGAGATAGCGTAAGTCCGGTCATCCACATCGATACGATAGAAGTCCACAGTCATGGACAGGTCGTCGAAGTCGGCCGTGAAACCGAAAGTAAAGTTGGTGGAGGTCTCCGGCTTCAACGCTTCTGCACCCAGCGCCTGCGCAACGGAACTGCTTGCGGGGAACAGGCCGGTAGCAACCGGGAAGCCGTTGGGCAGTCGGGTAGACACGTTCGTGGTACCTTGCTGGCCCGGTGTTGGTGCACGGAAACCGGTACCGATGGAGGAGCGGAGCCCGATATTTTCGGTCAGGTCGTACTGCAGGGCGAGCTTGCCCACAAGTTCGGAATCGAAGTCGGAGTAGTCTTCAAAGCGCATCGCCGCCTGTAAAAACAGTCTGTCGCTGACATCGCTACTCAGGTCACCGTAAATGGCATAAGAGTCGCGGGAATAACTACCGGAGTACTCCGGGGAGTAGCCGGGGAAGCCGTTGGAGCCGACACCAACCACGGTATAGATTGGATCATTTTCATCCGCACAGTTCAGTGTTGAACCGCCGTCGATCACCGCCTGTCCCGCCTCGGTGGGCGTCGTACCGTCACAGAAACTCCAGGGGTCCTGTGTGGCATAAGGACCGGCCGCATAGGAAGCCGGATCACCACCGGTCAGGTCATAGGATTCATCCATATAGCTGAGGCCAAAAGCCGCAACTACTGGTGCACTCATGCCCCAATCGAGTTCTTTGGAGAAGTCCGCCTGCAGCTGAATTTCCTCGTTCGCCAGGGTACCCGGCTTGAACGACGTTGGGCTATCCGGCCCCATAGAAGGGTTGACGGTGTTTTTCAGGGTGTAGGCGACTTCGCTATTACCGTAACGTGCACTAAAGTCGTACAGCATTCCGGACGCCATTTCTCCCTTTAGACCACTCACCAGGGAGTAGTCTGTCACTTCACCAAAGAAGCGGGGCGTAAAGCCGCCGGGGAATTTTTCCAGCGGGCTGTAGACGGAGCCATCTTCCTCGCGCAGATCTTCGATGGTGCCGTTGCCCGGATAGCGATAATAGAAGCTGCCATCCGCTTCGCTTTCGGAGTAGTTACCAAAGGCGTAAAGCTCTTTGCCGCCACCTAAATCGTAGCCGGCGTTAAAAAAGAGCCGCGCACCTTCAGAGTTCGGCTGCCCCCAGGGCTGCACTACATCGCCTTCGAGAGATGCATTTTTTGCCGCTTCGATAAAATCCGGATCCTGATCCGCAAGGCAGAACCATTCTTCACAGTACTGCTCGGAGCGGGATGTAAAGTCTGACTGGGACATTTCACCGGAAATACTGAGGAAGCCATCATTGCCGATCGGCATACCCACATTACCGGTTGCAGTGGTCTGGAACCCGTCGCCTTCGGTGTACTCACCCGCGCGCACACTTACCGAACCACCTTCAGCATTGTCCTTGAGGATAAAGTTGATCACACCGGCAATGGCGTCAGAACCGTACTGGGCCGCAGCACCGTCGCGCAGCACTTCCACAGACTTCAGCGCAGAACTCGGAATTGTCGCAATGTCCGGCCCCTGGGTACCGGAACCGCCAATCTGCACCAGCGCGGCGCGGTGACGGCGCTTGGAATTCACCAGCACCAGGGTTTTATCCGTGGGCATGCCCCGCAATTGAGCCGGGCGAACAAATGTGCCGCCATCACTGATAGGCTGACGAGTGACATTATATGAAGGCACCAGTGTCTTCATGACATCGTTGGTATCGGTATAGGAAACCGACTGCAACGCTTCGCTACCAAATACATCGACCGGCACGGGAGAATCCGACACCGAACGCGGCTTGCCTCGCAAGCCGGTAACGGCCACTTCTTCGATTTCTTCCGCCATTACAGGCGCTACCGGTGCGAGCGCACTACCGGTGATAATTGCCATCACAGCACAACTTAGAGATTTACGCTTCATAACCCACCCTTCTTATTGAATAAATGCCATAACCATAAATTTTGGGCAAAAGCATCCCGTGCCGTGCAATCCGGGGATATACACAGCTCGCAATACATCAGATACAACGGGCACTTTCAGATACATCCGGGCCATGTGGACCCGGGAGACAGAGCGGTGCGGGAGGATCCCCGCGACCACCGGAATCAGCAGTTCTCAGCTATTTTTCTGAGCGCTACCCGGTATAGAGCAATATGTATGCCAGATTTTTTTTCTCTTCCCGTGCATCCATATGGAACACTGCGTGCGTCATAGGCACAGATGAATAAATACGGATTCAGCGATGAAGCACCTACTCCCTTTTTTTGCAGTTGCAGCACTCTCCTCCTCGGTAGCACTGGCCACTGAGGTAAATATCGATACAGACAATCACAGCAGTTGCTCGGTGGACCTGCACCAGCAGGTAACCGTGGGGCCGGATTTCATAGAGACCCGGGGCGGCGACAAAGGTGCGCCACAGATCGCTTACCATGCACCGGATCAGCTGGCGGTGGGCGACGACGGGGTCATTCTCACTCCGGAACAGCAGGTGCTGATGCAGTCCTACCAGCAGGGCCTGCACAGTGCAGGTCGCGACGTCTCACTGATAGCGGCAGACGCGATGGATATCGCGTTGGATGGAGTTGGAATCGCACTGTCAGCCCTCGCCGGTGCGGACGATCCTGACACCCAGGAATTTCTCTCATCTTCACGGGCGCTGCGCACCAAGCTACTGGTGCAAACCCAGCGCCCGGGTGACGTATACACCTTCGGTGGATCCTGGGTTGACCATGCGATGGGGGAATCCTTCGAGCGGGAGCTAGAACCCCAGCTCGAGGCCCTGGCAAAAAAATCTGCAGGTAAAATCGCCTGGCACGCACTGAAAGCGGCGTTCACCGGTGGCGCGAGTATCGAGCGGGATGCAGAGCTGGCTGCCGAAAAGGTGGAGAAGGTGATGGAAAGGAAAGCGGAGCGACTGGAGGCGCGAGCCGAAGGGCTTTGCACCCAGCTACTCGAACTGGATGCCCTGGAAACCGATCTGCATCGCGCAATACCCGAGCTGCAGGGCATGGAGCTGCTCGAGGCAAAAAAATCTGACTAACAGTATTTTAAAGAATACCCCCAGTGTTCGGCCGCAATTGCGGCCTTTTTTATTTTGCGAGATGCTCGCCAGAAAACTCAGGTAAAGAAAAGGCCGCATGAGCGGCCTTTATTGATCCGGATTAATCGCGAGGAAATCCCTATTCCTTGTGTGCTACATCCAGCTGCCCGAGGGTAGCCGCGATGTCCTGGGCACTGGTTGCGGGTTTGATATCGCGATCGATCTTCAACACCTTGCCATCCTTGCCAATGTAGATGGTTACCCGCTTGGCCATGTTCAACACCGGCATTTTCACATCGTAGGCAGCGGCGACTTCACCAGACGGATCGCTCAACAGCGGGAAATCCGCTTTCTGTTCTGCAGCGAACTTGGCATTGTCCTCTACATCGTCGGTGCTCGCCATAAAGTAGGCGACGTCGTATTTACGAATCAGGTGGCCGTTCTCCGCCAGGGACTTGCACTCGATGGTACAGCCTTTGGTAAACGCCTTGGGATACCAGGCGACCACGACAGCCTGCTTGCCCTTGTAATCGGACAGGGTGTAGGTTTTTCCATCGGAAGCCTGCAGAGAAAACTCTGGGGCCATATCTCCCACTTCCAGTGCAGAAGCGGGCAAAGCAATCGCCATGACTGCGAATAAAAAGAACAATTTTCTCATCACTTTTCTCCAGGCTTTTCCGGCCGTGGCCGGGTATCAATCTGACTTCCCATTCAGTTCCGAAACTGCGGTTTTATCGCTGGAAACGATCATTTTTCAACCGTAGAATCGCCTACTTTTGCACCAAACATAATCAGCCGGAAGGGATTACAGGGGCTCCGGTGACAGGCGCACGATGGATTGGGCTCGAATACCAATAACCAGTGGACTATGGCCAAGTGTCCACACTTAGGCAACCTCAATCCTTTCAAGATGCGATTCCGTACTTTCTGGCTAAGTGGCCTGTGTATATTTTTCACCCTCGCAATCGGCTGCGGTGGAGGCGGCGGCGGAAGTGAAGATCCCGGAGCGGATCTCACCCAGGTTCCACCACCATCCAACGCCCCCGGCAACGCACAAAGCGGCTCCGGCGGTGCTTCTGATACGCCAACGGACACTTCTGGATCACTCCAGACCGTGCAACCGGGCGATTACGCACGGGTAAGTACCACCCCCAGCTGCCCGCTCGTGGCCGGTAGTGAAGCCGCGGAATTCAAGCTGCTGTTTGCCAACCTGGACGGTGCGCCCTATTTCGATGAAATCGTCGACGATGCGGTGCACAACCAGTTCCAGAAGCTGGCCCCACTGAAGGACTATACAGCGAACTTCGCCTTTTACCGGCTCGACCTGAGCGGTGCAGATGCACTCGGGTGTGAAGCCACCGGCAACAGCAGCGGCGCATCCTTTGCCTGTAACGATGAGCGGGTCCACCAGGCAATTCTCGAGCAGTGTGAGGTCGATGATATCCATGGGGTAATCAAGGTGGTGATCGCGGATACCGGCTACGGCGCTTCCGGTGGCGAGATCATCTACCTCGGCAGCGACAGCCAGTGGCCGGACGCGGATACCGCGCTGTTTAATCTGAAAAATCTTGTGGTACACGAGGTTGGACACAATTTCGGCCTCGCCGACCTCTATGACGGCGGCACCAACACCGACGGATCTCCCGTCACCGGCTGGCCCAGCGAGCTGTCGCGGGAATGGGGCAACCTGGATGGCCCCGGCTGCGAGAAGTGGTGCAACAGCTACAAGCCCGCCTCCGAATACACGCTTTCCGCCAGCGCTGCCTGCAACACGTTTGACAGCAGGGATGCCTGCGTCAGCCACAATCGCAGCGAATCCGGTGAATGCAAAACCGACGACGGCGGCACCGTTTCCTGCTGCACCTGGTCCGAGGACGCAGAGGACGAGTACTTCGGCTCCCAGTGCACACCCGCCTGGGGCACCGAGGATATCGGGCTCGACTGTATGGAGGGCGCAGGCTGCTATTACGGCGGTGCCTATGGCAACAACTCGTGGCGTCCGGTAAAGAGCTGGCCCGACAGCATCATGTACGGTGCCGGTCAGTCCGAAGCGTTTGACAGTGTTTCACAGCAGGCGCTGTCAGAAGTAATCCGCTGTTGTGGCAGCTCGGATGATTCCACCGCATCCTGCGCGAGCTTTCGCGAAGAGTATGTGGCGTTTATGAAGGATTCCCAGCCGTACAAAGATCGCCTGGGCTCCTGCGGTTTCAACTAACCAATAAAAAAGCCTGCGCCCGGCGTCACCGGGGGCAGGCCTTCATTTACGCGGATATCTGGATATCCTCTTTGCGCGGGGCGGCTACCGCCGCCCAAATGCGCACTGCTTCACTGGCAAAGCCCGGTGCTGGTAGCGGTGTCGTGGCTCAGGCCACCACTCAGGTCGGTGACACAGAAGCTGACCGAGAGGTTACCACCAGCAGTAGCCGTACTGGTGATGCTGGCGATGCCGTTGCTATCGGTGAGTCCGCTCGCACCACTTTCGGTAATGTTGCCACCAAAGTTACCGCTCACTGACACGCCCGGCACGCCGCGGCCCAGGTCATCCAGTACGGTCACCGTTGCGGTGGCGTACTTCTGCCCCCTTCCCGCGGAAGCGGTACCGGTCACCACGCTGGACACGTACATGGTGGTGGCTTCGGCGCCGTCGTTTACGCTTAACTCGAAGCTTGTCTGGCCGCTTGCGCCCTGATCATCGGTAACCGTCAGCGTTGCGGTGTAGGTACCTGGTGCGGCGTAGGTGTGGCTGGCCGAAACGGTGGAGGCGGAGCCACCGTCTCCAAAGTCCCACTGGTAGCCGACAACCGAACCATCGCTGTCCGCACTGGCGCTGCCGTCAAAACTGCAGTCCAGACCGGTGCAGGTGTGACTGGCACTTGCGGTGGGGGACTGGTTGGCACCGGTATCGAGACCGTAGATGTCGAAGTTATCCCAGTAGTAGGTGTCTCCGTTGAAGGTATTGGGATCAAACAGGATCACCAGGCTGTCCACGGCATTTGCCGGTGTGCCGCCATCTATACGGTCGTCCAACTCGAACTTGAGTCGCTGCCAGCCGCTGCCCTCGCCTACATAGGCCGCATACTTGGAGTGGCGCCCTGTGGGGTAGTTGGTGGCAGTGGCTGTAGCGCTATCTTCCAGCTGTACCAGGATCTGGGTACCCGGAGCAGCGGTGGTGAACACGTCCATATAGAACGCTTTCTCACCGGAAAGGAACGGATCCGCATCGGGCACCGCGTTGGTATCGGCAGCGATCACGTCGTACTGGGCACCCGCAGAACGGGTATACATCGCAACGGTGGTAGAGGCATTGTTGGCATCCGCCTGCGGGTTGGCGGCATCCTGAACAAAGGTGCCGTCGAACACGCTGTAGGTCAGGTTGCGCTGGGATTCGAAGTTTTCCAGTACGCTCTCCTGCACCAGCTTTGGCCCCACATGTACCGGCAAACTCAGTTCGCGATTGCCACAACTGTCAGTCACGCTGACAGTCACAGCGCCGCCGGCGCTGCCCCACTGCACGGTGACAGTATCGCTGTTGCCACCGGCAACCAGGGTCGCGTCGGCCGGCAGGCTCCAGGCATAACCGGGATTACCGCCGATCGCACCTGCTACGGAATAGGTGGTGGTTTCGCCGTTATCCACAATACGGTCACCCTTGATGCTGGGCTGGCCGTGATCATAGACCCGAACATAATCCACCTGCATAGTTTGCGGCAGCATGGAATCATCTACCGCACCGCCGAGGTTACCGCCCACCGCCAGGTTCAGCAGGAAGTGATACTGGTAATTTTCGAAGGTCCAGTAGGATGCGTCGGTGAGGTCATTGGGAGTCAGTGTTGCGTACAACTGGTCGTCCACGTACCAGCGCATCTCGTCAGGCTCCCACTCCAGCGCGTAGACATGGAAATCCGCCGACCAGGGTTCCGGCTGGATCAGTAAGCGATTACCGGTATGGGAGTTATTCGGGTAGAGCTCGCCGTAGTGCAGCGTGCCGAAGACATATTCATCCGATTGACCGAGCGATTCCAGAATGTCGATCTCGCCGCTGATCGGCCAACCCTCGGCGGGATCGGTGGGCAGCATCCAGAACGCCGACCACATGCCGGTGCCGTCCGGCACCTTGATACGCGCTTCGAAGCGACCGTTGGTCCACTCGCCGCCGTTGGGCATATTGGCAGTGCGCAGGCGCGCAGACGTGTATGCCTTGCTCTGCACCCGCTCCTTGCGCGCGGTGATAGTGAGCAACCCGTTGGCCACGGTGGCATTTTCGGCTTTGTAATACTGGAGCTCACTATTGCCCCACCCACAGATACCGTAACTGCAACCATCGCCAATCATGGGTTCCCACTTGGAGGTGTCCAAAGTGGTACCGTCGAAATTGTCTTCCCACACCGGCGCCGGAGACTGGCACTGCTGACCGAAAGCCGGCAATGCGGCCGACAGGCCGACGGTGAGAAGCAACTTTTTATATCTATTTTTATTATGCATCGTCGTTTTCCCTCATTGGTTGAGGCACGCTTTGCAGCGTGCACCTCCAATCTACCAATTCGGTTTGACGACACTTCTCCCACTATCACTTCCCATCCAACGTGGGACGAAGCCTGCGGGTGAGCGGCTCAGGGAGTTGAACAGAAAGACACACCTGGTCATGAACTGAACGGGAAACGACCCACAATGAGTGCGATTACATTCACAAAAAATGCTAACGCGGTGAGTGCTATCGGATATTGAAGTGGTCGAATTGCGCCTGTATGTGCGCAGCCAATTCCATGCGCCCCTTGCTCCGCAAAATTTCGATGACGCATTCCACGGTACACAAACCGCCCTGTCGCTGATTGCGCCGCAGCGCATAGCGCGAGGCTGCAGTCGTGTTCAACGCAACACGTTTTACGGGATGCAAATAGGGGCTGCGATTAAACATCTTGCGTGCTTCCTGCCAGGTGGCGTCCAGCAGGACAAATTGATCACAATCCGCAAGTGCGATCTCTTCGCCAGGCACTTCCGCTACCGGATACAGCAATCCTGTATTGGGAGCCTTGAGCACGGAAAGCAATTTTGGGCAGGGTGCGACGCGGTTCCAGACGATGCGCTCGACGACGCCTTCCGTATCCCCGCCCACATCCAGCGCGAGCCTTCCGGTATTCGTCGGCCTATCCAGCTCTCTTTCGTGGGTCAGGAGATAAATTTTCACGGGTACAGCGTCGCAACCGTGTTCAAACGTTCACGTGTCTGGCGACATCCAGCATGCGGTTGGCAAAGCCCCATTCGTTGTCGAACCAGATCAGTACCTTGACCAGCCTGCCGCCGGCTACACGGGTCTGGCTGGCATCGACAATGCCGGAGCGGGGATCGTGGTTGTAGTCGCAGGAGGTGAGCGGTTCTTCGGTATAGCCCAGTACACCGGAGAACCGGGTTTCTGCTGCGCGCTTCAGTACCGAGTTCACTTCCGCCTGGGTGACATTTCTGTGCAGCTGCACGGAGAGGTCGATGGCGGAGACGTTGACGGTGGGTACGCGCATGGCCTGGGCTTCGAATTTGCCGGCCATTTCCGGGAGTATGCGCTCGATTCCCCGGGCCAGTCCGGTATCTACCGGGATGATGGAGGAGATGGCGGAACGGGTTTTGCGCAGGTCGGTGTGATGGTAGGCATCATTTACCGGCTGGTCGTTCATGGCCGAGTGGATGGTGGTGATAACGCCGGCTTCGATGCCGAAGGCGCTCTCCAGTGCGGCGATGACGGGAATGCTGCAGTTGGTGGTGCAGGAGGCGGCGGAGATGATGGTCTCAGCGCCGGTCAGTGCGGTGTCGTTGACGCCGTAGACGATGGTGGCGTCGACGTCGCTGGTGGCGGGCTGGGAGAAGATGACTTTCTTGGCACCCGCCTTTAAATGCAGTTCCGCGCGTTCGCGTTCAGTGAAGCTGCCGGTGCACTCGAGGACGATATCCACGCGCTCTTGGCGCCAGTCGAGGTCTTCGAGGTTTTCAAAGTGGGTGACGGCAATCGGGTCGCCGTTAATCTGTAAGGCGTCGTTGTGGACGGTGACTTCGCCATGGAAGCGGCCGTGCACGGTGTCGTATTTGGTCAGGTGCGCGATGGTGGCGCAGTCGGCCAGCTCGTTGATGGCAACGATCTGCATTTGGTCGCGCAGATTGGATTCGTAGAGGGCGCGCAGAACGCTGCGTCCTATGCGGCCGTAGCCGTTGATGGCGAGTCTTATAGGAGATTGGTTGGGCATGAAATCCTCAGGCTGACGGCACCGCCTTCTGGATTTATTTCCGGTGCGGTGGCGGTCAGGTACTGGGGGCGGGTTTTCAGGACTGCTGTGAATACGTCCCTGTACGCTTCGTCGGCAACATCCCTGTTGCCGACGATCCTGAAAACCCGCCCCCAGCACCTGCCCTTCTATTCAAACCACAGAGCTTCGTTAGCCTGGGCCCGTTATTACTTCAGCAGTCCTTCAACCGCTTCCACAACCTTCTCGGCAGTGATGCCGAAGTGCTTCATCAGATCGCCAGCTGGCGCGGATTCACCGAAGGTTTCCATGCCGATGATGGCGCCATCGAAGCCGACGAACTTGTACCAGTAGTCCTTGTGACCGGCTTCCACGGCGACGCGGGCGCGCACGCTGGAAGGCAGCACAGATTCGCGGTAGTCGGCGCTCTGGGTAGAGAAGGCTTCGGCGCAGGGCATGGAAACGACGCGTACCTTGCGGCCAGCGAGCTGGTCGGCAGCGGCTACGGCCAGTTCTACTTCAGAGCCGGTGGCGATGATGATCGCTTCCGGTTCGCCGTCGCTATCGCGCAGGATGTAACCGCCCTTCTCGATGTTGGCCAGCTGCTCGTCGGTGCGCGCCTGCGGGGCGAGGCCCTGGCGGCTGAAGATGAGGGCGCTGGGGCCGTCGCTGCGGGATACGGCCATTTTCCAGCTCACCGCGGACTCGGTGGCGTCACAGGGGCGCCAGGTCTGCAGGTTCGGGGTGGAACGCAGTGCGGTGAGCTGTTCTACCGGCTGGTGGGTGGGGCCGTCTTCGCCGAGGCCGATGGAGTCGTGGGTGTATACAAACACGACCTTCTGCTTCATCAGGGCGGCCATACGCACGGCGTTGCGGGCGTATTCCATGAACATCAGGAAGGTGGCGCCATAGGGAACGAAGCCGCCGTGCAGGGCGATGCCGTTCATGATCGCGCTCATGCCGAATTCACGTACGCCGTAGTAGACGTAGTTGCCGGAGGCATCGTCGGCGCTCACACCTTTGGCGCCGGACCAGATGGTGAGGTTGGAACCGGCGAGGTCGGCAGAACCGCCGAGGAATTCTGGCAGCAGCGGGCCGAACGCGTTCAGGGTGTTCTGGCTGGCTTTACGGGAGGCAATCTTGTCGCCGTCAGCCTGGCACTGCTTGATGTACTCGTCGGCCTTGGCGAGGAAGTCCGCGGGCAGGTCGCCTTTCATGCGGCGTACAAACTCTTCGGCCAGTTCCGGGTGGGCTTCTGTATAGTCTTCGAAGATGTCGTTCCACTCGTCTTCCTGTTCGCCGCCTTTGGCGCGGCCGTCCCAGGCGTGGTACAGGTCTTCGGGGATGACGAAGGGCTCGTGTTTCCAGCCCAGGGTTTCACGTACCAGTGCGATCTCTTCGTCGCCCAGCGGTGCGCCGTGACACTCTTCGCGGCCCTGCTTGTTGGGGGAGCCGAAGCCGATCACGGTCTTGCAGCAGATAATGGTGGGCTTGCCGGTTTCCGCGCGGGCTTCTTCGATGGCGGCTTTGATGGCGGCGGGATCGTGGCCATCCACGCCCGGAATCACGTGCCAGCCGTAGGATTCGAAACGCTTGGGCGTGTCGTCGGTGAACCAGCCTTCTACTTCACCGTCGATGGAAATGCCGTTGTCGTCGTAGAACGCGATCAGCTTGCCCAGGCCCAGGGTGCCGGCCAGGGAGCAGGCTTCGTGGGAGATGCCTTCCATCAGGCAGCCGTCGCCCAGGAAACAGTAGGTGTGGTGATCGACCAGTTCGTAGCCTTCGCGGTTGAACTGGGCCGCCAGCACTTTCTCGGCCAGGGCGAAGCCCACGGCATTGGTGATGCCCTGGCCCAGCGGGCCGGTGGTGGTTTCAACGCCCGGCGCGTAACCGTACTCCGGGTGGCCCGGGGTTTTGGAATGCAGCTGGCGGAAGTTCTGCAGCTCGTGGATGGACAGGTCGTAACCTGTCAGGTGCAGCAGGGAATACAGCAGCATGGAACCGTGGCCGTTGGACAGCACAAAGCGGTCGCGGTCAGCCCACTCGGGGTTGGCCGGGTTGTGCTTCAGATAGTCGTTCCACAGCACTTCAGCGATATCTGCCATACCCATGGGCGCGCCGGGGTGGCCGCTTTTGGCTTTCTGGACCGCGTCCATGGCTAGTGCGCGGATGGCGTTGGCCTTTTCTGTGCGAGACGGAGTAGAAGACATAGGGAATTCTCGGTTTGGGGATCTTCGGTTCATCAGATGCGCTGCGGGCCCGGCTCTGACGGCCAGTTTGCCGCAATTCCACTTCTGCACCGGCACTGGCCGGCGGCAAAACGGGGGGCGTATTTTCCCGTAATACCCCGCCGGGCGCAAAGGCTGCGAGGGCAATTATCGGGCCGCGGCAGCAACATTTTCCTAATGAATCGCAATATGGGCGCCCTCTGGGGATTTGCCCGCACCTGCATCAAAAAAATTCAATGCACCTAAATCAAAATATTTTGATATAGCTCAAAAGCGCTGCTAGACTCCCCGCCATGCTTAATTCCAGTAGTTCCAGCGGCAGTGCCAGCGCCGAGCGTGAAGCACACGCCAGCGCCCAGATTCCACAGCTGGCGGCGACCCTAAAGGCCGCCGGGGATCCGCTGCGCCTGGAGATTCTGCGCCTGCTGGCCCAGGACTCCTACAGCGTGCTGGAGCTGTGTCGCATCTTCGACCTGCGCCAGCCGGCGCTCTCCCACCACCTGAAAGTGCTCGCGCAGGCAGGCCTGGTGAGCAAGCGCCGCGAGGGCAACAACCTGTTCTACCGCCGCACCGCGGGTAGCGAGCTGCTGCAACAGCTGTTTGCCGGCCTTGACCAGCTGGCGCTCACCGAGGCTCGTGCGGAAACCGTTGCGCGGATTGCCGCGGAACGCGCGGAGGCCTCGCGCCGCTTTTTCGCGGATTACGGCAATCGCTTCCGCGAGCAGCAGGAGTTGATCGCCAGTTATAGCGTCTACGGTCCGCAAGTAGCACAGATGTTGAAACCGGGGCGTCACGCGCTGGAGGTGGGCCCTGGTGAAGGGGAATTTCTCGAGGAACTGGCAAGCCGCTTCGGCACGGTGACTGCTCTGGACCTGTCGCAGACGATGCTGGAGCGAGCGCAGGCATTTGCGGATGAGCAGGGCCTGCAGAATATCGAGTTCGTGTGCGACGACACCCGTGCGGCGGCGTCTCGTCCGGAAAGTTGCGATGCGATTGTGGTGAATATGGTTTTGCACCACACGCCGGAGCCGGCACAGATTTTTCACGATTTGCAGAAGTCGTTGAAAGTGGGCGGACAGCTGTTGATTACGGAGCTGCACGATCACAAGCAGGACTGGGCTCGGGATGCCTGTGGCGACCTGTGGCTGGGCTTTGCTCCGCAGCAGTTGATTGAGTGGGCGGCCGAGGCCGGCCTGCAGAAGGGACGCAGTGAACACAGCGCCCTGCGCAACGGGTTTCAGATTCAAATTCAGGAGTTTGTTAAGGGTTCCTGAGCTTCGTAAGCATAACTAGCGACGAAGTACCGAAATACAAATTGAAGGCCAAGGGGCCGGTGAAAGGTTTCAAAAGCGTCGGCGCCATGGACGGCGCCGACGCAGCGTACAGGGATGTATTCACAGGGGGGCGCCTAGCTCGGTTTTGAAACCTTTCACCGGCTCCTTGGACGCCCCAAAACAGGAACTGAGCTCCGGGCCAAAAGCTACAAGGCCGAGCAAATTTTATAACCGCCAGCAGCGGAATAAGTCAGGCGCATTACTGCGCGAAAGGAGAAACTCACAATGAGTGAATACAGCATTTTTACTTCGGAATCCGTATCCGAAGGACATCCGGACAAAATTGCCGACCAGATTTCCGACGCGGTTCTGGACGCCCTGCTGGCGCGTGACAAGAATGCGCGCGTTGCATGTGAGACCCTGGTGAAAACCGGTATCGCAGTAATTGCCGGTGAAATCAGCACCTCCGCCTGGGTCGACCTCGAAGACCTGGTGCGCAAGGTCATCACCGATATCGGTTACACCTCGTCCGACGTCGGTTACGACGGCGAAACCTGTGGTGTGATCAACGTGATCGGCAAACAGTCCGTGGATATCGCCCAGGGCGTCGACCGTGTAAAACCGGAAGACCAGGGTGCTGGCGACCAGGGCCTGATGTTCGGCTACGCCACCGACGAAACCCCGACCTTCATGCCCTCCCCGATCTACTACGCCCACCGTCTGGTCGAGCGCCAGGCCGAAGCGCGCAAATCCGGACTGCTGCCGTGGCTGCGCCCGGACGCCAAGAGCCAGGTCACCTTCCGTTACGACGAAAACGGCAAGCCCTGCGCCATCGACGCCGTGGTGCTGTCCACCCAGCACAATCCGGAAGTGAGCCAAGAAGACCTGCGCGAAGCGGTACTGGAACTGATCGTACACCACGTGCTGCCCGCCGAGCTGCTGCACGAAAACACCAAGTTCCACATCAACCCAACCGGCAAGTTTGTCATCGGTGGCCCGGTGGGCGACTGTGGCCTCACCGGCCGTAAGATCATCGTCGACACCTACGGTGGTTCCGCCCGTCACGGCGGCGGCGCCTTCTCCGGTAAAGACCCGTCCAAGGTTGACCGCTCTGCAGCTTACGCCGGTCGTTACGTGGCCAAGAATATTGTGGCCGCCGGCCTCGCCAGCCGCTGCGAAATCCAGGTGTCCTACGCCATCGGCGTGGCAGAGCCGACCTCCGTGTCCATCAACACATTCGGCACCGGCAAGGTAAGCGACGAGCGCCTGATCGAGCTGGTGCGCGAGAACTTCGACCTGCGCCCCTACGCCATCTCCAAGGCCCTGGACCTGCTGCACCCGATGTACCAGCTGACCGCGGCCTACGGCCACTTCGGCCGCGAGCCGTTTGAGCACACCTACAAGTGGGTGGACAGCCACGGCCACGAGCAGACCGAAACCTTTACCGCCTTCCCGTGGGAAAAAACCGACAAGGCGGAAACCCTGCGCGCACAGGCAGTTATTTGATTTGAACAGGCGGGCCACAAGCCCGCCCACAACGCTCGGCACAACCAGAGCGACAACTCAGAGAATTAGGTAATGAACCAGATGAGCACTGAATTTAAAGACTTCAAAGTAGCCGACATCTCCCTCGCCGATTGGGGCCGCATGGAAATTGAAATTGCGGAAGGCGAAATGCCCGCGCTGATTACCCTGCGGGAAAAATACCGCGCGGAACAGCCGCTGGCCGGCGCCCGCATCATGGGCTGTATCCACATGACCATCCAGACCGCGGTACTGATCGAAACCCTGGTTGCCCTGGGTGCGGAAGTACGCTGGTCCTCTTGTAACATTTTCTCTACCCAGGACCACGCTGCGGCAGCCATCGCAGCGTCCGGTATCCCGGTATTTGCCTGGAAAGGCGAAACCGAGGAAGAGTACGAGTGGTGTCTCGAACGCACCATCGGTGCCGATGTTGCCGGCTGGCAGCCCAACATGATCCTGGACGACGGCGGCGACCTTACCGAACTGCTGCACCGCAAGTACCCGGAGCTGCTGGACAAGTGTCACGGTATTTCCGAGGAAACCACCACCGGTGTGCACCGTCTGCAGGACATGCTGAAAGCGGGTACGCTCAAGGTTCCGGCAATCAACGTGAACGACTCCGTCACCAAGAGCAAAAACGACAACAAGTACGGCTGTCGCCACAGCCTGAACGATGCCATCAAGCGCGGTACCGACCACCTGCTGTCTGGCAAGAAAGCGCTGGTGATTGGTTACGGCGACGTGGGTAAAGGCTCCGCGGCTTCCCTGCGTCAGGAAGGCATGATCGTTAAGGTAACCGAGGTAGACCCCATCTGCGCCATGCAGGCCTGTATGGACGGCTACGAACTGGTATCTCCTTATATCAACGGCATAAACGATGGCAGCGAGTCCTGCATCAACAAGGAACTGCTGGCGAACACCGACCTGATCGTGACCACCACCGGTAACGTCAACGTGTGCGATGCGAATATGCTGAAAGCACTCAAGTCCGGCGCCGTGGTTTCCAATATCGGCCACTTCGACAATGAGATCGATACCGCTTTCATGCGTAAAAACTGGGAGTGGCAGGAAGTAAAACCGCAGGTGCACAAGATCGTGCGCAACGCGGAAACCAACGATCACCTGCTGCTGCTTTCCGAAGGCCGCCTGGTGAACCTGGGCAACGCCACCGGCCACCCCAGCCGCATCATGGACGGCTCCTTCGCCAACCAGGTGCTGGCACAGATCCACCTTTACAACGAAAAGTTTGCCGACCTGCCGGCGGACCAGAAGGTTTCTGCGTTGTACGTAAAAGTACTGCCCAAGCACCTGGACGAGGAAGTGGCGAAGTACATGGTGGAAGGTTTTGGCGGTGTGATTACCCGCATGACCGAAGACCAGGCCAAGTACATCGGCGTTTCCGTTGACGGCCCTTACAAGCCGGAAAGCTACAAGTATTAAAGACCTCCACACTGGGATCCCGGGCCAGTTCCGGGATCCTGTGTGCCGAGGGAATGGAATAGAACAATGAGCAAGTTACGTATCAGTTTTGAATTTTTCCCGCCGAAAACCGAAGAGGGTCGGGACAAACTGTATAACACCCGCGAACAGCTGCAGGGATTCAACCCCGAATTTTTCTCGGTCACCTACGGCGCCGGCGGCACCACCCGCGACACCACCGCAAATATCGTCACCAGTCTGCGCAAGGATGGCATTTCCATCGCACCGCACCTGTCCTTCGGCGGCGACAACGAAGAGATCGTGCTGGGCCTGCTAGAGCGCTACAAGGAAGCCGGCGTGGATCGTATTGTCGCCCTGCGCGGCGATATGCCCTCGGGCATGGGTTCGGTGGCACAACTGGTGTACGCCAATGAGCTGGTGGCTTTCATCCGCCGTCATACCGGCGATCACTTCCATCTGGAAGTGGCGGCCTATCCGGAAATTCACCCGGAAGCGGAAAGCTACGACGACGACATCCGTTTCCTGAAGGGCAAGTTCGAGGCCGGCGCCAACAGCGCACTGACCCAGTACTTCTACAACCCGGATGCCTACTTCTACTTCCTCGACCAGTGCGAGAAAGCCGGTATCGACGCCCCCATCTACCCGGGCATCATGCCGATCACCAATTTCACCAACCTCGCGCGCTTCTCGCGCAACTGCGGAGCGGAAATCCCGCGCTGGCTGAAATACCGCATGGAGAGCTTCCGCGATCCGGAAGACGTGAAGAAGCTCGGACTGGAAATTGTTACCGACCTGTGTGAAACCCTGCTGGAAGGCGGCGCGCCCGGCCTGCATTTTTACACCATGAATCAGGTGGGACCGACCGCGGATATATTGAAAGCGCTGGATCTTAATATCGCCCAGTAAGCCTAATCACACAGAATAGAGCTATGTGCTAAGAAGCGCAGATGGCGATGCCGGGGATCGCTTTGTGAGACCTTCTAAAACAGGGATGTTTTAGAAGAGCCCCCAGGGATGGGTTCACGGCGTGTCTCACAAAGCGATCCCCGGCAGCGACATCGCCACCGGCCTACGCCCAGCAGACTATTTTTTCGGGCCATCCATCCACACATTGATCGGCTTGCCCTCAAAATCGATCACGCGCACCACCAGACGCCGATTCTGCTCCCTACCCCGCTGGGTATCATTGTCGGCAACCGGATCGGAATCCCCCAGGCCTGCCGCCTCGACCCGCTCCTCATCGATACCGCGCTCCAGTAAAAACTGCCTTACCCAATTCGCTCGCCACTGCGACAGCTTGCGGTTTTTCTTGGGGTCGCCAGCGTTGTCCGTGTGCCCTTCCACCACGATTTTAAGTTTGGGAAAGTCGCGCATAATCACTAGCAGTGCTTCCACGTCTCCAAGGGTGTCCATTCTCGGCGCAAAACCACCGGGCTCGAAATCCACATCCAGCACGAAGGTATCGCCCGCCTCCCGCGTCTGCCCCATCAGGTAGCGCACCATGTCATCGCCAAACGGCGCCGCGGTGCGTGCAGACTGTTCACCAAGGCCATTGCTGACCAGATCGCGAGGATCGAGGGTGTATTTCTTCGTCGGGTCCGGACAGCCGCTCAGTAGCAGCGAGGGAATCAGTATCAGAAACGACGCCCAGCGCGGATGTTGACGGGCGATCGACTTACAGGTGGCGCTAAGGGGTGCAGGCATAGGGCCAGCTCCTCTTGGTTTCTCAGGGGTTCATCTGTTCAATTATCGATTTCACAAGTCCGACGCATTCTAGGATCGCCCCCTGTCAATCCGTAACTTTCCAGGGCCTGAATAAACCGGCACTTTCCCGGGGCATTAGTCGCGGCTGGTAATTTCTGAGATGATCACAGGCACGTTATACCTTTACGATACTTTTACGAATGCCCGACTATTTTGAATGGCTCGGATCGCCAGGGAGACCGCGATGAACAAACAGATCATCCTGACGCTAATCGGCGCAATCGCGATAGTGATTGCCGCGATTTTTGGCTCGTCGGTAAATGCCCAGCAGATTGTCACCGTCGATCCCGGCGATGGCTGGCTGAATGCCAGTGAGGGGTATCAGGAAAAAGTCACCTGGCGGGTGGCCAGTAAAGGCGGCGCAGCATCGCCCAGGGGTGTATTCGTTAACCTGGACAACAACAAGGAGCTGGCGGTTGTGGACCGCATACTCGAGTTCAGTGGCGACCGCGGCGTGGTGACGGAAGTGGTGCAGATTTCACCGGAACAGGCGCGCAGCTGGCATGCCAAAGGTGTCCGCAGGGTTGGTTACCGGCGTGTGTTTGCCGGCGCCGCCGGCAGCCTTTCCAATCACATCCTGTTCGACCTGAATGCCAGCGGGCGACTCGCGCAGGTTCAGGCCTCCCCGCCCTCCCAGACCGTGAGCAGTAAATCCCGGCAGATGATGTTGGCGTGGAGTCTCGACGGCGATATCGGCAGCATCAATGCCGTGTCTGAAAGCGGACAGTTTCTGGTGGGAGACAGGGTTGTATACGAGGTGTCGCAGCCGCTGGTGGCCGAGGGGCAAAGTACCCTGAAAGAAACCGTGATGTTGCCACCGGGCCTGGTGGACGATCTCGTGGCCAACGGTATCTACCAACTGCGTTACACCCGCACCTTTGTGGATGACAAGGACACCCGGCGCAGCGCCTCGGTGGATATCCGCCTGACCCAGTAAAAATCATTTCCTAATTCAGAGGTAATCCAGCAGCAACTGCATATCATGGATCACCCGCGCGCCCTCGGCTTCCAGCTGACGGCCGCGCGCGCTGTTGTGGCTGTAGCCGATCACCGGCATACCCGCAGCCACTGCCGCCTTCACCCCGGCGATGGAATCCTCGACTACCAGACAGTGTTGCGGGTCCACCTCGAACTGGCGCGCACTGTGCAGGAACAGGTCCGGCCAGGGCTTGCCGCGGCCCACATCGTCCGCACTGAAAATACGCCCCTCAAAGAAATCCCACAGGCCGGTCTTGTTCAGGGTGATCTGCATTTTCGCGTGCGGCCCAGAAGACGCCACACAGGATTGCAGATCTGTACCCTGTAGCTTTTCCAGTACCTCGTGGATACCGGTGACGGGCTCCAGCTCCTCGTGGAAAGCGCGGCGGATACGGCTTTCCGTGGTGTGAAAATAGGACTCCGGCAGCGGGCCACCGTAGCGCGCCTCGATATCGAGAATACAATCCCGCGACGGCCGGCCACTGAACTGCTCGTCCAGTTCCTCCGCCGTTGCCGGCATCCCCAGCTTGGTCATCTCCTCTGCCAGCACGCGACACACGATGGTCTCGCTATCCACCAGCACGCCGTCACAATCAAAGATCACCAGGCGGGTTTCTGAAAACGGGTTACCCATCAAACTACCTTACTGCAAAACTCAGGTGGCGGATATCAACAATACCCCGATCAACACACCCACCGCTCCGGCTACCCGCACCAGGTTTTCATTGCCGTGCACCACACCCAGCACAAACTCCCGTGTGCGCTCGTAACCCGCCTGCAACGCATAGGCGCCGACCACTACCAGCAGAATCCCCAGCACATTGAACAGCGTGCCCCAGCTGCGGGTATCGGAAATCAGCAGGAATATCATGCCGATCACAATGCGTGCCCAGGCCGCGAAATAGAACAACTGCGGATTCATACGCTCACTGATATCGCGCGCGATCTGCGGCTTGAGAATAATCAGCACAGACATCGCAGTAATCGCGACACCGATTAACCAGACTATGGCTTTCATTTTTGCTCCTTGCAAAAAGCTCTAAAAATCACCCCATTGAAACTGCAGTACAGACAGCGCCGCCACCGGCGCCGTCTCGGTGCGCAGCACCCGCGGCCCCAGGCGCAGAGCGTGGAACCCCTTGTCCAGCGCCAGCTCAATTTCCTCCGCCGAGAGCCCGCCTTCGGGCCCCACCAGCAACAGCGTCGACCGGGGCCGTCCCAGTTGCTGCTCCAGCTGCGCCAGCGTCTCCTCGGTGCGGTGGTGCAGCACCAGTTTCAGTGTATTGCCGGCCACGTCACCATCCACCGAATCGCGCTGCTCATCGAGGTACTGCGGCAACTTCATCGGCGGCAGAATCTCCGGCACCCGGTTGCGGGCGCTCTGCTCGCAGGCACTAATGGCAATCTGCTGCCACTGGCCAAGCTTTTTTTGCAGGCGGTCGCCGGAGAGCTTTACTTCACAGCGCTCGGTAAACAGCGGCTGGATATCCTTCACCCCCAGCTCCGTGGCCTTCTGGATTACCCAGTCGAAACGGTCGCCACGGCTGATACCGATAGCCAGAGTGATTGCCAGCGGTGACTGTCGATCATCTTCGCAGTAGTCGCCGACTTTCGCACGCGCCTTCTTCCCCGCCTCCAGCAGTTCCGCCGTATATTCACCACCCTTCCCGTCAAACAGGATCAGCGGCCGGCCGGGGCCGAGGCGCAGAACTTTCACCAGATGACGCGACGCAGCTTCGTCTAATTGAACTTCGGTTTTACCCGCCAGTGGTTCGGCGGAAAAAATACGGGGAATACGCAAGGATAGATCCTGAGAGCGGAACAGAGTTGCGTGAAGGGTAATACAGGAGCGGGAGAAGTTGTAGGTGCTATCCCTACAGGTATCGGCGAGAAGGCCAGTGATCGGGGCGGGGTGATTCGGGACGGAACATTTGCCGATAAGGTTGTGGAGTACCGGATGACCCCGCCCCGATCACTGGCCGCCACCGGGCTTTACAAGCCCAGTGGCGGTTATCTGTCAGGCTTTCTCAAAACTCACAGGCAGCTCATCGGAAACCTTGTCGCCCTTCACCTTGACCCGCAGCATCTCGATGATCTTGTACAGATTCGGTACCAGCAGCAGGGTCACGAAAGTGGCACACAGAACACCGAACGCCAGGCTCACCACCATCGGGATCAGGAACTGCGCCTGGATCGAGCGCTCGAACATGATCGGCACCAGCCCGATGAAGGTCGTAATGGACGTCAGGATAATCGGACGGAAACGGTCGCGACCAGCCTGCACTACCGCATCCATCACCGCCATACCCTCGGCACGCAACTGATTGATACGATCCATCAATACCAGGTTATCGTTCACCACCACGCCCGCTGCCGCAAGGAAGCCCAGCATGGACATGATGCTGATGTTGTAGCCCATCAACAGGTGCCCAAGGATCGCACCGAAGAAACCAAACGGCACCGCCGTCAGGATCAGCAGCGGCTGCGAATAAGAGCGGAACGCAATTGCCAGCAGCGCATAGATCGCAAACAGGGACAGCACGAAGAACGCCAGAATCGCCGTGCCGAATTCTTCCTCTTCCTGCATCTCACCCGCAGTCTTCAGGGTGAACCCGGGGAACTGGCTCTCCCACTTTTTCAGGTTCTTGTCGCGCAGCTCTTTCAAGATCTCCTGTGCAGATGCGGTGCCCGGAATCAGCTCCGCCGTCACCCGCACGGTACGCTCGCGATCATTGCGACGAATGGTGGTATAGCCCGGCACGTAGACCGCATTCGCCACCGCGCTGAACGGAATCTCCCCGTCATTGGTGCGGATACGGATACGGTCGATCTGCTCCTCGCTGGCGCGCTCCTCTTGCGGATAACGCACCATCACGCGCACGTCCTCACGGCCGCGGGGAATACGCTGCACTTCCTCACCGTAGAAGCCCTGGCGCACCTGCTTGGCCACATCCGCCAGTCCGATACCCAGATTGGTAGCGTGTGGCTTCAGCTGGATCTCGATATCGCGGCGGGCGCTGATCAGGTTGTCGCGCACATCGTAGACACCGGCGAACGTATTCAGCTCTTTCTTCACCGCATCCGCGGCGCGACGCATCTCGTCCATATTGCCGGAAGCCGTACTCAGATTGAGGGACATGCCTTTGCCGCCATCATTGATGGTGTGCTGGATGTTCATCTCTTCCACACTGGCCGGCAATTTACCGATGTACTCGCGCCACTTCAGCGCCAGCTGCTCGGACGTCACATCCCGCTGTTCACCATCGAAAAGCTGCAACAGTACCGTAACGTTACCGCGCCACAGGAACACCATGGTGTTCTGTACGAAGTCCCGACCGCCGTTGAGTTTCAGCATTTCCGGGTCTTTCGCCAGCTGCTCGCCAGCGCGCTCGAACTGCTGCATCACTCGCTTGGTCTCTTCGAAAGACTCACCCTGGGCCATAGTGGTGCGCAGCTCCAGCATGTCCGATGGCACTTCCGGGGAGAAAGCAGAGCCGATATAGCCCCCCTTGAACACGGCAATGGAGAGCACCAGTGCCATGAAGAAAATCATCACCGTGGCGCGACTGTTACTCAGGGATTTCTCCAGCAACGGCAGGTAGTACTTGTCACCGGCGAGTTTCATGGCGTTGGCGAACTTGCCGCGCACACTCTGCAGCTTCTTACCGATCCCTGATGTGGCCGGTTTTTCCGGTTTCAGCTTCACCAGGTGCGCCGGCAGGATCAGCAGCGACTCCACCAGGGAAAAGGTCAGACACAGCAGCACCACCACTGGCAGCGCCATCATCATCTGCGAGGTATACCCTGGTAGGAACAGCATCGGCACG
The DNA here is from genome assembly GCF_013367775.1 of Microbulbifer sp. YPW1. Taxonomy (NCBI): domain Bacteria; kingdom Pseudomonadati; phylum Pseudomonadota; class Gammaproteobacteria; order Cellvibrionales; family Microbulbiferaceae; genus Microbulbifer; species Microbulbifer sp. YPW1. The sequence goes on from NZ_CP055157.1 coordinate 1,085,872, forward strand.
AAGAACACCATGGTGGATACCACGGCGAAAATGACCGGCGCGGAGACTGTCTTGACTCCGGCTTCTGCTGCCTGGAGACCGGCCTCACCGCGGTCGTGAGCGGCGTGCACCGCCTCGCCGACGATGATTGCGTCATCCACCACGATCCCGAGAATCATCAGAAACGCGAATAGCGACAGCATGTTCAGGGTCACCCCGGTGATGGGCAGCAACCAGAAGGCCCCCATAAAGGCCGTGAAGATACCCACCGTCACCCACACCGCCAGCGCCGGGCGCAGGAACAGCATCAGCAATACAAATACCAGTGCGAGGCCAGTCACCGCATTCCAGAACAGCATGCTCATGCGGCTCTCATAGGCCTCGGAGAAGTCGAACCAGCTCTCAAATTCCATGCCCGGGGGCAGGGTTTCGCGGGCTTCCTTCATGAATTCACGAATGGCTTCCGCGGTGGCTACCACGTCCAGCGGTTCACCCTGCATTACCCGCAGGTTCATTGCCGGCTTGCCGTTGAAGCGGATTACCGAGCCCTCTTCCTCGAAACCATCATGCACCTTGGCCACGTCGCCCAGCAGCAGCTGGGTACCGTCTTTACGGCTCACCAGAGGGATGCGTTCAAAGTCAGCACCGGTGTATGCCTGGCCACGGGTCTGCACCTGGATGTCGCCGCGGTCGGAACGCACCATACCCGCAGGCAGGTCCAGGGAAGATCGACGCACCGCGTTGGCCACATCGTCAAACGAGAGGTTGTAGCGGCGCAGATCGATTTCGGATACCTCGATGGAGACCTCATCCGCGCGATCACCCCATACGTCTACACGGCGCACGCCGGGCAGCAGCATCAACTTGTCGCGCAGGTCCAGCGCGGTGTCCTTGAGCTGACGGGGAGAAACAGGACCGCCGATGGCGATCATCATCATCTGCTGCTCCCACTCCTGCAGGGCAACCACCGGACGCTCGATATCACCCGGAAAGGTGTTGACCGAGTCCACCTGCACCTTGATGTCGTTCAGCAGGCGCAGTTCGTCATAACCGTCGACCGCCTTGACCTCAACCGTGCTGTGGCTGCGGCGAGACCAGGAATTGATCTCCTTGATCCCTTTCACCTCGGAAATGGCCTGCTCGACCCGCTGGGTAACCTGCTGCTCCACTTCCGCGGGACCGGCACCGGGATAACTGATGTCTACGCGCACGATACCCGGATTGATCGCCGGGAATACCTCGCGACCGACGTGGGAAATACCGAAAATACCGCCGATGATGATCATGATCATCAACAGGTTGGCGGCCTTGCTGTTGCGGACGAACCACCCAATGATGCCCTGCATGATCAGAAAGCTCCCTGTGCCGAGGCGGTAGAGCTACCGCCCGCTTCAACTTCCGGCTCCTCGGTCTCCTCGGCACCTTCTTTCTCACCGAGCATCAGGCCGGAGGGCTTATCGTTCAGCGGATTGGGGCTCAACACCATGCCCTCACGGGAATACCCGAGACTGGAGATCACAATCTGCTCCCCGGTTTCGATATCACCGCGCAGCCACACCTGATCGCCCACTGCCTGCAGCAGCTCCACGTCTTTGAACGCCAGCTGGTTTTCTTCGTTCAGCACCAGAATGTGGTTGCCTTCATGCAGCGCCTGACGCGGCAGGATGTTGATGTCGTCGTAGGTCTTGCCGGCAATGTGGGCTTCCACAAACAGGCCGTTAATCAGCGGTGCTTCACCGGCGTAGGGATTCTCGATCTGCGCCACCGCGTAGACGAAGCGACTGTTGGGATCGATCGCTGCTTCGGTGCGCACGATCTGGCCGCGCCACTCGCGCTCCTTACCGGCGAGGCTTGCCGACAGGCGCACCGCGGGACCGCTTTCAATCGCGCGGCCCAGGGGAAGTTCCAGCAGGGACAGCTGGTGGTCAGTCAGGGGCAAGCGCACCTCCGCGATACCCACACTGTGAATACGCGCAAGTTTGGTACCCGGGGATACGAACTGGCCGATATCTACCAGAGTTTCCACCACACGCCCGTCAAACGGCGCCCGCACCGCGGTGCGCTCCAAGTCCAGCTTGGCCTGATCGCGGTCGGCCTTGGCGGCGGCCAGGGCCGCTTCCGCAGCGGCCAGCTGGGGCTTGCGCAGGAACAAACGGTTGGCGGCATCGCTACCCAGGTCGCGCCATTCGCGCTGGGCCTGCTTGGCACGCCCCTGCTCCTGGGCCAGGGTGGCGGCGGCATTGGCCACCTGGGATTCGGCACGAGTCAGCGCATGGCGGTAATCCGCGGGCTCAATCTGGATCAGTGAATCTTCCCGGCTGAAGAAACCGCCGGCCACAAACGCCTGGTTAACCCCCTGAATGACACCACCCACACGGGCCACCACTTCAATCTCGTGGCGCGCGTGCACGGAACCCTGGCTGGGCACCAGCAGGGTGTGGCGCGCCGGGTTGGCGTAGAGCACATCGGCCATGGGCGGAGCCGCGGCTTCTGCAACTTTTTCCTCAGGCTTTGGCGCCAGTGCGGACACAGCAACTACCGCAGCGATACCGGCGACAACAACAATCCCTAAAACTTTATTTTTACTTGAAGGCTTCACAGAAACTTCCACTGATCAAAATTTAACTAGTTGCGCATTCTACAGGGCTTCGACGACATTGGAACTATCCCCGGATGCAAGCCGTCGCAGCAAAATGCGCTTGACCGCAAACTGGCGCTGTGAACCATTTTGCCGCCGCAAATTCCAAGCACTGTCAATCTTGGTCAGCGACGCCGCATGGCCCATAATGGCCGCCGTTTTACTGTGGCTGGCGCTGCGTCGAAAGACCGAATTGCCCGATATGAATTTGTGAGGAAGTAGATAACAAGATGTTGGATATCAACGCCCGTATTGCCGAAGAACTGAACGTGCGCCCGCAACAAGTGGCTGCCGCCGTGGGCCTATTGGACGAGGGCGCCACGGTGCCTTTCATCTCCCGCTACCGGAAAGAGGTCACCGGCGAGCTGGACGACTCCCAGCTGCGTACCCTGGAAGATCGCCTGCGCTACCTGCGCGAGATGGAAGAGCGCCGCGCCGCGATCCTGAAAAGTATCGATGAGCAGGGCAAACTTACGCCGGAACTGGCAAACCAGATCAACGCTGCCGACACCAAGAACCGCCTCGAAGACCTCTATCTCCCCTACAAGCCCAAGCGCCGCACCAAGGGCCAGATCGCCATCGAAGCGGGCCTCGAGCCGCTGGCCGATGCACTCTACGCCGATCCCAGCCTGAACCCGGAAGAAGAGGCACAGAAGTACCTCAACACCGACAATGAAGATGCCGCCCTGCACGTCAAAGACATCAAGGGTGCGCTGGACGGTGCCAAGTTCATCCTGATGGAGCGCTTTGCCGAAGACGCCGAGCTGCTGGGCAAGCTGCGGGACTTCCTGAGCCGCGAGGGCCAGGTGAAATCCAAGCTGCTGGACGGCAAGGAGCAGGAAGGTGCCAAGTTCCGCGATTACTTCGAGTACGCCGAACCTTTCTCCAAGGTGCCCAGCCACCGCGCCCTGGCCATCTTCCGCGGCCGCAACGAAGGCATCCTCGCGATCAATCTGGGGCTGGAGGGCGACGAAGAGCGCACCGCCACACAGGCCCACCCCTGCGAAGCGATGATCGCGCGCCACGTGGACATCGAAGACCTGGGCCGTCCTGCGGACAAGTGGCTGGGTGAAGTGGTGCGCTGGACCTGGCGCATCAAGCTTCTCACCAGCCTCGAGACCGATCTGCTGGGCCAGCTGCGCGAAATGGCAGAGGAAGAGGCCATCAAGGTGTTCTCCCGTAACCTGAAAGACCTGCTGCTGGCGGCGCCGGCGGGCCAGAAGGCCACCATCGGCCTCGACCCGGGCCTGCGCACCGGGGTGAAAGTGGCCGTGGTTGACGCTACCGGCAAGGTGCTGGACCACACCGCTATTTACCCGACCCCACCGCAGAACCGCATTCAGGAATCTGCCGCGGTGATCGCCGCCTTCTGCAACAAGTACGACGTGGGCCTGATCGCCATCGGCAACGGTACCGCCAGCCGCGAAACCGACAAGTTTGTCGGCGAGACCATCAAGCAGTACAAGCTCACCGCGCAAAAGGTGATGGTGAACGAGGCAGGCGCCTCCGTGTACTCCGCCTCCGAGTTCGCGGCGAAAGAATTCCCGGACCTGGACGTAACCATCCGTGGTGCCATCTCCATCGCCCGTCGCCTGCAGGACCCGCTGGCAGAACTGGTGAAGATCGAACCGAAATCCATCGGTGTGGGCCAGTACCAGCACGACGTTTCCCAGACCCAGCTGGCGCGCTCCCTGGACGCAGTGGTGGAAGACTGTGTGAACGGCGTCGGCGCCGAGCTGAACTCCGCCTCAGCGCCGTTGCTGGCGCGGGTATCCGGCCTCAGCGCATCCATCGCCAACAATATTGTGACCTACCGCGACCAGAACGGTGCGTTCAAGAACCGCAACCAGCTGAAGGACGTTCCGCGCCTCGGCCCCAAGGCCTTCGAACAGGCCGCGGGCTTCCTGCGCATCAACAACGGCGAGGACCCGCTGGATAAATCCGGTGTGCACCCGGAATCCTATATCGTGGTGAAGCGCATCGCCGAGAAGAACGGTCGCGAGATCAACAGCCTGATTGGCGACTCCGGTTTCCTGCGCCGACTGAACCCGGCGGACTACACCGATGAAAAATTCGGTCTGCCCACGGTGAAGGACATCATCGCCGAACTGGAAAAACCCGGCCGCGACCCGCGCCCGGAATTCCGCACTGCCCAGTTCGAAGACGGTGTTGAGGAAATCAAGGACCTGCGCCCGGGCATGGTGCTGGAAGGTACCGTCACCAACGTCACCAACTTCGGTGCGTTTGTGGATATCGGCGTGCACCAGGACGGCCTGGTCCACATCTCCGCGCTGTCCGAGAAGTTCGTCAAGGACCCGCACGAAGTGGTCAAGGCAAACGACATCGTCAAGGTGAAGGTGATGGAAGTGGACGTGGCGCGCAAGCGTATCGGCCTGTCCATGCGCATGTCTGACGAGCCCGGCGAACAGGGCAGCGGCGGCGTCAAGAAAGCCGACCACCGCGAGAGCCGTCAGGCTCAGCGCCACAACAACCGCAGCCGCCAGCAACAGGGCGGTGGCAACGGCGGTCGCGGCAGCATGGGCGACCTGCTGGCGGCGGCGATGAAGGGTAAAAAGTAACAGCCCATTCACACTGCAAGGGGCGATCATTGATCGCCCTTTTTTATTCCCGATCGTTAAAACTATTCTTATAAAAATTGACAGGCTTAGCGAGATGACACTTTCAACCTCCGACCGCGCCCGCTTGCAGGCATTTCTGGAAAACACCCGCGAGAATACGGAATCCTACCTCGGCTATCCGGTGTCCAAGGATTTCGAGTTCGACGACCTGGTGGAATTCCTGCGCTACCCGCTCAACAACCTCGGCGACCCGTTCAGCGACTCCACCTGGCGGGTAGACAGCCGCGGTTTCGAGCGCGACGTGATTACGTTTTTTGCGGAGATGCTGCGCGCACCGGAAAACGACTGGTGGGGATACGTCACCAACGGCGGTACCGAAGGCAACCTGTACGGACTGTATCTGGCGCGGGAACTGCTGCCCAAGGGCATCGTGTATTACTCCCAGGACACCCACTACAGCGTGGCCAAGAACCTGCACTTCCTGGGCATGCGCCACATCATGATCCGCTCGCAGAAAAACGGCGAGATTGATTACGACGATCTGCGCGAGACTTTACGCGCGCGCCGCGATATTCCGCCGATCATTTTCGCCAATATCGGCACCACCATGACCGAAGCGCGGGACGACCTGAAAAAGATCAACAACATTCTCGACGAAATGGCATTCAGCCAGCGCTACATCCACAGCGATGCAGCACTGTGCGGGGGCATGGCGCCGTTTATGGATCCGCGCCCCGCGTTCGATTTTGCCGACGGCGCCGACAGCATCTCCATCAGCGGCCACAAGTTCTTTGGCTCACCGATACCCTGCGGCATCGTGCTGGCGCGCAAGTGCAATGTGGACCGGATTGCGCGCTCCATCTCCTATATCGGCAATCTGGACACCACCATCACCGGCTCGCGCAATGGATTTACCCCGCTGGTACTGTGGCACACCATCAAATCTCTGGGGGTCGAGGGACTGGCAGCAAGGGTGCAGCACTCACTGGATACTGCCAGCTATGCGGAAACCCAGATGCGCCACGCAGGCATCAGCGCCTGGCGCAATCCCAATGCGATTACCGTGGTATTCCCACAGGTGGCAGAATCGGTAAAACAGAAATGGCAGCTGGCCACGGCCAATGGGGAAAGCCATGTGATCTGTATGCCGAACGTCACCCGCGCACAGATCGATGAGCTGATCGAAGATATACTGGCTACGCCGGTCGCGAGTAAATAATTAACCTCTCAGCCGGTCAGATTACTTTCTGGCCGGCTGCACGCTGTCGAGCCGCGCTGACCGTCTTCATACCGGATAGATAAAATCAATTATTCCTGGAGCCACCACTTGAGCGCCACAGGTAAGCGCCGCGACCAGTCGAGTTCGCAATGGCGGCCAAGCTTATCTTTCACGAGCATCAGCCGGTCAGACTCAGCGCCATTTTCTAGCAGTGCCCGCTCCAGCGCCTCGATACGCTGAAAATCTCCGTATTCAACTTTGCCGATATCGAAATAGATTCGGCTACCGACTGCGTCGGCACTATTGTCTATTGCCTCAAACAGTACATTTTTCCCACGCACGTTTTTTATATCCAGCGCCGGCGAAAATGCCGCGACGAAACCGAAAGTATCACTGTGTTCCAGCGCCGCGTATATCGCCATCAGTCCACCAAGAGAGCTGCCGGCCACGCCAGTATTCTCTCTTCCCGAGCGGGTGTGGAAATGATTATCTATATAAGGCTTGAGACGCGCGCGAATAAATTCCATTGTCAGACCGCCCAACCCCTCTTTACTACTTCCATCGCGATCACGGAAATCCCAGGGGTTGTATTCAATCCAGCGGTTGCCCGAGTTGGGTATCGCCACCACAATCAGTTCTGGTAGCTCACCGGCCGCCACCAGACGCTCGATGGTTTCATCCACCTGCCACTCATCGCTGTACGCGCTCGCGCTGTCAAACAAATTCTGGCCGTCGAGCATATACAGCACCGGGTAATCAATACTGCTGGCGGTTTCGTAGGAGGGCGGGAGGTAAACAACGATATCGGCGCTGCGCCCCAGCTCGGGCATCGGGAAGTTGCGCAGAGTGCGCAGGTTACCGCGCTTTGTCGACGGTGCTTTTTGCGTGGGAACATCGCCTCTCCAGGCCGGAATTTCTGCCTGCGCCACATCGGAGGCATCCGCTCTAAGATGATAGGTACAGAGACTTTTTCCAGCTTCCGAAGTGGGGGTTAGGCCCCAATCCTTATTTTTCACAAAGGTGAAGAAGAGATCTTCTTCACTGACCACAACCTCGGCCCTCAATGTTCCATCGACATATTCGAGGGTTACGGCGTCGTCACCTTCCAGCGCCCAGTTATTGAAGTCCCCAACCAGATGCACGGTATCTTTGACGGAATAGCCAGCTGGTGCTGTGACCTCGAAAAGGATACTCGAATCTTCGGCCCCGGCACTCCCGTTCAGCAAGCCAAAGCATATTGCTGAAACCCAGCATGTCAGTTTTTTCATATCGGCGTCCTTGCGTGCAGATGGAACGATTCATCAGTTAACGTCAAGGAAACACCCGATTCGACCTGCGCGCACCCTCCCCCCTCGGGGTGGAGAGAGTTTCAGGGACCATATTAGAAGGTGGCTACGAACATTCAGATCTCGCTGCATATAAAAACGAATCTGGCGCGACAGTAGACAGTTCCGTTGGCAAATTGAACCTCCCAGGTAGACTCACACCCCAGAGGAATAACGCGCCGGCAACGCTGGCTTCTCCGACAGATCAAAATTGCCCTTAGGAACGCGAAGCCCGCCCATAGCCAAAACTTTCCAGCAAGGCCTGCCGGTGGCGGCGTCCAGACCTCAGAAATAACAATAGCGAACTCTTGGTCACAATCCGGTTGCCAAGGGAAATCCATCTTGGAAAATGTGCCATCTCCACGTTGGCCATTATAATTCTCTTTGATTCTTCCCTCCGGCACAGCGGGATTTACTCGCTTTCCCGGCTCATCCGCCACCGGACCCTGCGGCAGGCTGAAGTGCTCTTTCAGCTTAATCCCTGCCTGATCTAAAGCTTCCTGAATGGCCTTCTCGTCCTCTTCAGAAAACGGAGGGGTAATGTCGTCTGATGAAACCCTGTCAGTCATTTCACTCTCCTGAAGGAATATGCATTTATCGTATATTCAACTGTAGAAGAAGTTTTGCGTTTATTTAAAATTTAGGCAGATAGGGGAGAGTTAGGAAGAGGCAAGTCGCGCAAGACAAAGCTTTAAAGAAATGGACATCGAGAATGAGGGATACTTATAAAGCCTGATCGATAAACTTTTCGCTTTCTCACCTTTAATTACTCTAAATGCATCAAGTTATCTGCAACTCAGGCGCATCGACGAAAAGCAAACCAAACTGTCATTTGAGAAGATGACGAGCTCCAATTATTGAAATTTCTGGCCAAGATTTACTCCGACACTAATTATTACTGCCGGCCAAGGAACTGCTGGATATCCTGATCTTCAAGCACGCCGCCAATCGGCTCTCGGCGGGGAAAGCAGTCCTTTCCCGACCAAGATTTACCTCCAGATTTCCCTTGGGAATAGAAAATTTCAAAAATGACGTATCAGCAACAATACAGGGTTGAAGTCTCTCTGGATCAGCGCACTTCCTGAATCGTCTCTCAACATCACTTTCATTTCCATAAAATGACCCATCAGAGAATAACCTAACTACGATGGGGCGGGGCGGCAGATAGGATTCACTAAACCCATTCAATTCGAACTCGACATTCCTCTCTGCGGAAAAGTACCGATAAAAACAAAAACCAAAAGTAGATCAAAATACAGTTTAATCTTCACACACCCACTCCGCCCAATTCATGGCTCTATTTGTCGCATCTATTTCCCATGTGCATTTACTCTAGAATGAACCGCCCCACCCAGTTGTCCAACATTCTCACATTCCCAGGGCGCATATGCGCCAACTCATGCCTGAAGACAAACATTTCTTGGTATTGAACCGATAAAGGCGGCCCATGGCCGCCTTTTTTATTTCATCGTTTTCGCTGAAAGCACCCGATTAATCACGTCCCAACCGGAACAATGAGAATTCCATCCGGACCATGGCAATCACTACGATGCAATAACTACTACTCCACATCAGAATTAGCAACGGCGAATACCCATTGCCGTTCCAGAAGCCGTAGATCAAATGCGTAGCGCACAGTGTGAGTGCAAACACCAGGCAAAACAGGCGCGGGTTCTGAACAGGAAAGCGTGCCGCCACCCAAAGCGACAACAGTATCAACAAGCCGACACCCAGCGGATACACCACCAGCAGGCTCCAGAGAAACATGGACAGATTTGAGCCGATACTCTGCATCGGCCCATTTAGCCACTGCGGGATCGCCAGGGCTGCGGAAAAGCCGATGGTGTAGATCGACATCCAGAGCGAGAAAATTCCCAACGCAACAGCGATGGTAGACTCGATGAGTTTTTTCCTATTCACAGTTACCTCCCTCCCTCACAATTACACTTGCTCAAGTTGAAATTCTGCACCGGGGTTACACATAAAATGCAAAGGCCGTTCCAGTACGGGATGCGTAAAACCCAACTCCTGCGCATGTAGCAGCAATCGCGGCGCTGCCGTCAGGGCTTCCTCATGGGCGTAAAAGGGATCCCCAAGAATGGGATGTCCCAAGGCCTGCATATGCACACGTAACTGGTGCGAGCGGCCAGTGATCGGGGTCAATTCCAGCAAGCTGGTACGGCCGTCGCTGGAAAGCTTTTTCCAGCGTGTCTGTGACGGCTTGCCTACCTCGAAGTCCACTTTCTGCCGGGGTCGATTGGGCCAGTCGCAGATCAGCGGCAAGTCCACCTCCCCGTCTTCCTCCCGCGGCTCTCCCCATACCCGCGCGATATAGATTTTCTCCACCGCGCGCTGCTGAAACAGACCGCTCAACTGGCGGTGGATATCCGGCCCCCGCGCCATGACCACAAGGCCGGAGGTATCCATATCCAGCCGGTGCACGATCAACGCGTCCGGGTATTCCTGCTGCGCGCGACTGGCGAGGCTGTCTTTATGCGCGGGATCGCGCCCGGGCACGGTCAGCAGGCCACTGGGTTTGTCCAGCACCAGCAAGTGGGCGTCACTGTAGACGACATCCAGGTATGGATCGGTAGGCGGGTTGTAGGGGCGCAAAACTGAGACTCGGAGTGACAACGAATGCCCGCAAGCTTACGCAATTTTACGCCGCAAGCAAAAGCAGCGTACCGATCCAGCCGCGGCCTCCCCCGTTACCGGTCCACTTATCGCTTTATACGATCCGTATATGATTCATATATACTGTCATTCACACACGAACTGTGGAGGCCATCTTGGGAATCGTAAAAATATCCGACACGCTGCACGATGATATCCGCGGTGCCAGCGCCGTTATGTCCCGTTCCATTAACGCCCAGGCCGAGTTCTGGATTCGCATCGGCATGCTCGCGGAGCTCAATCCCGAGCTGAATTACAACCAGCTGTGCAAGATGCTGCTGCGGAACCCATCGGCTAGCCTGGAGGCTCTGACCCGTGAATAAGGTGCAGGTAAAAACACCGCAGCAACAGGCGTTGATGCGCGAGTCGGGCCGCTTGCTGAGCGAAGTATTCCAGATGCTGGATAGCTTCGTGGCGCCGGGGGTGAGCACCATGGAAATCGACCGTCAGGTGGAAGACTTCATCACCAACACCCTCGCTGCCCGCCCCGCCAGCAAGGGGCAGTATGACTACCCCTACTCCCTGAACACCTCCATCAATGACGTGGTGTGTCACGGTATGCCAAGCGCGTCGCGCAAGCTGAAAAGCGGCGATATCGTCAATCTGGACATCACCCTGGAAAAAAATGGCTACATCGCCGACTCCAGTAAAATGTATCTGGTCGGTGACGTCTCCCCCGCTGCGCGCAAGCTGGTGAACACAACCTACGACGCCATGTGGTGCGGTATCCACTCGGTGCGTCCCGGCGCCACCCTCGGAGATATCGGCCATGCGATCCAGCAACACGCCGAACAGTATGGTTACAGTGTGGTGAGGGATTATTGTGGCCACGGCATCGGCCGTGAAATGCACGAAGCCCCGCAAGTCCTGCACTTCGGCCGCCCCGGCACCGGCGAGGTACTGAAAGAGGGAATGACCTTCACCATCGAACCCATGATCAATCAGGGCACACACAAAACAAAAACCCAAAAAGACGGATGGACGGTAGTAACACGCGATGGGAAATTGTCTGCACAATGGGAGCACACGGTGCTGGTGACCACGGATGGATTTGAGGTACTCACCTTGAGAGCGGACGAATCCGTCACTTCCGATACGCAGAAGCGAGGGTAATAATGCAAGAAATTGAATTCTCGAAAGACCAGAAAGAAAGAATGGTTGGCAAGATCAAGTCCTACTTCAGCGATGAGCTGCAGCAAGATATCGGTGGGTTTGAGGCGGAGTTCCTGATCGACTTTTTCGCCAAGGAATTGGGGCCCTACTTCTACAACCGCGGCCTTTTCGATGCTCAACAGGTATTCAACGAAAAGACCGAAGAGGCCGGGTATGTCATCCAGGAACTGGAAAAACCCGAAGGCTACTAGTCACGCGGGCATCTCGATCCCGGTCTTCCCGTCACTGCCCGCAACCGATATCGAGTTCGCAGTCTTCTCAACGAAAAATGCGCGGTATTAAGGAGGGAAATTCTGCAACCCCTCCAGACTATCGCAGATGTGTATTCTATTCGATGCGGGACAGCGCCTGTCGAATGGGTTCGGGAATGGGCACCGAGCGGTTTTCCGCGCGCGCGACAAATACATGAGTAAAACTTCCACTGGCCGCTGCCCGGGTATCACCCGCGGGGAAAATGCCCACCCGGTAAACCACCGAGCTGTTACCGAGTTTCTCCACCCGGATACCCGCTTCCAGTTGCTGCGGATAAGCCAGGGGCGCGCGGTAGTCGCAGCTGGAGTTGACCACAAACGCGACCACCTCACTGCTGTGGATATCCAATCCCCCCTCTTCAATCAGGTAGCGGTTTACCGCACTGTCGAAGTAGCTGTAGTAGGTCACGTTGTTCACGTGGCCGTAGATATCGTTATCGTGCCAGCGGGTGGTGATGGGGTAGAACACCCGGTAGTGCTCCCGGGTGAAGTACTCTTCCGGTGGTGTCTTTGACATGGATTCTCTAAATTTTTTCTGCTTGCGGTGGGCTGTGATTGTTAAAACGCTGCCCGGTAGATCGCCAGTGCATCCTGCTCGGTGACCGCGCGGGGATTGTTTACCAGCAATCGCTGCTGCTCCATCGCATCGGCGGCGAGTTGTGCCAGGCTGTCTTCGGTAACACCGCAATCCCGCAATTTAGTGGGCAGTCCCAATTCCGCGATCAGGTTTTCCAGCCAGCAGATCAGCGCTTCGGTTTTGTCCTGAGCGCTCCCGCTGGGGCATTCCACCCCCATGATGGTCTGCGCCAGCTGCGCATAAAGTTCGGCCGCCGCCGGCGCGTTGAAGCGCAGAACATGGGGCAATACCAGGGAATTACTGAGGCCGTGGGGAATATGGAAACGCCCGCCGAGAGGATATGCCAGCGCGTGTACGGCGGCCACCGGCGCATTGGCGAATGCCTGGCCGGCATACAGCGCCCCCAGCAGCATCTTGCCGCGGGCCTCCAGATCGAATCCGCGATGGGTGGCAGTGGCGATATTGGTGGCCAGTAGGCTCAGCGCCTCGCGGGCCAGCATATCCGATATCGGATTCTTCTTGTGGGCGGTGGTGTAGGCCTCAATCGCATGCACCATGGCGTCGATGCCGGTGGCGGCAGTCACATGGGCGGGCAGGCCGAGGGTAAGTCTGGCATCGAGTAGCGCGGTGTCCGGCTGCAGGTGCGGGGAGACAATGCCGGCCTTGGTGGTTTCACCGGTGGTGACAATGGCAATGGGCGTAACTTCAGAGCCGGTGCCCGCAGTAGTGGGCACCTGTAGCAGGGGCAAACGCGGTCCCTGCACATTGCCCACTCCATAGAGCTCTTCCAGGGATTGCCGGCAATCTCCGTGCGCCAGCACCGCGACCAGCTTGGCCACATCCATGGAGCTGCCGCCGCCAAAACCCACGATCATTTCTGCGCCCAGCGCGCGGGCGGCCTGAGCTGCCGCTTCCACGGTGGCACTTTTGGGGTCGGCTTCTACCCGATCAAAAATCCCCAGGCGCAGGTCAGCGCTGTCGAATCCCGGCAATACGCTGTCCAGCAGGCCGGCGTTCAGGATGCCATTGTCGGTGACCAGCAGCACCCGCCCGGCACCGGCTGCACGGCAGTGCTCGGCCAGGCGGTCTGCCGCGCCGGCCTCACAAACGATGGTTCTGGTGGTGGAAAAAGTGAAATCTCGCATGGGTCCCCCGGCTCAACTCAGGGAATCCATTGAACGGGTGCCGCGCCCGCTTGGCCATTACCTCAGACTTCCTGCTGGAAGGGGAATCCTCTCAAACACAGAATCCACGCAGCAGACGCCGCAGCACATCGCCGTTTGATGCGCCCTTGATGGTCACGCTGGTCACCGTAGAGAACTCCAGGTACTGCACCGTCCACAGCAGCATGTGGGCATCCATTCGCGGGTTTTCACCACCCAGGGGAGACACGAAGCGCAGAGCCAGGGATGTCACCCAATCGGTGTACTCCTGGATCTCCTCGGTAAGTGCTTGCGATGGGTGCTGCTCAAACAGGTACTGGCACTCGATGCGGAGCAGGTTCACCCGCTCGCTTGAGTGGATATCGATGTACTGCTCTAGTTCACTGGCAAATGCGTCGGCATAGGACTGCCTGGATGCCAGGCTTCCATCGGCCACTGCGGAGCTGGCCAGCAATTCTTCAAGTTGCTGCGCGAGCCCTTTAATCACCGGCTCCATATTCGCGCGGAACTGGCGGAAGGCGGCCACCAGAATATTGTCGATGGTGCCGAAATAATAGGTGGTCATGGCCAGCTGAACGCCGGCCACACTGGCGATGGAACGGTGAGACAGCGCCGCCAGCCCCTCGCGGGCGATAATATCGAGGGTGGCATTGAGGATCTTTGTCTTGGCGATTTCGCGCTTCTCGGCTTTTTTGTCCGGTGCCGAAGTCGTGCGCGATGTTTTTCCAGGGCTTTCCTTGCCAGCAACGGTGCTGGATACCATGTTGACTGCCTCACACGGGAAGATAGGTACGGATGTGCAGGGCACACCCGCTTGGCACCCTATACAATGGCCAATTATTGGTCAATCGTACAAGGTTCCCCAGAATGGGCCGCCACCAGGCAGTCACGGGCTCCCGGAATCGGTATCGACAGCGCCCGTTTCACTGCCCCCCGTGACCTCCGGCAGTACCGCCTGCAGGATTTGGTAAAGCATGTCTATGCGATCTTCATTGGGAAAATATTTGTTGGCCAGCAGCACAAAGCCAAATTTTTTCTCCGGAATAAACGCCACGTAGGTCGAGAATCCGCCGGTAGAGCCGGTTTTGTTGATCAGCACATTCTGTTGCGGCGACAGCGGTGGGATGACGGTGACCACCGGGTGATCTTCGCTGATCATTTTGCGGGAATTTCCGGCCAGCAGGCGATTCTTCTCCAGTGGCAGGCTGTACTGTTCCCACACCATATCCTGCACATAGTAATCCGTGCGGAAATAACCCTGCCGGGTTGCCTGCAGGGCCCGCTGTATTTCCGGCCCCACTTTTACCAGCGCCATCTGTGCGGCCAGGAACCGTGTGAGGTCCGCCGCGCTGGAACGCACACCGTACGCTTCCTCTCCCAGCAAACCGATATTCACTCGCACCGGCTGATGGTTGCGATTGTGCCCCTCGGCGTAGTGGGCCATTTTTTCCTGCGGCACTTCCACATATGTATCCGACAGACCCAGTCCGCGAAACACAGAATCCTGCATCGCTTTCGCAAATGGCTGGTTCAAGCTGCGCGCCGCGACCAGGCCGAGCAACCCGCTGCCGGGGTTTGCATAGGTACGCTTGCTGCCGGGTGTGTACTGCGGCTGCCAGTTGCGGAAATACTCGAGCAACTGCGCTTCGCTGTGCACTTCCGAAGGTAACTGCAGGGGGAAATGCCCGGCGGTATGGGTGGCGAGATTGAGTACGGAGATCGAATCCATCGCACTGCCTCGCAGCGGTGGCAGGTAGGCGCTCACCGGTTTGCTGAAGTCCAGCGCGCCCTTCGCTTCGGCATAGGCCGCCAGGGTCGCGGTAAAGGTTTTACTAACCGAACCGATTTCAAACAGGGTGTGCTCGGTAACCGGCTCGCCCCCCTCCAGCGCGGTCTCCCCGAGATTGAAGAAATAGGGCTCACCGTCGATGGTCAGTGCCAACGCCATACCGGGCACGCGGTGTTTCTCCACCAGCGGCTGGATAGCCTCAATCACCACAGCCTCCAGCTGCTCAGGGCTCACCGTTTGCCCCTGTGCCGCGCCCACCAGACAAAACCAAACGCCCGCCAACATGGACATCCGGCACAGCATGCTCGCGCTGGAGCGAATAACGACAAAAGGTGGCAGCATCGAGACTTCCCTGTGAAACTGTTGTTTATTGTATTTGTCTGACTGTAAATGGTGCGGTTAGTGCAATATAGCTCTAAACACCCCCCACCAACGAAAAGAGTACTCGAAAGCCCCGCCACGCCTCGGATACACTTTAGGCAGGTAAACTTGCGACAACCTAAACAAGCCCTACCCTATAAGCAGTGAAAGCAGTTCTGGGACGATGCGATCATTTCTGACAAAAGCCATTCTCACGCTGTTCGCCGCAGGCGCGCTGGTAGCACTGCTATTTGTCGTATTTCCCGGGCTCAAATACGAGGTCTACCGCAAGCTGCCACCCAAAATCCGCTGGAACATATCCTATGCGCTGACCGATAAATTCGTGGTGGGCATGGTGTACTTCGTGGAGCGCAACAATCAGTTGCTGCTGGTGCGCCACTCCTACCAGGACAAGTGGGCGCTACCCGGCGGCTGGGTAGAGCGCAACGAATCGTTCGAGGAATCGGCGCGGCGAGAGCTGCGCGAGGAACTGGACATCAGGATCGATGACTTCGAGGTACTGGAGGTCGACAAGGTACCGCGCTCGGGGATCATCAACATCGCTATCCGCGGGCGCCTCAAGGACAAGCAGGTGGCCATCCGCGACGGCGAAATCTACGGCTACCGGTTCTTCGAGCTGCATATGCTCCCGGACGATGTGATCTACACCCACAAGCCCTATATCAAGCGTTACCTGGAGGCGCGGCGCCCACCAAGGATCCCCCCGGTGGAACAGCCCAGCCAGCGACGCGCCGCACCGGAGCGCTGAGCGCGACACATCGCAAAGCCCTGATTACCCCTTGATGCCGTTGGCAATCTGGAAGATAACCCGCGCTGCGGTGCGCGCGGCGTGGTCCTCGATATCGAAATAGGGGTTGAACTCGGCAATGTCCGCCAAACACACCTTTTTCGATTCCAGCACCGTGTCCAGCAGCGGTTCGAACAGTTCAAACGCCACACCACGCCCGGCGGGCGCGCTCACCGCGGGCATTACCGCGGCGGGAAATACATCCAGGTCGATGGTCAGGTAAACGAAGTCCACCCGCTCGATAAAGTCGGCGATCTGCTTCTGCACCAGCTCGAGACGCCAGGGCACGATTTCACGATCGGAAATCACCTGCGCCCCCAACTCTTCCGCGCGGTTGTATAGCGCCGGGGTATTGGCGGTGGCTGCAGCCCCCACGCACAGGTAATTGAATGGCCGGCCGTTGACGTCGCACTGCTCCGCGATCTGGAAAAAGGGCGTGCCGGAAGAGCCTTTCGGTGCCGGCAGGCGCAGATCCAGGTGCGCATCGAAGTTGATGATGCCAAGGGTCTTGTCGCGGTGCTGCTCGCGCATCCAGCGGGCGATGCCCTGATAACTGCCGAAGGCAATCTCGTGGCCGCCCCCCAGTACCAGCGGGAAATGCCCGCCGGTCATCAGGTCGGTAATCCGTGCGCCGAGCATGGACTGACCGGATTCCAGGTCGTCTTTTTCCACCCGCACATTGCCGGCATCGTACAGCGGTGCGGCAAAGGTCTTGGGCAGGTTCGCCAGCGCCAGGCGCAGGATCCGCGGGCCCTTGGCGGCGCCGATGCGCCCCTTGTTGCGGCGCACACCCTCATCGCTGGCGAAACCTAGAATGGCCAAGCCGGGCGGGCTGTCCAGGTGCAGCGGGACGATATCCTGGTGCCAGCGCTTTCCGGCCTTGCCGTCTTCACTGTCTACTCGCCCGCTCCACAGGCGCATATCAGCCAGCTGTAACATGTTGCCCCCCAACAAAAATATCTGCGGGTTTCAGTGCCCCCACCTCGTAGGCGAGCTGGTCCGGCGTCTCCATCGGCCACAGTGCCATATCCGCACGCAGCCCGGCGCGCAACACACCGCGGGAACAACACACACCCAGGGCGCGTGCCGCGGCGCGGGTGACACCGGCCAGGGCTTCGGCGGGGGTGAGACCAAACAGGTTACAACTCATATTCATCATCAGTCGCAGTGATGCTATGGGACAGCTGCCAGGGTTGAGATCCGTGGAAATGGCCATGGGTATTCCCGCAGCACGGAGTTTATCCACAGGCGGAACGCGGGTTTCCTTCAGGGAATAGAAGGCACCCGGCAGCAGTACCGCAGCGGTACCGCTCTCGGCCATGGCCGCTACATCTTCGTCGGTAATATATTCAATATGCTCCACCGACAGGGCGCCGGCGCGGGCAGCCATACGGGTGGCACCGGTGGCGGCGAGCTGTTCTGCGTGGACCTTTACCGGCAGATCGAGTTTTTGCGCGGCGGCGATCACTTTCTGACACTGCTCCACAGAGAAGGCGATGGTTTCACAGAACATATCCACCGCATCCGCCAGCTGTTCCTTGGCGACCGCGGGCAGAATTTCGTTGCACACCAGATCGATATAGTCGTCGGCGCGGCCGTCGTACTCCGGCGGCAGGGCGTGGGCGGCGAGGCAGGTGGTGAGGATATTCACCGGGTAGTGCTGAGCCAGGCGACGGGCCACCCGCAGTTGCTTTAGCTCGGTATCCAGCTCCAGGCCGTAACCGGATTTGATTTCAATGGTGGTGACACCCTCCGCGAGCAGGGCGCGCAGGCGCGGTTCCGCGTCCCGGTAGAGCTCGTCGGCGGTAGCACCGCGGGTTGCGCGCACGGTGGACAGGATACCGCCCCCGGAACGGGCAACCTCCTCGTAACTCTCGCCACCGAGGCGACGGGCGAACTCACCGGCGCGGTGGCCGCCGTACACAAGGTGGGTGTGGCAATCAATCAACCCGGGCGTCAGCCACTGCCCTTCCCCATCGATCACGGTGTCCGCAATCGCATCGGGCAGCTCGCGGCGCGGGCCGATCCAGACAATCTTGTTGCCGGTCACCGCCACCGCGGCATCCTCCACCGCACCATAGGCACCGGGCATTGCCGGGTCCATGGTGGCCGCGTTGATATTGGTAATCAGCAGATCACAGCGTTCAGTCATAGTCGCTCACTGAATTGGCGTTATTTGTAACGATAGCCCTGTTGGGGTGATTTGGCGCAGATTCTCACTATTGACAGAAATCCCCATCAAATCCATAGTTGCCCCATACACAGACTTGTATATACAAGAATGTACAACCTGATAAGCACTTTACCCGAGCAGGCGAAGAGCACACAAGTATGAGTAGTCAGAGTCCCGCCACCACCACGGATACCGGCAGCCAGCCGCGCTACGCCGCGATCAAGGCCCATATCCGCGCCCAGATCGAATCCGGCGAATGGCCCGCCCACTTCCGCGTGCCTTCGGAAAACCAGCTCTCCCAGGACTTCAGCGTCAGCCGCATGACCGCCCGCCGGGCCTTGTCAGAGCTTACCGACGAAGGCGTACTCATCCGCTCCCAGGGCCTCGGCACCTTCGTCGCCGAACCGGTACCGGCAGGCTCCCTGCTGGAAGTACGCAACATAGCCGACGAAATTGCCGCGCGCGGTCATAGCTACGCCAACCGCATTCTCAAACTCGAACAGACAACCGCCAGTACCGAAGTCGCCGTCGCCCTCGGCCTTGCCGAAGGCGCCGCGGTATACCACTCCATCATCGTGCACCTGGATAACGATCTGCCGATCCAGTTCGAGGAACGCTATACCAACCCCACACTGGTGCCGGACTACCTGCACCAGGACTTCAGCGCGGCCACACCCAACGAATACCTGACCCACGTAGCGCCACTGACGGAAGTGGATACCACGGTTGAGGCCATTGGCGCAGACGAGACTGTCGCACGTGCGCTGGAGATCCAGCCTGGCACCGCCTGCCTGCAGATCTGGCGACGCACTAAAAGCAGCGCGGGCACCGTCAGCTTCGCGCGACTGGTGCATCCGGGAAATAGATACCGGCTGGGTGCGCAACTGAGGTTTTAAAACAACTCCGAGCGCTACGAAGTACAGAAATTTGAATTGAAGGCGGAGCGCCGGGTAGAGGTTTTCAGGATCGTCGGCAACAGGGAAGTTGCCGACGAAGCGTACAGGGATGTATTCACAGTGGTCCTGAAAACCTCTACCCGGCGCTCCGCCGCAGCAAAACCCGTTTTAAGACTCCGGGCCAAAAACCCACAGAACGTAATTTCAAACCAAGAATTTGGAAAAAAGACGAGGCAACCATGACCGATAAACGCCACGATCCCAGCCGTAAAATTGCCGCCCCCACCGGTACCAAGCTCAACGCAAAGAGCTGGCTCACCGAAGCGCCCCTGCGCATGCTGATGAACAACCTGCATCCCGACGTCGCCGAACGTCCGGAAGACCTTGTTGTATACGGTGGTATCGGCCGCGCCGCGCGCGACTGGGAGTGCTACGACAAAATCGTCGAAGTCCTGCAGCGCTTGGAAGACGACGAAACCTTATTGGTCCAATCCGGCAAACCCGTCGGCGTCTTCAAAACCCACGCCGACGCACCCCGCGTACTTATCGCAAACTCCAACCTCGTCCCGCACTGGGCCAACTGGGAACACTTCAACGAGCTGGATAAAAAAGGCCTGGCCATGTACGGCCAGATGACCGCCGGCTCCTGGATCTACATCGGCTCCCAGGGCATCGTCCAGGGCACCTACGAAACCTTTGCCGCGGTCGCGCGCAAACATTTTGATGGCGAAGCCAAGGGCAAATGGGTACTCACCGGCGGCCTCGGCGGCATGGGCGGCGCCCAGCCTCTCGCCGCCACCATGGCCGGCTTCTGCATGATCGCCGTCGAGTGCGATGAAACCCGCATCGACTTCCGCCTGCGCACCGGCTACGTGGACAAAAAAGCCACCAGCCTCGACGAAGCCCTGGCGATGATCAACGACGCGATGGAAAAGGGTGAGGCCATCTCCGTCGGCCTGCTCGGCAACGCCGCCGACGTCTTCCCGGAAATTGTCGAGCGCGGCATCCTGCCCGACTGCGTTACCGACCAGACCTCCGCCCACGACCCGCTGAACGGCTACCTGCCAAAAGGCTGGACCATGGAACAGGCGGCCGAAATGCGCAAAGCCGACGAAGCCCTGGTGGTGAAGGAAGCCAAGAAATCCATGGCGATTCAGGTGCAGGCCATGCTCACGCTGCAGGAGCGCGGTGCCGCCACCCTCGACTACGGCAACAATATCCGCCAGATGGCGTTCGAAGAAGGCGTCAAAAACGCGTTTGATTTCCCCGGTTTTGTTCCCGCGTACATCCGCCCGCTGTTCTGCGAAGGCATTGGTCCCTTCCGCTGGGCGGCCCTGAGCGGCAACCCGGAAGACATCTACAAAACCGACGCCAAGGTAAAAGAGCTGATCCCGGACAATCCGCAGCTGCACAACTGGCTGGATATGGCCCGCGAGCGCATCCAGTTCCAGGGCCTGCCCGCGCGTATCTGCTGGGTCGGCCTGAAAGACCGCGCGCGCCTGGCGCTGGCGTTCAACGAGATGGTCGCCAACGGCGAACTGGAAGCGCCGGTGGTGATCGGCCGCGACCACCTCGACTCCGGCTCCGTGGCCAGCCCCAACCGCGAAACCGAGTCCATGATGGACGGTTCCGATGCGGTCTCTGACTGGCCGCTACTGAACGCGCTGTTGAACACCGCCTCTGGCGCCACCTGGGTGTCCCTACACCACGGCGGCGGCGTGGGCATGGGCTTCTCCCAGCACTCTGGTGTAGTGATTGTGTGTGACGGCACCGAAGCGGCGAAAAAGCGCATCGAGCGCGTGCTGTGGAACGACCCGGCTACCGGTGTGATGCGCCATGCGGATGCGGGCTACGACATCGCCAAGAAATGTGCAAAAGAGCAAGGCCTCGATCTGCCGATGCTCAAGGATTGATTCAACGCTTTAAATTCGCCATGCCCTCGCGGCATGGCGTATGTAAAAAATAGTTTCGGTGAAAAAATTATGTACCAACTGGAAATCACCCCGGGGCAACTGAGCCTGGAACAACTGCGCCGCGTCGCCCGCGAGCCGGTAAAACTGAGCCTGAACAAAGACGCCCATGCGGCCATCAATGCGTCGGCCAAAACCGTCGCCGATGTACTGGAACAGGGCCGCACCGTATACGGTATTAACACCGGCTTCGGCCTGCTGGCAAACACCAGCATCAAGAAGGAAGATCTGGAAACCCTGCAGCGCGCCATCGTCCTGTCCCATGCGGCCGGCACCGGCAACTTCATGAGTGAAGACACCGTACGCCTGTTGATGGTGCTGAAGATCAACTCCCTGGCCCGCGGTTTTTCCGGCATCCGCCTGGAAGTGATCGAAGCGCTGATCAAACTGGTCAACGCGGGTGTGTATCCCGCGATTCCGGAAAAAGGCTCCGTGGGCGCCTCCGGCGACCTGGCACCGCTCGCGCATATGAGCGTGGTACTGCTGGGCGAAGGCGAATGCTTTATCAACGGCGAACGCAAGCCCGCGTCTGAAGGCCTGCGCTTTGCGGAAATGCGCCCGGTAGTACTGGCACCGAAGGAAGGCCTCGCGCTGCTGAACGGCACCCAGGCCTCCACCGCTTTTGCCCTGCAGGGCCTCTTCTCTGCGGAAGACATGTTCGCCGGTGCGGTAGTAACCGGCGCGCTGACCCTGGAAGCGGCCAAGGGCTCACGCCGTCCGTTCGACGACCGTATCCACATGGTGCGCGGCCAGCAGGCGCAGCGCGATGTGGCCGCGAGCTACCGCGACCTGCTGGGTGAACAGAGTGAAATTGGCGCATCCCACGAGGACTGCGAAAAGGTACAGGACCCCTACTCCCTGCGCTGCCAGCCCCAGGTGATGGGCGCCTGCCTGCAGCAGATCCGCTTCGCCGCCGAAATCCTGCTGGCGGAAGCCAACGGTGTTTCCGATAACCCGCTGGTGTTTACCGATGTGGAAAACCCGGAAAACTCCGACATCATCTCCGGTGGTAACTTCCACGCGGAACCGGTGGCGATGGTGGCCGATAACCTGGCCTTGGCGATTGCGGAAATCGGCTCCCTGTCCGAGCGCCGCATGGCGCTGCTGATCGACTCCAACCTGTCCGGCCTACCGCCCTTCCTGGTGGACAACGGCGGGGTGAACTCCGGCTTTATGATCGCGCAGGTGACCTCTGCGGCACTGGCCAGCGAGAACAAGACCTTCGCCCACCCGGCGAGCGTCGACTCCCTGCCCACCTCTGCGAACCAGGAAGACCACGTCTCAATGGCCACCTTCGCCGGTCGCCGCCTGCGCGACATGGCGGACAACACCTGTGGCATTCTCGCGGTGGAACTGCTGGCCGCCTGCCAGGGTCTGGACTTCCGCGCGCCGCTAAAGACCACCGAAAAGTTGGAAAACGCCAAGGCCGCCCTGCGCGAGCGCGTCTCCTTCTACGACAAGGACCGCTACTTCGCACCGGATATCGAGGAAGCCAAGCAACTCCTGGCCAGTGCTTACTACCGTGAGTACCTGGCGGTAGAAATGCTGCCCAGCAATCAGTAAATCCCCGATGAACCGCCTTCGCTCAGCCCGTTGAATACGCTGGGCGAAGGTGGGTTCAACAGCTATCCCCCCACCAATTAGCTTTCGGCTTTTACCATTTTCTGCGCGGAAGCAGCGCCGTACTTTTCTGCCAGCCTCCCACTCATCTTCCCGGTGGAGGCCCACACCAGCAGCGCCACCCAGGCAATCCACGAGAGCCCCGCTGGCACATTGGCGAGAAAAATTTTTCCTAGATGCGCGCGATTGAAAAAAACCGCAATCACACTAGGCAAAAACCACACGGCAAAAAAGAATACAACGAAAATGACGGCCTGAAGCGTATCCATTTGTGCAAACAGATCGAGGAAACCCGAAAATTTTTCTTCAAGATTTGACAGCATAATAAGAATTCCTTCCATTGATTTGATTTTTCATTGAATATTCGATCGACACTTCTGTAGTACCGGCGAAATCCAATTTCTTACAATTTATTCTTCGTCGTTTCGAAATTTTCTTGCTGCCACGTATCGATCTGTATCTCGCTCTTTTTTATGCGACGCGAATACCACACGCTCCAGATGCCCAAGCCTACTGTAAATGTGAGAAGCCATCCGATGACAAACCCGATGTCTTTCGTAAAGATGGGCTCCAGCCATCCGAAATATGACACCCCCTGCCAGACTGCAAAAATACCCAGTTCCACAATCAACAGAATCCAGGTAAAGCGCAGCATGCGTCGTTTGCGCTCGAGTCTCAGCCGCGCAAGGTCCAGATAGCCACGGGTGGACTCCTCCAGTGGATCCCACACTCCCCGGCGATTGGATACGGAAAATGCCATGGCCCAGGTCAGCAATACCAGTACCAACAGCGCGCGCCAGGGAGCATCTCGCATCTCGCTGGCCAATGTCAGGTAAACACCGCCGATGCCCACCGCAATTGAACCGGCCCATTCGAGCAGGGCAGTCATACGTATACGTCGTTCTTGTCGCCGGATATTTTCGCGGATGGCATTAGGCACCGGCATCTCGCAAGGGGCCTGCTGCCAGATATTCGCCAGCTCCTGTAGCCCGTCGTCACCGTGGCGGCCCACTTTGGACTTACCGTTATTTTCGTTGCTCATGCTCATCACACCGCATTACCCAGTTTTGTGTTCAAGCGCTCGCGGGCGCGATTCAGGCGCACCGCGACATTGGACTCACTGATACCCAGCACTTCGGAAATTTCGCTGTAACTCAGGCCCTCGAAACGCAATGTAAGTACCTGACGCATTCCCAGGGGCAGCAGGGACACTGCGCGCACCAGCCGCTCGGCATCCCGGTTTTGCTGCAGCTGCGCTTCCGGGCCAGGACGTTCATCCTGCAGCTCTTCCAGTAGCTCACTGCCATGGCTATCTCGCCGGCGGGCGAGCTGGGTGACACTGCGGTTGTGGGCGATCCGGTAGACAAAGGTACGCAGCCTCGACTCCCCCCGGAACGCCGGCAATGCCCGCCAGATGGCCAGCCATATTTCCTGCACCAGGTCTTCCCGCTCCGCCCGGTTGCGCACGTAGCTGCTAGCCAGACGCGCAATGCCACCACCGCAGTCCTCGATTAACTGGTTAAAGATCTGTTCGCGCGCGTCCAAGCTATGCTCTTCTGTCCGTATTCTGGGGCCGCAGGAAGCGGGTAATGCCTGGTACTGTACCCAGCGCAATCAGAACCTTACATAAATTTTCTCCCCGCCCGCCCCGCCATCTTCCCAGACACCCGGAACTGGCAACACCCCTTCGGTCACGATTTGGCCCAGATTGACGTTTACGTTAACGTAAACGTCAACTAGACTTCGGGCAGATCTGAGGACTATCCCATGAGCGCCCGTGCCTAATGAGCAATATCGCCGACAGCTACAGCATTTCCGAGCTGGCCCAGGAATTCGGGATCACCACCCGGACTATCCGCTTCTATGAAGACAAGGGGCTGATCAGCCCGGAACGGCGGGGGCAGACCCGGGTGTACACGCCGGAAGACCGGGTGCGCCTGAAGCTAATCCTGCGGGGCAAGCGTCTGGGTTTCTCGCTGGATGAGAGCCGGGAAATCATCGATATGTACGACCCGGCCCACGGCAATGTGGACCAGCTCAATCGCCTCCTCGACCGAATCGATGCCAAGCGCCAGCAGCTGCGACAGCAGCAGCGGGACATCGAGAAGATGCTCGCCCAGCTGGACGATGCGACCGCCCGCACACAGGCGGCGCTGAAAGAACAAACAGACTGAACCAAACCTGATTTCACAAATAACTCTGACGGATCCAAAGCGGAGCACGCGATGAATACTCCATACCCAACCCTCAATTTCGACCTCGGCGAAGACATCGATATGCTGCGGGACATGGTCTACAAGTTCTGCCAGGCGGAACTGGCCCCGCGGGCGGCACAGATCGACGAGGACAACCTTTTTCCCGCCGATATGTGGAAGAAGTTCGGTGAGCTGGGCCTGCTGGGTATGACCGTGGAAGAGGAGTACGGTGGTTCCAATATGGGTTACCTGGCCCACGCGGTGGCGATGGAGGAGATTTCCCGCGCGTCCGCATCGGTCGGCCTCTCCTATGGCGCCCATTCCAACCTGTGTGTAAACCAGATCCGCAAAAACGGTACCCCTGAGCAGAAGGCGAAGTATCTGCCTAAGCTGTGTTCCGGCGAGCATATCGGCGCGCTGGCGATGAGTGAGCCCAATTCCGGCTCCGATGTAGTGAGCCTGCAGCTGAAAGCGGAGAAGAAGGGCGATCGCTTTATCCTGAACGGCAACAAGATGTGGATCACCAACGGCCCGGATGCGCACACCTATGTGATCTATGCGCGCACCGAGCCGGGTATCAGCTCTGGCGGTATTACGGCGTTTATTGTGGAGCGCGGTTTCAAGGGTTTCTCTCAGGCGCAGAAGCTGGACAAGCTGGGTATGCGCGGTTCCAACACCTGTGAGCTGGTGTTCGAGGACTGCGAGGTGCCGGAAGAGAATATTCTGGGCCAGCTGAACGGCGGCGTGCGCGTGCTGATGAGCGGTCTGGATTACGAGCGCACCATTCTTTCCGGTGGCCCGGTAGGTATCATGCAGGCGTGCATGGATATCGTGGTGCCTTATATTCACGATCGCAAACAGTTTGGCAAGGCGATCGGCGAGTTTCAGCTGATGCAGGGCAAGGTTGCGGATATGTACGCGGATCTGAATGCGAGCCGCGCATACCTGTACTCGGTGGCGAAAGCCTGTGATCGCGGTGAGGACTCCCGTAAGGATTCCGCGGCGGTGATTCTGTTTACCGCAGAGCGTGCCACCCAGATGGCACTGCAGGCGATCCAGACCCTGGGCGGCAACGGCTATATCAATGAGTACGCCACTGGCCGCCTGCTGCGCGATGCCAAGCTGTACGAAATCGGCGCGGGTACTTCCGAGATCCGTCGTATGCTGATTGGTCGCGAGCTGTTTAACGAGACTCGCTAAGCTTCGTAGATAGTTTCGGGGCGGCACTGCTACCGGGATGGGTTCGCTGGACACGCCGTGAACCCATCCATGGGGGCTCTACAAAAACATCCTGTTTTTGAAGGTCCAGCGAACCCATCCCAGTAGCAGCGCCTGCGCATTTTATTTCTGTGCTCTAACCAACCAAATTTTTTCTATGAACCAGATTCAGAGCAAAATTAACTCCCGAGATCCAGCGTTTGCGGAAAACCGCGAGCAGATGGAGAAGATTGTCGATGACCTGCGGGAAAAGCTGGAAACCATCGCCAAAGGCGGCAGCGAGCGCGCGCGGGAGAAACACGTGTCCCGTGGCAAGTTACTGCCGCGAGACCGCATCGATGCGCTGCTCGATCCGGGCAGTCCGTTCCTGGAATTCTCCCAGCTGGCCGCTTACGACGTTTACGGCGAGGACGTGCCGGCGGCGGGGATTCTCACCGGCATCGGCACCGTTGCCGGCCAGCCCTGTGTGATTGTTGCCAATGATGCGACAGTGAAAGGTGGTACCTACTACCCGCTAACCGTGAAAAAGCACCTGCGCGCGCAGGCGATCGCGGAGCAGAACAATTTGCCGTGTATCTACCTGGTGGATTCCGGCGGTGCCAACCTGCCACGCCAGGATGATGTCTTCCCGGATCGCGAGCATTTCGGTCGCATATTCTTCAACCAGGCCAACCTGTCCGCAAAGAATATTCCGCAGATCGCGGTAGTGATGGGTAGCTGTACCGCCGGCGGTGCCTATGTGCCGGCGATGGCGGATGAGTCCATTATGGTGAAGGAGCAGGCGACGATTTTCCTCGCGGGGCCTCCACTGGTAAAAGCGGCCACCGGGGAAGAGGTTTCGGCGGAGGAGCTCGGCGGCGCGGAAGTGCACTGCAAGACGTCCGGTGTTTCCGACCACTTTGCGAATAACGATACCCATGCGCTGGAGTTGGCACGCAAGTCCGTTGCGCGCCTGAATCGGATCAAGAACCCGGGCCTGGATATCCAGAAGCCGGTCGAGCCGATTTATCCACCCGAAGAAATCTACGGCATTGTGCCCAAAGATTCCCGCCAGCCGTTTGATGTACGTGAGATTATCGCGCGGGTGGTGGACGGTTCCGAGTTTGATGAATTCAAGGCGATGTACGGCACCACCCTGGTGACCGGCTTTGCCCGCATTCACGGTTACCCGGTGGGCATCGTAGCCAACAATGGCATCCTGTTTGCCGAGAGTGCACAGAAAGGTGCGCACTTCATCGAGCTGTGCGCACAGCGCAATATTCCGCTGGTATTCCTGCAAAACATCACCGGTTTTATGGTGGGTAAACAGTACGAAGCCGGCGGTATCGCCAAGCACGGTGCGAAAATGGTAACCGCGGTCGCCACCGCAAAAGTACCCAAGTTCACCGTCCTGATCGGCGGTTCCTTCGGTGCCGGCAACTACGGTATGTGCGGACGCGCCTACGATCCCAACTTCCTGTTTATGTGGCCGAATGCGCGCATTTCCGTGATGGGCGGCGAACAGGCGGCCGGGGTGCTGGCGCAGGTGAAGAAAGACCAGATGGCGGCACAGGGCGAGGACTGGAGCGAGGAAGAGATCGCCAAGTTCAAGCAACCGATCATCGACGACTACGAACACCAGGGCCACCCCTACTACGCCTCTGCGCGCTTGTGGGACGACGGTGTGATCGATCCGAAAGATACCCGCACCGTGCTGGGACTGTGTCTGGCAGCGGCCACTCACAAAGAACCAGAGGAAACGAAGTTCGGGGTCTTTCGAATGTAGATCTGAGTATTGGGATAGTTTGGTGCGGGTCCTGCTGCCGGTATTGGCTTGCTGGACACGCCGTGAACCCATCCCTGGGGGCTCTGCAAAAACATCCATGTTTTTGAAGGTCCAGCAAGCCAATACCGGCATCAGAACCTTACCGACTCCGTAGCTATTGCCAATTTCAAGGAATCACCATGACCGAAAAAATGCTGTGCGAAATCGACAACGAAGGCGTTGCCACGGTTACCCTAAACCGCCCGGAAATTCACAATGCCTTCGACGACGACCTGATTCGCCAGCTCGGCGAAACCTTCGACAACCTCGCTCGCAGCGGAGGCATCCGTGCGCTGATACTCGCTTCAAATGGCAAAAACTTTTCCGCCGGCGCCGACCTGAACTGGATGAAGCGCATGGCCGAGTACAGCGAAGAGCAAAACCGCCAGGACGCCGCCGCCCTCGCCGCTATGCTGCACAAACTCGACCAGTTCCCCGCGCCTACTATCGCCCGCGTACAGGGTGCGGCTTTCGGTGGTGCGGTGGGCCTGGTGAGCTGCTGCGATATCGCTATCGCCTCCCAGCGCGCCAGCTTCTGCCTGAGCGAAGTGAAAATCGGCCTGCTGCCGGCCACCATCAGCCCTTACGTGATCAACGCCATCGGCACTCGCCAGGCGCGCCGCTACTTTGTCACCGCCGAGCGATTCTCCGCGGAACGGGCTCAAGAAATCGGCCTGGTGTCGGAAGTCGTTCACGAAGGCGAGCTGGATTTAACAGTACAGACACTGGTGAACAGCATTACCGACAATGGCCCCAACGCGGTGACCATGGCCAAGCAACTGGCCATGTCCATGTCCAACCGTGTGATCAATGAAGAACTGCAGGGGCAAACCAGTGCGTTGATTGCGGCGGTCCGGGTTTCACCAGAGGGACAGGAAGGGTTGAGTGCGTTTCTGGAAAAGCGCGCACCCAGTTGGATGAATAGCGGGGACGAATAATTCCGGAAGGTGGGCACACTTTGCTCATCCTACAAGGTTACAACCTACCGCTTACGAAGAGCCGAAATGTAAATTGAAGGCCGGGCGCCGGGTGTGGACTTTCAGGATCGTCGGCAACAGGGATGTTGCCGACGAAGCGTACAGGGATGTATTCACAGCGGTCCTGAAAGTCCACACTCGGTGACCGGGCGCCACAGCACCAGAACAGAGCACCAAACAGAGCCAGCTATGATTCGCAAACTGCTGATCGCCAACCGTGGCGAAATTGCCTGTCGCATTATCCGCACTGCGCGCCGCCTCGGCGTCGCCACCGTTGCAGTATATTCCGACGCAGATGCCAACGCCCTGCATGTCCAGCAGGCCGACGAAGCCGTCCATCTCGGCCCTGCACCGGCCAAGGAATCCTACCTGGACATCGACAAGGTCCTCGCCGCCGCCAAACAGACCGGTGCCGACGCCATCCACCCCGGCTACGGATTCCTGTCTGAAAATGCCCACTTCTGTCGCGCCTGCGAAGAGGCCGGCATCATCTTTGTCGGTCCACCCGCCGCAGCCATTGAAGCCATGGGCTCCAAATCCGCCGCCAAGCGGATCATGGAAGATGCCAATGTACCTCTGGTACCCGGCTACCACGGCACCAACCAGGATCCCGGCATTCTCGAAGGCCACGCCAATCGCATCGGCTACCCCGTCCTGCTCAAAGCTGCCGCCGGGGGCGGTGGTAAAGGTATGCGCCGTGTCGACAAAGCCGACGACTTCCACGCAGCGCTGGACGCCGCCAAACGCGAAGCGCAAAACGCCTTCAGCGACGACCTCATGCTGATCGAGCGTTACGTGGTCAACCCGCGTCACGTGGAAATCCAGGTGTTCTGCGACAAGCAGGGCAATGGCGTCTACCTTTTTGAGCGAGACTGCTCGGTACAGCGCCGCCACCAGAAAGTCGTAGAAGAAGCACCGGCGCCCGGCCTCTCCGCCGAAACCCGCAAAAAGATGGGCGAAGCTGCGCTGCGCGCCGCCCACGCCATCGGCTATGTCGGTGCCGGCACCGTCGAATTTTTGCTCGACGCCAGCGGTGCCTTCTACTTTATGGAAATGAACACCCGCCTTCAGGTGGAGCATCCGGTAACAGAAATGATCACCGGCCAGGACCTCGTCGCCTGGCAGCTCGCAGTTGGCGCCGGTGAACCGCTACCGCTTGAGCAAGATGACCTGCATATCGTCGGCCATGCGTTTGAAGTGCGGATTTATGCGGAAGACCCGGACAACGACTTCCTGCCCGCGACCGGCAAGCTGCTGCGTCACCAACCGCCGCGCGAAGACAGCGCGGTGCGCGTGGATACCGGTGTACAGACCGGTGATGAAATCAGCGTGCACTACGACCCGATGATTTCCAAGTTGATCGTGCACGGCCGCAATCGTCGCGAAGCCCTGGTCAAACTCGACCGCGCCCTGCAGCAATACCAAATCGCCGGCCTGCGCCACAACATCGAATTCCTGCGTCGGGTGGTCAATCACACCGCTTTTGTAAACGGCCGTGTGACCACTCACTTTATCGAAGACCACGAGCAGGAAATCCTGCAGCAGGAACAGCAACTGCGCGCACAGCAATGTGCCGCCATCGCCGCCTTCCTGCACCACAGGGAAACCCGCGCACAACACCGCAGCGCACCCAAGGCGGATCCCTTCTCGCCCTGGCACAGCGGCAGCAACTGGCGCAACGGGCTCACCCTGTGGCGCAGCCAGAAAGTCGAAGTGCACGGTCGTGAAATCGAAATACATTTCTGCGGCAATGATGAAAACCTGCAATGGCGCTGCGACTCGGCTGTGGATGCACAGCGCGGCAACGTGGTTTGCCCGCACGGCCACAGCGTGGCCATCCTCGATGGACGCCGTGTGAGTTACACCAGCGTGGCCCAGGAGAATGAGGGCACCGTATTTGTCAGCGGTGAACAGGTGGACTTCCGCATACTGCCGCCGGATACCGGCGAAGCCAGCGAGGCAGGCCATGGCCTGGAAGCCCCCATGAACGGCACCATCGTCGCCCTCCTCGCAGAGCCGGGAGAAACCGTGAGCAAAGATCAACCCCTGCTGGTGATGGAAGCCATGAAAATGGAACACACCTTGCGCGCGCCCAAAGACGGCACCGTCAACCAGTATCTGTGCGCAGCCGGGGAACTGGTAGATGGCGGCAGCCTGCTGGTCGACTTCACTGCCGAAAATGCAGAGGCCTGAATATGACACTGCCAGAACGCGTCAAGATTGTAGAAGTCGGCCCCCGCGATGGGCTGCAGAATGAAAAGCAACCCATCTCCGTGGAGACCCGTGTACGGCTGATCGACCTGCTCAGTGAATCAGGATTGCAGGTGATCGAAGCCGGTAGTTTCGTGAGCCCCAAATGGGTACCGCAGATGACCGCCAGCGAGGAAGTGCTCGCAGGTATCCAGCGCCGCCCCGGAGTCACCTACAGCGCACTCACCCCCAATATGGTTGGCTACGAGCGCGCGCGTGATGCCAGGGCGGACGAGGTAGCGGTGTTCGGTGCGGCCTCTGAGAGTTTTACCCGAAAGAACATCAACTGTTCCATCGAGGAGAGCCTCGAGCGCTTCCGCCCGCTGGCGGAACAGGCCCGCGCCGATGGCATCCCGGTGCGCGGTTATGTGTCCTGCGTGCTCGGCTGTCCCTACGAGGGTGACATCAAGCCGCAAAAAGTCGCGGAAGTCAGTCGCGCACTGCTGGAAATGGGCTGCTATGAAATCAGCCTCGGCGACACCATTGGGGTCGGCACCCCGGAAAAGGCCCGTGCGATGATCGAAACCGTGGCCCAGGAGGTGCCCCTGAAGCAGCTCGCGGTCCACTTCCACGACACCTACGGCCAGGCGCTGGCGAACATCTATGCCGCGTTGCAGGCAGGTATCGCCGTGGTGGACTCCGCGGTAGCCGGCCTCGGCGGCTGCCCCTACGCCCGCGGCGCTTCCGGCAATGTGGCAAGCGAGGATGTGCTGTACATGCTCGACGGACTCGGTATACACACCGGGGTGGACCTGGCACGGCTGGCAAAGGCCGGCAACTTCATCTCCAGCGCCCTCGGACGAGAAAGCGGCTCCAAGGTAGCCCGCGCCATCGCCGGCGAGTGCGGGGTGATCGAGGGGGATTGAGTCCCCGCAGCTCAGGAGGTTCTGATCGGGATGGAACGAGATTGCGGTCACGGGATTCACCCCGATCTGCTAACATCAGCCGCTTCGACCCAAACGCCTGAAATTTGACCGCATGAAAGCCTTACGTTTTATCCTGATCACCCTCTCCGCCCTGTTGCTGCTGGTCGCCCTCGCAGTCCCCGGACTGATCGGCCCCAAGGTAGAAGAAGTCCTCCAGCAACAGCTGGCCAACCAGCCCAATATCGAGCTTACCGGCTATCAGCGCGGCTGGTTCGGCGCCGAGGCCATCGCCCGACTCAAAGGCAAGGACGGCGCCTCGGAAACCCGCACCGACATCCAGCACGGCCCGGTACTGTTTACTCACAGCGGCCCGCGCATTGGCGTGCTCTACGGAGAAACCCGCCTTACCGGGAAGGAACTGGAACCGGCCCTGCGCCGTCAGCTGGAAGCCTACTACGGCCCTATTCCGACCAGTGGCGAAGACACTCCGGTCGTTCTGGAAACCGTCGTAGGCACCAACAACCGGGTGACCAACACCCTGCACCTGCTGCCCATCGATCGCAACGAAGCCGATCAGCAGATCCAGTTTGCCGGCGCGCGCATCCAATGGGTCACCGATTACCAGGGAAAACAGCAGAACAGCCATTTTGAACTGGGTGAATTCGTGCGCATGGACGGCCACCGCGAATCCCTGTACCTCGAATCCGCCAAAGGCAACTTTGAATTGTCCCCCAGCGGCGCAGGTACCCTGCACGCCAAGCTGCCCCTGGTGCGCACCAACAACGATTCCGGTCCGCTTGAGCTGCGCGATGTGGAGTTCGATTACACCGGCAAGCTGGTGGCCGCCCGCACCCTGAACGTACAGACTGAAATCCAGCTGCCGGAGATCCAGTCGGCCACCCCGGCCAGCGCCCTGACCCAGCAGATGAACCTGCCGGCAATCAGCTACGATGACCTGCACCACTACCTGTACACCGCAGTGCTCACCCCGGCAGCCCAGCGCAGCTGGCCCCAGGTCTTCGACCGCCCACTGAAAATGCAGCAGCAGCTGGACATCGAAAGTGCCAACGGGCCCATGCAACTGCAGCTGGATGTGGATTGGAAGGGAATGCCGAGAAACCGGCAGATAGAGAACGATAGGCTGTTCTGGCTCGACCACCTGAACGGCAGCGCCAATATTACCGCCGCGGAGCAGGCGCTGATGCAGTCCCCACTGATCATGCAGGCCAGCGCCCTGAAGCAGTACGGTTTCCTGAAAGAGAGCAATGGCGAGCTGTCCATGCACCTGCAGCTGCAACAGGGCAATCTCGAGGTCAACGGCCAGATGCTGCCCGCCGACCTGTTCGTACTGGCCCTGCTCGGTAGTATCTGAGCCCACCCACACTCAGTTTTCCGCAGGCAAAAAAAGAGCGGCCAAATAGGCCGCTCGAACTTCTCTCACCGTTTACCGGTACTACCTCAAACTGTATGACTTCCGTCGCGGTCAGCCATGATTAATAAGCCGGGCGGTTGTCCGACAACGCCAGCCAGCCGCGAATCACCCGGTAGACCATCCATACCCAGCTGATTCCCCAAACGGCGAAGCCCACCAGAATCCACACCGTTGCCCAACCCACCACAAACCACAGCAGGCTGTACCAGAAGGTGCGGATCTGCCAGCGGAAATGGGATTCCGCCAGGGTACCGCGCGCATCGCCGCGCTTGGCGTAGTTGATCAACACACCGACAAAAAACGGTACCGCGGTAAACAGGCTGATGGCCTGGATCAGGTATACCAGGGTGGCAACATCGCGTGCCGAGCGTTCGCGCTCGGCCTGCTGGGGGGCGGGGTACTGCTCAGACATGGGCTCGCTGTTCCATTCAAGACGTTCAAAAGTTCAGCCGCTAGTGTATGCGCAAATCACGCTGGCGATAACAACGTTCTGCCGCATCCTGCCGCGGCAGTCCCGGTGTTTATCTCAGAGCCCACTCGGTGTGTACATTTTTCTCCCGCCAGGACTTCAATTGCTGTATCGAGCTGCGCATCAGGCCCAGGATCTCGGTGCGCTGGTGGCGGCAATACTCCCGCTCGCTGTCAATGGATAGCCGTGCCGACAGCGCCTTGAGACGGCTGGCCACGACTTCCAGGCCCACGCTCTCCGCCTCGGCCGCTATCGCCTGCGCCTGGTGTTGCGCATCCAGCCAGTGGCGGCCGGTCAGGGAACTGGTAAAAGCGGTGATTTTCTTGGGCAGGCTGGCGACGCGATCGCCGAGCAGCTCCGCGAAGGCCAGGTGACCAAGGGTATCCCGCTGGCGCTCCAGGGTACTGGGGTTCAATACCTTTGCCGCGCGCGTGGACTTGCCATTGACCGGCTTGTTGCTGCGGGTCTTCTGTTCTACCCAGCTCAACAATTGCAGCAGCTGGCTATCGCTCGGTTGCGACGGCAGTACCCCGCTCAGACCGCGGCCCGCATAGCGGTTCCTGTCATCTTTACCCACGCTATCCAGCATGCCGAAAATCAGCAGGCCGTCTTTGGCGAAATCTCCCCGGATCTTGCGTGCGGTTTCGACCCCATCGATCAGCGGCAGACGCACGTCGATCAGTACCAGATCGAAATTTCCCTTCAACGCCGCTTCGGCGCCATCGACACCGTTTGTCTCCCGGCGAACCTTGTGCCCGCGCGCTTCTAATCGCGTACGCAGGCTCGGGTGCGAGTCGTTCTCCACCAGCAGAATATTTAGCTCGCGCAGATTGTCGTCATCGCCCAGAACTCCGCGCAGCGAACTCGCGCCGGGCGCTTCCGCAGAGGCGCCCTGGCCCGCACGCTGGATCTCCTCGATATTACTGCGCAGGGTGCGGCACTGCCCCAGCGCCGCCTCGGCCAGGTGACGGGTCTCTTCGTCACCGCCGCGGGCCAGC
Source organism: Microbulbifer sp. YPW1 (assembly GCF_013367775.1). Taxonomy (NCBI): domain Bacteria; kingdom Pseudomonadati; phylum Pseudomonadota; class Gammaproteobacteria; order Cellvibrionales; family Microbulbiferaceae; genus Microbulbifer; species Microbulbifer sp. YPW1. The sequence goes on from NZ_CP055157.1 coordinate 1,121,274, forward strand.
AGGCTCATGGTACTGACCAGCGTTTCCAGAGGTTGGCGCATGCGGTGCCCGGTGATGGAAAGGAAGTCGCGGTGCTCTTCCTGTATCTGCTCCGCGGTCACCCGTGCCTCGTCCAGCTGTTTGTCGCGCTCCATCAGCTCGTGCATCCGCGCCTGTACCTGACGGAACAGTTTGGCATTCTCCGCCTGCAGGTCCGCGGTGCGGGTTGCCGCCGCTTCTTCCGTGGCCTGTAGCTGAGCCCGGACGCGTAGTAGCAGTGCCGTACAGACAGCCGCGATCAGCACTACGGGAATTACCCACACCAGTGCCAGTCGGGTATCTATCAGCAGCGACTCGCCGGGAAACGCCACCGCCAGTGCGGGACAGACAGAAAGGAGGGCTGCGTACAGGATGCCGGTACGACGGAAAAACGTGCTTCCGGGGTTTATGCGTGTACTTGCGCGTGTATTCGAGCTGACATCGGAACAGCTGCTACTCGCCGAACGGCAGTAGGTCATGGTCATTCATCCTTGTAACCACATGAAATTACGGGTTAATCCTGCAACCCGGTGTGAGCCCCACGTTATTGCACCGATTCCTGGTGCCGTTTTATTAGGCTCTTAGCATGTCATATGTGACGTTCGGAACAGTTTTTCTATTTCTGGCGGAAACGTCACTCAACGCTCCGCTTTTAACGCAAACTTCCTGCGCACACAAGTCTATTTTACGCCATTGATTCCCCTCGGGACAGGGGATGGCCGGAACGCCTTGATATTCAAGCTTCTCCGGCCACTCAGCGACAGCGTATGCAGCGCCAACCAACTGACAACCGGATATCTGAAAGTAGACCAAGCGCGGGGATTCCGCAAAAGCCGCGCCGCCGCCAGCGACGCGACCCAGATCGGATCAGCTGGCGGAGACACTCTCCGGAGTTTCACGCCTGCCGAGCCACAGTCGACGCAGACAGTCCAGGTACATGCCGTAGGGGCGACCGAGAGCGCCGGCAATCAGCACGAAGGTGAGACAGGCGGTAACAATCTCCGGCATCGACGCCCCCCCCAGCATCATGTTGAGGGTATACAGGGGCAGCTGGAAGCTGAGGAACACGAAGGTATCCACCGCGTAGTTGTGCAGGCCGCCACCGCGACCAAAGCGCGCTACCACCCAGTTGCGATACACACTGAACGGACGCGCGATGACCGTATTGAAGAGCACCGCCAGCAGTCGCACCTTGATGTGCTCACGCCAGCTCATCCCGGCCAGCAGCAGTTCGATGGGGATCGCAATCGCCCAGGAAAAGCTGTTCATGGCAAACACGTCCAGCAACCACTCCTCACGGCGGGTGCGGCGGTTGCACCGCTCATTGCGCTGGGCATTGGTGGACTGACTGGTCTCTACCGGACGCTCGTCTTCCAACACCAGTACCGGTGGGGATACGGGAATGGCATCGGTGGCCTGTGACAGGGATTGCGGAGACATGGTGACTACTGACCCGATATACGACAGGAGGGTAACCCGTCGAAATTGCTATTGGACATTATTCAGCCACTTTTGGTGGCGACGGCGATTATATCCACATATTTCGTAAATACTAGGTCCAGACGGTTAAACTTTTACGAATAACTACATTACCATCCTAAATAAACAACATTATCAGGATGCACATAACAACTGCGGGAGGTTGCGAGCAGTATCGTCCTTTTACAAATCAATTACTGCCCTGCAGGCCGCAACCCATTACACTGCCCAATGCTATGCAACTTCGTGCATATCGAATTTGAGACAGCCTGAAAGCCCCACATGTCATTGCGATTTGCCGTCCTCACCCTGCTGGATATCGAACCCGGCAGTGGCTACGACCTGAAGCGGCGCTTCGAGCGCAGCATCAGCCATTTCTGGAGTGCCAGTCACCAGCAGATGTACCGGGAGCTACACAAGCTCCAGGGCGAGGGATTACTGGACTGTACGGAGCAGTCCCAGGAGGGGCGTCCGGACAAGAAGGTCTACCGCCTGACCGATTCCGGACGGCGTGCACTTGCGGAGTGGGCAGCCAAACCCGCGGCGGTGCAGAAGATCCGCGACCCTTTCCTGATCCAGCTGTTCGCCGGCCACCATCTGAGCGGGGCGCAGCTGCGCAAGGAACTTGAGCGCCACCTGCTGGAGCACCGGGCCCTTCTGGTCACCTACGAGGCGCAAAATGCGCGTTTCTACAACCGCCCACCGGAACAACAGCAGCGACTGTGGCTCGCCCATCAGCCACTGCTGCTGGGCATTGAAACCGAGAAAACCTGGATACGCTGGGCTGAGCAACTGCTAGAGCGGCTTGAAGAAATGGACGGAGATACGCCCGCTACTGGAGATTGAATTGGTTGCGCAGGTGAATCGCCAGGGAGAGTAACAACAGGGTAACCACCCACACGGTGATATAGATTTTCATGGAGCGATGGGCGGATTTTTTTTGCCACCAGGTGCGCGGCGCAATGCCCTTCATGAGGAACACCAGTTTGCAGGCCAGGTTCACGCACACCACGTTTACTGCCAGCAACAGGCCCGCCCCGGCAGCCAGTTGCCACTTGCCCGCACCGATCATCATTCCGAAAGTGGCGGCCGGCGGCAGTAGGGCCACCGCGACCATTACACCCACCAGCACACTCGATAATCCTGTGGTCATGGAAAGTGCCGCCGCGGCGCCGGAGGCGAGGGCCAGAGCCACCGAATCCCACCCTACATTAGTACGCGCCAGCAATTCCTCGCTGTAGGTTCCCCAGGGCCAAACCAGTCCGATCACTACGGAAATACCGGCGGCAACCAGCACACCCACAGACAGCGAAGCCAGCGCACTGCGCATCAGCGCCGTGTCCCCCAGCGCCGTCCCCAGTCCGAACGCCATATTGGGGCCTAGCAGTGGGGCAATCACCATGGCGCCGATGATCACCGCCACATTGTCTTCCAGCAACCCGATAGCGGCGACAAGGGTGGAAAGTACTACCAGCACCAGGTAATCCCGATCCAAACGCGCGCTTTTCTCCGCGCTGGCGTAGAGGGCCTCACGCGCGGCCAGCGCCGCATCTTCTTTCTTGCGCTCTTCCTCGCTCTGCTGCGGCAGCGAGACCTCCACCGGGATCACCAGTACCCGCGCACCGGCCACGCACTCCACCAGGGGCGCGAGCAGGTCCAGCGCGGACTGCACCTTATCGTCACTCACCAGCATGCGCATGCTCTGGTGCCCACTGGGCACGTGGGCATCCAGGCGGAATTCTTCAGCGGTACAGGATTCTGCAATAGCGGCTATGCGATCAGCATCTTTCGCATCCGCGAGAATCGAGAGTAACTTCATAACGCGTCCCAGCGAATGCCATTATCAAAACGCGTCGGCGGGAATATGGCACACCACTTCAATATTGTGCCCATCGGGGTCGAGTACGTAGGCGCTGAAGTAGTGATCGTGATATTCCGGGCGCAATCCTGGCGCACCGTTATCCTTGCCCCCGGCCTGGAGTGCGGCATCGTAAAACGCCTGCACCGTTTCCCGGTCTTCTGCACTGAATGCGATATGTACGGCGGGCGCCGTGGTGGAGCCGCCCTTGATCAACAACTGGGGTTTTCCGCCCCATCCGAAGGCCGCCCACCCGGCGATTTCCGAGACCAGCTCGTAACCGAGGGGCGCCAGTGCGGACTGGTAGAACACTTTGCTGCGCTGGTAGTCGTGCGCTGTCAGCCCAATATGATCCAGCATGTTTTTTCTCCCTGCCGCGATAAAATCCGATCCCGTATCCGGAAAATCAGTATAGAAGGCCGGACACAGGAAGGTAGGACAGGAGGAAAGTAGGCGGAAGCAGGTCTACAGAGGAAGCCTCAGACCACGCCAAAAAAGGAAAGTGTGCCATAAATGACTACTGCGGAACCGCAAATAAACTGCCCCAAGATCAGGGCGCGGATGGCAAAGGTGTAGCGGATAAACCGGTGCTGACTGTGCAGGTCTCGGCTGAAAACTCGAGCGGTCTCCGGCAGCGCCTGCTCGATGGCCCGCAAGCCCGGTACTGCTAGATTCAACAGTGCCCGACTGCGCAAGTCCATCACCCAGAAAACCGCAGAGACAATCACCACAAACCCGCCCAACAATACCAGTATCAGCGGGTGGAAGCCTTTTTCCACGGCAGTAAATACACCACCGTCAGCGAACATCGATAGCACGACAAAAAAGTTGAATGCTTTGAGACGCTGCTCGGCGTTAAAGCGGTAATGCTCACACAGGTACTGCTGTTCATTCACACTGGAATTCCTTCTCCTCCAGGAAGTACCGCATCACGGTGCTTGCTTGGCGATACGTTTATGGACATCGTTGATGGATTTCACGGCGGCAGAACCGTACCAAGGATGCAGTTCCATCACCAGGCTACCGGCTTTTACCGCAGGATCGCTCTCAACCAGTTTGCGCGCTTCTTCCACAGAGTCCACGTCAAAAACGTAGATACCACGCAGCTCGCTGCCGCCAAAGAACGGCCCCGCGAGCACCAGTACACCCTCATTGGCCAGGCGCCGGATATTTGCCATGTGTGCACGCTGCAATTCCGCAGCAGCTTTTGCATCGCGATCTCGGTTTGGGCCCGCTTTAAGTAACGCCATGACATACCGATGCATACCATAATCATCTGCGCCCAGGCTGTTCGCCAGCTCGGCATCGTAGGTGGCGCTGTCGACGGTCGCAGCACCGGTTTCGCTGGCAGTGGTGCTGGCGGCGTTAAACAGCATACCCAGGCTCAAAATAAAGCCAAGGGAATAGCGGGCATTTTTGGTGCTCATTATTTTTCTCACTATTTTTTGATCTGGCTAGACGCGTAAAGCTGACCGATATCAGGGGACAATAAGTATGTCGGTATTCGCGCGCCCGAGAATACGCTCGGCGGTATTGCCCAGCAGGAAACCTTTTGGCCCTTTGCGCACCCCGCGCCCGACCAGGATCATTCGCGCCTTGTTGCGGTCGACCACGCGATTGACCTCGGCGGCGGGCTTGCCGGTAACGAAATGGGTTTTCTTGCAGTCTACGCCACTGTCGGCGATCACCTTGTCGACCGCTTGCAACAGGGCACCGGCCTGCTCGCGAAATTTATCCAGATCCTTGATCTCGTCCGTGGCGGGCACACAGGCTACGGCTTCGAGTTCGGCTCCGAGCAGCTTGCCGAATTGCTCGCCGAGCTTGAGCGCGCGCTGGTTGAGTTCTACGTGCAGGGTATTTTCCACGGCGGGGTCCAGCGCGGCCACAATGCGATCGCGCTTGATCCAGTGGGTGCTGACGGCGAGCCACAGTGGCGTGGGCAGGCTTTCGATCAGGCGCCAGTCAATAGAACCAAAGCCGCCGCGGCCATACTGTTTCTGGGCGGTTTTCACTACCAGGTCGATCTGGTTGTCGGCGAGGTATCCGAGGGTCCAGGAGGGGATATCGTGGTGCCAGATGACTTCGGCACTGGAGCCTTCAGGGAGTGTGTACTCCTGTTTCAATGCGTCCAGCCACCGTCCGCGCTCTTTCTGTATCTGATCGGTAATATTGAGAATCGACCCGGACAGCATGGGAATAGACACCACGGGCTCGTACACAAAACTGACAAGCTGCAACTTGGCACCGGACTTCTGCGCCAGTTCAAGGGCGCGTTCCAGGGCGATCTGTTCGTGTTTGGGCTTGTCGAGAATGACAAGAATATTCTGCATGCGGCCTCCGGTGCTGCTGAAATTATTTCATTACCTTTCGGGCAATTAAATCACCAGTGTCTGGTTTTGTCTTGGTTTCAGATCAAGTGCGGTGAAGTTTAGTCCGAGGTACAAATTGTTCTCGCTCTGTGGCGGTAGAGCACCGGGTATGGCTTTTCGAAACCGCTGTGAATACGTCCCTGTACGCTGCGTCGGCGACATCCCTGTCGCCGACGCTTTCGAAAAGCCATACCCGGCACCCCACCTTCAATTCCGACTAAACCACTTCGGACGAAATTCGGAAACGTTCTAACGAAGGCGAGAAGCCGGAACTGAAGGAAAAGTGCTGGGGACGGGGTTTCAGGAGCGTCGCAAACAGGGCCGAAGGCGCCGCGTTGAAGCGGCCGGATACTTCCCAGGGACGGGTTCACAGGGAGGCGCCTAGCCCGGTCCTGAAACCCCGTCCCCAGTGCTTTTCCGCCATCAAGCTCAAAACAGAACTCCCATTGACAGCGGGGTGCAGAGTTTACTTATTAGCCCGATGATCCACGAGCTCTTCAACCACAGAAGGATCGGCGAGCGTAGAAGTATCGCCGAGCGAATCCAGCTCGTTACAGGCAATCTTGCGCAGTATACGCCGCATGATTTTGCCGGAGCGGGTTTTGGGCAGCCCCGGGGCCCACTGGATGATATCGGGTTTGGCGATAGGGCCAATTTCCTGCACACACAGGTCGATCAGCTCCTTGCGCAACTCCTCGGAGGGCTCGCGACCGTTTTTCAGGGTGACGTAGCAGTAAATACCCTGCCCCTTGATATCGTGGGGGTAACCCACCACAGCGGCCTCGGCGGTATCCTCGTGCAACACGATTGCACTCTCGATCTCCGCGGTACCGAGGCGATGGCCGGAGACGTTAAGCACATCGTCGATACGCCCGGTAATCCAGTAATAACCATCGGCATCGCGGCGCGCCCCGTCACCGGTAAAGTAGTAGCCGGGGAAGGTGGAGAAATAAGTGTCGATCATGCGCTGGTGGTCGCCAAATACACTGCGGATCATGCTCGGCCAGCTGGCCTTCATCACCAGAGCACCCTCGCCTTCGCCGTCGATTTCCTGCCCCTTCTCGTCCAGAATCGCAGGCTGCACGCCGAAGAATGGACGGGTGGCGGAGCCGGGTTTGAGATCCGTGGCGCCGGGCAGCGGCGTGATCAGGTGGGCGCCGGTTTCGGTCTGCCACCAGGTATCGACGATCGGACAGCGCTCCTCGCCTACTACCTTGAAGTACCACTCCCAGGCTTCCGGATTGATCGGTTCACCCACCGTTCCCAACAGCTTCAGGGAACTGCGGTCGCACTTGGTAACGTAGTCGTCGCCGGCACCCATTAATGCGCGGATTGCGGTGGGGGCGGTGTAAAAGGTATTCACCTTGTGCTTTTCCACCACCTGCCAGCAGCGGGACGCATCAGGATAAGTGGGCACACCTTCGAACATCAGCGAGATGGCACCGGCTGCCAGCGGGCCGTAAACGATGTAGCTGTGGCCGGTGATCCAGCCCACATCCGCTGTACACCAGAATACGTCGCCCTCTTTGTAATCGAAGGCGTATTTGAAGGTCATGGTGGACATCAGCAGGTAACCGGCGGTGGTGTGCAGCACACCCTTGGGTTTACCTGTGGAGCCGGAGGTGTAGAGGATAAACAGCGGGTCTTCCGAATTCATCGGCTCCGGCGCGCACTCGGTGCTCTGCTCGGCAACGGACTCGGCGTACCAGATGTCGCGTTTGCTGTCCCAGTCCACATTGGCACCGGTACGCTTCACCACGATGGCGGTGTGTACGTCCGGGCATTTGGCCAGGGCCTTGTCCACATTGGCTTTCAGGGGCACCTTGCGACCGCCGCGCACGCCTTCGTCAGCGGTGATCACCAGGCGGCAATCGGAATCGAGAATCCGGTCCTTGAGGGAGTCCGGCGAGAAGCCGCCGAATACCACGGAGTGCACCGCACCAATCCGGCTACAGGCGAGCATGGCGTAGGCCGCTTCCGGGATCATCGGCATGTAGATACAGACGCGATCGCCCTTCTCCACACCGCGCGCCTTGAGCAGGTTGGCCAGGCGACATACCTGTTCGTGCAGCTCGCTGTAGGTGATGGTTTTGCTGTCGGCGGGGTCGTCGCCTTCCCAGATAAACGCGGTCTGCTGGGCCCGTGCGGGCAGGTGGCGGTCGATACAGTTGACGGAGACATTCAGTTCACCGTCGGCAAACCAGGCCGCGTGGCCCTTGGTCAGGTCTTCCTCGACCACCTTGGTAAAGGGCTTGCTCCACTGCAGGAAATCTTTGGCCTGCTGGGACCAGAATCCCTCGGGGTCTTCTACCGACTGCTGGTACATGCGCTGATAGTCCTCGTTGCGAACGAGGGCATCGGCGGCGAATTTTTCCGGCACTGGGTGTAGGTGCACTTCAGACATTGTTTTCTCCCTTATTAGAATTATCGGGCTGCTGCGCCTCCTTATTAACGACTCTTGTAGGTAAGTAGTCACTATGGCGCGTTCATCGCAGTTGCGCCCCGGCAGCTGTCCGGGGGCATTTATCCCGATAAGTTATACCACTGGCAGCCAAGAAATGACAACGCTGTCACCTCTTCGATTACCCCATCATAGCCTGCGAAGTTTGCTGATTCCCAGTCTGCACCCGGAATCCCGTGCCTTTTTTGTCGGTGCGGTGCAAAATACCCCAACAAAAAAAGTGATCACATTTTCAGGAGTGCATTTTATGTCGGTAAAACTGTTGCGTATCCAGGAAGGCAAGGGTGAGCGGGATGCGGGGCCTGTCGCCCAGGAAAAAGTACTGGCGGGCGCGCCCCAGCAATTGACCGAGCATTTCTTTACCAATGCGAAGGAGAACTTCTTTTGCGGTGTCTGGTCTTCGGATGCGGGCAAGTGGACGCTCACTTACGGTGAAGATGAGTTCTGCTACATCATCGAGGGCGAAGCGATCATTACCGATGCCGAAGGTACCAGTGAAAAGGTTTCTCAGGGGGATGCGTTCTGTATTCCGGCGGGATTTGAGGGGACCTGGGAGACCATCGGTTCGGTGAAGAAGTTTTATGCGATTTACGAGGAGTAATCCCGTTCCGTAAAACCAGAAATCAATCTACCCCGACCGGAACAAAGCCGGGATAGATCCCATGTGCACTAGCAAATCAGGGAAGTGCTAGTGCAGTGGATATCGCCCTCTACCACATCACATTGTGTATCCACGGTCTCGCAGTTCAAGGGAATCTCAATGTCGCTTCCAAACCGGGCCGCTGCCTCTACAGCCTTCTTTCCAGTATCCCCCCTGAAAGAAAAACGCCTGGAAAATTCGACAGGTGAATCAGGTACCTTATTGCCATTTCCGTCTACCCCGGTGCCTGCGGCATATGAATATCCGTATTCACCACCGAGTATATTTACGTAAGCGAGCTTGAACTGAGCCCGGCCGCCATCGCTAAATTCGGCCCATACCCGGATTTCAGATTTCTCCTGGCCTTCTGAAGACGCAATCAACCGTATCAGCGTATCCTCAACTTCTTTCGTTACCGTCACATCCTTGGTGATCGCGTCACTGATCAAATTACGGGTGCGAGAATAGCCGGTCATATCCCACGGGCTTTCCGCGATGCTCGGATCGACCTGGAAGTTCGTGACTTCCAGAATACTTTGCCCCCAACAATTCACTGCCCCCAAAAGCATTCCGCAAGCAAAAAGAAATTTTCTCATACCGAGACCTTAACCAAACTTTGTTTTTATTGAGAATTCCATTCTTCAGGCAAATACCATACCGGAAACGGATTAAGTATAAAAACAAACGGCAAGTGAAGCTTTGCCGTCAGGAGACAGCAAGAGCTATCGATCAAAAGGGCAGTACTCAACCACCAATCATTCCCCTGAGGTGCGCCACCACACTGCGCCCCAACGCAGATAGCGCGTAGCCGCCTTCCAGCGCGGAAACTATACGGCCGTTACAATGCTCATCGGCAAACTCTCGCAGCCTTTCGGTCACCCACTGGTAGTCGTCTTCGCGAAAGCGCAGCTGCGCCATCGTATCTTCGATATGTCCGTCGAAGCCCGCAGAGATAAACAGCATCTGTGGCTTGAATTTTTCCAGTGCCGGTAGCCACTGGTTAGTCACCAGGTCTCTTAGCGCATCGCCCTCGGCACCCGCTTCCAGTGGTGTATTTACGATGTTATCCGGCAATTCACCTGTGCCGCTGAACGGGTAATAGGGCGACTGGAAACTGGAACACAGCAGGTAGCCCTCGCGACCGGCGACAAAATCCTCCGTGCCGTTCCCGTGGTGTACATCGAAGTCGAGGATGGCAACGCGCTCCAGCCCGTGTTGCGCGCGGGCGTGGGCGGCGGCGATGGCGATGTTGTTGAACAGGCAGAAGCCCATGGCCTTGTCGCGTTCGGCGTGGTGGCCCGGGGGGCGCACGGAGCAGAAGGCGGAATTCACTTCACCCGCAATCACCCTGTCCACCGCATCCACGGCCGCCCCCGCGGCGTGCAGGGCCGCGTCCAGTGATTCAGGGCACATACGGGTATCTTCATCGAGGGCTTCGAAGCCTTCGCTGGGCGCGCGGGCGAAAATTGAATCCACGTAATCCGGGGTATGTACCAGTCCCAGCTGGCTGCGCGTTGCCTTGGGTGCGTCGAAAAAACGCAGTACGTATTCCATGCCGCTGGACAGCAACTGATCCTGAATGGCATCGAGCCGGGCCGGGCTTTCCGGGTGTTCTGCACCCATGTCGTGCAGGCCGCAGGCGGGGCTGGTAAAAAATCCGACGATGGGCATTGTTCAGTCCTTTAAGTCACTAATGGAAGCGTCGGTGAGATCCAGCTCCAGATAGAGTTCATCCATGCTATCTCCCCTGCGGGCAACAAAGCCGTTGTTTTCAAAAATTGCTAGCATGGGCTTGTTATCCCGGCGCACACAGGCAAACATTTTTCCAATCCCGCGCGCGCGGGCAATGGCTTCCATCTCTCTCAGCAGGGTGGTGGCGATGCCTTTTCCGCGGCGGCTTTCCTTGATGACGAAGGCCACTTCACAGCTGTTATCCGCTGCGTAAAAATAATAGCGCCCGACCCCCTGGATCACTTCGCGACCACCATCGTTGTCGATAAAACACAGCGCCAGGTCACGCTGCTGATCCACACTCACCAGACTGCAGGATTTCTCCCGCGACATCTGCGTTACGTGGTGGTTGTAACGCATCATCAGGGTTTCTTTGTTGTGGGTGTAAAAGAATTCCTGCAGGCGACGCTCATCCGCGGGGCGCAGGGGACGCAATGTATAACGGATACCACCAAACGTATAGCGCTTCTGTTCCACCGGCCCCAGTTCGGGTACCCGGGTGGGTGCCTGTTCCTGATACTCCGGCACCCAGTAAAACTCGCGGACTTTTTCCAGCAGTTCGCGACGAAAATCCGGGTGGGCAATACGGATCATTTCCAGGGTTCGCTCACGCACACTCTTTCCGCGCAGGGAAGCGATACCGTATTCGGTCACCACATAGTGCACATGGGCGCGAGAAGTAACGACTCCTCCTCCGGGAGTAAGCGAGGCGACAATGCGGGAGATCAACTTGCCAGTTTTATCCCGCGCGGTCGACGGCAGCGCGATGATTGGCTTGCCGCCCTTGCTGAGCGCCGCGCCGCGAATAAAATCCACCTGACCGCCGATGCCGCTGTACAGCACACTGCCGATGGAATCGGAAACCACCTGCCCTGTTAGATCCACCTCAATGGCGCTATTGATGGCGACCATCTTTTCGTTGCGGGCGATTTTCACCGGCGAGCTGACGTGCTCTGCCGGATACAACTCCACATGGGGATTGCCGTCGACAAAGTCGTACAGCATTTTCGATCCCATACAGTAACTGGTAATGGTCTTGCCCTGATGAAAGGTCTTCTTGCGGTTATTGATCACTCCGCTTTTCATCAACTGGGCAACCCCATCGGAAATCATTTCCGAGTGCACGCCCAGGTCTTTGTGGTTTCCCAGGTAGCGCAGTACGGCGTCGTGCACTTTCCCCATACCGATCTGCAGAGTGGAACCATTTTCCACCAGTACCGACACATACTGCCCGATCTGCTCCACCGCCTGGTCCATTTCCGGTGGTGGTGATTCCGGGATGGGAGCGTCGGCGGTCATCCACGCGTGAATCTGGTCGCGGTGAATAAAGGTATGTCCGTTAGTGCGCGGCATGCTGGGATTGATCTGCGCGATCACGGTGGTGGCATGTTTGACAGCGGAAGACACCACATCGACGCTCACACCGAGGGAGCAGTAACCCATCTCATCGGGGGGGCTGACCATGATCAGTGCCGCGTCCAGTGGCAGTACATGGTCGCTGAACAGTTTCGGCACTTCGGAGAGAAAGGTGGGCGTGTAGTCCGCGCGCCCCTCCGCCACCGCATTGCGCACGGCGGTACCGCCGATGTACAGCGCGTTGACGGTAAACAACTCGGCGTATTTGCGCTCGGCCCAGAAATTGTCGGACAGGGTAAATACGTGCGTCACCTCGATATCATTGAGGCCGCGACTGTTGGCCACCAGGTCTGCCATCAGCGCATCGGGCACGGCGGCGTGGGAACCGAGGAAAATGCGACAACCGCTTTTCAGCAGCTTGTCCCAACTCTGCGGCTCTCCGGTCTTGGGGTGGGTCAGGGATGACATGCGGGAAATGGTGCCTCCTGTCGAATCTCGCAATAGTATGCAAGACTCGCAGGAGCCACCAGCAAGCGCAACTTTTACCCGGGAACCAGCCCTGTATTCAAGGCTGGAATCCGGACGGGCTCAGTAAATATACACTAGTGTTTTTGTGCCAGCCCGCTTTCCACCGCATTGGCGACGGCGCGGGCTGCCCGCTCCATGGGCACCGAAGAAAATCCGTTGCCGAACCAGGCAACCACCAGGTCATTGTCGGGAGAGACATAGAGGCCCTGACCGTTCATGCCGCCCTTGTACAGATCGCCATCGTGAAATACTGCGTCCCACTGGTAGGCGTTGGCGCGCGGGATCTCATCAAATAGCCGCTTCAGCTTCGGACCGATGTTGCCCTTGAGATAATTTGCGGGCTGTCCCGCAGTCTGGATATCCTTCAACATCTCAGCCGAAACCAGCCGCGTCTGGGACACCTCACTCCAGCTCGGGGTATACAACATGCCAAACTTTGCCATGTCGATCAGGCGCGAGGAAATCAGGCCGTGAATAATGGCGTTCCCCTGGGGCGAAAGGCCAATCTGTGCGTCGCCTTCCATCCCCACCTTCATCCAGATCCGCTCGGCAATCACATCCGCAAGGCGCTGCCCGGTCACCGCCTCGATGATCAACCCGAGCATTTGTGTATTTGCCGATGAGTACTCAAAGGCCTTGCCGGGCTGGTGGAGCTTTTCGATGGCCAGTAACGCCTGGTTATGGGTTTGCAACTCGCCATCCGCGTTGGGCAGACCCGCCTCGGCCATCATAAAACGGGCAAAGCTGGAGCTCGGGTTGGCCCGCTGTTCCGGCCCCTCTTCCAGGTCCAGACCGGTCTGCATATTCAGTACATCGATCAGCTTGATGCCTTCCCAGGCGGTCCCCTTCGCGGCCGGCACATAGTCCGCCACGACCTTGTGCACGTCGACCAGCCCCTGCTCTTCAAGCTGCGCAATCAGCAGGCTGGCCACGGGTTTCGCATTGGACATCCACACATGGTTATCGAACGGGCGCATGCCCGGGTATTCCTCATAGATCACCTTGCCGCGGTGAACCACCATTACACCCTGCAGTGGAGAGTCCTGTGCAGTGACCAGATCGTTAAAATTCCGGGTTTTGTCCTGCCAGTTGACTGCAAATGTGTTGAGCCAGGTTGCGCGCTCTCGCGGCAACTCCACTACATGTCCCGCTCGATAGATGGTCGCGTGGGGAAAGCTTTCCGCCAGGTGCAGATAGGAATAGGCTCCGGCCGGTGTCACGGTCAGGAACTTCGGCAGGCTCCAGTCTGCGCGCAACTGGTAAGCGTCATCCGCAGCATAGCCGTCGGCAACCGCCCGCAGATAGGTATTGCCGCTTTCTGCCGTTGCTGCACTCATCGCTAGCAAGAATCCTGCACAACAGCCGTGTAAAATTTTCTTCATGGTTTTGCCCTTTTCTCTAACAACTTATCGAGATAGCCATAAGTAAGTTATGTATTTCTGGTGGTGTTCAACGCTGGTAATAAAAGGGCCGTTGATCTGGCATAGATCAACAGCCCTTTTCCGTTTAGTCGCCACGCGCAGCGTCGATTTAAAAGCGGTACTTTTTAAAAGCGATACTTCGCTTCCACACCATAGGTTCTCGGCATCGCGTAACCGGCCACATAGGTGCCGAGGAAATCGCGGAAGCTGTAATTCATGTGATCACTGTCCGCAAGGTTGCGGCCCCACAGGTACACTTCCCACTTATCGGCATCGTCCAGCAGGCCAACACGCGCATTGATCAGGTCGAAGCTCTCCATACGATCGAATTCGACATCCACTACGCCGTTGCTGAAACCGTCGTTATTGCTGGGGTTGATGTAGCGCTCCGAGGTATAGCTGTAATCGGTGCGCAACAGCACAGTTGCCGCCAGTGCAGGTACGGGTACGTAATACTGGACCCCCAGGGAAGCGGTCATCTCGGGGGCATAAGGCAGGTCGTTGCCCGTCGCGTCAGCGCCGTTATCACCGCCACCGGGGAAGTGTGTGAAGCGCGCATCCAGCAGGCCCAGCGCAGCGGTCAGCTGCAGGTTGTCGGTCGCCACATAGGTGGCCTCCAGTTCTGCGCCCTTGCTCTCTACCTCTGCCGCGTTGGTAATCGTCAACGCGGTGCCACCGCCACCCAGCTCGATGTACTGGTTTACCTGATAGTCATCAAAGGTGGAGTGGAACAGCGCCGCATTCAGTCGCAGGCGACGATCGAGCAGTTCTGCCTTGTAGCCCAGCTCGTAGCTCAGCACCGACTCGGTATCGAACTCGATATCCTCAGGGCTCCCGGTAAACTGATTGGCGTTGATAAAATCGAGGTTGTAGCCGCCGCTCTTGATGCCGGTTGAGGCGCGGGTGTAGATAAAGTTGTTGTCATCCAGCGAGTAATTCAGGCTGATGGTTGGGGAGAAATCCCGGTCACTGCGAGAATCCTTTACCTCGCCTGTAGCAATATTGAAGACACCGGATGCGCTGCCATCGATTGCCCAGTCGACGTCTTTAGTCTCCAGGGAATAGCGGACACCAAAGCCCAGGTTCAGGCGGTCGGTGAGGTCATAGTTACCATTGGCAAATACAGCGAAACTTTCCGTATCGACGGTTCCGCCGTAGGCAACTGCGGTAGACAACGGGGTTAATCCCAGCATGCCCGCATGCTCCCCGGCCAGCGCATAGCGCTCGGTGTCACTATCCTGGGCAAAGTAGTAAAAGCCCACTACGTAGGACAGCGCCGAATCCGCCGGTGAGGTCAGCTGAAACTCCTGGGTAATCTGGTCGTAGGTGTCGTGATAAGCAGTGTTCACCAGGTCCAGCTCGGTGAAATCCACATCGGTCCCGTAGACCATATCGGTGCTGCGAAAGGCGGTAATCGACTTGAGGGAAAAACCGTTGTCCATGTCGTAATCGACTGTCGCCGACGTGCCCCAGAGTTCTTTGTCCTCTGGAACGGTGCGGTTCTGGTACATCTCGTATTTGTCGTTGCCCTCAACGGGATAGCCCGAAGCAAACACGTAGGTAACCGGCTCGCCATTGAATCCCCAGCGATCCTGGGTCATGTAATCGGCGGCGAGGTTGAGCGTCAGGTTATCGGCAAGGTCCGAGCGCAACATAACGCGCCCGGAAGTGGCATCACGGCCATTGACTTCGTCACCGTTGTACAGGTTTTTAATGTAGCCATCGCGGTCTGTCTTGTTCAGACTGAGTGACAGGGCGGTGTCATCGGTCAATGGCATATTGCCGCGCAGCTGTACTTCGCGGTTATTGAAGTTACCGATATTGATACCGAGATCCAGCGCCTTTTCATTGCCCGGTTTGCGGGAAATCAGGTTCACGGCGCCGGCCACGGTGTTTTTCCCAAACAGGGTGCCCTGCGGGCCGCGCAGAACTTCCACTCGCTCCAGGTCGAGCAGTCCCTGGTTGACCGCCGGCGATTGCCCCAGATAAATGCCATCCAGGTATACCCCCACACGCGTATCGAAACCGATGTTGCGGCTGTTGGCGCCGACACCGCGAATGGTTATGCGGGAAGAGAAGTCACTGTCCTGGCTAATCTGGACATTGGGGGCCATCTCACCGAGGTCTTTAACCTCCTTGATACCGCTCTGCTCCAGGGCATTGGCGCTCAGTGCGGCAATGGAAATTGGCACTTCCAGCGCGCGCTCCTGGCGCTTTTGTGCGGTGACCGTGACTTCCTCGAGTGCCGCATTCTGCGCGACCGACGACAGTGACGGAATCAGTGTGGCGCCGCCAATCGCCAATGCCAGCAGGCGAGGAGACGGGGAAATAGCTAAACGGGTTTTCATCGGCACTTTCTCTCAGCTAATTTATTGTTATCTGTAGAATTTTGTCAGGGCGCAGCCCGACAATGTGCTCGATGCTAATACGCCGGTTCCGGGCGTAACTGTCCCAATTCGGACACTCCAGAAAGATCCACCTCAGCTCGTGGACAGCAGGTTCTCCAGGGCCTCGCAATCATGGATGGTTAAGCTGCCGTAACCCAGGCTGACCCAGCCGGCCTTCTCCCAGATTTTCAG
The DNA here is from genome assembly GCF_013367775.1 of Microbulbifer sp. YPW1. Lineage (NCBI taxonomy): Bacteria > Pseudomonadati > Pseudomonadota > Gammaproteobacteria > Cellvibrionales > Microbulbiferaceae > Microbulbifer > Microbulbifer sp. YPW1. The sequence continues at coordinate 1,137,714 of NZ_CP055157.1, forward strand.
CTCCTGGTTAATCCGCTGCCGCGTTGTGCCGGCCAGCAGCGCCAGTTCCTCCTGGGAGACACTCAGGGTGACGCCCGCAACACCGACACGGTACTCACTGTAGCCGGTAGCCAGGTCCAGAAGCCGTAAGGCCAGTCGCTCCGGTAGTGAACGTATCAGGCTGGCCTCAAGCATACGCAGCGCACTGCGATAGCGCTTGCACACCTGATTCATAAAGTGACTGTATAGCTGCGGCTGGGCATCCAGTAACCCCTGGAACTTGTCCCGGGGAATAAACAGCAGCTGGGCATTCCCCCTGGCCACTGCGTCACTGGGCCTGGGGTGGTCATCGAAGACCGAAATCTCCCCCAGCCAGCTGCCCTTCTCCAGAATCCCCAGTACCGCGCACTTGCCCTCTTTGCTGTTGATTTCCGCCACGACCGCGCCCTGCAAAATCGCATACAGGCCGTCGGCCTCATCGCCCTTGCTATACAGGTACTGGCCGTCCGTATAGCTCTTTAGTTTGGCGTCAGAAATCATCTGCTCAATCACTTGGTCCGGCAGGTCCTGGAACCAGTGACTATCCAGCAAGATTTGTTTTACGGCTTCGCGGTCCACAAACTGCGCTCCATTGGTATTGAGGTGTTCTATCTTACCGTCGCTTGCGACAAAACTGCCGGGATAGCGATACCTGCACTGAATTGGCTGCAACGGTCACGTTTCGGTATGGCGAATCAGGTTGCCTGGAAAACAGTGGACTGGGCATTTGGAGCAGCGGCAGACAGCCGCCGCCCCGGAGGGTGTGGTACTCGAAGGCGATCAGGCTTCAGCCATCTGCACCGGAATGGAATTGGTACTGCGCTCAACCCGGTTCTGTTCATCCAGGTAAACCAGCTTCGGCTTGAAGGCATCCGCCTCGGACTCGGACATCTGCGCGTAAGCCGCGATGATAATCCGGTCGCCAACCTGTACCCGCCGCGCGGCTGCCCCGTTCATGGAAATAATCCCGGAGCCGCGCTCCGCCAGAATCACATAGGTGTGAAAACGCTCGCCGTTGGAAACATTGTAGATGTCGATTTTCTCGAACTCGCGCAGCCCGGCCAGCTCGACCAGATCTTCATCAATCGCACAGGAGCCGTCATACCACAGCTCTGCCTGAGTCACCGCGGCCATGTGCAGCTTGCCTTTCAGCATCTCAATTTGCATAACGGAATCCCCTCACATACTCAAAGAAACGTTATCAATCAGACGTGCGCCGCTGGTATACATGGCGCCCAGCAGCGTGATCTCACGATCGTCGTGTGCCGCCGGCTGCAGATCCTTGCTGTTGCAGATGGAGAAGTAATCGACCTTGAAACCTGCATCCTCGATCCGCGCTTTCGCCTCATCTTCCAGCGCGGCAAAATCCCGGCGGCCATTCTCGATTTCAGTGCGCGCCCAGTTCAGTGACTGGTTGAGTATCGCCACCTTCGGACGCTCTTCCTCGGTGAGATAGCCATTGCGCGAACTCATCGCCAGACCATCGTCTTCCCGATGCACCGGTGCCGCGACAATCTCCACCGGAATACACAGGTCTTCCACCATACGGCGGATCACCGCCAGCTGCTGGAAATCCTTGATGCCGAATACCGCTTTGTCCGGCTGCACAATATTGAACAGCTTCGCCACTACCGTGGTCACGCCTTCGAAGTGCCCCGGGCGACTGGCTCCGCACAGCACGTCGGTCATAGCCGGGCACACCACACGGGTCTGCTGATCCATGCCGTTGGGGTAAATCTCACTCTCTTCAGGGTGGAACAGGAAGTCACAATTGGCGGCGCGGAGTTTGGCCATATCCTCCTGCATGGTGCGGGGATAGGTATCCCAATCCTCGTTCAGGCCGAACTGGAGACGGTTGACGAAGATAGATACGACCACCACATCGCACTGCTGCCGGGCCAGGTTAACCAGCTCGATATGTGCGGCATGGAGGTTGCCCATGGTGGGCACGAAACCGATGGTCTTGCCATCGCGGCGGGCCTGGCCCAGCGCGTCGCGCAGGCTGGCCACATGGTGAAAGACTTGCATTGCCGGGGTTCCGCCAGAGGTTTACACGGGCGGCATATTACCTCCCACCGACAGCGGGAACAAATTGCATGACTGCGGCCGAAAACATTGGTCAGATTCGGTTTTCGCGACACAGTTAACAATTCGCTCAATCCGGTTCAGGAAGGATTCAGTGTACGCAGGGCAAACTGGCTCCCATATTCACAGATAGCCCCGGCAACGGGCCTGAAAGCCGCCCCAGCGGCTGCGGAGAGCGACCATGAAAACACTGATAGCTGCCATCACCACCGCCAGCCTGCTGCTGACCGCCGGGCCGGTACTGGCGGACAGGGACGATCGCCACCACAAGAATGACCACAGCCGCAAGTTCGTTCAGCAACAGCGGGACCGCAATGAGCGGCACCACACCAAGATCCGGGACATTGAGCACAAGCGCCGGGATGACCGCAACCATCGCCAGGATCGCGCCCACGCCCGTGACGACCGCCGCCGTAACCAGAACAGGCAGGGTGACAACCGCGACCATCACCGTGGCAAAGATGATCACAAGTACCTCAAGTACGTAGGCTACGACCGCCGCTACGATAAAAACCGTCACGATCGTAAACATGATCGCAAACATGGGCGGGGACACGATCACGGTTACAGAGGTGGCAATCACGGCCATCACAGACCGCACCGTCCGCACCATCGTCCGCACAAGCACCGCTGGCGTCCGGCACACTACGGTTACGGCTATCGCTGGAAGCGCCTGCCCACAAGTTATATCAGCCTGACCTTTGGTGGCCTCGGTTACTACTTCAGCGATGGCATCTTCTACCGCCCCTACGGCGCAGGCTATGTGGTCGCCGAGGCCCCGATCGGCGCCTTTGTTCGCACCCTGCCTGGCACAGCCATGAGCGTTAGCTTCAACGGCCTGAATTATTACGTGGCCTACGACACGTACTACCGTTGGGATCATCGTCGCCGCGGATATATGGTGGTGGCCAACCCCGGATTTTTCTAACCCGCATACGCAGTAACCCGTTCTCACAGGAACCGTATTTCTCCCAACCCCAACAACCGAATGAAAATTCGGTTATTACCCCTGGCGACTCTCCGGAGTCGCTTTTTTTATTCCCGCCCTCCGCCACCTCTCTCGCCAGCTTTCCAGACACCGCTGTGCTGTCATTCCAGACATATTGGAAAATTTATGCGCCGGTACAGCGCGCATATATACACAACGCACAAAACCGAATAAAAATTTAATTTTCCCCGGTTAAAAAAGGCAAAATTTCTTTTCTATAGTTATTGCTTTCAACAAAGACTGGCCCCAACATTCGCGCCCCTGACGCACCCCGGGAACTGTTTCCGGAATACACTCTCAGAGCACCCAAGGATTTCCCAACTTAAAAGGCGCCATGAAACAACAACAGATCGAAAACTGGACCTGCGAAGACTCCGCAGAACTCTACGGCATCCGCAACTGGGGTGCCGGTTATTTCAATTTGAACCAGTCTGGTGAGATCACGGTTGAGGTAAAAAATGAAGCCGGTGATCTGCACGCTGTTTCCCTGCTGGACATTGCCCACGGCGCCACCGAGCGCGGTCTCGGCATGCCGCTGCTGGTGCGATTTGATAATTTGTTGGACGCGCAAGTGGCGCGCATTAACAATTCTTTCCGCAGCGCAATTGAGAGCAGTGGTTACAAGAACGTATTCCGCGGCGTTTTCCCGATCAAGGTGAACCAGCAGTGCCAGGTAATCGAAGAGATTGCTCGCGCCGGTCGCCAGTTCGGCCATGGCCTGGAAGCTGGCAGCAAGGCGGAGTTGATTGCGGCGCTGTCGATTCTCGACAATACCGATGCACTGATCGTCTGCAACGGCTACAAGGATGAAGAATTCATCAACCTGGGCCTGCAGGCGCAGCGCCTTGGCGTGCAGGTTTTCTTTGTGGTCGAAACCCCGTCGGAAGTGGACACCATCATCCACTGTGCCGAGCGCGAGCAGGTAGAGCCCAATATCGGTGTGCGGGTCAAGCTCGCCAGTAAAGTGGGTGGCTACTGGAACGCCACCAGCGGCGACCGCAGCATCTTTGGTCTCGGCAGTAACGACCTGATTGCGATGGTCGACAAGCTGCGCGACCACAAGATGCTGCACTGCCTGAAACTGCTGCACTACCACCTGGGCTCGCAGGTACCGAATATTCGCGACATCCGCACCGGGGTTCTCGAAGCCTGTCGCTACTACGCAGATCTGGTAGAAGAAGGCGCCGCCATGGGCTACCTGGACTTGGGTGGCGGCCTGGCAGTGGATTACGATGGCTCCAAGACCAACTACACCCACTCCAAGAACTACTCCCTCGACGAGTACTGCGTGGATGTGGTCGAGGCCATTATGGGCACCCTGGACAGCGAGGGCGTGGACCACCCGGTGATCATTACCGAGTCCGGCCGCGCCACGGTAGCCTATTCGTCGGTATTGCTGTTCAACATTCTGGACACCACCAGCTTCGAGCCCATCGAACTCGAAGAAGACAGTATTGGCGACGACGCACACCCGATGCTGAAGAATCTGCAGCACGCGTTGCAGAGTGTGACGGCGAAGAATCTGCAGGAGAGCTACAACGACGGCCTTTACTACCGCGATGAAATTCGCGCGCTGTACCTGCACGGCCAGGTAAGCCTGCGGGATCGCGCGTTGGCGGAGAACCTGTTTTTGCAGTGCGCACAGCGCATCCGCAAACTGCTGGATGAAGTGGAACAGATTCCGGTGGACCTGCAGGCGCTGCCTGAGGTGCTATCAGATATTTACTACGCGAATGTGAGTGTGTTCCAGTCGCTGCCGGATATCTGGGCAATTGATCAGCTGTTCCCGCTGCTGCCGGTGCACCGCCTGGACGAAGCGCCGACCCGCTCGGCGATCATTGCGGACATCACCTGCGACTGCGACGGCAAGATCGACCGGTTTATTGATCGACAGGACGTGCGCAAGACCTTGCCGCTGCACCCGCTGAAGGAAGGCGAAGAATATATCCTGGGCACCTTCCTGGTGGGCGCTTATCAGGAAACACTGGGAGATCTGCACAACCTGTTTGGCGATACCAATGTGGTGAGCGTGCGTATCGACGATGAGGGACACGTGGATTACAGTCGTGAAATTCACGGTGACAGCATTGCCGATGTACTGAGTTACGTGGAGTACTCACCGCAGGATCTGTTCGAGCGTTTCCGCAAGCTGGCGGAACGGGCAGTGAAGGAAAAGCGCATTACCGCGCAGCAGCGTAAGGATATTTTGCACACCTACACTGCGAGCATGAGTGGGTACACCTACTTCGAGAAATAATGTATTGGTTTCCCCAATATCAGGATCAGGGAGAAAAAAATGGCCAACGTTCTGATAGTAGGCGCCGGTGGCGTCGGTCAGGTGGTTGCACACAAGTGTGCGCAGGTTGAGGAAGTTTTCGAAAATATTACCCTCGCCAGCCGCACCAAATCGAAATGCGACAAAATCGCCGATATGCTGCCGCGCAAAATCAACACCGCGGAAGTGGATGCCGATAACGTCGGGGAAATGGTCGCGCTGATCGAAAAGGTCAAGCCGGACATGGTCATCAACGTGGCCCTGCCCTACCAGGATCTGCACATCATGGATGCCTGCCTGGAAACCGGCGTGCACTACCTGGATACCGCCAACTACGAACCGCCGGAAGAGGCCAAGTTCGAGTACAGCTGGCAGTGGGCCTACCAGGACAAGTTCGAGAAAGCGGGGCTGATGGCACTGCTGGGCAGCGGCTTTGACCCCGGTGTAACCAGTGTATTTACTGCTTATGCGAAGAAGCACCACTTTGACCGCATCAAGACCCTGGACATTCTTGACTGCAATGCCGGTGATCACGGCCTGCCGTTTGCCACCAACTTCAACCCGGAAATCAACATCCGCGAAATCACCGCGAATGGCCGTTACTGGGAAGATGGCAAATGGGTCACCACCAAGCCCATGGAAGAAAAGCGGGTATTCGAATTTCCGGAAGGTATCGGTGAAAAGGATCTGTACCTGCTGTACCACGAAGAGCTGGAATCCCTGTCCAAGCACTTCCCGGAAATCGAGCGCGCGCGCTTCTGGATGACCTTCGGCGCCAGCTATCTCAAGCATCTTGAGGTACTGCAGAATGTAGGCATGACCAGTATCGAACCGATCGAATTCCAGGGACAGGAAATTGTACCCATCCAGTTCCTGAAGGCGCTGCTGCCAGACCCGGCAAGCCTGGGCCCGCTGACCAAGGGCAAGACCTGTATCGGCAACATTATCAAGGGTGTCAAAGACGGCGAAGACAAGATTTACTATGTCTACAACATCTGCGACCACCAGGAAGCCTACAAGGAAGTCCAGTCTCAGGCCATTTCCTACACCACCGGCGTGCCCGCCATGATCGGCGCGAAGATGATGATGGAAGGCAAGTGGATGAAGCCCGGCGTGTGGAATATGGAGCAGCTGGACCCGGATCCGTTTATGGATGACCTGAACAAGTACGGCCTGCCCTGGCAGGAAACCTGGCTGGACAAGCCTTTCGTGTAACACCCATCAATCCCGGATCGCGAGATCCGGGATTTTTGCAAATATAAGAAGTGATGATTGTTAAATGGATCTGACGCCCCGCAAAGATTATTTCGGCGATTTCGACCCAAGCCGCGTTCCCACGCCCTGTTTCGTGGTGGACGAGATTGCCCTGCGCGACAATCTCGAAGTACTGGCGGATGTGCAGAAGCGCAGCGGTGCAAAAGTGCTGGCGGCGCTCAAGGCATTTTCCATGTTCAGTGTCGGTCACATCGTTGCCGAATACCTTTCCGGCACCTGTGCCAGTGGGATTAACGAGGCAAAACTCGGTTTCGAGGAGTACGGAGGAAAAGACCTCGGTAAAGAGGTCCATGTATTCAGTGCCGGTTATAAGGAACAGGAGCTGAAAGAAATCCTGGGCTTCGCACACCATGTGATTTTCAATTCATTTTCACAGTGGAAGCGTTACAAACAGACCTGTCTGGATGCGCAGAAGAAACGTCCGGAACTACGATTTGGCCTGCGTATTAATCCCGAGCACTCCGAGGGGCACACCGCAATTTACGATCCCTGCGCACCCTGTTCGCGTCTGGGTATCGTGCGCTCGCTGTTTGAAGGCGAAGACCTGACGGGTATCAGCGGCCTGCACTTTCACACCCTGTGTGAGCAGGATTTCAAACCTCTTGAACGCACGATCAAAGCAGTAGAAGAAAAGTTCGGCGACCTGATTCCACAGCTGGAGTGGATCAATTTTGGTGGTGGCCACCATATCACCCGCTGCGACTATCAGGTGGAAGAGCTTATTACCGCGGTGAAGGCGTTTTCCGAGAAACACGATGTTCAGGTGTATCTCGAGCCGGGCGAGGCGGTTGCACTCTTTTGCGGTGTACTCGTGGGCGAAGTAGTTGACCTGACATGGAACGGAAAGCAGCAGGCAATTCTGGATGTATCCGCCACCTGCCACATGCCGGACGTAATCGAGATGCCGTATCGCCCGGAGATCACCGGTGCCTCGCTACCGGAAGAGCTGCCCCATACCTATCAGCTTGGCGGGCAGAGCTGTCTGGCAGGCGACAGGATTGGCGAATACAGCTTTCCCGAGCCGCTGCATATCGGTGATCGGATTGTGTTTGAGGAAATGGCCTATTACACCATGGTCAAAACCAACACATTCAACGGGATTCCACTGCCTTCGATTGCGTTGTGGAATTCTGATAGCGACGAGCTTCGGCTCGTAAAAGAGTTTGGCTATGAGGACTTCAAGAATCGGCTTTCTTGATTCTATCTTAGCCCGCCGCCTATCGCTCGAATCGAGTCCGGTGCTTCCCCTTAACGTTTACTCCACGTACTTTGTTAGAACGCTTGCTTAAACGATTGAAACTACGAAGTACATAAATCCAATGCTAAGGCGGAGTGCCGGGTGCGGGTTTTCAGGAGCGTCGCAAACAGGATGTTTGCGCCGCAGCGCCCAGGGATGGGTTCACAGCGGTCCTGAAAACCCGCACCCGGTGCTCCGCCGCCACAGAAGGTTAACCGAGGCCACCCAGAGCCGACCTCAGAGCTAGAATCATGCATACAGAAGACCCCAACATTTTCCTCGGCTCCGAAATCGAGCAGCCCCAGCCCGAGGACGCCCTGTTCCATATTATCCCGATCCCCTACGAGGAAACCGTCTCCTACGGCGGCGGCACCGGCAAGGGGCCGTCATCCATCATCGAAGCGTCCCACCAGCTGGAAACCTTCGACAACTTCTCCACCCCCTGCGACCTCGGCATCTACACCCGGGAAGCCGTAGACGTGACCGGGCCGGCCGAACAGGTGATGGACAATATCGCCAACGCCACCCGCGAAGTGCTCACTCTGGGGAAAATGCCCGTGGGTATCGGCGGTGAACACTCCGTCACCTGGGGCATCATCAAAGGCTACCTGGATGCCGGCTATACCGACTTTGGCGTAGTGCAGATCGACGCCCACGCCGACCTGCGCGACCGTTACGAAGGGCACAAGCACAGCCACGCCAGCGTCATGCGTCTGGTGTGCGAGGCCGGCGTGCCCCTCTACCAGCTGGGTATCCGCGCCTACTGTGAAGAAGAGATGGAAGCGCGCCGCGAGTACAACGTGCGCTATATGGATGCCCACCAGCTGGTGCCCAACCAGGTACAGTCCATCCAGTTGCCGGACGACTTCCCCAGACAGGTGTTTTTTACCCTGGATATCGATGGCATGGACCCGTCGGTCTTCCCCTCCACCGGCACCCCGGTACCCGGCGGTCTCGGCTGGTACCAGACCCTCAACCTGTTCGAGTCCGTGGCAAAGCAGCGGGAAATCATCGGCTTCGACCTGTTGGAATTTGCGCCCATCGAGGGCTTCCACGCCTACGAATTTGGCGCCGCGCAGCTGCTCTACAAACTGATGGGCATCGTGCAGCGCAACCGTCACCCCGAGTAGCGGGCGGTACAGGGGAACCACGCGCCCACTCGGGCGGCCGTCCAGTTATTCACAGCGGCCCGCAGTCTGTGGATAACTGGCGCGACGAGCTGACAATTCTTAACGGTAAATCGCGGTCATTGCGTAGCGCAGATCGATGATTACGGTTATTATTTGCACAGATAGTAAGTACTCGCTCGCGGGGGATCAATGAGAAACACGGTCAAACTCCTTTTATTCAGCACAGGTCTCGCTGCACTGCTGTCCTTTGCATTTGCAGCTCCGGCTGACGCGCATTCGGGGCATCGCGGTCACCATCACGGCCACAAACCTGTATATCGCCACGGATACCGTCATGGCTACCGCCACCGTGGCTACTGGGGACCGCGCTTCCATGGGCCGCGTATCGGCATCGGCTTCACCGTACCCATTCTACCTGCCGGCTATATGACCATGGCTGTGGGTGGTAACCCGTATTACTACCACGGTGGCTATTACTACCGCCCGGCGCCCACCGGCTACGTGGTTGTGGAGGCTCCCCTGGGTGCCGCAGTACTCACCCTGCCGGCCAGTGCAGTGCGCGTGCAGATCGGCGGGTTCACCTATTACCAGTACGGCAACTCCTACTACCAGTGGCAGCCGCGGGCAAACCGCTATGTGGTGGTGCCGCCGCCGGCTAATACCGTGGTGGCGAGTGCCCCCGTGGTCGGAGCAACCCAGCCGGCCTATGCCCCCGGCCAGGTAGTCAATGAACTGCCCGCCGGCTACACCGCTGAAGTGATCAACGGCATCCAGTACTACCGCTACGGCGGCCACTACTTTATGCCCACCCAGCGCGACGGCCGTGAAGTGTACGTAGTAGTTCAGGTGTAAACGTTCAGGTATAAGACCTATACCGGCTCGGCGATCAGTCCGTGAAAGCGGGCGAAGTCGCCGAGCGCCTTGCTGAACCCTGTCTCCAGGCCGCTTGTGGGCGGCTCCCGCCAGTGCAGCGCCTTGATCCGCAATACGCCGGCAGCGCGATCCGCTTTCAAATCCACCACCCCGACAAACCGATCCCGGTAAAGAATCGGCAGACAGAAGTAGCCGAAGCGACGCTTTGCCTCGGGCACGTAGCACTCCAGCTGGTATTCAAAATCAAACAGGCGCTTCAGTCTTTTGCGCTGTAATACCACCGGATCAAATGGTGACAGCAAGCGCACCATACGCCGCGGCGTCGGCACATCCGCCTTCCGGTCCACTGCCAGGATCAACTCATCGCCAGCGGGGACAAGCTCACCGCTTTTCAGCATTGCCGCCACCGCGCTCTTTACCAGCTCCTTGTCCGGACGACGCAGGTAGTGCATTTCCTCTACCCGTCCCACACCGTGCGCACGCAGGAATCCCCGTACCAGCTGTTCGCCGTATTCCCGTTCAGTCGCGGTGGAGACCGCCACGCCAGATGGCAACAACCGTTCCGGCAGATCGAATACCTTCTGAAATCCCTCGCGGCGGCTGACCATCAGCTCGCCTTCATGGAACAACTGCTCCAGTGCCTTTTTCTCATCCGACCATGTCCACCAGCCGCCCTTGGCGCGCACGAAATCACTGGCGGTGAGCGGTCCCTCGGCGCGGATACGATCGAGCACAAAGCGGCAAAGCCGGTGATTTTTTTCAAACCAGTGTTTCTGACCTTCGCGGATTCTGTCCATGCGAACCCGCGCGAACCGGTAGTGATTCATCGGCAGGTAGGCAGCCGCGTGAGACCAGTATTCGAAGACCTGTCGCGCCTGCTCTGCATCCGCCAGCTGCGCCTCGCGGTATCCCGGCAGGCGGGTGAATAATTGATGGTGATGGGCGCGGGTGATGACCTGTATGGCGTCCAGCTGTAACGCGCCAAGATGTTCCACCAGGCCGGCCACATCTCCCGTCCAGGGGTGTTGTACCTGTTGGCGTGACAGCACCAGTGCGCGGATAAAATCCGCTGGCAGCGGCTTCGCTTTGGTATAGGCTTTCAAGTATCGAGGCTTCCGTGAATGGCGGGTTTGCGCGGAAGCCCGCCTTGCTTCCGGCGGACTACTATCCGCCGCTGGGCGCCCGGGTTCAAGCACCTGCCACCGAATACGCAGTGCGCAGAAAACAGGGAGGTTTTCATGCCTGCTTTGCCACGCCTACTGCAAACAGTGTCACTGTTAATGCTCTTGCTCGGATGGAATATCCCCGCACAGGCGCAGCCGGAACTGTTTGGCAACGGACGCTGGGTGGATCTCTCCCACGACTTTGCCGACGACACCATTTACTGGCCCACCGCGGACAAGTTTGCCAAGTCCACGGTTTTCGACGGTGAAACCGACAAGGGATATTTCTACTCCGCCTATAACCTCGCAGCAGCGGAACACGGCGGCACCCATGTGGACGCGCCGGTACATTTTGCTCGCGGCAGGCTCAGCGTGGACAAGCTGCCACTGGAACAGTTGATCGGTTCCGCAATCGTGATCCGCGTGGCGGACCGCATCGGCAAAAATCGCAATTACCTGATTTCCATTGCGGATATTGAGCGCTGGGAAAAAAAGTACGGGGAAATTCCCGCCCACAGTATCGTGCTGCTGGATACCGGTAGTGCCCGTTACTGGCCGGATCCGGTGAAATATATGGGCACCGCGGAACGGGGCGAGGCGGCAGTGGAGAAATTGCAGTTCCCCGGACTGGCCCCAGAGGCCGCAAAATTCCTTGCTGAAAAACGCAAGATCAAGGCCGTGGGGCTGGACACACCGAGCATTGATTACGGCGCTTCGCGCCTGTTCAAAACCCACCGGATACTGTTCCGGCACAATATCCCGGCGCTGGAGAATGTAGCAAACCTGGAGGCACTGCCGGACCGGGGATTTACCGTGATCGCACTGCCGATGAAGATCCGCGGTGGCAGCGGCGGTCCCACCCGCGTAGTGGCATTTTTGCCGGAAGGCTGAGCTTACTGTCAGCGCCAGCAACTGGATATAAAAGGGGAATAATTCAGGCGGGATCCGATCCCGTTGCCACGTGCAGGTTGCTGAATTCCGGCTGTGCAGCGGCGCCCATGACCGACCGGGCAAGATTGAGATACAACACCTGATAAGTCGCCGGCAGTCCCGAGTCGGTGCGTTTTGCTTCGTAGGCCTCGGTCAATTGGCGCAGGCGCGCCCGACTGAGCAAACCCTTGCCCGCAGCGCGGTTCACGTTGTGCGCGCCGATACTCTTCAGCTCCTGCATCAACGTGGATACCGTATCGAAGTGCAGTACCCGCTGCTCTATATGCAACAGGCCGCCCAACTGATTGCTCGCGCAGGCCTGTTGCCAATTACTGGCGGGCAGAAAACGGTTCACGTGCATATCCCCATCCACCGCGGACCAGCTGTCCTCAAGTTCCTGCAGTGTGCCCGGGACCAGAGTGGAAATCAGCACCCGCGCGTCGTCGGCAAGAATACGCTGTATCTCGGCAAACAGCTGCGGCAGCTTGTAGCACCACTGCAACGCGAAACTGGAAAACACCAGGTCGATACAGCCATCCTGCAGCGGTAACTGTTCTGCATCGGCCGCAATATATGCGTTGGCCTGGGGGCGGTTTTCCCGCGCGAACGCGAGCATGGCCGGCGCAATGTCCAGGGCAATGATTTCCGCATCCGGGAAGCGCTTGCGCAACAGGGCGCTGCCGTAACCGGTGCCACTACCGAGATCGAGAATTCGCTTCGGCTTACACTGCCCGTCAAAGCGATTTAGCAGCGCGCGACATACCGCGCGCTGCAAATGCGCCGCGGCGTCATAGCTGTGGGCTGCGCGCCCGAATGCCCGGGCTACCGCGGATTTATCCAGCGGGACAGATTCGCCTTCGTCGAGCACACCTTTAACCAGCGCTGCCACTTCCGCCGGGCGGCTCAGGTGCGGGCAATGCCCCGCGCCTTGCACCATGGTTACCGGACACTTCAGGTTGCGCAGCTGTTGTGCGGCGGCAGCCGGCACCAGTGCATCCTGTTCGCCGAAGATATGTAATGCGGGTATTTCCAGTGCCGGCAGCAGATGACGATTGTCGAGCTCTCCCAGACAGGTCAGCGAGCGATTCCAGCTCAGCGGAAATTCGGTGGGCTGCCAGCTTTTCAGGGTTTTCAGAAGGCCGCGCATTTCGCTATCGCCGCGCGCCTCCAGTCCGCAGAAGCGCTGCCAGTTTTTTTCCGGTTGCTGTTGCTGCGCTACACAGAAATTTTCAAATACGGCTTGCGGCATGCCGGGCCACTGGTCGCGCTCGCTGAAACTGGCGTTCGCGGCGATGGTCACTAGCGCGCGCACTTTGCGCGAGCGCGCGGCCAGTTGCACCGCCAGCATTCCGCCCAGGGACCAGCCCATTAGCAGGCAGTCTTCCGGCAACTGCGCCTCGAGCTCTGCCACAAGCTGTTCGGTCTGCGGCCACGGTTGTGCCGCGCGCACGCCGAAACCCGGCAGGTCGATACAGTGCACCGCTTGCGCCATTGTGCCCATGGCTTCAAGCAGCGGCTGCCAGCAGCGGGAGTCCCCTCCCCAGCCGTGTATCAGCGCGATATTCCGGATTGCATTCATGCGGGCAACTCCACGCTTTCGAGTGCCGCCACCAGCGCAGCCAGCAATGCATCAATCTGGGGTTCCGAGTGCGCCGCTGAAAGCGTGATCCGCAAACGCGCGGTGCCCGCCGGCACCGTGGGTGGGCGTATGGCGCCGACCAGAAACCCCGCCTGTCGCAACCGCTCCGCAACCAGCAGCACGGTCTTTTCGCAGCCGAGCACCAGCGGTTGAATTCCGCTAGTGGAGTCTTCCAGAGACAGGCCAAGTGTTGTCGCGCGCACGCGAAAATAGGCAATGCGCTCGTTCAGGGTCTGCTGCAGCGGCAGTTCCTGCATCAGTTCCAGTGCGCGCAGGCTGCCCGCCGCCACTGCCGGCGGCATGCCAGTGGTGTACACGTAGGTGCGGGCAAACTGGGCCAGGTAATCGATCAGTTCGCGGGAACCGGCAACAAAGGCGCCGCCATTGCCCGCCGACTTGCCGAGCGTGCCCATCACCACCGGCGCGGCATCCTGATCCAGCCCGGCGGCGGCAACGCTGCCGGCACAGGGGAATTGCACACTGCCCATGGCGCCAAACCCGTGGGCTTCGTCCACCATCAACCAGGCGTCGTAGGTCTCGCACAGGCCAGCCATTTCTGCGAGGGGCGCCGTGTCACCGTCCATACTGTAGACCCCGTCCACCGCGAGCAGGATTTTTCCGCCGTCACCACACTGTGAACGGGCGCGCTGCAACTGTCGCTCCAGGGCATCGAGGTCGTTGTGGGCAAAGCGCAGATACTGCGCGCCGCACAGGCGGCCGCCATCGATCAGTGATGCGTGATTCAACCGATCCTGCACCACAAAATCACCGCGCCCCACCAGGGCACCGATTACCCCCACATTGGCCATATAGCCACTGCCAAACAACAGCGCCGCTTCGCGGCCGGTGAGCTCGGCAATTTTCTGCTGCAGTTGCTGGTGGATCTCTAGGTGGCCATTCACCAGGTGGGAGGCGGTGGCACCGGCACCGAGCTCGGCGCCGCGCTGCTGCGCACGGATGACCTCCGGGTGCGCTGCGAGCCCCAGGTAGTCGTTGCTGCTGAAGGTAATCAGTTCACGGCCATCCACCACCGCGGCCGGATTGGGTGCCGCGGCGAGGATCTTGTGCTCGCGATACAGCTGCTGCGCCCGACGCTCGTCGAGGCGCTGCTGTACGTAGGATTGGAGACTCGTGGTCAAAACCGCTGACCGGGGTTACGCCTTGGCGGCGTCGTAAAAGAAGGGATCGTTCTGCTGCTCGGTGATCTGCGCCTGCAGGTCCGCCTCTACCGAAGCTTCGTCCTGGTACTGCTGGTATTCCTCCGGCTTGATACCGAGGCGCGCAAACAACTGCATGTCCTTGTTGGCTTCCGGGTTGCCGGTGGTGAGCAGTTTTTCCCCGTAAAAAATGGAGTTGGCACCGGCGAGGAATGCGAGGGATTGCATCTCGTCGTTCATGGACTCGCGACCCGCAGACAGGCGCACATGGGATTTCGGCATCATGATGCGGGCCACGGCAATACAGCGGATAAATTCAAACGGGTCCAGGTCTTCGTTTTCTGCCAGCGGAGTACCGGCCACTTTCACCAGCATATTGATGGGCACGGATTCCGGATGGTCCGGCAGGTTTGCCAGCTGCATCAACAGCCCGGCGCGATCCTTTTCTCCTTCACCCAGACCGATGATGCCACCGGCACACACCTTCATACCCGCCGCGCGTACATTGCCGAGGGTGGTCAGGCGATCTTCATAGGTACGGGTGGTAATGATCTCGCCGTAGTATTCCGGGGAGGTATCGAGGTTGTGGTTGTAGTAGTCCAGACCGGCGTCCGCCAGGTCCTTGGCCTGCTCGTCGGTGAGCATCCCCAGGGTCATACAGGTCTCCAGGCCCAGCGCCTTGACCTCTTTAACCATCTGGGTGACATAGGGCATGTCTTTTTTCTTCGGTGAGCGCCAGGCGGCGCCCATGCAGAAGCGGGTGGCGCCACCGGCCTTGGCCGCGCGGGCTTCTTCCACCACCTTTTCCACCTTCATCAGCTTTTCGCGCTCGAGACCGGTGTCGTAGCGGGCACTCTGCGGGCAGTAGGTACAATCTTCCGGGCAGGCGCCGGTCTTGATGGAGCAGAGGGTGCTCACCTGTACCCGGTTGGCGTCAAAGTGCTGGCGATGCACCTGCTGGGCAGTAAACAGCAGGTCATTGAACGGCAGCGCGAACAGGTCCAGGACCTGCTGGCGGCTCCAGTCATGGCGCACCTCGCCGTAAACGGAAGTGGCTTGGGGCATTTGCGGGTTGGCAGTCACAGGAATTACTCTCCTCGGGGGCGCGGGAACGGATTGGTTGCGGCGCCGGGATCGGTTGTACAACCGGGTTTCCATCAAGGCAGCCAGTTTAGCGGGGGCCATTTGGCTGTCAACCAACAGAACCGTTTCAGGTTTACAGGTCCCGACGACCGGGAATGGCCGCACACGGAGAAATACGTGCGGCCGGGAGAATCAGGGAGGAGAAGAATGGTCATGCGTCTGCTGGGGCAGCTTCTGGAGCGTTCGATAGATCGCCAGCTGGCGGTGTGCGTCCTGTGCCGCAGCGGCGGGGATATCGACGCCGGAATCTGCGCCCCGTGCCGCAGGGATCTACCAGCCCTTGGCCACGCCTGTGCCAGCTGTGCACTGCCCCTGCCAAATCCCGCCGATCGCCACTGCCCCCGCTGCCTGCAAAAGCCACCGCCACAATTCTCCAGCCGCACCTGCTGGTACTACGCCTACCCGGTGGCACAGCTGATCCAGCGCTTCAAATACCAGCGGGACCTGGCCGCCGGACGCACCCTTGCCGAACTGGCTGCGCAACAGCTAGATCCGGGATCGGAACGGCCAGACCTGCTGGTAGCCGTGCCACTGCACTGGCGCAAACAGCTCTCCCGGGGTTACAACCAGGCGCAACTGATCGCCGAAACCCTGGGTCACCACTGGCGTACTCCTGTGGATAACCGCGCCCTGCGCAAGGTCACTGCCACTGGCAACCAGCAGGAATTACGCCGCAGCGAGCGCCTGAAGAACCTGTCCGACAGCTTTAACGCCACTCCGGCGGTCAGCGGCCTGCATATCGGCCTGGTGGACGATGTCATCACCACCGGCGCCACCGTGGAAGTGGCCGCCCGGGCCCTGTGCTCAGCGGGGGCAATCCGCGTTAGCGTTTACGCGCTGGCCAGAACCCCCTAACACTCAGCCAATCCTCCCCGATGACCGAACGGTACTGCCGTGCCTGTTTGTAGACCGGCATGACCACTATCGGCACAATAGTCGCCCTTTTTGGCGGCTGCGCAAAAATCCACCGGCTGCTAACGTTATAAAAGAAGTCCACCTGATCCGGCCGCGCGCCTCCACAGGTGAACAGCACAGGATGATGGGATAGTGAACATGAGTGAATTCCAAATGCCCCGCGGCATCGTGATCAGCGGCACCGGACTGTGGACGCCACCGGACGCCATCAGCAATGAAGAGCTGGTACAGGCGCTCAATACCTTTGCGGAAAAGTACAACCGTGAAAACGCCGATGCGATCGAGTCCGGCGAGCTACAGGCGAAGCCCTATTCCTCCGCAGAATTTATCGAGAAAGCATCCGGTATCAAAAGCCGCTACGTAATCAGTAAAGAGGGCATCCTCGACCCAGAGCGCATGCGTCCCTATCTGCCGGAGCGCGCCGATGACGAGCTGTGCCTGCAGGCGGAGATGGGTCTGAAGGCGGCAAAACTGGCGCTGGAAAAAGCCAACAAGAAACCGGAAGACATCGACGCAGTAATCGTCGGCGCCTCCTATCTGCAGCGCGCCTATCCGGCCATCGCCATCGAGATTCAGGGCGCACTGGGTATTGACGGCTTCGCGTTTGACATGGAAGTGGCCTGCTCCTCCGCCACCTTTGCCCTGCAGCGCGCGGTGGATGCCATCAGCTCTGGCTCCGCCAAAGCGGTGCTGGTGATCAACCCGGAGCTGGCATCGCCTCAGGTGGACTTCACCGATCGCGACAGCCACTTTATTTTCGGTGATGTGGCAGTCGCCACGGTGGTGGAGCGCAGGGACACCTGCAACGCGGATAACGCCTGGGAGATTCTCGGCACCAAGGCGAAGACCGTGTTCTCCAACAATATCCGCTCCAACGTTAGCTATACCTCGCGTGCGGCAGACGTGGATCCTTTTGGCGAGGGCAAACTGTTCCGCCAGAACGGCCGCAAGGTATTCAAGGAAGTGTGCCCGATGGCGGCAGCACATCTGGAAAGCCAGGTGCAGGAACTGGGCTTCGAACCCAACGCGGTTGACCGCTGGTGGCTGCACCAGGCGAATATCAATATGAACCTGTTGATCGCGAAAAAGCTTATTGGCGACGACGCCACCCCAGAGCGGGCGCCGATCGTACTGGACGAGTACGCGAATACCGGCTGTGCCGGATCGGTGATCGCCTTCAATCTCAACAGCGACGACCTGCCGGTGGGCAGCAAGGGTGTGATCTGCTCTTTCGGCGCAGGTTACTCCATCGGCAGCCTGGCGCTGGAAAAGATCACCGTCTGAAAAGCGTAAACCTCTCGCCTCCGGCTGATCAATGGCCGGAGGCCACCTGCTCGGCGAGCGGCGTGTAGGCAGCGGTTTCGCGGAAGTCCGCCAGCTGCGGGTCCACGTTCAGAAACACCATAGAATGGGAATTCTGCGCAGCCGCCCGCTGCAGCCAATGAGCTACCGCCGACAGATCCCCGAGGGCCAGATAGGCCTTTGCCATTTCGTAGGATGGGATATACCCGTCCCCAGACTCGAGTCCGGCGAGCAGCGCGCTCGCCTCTGCGGCCTGGCCACCGAGAGCCAGCACCCGCGCCAGGGATGCCACGCCGATCGCACTCCCCTGTGAGCGGGATACATTTTCCTGCAGGGAAGCCTTGGCACCATCGAGGTCGCCCATGGCTTCCAGGGTCCAGCCGCGCCACAGATAAACCAGCTCGAAATCCGGATCCAGTTCCTGCGCCAGCGCCAGCTGTTCCAGTGCCATATCGTATTGCCCCGCGTGATACAGCACCCAGCCCAGCGCGGCATTGGCAATCAAAGACAGGGGATCGAGCTCCGTGGCCCTGCGCATTTCCCGCTCCGCCTCGCCAAAACGACCGGCGGCCACCAGCAGGTTGGCATACCATTGATGCGCCTTGGAGGAATCCGGTTTGAACGCAATCGCCTGCAGAAAATGGGATTCGGCCTGCTTCAGGTCCCAGTCGTAATACAGGGCCACGTAGCCCAGGTTGGCCTCTGCCGACGCATTGGCAGGATCCAACTGCAGTGTCCGGCGGGCTGCACCGCGCGCGCGGGTGAATGCCTCCGACGGCGCCAGGTAATCGTAGAAACCCAACACCGCGAGGGCATCCGCCAACCCCGCCCAGGCCGGCGCATAGTCAGGCGCCATGGCAATGGATTGCTCAAAATAATCCACCGCGGCAAGCAGGCCACTTTGCGAACGCTTGTGCCAGTAGAAGCGCCCCTTGAGGTAGTTATCGTAGGCCGCCGGGGGAATCCGGCTTACCGTTGCGTTGCGCTCGCCTGCGCCGTGCAACTCCCCCGCCAGTGCCCCGGCAATCTCCTGTGCGATCTCTTCCTGCACCGCAAAGATATTGGTCAGTTCCCGCTGGTAGCTGCGCGACCACAACTGATAACCATCGCGGGCATCGACCAACCGCACATTGATACGCAGCTGCTCCCCGTCCCTGCGCACACTGCCTTCCACCAGCGCATCGGTCCCCAGCCGCTGGCCGATATTGCGCGCATCCAGCTCGGTGCCGCGCAGCGC
Organism: Microbulbifer sp. YPW1; assembly: GCF_013367775.1. Classification (NCBI taxonomy): domain Bacteria; kingdom Pseudomonadati; phylum Pseudomonadota; class Gammaproteobacteria; order Cellvibrionales; family Microbulbiferaceae; genus Microbulbifer; species Microbulbifer sp. YPW1. Next base: position 1,157,081 of record NZ_CP055157.1, read on the forward strand.
GAAGGACGAAGTCCGCGACACCACCCGCAACCCCTTGAACCCGGATAAGCGACTGAGCAGGTCGTCCGCCAGCCCGTCGCTGAAATAATCCCGCTGGTTGTTCTCGCTGGCATTCACGAATGGCATCACCGCAACGGAGCTGAGGGGTGCGCGCTCTACAGGAGGCGACAGCAAGTGAGGAAGTTGCGAATAGAGCAACAGCGACAGGCTCCCCAACAGCACGATGCACAGTCCCGCTAGGGCCAGGGGGCGGATTTGTTTGCGAGGTTGCGCGGGCGCGGTTTCCACCAGCGCCTCCATCGGCTGCGCCACGGAGATCACCGGCGCAATAAAGCGATAGCCTTTTTTCGGTACCGTCTCGATAAAGCGGGAGCTGCGTGCGGAATCATTGAGCGCCTGGCGCAACTTGCGCACCAGGGTATTGAGGTTGTCATCCAGCAAGCCACTGGTGTCTTGCGGCCAGAAGTGCTGGAACAAGGCTTCCCGGGTCATCAGTTCACCGGGGTGGGTTGCCAGCAGGACGAGGAGACGCAGCGGCAATTCCTGCACATTCACCGGCCTGCCGCGCCGGGCGAGCACAGGCTGATCGCAGTCGAGTTCAAATTCTCCGAATTGCAGCGTCGTCATACACCACCCGAACCGGGCCCTCAGGGATTTCCGCGCCCGTGGCGCGGTTCATGTGTACCGCTAAGCCTTTGATTTAACGGCATTCCCCAGTTCAGGTAAAGATCAGGCGCAATTCATTGCCGGTCGCTCACCGCACTGCTTGGATACCTCCCAGGCCACCGGCGGACCTCGGTGGTCACTCAACCAACGGAGAAAATGACCATGGGACGTTCCATTTTTACTGCCGTATTACTGCTGTGCAGCCTGGCCACTTTTGCGGCCGAAAACCACCAGTACATCATCGAGCGCACTATCCCCGGGGCACAGAAACTGACCGCGGAAGAACTCAAATCCATCTCGCAGAAATCCCGCGCAGTACTCGAATCCCTGGGGCCGGAAATCCAGTGGCAGCAGAGCTATGTCGCGGAAGACAAGTTCTACTGCGTGTACCAGGCCCCGAACAAAGAAATCATCGCCAAGCACGCCAAGCTGGGCGGTTTTCCCGCGGACAAGATCGTTGAAGTGAGTGGAATTATCGGGCCGCAGACCGCGGCGGATTGAACTCGCCTGACCGTCCCGGGGCGCCGCGCGCTCCGGGAGCCTTGCCCCCCAAGCTGTTCCAGCCCCGCCCTGTGGATATTGCCGTTTGGCGGCACCGGGCAACCGCGTTAGCATAGCGCCCCCTTATGACCAGAGCTTTGCGAAGCTTAGCGGAGCGCAGCCATGACCGAATCGTCACACCCTTACGACGCACTGACCCCGGATCGGGTAATCGACTGCGTGGAGAGTGTTGGGCTGCTGTCCGACGCCCGAATATTTCCTCTGAACAGCTACGAGAACCGCGTCTACCAGGTGGGAATTGACGAGGCGCAACCGCTGATCGCCAAGTTCTACCGCCCCGGGCGCTGGAGCGACGCGCAGATCCGCGAGGAACACCAGTTCTCGCTGGAACTGGCCGCGGCCGAGGTGCCAGTGGTCGCGCCGCTGGAAATCAACGGCGACACCCTGCACTCGGCGCACGGCTTCCGCTTTGCCCTGTTTCCCCGCCGCGGCGGGCGCCAGGTGGAGCTGGATAATTTTGATCACCTGGAACAGGTGGGCACCATGCTCGGGCGGATTCACGCCATCGGTGCGACGCGGCCTTTTCAACACCGCGCGGAACTGTCACTGCAGCGGTTTGCCATCGACAGCCGGGAGTTCATTCTCAGCGGCGACTTCCTTCCTCGGGAGAATGTAGAGGCCTACGCCACCACCACCGCGCACCTGATTGAACAGATTGCGCCGGTACTGGAGCAGGACTGGAAGCAAATCCGCCTGCACGGCGACTGCCACAGCGGCAACTTCCTGTGGCGGGACGAAACGCCGTGGTTTGTAGACCTGGACGACTGTATCAATGGCCCGGCGATCCAGGATCTGTGGATGCTGATCTCCGGTGACCGCGCGGAACAGACCGCCTATCTCGACGCGGTGGTGGAAGGCTACGAGACCTTCTACCCTTTTGATCCGGCCCAGCTGCAACTGGTGGAGCCCCTGCGCTGCCTGCGCCAGATGCACCACGCGGCCTGGCTGGCACGGCGCTGGGAGGACCCGGCATTCCCCATTGCCTTCCCCTGGTTCAATACCCCGCGCTACTGGGCGGAACATATTCTGGCCCTCCGGGAACAGCAATCAGCGCTGCAGGAGCCAACGCTCACCCTCGGCGCCGTGTGATCCACAGCAAAGGAAATTTATTCAGATGGAAAAGCTAAAGCCCCGAGTGGACCAGGACGAGCTGTGGAGTGGCATTCGCAAGGATGTGTCGGTGCAGGTGGAACGGGAACCGATTCTCGCGAGCTTCCTGCACGCGACCATTCTCAACCACAACACGCTGGAATCTGCGCTCAGCTTCCACCTCGCCAACAAACTCGACAGCCCGGTAGCCCCTGCGCTGCTGATTCGCGAAGTCATCGACGAAGCCCTGGAAGCGGATCCGGGTATCGGCGCTGCTGCCCGCGCAGACCTGGCCGCAGTAGAGCAACGCGACAGCGCCTGCCACTCCCTGTACGAACCCTTCCTGTACTTCAAGGGATTCCATGCCCTGCAAGCGTGGCGCGTCGCCCACTGGCTGTGGCAACAGAACCGCCGCTCCCTGTCCCTGTTTGTGCAGCACCGTATTTCCGTGGTGTTCGGCGTGGATATCCACCCGGCAGCGCAGCTCGGCCAGGGCATCCTGCTGGACCACGCCACCGGGATCGTGATCGGCGAGACCGCGGTGGTGGAGGACAATGTTTCCATCATGCAGTCCGTCACCCTCGGCGGCACCGGCAAGGAATCCGGCGACCGCCACCCGAAAGTGCGCTGCGGCGTATTGATCGGCGCCGGCAGCAAAATCCTCGGCAATATCGAAATCGGCCGCTGCTCACAGATCGCGTCCGGCAGCGTGGTACTGAAAGCCGTACCTGAGAAAGCGCTGGTGGCAGGCGTGCCCGCCAAGGTCATCGGCACCGCCAGCTGCGACCAGCCGGCGCTGTCCATGAACCAATGTGCCCTGTCCCAGGTGGATCGTTTGCGCTGATTCTGCTGTCACAGGTTGCGAACAATAGATACGGCCATCAACCGGCAGGACTATTCTGTAACCATGAAATACAGTCTCAGCGCGAAAAATCTCGTTTGCCGCAACCTGGAAAACAAAGCCGGGTACTGCGCAGACCTCCTGAACCCCAAACAGAGCAAGGAAATCACCGGCCTGCTGCGCACCGACAGTGGGCTGCTTAGCAGCCGCTTCAACCAGGTGGTCAGCAACTCGGTGATGCAGCCGCGTATCCTGCAGCGCTTTGTGGTGGACTACTTTGCGGAGCGGCACAGCCCCTTTTCCCTGTGGCACTGCGCCAGCAAGCCCCTAGATGACGAGGCCCTCGCCGAGCTGCACCTGATACGCAAGGCGCCGCAGATCGCCATGGCGTCGGAAGTAAAACAGCTAGCCGCGGAAGAAGTGCAACTGGAAGGGTTGGAAATCAAGGCGGTCACCACCGCGGACGGCATCCTCGCCTACGGCGACCTGATAGTTGCCATGCAGGGCAACCCGCGCGAAAACGCGCAGATCAAGAAATTCTACCAGCAGCTCTCCGAGCTCCCGGAACACAAGCACAGCCGCCTAAAACTGTTCCTCGGCGAATACCAGGGCACCCCCGTCGCCACCGGTTGCCTGTTTTCCTCCCCCGATTCCCTCGGCTTCTACGACCTCGGCACCCTGGCAGAACACCGCGGCCGCGGTATCGGCAGGGCCATGTTCCAGCATCTGGTCAACGAAGTGACCCACAGCCACCACAAGCACGTGGTGGCCCTGGTCGGCGAGGATCAACAGGATCTGTGGCTGAACGCCGGCTTCTATGCCGTGGGCGAAGTAGCCCACTACGAATTCACGCCGGAGCGCGGCAGCGCGCATATCCCGAACGGTCCAGCGGAAAACAGCGACCTGAGCGACGGCCGCAAGAGCGCATAGTCCAGATCATATAACCCAGAGCGCGTCGCTCAGGCGCGCTCGATGGGAAAGGCAATCACCTCGTCGATCCGGCTGGCGCCGCTGGCCAGCATCAACAACCGATCCACCCCCAGCGCCACCCCCGCGCAATCCGGCATGCCCGCCTCGAGCGCCTCTACCAGGCGCTCCTCAAACGGATGGACCGGCTTGTGGTTATCCTCCCGATAGCGGTGATCCGCCTCAAAGCGACGCAGCTGCTCCGGTGCATCGGTCAATTCCCAGTAACCATTGGCCAGCTCCATACCACCCACATAGGCCTCGAACCGCCGCGCCACCGGCACTCCAAGCTCGTCGTCCTCCACCCGCGCCAGCGCCGCCTGGGTCGCGGGAAAATCGTAAACCAGCGAAATCCCCTCCCCCATATTTGGCTCGATATGGTGACTCATCAACAGATCGAGACACTCATCCCGCCCCGCCGGCTCAAACGACAACTCCAGCACCTTCGCCACCGTCGCCTTCAGCTCCTCAAAAGACGCCCGGTGCGGGTCCACGTCCAGGTGCTGCAGAAACAGCGCGCGATAACTGTACGAGCGCACTTTTGAAATCCGCAGCAGCCAGGACAACAGCTCCCCCACCTCGATCATCAAGCGGTGGTCATCCCAGCCCACCCGGTACCACTCCAGCATGGTGAACTCGGGATTGTGCCGCCCTCCCGCCTCGCCATTGCGGAACGCCTTGCCCAGGTAATAACAATCCCCCATCCCCGCCGCCAGCAGACGCTTCAGGCCAAATTCCGGGCTGGTCGCCAGATACGCGGCGTTACCGCTGCAATCGGCAACAATCGAGTCGATATGCGGGTCGCTGGTGGCGCGACGGGAAAGAGTGGGCACCTCCATCTCCAGCACCTGGCGTTCGCTGAAGAAACGACGGATATCCGCGAGCAGGGTGGCACGGCGGCGGAGGTTTTCCAGGGGGGCGGTGGGGCGCCAGTTGGATTCAGACATTGAGGGTAGCGTCGTAATCGATAGATGATGAGTTTAGTCGCCAGCAGGCACGTATTCAGAACTGAAGGCAAAGCGCTGGGTGCAGCTTTTCGAAAGCGTCAGCGGCATGGACGCCGCTGACGCAGCGTACAGGGATGTATTCACAGCGGTTTCGAAAAGCTGCACCCAGTGCTTTGCCGCCAGGGGCTCAGAAGACCGGAGCCCACGGGGCGCAACGAAAAAGGGCGAATACAGAAGTATCCGCCCTTGAGATCAGCAATCCAGGAAAGATCAGTCTTCCTTGGCGCGCCCCAGGTATTCACCGGTACGGGTGTCGACCTTGATGGTCTCGCCGATTTCCAGGAACAGCGGCACCTTCACCACGGCACCGGTGGACAGGGTCGCCGGCTTGTTGCCACCCTGGGCAGTATCACCGCGCAGGCCAGGATCGGTATCGGTGATTTCCAGAATCACATGATTCGGCGGGGTCACCGCCAGCGGTGCACCGTTGTACAGAGTCACGACACAAATGTCCTGCTCCTTCAGCCACTTGGCCGCATCGCCAACCGCCTTCGCATCCGCCTGATGCTGTTCGAAAGTCTCCGGCTCCATGAAATGGAAGAACTCGCCATCGTTGTAGAGATATTCCATATCCCGGTCCATCACATCCGCAGACTCCAGGCTCTCACCGGAACGGAAAGTGCGTTCCCAGACCCGGCCGGTCTTCAGGTTGCGCAGCTTCACACGGTTGAACGCCTGGCCCTTACCGGGCTTCACGAACTCATTCTCCACAATGGAGCAAGGGTCGCCGTCCAGCATTACCTTCAGACCGCCTTTGAATTCGTTAGTGGAATAACTAGCCATGAGTTCCTCGAAATATCAGCATTGAGCCGTCAAATTGATTAAACTTCGCGCGCCCCTCACCGGGATACGGGCAAACATACCCGTCACAACAGCAGTACCGCCGCCGACCGCGCCAAAAAACAGCCGCATATGATACAGCACCGCCAGCCCACCCGTGAAATCACCGCAACGGAAATCGCGACCGACAGCCCGCAGCCGTCCGTCGAACGCCGCTGGCAGGAAGAGATGTCGGACCTGGTCAGCGACCCGCAGGAACTGCTCGAACTGCTGCAGCTGGACCAGCAACAGCTGCCACAACTGAAAGCGGCCGGGGAACTGTTCCAGTTGCGGGTACCGCGCCCCTATCTCAGCCGAATCCGTCCCGGCGACCCACAGGACCCGCTGCTGTTGCAAGTATTGCCCAGTGCGCGAGAACTGCAGCCCACTCCCGGGTTCAGCGACGACCCACTGCAGGAAGCTGCTGCCAACCCGGTACCCGGTGTGGTCCACAAATACCGCGGGCGCCTGCTGCTGATCACCGCCGGCCAGTGCGCCGTCAACTGCCGCTATTGCTTCCGCCGCGCCTTCCCCTACAGCGACAACCACCTGAACCGCAGCCAGTGGCAACAGGCGCTGGACTATATCCGCGGCCAGCAGGATCTTAGGGAAGTCATTCTCAGTGGCGGCGACCCGCTGGTGATGAGCGACAAACAGCTCGGCTGGCTCGCGGGCGAACTGGCAGCAATCCCCCACCTGGACAAACTGCGCATCCACACCCGCCTGCCGATTGTGGCACCGTCCCGGGTCAACCGGGAATTCCTCGACTGGTTTACCGGCAGTCACCTGAAACCGGTGCTGGTGCTGCACTGCAACCACGCCAACGAAATCGATGGGGCGGTGCGCAACGCCCTCGGCCAGCTCAGGGCAGCCGGGGTCACCCTGCTCAACCAGTCGGTACTGCTGAAAGGTGTCAACGACAGCGAGCAGGCCCTCGCGGACCTGTCCGAGACCCTGTTCGACGCCGGGGTACTGCCCTATTACCTGCACCAGCTCGACCGCGTGCAGGGCGCCGCCCACTTCGAGGTAAGCGATGCCCGCGCCCGTGCGCTGGTCGAGCAATTGCGCCAGCGACTGCCCGGGTATCTGGTGCCGAAACTGGTGCGCGAAATACCCGCAGAAAAATCCAAAACTCCGCTTTGAGGCGACCCGCCTGAATGGCCGGGAGCCAGCCCTAAAGAGCTAATACGCGCTAAGAACGCGAACTTTCTCGGATTTTATTGCAAAATAACCGACACTTTCGTCACCTATTTCAACCGGCACGTTTGTGCAAACTGCAGCGCCTCGTATACTGCAGGGAGTCAAACCCCGGTTATTGTGATGCAGGAAGCAGAAGAAAAAACAATCGGGCAGCAAGCCCGGTCCGGCAGTGAAGCCAAGCGGACACCCGCCAGTACTCAACCCCCATATCGCAGCCCCGCAGAGCCACTAGCGGACGGCCTTCGCTCACCCGGTGAAACGGATCGGCCGGCGTCGCCGACGAATGGCCCCGCATCGGCCAAAATCCTCGACCAGCTCTCCCCGGGCGCACGGGACCTGGATGCACTCACCTGCGGTTGCTACAACCACCGCCAGCTGAAACGCTGGCTGCAAAGCTACCTGAAACAAAACGCACCGGAGCAATCATTCCAGCGCAACGCGGGCACCCTGCGCAGCCTGCTGGCCGAAATCACCCGCTGGACCGCACCCGCCAGAATCCGCCTGGCCTCCCTTGAGGTCCTGCGGCCGGTAATCGCCAGCCACGCCAGCGAGTTATCCCTGTTGCAGCTCGCCCGGGATCGCAGCGGCAGTGTCGTGCAAACCCCGGATCAACGACGGGACCTGCTCACCGCCGTCATTCTCTACCAGCACCTCGCCCAGGCCTACAGCAGTATCTGTGTACAGCTCCTGTCCGAACCCCATACCCTGTTTTACCGCCGCCGCCTGGCGCGGGTACTGCACCGGGGTATCGACAGTTACCGGCGCCTGATCCAGATCAGCAGTCACTTTTATCTGGCGCCACCCAAGGGCAGCTGGGCACGCATACAGCGCCTGGTCGCCTTGGCAAGGGAACAAAAACTGGATCAGCGGCGGGTGCTGGACCCGCTGGCCGCCGACAGGCCCACGGCACAAAACAACGGCAGCGCGGCATCACTGACCTCACACCGCTGGGTAAAGCTCACCCAGCCCTATCTGCACAGCGCACTGTTCGCCAGTGCCAATCCACTGCAGCTTACCGTCGAGGAGCAACTGCAGTTGTGGTTGTGCTGTGCCCGCTGGGCCAACGGCGCGCGCCTGCTGGAGCGGGTCACCCCCTCCCTGAAAACACTACTCGCCAGCCTGCGCCTGGATCAGCCACCGATCCCGTCGGTGCGCTTGCAGCACAGCAATGTGGATATGAAGTACTTTTCCGCTCCGCTGGGCTGGACCATCGACCTGAGCAATCCACTGCGGCAACTCCAGCGCCGGCTGCATCGCCCCGGCGCGATTTCGCCAGATGTACTGCACCGGGTTCAGGACACCTGGGCGGGGGGGAAATCCCGTGAAACAAAGCGCACTCCGGTCAATATCCGCTGCGAGGTCGTTACCGGGCTCAGCGCCATCGGGCACCACCTCAAAAACGGCGGTGATGAAGCCCCGGAGCTGGCCAACACCTTCGCCGCGCCCGCGGCAGACAGCCTGGTCATGGAAGTGGATACCATTGATTTCCGCACCGGACGGCCACTGAAGGACTACGAGGTTTCGCTGCACGATCAATCCTCCCGCGCATTACCCAGCGCCCCTTCGGTATCCCGTAAAAGCAATTCTGACGGCGTGCAGAAGCGTTATCAGCCCATCCCCGCCACCCTGCTCAACAGCAGTGCCAGCGGTGCGGGCCTCAGAATGCCGCCCGACTGCCGCGGTCGCCTGAAGACCGGCGACCTGATTGCGCTGCGCGTCAAGGATCACTGGGAGCTGGCGCTGGTGCGCTGGCAGTTCGGACTGCCGGACCAGTGCCGCAGCGGGGTTGAATTGCTGGGTGGCCATACCAGCGCGGTGCGCGTGCGCCGCTACTCCCGCGACGGCCGTCGCACCGATCCCATGGTTGGCCTGCTTACCGGCCACACCGGACAGGCCGCGGAACTGATACTGCCAGCGCCCCTGTTTCAGCCCGGCGATACCGTCGACATCATCAACGCCGGGCAGACGCGATCGGTTACCCTGCACAAGCAGACACTCGCCACCGGCAGCTTCTCGATTTTCGAGTTTTCCTGAGGTAGTCCGCGCGAGAACCGTCAATTTTCTGCGACTTCCGAAAAGTGTGTGATCCAGTGCCGACTTTGCACTTGTTAATGCGGATTTACGCGGCCTACACTATCCGGTTCGCGGCCTCCCGGATTGGCTGACGGTTGTCCGGCAATCGCCAGTGGAGTCCCAAGTACGGCATGGAAGCGGTATAACAAACGACAGAATTACATAACGCCGCCGCGACGCAGTACAACAGGAATACAATGAGCAGCGAAAACACCATCCGCCTTCTTTTGATCAATGACGCTCCCGGCGAATCCCAGCGACTGGTGAGCATGCTGCACAACGCAGGCCGCCCCAATCGGGCCCAGCACGTCGCCAGCGAGGCAGCCCTCACCAAGCTCCTGCAGGAGCACGTATGGGATCTGCTGATCGCCGCCGAGCAGAGCAAACAGCTCGAAGCCGCCACCGCAATCCGCACCATCAACAAACTGCAGAAAGACGTCCCCGCCATCCTGCTCACGGAGCGCACAGGCTCCCAGCCGGTAGTGGAAGGCCTCAAGGCCGGCGCCCGCGATGTGGTCACCGTCGATGAAGACCAGCACCTTCTGCTGGTCATCCAGCGCGAACTCGCGGCCCTGGAAGAACGCCGCCAGGCGCGTCTGCACGATCGCCGCTACAACGCCACGCTAAACCGCGCCAAGGAACTGCTCGACAGCTCCAAAGATGCCATCGCCTATATCTCCGATGGCCTCATCGTCTATGCGAACGATTCTTTCGCCGAGCGCTTCGGTTACAGCGATCGCGACGATGTGGAATACCAGCCACTGATCGACATGCTCACCGAGGGCGAACAGCCCGACGCGCGGGAGTTCCTGCGCCAGTGCGCCATCAACAACAACGAGGTGGAAGCCCAGGTGTGGCAGTTCACCGCCAAAACCGCCGGTGGCACCCCGCTGCCCACCAAGGCCGAGGTGCTGTCCACCGTCTATGACGACGAGCGCTGCCTGCAGGTGCGCATCGCCGCCAGCAGTGGCAACACCGAAGAACTGGAAGCACAGCTGAGCGAGGCCAAGAACCGCGACGCGGCAACCGGCCTGTATAACCGGCAGCGCTTCGTACAGCTGCTGAACAGTGCCATCCAGTCCGCCGCTGGCTCCCAGCGCACCGGTGGCCTGATGCTGATTCAGATCGACCGTTTCGAAGAATCCGTACAGCAACTGGTGGGTGTCGCCGGCGCCGATCAGCTGCACAAGAAATTCGCTGAACTGCTGCAAAGCAGTGTCCGCCGCGGCGATGTGGTCGCCCGCTACGGTGAGGACAGCTACTGCCTGCTGATGCCGGAAACCACCCCGGACAGTGCCGAAGGGCGCTCCCGGGAACTGCTGCAGAAAATCGCCGATACCATTTTTGAAGGCGGCGGCAAAACCCTGCATATCACTGCCTCCATCGGCATCTCCCTGCTGAGCGAAACCTCCGGTAATGCCGACAAGGTGCTGGAACAGTCGAGCAAGGCCCTCGAACAGGCGGTGAAAAAAGACGGCGGCAATGGTTTCGCCCTCTACGAACCGGACAGCGACCAGCAGGGCGACGCCAACACTTATCACCGCGCCCGGGTTGTCCAGGCGCTGGAAGCCGGCAACCTCAAGCTGCTGTACCAGCCGATCCTCAGCCTGCAGGGCAGCGGCGAGAAGATGTACGAGGTGCTTGTGCGCCTGGTGGACGGCAAGGAAGAACTCTCACCGATCACTTTCCTTGAAGCCCTTGGCGATGCCGGCCTGTCCTCGAAAATGGATCGCTGGATCATCCTCAATGCCATCAAGGCCGCCGCCGCGCAGCGCGCCAAGGATCAGGAAGTCTCCACACTGATCCACCTCACTGCGGCGTCCCTCAAGGACACCAGCCTGCCGGCGTGGCTCGGCGTTGCCTTCAAGGCCGCCAAGGTGCCGCCCAATGCTGTCACTTTCCAGCTGCGCGCCGAAGACATCAACAGCAACCTCCACGCCGCCCGCGACTTCGCCAAGCAGGTGCAGGGAATGGGCTGTCGGGTTGCGGTGTGCCACTTCGGCACTGGCCTCAGCCCGTTCAAGGCGCTGGAGCATGTAAAAGTGGACATCGCCAAGATCGATGCCTCGTTTGTGCGCGAAGTACAGGATGAAGGGGTCGACAGCGAAGCGCTGGTGAATCTCGTCGGCCAGCTCAAGGAAATCGACACCCGGGTAATCGTTCCCCACGTGGAGCAGGCAAGCATGCTGCCCACCCTGTGGCAGACCGGCACGGACTACATCCAAGGCTATTACGTACAGCCGCCCGGGGATGAAATGGACTTTGACTTCAGCCTCGACTGATAAACCTACTGGGCAGCATTGCGCTACGAGAAAGCAACACAAGCCTATCCACGGCTCACCTTTCTGACACAAGAGTGTTTTGGAAAGGTGAGCAGATTCAGCAAGCCTTCCGGTTTCGACCTAATCTGGAAGCAATACAGAAATCCGATTTCCCCGCCGCCCCCTCAATTGGGTATTCTGTGCCGCGAAGAATTTACCCAGTTCTGATGTTTAAAATAAAACAATCACGGAGCCTTCCATGCTGCCCCAATTGTTCACCCCCAACCTCGGCCGCCTGATCGGCGCCGGACTGCTCGCCTGCAGCCTCGTTACACTGAGTGCGTGCAGCAAGAATGAAGATACGGCAAACGGTGAAAACACCGCAGACATTCCCGAGAGCGCCACCGAATACACACCGGAGAACCTGGAAAAAGACACCCCGCTCGCGGATAACGCCGAGCCGGAATCCGGTGTCGACTACCACTCCTTTGCCAATACCAGCGATTACCTCGTCAAACACCTGGATCTCGACCTCACCGCCGACTTCGACAACAAGATCCTGAAGGGCGAGGCCATCCTCGACATCAAGCGCCAGACCGCCAAGAATCCGCCGCTGATTCTCGACACTCGCGAGCTGGACGTTACCGCAGTGCGCGCGGGCATCGGCGATTCCCTGCAGCCGGTCAAGTTCAGCATGGGCAAGAAAGACCCGCACCTGGGCACCCCGCTGAAAATTCAGCTGCCCAAGGGCGCCAACCGGGTCGCGATCCAGTACCAGACCTCTCCCGGCGCCTCCGGGGTACAGTGGCTGGAGCCGCAGCAGACCGCGGGCAAGAAACACCCGTTCCTGTTTACCCAGGCCCAGGCCATCCACGCGCGCAGCTTCATTCCCCTGCAGGACTCCCCGCAGGTGCGCATGACCTACGAGGCCACCATCCGCACCCCGGAAGAACTGCGCGCCGTGATGAGCGCGAACAACGACCCGGAAGCGGAACTGGACGGTGTGTTCGAGTTTGAAATGCCCCAGGCCATTCCGTCCTACCTGATCGCCATCGGCATCGGCAACCTGGACTTCAAAGCCATGGGCGAGCGCACCGGCGTCTACGCCGAGCCGGAACTGCTGGAAGCCGCGGCCAAGGAGTTCGAAGACACCGAGTCCATGCTCGAGGTCACCGAGGAGAACTTCGGTCCCTACCGCTGGGACCGCTATGACCTGCTGATCCTGCCCCCCAGCTTCCCCTTCGGCGGCATGGAAAACCCGCGCCTGAGCTTTATCACCCCTACGGTAATTGCCGGTGACAAGAGCCTGGTGGCCCTGATTGCCCACGAGCTGGCCCACTCCTGGTCCGGCAACCTGATCACCAATGCCAGCTGGCGAGACCTGTGGCTGAACGAAGGTTTCACCACCTACCTCACCAACCGCATCATGCAGTTTGTGTACGGTGACAAGCGCTACCAGATGGAAATGGCTCTGGGTTACGACGACCTGAAGGCCGACCTGGACGACCGTGAAGACAAAGACGAGATCATGGCCATTGACCTGCGCGGCCGCGATCCCGATGAAGTCTTCTCCAATATCCCCTACGAAAAAGGCTCCCTGTTCCTGTACGAACTGGAGCAGAAAGTGGGCCGCGAGAACTTCGACAAGTTCCTGATGGAGTACTTCAACCACTTCGCGTTCCAGAGCATCACCACGGAAGATTTCGTGAAATACCTGGATGAGACCCTGCTCAAGCAGTACCCGGACCAGCTGGACCGCGCGCGTATCCAGGAGTGGATCTTCGAGCCTGGCATCCCGGAAGGCGCACCGCACCCGCAGTCCGATGCCTTCACCAAACTGGACCCAGTGCGCGAGCAGTGGCTGAACGGTGAGATCAAGGCGGGCGATATCGACACCAAGGACTGGACCTTCCACCAGTGGAAGTACTTCCTCGACGGTATGCCGGAGAAGCTCAGCGACGATCAGCTGAAGGCGCTGGACGAGGCATTCGACCTGACCCAGTCCAAAAACAACGAGATCGCCTTCAGCTGGCTGATGATTGCCGTGCGCAATGACTATGAACCGGCCAACGCGCGCCTGGAAAACTTCCTGGTGAGCATCGGCCGCAACAAGTTCCTGCGCCCGCTGTATCGCAATATGGTGGAAAACGGCAAAACCGACGAGGCCAAACGCATCTTCGAGAAAGCCAAGCCGGGCTATCACCCGCTGACCGTGAAAGTGAACAGCAAGATCATCTACGGCGACTGATCACTGGTGTAATCCTGAACACTCCCCGTCGGGCAATCCCGGGGAGTGTGCGGTTCATCGCTTTGCCTCCCGGCCCCAGCACACCGGGAGGCAAATTTATGTAAATATTCTCGCCCTTTCGTCCCCATCATTTAATCTGGCGTAATTGTTGCTTCGGCAATCTGTTCTGCATATGTCGACGTATTCCTTGCGATCGACGTATTTACAGCTGGCCGAGCGGCAGCCCAGCGAAATTCAGATATCCAGGTATTTCACGAACCCATGAACTCCATCGGCGTATTCGGTCCAGGCATTAGTCGTCTTGTGTGTGCAAAATTCGCACTCCTTGCCACCCTCATTTTCCCCACCACACTTCTCGCCCAGGGCGGCCCCGACAAGGCACCGGTGCCAGTGCGCGTCGCGAATGTAGAGCTTGAGCAGATCTCCAACCCGGTGGAAGCACTGGGTACCGCCAAGGCCTGGGAGTTTGTGTCCCTGCGCGCGGGCGTAACCGAACATATCAGCCGTATCGCGTTTGAGAGCGGGCAGCGGGTCAAGGCCGGGGATGTGCTGGTGGAGCTCAGCCACGGCGAGGAGCTGGCGGAACTGGCCGGCGCCCGCGCTACCCTGCAGCGCTATGAGCGGGATGCGAAGCGCCTGCGCGGCCTGGTGGGTAAAAACCTCAGCACCCGCGAACAGCTCGAGGCGGTGGAAACCCAGGTGGCGGAGACCCGCGCCCTGATCGACGGCCTGCAGGCGCGCATCGACGACCGCATTATCCGCGCGCCGTTTGACGGCCAGCTCGGGCTGCGCAATATCAGTGTGGGCAGCCTCGCCACCCCCACCACGGAGCTCACTACCATCCAGGAAATCGATCGCCTGAAACTGGATTTCACCGTGCCGGAGCGACAGCTGTCGGCGATCAGCGGCGGCATGAAAGTTGAAGCTGTAAGCCAGGCCCACCCCAAGCGGGTGTTCAACGGCGAGGTGATGATTGTGGAAGCGCGGGTGGACCCGCAGACCCGCGCGTTTACCGTACGCGGCCGCCTCGACAATCCCGACGGCCAGCTCAAGCCCGGCATGCTGCTGCGAGTGCGTATCATCAGCAACCCGCGCGAGGCACTGACCGTTCCCGAGGCGGCGCTGGTACCGCTTGCTGGAGACCAGTCTGTATACGTGGTCAAGAAAACCGAGGGCGGGCATATGGTGCAGCGTCGCGAGGTGGAGATCGGCCACCGCTACCGGGGCAAGGTGGAAGTGCTGTCCGGTCTCTCCCAAGGTGAGCGGGTCGTAACCCGCGGCACCCTGCATATCCGCGACGGCCAGCCCGTTTCCGTACAGGCGGAAAATGGAGCGGCCAACCAATGATCATCAGTGATACGGCGGTCAAACGCCCGGTCTTTGCACTGGTACTGTCGCTGCTGCTGGTGGTGTTCGGTCTGATCAGTTTCGACCGCCTGGCGCTGCGGGAATACCCGGATATCGACCCGCCCATCGTGTCCATCGACACCAACTACCCAGGGGCTTCCGCGGATATTGTGGAGACCCGTATCACCCGCCTGATCGAGGATCGCATCGCCGGGATCGAGGGCATCAAGACGGTCACCTCGTCGAGCACCGACGGGCGCTCGCGGATTTCCATCGAGTTTAACATCAACCGGGACGTGGACGGTGCGGCCAACGATATTCGCGACCGGGTTTCCGGGGTGATGAACAACCTGCCGGTGGAAGCGGATCCCCCCGAAATTGAAAAAGTCGACAGCAGCGACGACGTGGTGATCTGGCTGAACCTCACCTCCGACCGCCTCACCGTGCCGGAGCTCACCGACTACGCCAACCGCTACCTCGTGGACCGCTTCTCGGTACTCGACGGCGTGGCCCGGGTGCGGGTCGGCGGTGCCAAAGACTTCGCCATGCGTATCTGGCTGGATCGCGGCGCCATGACCGCACACAACGTTACCAGCGCCGATATCGAACAGGCCCTGCGTGCGGAAAACCGCGAGCTTCCGGCGGGCTATCTGGAATCCAGTGATCGCCAGTTCACCCTGCGCCTGCAGCGTCAGTTCCAGAGCGCCGAGGACTTTGCGCGCCTCGCCATTGCCACCGGTGACAGTGGCCATGTGGTGCGTCTCGGTGATGTAGCGCGGGTAGAACTGGGTTCCGCCGAGGACCGCTCCACCTTCCGCGGCAATGGCGAGCCCATGGTAGGTATCGGCATTACCCGACAGTCCACCGGCAATATTGTGGCGGTGGCGGAAGCGGCCAAGGCGGAGATGGAGAGGGTCAACAAGACTCTGCCGGACGGCATGCGCCTGAGCCAGAGTTACGATGCCTCGGTGTTTGTGTCTGAGGCGATCAAGGAGGTGTACACCACGCTCGTTATCGCGGTGATCCTGGTGACCCTGGTGATCTACCTGTTCCTGGGCAACTGGCGCGCGACCCTGGTGCCGGCGGTGACGGTGCCGGTGTCCCTGATCGCCACCTCCATTCTGCTGTATGCCTTCGGTTTCAGTATCAACCTGCTCACCCTGCTGGCGCTGGTACTGGCCATTGGCCTGGTAGTGGACGACGCCATCGTCGTGCTGGAAAACATCTTCCGGCGCATGGACGAATACGGCGAGCCGCCGTTACTGGCCGCCTACCGCGGCGCGCGCGAGGTAGGTTTTGCGGTGGTCGCCACCACCCTGGTGCTGGTGGCGGTGTTTGTGCCGATTACATTCCTTGAGGGGGATATCGGCCGGCTGTTCTCCGAATTCGCGCTGACCATGTCGGCGGCGGTGATCTTTTCCTCCATCACCGCACTGACCCTGTCACCCATGCTGGCGGCGAAACTGATCCGCCCCAACGACGAGCATAATGCGGCCACCCGCTTTATGGATAACGCGCTGGCCCGCATCCAGCGCCGCTACCGGGGCGGGCTCGATTTTATTCTGCGTAAACACTGGGTCGCCGGCTGTGTTTTTCTGGCGGTGATGGCATTCGCCGCGCTGTCATTCCGCCTGATTCCCACCGAGTACGCACCGCGGGAAGACCGCGGTTCCTTCTTCCTGCTGGTCAACGGCCCCGAGGGCGCCAGCTACCAGTACATGCAGGAGTATATGGACACCATCGAGGCGCGGCTGATGCCACTGGTGGAAAAGGGCTATGTAAACCGCCTGCTGGTGCGCTCACCGCGCTCCTTTGGCACCTCCGCCACCTTCAATACGGGCATGGTGATTTTCACCCTCGCCCCCTGGGGAGAGCGTCCCTCGGGGTTTGAGTTGATGAACCAGGTGCGCGCGGCGGTGAGTGACCTGAGCGGGGTGCGCGCCTTTCCGGTGATGCGCCAGAGTTTCGGCGGTGGCCTGGGTAAACCGGTGCAATTTGTCGTCGGTGGCGGCAGCTACGCGCAGCTGACCGAGTGGCGGGACCAGCTGAACGCCGCGATTGAGAAATCCAACCCGGGCCTGCTGGGTGTGGACTGGGACTACAAGGAAACCCAGCCACAGCTGCGCATCAATGTGGATTACGAGCGCGCCGCGGATCTCGGTGTACAGGTCAGTGATGTGGGCACCACCCTGCAGACCATGTTTGGTTCCCTGCGCGCCACCACCTTTATCAACAACGGGGAAGAGTACGACGTGATCCTCGAGGGCGAGCGCGAACTGCAGCGCACGCCGGACAGCCTGGAAAACCTGTACGTGCGCTCCTCGACCACCGGCGAGCTGGTCCCCCTGCAGAGCCTGGTGGAAATCAGCGAGTATGCAGACTCGCCACAGCTGCAACGCTACAACCGGGTGCGCTCCATCACCCTCGACGCCAACCTGGCGGACGGGCTGGTACTGGGCGAGGCGCTGGCCTACCTGAACCAGCTGGTGGATGAAAATATCGAAGGCTCACCGGTAATCGACTACAAGGGCCAGTCGAAGAGCTTCCAGGATTCCGGCAACACCATCCTGTTCGCCATCCTGCTGGGTGCGCTGGTGGTATTCCTGGTGCTCGCCGCGCAGTTCGAGAGCTTCATCCATCCGCTGGTGATCATGTTCACCGTGCCCCTGGCGATGGCCGGCGCATTGCTGGGCCTGCTGCTTACCAATCAGTCGCTGAACATCTACAGCCAGGTGGGACTGATCATGCTGGTGGGGCTGGCGGCCAAGAACGGGATTCTGATCGTGGAA
This sequence comes from Microbulbifer sp. YPW1, assembly GCF_013367775.1. NCBI lineage: Bacteria > Pseudomonadati > Pseudomonadota > Gammaproteobacteria > Cellvibrionales > Microbulbiferaceae > Microbulbifer > Microbulbifer sp. YPW1. The sequence continues at coordinate 1,174,948 of NZ_CP055157.1, forward strand.
TTCGCCAACCAGCTGCGGGACCGCGGCGTGGAGTTTGGCGAGGCCCTGCGCCAGGCCGCCGAGACCCGGCTGCGGCCGATCCTGATGACCGGCATCACCACCGCCGCGGGCTCGCTGCCACTGCTGCTGTCCTCCGGCGCCGGCTCGGAGACCCGCGCGGTAATCGGTACCGTGGTGCTGTTCGGCGTGCTGGCGGCGACCCTGTTCACGGTGTACATCGTGCCGGTGGCCTACGACGTGCTGGCACGCCGCACCGGTTCGCCGGGTCAGGTAGCGCGGGATGTGGCAGAACTGGATTCGCAGTACCCCGTCACGAAACAGGATTGATTGGCGGGAGAATTTGCGCCGGGCTATTCATACCGGCGCAATTTACATAATCTTCACAAATTCAGCGCAACTTTTTCTCGCTAGCGCTCGTCTAACTGGCAGGAAACGGAAAGTTGCTATCAAATCGCAGACAGGGAACCCTCATGGGCAAGCGAATATTCGCCGTCATCGCACTGATCACACTGGCAATGGTTATGGCCGCCTGTGAGCGACAGACGTCCTGCTACCGGGACGGCAACCGCGAGCGCAAGCCGCCGATGCCGTTTGCCGCCCTGGACAGCGAGCTGGGCCCCACTCTGGCACTGATCCAGTCCTTCTAAAGCGGGGCAAATACATCCCGCCAGTTTACTCCGCCAGTAACTCCTCGATCTGGCGGTCATTCAGGCCAAACAGATACAGCGCCGCATCCAGCCCAAAGTCATCGATCGCCTGCGGCGCTTCCGCGCGCACCTTGGGCTTGGCGTGAAAGGCAATACCCAGCGCCCCCAGTGACAGCATCGGCAGGTCGTTGGCCCCATCTCCCACCGCAATCACCTGATCCAGTGACAGGTGCATCTCCTCGGCAATTTCCTGCAGCAAATGGGCCTTGCGCGCGCCGTCCACGATCGGGTCGATCACGCCACCGGTCAGCGCCCCGTCTTCGAACTCCAGCTGGTTGGCGTGGATCACATCCACCGCCAGATGATTGTCTTTCAGGTAACCGGCGAAATAGGTGAAGCCGCCGGACAGAATGGCGGTTTTACATCCCAGCGCACGCAGCGCACGCAGCAGTCGCGGCGCACCGGGCATAATCGGTAACTTGGGGGCAATTTCCGCCAGGCGCTCCTCGGTAAAGCCCTGCAGCAATCCCATGCGCTTGCGGAAACTCTGCTGGAAATCGAGCTCGCCGCGCATGGCCGCGAGAGTAATCTCTGCCACCTGTTCCCCCACGCCGGCAATCTTGGCCAGCTCATCGATGACCTCCGCCTGGATCAGCGTCGAATCCATGTCAAAACAGGCAAGCCGCGGTGTGCGCTGGGTACTGCCGGCCTGCAGTGTCAGTTCCACCCCCAGCGCTGCGGCCAGCTCCAGCAGAGCCTTGCGTGCGCTGTCGAACTCCAGGTTCGCATCCAGCTGCAGGCGAAGCGCGGTGCGCTCCGCACTACAAGCGAGAATATCCAGCCCGCTCACCGCCCAGCCGCGCTCGCCCAGGAATGTCTTCAACTGCGCGAGCTGTGTCTCCTGCACCTGCTCCGCGAGCAGGGTGAGGCACCAGGGCGCGGTCACTGCGGAGGGGGAATCCGGCATGCTTTCGCCTGCTGATAGTGAGAAAACCTGCTGGCAGAGAGCGGCGAGGGCGGAGTAAGTTGGTGCTTCCATGGCTGTTTCTTATCGACTCTGATGGGGCGCTCGAGCGGCTCGATCGCGGGGAAAAGGCCGCGCATTATAGCCCGGCGCCTTTTTTCGCTGAAGAAGTGGGATAAAATCAGCCCCTGTATCGCCAGCGAATCCATAACAAGATGAAAAACCTGCTCGCCAGCCTGTCCGAATTCACCAGCAACCTGCCCCAGCGGCTTGCCGGACTCCCCCGCAACCGGCAGCGCCAGCTGCTGGCGGCCGCCATCTGGCTGACCCTCGCCGGCTTCTGCCTGGCAACCCTGGGCCACGCCTACGGCCGGCAACAGTCCGATGCCGTCGCCCGCGACCGGGCCAGCGCGGAGGCGGCGGCCAAGCTACTGGCGAGCCAGAGCCTGGAACAGATCGTGGCCGGCGACCGCATCAGCCTGCAGATGCTGGCCCAGCAGGCCCTGGCTCTGCCCGCGGTGCGCGGGGTGACCATCCAGGATGTGGACTCCAGTCCGCTGGCCCAGGCCGGCGATCGCAACCGCGGCGAGATGATTACCGAACCGGTGGTACTGCACGACAGCCTGGCCGGCAGTGTGGCTCTGAATATCCAGCCCGGCGCCTCGGTCGCCTACCCCTGGGCGAGCCTGTTACTGTGCCTGATCTTCGCGCTGCCCTTCAGTGCGGCCTGTGCCCTCGCGGCCAGCCAGATCCGCCCGCAGTCGTCGCGCAAACCCCTGATCGTCCCCAAGGCCAAACCCAAGCCGCCGCCGGAAGTGACCGCCGGCCTGTACCTGCGCCCCCTGAACTGGGCCCAACTGGGCAACCAGCTCTCGCGCAGCGCCATGGATAGCCTGCAGAACGAGCTCGTGCAGCGACTCCAGTTGCTGACCCGCATTTACGACGCGCGCACGCTGCCCAGCGCCGGCCCGACGGTGGGCCTCGGCTTTGCCGGCGACGACGCGGCCTTTCGCGCGGTCTGCGCGGGACTGCTGCTGCGGGGACTGCAACAATCCAGCCGCGCCACCGGCCTGCAACTGGCACTGGCGGTACTGCCCACCAAGCCGGAGCAGTTCGATTTCGCTGGCGAACAGTTGCTGAGCCAGTCCCGCGGGCTGGCGCTGCATCCGCAGCTGCAGGACGACGATTCCCTCGCCGACCGCATTCAGTGCCATACCACCAGCTGGGGCGCAGAAGTGACCGGGCTCAATCCCAAGCTGCAGCAACTACTGGACAATCAGCTGCAGCAGCTGGTCTCCGCCTAACCAGCGCACTTCCGAACCTGTCACAGCGCCCGCCCGTAAACTCGGCGGGCTCCGGGCGCTCGCAACGCTCACGACACCCCCTGCCAGCCTTCCCGTTCTGCAAATCTCTTCTATCCGGCCCACCCCTAATTACTTATTGGTTGTTGATATTCATCGCAACGGGTCGTGATCGGGCTTCCGCGACCCTTAAATAACTTCCACTTGGGTTTCGGTTTGGCGTCGGCACATTTCGGCCAGCGACCGGATCGAAAATAAGAAGGTTCACCCGCCCTTGCGGCGTGGAGGTTTTCATGAAGTGCACATTCGCAGGACTGGCCAGCGGGCTCGGCGCAGTAGCCCTACTGACCCTGTCCGGCTGTTCCAGCATGGAGGATATGACCGATACCACAACGGCTATCAACCGAACCAATGAGGGACCCGGCTACTACTCGGTCAAAGGCCGTTACTACCACTGCCACCAGAACGGGCACTGTCACAACGCCCGGCATTCCGATTACTACATTCGCGGCGGTAGTTACTACCAGTCGATGCCTCGACACCGCGTGAATCAGCCCCGCTGAACCTTCTCAACTCTCTGGTTAAACACCAGACCCAGTAAACCGGTATCCACGGTGGATCGGCACCCTGGCAACCCTTTGCTTGCCCCCTCGGAGGTCTCTCATGAAGAGCATTGTCAAAAAAGGCCTGTTGGCCGCAACCGTATTCGGCACCCTGACCCTGGGCGCCTGTGTTTCCGACGGCTATTACAGTTCTGGTAGTACGGGTTACTCCACCTATCCCTACTCCCGCCCCTATGTGTACCCGTCCGGCAGCGTGTCCTTTTACTACTCATCGCCGCGCTACTATCGGTACGGCCATCCCCGTTACTATCGCGGCGGTTACTACCGTCATCACGGTCGCCACTACTACAACCGTCCCGGCTATCGTCCGCCCCACGGTCACCATCGTCCCGGCCGCCCCGGCTATCGCCCGAACCGTCCCGGACATCGCCCCGGACATGGCGGTGGACACCATCGTCACAGTGGTGGCGGACATCGTCGCCGCTAACCCCGGCCAGCTGACCAGGGTATGAGCCCGACTCATACCTTGGTCATACAGACCCGCAACTCCCGCCGCTGCTAGGATTTATCCAAAGAATAAGCATCTGCGGGAGTTCGCTGTGCAGCAGAAGAATCAATCACACGCAGTCCTGATCACCGGCTCCACCAGCGGTATCGGACTCGCCATCGCCCACTGTTTCGCGCGGGCAGGTCACCACGTGATGTTGCACGGCCTAGCCGACGACGAAACCGCACGCACCCTGTGCAACGAGTTTGCCGATTACCCCGGCAAGGTGGGCTTCAGCAGCGCGGATATCTCCAGTGAAGCCGGCTGCGCACAGCTGGTGGCTGACACCCGCGAAGCCATTGGCAATCCCTCGGTGTTGATCAACAACGCCGGTATCCAGCACACCGCACCCGCCCATGAGTTCCCCGCGGAGAAGTGGCACCAGATTCTGTCAATCAACCTCAGCGCCGGCTTTTTCCTCAGCCGCGACCTGCTGCCGGCGATGCGCGCCAGTGGCTGGGGGCGCATTATCAATATCGCGTCGGTCCACGGCCTGGTGGCCTCGGAGCACAAGTCGGCCTACTGCGCGGCCAAGCACGGCCTGGTGGGCCTGACCAAGGTGCTCGCACTGGAAAACGCCGACTGCAATATCACCGCCAACGCCATCTGTCCGGGCTGGGTGGAAACGCCGCTGATCCAGCCGCAAATCGAAAATATTGCCCGCACCCAGCAGGTGGACCTGGAAACCGCGCGCACCGAACTGGTGGGGGCCAAGCAACCAATGGCACGGGCCACCAATCCACAAGCGATCGGTGAACTGGCACTGTACCTGTGCGGGGAATTCGCCGGCACCATTACCGGGGCGGCACTGCCGGTGGACGGTGGATGGAGCGCACAGTAGTATCCATTGCACCCGATTCATTTATCCTTCAGGGTGCTGCCGTGAACTATCAATTGCTGATCGCCGACGACCACCCGCTGTATCGCGATGCGCTGGCGACCACACTTACGCCACATTTTCCCAACGCGGAATTACTGCAAAGCGAGGATCTGGATTCCACCCTGCAGCGGCTCGATCAGTCGGAAGTCGATCTGCTGCTGCTCGACCTGAACATGCCCGGTAGTGAGGGCTTCAGTGGCCTGGCGCGTATCCGCAACGATTTCCCTGCGGTGCCGGTGGTGGTGGTTTCCGGCAGTGACCGGCACGCGGTGATCCAGCAGGCCGCCGGGCTCGGCGCCAGTGGTTTTCTCTCCAAAACCGCGCGGCCGGATGAAATCCTCCAATGCATCGAGTGTGTACTGGCTGGGGATCAGTGGTTTAGCGAAGAGGCGCTGCAGGCAGAAAGCGAGAGTGCGCTGGCGGAAAAACTGAACCAGCTTACCCCGCAGCAATTGAAGATTTTCCAGATGATAGCCCAGGGCATGCTGAACAAGCAGATTGCCTACGATCTGGATATCACCGAACCCACGGTCAAAAGCCATGTGACCGCGATTCTGCGCAAGCTCGAGCTGCGCGATCGCAAACAACTGATCCGCGAGGCCCAGGCGCTGATCCAGATCTGACAGCACCGGCCCACTGCACACATCAGATAAAGTGCTGCACCTTGTTCTTGTAACTGCGGCTCATCTTCAGACGCTCACCGTTATTCAGCACCAGGTGATACTCACCGTTGATGTGCGCACAGATCTCACGCACCCGCTTCAGGTTGACGATGGTGGAGCGGTGGATGCGCTGAAATACTTTCGGGTCCAGCTGCTGCTCCAACTCCTTCATGGTGATGCGCATGACATGTGTCTCGCCGTTGGCGTGCACGCACATGTAGTCACCGGCAGCATCGATCCAGTCGATCTCCCGCGCCGGCACCAGGGTGATTTTGCCGGAATCCTTGATCGCGATTTTTTCCGGGTAACGACTGCTGCCCAACTCTCCCGCTGCCAGCTTGACCTCCAGAGACTCCGGGGATTCCTGGGTCAGGTCTGCCACGGCCTCAAGTAACTGCTCGCGCTGCGCGGCCAGGTTTTCACTGCCGAGCTTGTCGCGCACCCGCTGCAGCGCGCGGTCCAGACGATCCTCCTCAATGGGCTTCAACACGTAATCCACCGCGTTCACCTCGAATGCCTCTACGGCGTACTGGTCGTAGGCGGTTACGAAAACAATCTGGGGGATTTCATCTTTCGGCAACAGCTGTACCAGCTCCAGCCCGGTCACTCCCGGCATCTGGATATCCAGGAATGCGACGTCTGGCTTGAGCCGTTCGATCTGCTCTTTCGCCTCGCGGCCGTTGCCACACTCGGCCACCACTTCGACACCACCCAGGTTTTCCAGGCGCAGTCGCAGGCCGCGTCGGGCCAGGGGCTCATCGTCCACAATAATGACTTTCAGACTGTCGCTACTCACCGCTTATCACTCCGTTCATGCCTATCCTTCCCCTGTACTGTGCCGCTGCTATCAGTCCCGTTCAAATGGAATCCGCAGATGTACCGCCAGACCGCCTTCCGGGCGATTGCAAAAGCGGGTCTTCTGCTCGACACCGTACAGTGCCTGCAGGCGCTCGCAGGTATTGCGGATACCCACGCCGCTACCTCTGCCCAGCTGTGCCAATTCCGCCTCCGGAACACCGGGGCCGTTGTCGCTGATCTCAAGCAACAGCTCACCGGCAAACACCCGCGCCTTGATGGTGATCTGACCACCCCACTCGCGCTGGGAGATACCGTATTTGATGGCGTTCTCGACGATTGGTTGCAGCAACAGGCTGGGAACCAGCGCTTCGGGCGCATCGCCATCGAGATCCACATTCACCTGCAGGCGATCGGCAAAGCGTACCTTCTCGATATCCAGGTACAGCATCAGCGCCTCGACCTCTTTCGCCAGAGTCACCTTCTGCATCGGATCGTTGTCCAGGGAATGGCGCAGGAACTGGGACAGGCGCGTCACCATGCTGTTCGCCGTCTTGCCATCCTGCTCCAGGATCAGGGTGGAGATGGCGTTCAGGGTGTTGAACAGGAAGTGCGGATTGAGCTGGTAGCGCAGCATCTTCAACTGCGACTGGTGCGCAATGGACTCGGCCTTCAGGGCCTTTTCCTGCTGCAACAGGGAAGCCTGATAGTACTTGATCCCGTAGTAAAGTGCCGTCCAGGTCATGTAGATCAGGAAGGAATAGGAAAACCAGTAGACTGCCAGCACCACCGGGTGCTCATCGCTCTCCCGCCCGTACAGCCACAGGGAGCCGCCAAACTTGATCGCCGCCCACAGCGCCGCACCCACAACGATGACGCCAAGTGTGCCTAGCAGACGCTGTGCCGGCTGCTGGTTCCACAGGCGCTGGAAACCCCGCCGCATCCCCTCGGAGATCGCGATACCGGATGCGGTAGCCACGGCGATATACCCGGTGTACAGCCAGTGGTTCTCGACCCAGAAAAAGCCGCCGATAAACGTCAACAGCGTATAGCCGGCCCAGCCACTCCACTGCAACGCCCGGTACTGGTTGCGTTCGGACCCCAGCCATTCGGACAGCCAATTGAAAACAGAAGTACCCATAAATCTCCAAAATGCGCAGAAAGTGCGCCAATCTGGGAAAATAGACTAAATGACGTTGGCCGTGGACGAAATACCACCAAACGCAACAATCTGACGGACTGCCGCAGAAAGCGGCTGAGGAAGAGGTGCAGGATGAATTACTGGCTATTCAAGTCAGAACCGGACGAATACAGCCTCGCGGATCTCAAGAACGAACCGGGCCAGACCGGCCGCTGGGACGGTATCCGCAACTACCAGGCGCGCAATTTCCTGCGGGATGCGGTACAGGAGGGAGATGGTGTGCTCTTCTACCACAGCGCCTGCAAGGTGCCCGCTGTCGTCGGCACCGCCCGGGTGGTGAAGACCGCCTACCCCGATCCGGCCCAGTTTGACCCGGAGAGCAAATACTTCGACATCAAAGCCAGCACGGATAAACCGCGCTGGTTCTGTGTGGATATCCAGTGGCAGAGCGAATTCGCCCGCCCGGTGCCGCTGAAACAGATCAAGCAGGACCTGGCACTGGCGGAGATGGTGCTGGTAAAGCAGGGGCGTCTGTCGATCCAGCCGGTAACCCCGGATCAGTGGCAGGCACTGGTCCAACTCGGAAAATAGTCCCGATTCAGCCCCAGGTCTTCAGAGAAATTCCGCGATCTGGTCAAGCGGCTTTTTGCTAATTGCTGGAACCCGGGCGCCCTCCGCCGGCAAGCCGGCCACGACAATCATGTAAGGACGCTCATTCGCAGGGCGCCCTAGGATGCTGTTGAGAAACTTCATCGGGCTCGGGGTATGGGTGAGCGTGGCCACACCCGCATTGTGTAGTGCGGCCAGCAACATGCCGGTGGCGATGCCCACGGATTCGGCGGTGTAGTAATTTTTGCGCTGCTCGCCCTGCTCCCCTTCGGAAAATTTCTTAAGGAAAATCACGATCAGGTAGGGCGCGGTTTCCAGGAAAGGCTTCTGCGCATCGGTGCCCAGGGGCGCAAGGGCGTCCAGCCACTCCTCCGAAGCGCGCCGCTCATAGAACTCCCGCTCTTCGGCCTCCGCCGCCAGCCGGATTTCCCGCTTTAGCGCCGCAGATTCCACCACGCAAAAGTGCCACGGCTGCATGTTCGCGCCGCTGGGCGCGCTGCCGGCGGTGCGTACGGCGTCCTCAATCACAGCCCGGGGGACCGGTACGGCGGAAAAGTCCCGCACCGAGCGGCGCTGTTTCATCAGGTGATAAAACGCCCTGGCCCGCGCCGTCATGGAATCGCCATCGAGCCGCTCAAACTTCAGCGGCGTAAAACCTTCAGCATGGGACATATCAAACGACACCCTTGGTGCGCGCAATTACCAGGCTGAGCAGGGACAGTGCGGTGAGCACCACCAGTATCACCCCGAGCAGCAGGAACGGGCGGAAAGGTTTGCGCTCGACATCGTTGTAACCGCTTTTCAGGTAGGTATCGACCTTGGCCTGGTCTTCGTCGGAAAGCTTTTTTGGCGGGACTGTGGAGTCTTGTTCAGACATGAGGATCTGACCTCAAGGTTATTATTGTGATACCCCGAGTCTAGAAGAATCCCCACAACGAAAAAAGCCCCGCGGAGCGGGGCCTGATCGGCAGATCAATTCATCATGTTCTTTCTTGGCTTAGAACAACGCTTCTTCGAGATCCATCAGGGTCTCGCTGCCGGCGAGCACGCTGTTGGCCAGCGCGGTGGCCTGGGGCAGCAGGCGAGCGAAGAAGAAGCGCGCGGTCTTGACCTGGGTGCGGTAGAAGTCGTCCGCGTCGGCCTGCGGGGCCGCAACGCTCACCACTTTGGCCCACATGTAGGCGTAAGCCACGTAGCCGAACAGGTGCAGGTATTCCACGGAAGCCGCGCCCGGTGCATTGGGGTCGGTTTTCGCCGCCTCAATAACCGCCGCGGTAACCTCTTTCAGGCGCTGCAGCTCTGCGCCGAGCGGCTGGATGAATTCCGCCAGAGCTTCGTTATCCCCGTTGGCATCGATAAATGCCTGTACATCGGCGGCGAACAGATCGAAGAAGGCGCCGCCGTTGGCGACGGTCTTGCGACCGATCAGGTCCAGCGCCTGGATACCGTTGGTGCCCTCGTAGATCTGGGTGATGCGCACGTCGCGCACCAGCTGCTCCTGCCCCCACTCGCGGATATAGCCGTGGCCACCGAATACCTGCTGGCCAAGTACGGTGCACTCGAGCCCTTTATCGGTAAAGAACGCCTTGGCTACCGGGGTCAACAGCGCCACCAGTGCTTCAGCGTGTTTCTTCTCCTCGCCCTCGCCGAATTTGGCCAGGTCGAGCCACTTGGCGACGTAGGTGGACAGCGCACGGCCCCCGCCAATCAATGCCTTCTGGGTCAGCAGCATGCGGCGTACATCGGGGTGCACGATGATCGGGTCAGCTGCTTTTTCCGGCAGCTTGGCACCTTCCGGAGAGCGACTCTGTACGCGGTCGCGGGCGTATTCGATGGCGCTCTGGTAAGAGCGCTCGGAAGCACCGAGGCCCTGGATACCCACACCCAGGCGCTCGTAGTTCATCATGGTGAACATGGCGGCGAGGCCCTTGTTCAGCTCGCCAACCAGCCAACCCTTGGCGCCGTCGAAGTTCATCGCACAGGTGGATGAAGCCTTGATGCCCATCTTGTGCTCGATGGAACCGCAGCTTACGGCATTGCGCTCACCCAGGGTGCCGTCATCGTTGACCATGATCTTGGGCACCAGGAACAGGGAAATCCCCTTCGGCCCCTTGGGTGCATCCGGCAACTTGGCCAGCACCAGGTGAATGATATTTTCAGACAGGTCGTGCTCGCCGCCGGTAATGAAGATCTTGGAACCGGTAATGCTGTAGCTACCGTCTTCCTGAGGCTCCGCCTTGGTGCGGATGATGCCGAGATCGGTGCCGGCATGCGGCTCGGTCAGGTCCATGGCGCCGGCCCAGGTGCCGGCATACATGTTCGGCAGGTACTTCTGCTTAAGCTCTTCGCTGGCGTGCGCATCGATCGCCAGACAGGCACCGTTGGTCAGCACCGGATACAGGGCGAAGGAGATATTGGCGGAGCAGATCATTTCCTCTACCTGGGCGCCCAGCATCTTCGGCATACCCATACCGCCGAATTCCGGGTTGCCCACCAGCGCACCCCAGCCACCTTCGCAGTAGGTGGCGTAAGCTTCAGGGAAACCTTTCGGGGTGGTCACCACGCCGTCGTTCCAGTGGCAGCCCTCTTCATCGCCGGTGCGGTTGATCGGGTCGAGGGTATTCGCGGCCAACTTGGCCATCTCTTCGAGGATGGCATCGGCGGTTTCGCGGTCGGCGGTCTCTGCCAGAGCCGGTAGACGCGCCCACAGCTTATCGGCCTCAAAAACCTCGTGCAGCAGGAAGTTCATCTCGCGCAACGGCGCCTTGTATTCAGCCATTTTCTCGCCTCATTTTACGAATCTGGTCAATCTGGCGGTGAATTCAATCACCCGTTTCAAACATATGTTTGAATTTAGGGTCAAGCTTCCATTTTGTCAACGCGGCGACCAGCCAGCCTTACCGGAAAAACAAAAACTGCGCCTGTCAAGTTATATATGGGACAGATACTGGTTAATTTGACCATGACCAAATAGTCAGTTCTCCCGGGTAATTTTATTGAGGCGCGCCCGTCATGGCGCGTCATTTGGTTACAGTTGCAACCTTTCTCGCAGATGATTTATCCGGAAAGGCTGCCTGTTGACAGGCAAACGTGATCACATTCACGAATTTATAAAATAAAAATCCGTAAAGGAGCCATATCGTAATGAGACTTCCAGCTCTCAAAACCAGTACCACACTACTCGCCATCACCCTGGCTACTGCCGGCTGCGTCAAGATGGACGGCAAGGTCAACGGCGGCGGCACCATGAATTCCATGGGTGGCGCCGGCAAAGCAGTCATGACCTTCAACGCCGAGCGCTGTGACGAACAACCGGTTAAAGGGCAGGTGAACTTCCAGGATAAAACCGCCATCGATTGGGAAAACGACGGTGGGGTTAGTTTTCGCGCCAACGTGGTGGAGGCGGGTTTATGTGGAGAAGATATTGAATTTAGCGGGGACGCAGCGCTGGCCTGTGACCAGAGGTGCGGCCCCGGTGAATTCGAGGTGGCCTTCGAATACGACTCCACCAACCCGCAACTGCCCGGCGAGGGCACCGGTGTCGCCTGTCTGGTCGACTGGGGTGAGGGTGTCAATGCGTCCTACCGCATCAATGGCATGGCCAGCATCAGTGTCGATACCGGCCCATTCTCCAGCTATGCCAATCGCGGCGCGCTGAGCGGCAACGTGCAAACCCAGGAATGCCCTTCCACGAAAAACGATAAAAACGACGAAGAAAACGGCTGATCGCCCGCAAAAGAATAAAAAGGTGAATTCATGAAATTACACAACACGCTGCTCGCCGCGGCCATCACTGCCGCCATGAGCGCTCCCACCCTCGCGGCCGACACCATGCGCATGGTTCTGGAATACAAGCCAGGACAGGGCGACGCGGTCAAAACTGCACTGGAAGGCCGCGGCATTACCGTGCACCGCGAACTGAAGCGCTTCGACAGCCTGGCGCTGGAGATGACCAAAGAACAGTTCGTCGCCATGAAAGATGTCTCCGGCATCATCGGTATTTATGCAGACACCCCACGCGAGATGCTCGACACCGGCGGCATGGGTGAGATCTCGCCCTTCGGCATTGCCCAGACCCAGGCCGACCAGCTCAACTACGCTGGCGGCACCAAGGTGTGCATCATCGACTCCGGTTACGACTACGGCCACCCGGACCTGCCCGCATCGGCGGTAACAGGCGAAGAAGACGGCCTGGCTGGCCCCTGGAACCAGGATGGCAATGGCCACGGCACCCATGTCGCCGGCACCATTGCCGCGCTGGGCGGTAACGGCGAGGGCGTTGTCGGCGTCAACGATGACGGCAATATCCAGCTACACATCGTGCGCGTCTTTGACGACGAAGGTGGCTTTGCCTACGCCTCCAGCCTGGCGGGTGCGATCAGCGACTGTGCCGACGCCGGTGCCAACGTGATTTCCATGAGCCTCGGTGGAGCACTGGAAAACCCGATTGAAGAGCGCGCCATCAATCAGGCCGCGCGCGACGGCGTGCTGATGATCGCCGCGGCGGGTAACGACGGCGTCGCATGGCACTCCTACCCCGCTTCCTACGACGCAGTCATGTCTGTCGCGGCGGTAGACGGCGGCGGCAACCACGCCTCCTTCTCCCAGCGCACTGCGCAGGTGGAAATCGCCGCTCCCGGCGTGAGCACCCTGTCCACCGTGCCCCGCGGCACCGGCGAAACCGGCGTGGGCGCAGTTTCCCAGAACGGCGCCTCGTTTGAGTCCATCCCCATGGTAGGCGGCACCATTGGCACGGTCAGCGCTCCGCTGGCAAATTGCGGCATCGGCGATAGCGCCTGCGAGGACGCGAGCGGCAAGATCTGCGTAATTGAGCGCGGCGCGATCAGCTTCGGTGACAAGGTTGCCAACTGTGAAGCAGGTGGCGGCATCGGTGCCATCGTTTACAACAACGCACCGGGCATCTTCGGCGGCGACCTGGGCACCACCAGCGATCTGGTTGCGGTCTCCCTCAGCCAGGAAGACGGTGAAGCACTGGAAATGGATATGGAGGCCACCATCTCCATCGAGCCAATGGCGGACTACGACTACAAGTCAGGCACCTCCATGGCCACCCCGCACGTTTCCGGTATCGCCGCGAAAGTGTGGAGCCACTTCCCGCAGTGCAGCGCCAACGACATCCGCCTGGCCCTGCGTGCTTCCGCAGCCGACCTGGGTGAACCGGGTTACGACTACAACACCGGCTGGGGCCTGGTGCAGACCAAGGCGGCCTTCGACTACCTGGCGGCCAACGGCTGTAAATCGCCGAACAACATCCTGCGTGGCGGCGACGGCAGCGCGCACTGAGCCCTGCAGACTGTGTTTAGAGTGTAAAACCGTGAGTGGTTTAAGGGGCCACACCGAATCCCCATAACCAGCGCCACGGACGGCGCGATTCTGGCAGCCTTTTCAGGCTGCCTTTTTTGTTTGTGAGAAACTCAGTTTTCGCCACTGGCCGGCAACAACGGGGCGAGATCCAGATGCGCCGCGCCATTGCGGTAATCGCCCTGTTCATCGTGGGGAACCACGCCCAGGCAGGGCGCAGGCAGCAGTGCGTTCAGGGTCATCAGGTTCTGCTCCGCGCGCGGCATGTCTTCCATCGGCCCTCGGGCAAAGTTCGCCACCCAGCCCGCCAGCGGCAGCCCATCGCGATGGATCGCTTCGGCGGTGAGCAGAGCGTGGTTGATACAGCCCAGCTCCATATTCACCACCAGTATCACCGGCAGCTCCAGCTCCTTCGGGAGGTCCGAGAGGAACATGCGCGGCGCCAGCGGTACACGCCAGCCACCGGCGCCCTCAATCAGCACCAGATCCGCCTTGCCACTCATCACGCCGCGACAGATACCGACAAGACGGGAGGGATCGAGCCGCTTGCCCGCTTCCATCGCCGCAATATGCGGCGCCACCGCCGGCTCCAGGGCCACGGGGTTGACCTGCTGGTATTCCAGCTCCTGGGTCATCGCTTCCATCAAGGTCAGCGCATCACTGTTGCGCAGGCCCTCCGGCGTCGACTCGCAGCCGGACGCCACCGGCTTCACCGCCGCCGTCTGCAGCCCGCGCGCACGCGCCGCTTCGAGCAGTGCTGCGGTGATATAGGTTTTACCGACTTCGGTGTTGGTACCGGTCACAAAAAACGTACTGGTCACGGAATCTTCCTCGGTGTGTTCGGTCTTTTTTATTTGACGCCTCTTTAAACGTGGCCTACTTGGTGATAAATTGACCACTCAGAGCATTAATCATACAACCCACTTCGCCATAAAGCGGTTCGGGTTAGGATAATTGCCTAACAAATGCCCCGAACCTGGTTCGGGGCGACAGCGAAGGACAGCGCTGTCATAACGCTATTGCGTTACATAGTCGCACCGCGCAACCAGATTTCACGCCGCACTGCCGGCCGCTATCGGAAGCGCGAGAGTAAGGATGCTGACTGTTTAGCCCCGGAATGTCACAACTACCGATGAGAGCCATGCGATATTTAAAACTCAGTCTGATTGCCCTTCTCCTGACGCCGACCCTGGTTTTCGCCAAGATCAAACCAGTGGATGAGGTCGTGGTGTATAAATCCAAGCACCTGATGCAGCTGAAACGCAACGGCAAGGTTGTGAAAAGCTACAAGGTGGTGTTCGGCAAAAACCCGGTGGGCCACAAACAGTACGAGGGTGACTCGCGCACGCCGGAAGGCCGCTACACCCTGAACTGGAAAAAGAAGAACAGCACTTACTATCGCGCCATTCAGGTTTCCTACCCGAACGCGACTGACCGCGCACGGGCGAAAAAGCTGGGCCGCAGCCCGGGCGGTGCGATCATGATCCACGGCCAGAAACCGCACTGGAAAGGTATCGAAGAGTACCTGACCCGTATGAACTGGACCGATGGCTGTATCGCCGTAACCAACCCGCAGATGGATGAGATCTGGGCGATGGTCGATACCGGTACGCCGATTGAGATTTTTCCGTAATCATCTTACCTACAGCGTATAGAAGCTTGAATTGAAGGCCGGGGGCTGGGGCGAGTTTTTCGAACCGTCGTCGCCATGGATGGCGGCGCCGGAGCGTACATGGATGTACTCGCAGCGATTCGAAAAACTCGTCCCAGCGCCCGGCCGCTACTGCGCCTGCTTCAAAGCGCTGAGCCGCTGCAAACCAGCCAGAGCCCCGACTACCACCTACCTTTCGCGCTTCGCTACAACGCCTTGGCGGCGAATCACTGGGTGCGGGTTTTCAGGAGCGCTGTGAACCCATCCCTGGGCGCTTCGGCACAAACATCCTGTTTGTGACGATCCTGAAAACCCGCACCCAGCACTTCGCCTTAATATCTAAACACGCTACTTCGAAACTAATTTGGTCGGCACATACCTTCTGGCCTGCGCCTCCGGCTTAGTGCTCTTCCTGATAGTACTCCGGCGCCAGGTCATCAAACCGCGTGTACTTGCCCACAAACGCCGCGCGGCAGGTGCCGATCTCACCGTTACGCTGCTTGCCGATAATCAATTCCGCCAAGCCCTTATCCGGGCTGTCCTCGTTGTAATACTCGTCGCGGTAGATAAACAGGATCACATCCGCATCCTGCTCGATCGCACCGGATTCCCGCAGGTCCGAGTTCATCGGCCGCTTGTTCGGGCGCTGCTCCACCCCCCGGTTCAACTGCGACAACGCGATCACCGGACACTCGTATTCTTTCGCCAGCGCCTTCAGAGAGCGCGAGATCTCGGAAATTTCCTGGGTACGTCCCTCGGTGCTGCCCTTCACCTGCATCAGCTGCAGGTAATCCACCATCACCATCGCCGGCATTGCGCGGCGCTCCGCCTCTTCCCGGCTCAGCTTAGGATCTGCCTGCATCAGTTTGTTGGTATGGTCGCGCACCGTGCGCTTGACCCGCGCGCGCACCTCAGATGGTGACAGGCCCGGGGTGTCGTCGATATACAGCCCCTTGCCCTTCATCTTCTGCACCGCGCTGGACAGCTTGGGCCAGTCCTCTTCCTGCAGCTTGCCGTTACGGATACGGCCCTGGTCGATCTTGCCGATAGACGACAACATCCGCATCACCAGACTGTCGGACGGCATCTCCATACTGAATACCAGGGTGGGTTTTTCCTGGCTGAGCATGGCCGCTTCCACGAAGTTCAGGGCCAGCGCGGTTTTACCCATCGATGGACGGGCGGCGAGGATAATCATCTCGCCCGGCTGCCAGCCGGAGGTACGCTGATCCAGCTCGGTGAGACCGGTGCTGAGCCCGGTGAGATCGCCCTCGGACTTGAACAGCTCGTCAATGCGCTCGACGGTTTTCTTCAGCAGCGTATCCACGCCGACAAAACCGCCCTCTTTGGCGCGACCTTCGGCGATCTCTGCTACACGGCGCTCCGCCATCTGCAGCAGGTCAGCGGAGCCGAGGCCGCCGGGATTGAAACTGGTACGGCTGATTTCACCGGCGGCGGCGATCAGCTGCCGCAGCATGGAGCGCTCGCGCACGATCTTGGCGTAGGCCACGATGTTGGCCGCGGACGGGGTGTTTTCGGCCAGTTCCGCCAGATAGGCGGGGCCACCAATGTCTGCCAGCAGGTCGCGATTGGCGAGCCCCTCGGCAAGGGTAACGATGTCCAGCGGCTGCTCGCCGCCGGACAGCTCCAGCATCACACCGAAGATAATCCGGTGGCTGGCGACAAAGAAATCTTCCGCACTCAATTGCTCTGCAACCGCATCCAGGCGGCTGGCATCGAGCATCAGGCCACCCAGTACCGACTGTTCCGCCTCCACCGAATGAGGCAGCGGCGAACTGGACTGGGACTCCTGGGTATCTTCTTCTGGCGGGACGTATTCGTTCATGTTGTGGAGTAGCTACTGGTTTTCCGGGCGCAGAAAGGATTTACCGGACTCAGAAACAAGTCAGGCGCTGGCTTTCCACCGTCAGCCTATGGCCCACAGGGAAAATCCAGCGCCTGATTGTAGCGCGCCTCGGGCCGGAACGGGTAAAAGCGTTCCATCCCGAGCGCGCTAAGGCGTGCAGGAAGCAGCAGAAGCTTATTCGGCTTCTACAACAACCTTCACAGCGGTGATCACGTCGGCGTGCAGCTGTACGTCTACGTCGTACTCGCCCACTTCGCGCAGCGCACCTTCCGGCAGTTTCACTTCGGCTTTCTCAACGGCAACGCCAGCAGCGGTGATCGCTTCGGCGATGTCGCGAGTACCGATGGAGCCGAACAGCTTACCTTCGTCGCCAGCATTGGCAGCGATGGTTACCACGACGCCTTCCAGCTGGGCAGCGCGGCCTTCAGCTTCGCTTACTTTTGCAGCAGCAGCTGCTTCCAGTTCAGCGCGCTTGGCTTCGAACTCAGCAACGTTCGCTGCGTTGGCCAGTACGGCTTTACCGGTAGGCAGCAGGAAGTTGCGGCCGAAACCGGCTTTTACTTCAACGCGGTCGCCCACGTTGCCCAGTTTGCCTACTTTGTCGAGCAGAATAACTTCCATCTCGGAACCCTCAGTTTCAGTTCTTGTGCGCCGCTCAGCGTTTGTCGCTCGAGCGCGCGCGAATATCAATCCAGCTATCTATCAGGGCCAGTCCACACAGGAACCCTGCCAGTGGCAGCGCGGCGATCACCAGCATCACATACATGGCAATCAGCGGGCCGCGCCCCCAGCCCTTGCGGGCCACCAGCCAGTGGATCAGGCAGATACCCGCCACCATGATGGGGAAGGCAGCTACCGCGCCCCAGAACACAAAGTGCTCACTGACGAGGCAGTATATCCACAGCAGCATTCCTGCGGCGGCAACAGGCAGAGGCATACGCAGTGCGTGCATCTCTTCCCGGAAACCGCCGGGGTTGTACAGCAGCGCCTGCCACCAGCGCCCCAGCACCAGGGCCAGGGTAGCGCTGATCACCGATACCCAGGTCAGGTATCCGGTGGCCTGCGCCTCGCTGGCAAATGCCTTGC
The DNA here is from genome assembly GCF_013367775.1 of Microbulbifer sp. YPW1. Classification (NCBI taxonomy): domain Bacteria; kingdom Pseudomonadati; phylum Pseudomonadota; class Gammaproteobacteria; order Cellvibrionales; family Microbulbiferaceae; genus Microbulbifer; species Microbulbifer sp. YPW1. The sequence goes on from NZ_CP055157.1 coordinate 1,192,983, forward strand.
TCAGCTGCTGTGCCTCCGGGGTGGACGCCCCACCGGCTGCCTCATTGACCGCCTGGATCAGGTTGTCCAGCACACCGCCGGTGACTTGTGAGGACACCAAAATGCCCACACTGGTCGCGACGGTAAGCGCCACCAGCGCCCAGCTCCAGGCGCGAGTAGCACGCAGAACCAGCGCACCGGCCAGTACCCCCACAAAGTGGGTGATTGCCATACCGGCCATCAGCGGGGACATGTACCCCGCACCAGCGGCGGCAACCACCGGCAGCAACGCCCAGGCCAGAACAAACAGGCCGTCGCCACTGCCGCGGCGCAACCCCACCAGTGCAAGCACGGCGGGGCTGATCAGCGGAATGCCCACCAGAGTGAGGATCACCGCGCGTACGCGCGATCGCATGGCAAATTCAGCGATAGCGCGCACTAGATAGCTTCTCTTTTAAAACAATGCTTACGAAGCAAAGCGCAGCTTAGGCTTCGTGGCTGTCCGTGTACGGCAGCAGTGCAATGTAACGCGCACGCTTGACCGCGGTGGCCAGCTGACGCTGATACTTGGCTTTGGTGCCAGTGATACGGCTCGGTACGATTTTGCCAGTTTCAGAAACGTAGGCTTTCAGGGTATCGAGATCTTTGTAGTCGATACGCTTGACGCCTTCGGCGGTGAAACGGCAGAACTTACGACGACGGAAAAAACGTGCCATCTGACTATCCCCTTACTCTTCGTCTTCAGTTTGTTCGGAAGACTGGTCTTCCTCGGCGCCGCGGGAAGAAGACTCTTCCTTCTCGGCGCGCTCGCGACGCTCAGAGCGTTCTGCGCGCGCAGCTTTGCGCTCGCGGGACTCTTTCTCGGCCTTCATGATCGGGCTTTCTTCGGTGATGGCTTCGTCTTCGCGAATCACCAGGTTACGCAGCACCGCGTCGTTGTACTTGAAGTTGGTGGTCAGTTCCGCCAGCGCTTCTTCAGTACATTCAACGTTCAGCAGGATGTAGTGAGCCTTGTGGATCTTGTTGATCGGGTATGCCAGACGGCGACGGCCCCAGTCTTCCAGACGGTGAACTGCACCGCCGCTCTCTTTGATGGTCGCAGTGTAGCGCTCGACCATGCCGGGCACCTGCTCGCTCTGGTCCGGGTGAACCAGGAATACAATTTCGTAATGACGCATTTTTGCTCCTTACGGGTTAACACAGCCTCCTGGCGTGCCCCTGCGTAATTGCAGCGACTGCCCGGTGAGGCAAGGAGTACGCAATGGCAACCCAGACGGGTGCATTGCGGGCGGCGTATTCTATGCGCACCGCCAACTGGTTGCAAGTTGATCGATCCGTTCGGTACCCGCCAGTCAGCGCCCCGACCGAAACTGACTGAACTGGCATGTTCAGTACTCACTAAGCGCACCCTTCTTTATGAGGGACGCTCCGCGCCAGCCGTCTCCACATAACGAGATATAGCAACTGCCGGGGAGGGCACGCAATGGATCCGATGATCGTTCAGTTCGATGATGCCGCACCTGCTGACTACTGCAGCGATTTGATCGAGCGTTTCCGGGCATCTCCCGAACGCTCTGCGGGCCGCACCGGCTCTGGCGTGGACACCAGCAAAAAGCAAAGCTTGGATCTTTTTATCTCCGCACAGTCCGACTGGCGCGATGAATGTGAACAGCTGGACAACCTGGTGTACCAGGCACTGATGGGCTACTGCCGCCGCTACCCGCACCTGCTGACCGGTGCGATATCCCCGACCATTGCGGACGCGTCCGGCAACGGCGTGCGCAATCTCGCGGCGGAGGACATCGCCGGGCTAAACGAACAACAGATGCGGCAATTGGTCACCGGCATATTCCGCCTCGATGGCATCAATATGCAGCATTACACCCGAGGCAGTGGGGGCTACCACCACTGGCACTCGGAGCACTACCCGCACCCAAGCGACCCGGGGCAAAAGTCGCTGCACCGGGTTTTGTTCTGGCTGCTGTATCTGAACGATGTGGAACAAGGTGGCGAAACAGAGTTTTTCTACCAGGGCGCAAAGATAAAGCCCCGACAAGGCCGACTGATACTCTCCCCTTGCAGCTTTACCCATACACACCGCGGCAATGTCCCGGTGTCTGATGACAAGTACATCCTGACGTCCTGGGTGATGTACCGCCCGGCACCAGAGCTTTACGGCCAATCGGCAGCGTAGAAGGCCGGCACACAAGATAAAAAAGCATCCAAGAAAACAACATGATTGACGCCGGAGTCACAAATTTATCGACTGCGGGTTGAGGGGGTGCACGGGTCGCACGTCTAACCACTACAGGGTCGCAAAATAACGGGAACAACAATAATTACGACTGAACAATCCCAGTAACAATAACAATAATCTGCAGGGACCGAAGAATAACAATCAGGACTCAATGCCAGAGGGGCCCCAAGGCCCCTCAACTTTCTTTTCCCAGCCTCTCCGACACCCCGCTAAACACGCCGCGCTTTCACATCCTCCGCAAGCGCTCCTGATTCAGAATACGTAACGAACGCTCAGGCTGGCTTCGGTTTTGTCGTAGCTGTAGATATCAAAGTTTTCGTCATTGTCCGTGCGAATGATCCTGGCTTCCAGTTGCAGTCGCGGCAGCAGTTGCACCTCCGCCCCTATCCAGCTGCGCAGACGGTTTCCATCCCTTGCCTGACTCTTGAACTCCCCATCGCTGTCCTGCAGCCGGTTATTGCCACGATAATGGCTAAGGCGGTAATGGCTACCGGCATTGAGCGCCCACCCCGGCGCAAGTGGCAACTCGGCTTCAACTCCGAACGTCTGGCGGCGTGGTGAATAGCTGTAAAAGCCGTCATCCACGGTGGTCAGGTCTTCCCGACTGTCCAGATCCAGGCGATACAGTAGATCGACATCCAGCGTGGCCAGGGGGGCCGCCCAACGCGCCTCAAAACGCTGCCGCCAACCATCGAGGTAACGATAATTCTCGGCACCATTGAAATAGCTCGGCAGGTAGGCAAGGGTCAGTACGCCGCTATCAAAAGATTGCTGCATACGGCCCACCATACGCAACTCGTTGGTGACTGAATCCCCACCAAGGGAAGCGGCCTCCGCCAAACCACCGAGCTCCAGCAGCCATCCCTGCCAGGGGATATGCCTTGAGACCCCCAGATTAAAACTGGACAGGTTCAGGCTCTCCAGATCACTGTAGCGACGGCCGAAGGCAAACCCGTGCAAGCGCCAGCCATTCTCGGCAGTGCCCTGCAAGCGGTACTGGCCCCAGGCAAACAATTCCGTGTAGGTGTCTTCGCCCACCGAGTCATCGGTGAGTAGCTCGTTCTGCAGAGAGTAGGCGTTACTGTCATAGCCGGACGTCAGGCTGAGCAATGCCAGGCCGCGCCCCTCCTCTGCTGCTGCCGGTTCCGCCCCTGGCGCCTGTGCCAGTGCGCTAAGACGTGCCAGCGCAAGGCGGCGCAACTTGGGTGACGCGCTATCGGTGAGTGTGCGGTAGTAACCCACTGCAGATACCGGGCGCCCCTGCTTTTCCGCCATCAGCCCCAGCTGCAGGCGCGCCACCTCCCCCCACTCCGGGTCATCCAAAAGCTGCCGGAACTGGGCCTGCGCAGCCTGGTAGCGTCGCAGTTTGAAAAGCGTCACCCCCAGATTGTAGGTCAGGCTGGCCTCCTGCTGCCCTCCCTGTCGGGCCTGTTCAAAATGCGCCAGCGCGCGCTCATAATCTCCATCCTTGAAAGCTGCAGTGCCATTGGCAAAAGGTTCCTCAGCACCTGCAGGCGCTGCTACTGCAGCCCACCAGAGCAACCCGGTTAGCAACTTTGGCGTCAACTCCATTTCCCATACCTCCAAACACAACAGGCCGGACGCAATGCGCCCAGCCTCTAAAAAGAATCACTCAATAACAGGTTTCACCTGCTACCTCCGCAACCGTTAGCCTTCTACGGCGACATCTGCCGCCGCCGCGGGATCCATATCCAAGACCCCCTCAAGCAGCCCCTCGAGATCTACCGGCAAGCGGTCTTTAACGTCCTGCGGCAGGTTGTCGATGATCGCCTGCACATCCGCCATCGAACCTTCGTAATCAGCTCCGCTGAGCGCATTTTTCAGGGCCTCTTCAGCTGCCTCACGGGCAGCGGCAGCATTTTCCTGTGCGCTCAGGGCAGCCGCATTGGCATTGGCAATCGCGGCTTCACTCTGCGCCATGGCATCGGCAACCAGAGCAGCAATTTCTTCTGCCTTCAATTTGCCAGCGGCGCGCAGCTCGGCTTGCGCCTCTTCCGCATCGGCATTACCAGCGGCAATCGCAGCATTGGCTTTTGCCAGCCCTTCTGCGGCGGCTTCCACGGCGATATCGCTGGACACTTCCGGCAGCTCGATCACATTGATCGCGTCTTCTGCCGTCGCTTCAGCATCGACCACGGAAACATCCACATCTAGATCAGCATTGACTTCAACATCATTTGCCAGCGCCTTACCGCTGATGGGGGCGGCGACAATCAGGCCCAGAGCCATCCATGTTTTCAAAGTTTTCATCATTCAACCTCATTTGTGTCTTTCAATATTGTGTTTGGAGAGCGCAATTGGTGTCAGATAGTCTGCGGTTCCAGCACTGCGTGCTGGCTTTCAGACCAACCCGCGCCCGAAGGCAGGTCAACCGGCACATAAAACTCTTTGTGAGCACCCTGATGCTCGATACGAATTAAAATCTCAGTGCGCTGCCCGTTGCGCACGCGCACCGGCAAAGTAAGTCGGTTTGCCCCCGCGTTCAGGTCGGCTCGCCAGCGCAGCTCGCGCTGGTCGCCATAACCTTCCAGAGCAAGGTTTTCCGGCAGCGACACACTAATCATCGCGCCCGGCATGGCGCGCGTGGTATCGACAGAAACATTCACCGGCAATGTTGTCCGCACCCCGCTATCCGCTACTGCCATCTCACTGCTCAAAGGGGCTATTTCTGGCCCGGATGGCTGCCGATGCTGGAAGGTCGCAAAAACAGCCAGGACTAAGCTGGCCGCGGTGGCAAGCTGCCATCCCCGCACCCGGGCTCGCTCCTGGTTGCGCGCTTTCGGCAATGCGGCAGCGAGCACACGCGCTTCAAAGTGCTCACTGGGCTCTGGCGCCGGCATGGTGCGCAGCAGGTTGATCAGACGGAGTTCTTCGGCATACTCGCGGCAAGTGCTACAGCGGTGCAGATGCTTTAGCAGCGCGCCGTTGTTTTCCCGCTGCATCAATTCCAGCTCGCGGCGAGCCTGACAGCAATTCATTGTTTTCTCCTCGAAAGCTCTACGCTTACCCCTTAACACGCAGCAATCGCCTTAACAGTTCCCGGCTCCAGCACTAATCTCAGCTTTTTACGCGCCCGGTGCAGGCGGGATTTCACGGTGCCAACATTAATGTCTAGAATTTCTGCCACTTCCAATGCGGTATACCCCTCGACATCGTGCAGCAAAACAACATCCCGCCACGACTCGTCCAGTTCGACCAATGCACGATTCAACAATCTCTGTAGTTCGAGCTGGTGATAATGGTTGCGATCGTCCTGCAATTGCTCCTGAAAATAGGCGTCATCACTGATACAGGGCGCAGACTCGTCGATGGGTGAGGTGGCGCGGCGCCGGTACAGATCCACATAGCGGCGATATAGCACCTTGACCAGCCACGGACCGAGCTTGTCAACCGCATCTAATTCTTCGGTGCGGGGAAACAGGTGAGTCAGTACATCCTGTACAAGGTCTTCAGCGTCCCGCCGATCCTGTGTCCAGCGATAGGCCATGCGGTGCATCAGGCGCAAATGCGGACGCACCAGCGCGGTAAAGCGGTCTTCCTTCGCCGCCCGCCCACGAAAAAATTCGATCAAGGACACCCTGCTACCCCATTTGTCATTAGCTCACCCAACCATCCCCAAGGCTCAGGTCTCCGAGCCCCTGTTATCCTGCTTGCCCCCGTTAACACGCAGGCCACCGGCAAAAGGTTCCCGCAAACATAGCGCGATTGATGTCAGTGTCGAGGAGGAGAGCTGGGGCGGGGAAAGAAGGACGCCAGAAATGGCAAAAACCGGCACGAGGTTTCGCCAGCCGGGACTGCCAGAGGAAATTTGCGCTCGCGTTCGCCCCGGCTAGAGTGCGGAATCGGGGCATCGGCGAGGCCGCCACCCCTCAGCGGTGCGCGGTTGGAATCCCGGCCACAGCGGGATCCCCCCAAATGGGGAGATCCGACGAGTAGGGGAAGACGGGATGACGACGGTGAAGACGAGAGAGGGATTAGCTCGCGGAACGCTGACGCACCGCTTCAAACAGGCACACGCCGGTGGCGACCGAAACATTGAGACTGCTGACCTCCCCCGCCATGGGAATATTTATCAGGTGATCGCAGTTCTCCCGGGTCAGGCGACGCATGCCCGGCCCCTCGGCCCCCATTACCAGCGCAAGGGGCCCCGTCAGCGAAGCCTGGTAAATATTCTGCTGCGCTTCACCGGCAGCTCCGTAAATCCAAACGCCGGCCTGCTGCAGCATCTGCAGGGTGCGCGCCAGATTGGTGACGGTGACAAATGGCAATACCTCTGCCGCACCGCAGGCGACCTTGCGCGCGATCGGGGTCAGTCCCGCGGCCTTGTCTTTCGGCGCAATCACCGCGTGCACCCCGGCGGCCTCGGCGGAGCGCAGACAGGCACCCAGGTTATGGGGGTCGGTCACGCCATCCAGCACCAGCAGGAAAGGCGCCTCACCTTTTTCATCCAGCTGCGCCAGCAGTGATTTCAGGAACTGCTCGTCGTAGATGCGGGTATCACCCACACAGACCGCCACCGCGCCCTGGTGATTGCCGTCGTCACCGACTTTTTCATCCAGCGCGCGCCGATCCACAAAGCGGATCGCGATCTCATTCTGCTCTGCCTGGCGAATGATTTTTTGCAGCTTTTGATCCTTGCGCCCGCGCAACAGGAGAAGCTCCTGTACCTGCTGCGGAGTACTTTTCAACAGCGCCTGCACCGCGTGCAGGCCGTATACCAAATGTTGTGCCACGGCTTATTTCTTCCCGCCCGGTTTCTTGGACATTTTCTTCTTCAGCTTTTTCTTGGCTGCTTTTTTTGCCGCACGTTTCGCAGCCTCGGCTTTGTCCGCCTTCTGCGCTGCCTTGCGTGCCGCTACCGAGGGCCGCTTGCCACCTTTGCGCGGCGGCGTTTTTTTCGGCTTTCGCTTTTTCGGCAACGCCTCTTCGGCCACTTCCCCTTCCACAGGCTGCTCAACAGACGGCGGCACTATTTCCGATTCATCACTGCCTACCTTGCGCTTGCGAATCGGGCGCGGCTCATCCGCCCCGTCTTCTGGCTGGCTTTTCTTTTTGAGACCGGCGCCCCAGGGGCTGGCTTTTTTGTCTTCCACACTGAAATCCGATTTTCCGCGACGCTGTCGCTCTTTCTGAAACTCAACGGCCATTTCCATGGCCCGACCACTCACTGACGTAGGCTCTTCGCCCTTGCGCAACTTCGGTGCTTTTGGCGCCTTTGCTTTCGCTGGTGTTGCTGGTGTTTCCTCGGCCCGTTCCGGCTTCTTGTCCGCTTTGGGCTTTCTGTATTTAGGGTTCTGGTAGCTGGGGCGCGGATGCAGTTCGACAAAGGTGAAGTCCACCTTGCGCTCCTCCAGATCGACCCGCGCCACCTGCACGGTGACGCCATCCCCGAGATGGAATCTGGTGCCACTGCGCTCGCCCACCAGTCGCTGCTGGGCCTGCTCGAAGTGGTAGTAGTCCTTGGGCAGGGCAGTGACGTGTATCAGCCCCTCCACGTACAAGTCATCCAGCTCCACAAACAGTCCGAAACCGGTCACCGCACTGATCACACCGCGGTAAACCTCGCCCACATGGTCCTGCAGGTACTCGCACTTGAGCCAGCTGACCACATCGCGGGTGGCGTCGTCGGCGCGGCGCTCGGTCATGGAGCAGTGTTCTCCCAGCTCCACCATGGCGACGGTGCTGTAGGGTAGGATTTCCTCTCGCTCCAGCGCGTGCGCGCCGGGCGCTTGGCGCACCTTCTTTGCCACCGGCGCGGGGTTGGCGCTGCCGTTCCTCACCAACCAGCGCAACCCGCGGTGTAACAGCAGGTCCGGGTAGCGACGGATTGGCGAGGTGAAATGGGCGTAGGCGCGGTAGTCGAGGCCAAAATGACCGCGGTTTTCCGGCTGGTACACCGCCTGGTTCATGGAGCGCAGTAACATGGTCTGGATGATGTGGAAGTCCGGGCGTCCGTCGACCTGTTGCAGCAGGGCCTGGTAATCGCTGGGCTGCGGCTCGCTGCCGCCCTCCAGACGCAATCCCAGTTCGCCGAGATATTCGCGCAGGTTCTCCAGGCGCTCCTGCTTGGGGATGTCGTGCACCCGGTACAGAGCGGGCAGTTCCGCCACTTCCATCAGCTCCGCCGCACACACGTTGGCAGCGAGCATGCACTCCTCGATCATCTTGTGCGCATCGTTGCGCTGCACCGGCACGATGCGCTCGATTTTGCGCGTGGCATCGAACAGAATGCGGGTTTCCGTGGTTTCAAAATCGATCGCACCGCGACGATCGCGGGCGCCACGCAGGGCGGTGTACAGATCGTGCAGGTTGTCGATATGCGGTACCAGCGCGGCAAACTGTTTGCGAATGCCGCTATCGCGATTGTCCCGCTCCTCCACCATCTCCCCCACCTGGGTATAGGTGAAGCGCGCGTGACTGCGCATCAGCCCCTCGAAGAACTGGTAACCGAGAATATTGCCGGACTGGTCGATGCGCATCTCGCACACCATACACAGGCGATCCACCTCCGGATTCAGGGAGCAGAGACCGTTGGAGAGTTTCTCCGGCAGCATCGGCACCACAAAGTCCGGGAAATAGACCGAGTTGCCGCGCTGATGGGCCTCGACGTCCAGCGGGGTACCCACTTCCACGTAGTGGGACACATCGGCGATCGCAACCAGCAGCTTCCAGTTGCCGTCCGGCAACGCCTCACAGAATACGGCGTCGTCAAAATCGCGGGCATCTTCACCATCGATGGTGACCAGCGGCAGCTGGCGCAGGTCGATACGCGCCTTCTTGTCCTCTTCCAGCACCTCGTCGGCAATGCCTTCCACCTGTGCCAGCACTGCCGCCGGCCAGGTGTGGGGAATTCCGTAGTTGCGGATGGCAACATCGATTTCCATGCCGGGGGCAAGATGGTCACCGAGTATCTCGGCCACTTCCCCGTGAGGCAGGGTGTTGCGTCCCGGCTGGGCGGTAATATTGACCACCACATACTGGCCACTCTTGGCGTCGGCGCACTTGCCTTCCGGCACCATCACATCGAGGGTCATGCGCGGGTTGTCCGGGCGCACGAAACAGATGCCATCCTCGCGGTAGATCCGCCCGGCCAGCTGATGGGTGTTGTGCTTGATCACGCGCACCACGGCGCCTTCGCGCTTGCCGCGGAAACCGCCGGGGGTTTCCCGCACCAGCACCTCATCGCCATCGAACACCTTGCGCATCTGGCGGTGGGACAGGAACAGGTCGTCACTGCCATCGCCGGGAGACACAAAGCCAAAGCCGTCGCGGTGACCGATAACGCGGCCGCGCACCAGGCTCATTTTGTCGAGCACGCCGAAATCCCCGGCGCGGTTGCTGGCGATCTGCCCATCCCGGGACATGGCAATCAGGCGACGGCGCACACCTTCGCGACGATCCTCGTCGTCGATGGAAAGCAGGTCCGCTACCGCCTCCCAGGCCAACGGACCCGGCTGCTGCTCGAGCAGATCCAGCAGGAACTCGCGGCTGGGCACGGGCTTTTCATATTTTTCGGCCTCGCGTTCAGCGTGCGGATCGGCTGTCGGTCCAGCGCTGTCAGCGGGGGATGAGTTTGGTTTGTCTTGATTCAAAACAGCTTCCATTGTTCTGCGGTTGACCGCGCAAGCCTGCCCGGCCCCGGCTTACACCCGGCGCAGTGGTATGAGTGGGTACAACAAGAAGTGGCGAATGCCGGGAGCGACCGCAGGCCACTCATAACGTTGCACATTGCCGCGAGTATAAGCGATTTAAGGGTAATTCCCGACCCGTTTTGCGACTCTCCTACCCAGCCATCGCCCCGCCCTGCGGCAGGCGGCGCAAAAAGCTGCAAAAAACGTTGACACCCCCCGGGGGAATCCCTATAGTGCGCGTCCTCAGCGGAGCACACCGCTGTTTGCCCAGGTGGCGGAATTGGTAGACGCGCTAGCTTCAGGTGCTAGTGGCCTTACGGTCGTGGAAGTTCAAGTCTTCTCCTGGGCACCATCTTCAAAAAAGGGGCCGACTCGCAAGAGTCGGCCCCTTTTTGTTTTGCCCCTCACCCAACCAAAAGCGATCCCCTCTGGTTGGCGGAAGCCACACTGTCCGAGCGAAGGTGGCGATAGCGGGAACAGCCTTGTGAAACCTTCAAAAACAGGATGTTTTTGCAGAGCCCCCAGGGATGGTTTCACGGCGTGTTTCACAAGGCTGTTCCCGGTAGCGGCACCGCCACCGAACCTGAAACCGGGGGATTACCCCGTATTCCGCATCCCCGCCGCAATACCCGCAATCGTCACCATCAGGGCACTCTCCAGCACCGGATCTTCCTCGCGGGTGCGCAGGCGCGCCATCAGCTCTGCCTGCAGCAGGTGCAGCGGATCGGTGTAGGGGTCGCGGACACGGATTGACCAGCGCATTACCGGGTTGTTATCCAGCAGGCTCTCGCGGCCGGTGAGCTCACTCAGGGCGGCGACGGTGCGCGCCAGGCGGCTGCGCAGCTCAACGCCCAGGCGCTGCAGCTCCGGATCGTCGGTGAGACGCTCTTCGTACCACAGGGCCACGCGGGTATCAGACTTAGCCAGCACCATTTCCAGCATATCCACCACGGTGTGGAAGAAGGGCCACTCCTCGCTCATGGTGCGCAGGGTTTCCGGCGCATTTTCCAGGCCGGTTTCCAGCGCCGCACCGGTACCCAGCCACGCCGGCAACATCAGGCGCATCTGCGTCCAGGCAAACACCCAGGGAATCGCCCGCAGGGTCTCCACTCCACCACCGGGCTTGCGCCGCGCCGGGCGACTGCCGAGGGCGAGACGGCTCAGCTCGGTTTCCGGGGTAACCGTACGCAGGTAGGACACCAGCGCCGGATCATCCTGCACCACTTCGCGATAGGCACGCACGGAGGCCTGGGTCAGGCGATCCATTTCCGCACGCCACTCCGGGCGCGGCTCCGCCGGCGGCAGCAGTGTGGCCTCCAGCGTGGCGGCGACATACTGCTCCAGGTTGTACGCGGCCACTGACGGGCGCCCGTACTTGAAGCGGATCATCTCGCCCTGCTCGGTGACGCGAATACGGCCCGCGACCGATCCCGGTGGCTGCGACAGCAGCGCCATACGGGTGGGAGAGCCACCGCGGGAAATGGAGCCGCCGCGACCGTGGAACAGGGTCAGCGGAATACCGCGCTCGCGGAAGATACCGGTGAGCGCCTCCTGGGCGCGGAACTGAGCCCAGGCGGCACCGAGGAAGCCGGCGTCCTTGGCGGAATCGGAATAACCGATCATTACTTCCTGCCCGGCCTTTACCCGCTCGCGATAGAAAGGAATCTCCAGCAGCGCACTCATGGTGTCGCAGGCATTGTTGAGGTCGTCGAGGGTCTCAAACAGCGGCACCACGCGCATGGGCTCGCGCACACCGGCAATTTTCTGCAACAGCATGACCGCGAGCACATCGGAGGAGGTCCGCGCCATGGAGATCACATAGGCACCCAAGCCCTCCGACCCCTGCTCTGCAATGACCTTGCAGGTGTCCAGCACCTCGCGCACCTCGTCGGTACAGAATTCGCTCTCAAAGAAGGCGCCATTCACCAGCGGGCGGCGACTCTCCAGCTCCCCCAGCAGGAACTTCTGTTTCACCTTTTCCCCCCAGCTTACGTAGCTGCCGAGATCCAGGAAGCGGGTGATGGCATCCACCACATCGGCGTGGCGGGTGGACTCCTGGCGGATATCCAGACGCAACAGGGTGATGCCGAAACAGTTCAGCCTGCGCAGGGTGTCTTTCAGCTGGCCGTCGGCGATGGCGGCAAGACCCACCGCGCGCAGGGAGCGATCGATCAGGCTCAACTCCACATGCAGCTCACTGCCGCTCGCATAGATCTCGCCCTGGGGCTCGTCGCCACCGTTGACCCGCGCCTCCATCAATGCGCGGGTGTTGCGCAGGCGATCGCGCACCTCCCGCAGCAACAGGCGGTAGGGCTCCTGGCTGGGACCGGTGCGCGCCAGCAGTTCGTCACTGGCGCGGTGCATGGACAGATCCGCGAGCAGGTTTTCCACATCCCGCAGATACAGGTCCGCCGCCATCCAGCGAGCCAGAGTCAACACCTGACGGGTAACTTTTGCGGTAACGTTGGGGTTGCCGTCGCGGTCGCCGCCCATCCAGGACGCGAAACGGATCGGCACCCAGTCGGACGGCAGCGGCTCGAGCCCCGCCAGGGCAAGCTCACCCTCGATTTCCCGCATTCCCTGAGGCACCGCCTGCCACAGGGACTGCTCGATGGTGGCAAACCCCCACTTGGCCTCATCGACCGGGGTCGGGCGCTCGCGACGGATTTCGTCGGTGCACCAGGCAGACAGAATCTGCTCCCGCAGCAGGCGACGCTGATGTTCCGCCTCTTCCGGGGTGCAGTCCGGACGATCCAGGCCGGTAAGCAGGTCTGCCATCTGGTCGTATTTGCGAATCAGGGTGCGGCGAGTCACTTCAGTCGGGTGCGCGGTCATTACCAGCTCCACGGACAGGCCCGACAGCACCTCGCGCACCCGCTCCGGGCTCACATCGGCTTTCTTCAGCTCCTCCAGCACCTGACGCAGGCCGCGGTCGGTATCCGGATCGCCCGGGAAGCGCTCGTGCTGGCGATGCAGGCGCTCGCGGTGGCGCTGCTCGGCAATATTCGCCAGGTTCAGGAACTGGCTGAAGGCGCGCGCCACCTCCAACAGGGTGTCGTCATCCAGGGGATCCAGCAGTTCCCGTAGTTTTCCTACAGGCATCTCGCCCTGACCGCGACTCTCCACCGCCACCTGGCGAATGGTCTCTACGGTGTCGAACAGGGCGTCACCGGCCTGCGTGCGCAACACGCTGCCCAACTCCTCCCCCAAAAGGCGAACATCTTCCCTCAGCGGGGCATTTTGATCTTGATCCACGGAATTCCTCCCTCTTACCGGAACAAAAAGTGGCACTATTTTTACATATTTCAACTTCGAGATTGATGCCCGGCACAACATTTTTGTAAAAAAACTACAAAACGGTTGCGGAGAGCCTCTCGAGGAGCCCGATTCGCGCGATACCGACCGCACCCAACAGTCACACCTGACAATTGACTCCCGCCAGAAAAACGCTATAGTGCGCAGCCTCGACGGAACGCACCGTCGAAAGCCCAGGTGGCGGAATTGGTAGACGCGCTAGCTTCAGGTGCTAGTGGCCTTACGGTCGTGGAAGTTCAAGTCTTCTCCTGGGCACCATATCCAAAAAAAAGGCCGACTCGAAAGAGTCGGCCTTTTTTATTGCGCGCCGGGGCCAGGCCCCGGCCGGCGGCAAGGTTATCTACCACCTACCGCCGCGGAAGCCTCGCGCCGACGCTTCTCTTCTTCGTCGTCATCCATGGGTACCAGCTCTCCGCCCTGCAGCCGCACTTCCGGCAGGTTCAGTACGTCCACACCCAGGCTGTAGGGTGCCACTTCACTGAAGATACCCGGGTCCAGCTGCGCGATATCATCCACCGGGTTCTGCACCGCAGACTTCAACCCCTGGGTGGTCTCATTACTGGCGATGGAAACGCCTTTGTTACCGATCGCGGTAAACAGTGGCATCTGTCCCTCGAACGCCGGCTCGTAATAGAAGAGCGAGACGATATCCACAGACTCGGTGACATTGAACCGCAACGGATTGATCACCGTACCGATATTGCCCCAGCGCTGCTGCTCGGTACCGATCACGGCGGTACCCGCAGTAATGTGGGTGTCGCGGAAGCTCTCGGCAGTCAGCAGGCCAAAATTGGCGCTGGCCAGGGACAGATTGCCGCGGCCCACGTTGATCTGGCCGATAACCAGATCGTCGGCTTCCACAATCGATACATCGATATTCCCGCCGCTGGTACGCAGTGACAGGGACTCGACATCGGAGTTGATATCCAGGTCACCGGCCAGGGTCAGATCGGCGTTGCTGGCCTTGAGTGAGCCACCGATGGTTTCTGTGGTGCTGCTGACCAGGACGACGTCGCCACTGCCGTCGTATTCCAGCGCCATATCGCCACTATTAAATTCGACGCCTGCTGTACCGCCATCGCTGGTGAAGTCCATCTGCTGGCTGGAAACCAGATCCAGACCGCCCGCGCTATCCTGCAGTGACTCGAAACCACTGAAGGTGAATTCTCCCACCTGGTTTTGCGCGCTTGAATCACCGGTGATCTGCCACTGCTGCTGCGCTGCCAGTTGCATCTGTAGCTGATCGCTACCGGAACCACCGGAAAGCTGTGCAGGCTGGCTGCCCGCCATTATCTGCAGAACATCGTCACCGGCACCCAGCAGCAGACTATCCAGCAGTGTGCCACCCATGATCACGGCGTCATTACCGGCCCCGGTATCCAGCAAAGCCAGGGATCCGCCATCCAGGTTGAACGTATCGGCACCGTCGCCAGCAACGATCTGCTCAAACCCGCTGAAGGCCACCGAGGACTGCGCATCCGAGACACTGCCGCCACTGGCACCCAGGGTCCAACTCATATCGGCATCAAAACCGTACAGTGTGTCGCTACCGCTGTCCGCGGTGATCGAGTCCACACCGGCAAAGGTGACCCCGCCCATTTGCAGGCTCTGCGGGCCGCTCATCAGGTAATCGGCGCCGAATGAGGGGCCGCTATAGGCACCGGTATTTTCCACCTGCTCCAGGTTTTCAAACAGCACGGTTATGGCGTCGACGGTGGCGATCGCGGCACCTTCAACCAGCGCAGAATTCTGCTCGAGCGAATTCCAGCTAGCCCCATCAGCGCTGACGGTATCCGCACCTCCGGCGGCATCGACACTGCCAATACCGTCGAAACCGATACCTGCGACACTAATACCGCCGTCGCTTGCGAGACTGAACGCATCCGCTGCAGAGGTCCCGAGCAGGGAATCATCGCCGCCGTTACCGACCACCTGATTGATACCACTGAAGTCGATGCCCTCGACACTCAGCGCACCGGACTCGCCCGCGAGTGCAAACTGCTCATCCGCGCTGGTGCCGCTCAGGCTGGCGCTATCCGTTACCACCCGATCGATACCATTGAAGGTCACGCCATTGGCGGATACCCCCGCACCGCTGACCAGCTGCCAGTTACCGGCATCACTCACCACCTCGTTATCCCCTTCGCCGCCGGCGAACACTTCCGCGACGCTGTCAAACAGCAGGCCAAACACGGAGATTTCGCTGCTGTCGGCACTCAGCGCAAAGCTTTCGGAGGCCGTGTTTTGCGCGGCATCGATGATCGCGGACTGGGTGGAGACCTGTTCGATCCCGTTAAAAGTCACACCTGCAGCGCTGGCGCTACCCGTGCCACTTCCCAGGGTCCAGCGCTCACCGCTAGTGCTCGTTACCTGATCGGCGCCGGCTCCCGCATTCACCTGGGTTACATCGGCAAAGTCGATACCTGATGCCTGCAGGCCGCCATCGTTAGCCAGTGCGTAGAGGGTGTCAGTGTCCGCACCGTCGAGGATGCCATTACCGCCGCTCGCCTGCTCCACTTGACTGAAGGCAATAGCTGCATGGGACACAGAGCCGGATTCCGCACCCAACTGCCAGCCGCTGTCGGCAGTACCGACAATGGCATCGGAGCCGCCTGCGCCAGTCACCGAGGACACATCGCTAAATGTCATGCCCAGGCTGGAGAGCGCACCGGTACCGGTCACCGCAAATTGGTCATCGCCGCTAGTGCCGGTCAATGCCCCGGTAGCCGTCACCACACCGACCCCGGTGATACTGATATCGCCACTGGTCACCGCGTTGGTGCCGTTCAGAGTTACACCGCTCCAGGCCTCCAGCTCAGTCACGCCATCTTCCAGTGCCAGGCCCTGCAGGCCGCTGAACGTAGAGGCGCCGGAAGCGACTGTGCCACTGGCAGTGATACGCGCACTCTCCTGCCCGCTAACTTCGAGGCTCGCCCCCTGCCCCACGTAGCTTTCCACTTCACTGAACTGAATCCCGTCGTGGGAAACACTGTTGTCCCCGGCCAGCGCGTACCCCTGGCCCGCGCGGGAGATCACTTCGTCATCTTCGCCACTGCCGGCGGAGACGGTGTCCAGATTCCGGAAGGCCATGCCATTAACGGTGAGGGCGCCACTGCCCGACAGTACAAACTGTTCGGCGCTGGCGCTACCAACCAGGGCGGAGGTGCTCACACTGTCGATGCCGGTAAAGGCCATCTCACTGCTGCTGAACGCGCCATCCGCCCCCGCCAGCTCGACACTGGAAATAGTACTGACATCATCGCTGCCAACACCGCCATCGACCGCGGTTACGTCCGAGAACTGAACGCCGTCGGCAGTCAGTGCGCCGCTGCCGGTTACCGCAAAGGTGTGCCCGCTATCATCCCCGACAATACGGCCGGAACCACCGGAGAACGCCTCAACACCGGAGACCGTCACACCATCGTGTTGCAGGCTCGCGGCATTTTCTGCCAACTGCCAGTCGGCGCTGATGGCGCTGCTGAAGCTATCCTCGCCAGCACCACCGGCAAGTGCAGTCATGCCGTCAAACTGGAAACCACCGACGCTGATCGCGCCATCACTGGCAAGCGCGAATATGTCGGCGCCCGTGCTGCCGGTCAGGGTTCCGGTGGTCGCCTGCACGATACCCAGCAGGCTGAGCGTATCCGCAAGTAACTCTCCCGCAGTATCGGACAATGTCAGCCCGGCGCTATAAGCGCTGGCATCCAGGGTGTTGTCCGCAGATACGCCATCCACAAACGCCATATCGTTGATGGTGAGAGAACCTACGGAGATGCTGCCGTCGCTGTTCAGAACAAAGTTGTCGGCGTCACCGGTACCGTATAGCCCCCCATTTAAGGCATTGAGTATTTCTACATTCAGGAAGGTGATGCCATTATTTTCGGCGCTGCTGTCTCCCTGTACTGTCCAGTCCTCGCCACTGAAGCCGGTGACGGTATCAACACCATCTTGACCATCCACCCGGGTGGAGGAACCGATTTCAAGACCATTGACGGTGACACTGCCGTCAGGGTTAAACGAGATATCATCGTCGCCGTTGGTGGCTCCCACAACGCCGACATCAAGCTTGCCGATATCGTAAAAAACGATGCCCTCGGCGGTAACAAATTCGCCGCCCTCACTCAGGTCCGCCGAGCCGGCGGAACGAACGGTATTGGTGCCGCCGTTACCGTTTACCCGACTCAGCCCCGAGAGATTCAGTGCCGCGACGCTAATCGCGCCTTCGCCGGCTATCTGGAAGGTCTCATCCTCAGCGGAGCCATCGAGCTCTGCCAATATTGCGGAGTTCAGCGCCGTAAAAGTCAGAGTCCCCGCCGCCTGCAGTTCACCGTCAGTGCCGGTCAGCGCGAGCACATCGCTGTAGCCACTGGCATCCAGCTGGTCACCGGTAGCTGTGGGGTTGGTAACGGCGTCGTAGGTCGAGCCGTTGCCGAGCACGCTCGTCAGGCCCGTAAATGCCATACTGCCGTAACCGACGATCGCACCATCGGCTTCGCTGCCATCCAGGGTAAAGGCGTCGTCGCCGGCGGTGCCGGTAAGTGTGGCCGTATCCGTATCGATGCTGCTGAAACCATCGAAGGTGACACTATTACTGCTCTGTGCAGAGTCTGCATCCAGCAGCGTCCAGTTGATGCCGCTGGCACTCTCAACACTGTTGCCGGTACCACCGGCGGTGACACCGGTAACTCCGTTAAAGGTGATGGCACGGGCAGTAATGTTGCTATTGGTCAACACAATCACATCGTCCTGCGCACTGCCAGTGAGCAACGCAGTATCAGCCGATGCCAGGCCACTGAAAGTTATGTCATCCGCGGTGACCTCTCGTGTATTACCGGTAAGGGCCAGGCCCGCGACAAAAGCGGTGGCGTCGAGGTTGGCATCATCCGGAGCACTGAAGCTCTCGACGTCGCTGAACAGGATGCCGTCGTGATCAACCGACATGTCCGCATTCAGCGTAAAGTCCTGACCACCGCGAGACACAACAAGGTCTTCTTCATCGACACCCGTACCCGCGTTGACGTTGCTCAAGCCGGTGAACTCAATGCCTGCGACCTCGAGGGCACCACTGCCCTGTAGGGTATAGGTTTCCGCCGCGGTGCTGCCCTGTAGCGCAGACGCAGTGGCTTCATCAATACCGGTAAAATCAATTGCGCTGGTATTGAAGGCGCCATCGGAGCCCGCCAAGGCAACCTCGGCGATGGTCGTTACATCGTCCGTGCCAGTGCCCGCATCGACACCGTTGATACCACTGAACTGGTGTGTGCCATCAACGGTAACCGTATTGTCCGCAGTAACCTCAAACGCGTGCCCGCTGTCGTGCCCCTTAATCACCCCGGAGCCACCGGTGAAGGTGTTAACGCCTGCGATGGTAAGGTCGCTATCGTGGGTAACACTGACCAGATTTTCTGCCAGCCCCCAGTCTCCACCGGCAGCACTGCTAAAGCTGTCGGAGCCGCCGTTGCCGTCCAGATCTGCAACGCCGTAGAAGTTGTACCCGGTATAAGTGTCGATGGTCAGGGTGTCGTCGGCAGCCAGATTAAAGACTTCCTGGCGTGCTGTAGCGGTCAATGTGCCGGTGGTGATCTCGGTGATGCCGGTAATGCCCAGGCCGTCGGCGTCCAGCTGGCCAACGGTGTCGGTCAGACTGATTCCCGCACTGAAGGCGCTGGCATCCAGGGTATCCACATCACCATTACCGTCCAGAGAAGTCATGCCGGAGATGGTTATGCTGTCAGCAAAGGTAACACTGCCATTCGCGTTCAGAGTAAAACTATCGGCACCGGTAGTTCCCAGCAGTCCGCCGCTGACGGCCTCCAGAGTTTCGGCATTGATAAAGGTGATGCCGTTGTTCTGGGCACTGGTGCTACTCAGTAGCTGCCAGTTCTGGCCATCCATGCCGGTAACGCTGTCGTTGCCCCCAGCACGCGCATCAATGGTTGTGACATTTTCAACGGTGATGCCATTGACGGTCAGATTGCCGAAACCGTCGAAGACAATGGTGTCATCGTTGTTGGTGGCGTTGAGATTACCGGTACCAGCCGCATCAATTGTTCCCAGATCATAGAAATCTATGCCGCTGCTGCTGACATAGTCACTCTCCATGGTCGGTGTGTCGATGGCCACCAGCTTATCGTTGTCACCATCACCATGTATCTCGGTAAGCCCGGAAAGGTTAAGCCCGGCAATCGTCAATGCACCTGAACCACTTACCGCGAAAACTTCTGCATTGTCAGTTGCGGTCAGGTTGGCAAGGATTGCGGAATTCAGGGCTTCGAAGGTCAGAGCGCCCGCGGCCTGCAGTTCACCGTCGAAGCCAGTCAGGGCCAGCGTATCGCTGTAGCCGCTGGCATCCAGCTGGTCACCGGTAGCGGTGGGATTGGTGACGGCATCGTAGGTTGAACCATTGCCGAGCACGCTCGTCAGGCCGGTAAATGCCATGTTACCGTAACCCACGGTCGCTCCACCGGCTTGGCTGCCGGTCAGGGTAAAGGCGTCGTCGCCGGCAGTGCCAGTGAGGACGGCCGTATCGGTGTCGAAGCTGCCAAAACCGTCGAACGTAACACCATTACTGCTTTGAGCTGAGTCTGCATCCTGTATAGCCCAGTCAATGCCACTAGCGCTGGAAACACCATCGTTACTTGCACCTGCAGTAACCGAAGTGAAACCACTGAATTCAAATCCGGAATATCCGGAAACATCCAGCGCTCCGCCGCTCGCCAGGGTAAAGATTTCCTGTGCATCACTACCCAGGAGTTCACCACTGGAGGTAACGACGCTCCATGAATCCGAGAAAAGAATAGACGCGTTGCTCACACTGCCGCCACCCAGGGTCCAGGGACCGGAACCTGTGACCTGGTCATTCCCGGATCCAGAAATACTCGACAGCCCGGTAAATGTGAACGCGTCACCATTCAGGTCCGCGTTATTTGTGGCGTTCACATCCAGTGATACATTCTGTCCATTGGTGTCTACCGTTGAAACACTTGCGGACTCGAAGTCGGAAAAGAGAATACCGCCGTCGACCGAAAAACCGGGCTCATCTTCCGCCCCGGCGAGATGCGAATAAATCTTGCTGCCACTGGCATCATCGAGGTACAACACCGCCAGCCCGGGTGTCTCTTCCGAGAAGCTGTCGTTTCCGTCGGAGATCACCTCCCGAAGTGCGCTGAAGACCATCTGGTTAACAGTTACGGTCTGCGAACCACTACTAGACCCGATTACGAAGTCGTGCTCGGTAATCGCTGTAGCAGAGGCCGTCAACTGATCAGCGGTGATATTGGAGATATCGGAAATGGTCAGGGTACCGGCAACCACTTCCAGTACATTATCGGTTAGCGTCAAACCATCGGAGAAGGCACTGGCATCCAGAGCAAGATCGCCCGCAGTACTATTGTCAAAACTCGAACCTTCCCGCAGCAAGGCAAGACCACTAAAAGTGGTATTTGCAACAATAACGTTGCCATCGGACTCGAGAGTGAAACTCTCGCCGATATTGAAATCCAGCGTACCACCGGCAGTGTTTATGGTGTCGAAATCGACAACATTCAAGGAGCCATTCGAAAAGTAGACCGCAGATTCATCAGTGCTGTTAAGGGTCCAGTCATCGTCCCAGTTTATGATTTCTTCACTGGTTTCAGTGCCAACGATTTCCGTTAATCCGGAGAAGACTATACTGCTGCCACTAGCTGAATAAGTAAAATCACTGGTGCCAGATCGGTTAAATTCAGTTTCTCCATTCTCTCCCTTATCGGCGGCCTCAAGTGTATTGGTTATCACACTCTGCAAGTTGGATATTTGAGTGCCCGTCCCTTTGACCGTCACACTATGCGAGCTATCCCCCACTACCAAACCTGGAGAATAAGCAGTAGCTACCAGCGTGTTATTCGTAGTCCCATTGCCCGTACTTACCGAATTTAAATCTTCAAACCAAAGACTGAACAATCCGATATGCCCAGACTCATTTACTGTATATTCATCTCCAGAATTTCTGGCAGCCAGGGTTTCAACAAAACCCTTGATAGACCAGGTTCCCGTGAAATCTATTTCGCTATTTTTAGCGCCACCTTCAATTGCTTGCCAATCGCTCCAATCGCCAGCAAAGGAAAGTGTATTTCCGGAACCACCAATTGCGCTATTGAGACCGGAAATCTGTAACTTGGCCTCTGTAAATGTAGAGTCAGTTACAGTGGCGTTATTATCTTCGGTTACGGAGAGAGCAACACCTCCCGCCCCGGAGGTATCAACCTCTTCAGCGGCAACATTGTTAATGCCGGTAAAATCTATTTCCGAGGATGTAAAGGCACCGTCCGAATTTGTTAATGCAATTGTGCTGATGGCGGTTACGCCATCCGCACCCGCACCACCATCTACATTGTCGATTCCGCTGAATTCATGTGTACCATCAACAGTCACCGCATTGTCGCCGGTTATCGCGAACTCGTGGCCACTTTCGTGTCCTTTAACAACACCAGAACCACCAGAGAAACTACCAACTCCTGCAATGGTGAGATCACTTTCTATTGCGCGATCATGGGTTACGCTATCCAGATTTTCCGTCAGGATCCAGTCGCCAGTCGATGCGCTGTCAAATGAGTCAGCTCCACCGTTGCCATTCAGATTAGTGACACCGTAAAAATTATAACCCGCAAAAGTATTTACAGTGAGGGTGTCGTCGGCGGCCAAAGCATATTGTTCATCAACCGAATTGCCCGTTAATGTACCAACTGTTACTTCAGTCACTCCGGCAATGATAAGCTCTCCAGCTATCAGTTCCCCGGCGTTGTCGCTCAGGGAAATACCAGAGGCAAACCCGCTGGCATCAATAGAATCCTCGCCGCCGAGACCATCAACGGCATTGAGGTTTTCAAAAGTCACATCACCGTAGTCAATTTTACCATCGGTAGTCAGAGCGAAATCGTCATCGGGGACACCGTCAATTCCATCATTACCAAAGAGCGTAACGCCCTCACCCACCACAACACCATCGGCATCCGCAATAGTTGCCACAAGCGTGTCTGATCCACTATCGAGACTTAGAACTCCGCTACTTAACTCAATGGACGCAACTGCAGATAGTGCGCTGACATCGAAGGAATGATTACCACCCTCGTTGGTTATTGTGAGAGGGTTTGCTGACTGAATATCTCCAATATTATTTGCGACCGCATCGCCAGTTTCACTGGCATTTAAGAGGCCCACACTCAATGAAAAACTATTGACATCAACATCTGCGTTATTGGTGAAACCATTAACTGCTATTACGTCCAGGCTGCCATTACTGGCGGTTACTGCCTGACCGATGGCCAGCTCCACGGCGTCTCCAGATTCGAGTTTAAGAGAGGATTCCCCGCTCCAAACCACGCCCTGCTCAACCGTAAGAGCCTCTGCGTTCGCGTCAATCGTTACTGTTGCATTATCATCCAGTGCGTCAACGACTGCCGCAGAACTGATACAGTTTTCAGCACAGTCAACACCGTCCAGTGCCACGGATCGGGCAGTAACTCGCCACTCGCCACCAGCAGCGGTATCTGCATCATCGGTAACCACGGAAACCGCGGATGCACCCGCAATTGCAGCTCCCGAGGTGGTTGAAACGGTACCGCCGGTGCTACCCGAACCATTACCGGTGCTACTGATGGTTCCATCCAGAGTAAGACTTTGAGATGCGCTCACGGTGATATCACCACCATCCGCCACCGTATCAATCACCGTAACCGGGTCGGTATCGGTATTGGTGTAGGTATTTGCGTCCGCAATCAACGCACTATCGGCCCCGAGAACAATCTCCTCGGCGGTAACGGTAATTGTTCCGGCAACGGCATTCTCAACTTCACCGTTACTGACGGTCAGGGATCCATTATTGTTAATCGTTGCAGAACCTGGCCCGTAGGCTCCCAGGGTGATCGTGCCTCCACTGGTATCGATGCCGGTCGCGATTACAGTGCCTGTGTTGTTTACCGCTGCACTTAGCAGTGCGTCCGCGGCACGCGCTTCCATCACAACCTGTACAGCACTGAGATTGCCAGAGTTAACTATGTCATAACTAACCCCAAACTCCGCCTGAAGATCCTCCTCACTTATTGCAACCTCCGTAACCACCCCCTCACCCAAGGTAAGGGTTATTTTCTCGCCGGCGTGGAAATTTATATTGCCGCTGACCAGCTCTCCGTTTTCTGCTGCGGAAAGATCGCCGGCATTGGTCACACTGGCGCCAATTAAAGTGATACCGCCAGGTGCGGAAATATTGCCTCCCGCGAGAATGCTGACTTCGCCTGCAGCATCACTTAATGTGAATTCGTAGTCGCCATCTGAACTTGTGACGTTCCCGTCCATCGCTGCGGCGGTAAGAGCTGCCACACTGACCACGGCGCTCTCACCAAAAAGTACACCTCGAGGATTGATCAATACCACATGACCGTTCGATTCGAGTCGCCCCAAAATTTCTGTGCTGCCGTCAAGAACTCGGTTGATCACGATGGCAGAGGGGTCGAAATCTCCGTTCGCGCCCGTCAAAGTAAATTCAGCGCTTTCACCTACTTCGATGACGAATTCGTCCCAATCTATTTGCGCGAACTTTCCATCGATTTCATATTTGTAATCAACTGAATCAGCAGCGGTATTATCAGTCACCGTGCCTACAACCACGTCCATGCCACTAGGACCCGCCATGGCAAATTGCGGTGTAGCCAAGGTGATGCCGGCCAAACCAGTCACACTTACTGCAACAGAAAGCAAATTTCTTTTCATATTCATGATTCTTGCCACTTAGCTCCATGGCGGCGCCGCAGCGCTGCCGATATCATTAAATTCGAAGTTTGATTACTGCAGGAAGTAGGAAAAGTCTGCGTATACCGTGGGATTGTCGACATCGTCTCCGGTGCCTTCAATGGACGATTTCGAGGTCGTCGGCCAGGCCACCGACAACTGGCTCGCCCAGTTTTCACTCCAGCTGAACTTGAACAGGAATCCGGCTCCGGCGAGGGCCGCCCAGTCATTGTTCAGGTCTTCTTCAAAGTTGTTCACGACGCCATAGCCGGCATCGGCAATCACGGCCACCTGCAGCATGTCGTTCAGGCGGTTACCAAAGATTCTGGGGTTGATCGCATCGGGAAAGGACGGATACCACTCGGCGGAGATCAGACCGGCCTGATCGGCAGAGAAATCGCGCACATCAAAGGCGCGCACGCCGTTGGCGCCCCCCAGGGAGAACTGCTCAAAGGACGGCAGGGTGTTTTCACTGTACTGCCAGCGGCTTTTTACAATCAGACGAGACTGGGAATCGGTCAGCGGCATCGGCAAAAAGAGCAGCGAACTGGTTTCCGCCGCGAATTTTTCAAACTCGGAATCCGTTTCCAGATCAGTTTCACCCGAGTAGCTGGCAAGCTCGCCGTACTGAATTTTCGCGTTGACCACGTTTAGCATGGGAATGCTGCCACCGGAGAGGTGGTCCACATAGATACCGGCCTCGCCCCCCAGCGCCTGATCCCAGCGTTCAAGGATAGGCGTCGCAGCCATTATTTCGGTTTTTTTATCAGTAATTGCGAAGTTGCCGGTGATATTGAAATCCCGCGAACGCCGGAACTTATGCTCCACACTCAAGCCGTAGTTCTCGTTGACACCCTCCAGCTCGAGCAGGTTGATGAAGTCCTCTTTATTCTCGGAATTATGGATCTTGAACTTGTTGTAGTCGGCAGAAAGCTGCACTCGCGTACGCGGGCTCAACAGCGGCAGACTGTATTTCAGCTGTCCAAGATTAGATCCAAAGCCAGAATCGAATTCGTCTATACCGGAAGACTTCAGGTAACCCACCGTGAGTTCATCACCGATTCCAAGGGGATTGAACCAGTCGACGGCAGTGAAAATTCGGTTGTCGCCGGTAAAGGTGGAACCGTGGTTATCCATGCGGGTGACCAGGCGCCAATCGCTCTCGTCGCGCACTTTCAGGTTCAGACGGGTCTCGCCCGGGTTGTCGCCGGGACTGAAATAGCCGGTGACGTTCAATGCCGGCAAGTCATTGAGCAAATAAAGCGATTCTTCAATACTGTCGTGATTGACCAGCTCACCTTTTTGCGAGGAAAAAGCGGCAGCCAGCTGCTTTTCGCTGTACTTTTGGTTGTCGTGTACCGACACCTGCCCGAGAATCCCTTCCTGCACCGAAAAGGTCACCACGCCGTCCTGTACTTCCTGTGCAGGAATCTGCACCTGCGCCAGGAACAAGCCTTGTTGACGATAGAAACGGGTCAGTTCAGCCGCAATATCTTCCAGATCGACATAACTCAGGCCGCGCTGGGCGTTCTGGCGTTCCAGCGTATTGACCAGCTTGCGCAGCTCCCTCGGCCCCAGGTTTTCCGGCGCAAAGCGCGCGCCCATGCCATCGAGCAACAGCGCGATTTCCTTCAGATTGTCGACGGTGTAACCGGCTGCGACAACCTTGTCTTCTTTCATGTATTGGACGCGCAACGCTTCGGCTTTCGCTTCCACGGTTTCGCGGTCTATACCGAACTCCGGGTACTCTTCCAGACGGTGGAAGCGAAATTTTTTAACCGAGATACGCGGACCGATTTCACGCCCGGAGACCTCTGGAATATCGGTATCCAGGTTCGGGTCCCGGGCCTCCTTGGCGCGACGCTCGAATTCTTCCGATACGTCGGAGTCGTTTACATGGGGTACATCCTGTTCAAAAGCCTGGCGCACCCGGCTGCGAAAACCGCTGTCGCCGTCCTGCGCGCTCGCTTCTGCCGCAGTCAGCAACAGTCCCGCCGCCGAGACCGCTAATAATCCCTTATTGAACAAAGCCACATTTCCCCCCTTGGAATATGCCAGATGTATCCACAGACTGATTTGCCGACCACAACACTGTTCTGTCGTCAGCGGATCGCTATGTTTTTTTGAGGTGCTCAGCGCACCAGATCGCGCACGATACGGAACCCGGTAATCTCATCACCGGCGCCGCTGTGCAGTGTTTTTGAGGTGGCCAGACAGCGGCTCATGGCATCCAGACGGCTGCCGCCGGCGGCGATCAGCTGCTTGTCCATGCCGATCACCCACTCCTGGACGTTACCCACGGCGTTAACGATACCGAAAGGATTGGCCTTGCCCGCATTGGCGGCGACCAGCTCCAGCCCCCGTTCGATACCACCGTATCGCAATGAACAGTTGCGGTCGGAGACTTCTGGTTGGCCATTGGCACTGGCCGCAGCAAACCATTCAGTTTCGCTGGGCAGTCGGTAACTGCGCCCGGTTTCAGCACTCAGCCACTGGATATACTGTTCGGCCTGCTCGCGGGAAATGTTATGCACAGGTAGTGCGCCGTTATCGAGCTGTAAGCCAGCGCACTTGCCGGCTGCCTTGCAGAAGCGCGCAAACTCACTATTGGAAATCTCGTAGCGCCCCACCGCTAGCGGCCTGCCGGAAGCACCTGTGACAACCACCATTTGCGGACCGTAACCTCCAGCCTGCATGGGATCGGCACAGGTGTAACGATCGCCGCGTGCACCGCTGCCCGGGCGCAGATGTGCGCAGTAATCGATATCGAATTCAGCCAGGGGGCGCTGTGCAGGCAGAATGGCACGCGCCTCCTGAAGCAGCCCCGCGGTGCGCTCGGGGCTTTTCGCCGCCAGGCGCCCAAAACATCCGGTAAGCTCCTCTGCCAGTACGGGGCGCAGGACCGCGGCCTTCGCACTATCGAGTTCTGCGAGACGGCCGAGTGCACTGTCGATCGCAGACACCTGCATTCCGAAGCCGCAATTCAGCGCGGATTCCATATCGTCCAGCACGACGTCGATCTTGCGCTGCAATGCGGCAGCGGCGAGTTGCCGCTGCTCGCGGAGCTGCTGCTGGCGAAGGCGTTCGGCTTCGCGCTCCGCAGCAATCCGCTCGTCTTCCAGACGCTGGCGGAGCTCCTCGCGCTCCTGCGCCAGCTGACCGCGGATTTCTTCCGCACCTTCAACCTGCTCGTTCCAGCTGGCGGCGCGACCGAGCATTTCTTCTGCGGGCTCCAGATTACCGAGCGTCAACTGACCGGTGGCCGCCGCGATAAAGAGGTCGGATACTTGTCGATGCACGGACTCGGGGAATGCCACATCGTTGGGATTGAGATTGACATACTCATCAAGCTCTACGCGCAGGTCGCGCTCCCAGGATGCGGTAAGTACACTGAGCCCCAGCAAGCGATTGATCGCCTCGCGCTTGTCCGCAATACGGCGCTCGAGCAGCTCGCGCTCCAGCTTCTGCTCCAGTTCCACTTTCACTCGCTGTTGCTCGGCAACATTTTCCTGCTCGAGGTGGGAGTAACCAACGCCCCCCGCTATCAAGGTGGCTATGAACAGGCTGCCGAAGGCCCATTTCCACCCCGCCTTACCGAAAAACTGATGGACGAATTTATCCACAGTGACCGTGCGATCCTTTCGCTCGAACGCCAGCGCGGCTTCCAGCGCGCGCCACTGGCGACGACTGAGGGAGCGGATGCGCTTGGGCTTCAGCTTGCGCTCGAACGCCTTGTCAGCAGGGACCTTGTTGTACGGATGCCGACCACTGAACAGTTCATACGCGACACAGCCAAGTGCATAGACGTCATCTGTGGGTTGCGGCTCACCGCCCTTGAGCATTTCATAACTGGCATAGGCCGGCGTTAGGGCACCGAGGGTTCCGGCGTCAAATATGGTCTGCTCACCGGCCTTGCTGGCAATACCGCCTTCGGACACCGCGCGCGCAATGCCGAAATCAATGACCTTGGCACCCTTTTTCTCGGTAACAAAGATGTTCCCCGGCTTGAAATCCGAATGCACGATCCTGTGAGAGTGTGCATAGATCAGGGCCTGCGACACATCGTGCAATATCGCGGATGCGCGCTCCTTCCCAAGGCCCACATCGGCATGTTCACGCAACAGCTTGTCGAGGGGCGCCCCTTCGAGGAACTCCATGGTCATGAATACCCGGTCGCCTTCGCGGTCGAAGTCGTAAACGGTCACGATATTGGGGTGTGCCAGGGTTTGGGATTTACGCGCCTCGCGTTGGAGGGAAATGAAAGCGTCGGGATGTTTCTGGAAGTCTTCGTTCAGCAGCTTGATCGCCACATAGGGATCACTATCACTGGCTTCCAGCTTGCGTCGGTCGAGCGCCTTGTACACGGCACCCATACCGCCCACACCCAGCAGCTTGTCCAGCTCGAAGCGGCCCTTGATGACGGTTTTGGTCACCGCCCCTTCGCGGGAGGTTGAGGGCTCGAAGTGAACGGCACCATAGGGCTTGGCACGCGCAGACGGCGGATTCCCGGAGTCGACGATTACGGTCGCATCGGTACTTGCCGAGGATTCTTCGGGAGCTCCGGAGGGAACCAGTCCCGGGTTTGAACCAACCGGGGGGTGATCATTGGCCCCCGTATTTTCATGACCGACAAAAACCGTCACATCAGAATCATCGCACGCAGATAGATTCTCACCGGCTTTTTTGACTATTCGGGTCTTGTCACTCACTACCATCTCCCTGGCGTAAACGTTGCAGAAAATCCCTTTTCTACTCATGCGTGACACCCGGCACGATCAATTGCCTTTTCAGATCGGGCAACGACTACCAGTGCGGGCTGTCCAGACTGTATTAAGAAGCGCGAAGTATAACGGAGGCCTATTCCCGCAACAATTGAACGACGGCGAGAAAGCGCAGAAACCTCATTACATTTTCTTACAATAAGCTCACAAGCGCCGATAACTGATACACCCGTACCAACACAATCTTAAGACCCGAATTTTTTTGTAAATTCGTACTAAATACTGCCGTAAAATCGTGCCAGAGTCGGATGACGACCCAAATGCCCACCAGGCAAGCAAACGCGATGAAATTAATTCGTGCCAGAGTGCATTTAGCCTGCGCCACAGTCCGTGTGGGCCTTTAGCAGTAAGCCAAATAATTCGTGCCAGAGTCGATTAGTAAATTTTGTTAAACAGTTTTTTTTTGTATTTGTGTCTGCTTAAATCCATCCCGCTTGCCAACTCGGCAATACCCAGGTTACTGCTTTACGGCGGTAAAGGAATATCCACCATCGTGTCCATAAAATATTGAGGGATTAACAATGGCTATTTACATGAACTTCAACAGCAATGCTCCTGCCGGCAACGTAACCGCCAAGGGCTATGAAAACTGGATTGAAGTTGACAGCTTTAACTTCGGTGTAGGCCGTGGCATCAGCATGGAAGCAGGTGCGGTTGCCAACCGTGAAGCTTCTCGCCCGAGCCTGAGCGAAGTCACTGTAACCAAGCGCATCGATGCGGCTTCCGGCGGCCTGTTCAAGGCCTCTGTAACCGGTGACGAAGGCGTCAAGGTCGAAATCCACGTTGTACAGACTGGCGCAAACTCCGTTGAGAAGTTTGCCGTCTACACCCTGGAAGACGTAATCATCTCTTCCTACAGCATTTCCGCCTCTTCCGGCGGCGCGCCCCATGAGTCCATCTCCCTGAGCTTCTCCAAAATTGAAGCCGACCTCAACCACGCGGACAAAACCAACAAGAACCCAAAAAACATGCGTGTGGGATACGACCTGTCTACCGCAACTCCGCTGTAATCGGTATATCCGACTCGAGCCGATGTGGGTGGCTTTTGCCACGCACATCGGCTTTTGACGTTCGCACGCTTCAATAGTGCAACGATTTATCTGTGCGATTGAATCAAAGTACCTGCTGGCACCTATAGGGATTTGGGGCTGTTATGTCTTCCATAAATCAAGACAAACGCATGATTCGGACAAACTGTTCGATCGGCAAAGACACTTTTATCGCCACTGCATTACATGGCGAAGAGCACATATCCAAACCTTACCGCTACCAGCTCAAGCTACTCTCCAAGAAGCACGATATCGAGCAAGCAGATATCGTGGGAAAACCATTCACGGCCAGCATTCAGTACTCGGAAAAAGAACGGTATATCGACGGGTATGTTACGCATTTCTCAATGCATGATGTGAATTCTGAAGGGATGCGACTGTACATTGCCGTAATACAGCCGGGGTTATGGTTCACTAACCTTGGTGGGAAAAACCGAATTTTCGAGAAGAAATCAGCGAAGGACATCATCAAAGAGGTCCTCGGTGAGTACAGCAGTGTAATCAAGTTCAGCGATAAAACGAATGCTGAATATATCACGCGCGCATATTGCACCCAGTTCAATGAAACAGACTTCCAGTTCATTCACCGTCTGATGGCGCAGGAAGGGATCTCCTACTATTTCAAGCAAAAAAATGGATCTCACGAACTGGTTATCTGCGATAAATATCAAGACTACGATGACTGCATCTCCGACAAAGTGGAATACGACGGTGGTGGCAGTAATCCGCGCAAGAATTCAGTGAGCAGCTGGCACAGGGACTTTAACTATCATGGCGGCGGCTATGAACTGAAGGACTATAACGAGTTCACTCCCGGAAAGGACAACCTTCAATCGGTTAAAACAGCCAGCAAACTGAACGGCGTTTCCGATTACATCCAAAATATATACGGCGTAAATCACTTTAAGGTTTCCGGCGACTCCGAACACGCCTTCCAGGACAGCTACCATAAGGAGCTTGCAAAACGGGCCATTGAGGCTCAGGAAAGTCGTTTCGACATCGGCCACGGCAGCAGTGACTGTCCGGCGTTGGCCGCAGGTGGCTTTTTCCAGCTCGATCACACCATAAAGTCGGAAAAGGGAAAATACCTGCTCACTTCCGTACGTATCACCGCTACGGACAGCAACAGTGATGATACCCACTTCAAGAACACCTTCACTTGTATACCGGACAAGGTAACCCCTCGTCCTGATCCGTTTATCGGCACCAAGCAAATACACGCACCGCAGGTGGCCGAAGTGCTCAGCGTGAAAGCCACGGAGTCAGCGAGCTCCAAGGACCCTTATACACAGGTCAAGGTGAAATTCCCCTGGAATTCCAAGCAGAACAGTTGCTGGGTACGGGTAATGCAATCGTTTTCCGGTAAGAATTGGGGGGCCAATTTTGTGCCGAGGGTGGGACAGGAAGTCGTCATCACCTACATCAACGGCGATATGGAACGCCCGCTGGTAACGGGAGCCGTATATAACGGCGACAATACCGGACCCGGTTATACGGCCACACAAAGTGGCTGGAAAACGCAGTACGACAGCAGCAACTTCAACGAGCTTCGCTTCGACGACAAGCACGAAAACGAAGAAATCTATATGGAGGCGGGAAAAGACCACACTTTCCTTATTCATAATGACCAGAGCGGAAAGGTAGAGAACAATCAGTCACTGGAAGTAAAGAATGATCGAGCAATCACGATTACCGACGGAAACGAGACTGTTACACTGAAAAGCGGCAATCAGTCTATCTCGGTTGATAAAGGTGATCAGTCGATCAAACTAGGCAAGGGCAACCAGATCGTCGATATTGGCGGAAATCAGACGATCAAGGCAAAGGGCGCTATTTCCGTCACTTCCAGTAAATCAATCGAGTTCAAGGTAGGTGGTAACAGTATCAAGATCGAGCAAGGTGGCATCACCATCAAGGGAATCAAGGTGACTTGCAAGGGCTCTGCCACTACGGAAGTCAGCGCCTCTGGAATACTGACTCTTAAAGGCGGTCTTACAAAAATTAACTGACGGATTGCTAGCATGACTGACCTGGTTAAAGTGCAGGCTGCCACTGCCGCCGAGCTACTTCAATTCCTCGAGATCAGCGAGGAAGCCGAACATTTACTGGTTCCCGATACCGCGCCCGAAGTGAGTATCAACCGACTGGCCGATGCCGGTTTCTACCCGGATGCCATCAAGCTGCTGGCGCTGGGACTGCCCAAGCGTGAATCTGTATGGTGGGCCTGCCTGTGCGCCAAAGACAGCCAGAATGCCCAGACGGATGAACTCAATCGCAATGCGCTTGCGGCCACAGAGGGTTGGGTGAGAACCCCCAATGAAGAAAGACGGCAGCTGTGTCGACAGCTGGGGGAACAGACTCGCCACAAAACGGCGGCGAGCTGGGCGGCCACCGCAGCGGCCTGGTCTCACGGTAGCCTGTCGCCCGCCGGAGAACCCGCCATTGAGCCGCCAGCACATCTGTATGCGCATGCGGTGGCCGGCAGTGTCACTTTGGCTGCTGTACATACCGATCCCATCAGCCCGGAGAAACTACTCGCGCAGTTTTTACAGAGAGGGCTGGATCTGGCACGCGGTGGTACTGGAAAGTCCGCGTGATGTTTATCGAGCAGCGCATGCTCTACTTTATTCAACCGAGTGCAGGAGAAGGTTATGAGTAAACCCGCAGCCCGGCTTACCGACATGCACACCTGCCCGATGGTAACCGGCACCGTGCCTCATGTGGGCGGGCCGATTCTCGGCCCCGGTGCGCCCACTGTACTGATCGGTAATATGCCGGCCGCCAATATGGGGACTAGCTGTGTCTGTGTTGGCCCACCAGACTCTATCGTGAGCGGCAGCGCTACGGTATTGATCAACAACAAGCCCGCTGCCCGAATGGGTGACTCCACCGCTCATGGCGGTGTGATCATCCTGGGCTGCCCCACGGTACTGATCGGCGGTTGATCTGCAAAAAAAAGCCCTGCTTAGCAGGGCATTTTTTTACTTGGGGTCTGGCTTCAGCTCAAAGGGCTTCAGCTAAGCGAATAACTGAAGTCACCCTCCTCTGTGGCCCCCACATGCACCTGACGAATATCTTCACCCTTCGCCATTCTATTCAGACATTCACTCGCCAGTGACGGCAGCAGTGTACGGTTGAGAATTACCTCGATGTTCCGCGCACCGGTATCCGCCTCCTGACAACGGGCAACGATATTGACCAGTACATCGTCGTCATAACTGAAGCTGGCTCCGTAATGCTCCTTCACACGCTTCCCAATACGGCGCATATTGATCTTGCAGATTTCCACCAGGTTTTCATCATCCAGCGGGTAATAGGCAACCACATTGGCGCGACCGAGAAATGCCGGCTTGAATTTCTGCAGAAGGTGCGGACGGATATTGTCCAGCAGCACCTCAGGATCCGGCTTTTCTTCAACCTGATTGAAGATTGCGCGGATCGCATCCTCACCCGCATTGGAAGTCATGATGATCAGCGTATTCTTGAAGTCGATATCGCGGCCTTCACCATCCTTGATAGTGCCCTTGTCGAACAGGTTGTAAAAGATATCCTGTACACCGGGATGCGCCTTTTCCATTTCATCCAGCAATATCACAGAGTATGGCTTGCGCCGCGCGGCCTCAGTCAGTACACCGCCCTCACCGTATCCGACATAGCCGGGAGGTGATCCGAGCAGCATGGAGACTTTGTGCTCCTCCTTGAACTCGGACATATTGATGGTGGTGATATTTTGCTCACCCCCGAACAGCTCGTCTGCCAGCGCCAGTGCCGTCTCGGTTTTACCCACGCCACTGGTACCACAGAACAGGAAAACGCCCACGGGCTTGCGCGGGTCGGTAAGGCCAGCGCGGGAAGTGCGCACCGCCTGTGCAACGGCGTCCAGTGCGTGGGGCTGACCGATGACCCGTTGATTGAGCCTCTCAGCAAGCGTCTGCACCGCTTCAATTTCATTACTGACCATTTTGCCGACCGGTATCCCGGTCCAGTTGGCAATGACCTCGGCAATAGACTGCTCGTCTACCGCCGACTGCATCAGTGGCGTTTCTCCCTGGATCTCCTGCAACTGCTCTGTGAGAGTTTGTAACTGCTGCTTGAAATCCTCCAGCGCCGAGGCATCAACGGCACTATCACTACCAGAGAGCTGCTTGGAATACTCTTCATCGATTTGGTCGCGCAGGGTACGGATCTCTGCAATCAGTTCCTGCTCCTGCTGCAGTTGACTTTGCAAACGATCCAGCTGCTGCTGCGCTTCCTGCTGTTCCAGCTGCAGTTGCTGAATCGCATCTTCGTGCACACCAGTCGCGGCATTTTCGCGCTGCAGTTTTTCAATGGTGCGGGTGCTGCTGGCGACAATGCGCTGCATATCCTCGATTGCACCCGGAGTAGAGGACTGACTCAGGGCGACGCGCGCGCACGCCGTGTCGAGCAGGCTCACCGATTTATCGGGTAGCTGTCTTCCGGGGATATAACGATGAGAAAGCTTGACCGACGCGACCACGGCCTCATCCAGAATGCGCACCTTGTGGTGAGATTCAAGGCTGGGCGCGATACCCCGCATCATATCCACGGCTTTCTGTTCGTCTGGCTCTTCGACTTTGACTACCTGGAAGCGGCGGGTAAGTGCCGGGTCGCGCTCAAAGTATTTCTTGTACTCTGCCCAGGTGGTGGCAGCGATAGTACGCAATTCGCCCCGCGCCAGAGCAGGCTTTAACAGGTTGGCGGCATCGCCCTGTCCTTCCTTGCCGCCCGCACCAATCATGGTATGGGCTTCGTCGATAAACAGGATGATCGGTGACGCCGAAGCTCTCACTTCTTCAATTACGGACTTCAGACGATTTTCGAACTCCCCTTTTACGCTGGCGCCGGCTTGCAGCAGGCCCAGATCCAGGGTTCGCACAGTGACATCGCGCAGTGGCGTCGGAACATCACCGCTGGCGATACGCAGTGCGAACCCTTCGACCACAGCGGTTTTACCCACGCCAGCTTCGCCGGTAAGAATCGGGTTATTCTGGCGGCGGCGGGTAAGAATATCGATACACTGGCGAATTTCCTCATCGCGCCCGAGTACGGGGTCGATTTCTCCATCGCGAGCGCGCTGGGTCAGGTTAACCGTATATTTATCCAGCGCCGGCGCCTTGCTCGCGGCAACCGCAACCTGGGCGCCATCTGCGCTGTGCTCCGCGCCGCTTACCGCGCTGGACTCTCCACTGTGGCCAAACATGGCCCGAGCGGTTTCGCGGATTGACTCGGGAGCGATACTTTTCAGTTCCGGGCAGGACTCCAATAGCTGGCGACGAGAGGCTTCTTCCAGCAACAGCGCCGCGAGCAAATGTCCTGAACTTACCGCTCGGTGGCCAAAATCGATGGACGCCAGAATCCAGCAGTTTTTCGCGGCCTCGACAATACTGGGCGACAATGCCGCCGGCCGACTGCTGCCGGACTTGAAACGGGCGATGGCACCGGCCAGTTGCTTGGCGAGATTCGAGGGATTGACGTCGTGTTTTTCCAACAGGTGGTAGAAATCAGTATCCGATTGATCCAATAGTTTCAGCAGCCAGTGCTCTAGCTCAACATTGTACTGACTTTGCGCCAGACAGAGGCCCGCTGCACCCTCAAGCGATTCGCGCATGACGGGCGTCATGGTATCCACGAGCCTTTTTAGATCCACGTTGATCATAATATTATTTCCCTCAGTTTATTCCCTGTTATTTCACAAGTGATCACTGTCGCCTTTTGGCTTCCACTGTTATGCCGCAGGCAACGCCTCTTCTGGTGACATTTGATCCGCACTCAAACTAACCACTACCTTTTCATCCTGGTCCTGATCGCTGGCCATATGTGTGTTCCAGCCTAATAGCGGCTGGTGGCTGTCATCTCCGGTGAGCTGAACCGGTGAGACCTGGCTGGTATACAAGGTGGCTGAAATTTCAAAGTCCATTTCAATACCTGCACTCAACTGGATAAATGATTTCAGTGCTTCCAGTTTTTCAGAACCAGGGGCAATGGCCATATGCTCCTCGTAATCCAGTGGTTCGATTACGATGCGGAATTTATTCTGAGCCTGGAAGCACTGCGTTCCGAGAATCGTGTCAGTGCCCAAGCGATTGTTGACCCCTAGCGGATACCGTGGTCCTGGCAATCGGGTGAGCACATCTTCGGGCAGATCGTCCCACTGTCCCTGGAACTGCTCGACCGAAACCTTCAGACCAAAATATTGGCGGATCATACTTTCCAGCGCCGCTGCGGAGCACTGCTGTCGCCCCAAGTGCCCGGCCATGCCGTAAAGAACATCGTCCGGGATCGGCATCCGGTATCGAAGCTCGCTGGTACCCAGCCCAGCAATGGATGCCAGCGCTTGGCTGAATAAATCCGGCTCTCTCGCCTTGCGCAGCTTTGCCGACTCGTAATTGACCGGCAGCTGGTATTTTTGCCACGCGCGATAGAACAAAGAGATATTGCGGTGGTGGAAAATATCCAGAAAGTCCCGCAGTGCCGTGTTCTTTTCGCGCAGTTCACGGTGTACCACCTCCGTCAGGTAGTAGGGCATAACCCCCTGACTACCCACGAGGCCACCGAAGCCAACTTCCATGCTCCACTGCTTTTCCGGGGCCGTATCTTCAGTGTTCAGGGAGTCCCGACCGTCTTTATCGCGCTCTGCATCACCTCTCTGGCGTGTGGAGAATGGTGCGGAAATTTCACGCTCTTCGATTCGGATTACATCCGAGGCGACGAACGACAGCGAGGACTGCGCTTTAAAACGCAATATCTCCCGCGCCGGCGGCGCGGCACTGGCTAGCGGCTCGCGAGCAAATACTTCGCCCGCCGCGGCAATATCGGAATCTTCACCCTGCTGCTCGATAAGAACCGCGCGCTCCAGGGTCCGCACCGCCTGAAAAAATTCAAAGCGATACGGCTCCTCGCGAAGCCGCTGGATTACACTAACGCTTTGTCGCCGGCGCGTGGAGGCCATCTTTTCAGTTCTCCATCTCGATCGCTCAATTTGGCAATCAGTCTGGTAAAGGAATTAATTGAGCAGTAGAGCCCGAGGAAGCGTTCGATCACGCTGGCGAATAGCAGGGGCGAAGTACCTGCAAGCATCATCGAATCAAACTCGACGGTGACCTCGGTACCACGACACAAGACCACACTGCTATCTACCTGAATCGGCGCCGTGATAGGACGGGTTTCGAGCTGCAGGAGCGACTCGATCATGTTGCGGGTACTGCCGGAATTGCGGAAATCGTAAAGCCGCAGTATCTCTTTCAGTACATCCACACCACCGGTATTGCTCAGGGAAAGATGGTTCAGGTTAAGGTGAGAAATCAGTCTCCAGTAAGCGCGATCCCGCCTCGGTGGGCGAATAGTAGCGGTGGGGGCAACTGGACAACTGATCCGTTTTGCCGGCGCATCGCCATCGACGATAGACAGATATGGCTGAGCATTGCCGGAAGGTAATTTTTTCGGCAGATTGCGATTGGTACAGGTAAGTTTCAGCCCCAGGGTCTGCTGATCCGCGTCGTACGGATTGAAATCCAGATCCACCAGCATGATATCGACTTCAGTGGCCTGCTCATTGCGGTGCTCACCCTCGATCACATCCCGTCGACGCGAGTACCAGAATGCGGATTTCCCATCAGAAGAATGGCTGTGCTGAATACCATAGAACGGACGGTATCGGGTACTTTCTCCCCCGGCATTGGTGGAGCTGACCGCATCTATCGAATACACCTCAAGACCATCACTGCGCCGCACATCGGGAATCACGTGGTAGCTGTACTCTTCCTGAGTAACCGGAATCGGATCAGCACTGTGGTCGAACAGATTGACCACCGGGGTACAACCCAGGCAGAACATGGTCGGCGACAGCTGTTTTTCCAGCTCGTCGTGGGACTCCGACAGGTAGATATAGAGGTTCAGTGTGTCGCCGTACTTATCGCTGATTGCCCCTGCAAGACCATCCACGTCGATAAACTGGAACTTCTCGGGAAATGCGAAATACTCGGTGAGCAGGCGGTAGCCGAGAAATGCCGAGTCCGGATACGGCAATAGCCCCTCATCCGGACCCAGTCCCACCTGCTTTAAGGCATCCGCGTCAAGAAACACCGGATTGGGATCCCCTTCACCCGTCGCAACGACGAGCTTTACACATTTCGTCAGAATCAGGTCGTAAAGGTCATAGATGTGACTCGGCTGACCCTTCAGAAAGAAACGCAGACGGCTTGGTTTGAGTTCGCCGAAGCTCACATCCTCGCTGAACGTCTTCAGCGATAGCTTGAGTACCGCATTGGCACCGGAGATGTCATTACAGCCCG
The DNA here is from genome assembly GCF_013367775.1 of Microbulbifer sp. YPW1. NCBI lineage: Bacteria > Pseudomonadati > Pseudomonadota > Gammaproteobacteria > Cellvibrionales > Microbulbiferaceae > Microbulbifer > Microbulbifer sp. YPW1. The sequence continues at coordinate 1,231,092 of NZ_CP055157.1, forward strand.
GAGCGATAAATGGCCTCGGCATCAAGCTGGCGCTCTCTGCCTGAAACGGACATACGTCTACGGGATACCGACTGGTAAACCGACAAGTCTGGCCCTGAAAGCTCTCGGACTCCAGTACAAGGTCTTTTTCGAGTTGGACGATGCCATCCAGATCCGATTCTGGTTCGAACTGAATGATCGCGCATGACGGGATCGGACGCAGGTAATGGGGATACAGGGTTTCCAGAATCGCGTCTGTCAGTTCCGGGAAATCATCACTCAGCTTCTGTTGCACACGCGCGTTCATATATGCGAAGCCAGACAGCAGACGCGCCACCAGCGGGTCATCTACCGTATCGGTGTCCAGCTGCAGGCGCGCCGCCGCTGCCGGGTGCATACGTGCAAACTCGCCGGCAGTCTGCTGTACGAACGCCAGTTCGCGCTCATAAAGGTCTATCAGTTTTTCTGTCATTATCGCACCTCTGACACATCGACCAGTTGCGTGACCGGATTCAATGCAGAATCGAACACGATGACCTCCGATGCCGGGTTTACATGTAAAACGGCTTCCACCCGGAACCGTATACTGGGATCCTCGACGTCGATATTTTCCTGGGTATTCACCTTGACCGAACTGATCCTCGGCTCGTAGCGGAGGATAGTGCGTTCGATATCTCGGCAAAATTTTCGGCGACTTTCTCCGGACGTGAGGTTTACCGTGGATAAATCCGGCAGGCCGTAATTGATATTTGAATCGTCGAGATGCTCGTGCCCCTCCGGGGCGGACAGGCACCGGTAGCGTGTATTGAACAGGAACTCGAGGTCCCGTCTCACACCTTCCCGCAGCTGACGCAACACCTGGTGGGGGCGGTGAATATCCATGTTGCCTGAGGAATCTAGCAGGCGATCCAGAAGCGGTGCCAGCAATCGCTTCTCGTGTGTGGACTGGCTCATCAACTGGTCGCTCCCACACCAATCTGCGACAGCGCAGTGGTCAACTTCAATTCAGACACCAAATGATCGACCGTATAGTGGCTCTTCAGGTGAATGACGCTTTGATAGCTCCCGGGCTTTCCGGGTTCATCCATTACCCGCACCCGCGCCTCGCGCAGTGGGTAACGCGCGAGCATTTCCCACGACAGGTCTTCACGGCCGGTGGTATACCGATCCATCCAGTGCTGAAGTTGTCGCTCGCAATCCGCAGCGTTCATGTAGGCGCCGACCTTGTCACGAATCATCACTTTTATGTAATGGGCGAAGCGGGAAGCACACAATATCTGCTGCAGCATACCGCTGATTCTGGCGTTGGCTGTGGCAGATTTGGAGCTGTACCGCTTCGGCCGCTGTAAAGACGGCACGCTGTTAAATGCACTGTAAGGCGAGTCGTAGCAGTGGCACAGACACGCAAAACCGAGGTCGCTGAGTTCCCGCTCGGCAAAGTCGGTAATCAGGATGGAGGTCGCCATCTTGATGGACTGCGCACTGCTGTCGACACCGTAGGGAACATTCGGCAACTGGGTAACCAAACCACCTCCCAAGTGATCCCGCGCCACGCCGCGGATATGGGAGAACCAGCCGACCTCATCAAACTCGCGAATCAGTACACAGCCCATCGCGAACACCGCATTACCCCACAGATGATTTTTCGCGTCCGAGGATTGAACACTTTCACCAAAGCGAATACCCCGGTAATTGGAGAACCCCCGGGTGTGCGGTTGCCGCATCAGAACCTGAGGCAGCAGCACACCGATAAATCGGGAATCTTCCAGATCGCGCAGGCTGTTCCAGCGGATGTACTGTTTCTGGCGGAAAACCTCGGAAAAGTCGATCGGTCGCGCGACATCATCAAAACTGTCCACGCCGAAAAGCTGCGGCGCCGCGCTACAGATAAACGGTGCGAAAGCTGCGGCCGCGGTATGGGCGATCCCCTGCAGGGTAAACACGTCGTCGTATGGGTGGCCTTCAAACGGCTGATGGGAAATATAGTAGTCACCGATCAGCAGTCCAAAAGGCTCGCCACCAGGGGTACCAAACTCTTCGTTGTAAACGAGATGAAACAACCCGGACTGATCGTAATCCGGGGCGCGCTCTATATCTCGGGAAAGGTCTTTCCAGCTGACATCCAGCAATTTGATGACAATATTGTCGGCCGCCGGCGTCTCGGAGATCAGCATCGACAAACCGCGCCAGCGCGCTTCCAGTTCCTGGAATTTGGGGTGATGGAGAATCTCGTTAACCTGATCACTGATCAGGAGATCGAGCTCCGCAATTACCTGATTCAGCCACTCACGCACAGTGTGACGACCGGTATTACCAGAGCCACTGAATGCATTCAGCCAATATTCAAATGCATACAGGTCATCCGGCTCGTCCAGAAATTTCCGCAACGGGTTTCCACCACCCTGAAGCAGTGACTCGGCGAACAGGATAGGGTCACCTGGCTTCTGGCGGGAAGACTTCGAGGGCAAGGCAGGCACTCCCCAGTGGGTATGAGAGGTGTGTTAACAGACGAAAGCTGGCGGATGAAGGGCCGATCAAGCGATCGGCCCTTCGCCAATTACCCTGCGCTCGGGATATTGGCCACCATGCGCATGGAAGTAGTGAGCTCTTCCATCTGCAGCCAGGGCTTCAGGTACGCAACAGCACTGTAGCAACCGGGCTGGCCTGGAATTTCCTTCACCTCTACCCGCGCTTCTGCCAGCGGATACTTCGCCTTCATTTCGGCACTGGCATCCGGGTTGGAGTTGGTGTACTGGGAGATCCACTTGTTCAGCCAGCGCTCACAATCACCAGCTTCCATAAAGCTGCCTACTTTGTCGCGCGCCATGACCTTGAGGTAGTGGGCGATACGCGAGGTTGCCATCAGGTATGGCAGGCGAGCGGAGATGGAGGCATTTGCGGTCGCATCTGGATCGTCGAATACTTTGGGCTTCTGGGTGCTCTGGGAACCAAAGAACACGGAGTAATCGGTATTCTTGTAGTGACACAGCGGCAGGAAACCCTGGGCACTGAGCTCCGCTTCGCGACGATCGGTGATGCCGATTTCGGTCGGACACTTCTGGTCCAGGTCACCATCATCGCTTTTGAACAGGTGGGTGGGCAGGCCTTCTACTTTACCGCCGCCTTCGGCACCGCGAATCGCGGTACACCAGGAGTTTTCAGCAAATGCCTTGGTCATGGTGGTACCCATCACGTATGCGGCATTCATCCAGCAATACTGTTCGTGATTGGCCGGACGGGAGACACCGTCCTCGTCTACTTCGAACTCTTCGTAGTTGAAAGATTCAACCGGCTTGGTGTTGGCGCCATACGGAGTACGCGCCAGGGTGCGCGGCATCACCAGGGTTACGAATCGGGAGTCATCGCTATCGCGGAAGCTGCGCCACTTGATGTATTCACCAGACTCGAAAATACCGCCCAGATCGCGGGGCTTGGAGAGCTCGGTGAAATCATTGAAACCGAACATACCCGCACCAGCTGCAGAGATGAACGGACAGAAACCGGCAGCGGCCACATTGGACATTTTGCTCAGCAGCTCGATGTCTTCCGGGTGACTGGTGAATTCGAAGTCGCCAATCATGCAGCCAAATGGTTCGCCACCCGCGGTACCGAACTCTTCCTCGTAGATCTTTTTGAAGGTCTGGCTCTGGTCAAACTCAACCGCTTTGTCCAGATCGCGGAACAACTCGCGCTTGGTAATGTTCATCATACGGACCTTGAGGGTCGCGCCTGTTTCGCTGTTCATTACCAGATGGTTAAGACCGCGCCAGGAACCCTCAAGTTTCTGGAATTTTTCATCGTGCATAATTGCAGCGAGCTGCTTGGACATTGCCGCATCAATAGCCGCAACCGCTTTATTGACGGTCTGGGTAAGGTTGCGATCCCAGGTCACGGTACCCTGCAGAACCTGTTGGGTCAGGTTGGCAATCAGGTCCTGAGCTTCATCTGGCTGAGTTTGCTTGGTCGCAGAAATGGCCTGCTCCAGCAGACTTACCGACTGCTCTTCCGCTTCCTGTTCCGCTACATTTTCAACTTCTGTGCTCATTACGCATCCTCTCCCTTGTCATCTCCCAGTCCCAGCTGCTCGGAGATTGCCGTGACGTTTTCAGTGCTCTGGAGAATGTCTTCCAGAACTTTCTCCAGCTCCTCAGAGCGGTCAGCTTTGCTCAGCAGATCTCGCAGTTTGCTGCGCGCTTCGAGCAACTGCTTGAGGGGCTCAACCTGTTCCACAATCTGCTCTGGGGTAAAGTCATCCATGTGATTGAAATCGAGGTTTACCGCCATCTTGCTGCCGTCGTCAGACAGGGTGTTTTCCACCTGCAGCTCCAGTTTCGGATTCACCTTGGCCATCACATCGTTGAAATTGTCGCGGTCAATCTGAACGAACTTGCGTTCTTTCAACGCCTTTCGGTTTTCCATGTTGTCGCCGGAGTAATCACCCATGACGCCAGTCACGAAAGGCAGTTCTTTTTTTACTTCCGCACCATTGGTTTCAACATCATAGGTAATGTGGACACGCGGCTTACGCACGCGCTTCAGTTTGTTGTGAATACTCTCGGACATCTGGGTCTCCTTTCCTCAATACAGGAATCGTGTGTTTTCTTGGGTTTTACCAACTGGGTTCTGCGGTCGGCTCCGGGGCTGCCCAGCCCGCATCTTCCTGGGCGGGTTGAGACTCGGCGCCGGCAGCAGGCTGCTCGGCAGGGGTGGATTGGGTAACCGGTGGCGCCACATAACGCTGGCTGTCAGAGCCATCCAGTCGCACACCAGTCAGCTGTGAATACATGGCACGGGAGTGGTCGTCGGGCAGAAGTTCACCCATCAGCTCAGCTACGGTCATCCGGCCCCAGCCGATCAGTCGCTCGAGACCGGGCGCCAGCGGTGTATGCGGCTCATATGTGCGGAAATATTTCGCGGCCTTTTCCAGCAATTGCAGGGCGTCTTCCCTGGAGGTGATAGCACCGGTGGGTACAGAAACCATCTGCATCGCAATTGCTCCATTTTCGGCGACGGCGGCAGGCTCCTGCGCGGCATCCATCGTAACGGGCTCAACTTCCTCGGCGGCGGCGAGCGATTCGAGCTGGGACTTGTAGACGAAGCGAACTGTGCGCAACACCTCATCCAGGAGGCTGGTGATATTGGTCGAGGGGGGTGCATCGCTGCCACAGGATTCCCGCAGCACAGCATTGGTAGCCTTGAAACTGGTGAGGCACTCTTCCAGTGTATCCACCAGATCCGATGCCCATTGCGGCGCCGCCGGGGTGGCACAGGCATCGAACTCGCCGATGCTGTAGCCGAGCGTTTCTACCCGCGCCGCCTTGGCATCAGGGTCAGCGATCTTGTCTGCGTCCCGGGCCTGCTGGTAGTGGAAGAAGGAATAACTACCGTAATCGCCCTCCGGGGTGATATCCGCGTTGCGGATCGGCATCAACAGTGTGCCGTCCGCACCATCGCCGTTGAGGCCGGTAAGGGGCGCCACTTTGGTTTCTATGCCGTCCTCATCGGGCTCGGGGTAGAGGTCGTCCCAGTATTCCGCGATCAACCGTTCGATGAGCATAAATCCGTCACGCAGCCCAGGAAAGCCATGCAGGCGAATCAGCGCTTCGGTATACCAGCTGGCAACCTCGAGATCCTTGCTCTTTTCCTTGAGAATCTTCTGTGCGGTCTTGGCCACCTCGCGCCAAGGTGCGAGCAGGTCGGCGTCACTCTCGTCGAACATCGCCGAACGCTCTGCGGCACGCGCGCTGTTGCGGGCATCTTTGATGGTGTAGTAATCGGAGGTGGGGGAACGGTCTGCGCGGATGTCTTCGCCCTGCCGCTGCTCGCCGGGAATATCCTGCAGAAGAGCATCCAGTTCTATCGCATTCGGAAATGCCATGAAAATTCCTTTTCATTATCGGGCGCAGAATGTTTCTACTACGCGCCTATCGTTTAGCAATTTTTTCAGGCCAGAGCCGCCTGGGAGAACACATCAGGTGCAGTGCTCTCCGAACTTTTACCATTTTTATGCGAGCCATATTCCGCCACTGCAGAAAAGCTTGCGATCAGTTGATCGAATTCGCGCCTGCGCCCTGAAAATATACTCTGCTCGCACCACAGGAACAGGGTATAGATTCTGTCATCACAGCCGATACAGGCTACAAGGTACTGGACCGGCACGGTATCGACCTCGGCAAGTAACTCGCCAAAGAATCCGGTTCCAGTATCAATTTGCAGTTTCTCTGGTGGACGGCTTACCGCCGCCTGATAGAGCTGCGCAGCACATTGGGATAACTGCGCGTGACAGTATTCTTCTACCGTTGGCGCCGACGGAAAATCTTCCACTCTCTGCGGAAGCACGACCATAAACTCGTTGTTTTCCAGGCTACCTGCCTGCAAAACCGCTCTCTGGTTCAGGTCGTCAAATACCCGCCAGCAACCCGGCACGGAGACAGAACAGCTGCCGTCATCGGCGGTCAGCCGCACCGTTGCCGAAGCGGGCCTAACGATACTCGAATTCTCTGCGGCGTTATCGCTGCATCGGACTTCGGCATGCCACCCCGTAACCCAGAAGGCCTGCACCAGTTTCTCGCCTTCCGCGATCTGGTCACAGGTTTTTACTACTGGAAAGTCACTACTCAGCAGCTTTTTTATCTGGGCAAAATCAAGACCAAACTTCTCGGACAGCAACCGGATGCCCTGCCGACGATCAAAACCTTCCCTAAGAACGCCGGTAAAAACTACCTGGCACTGCCTCGCTGACATTTTCAATCCCTGAACTTGCTGCCACGAAAATCTTTTGACGGATTCCTGGCAAGGCCGCACTTCAATGTTCGACCTGAAAAAACTTACACAAACTAAGCAACAGCGCTTTCACTATCTGGTATAGACGCACAAGGAATACTATCCCGCAACCTGCACGCAAAACCGGTACGAACGTACCCATTACCGAAACACCAAACCATTATTTTATCGGAATAGAATTCCGCTTGAACACCGATTTAAATGGATATGCTCAGAAAAAACGGGTTTTTATTGGTACGCTCATACCAAGTAGACAGAAGACTCTACCAATTTGTTTACCAGTGAAATTTCGGCGCTCCAAGCATTCCGCAATAACTTCCCGGATCTGGCAGCCCCGGGCTCAACAACGAACTCGGCGCAAGGTGCTGTGAACCTGCACACCACCAGAGGCTGAAGCTGTTATGTTTATCCTTCATAAGAAATTCGAGCATTGACGGATAATGTTGTGAAATTCTTGAGGCGCCATTGAGTGTTAACAGGTCGCCTTCATTTTCCGCAGTGATGGCATTGCCCGGCAGGTCTGCAAGCGGCGGGAACCTCTCCAAAACCTGGTCCGCGGAAAGTGCATTCTGTAGTGCATCTATTGCCAGTGCAGAGGCCTGTTCATACCATTCCTCGGCATCAATCTGTACAGCAAACGGATTTGCCCCATTTTCCAGTGGCGCCGCCAGCGTTACAGGAAAGTAGCGCCCAACACTATCCACACTGGGAACCAGTATCCCTGCCCAGCCCTGCTGGTTGAGAACACCGGGACTCATAGCGAACCGCCAAATTGGGCTTGTCAGGTAATAATCCAGCCAGCGCTCACCAACTAGCTCTCGCGAACCGTGTACCGCGCGCTGCAGCCATTCGTCCCAGGGTGTAACAAAACTTGCAGGCAACTCCCGTTGAATGAAGTCGCCGTGCCCCGGAAGTTTTCCAAACAGTCCGCTGCGTGACATATCTGCTCCGTTTACAGTACCTGCGGACAGCGATAACCGCCCAGCAAGCCTTGATCGAAGGGATTGCTCACGCCGGCTGCAGAAAGCTTGAACTGCGCCGAACGCCCGGATTCTCGGAAAGTAACCAGATATTCAGAACCGTTGCGTGAAGACTCCAGTTCGGAATTCAGCAACAAGCGATACCAGGCCCAGTCGCCTTCGAAATGTTGGCGATGCACGGTTTCATTCAGGTCCTCAAACAGAATCCGTACCCGGTTAGTTTCCCCGCCGCGCCAATCCAGCTTCGAGCGCGTGCGCGGGCCGTGTGAATAGGGAACCCGCTGACTACCCAGCTCCAGGGAAAACAGTCTTACACCGGAATCCAGCTTGGTGGGCTCTATACGGAAACTGTATCCTGCCTGCTCACCCTGACTGAACAGGGTTTTTCGGATACGCTCCGCGCGCTGCATCTGACGCAGTGCATCACTGGAGATACCCAATGTCTGACCTTCCAGGACCCTGAGCTTCCAGTTGCGGGTATCTACAAACGGCTTCAGGTACTCCTGTACGAACTGCTGCTCGATACCACCGGGCTTGAAGTACTTGTTGAACTCCATTACCGGCGCTTCCTGGCTGCCGCTGGCGCGCAGAGGGAAGCGATCCGCCAGGCTACGGCTGTACACACTGTAGACCTGCTCCCGCCATACGCGATCGGTGTGGCGCTTGGCTTTGGCCATCACCAGTCCCCAGGTGCTGTCTGCGATCTCTTCCAGCCAGTGGTCAAACGGTGCCGGTGCATTGGCAGCCTTTACCCGAAGCTGTTTGATTGCATCTCCAGCGCCACTGAAGCGCGCCTTGGCCTTGTTGAAAGCGACTTCATCGCTATCCACACCGCTGTCAATCTCCGCCAGATACTCCTGCAGCTGGGTGATACTGGAAAGGTAATCCTGAACCCGAGCCGGGCGACCTTTCTCGCTGCGGGTCAATCTTTGCAGTTCCTCAAACCGGAGGTCTACCACGGTGGGCTGGAATTTTTCCGTCAGCTTGCTGGCTGCACCGCTGACCGCGGCAGCGCCGAGACGACGGGTCGTACTGGAAACCGGTAGCGGTACGCCACTCGCGTCCACGGGCACTTCAGGACGCGGAGTCAGCGACGTGTTGTCCGAAGTGATTTCGGCAATAGCCAGCAGGGGCGAGTAGACCGGGTCGGAAAGTTTTGACAATACATCCAGCGCTTCGGAAGTGGACTGGAACCGCTGGATTGAAAAACCGGATACGAACTGCTGCCAGCGCTGCTGGTATTCGCCGAGGTAGATACGTTTGACGTCCTCTCCAAGGCGCTTGCGATCTTCCTCATTGAAATCTTCCCCACTGAGATCACCGCCGTATATCCAGCGCTCGTCTGCCAGCTGATCCAGCAGCGGGGAATCTGCATCGAAGTCCAACTCTTTATAACCGGCCTTGGTATACAGGTAGGGAATATGGAAGCGACTGTCACCCGGGTCGACACCGAACAGTTGTGCGGTGTCTCCACCCACTTCGCCGTAGAGATCGATCTGTGTCTGCCCCAGATCGCTGCGCAGCATCTGCGCGTACAGGCGCTGCGGTACCGGTATACGACGTAATTGCTGGCGGGCCGTTGCAATTACCCGCTCGTTGGGCTCGAGATTTTCCGGCAGCGGGCGGGAGAAAAGGCGTTCCAGATGCGCCAGCATCTGCTCCTGTTTACCGGCCTCGCCCGACAGAGACTGCGACCATTCATCGCTGAAGTAGGCCGTTAAATCTTCCAGACTGCGCTTTTCCGGGTTAAACAGCATCAGATAGGTCTTCAGCGTCTGGGTCAGCGCTGGGTCCGCGCTGTCGAGTTTTACCAGTCGCTGCTCCAGGGCACGCTGCAGTGCCGGCAGGAAGGTGAGCTCCAGCTGCTCGCGATAAAGGCGATCTGCCGCGGCATCGACTCTCTCATCGTACAAACCGAGATTATTCAGCCAGGGGTGCTCTTCTTTCTGATATACGCGAGAAGCCGCCTCCAGTGGCTCTAGTAGCTCCAGGGTTTGTAATGGTGAGATTTTGCGGTCTCCCAGTTTTTCCCTGGCTTCCTCGTAAAGCGCAATGTTGTCGCGGACTTCTCCCATATATCGCTTGTTCTGCGCAATACTGCCGGTCCACAGGAATAGAGCACCGACAATAGCGGCAACGGACCCCACGTAGACCGCACCGCGCAACCAACGGGTAACACTTTCAACCTTGCGGTTCACCCCGACCAGCTCGGCTTCCGGGAAGATGACATCTTTCAACAGGCGATGCAGGAAATAGCTTTTGCCTACACCCTGGAATCGCTGCGCCGCGTCGCGCTCGAGTCCGAAGTCGGAACTCACCGAAGCCATCATCCGGTCAATCGGGCTGCCCTCCTGGGTGCCACTGGTAAAGTACACACCGCGCACCATGGGCACTGTGTCATAGCGATTGGCGCTGAATGCCTGCTTCACAAAATCGGACAATACGTTTTGCAGGCTTTCCATACGCGCCGGGAACCCCTGCAACAGAGCGCGCTTCTCGACATTGCGCTCCTGGTGCACACGCCACAGGACCCGCTGGTTGAGCCGCTGGATCAACGCCTGGAATTCGCTGACAAAGTCATCCAGTGGCGCACCCGCCCCCGCGTGCGCCTCTGCAGGGAAGCTGATTCCCCACACCTGCTCGCGCTCTGCCTGGGAAAGATTGTCGAAATATTCGCTGAAACCGGCAACCAGGTCACACTTGGTGAAGGTCAGATAAATCGGGAAGCGGATCCCCAGCTGCTGCTGCAGATCATTGATCCGCGCGCGGATGGTCTTAGCCTGATGTACGCGCTGCTCGGTGGTCTGCACCATCAGATCCTGCAGGCTGATTGCGACCAGCACGCCATTAATCGGCCGGCGACGGCGGTAGCGCTGCAACAGATTCAGAAAGGCTTTCCAGGCACTGTTGTCATATACGCGGTGGCTGTCCTGTGTGGTATAGCGCCCGGCGGTATCAATCAAAACCGCATCATTGGTAAACCACCAGTCGCAATTGCGTGTACCGCCTATGCCGCCGAGGGCCTCTTTGCCGTGACTCTGTGCGAGAGGAAATTCCAGACCGGAATTGACCAGTGCAGTCGTTTTACCGGATCCGGGCGGGCCGATAATGATGTACCAGGGCAGCTGATAGAGAGACACGTTGCCGCGCTGGGATTTGAACCGCGCCTTGCGCAGCACCTGCATGGCATCGCGAAAACGCTCCGACAACGCATTCAGCTCTTCACGGCTGCGCTCCTGGTCCGGATCTGCTTCGTCCTCCTGCGATTCTTCAATGCCCTGGATCAATGCCTGGTTTTGACGGCGCTCCACCAGCCACTGGCTCAGGTTCCATACCAGCCAGATCGCAAACATAAATACGATGATGGTGAGCCGTACACCCGTGGACAGGGTCGCATTATCGCTGCCAAATTTTATGTAATCGGCACCAAACCAGATTAATAGCGAGAGCGCACACAAGCCAATCAGGCCCAGCACCCATTTATTGGTAAAAAAATTCGCCAGTCGTTTCATGAATTACTCCAGTCCCCGCGACCATTCTGCGCCGGGCAATCAGCAACCGTATTTAGCGCGGCTGCGCAAAGTTTTCCCGCGATTCAGGCATCAGCGCCTGGATCTCTTCCGCTACCGGCGTTGCGCTCTGGTACAACCACCAGCGGTACCCGCTGAAGGTTGCCAGCAGCACACCGAGCACCACACTGGCAATCACCCACAGGGGCACGTACTGGATCAGCTTTGTCTTGCGATCCACGCAACCCTGCCAGCGCGGGGAGAGATCCCGGTCCATGGCCGGGCGATGACTTTCAATGGTGCGATACAGGTTGTCGCGGATCTGTTCCAGTTGCTCGTGGCCGCGCTGCACCAGGCGATACTTGCCCTGGAAACCGAGACTGAGGCACAGATAAAACAGTTCCAGCAATTCAATATGCGATCCAGGGGTTTCCAGGGTGCGCTGCAGAATCAGGAAGCATTTTTCGCCACCGAAGGTTTCCTTGTGAAACAGGCTCAACAGAGAGTGCTGGCTCCAGCCGCTCGCGGTACCCCAGGGAGTGGACAGCACCACTTCGTCCACCACCGTGCACAGCAGATATCGCGCGGTCAGCACCGTTTCCTGGGAGAGTGACAGCTGCCTGGCCTCGCGCTCGAAGCTCTGAATTTCGCGCGTCAGGCGTTTGTGCAGGTCCGGCACATTGGCGTGGTTCATGGTGGTGCGGAGCTTAATGATGGCCCCGAGTACCTTGGAAGCCGCAGAGATCAGCGGATTCAGGCTGTTGCGAATACGCAGGTCCCCTGCGGCCGTGTCAGGAGCTACAGTTTGCTGTGGCTGAGGCGACTGTCCACCCGCGGGGGCGGCCGCCCCCGGAGTAGGGATCATCACCGTGCGGTCTGCAGCGCCGGGCGCTGAATAAGCATCGTTACTCATTTTCAGTTATTCCTTATCGCCCACAGTTCCATGGTCAGCCCCGGAAATTCGGCCCCCAGATGTACCGCGAAACCGCCGGAGCGCTGCATCGCCTGCCACAGCTCTCCGGTCCGCTCGAGTTCAAAATAAGTAAAGCCGGCGTGGTATGGAATCTGCCGCGGCGCGACCGGCAGGGCGCGAATGGAAAGGCCCGGCAACTGCGCGGAAATCAGTTCGCGGATGGCCTCCACCGGAGCGACTTTTGCCTGACTGGGAAAACGACTGCGCAGCAGGTCTCCGGGCATATCCGCCTTTGCCGCCATCACAAAGCTCGCGGTTTTGACCAGGGAAGGATCCGTAATCGGTGCCACGTAAATGCCAAACTTGCGCTGCACCAGATCCATGGCAATTGCGGTCTGCTCGAGGACGGTGGACAGCGACTGGCGCAATGCAGAAAACAATCCCACATAACTCTGCTGCAGGTTTTCGTGCATGTAACGCGGGATTTCCGGCGGCCGTTTATTAGCGGCGGTGAATGTGGAGAGTTCGCCAGCGAGCTGCAACAGCTCCAGGAACAGACTGTGCGGATGCAGCCGAGGCTGTCCGGTGACCTGTTTGAGCAAGGGCTCAAAGCGGTTGATTACCTGCAGCAAAAGATAATCGGCAATCTCGGCGGAACCACTGCGACCACTGTCTGCCAGGCGATGGCCCAGTGCGGTACCGCGGTGATCCAGCAAGCCCTTAACTTCTTCGATATACGCCTTGATCACTGGAGACGCGTCGGCGTTCAATAGCGGCGGGATGTAATCGGGATCCAATTCAACCGGTTTTTCCGGCTGACGCTCGCGAATACGGGTAATACCGATTGCTGCGTATCCGCTGAGATCTTCACTGCCGAGCTTCAGACAAACCCGCAGCTTGCCAACCTGGATTCGCGCCGCCTCACCGGAAGTGGAAGCGCTGTTACGCGCGTCGAAGTTGTTTGCCTGATAACGCGCTTGCGGAAAATCTTCCTGATCGCGGACCGATTCCTGGCTTCCCGGCCGTTTCATCGGCACACACAGGTAGACAATTTCGTCCCGGGTATTTACCGGAACATCCAGTACATCCGGCAGGTTTTCATTTTCCGGTGCCAACACCGGGGTACCATCGGGAAAGATACCGCTAATCCGGGACAGGGAAATTTTTCCCATCGCCAGCGGTTCGCTATCGATAGCCAGTTCCAGCAACCCCCAGGTATAGGGCCCCAGCGCGCCCGTACGTGCCTCGACCAGCTGCTCCAGGTAGCGGTCCTGTTGCTGGAAGTGCTGCGGACGAAGGAACATTCCCTCGCTCCATATAACCTTATTATTCGCCGACATACGCTGTCCTTGTTGCGGCGCCAGGCTGTTGCCTTGCGGATTGGATAGGATCGAAATTCAGATTTATTTTCCGGACTGCTGCAGTTTTCGCAGACGCTCATACTCCGCACTGGAAATAGTTACCGTGCTGCCCTTTTTCGGTTCTTCACGCGCAGCGCGGCGGCGCATATCCAGAGCCTCTGTAGAGGCCATGCGCGTTCCCTCAAGTGTGATCGCATATTCATTCTTTTTGTGGTCCGTAATCGGCAACAGCATCAGCGCGTCGGCATCCTGATACTGGACAAATTCAGCCAGCAGACCGATATATTTGACTTCTGGGGTCAGCGCCAGCTGCTCGATCCGCTGCTCACCGGGGGCAAATTCCTTGAGGATGACGGTATCGATCAGGTCTTTGCCGAGACGGGAATCCGCATTTTCATACAGGTTCAGGAAATCTTCCCGGGAAAACTGGCGGTCATCGGCGAGCATGAATACCCGCAAAACCACCGGGGATGCACGCCCGTCGCTATCCGGGTTTACGTCATTTTCGATCTCCACTGCCAGTGCAATGCTGGTATCGAGATTCAGGGTACGGCGGGTTGTCTGACAGGCAGCAAGCCCCACGACCAGCGCCATCACAACCAGCAGTTGTACAATTTTTTTACTTTCCACAGCGATCTCCATATTTTTTCCGGCAGCCCTACGTGGGCACCTTTTGATTATTACGGCCTCAGAAAAAAGCGCTTTTCCTGTAATTAACTTTTGCCAAAACTGCGCGCACTCTTGAGTTCGGACAACTGGCTTTCATACGTCGCGGCAAATTCATCGCCAAACAGGCGCCGGTAGCAGGCTTCCGGATCGCTGACCAGCTGCCGGTACATCTCTACAAAATTTTCCCAGTTGCGCGCTCCCTTACTGGAGAAGACGCCGCCTTGTCCGCCATTGCGGCGCTCGATTTGTTCGGGGCTGAAAAAACGTAACATTGCATCGTAGCCCGCGCGCATTCCGGACAGCACCGCAACCTGATGGTCCGACAGATCATCAAAACTGTCGCGCACCGCTTCCACCGGCTGCAGGAATGCGCCGTTGCTCGCAAACATCGCAGCCAGCGCATCTTTCGCGCTGGCACTGAACTTGAGCGGATTATTGGCCTCGGTCTGGATCATGGTGCGCTGTACGCGCAATTCGTTTTTGATACTGGTACGCGCCCGCAGCAGGTCAATCAGGCGCGACACGGTTTCCTCGATGATCTCCGCGGACTGTTGATCCAGATGCTGCAGTTGCTCGGCACTCAAATTGAGCCCCAGCCTTTCCACCAGCATGCCCCCGCGAACCGCACCTTGCGGTTGCGGTTGCGGTTGCGGTTGCGGTTGCGGTTGCGGTTGCGGTTGCGGTTGAACACCCTGAGATGGCGCCGGCACAGGCGCAAATTGCTGGGAAGCGCCGGCGAACCCGGCCCCTGTCGGCGGAGCGGCAGCTGGGGCAACCGGTGACTCGACAGTGGGCGCTACGGGCGCATCAAAACCCGGCGCGCCCTGTACCTGCTCGCTGACCAGCGCAGAAAGCGAATCGGCGAAGGGATTGTTCGCTGCGGCGGCCGGGGCAGCAGGCTCTGGCGCAATGGCGGGCGACGGGGTCTCGGCTGCGGTACCGAAAGACTGATGCGGCTCGATTCCCCCCATGGGATTGGGTTGTGCGGGTGCTACCGGCGGTGTTGGCGGCGGAGAAACCCCCGCAGCCACATCCGGAATCAACCCGCTCATTGGCGCCGCGGGAGGGTTCTGCGGCGCGGCTTGAGCCGGTTGCTGTACCGAAAACTGCATCGCGTGGCTGTCCGCAGGCGCGTGATCCTCGGAGCTGCCCTCTTTCCACCAGGCATCGTCGCCTCCCCACTGATCACCGGCGGCTCCAGCCGGAGCACTGCCCGGGAAAGCGCCGAGGGGATCGGAGGCGGAACTACCCGCGCTAGAAGCATTCAACATTTCCAAGGGGTCACTGGGCGCTTCCTGACCGAGAAAGCCACTCATCGAATCACCGGACTGTCCATCAGTCAGGTATCCCCACTCACCACTGGGATTGCTACTAGCGCCTGTACCTGTCCCCATGTTTGCGCCAGCATTGCCAGCGGCGGGCTCCAGCCAGCTATCCAGCTGCTTGGCCTCCTGAGCGGATTGCATTTTCGCCGCGGCTGCGGGGCTGAATGTGGTTCGGTCGGCACTGTCGAGAAAATCAGCACCGCCCAGGCCGTCGGGTATTCCCGCATCGGCCTTGTTCTGGCGAATACTGACCTTTAACTGGTAATCACCCAGGGTAATTGCATCGCCATCACTCAGGGCCACGCGGTTACCTTTACCCAGCGGATCGCCAGACTGGTTGTGATAGGTCCCATTGGTACTCTGATCCACCAGATAGAACTGGTTGTCCGCAAACTGGATCTCGGCGTGACGGGACGAAACCACACGCTGAGGATCGGGCAGCACCCAGTCATTGCTGTCGGCGCGCCCAAAGCTGCCTCCTGCGCTACTGAACAATTTGGTGTGCTTGATCATATTGGCGCCTTCCGGGTCGGCAACCACAGATAGCATTAAATCCATGACGTTCAACTCCAAGGCCCGCTGAGCGCGGTTCCGGCAAGGGACTGTAGTTTTGGCAACAGGATTTCATCCCGCCCCTGTACCGAGCGCAGGGTGGAAAGTCCGGCAGACTGAAAACGCGCGGCGCCAGTATCTGTCATAAGGGCTTCGGCACAGGGTGTCATCCACTGTCCCTGGGGCAGGCGACGCAAATGCAGGGGAAGATCCGAGTAGATGTCGGAAGCAACAGCGGTGGGCTGGCCGCGGGTAACAAATTCACTGCACAGGGACAGCCCCAGCAGGTAGGCACCATTGCCCCACAGATAGTACTGGTGGCCAAGCTCTGGAGTGAGTTCTTCAAACTTGAAGCTCTCGGTACGTGCGGTATCCGCACCGTAAGGCAGGCGCAACATAAACCGGGGAGCAGCCAGTGCCACATGTGCACAGGCGTCATATTCCCGCACGGCTTGCCAGCTGCTGGCGAACTCTTCCGACAGCGGGTAGTGCCAGTCATCGGGATCCATGGAACCTGCGAGACTTGCGCAGCCGGCGAGGCGGCTGTCGCCCCCCATCACCAGCGCGCTGCCTGCGGCCTGGGCGATGGTAGCCAGGTCGATCAGCATGTGCAGATCCCGCTCTTCATCCTCGATAAAGAAATCCCCCAGGATCAGGTTGTAGGGTATTCCCCCGGCCACCGCCTCGCCCGCGACCAGACGCTGAAACAGCTGCGATTTCTCCAGATCATCTTCTGCCTGGGCCAGGTCCGCCAGTATCTCTTCCTTACTGATATCGATCAGATGAAGCTCCAGGCCTGGATGATCGTCGAGGCGGCGCAGCAACAGATGCAGGCTTCTCCAGCTGGCTTCTATCTGGCGAAAGTCACTGTGGTGCATGACCTTGCGCATGGCCTCCGAGGCAGCCTGGGCAACCGCTTCCAGATATACGCCCTGGTTGGCATCGGGTTTTTGCTGCACATAGGGCGCAACGATGTCTTTGATCAGTTGATCGATTTGCCCCGTGGCACTGGACTGGTATTCCTCCTGATACGCCTGCCCGGAGAGTATGGCATCCAGCATCGAGCGCGCTGACAACCCACCTGCGGCACTGGACGAAGACGTATCCAGTTCCGCCAGCTCCGGTCGCCATTGCTGAATCTCATCGGCGGCGCGCGAGAACTCGGCCGGTGTTAGCAGCTGTTTTTCCAGCTCGATAAACTTCTTGAACAGGGGCACCCGCTGATACAGGTAATCAGGGTGCAGGTCGTCGAACTCCAGCAGGTGCAACGGCTGATCCATCAGCGGGAGGTGGATGCTTACCTGCAACTGCTCGAACAACATCTCAAAATTGTCTTTGCGCAACCGGTGGGCCCTTCGCGTGGCAATGCTGCCCGGATCACATTGCTTACCACTTGCGCGACCACTGAAGTCACCCAGTATCGCAACCTTCAATTTGGCACCATGGTGCAAAATGGAGCCGTGATCACCCTCACTCTGCTCGCCAAAAATCGTTCCCGAGGTGTTTAACGTCGCCCTGTTCATACGCCGGTATCCATAGTCACTGGTTTTTCTCCCCCGGTGGCGCATCCCACCTCATCTGTTTTTTCTTTTAGCGGTGGTATCAATTCCGTATTCAGTGCCGGAACGCTATCAGCACAGTCAGTTACCGGAGTCTCCGCGGTGGTTTTACGCTTGGTGTTTTTTCGCGGTCTGCCCCGCTTCAGAGGTCGCACCCGCTGGTTGGCGATCTGTTCGATTTTGTCCTTGAAAACGTCGCCCCCGAGTATCTGGCCGAGTTTGATGGTCTCGGCTATGTACTCGAGCAGCCGTCGATCAAAGCGATAGCGGAAAAGCTTGCGATAGGCCTCGGCGCGCTGCTGCGATGTCTCACCCAGCTCCTGGTAAAGCCGGTGATCGGTAATCACGTCACTTTCTTCATTGCTTGCGTGATGGCTGAAGCTGGACCACGGATAAGCACCAAGGGAATCTGCAAGCCCAAGGTAAAGCGGACGCAATTCCACATAGCGATAGCAGGTAAGAAGGTAAGCATCTGAATCGATCAGGCTGGACTTGTAGCGTCCCGCCCAGAGCGTGCCAGAACGTTTGTACTTGTGATTTACAAACTGCACGTAACGCCGCCCCAACGATTGCATCATCGACGAAATACCGTCGGGCACTCTTGGCGTAGCAATGATCTGGACCATATTGGGCAGCAATACGTAGGCGTGAACCTCGACCCGATACTGGTCTGCCGCATTGCGCAGGCTGGTCAGATAAAACTGATAATCTTCCTCACCATAAAAACAGGGCAGGTTATTGTGGCCTACCTGAACGATATGTTGGGGAATATCAATCAGATTGAGTCTCGGGAGACGGGGCATCTTGCCGATAATTCCTTTTAATTTGCACAACCGTACCAATTGCGCATCCGTTACTGGGTAAGGGTTGGCATTATTGCAAATCCACTAAAAAAAATTCAAACGTTACTCGTTAGCAAGTTAACATTAACTGATTACATTTATGGAATTTCGCTCGCACGCAGAACGGAATCTCGTTTTTACGGACAGGTCATGGAGTAATGACAGACATGGAGCCCATCAGGCTGGCTGTCAATGGACGCACCGATATCGGCCAGGTGCGAGAAGAAAATGAAGACAGCATCCGCTGCCATAGCAGCGAGGACCACCCCTTTGCCTATGTCGTTGTTGCAGACGGCATGGGGGGATACAGTGGCGGCGCCACTGCGAGTGGAATTGCCGCCGACACCCTTCAGGCCCAGCTCAATGAACTGCTTAACACGACTTTCCTCTCCTGCTCACCGCAACAACAACAGCTGATGCTGCGCGCGGCCCTGGTAGACGCCATTGGCGTGGCCAACCGAAAAATTCTCGATAAAAAACAGACCCACCCGCAGTTTTCCCATATGGGGACTACCCTGGTTAGCGCTGTGATCTGGCAGGATTTCCTGGTGGTGGCACATATCGGTGATTCCCGCGCCTACCTCTGGAACAACTACGGCCTGCAGCCATTAACCAAGGATCACAGCGTGGTCCAGGAGATGATCGATTCCGGGCAACTGACTCCGCAACAGGCACAATCGTCCCAAGTACGTAATCATATTACCCGCGCACTGGGTGTCGCCGAGAAGGTCGAAGCGACCATAAACAGCTGGACACTGAAGGAAAGTGCGCTGCTTCTACTGTGCAGTGACGGTCTGACCGAATACTTGCGTGATCACGACATAGAGCGGGTTATGGCAACCTATCGCCCCGCTCTGGAATGTGTGTACCACTTTATCGATGATGCCAACCAGCGCGGTGGGCGCGACAATATCAGCGCGGGGATTATCGAGTTCTGCAATCGTACGGATGCGGTTGTTGAATTCTCCGGGGACCCGATCACGCTAAAACCGAAGCAAAAAGAAGACATCACTGTAAGAAAGACACAGCGCTGATCATTTTCGTCACAAGTTTCGGACCACAACGTATTAACTGAGCAAGCCCAATGACACCGGAAAGTCTGGTTGGTTTTATTCCTTCTGTTCTCGCTGATCTCGCCCCACCGCGACAGCCTCAGTCGCCCGGCGATGTCTTCGCTATCTGCAAGTGGTTGCGCAGCCCTGAAAATGGAACATTCGTACCATTTGAGGTAAAAAACCCACTGTGGCCCGACGCGCCGATCATCAAGCCGAACGATTACTGCCTGGCAAATTTTTCCAACCCTGCCATTTTCCATCTTCCCGAGAACACACCGGTTCAGCTCTGCAACTATCCGGGTACCAATTTTAGCGGCGAACTACTACCAACCATTTCCCAGAGCGCAGTTGTTTGCGGCCATGTAATCGCAGCCAACGGAGAGGTCGCTTTTTCGCGCACCGATTTCGTTCTGCCCGGACCTTTCAATTTTTCCTGGCAGCGCTTTTACCGACAAAGTGCAGATGACAATCTCGGGCTCGGAACCGGATGGCGGCATACACTCAGCGAACACCTGCAGCTTCCTGAACCGGGATCCGACAGTAGCAACAAAGTTGTATTAAATACGGCCGAAGGGCGCAGTATCGTTTTCGATCTTCCCGCCATCGGTCATGGCAGCTTCAATCGCAGCGAGCGACTTTGCCTACTTCGCCAGAGCCTGCACAGTTTCCGCATCTCCGCATTTGACCAGCCCGATAAAATATTTCGCGCAGATGGTGCCGGCCGCAATGTGCCACTTAGTGAAATCAGGGATAGCTTCGGCAACACACTAACGGTCGATTATCAGGATGGGCGACCACACAAGATCGTGACATCCTGGGGACGCACCCTAGACTTTGTTTACCGGGAAGGGCTTCTGCAGGAAATTTCCGATATACCTGGAAACTCGGAGCACGCGCCCCTGTGTGCTTACCAGTTTGATGACAATCAGTATCTTCGCGCTGTAGCCAGCAGTCACGGCGGCAATAAAACTTACTCTGCACGCCGCAGTGAAGCGTATGGCTATGCACAAGGAAAACTCAGCGAGTTAAGCAGCGATGATGCCGGCCATCTCACATTTACCTACGACCGCATTGATCGCTGTCGCCTGCTCAGCGTGGACCAGCATCAATACCTGTTGCGCTGGTCATCCGGGCGACGCACCTGCACGCTGTCGAGTGACGACCAACACGATATCCAGTGGCAGTTCGACACCCGCGGAAATACCATCAGCCGCCGTCAGCAAGGACGCGAGACCCGTCGTCGCTACGACCACTATCGCAACCTGTGCCTGCAAGTAGACAGCGCAGGGACAGACACCGTATTTCGCCACGATGAATTCGGCAGACTTGTGCGCTGTACCCGCCACGGAGTACACCAGCATTATATTTACGACACCCAGGGACGATTGCTGGCTGCCGGGGTAAATAGCACCGACGGCCCCACTGCTATCTGGAAATTGTCCTATCAGGAACACTCGCGACCGACGCAGGTGATCGACCCTGCGGGCAATCACTGGCACTGCGACTACGATGACAAAGGCCAACTGCGTCAGTTGAAGGACCCGGAGGATGGCTGTGTCAGACTGCACTGGGACGCACAGTCGCAACTGCGGGAATTGCAACGCGGTGATCGCCAGTATCACTGGCAGTACGACGAGCGGGGAAGGCCAAGGGCATTTGACGCGGGCACGGCAGCGGCAAGCAGCTGGGAATACGATACTGACGGCACTTTGTGCAAGGCCACACTGGATGCACAAATCTATACCTTGCGCTACGACGATCACCGCCGCCCCTGTGCCATCGAATGTGACGGAGAAACCCGGCTCCAGTGGCAATACGACGATCGCGGCCTTGTGCGTCACATCCGTTTTGCTGCAGGCATATCCTGGGACCTGGATTACAATCACCGCCGACAGCTTAACGGGCTGCGCACCGGCAACTCTCAATTCTGCTGGCAATACGATGCCTTCGGCCAGTTGAATCAGTTTTTCGGCGATGGGGATCATCAACAGCGGGAGTGGCAGTACGATCACGGCGGTCGCGTGACGGAATACCGCGACAGTGATAACCACTGGTTTCTGGAGTACAACGCCACAGGCACCCTGGATCAGATCCGCAACAATAACGGGCAGCAGTGCAGCTTCCACTTCGATATTCACGGTCGCCTGCTGCAGGCCACAAACGACAGCTGTACCCTGCGCTACCGCTACGACCAGCGCGATTTGCTCATCGCCGAACACCGCGACCTGCTGCAGGAAAACCGCAGTGAAAGTCTTAGCATCAGCCACCAGTACGATAACCGCGGCTGGCTGCGCAGCTCCAGTTCCGACAGTCTCAATGTCACCTACACCTTTGCAGCTTGCGGGAATCTCTACGGTATCGATGCCAATGGCAAGATGGTGCTGCGCTGCGAGCAACGGGACAGCAGCGAGGCCTGGAGCCTGGGCGAACACGAAATCGTCAAGCAGTATGAAACCGGTCTCCTGACTGGCATTACGCTGAACGGACAACATCAATTACACCCCCAGTATCCCCAACGGCCCGCTCATATACCGAGCGCACCGGTACAATTTCTACTGCGTGCGGCGGACGGACACACGGGGCTCGACCCACGCGGCAATGTGGTCGACGAAGTGCGCAGCGGCCAGCGCGAAGCACCGCGCTACCATTACCAGTACGATGGCTGGGGGCTTCTGCACAGTGCCGAATGCGGCGATTTCAAAACCTATTTCCATTACGATCCATTCGGGCGCCGGGTGGGCAAAATCAGCACCCATCGCCGCTCGCGGCGGCAGCAGCGGGTATTCAGCCACTGGTCCGGTCTCGGCCTGTGGGGTGAAGTGACCGCGCGCGGCGGCCAGCAAAGTAGCTGCCACTACCTCCATCACCCCATCACTGCTGTACTGGTGGCGCGCGCGCTCGACACTTCGGACAGCGGAAGTGAAACAGACAAGCTGCAGTACTATGTCACCGACGATCGCGGACAGCTGCTGGCGGTACTGGGCGACAGCGAACGGGGCGATCCAATCTGGCAAAGAAAAACATCGGAATCTGCAGCGAATACACCGCGCGGTCCTGGTAGCTACCGGGGCCGCGAGGGTATCTACGATGTGGAAACCCAGCTCGTATACCGGGAGTTTTGCTACTGGCATCCCGCCAATGGGACGGAAGAGGGCAACCCCTCGCCAGCCAGCAGCGCACCTCTGGATATTGGTCAGGGGCGCTTGATGGCACTGCACCGGGACACACCGCCGGCCCGCGCCTCAGGCGCGGACCATGGCACGCTTCCAGACCATGCGGTGGAACTGCTCACGGGCCAGAGCCTTTAACTTCCCCGCACCGCGGATCACAACCAACAAGCCCCTGCCCCGCTAAAACAGGCACCCCGTCACACAGCTGGCCCACACCAGTTGGGGTGCCGCAAGTTTTGACGCCCCATTCCCCGGCCACCCCGACAAATTCCTTTAGCATGACACCGCGAAGACAGCGCTGTCATTTTTCTCTGTGAACCGCGCCCTCTTTGTTCCGAAAACATAATCAACAATAAAATCTGAGGAAATCTGTCATGAATTACACCACCGCAGTTTCGCGAACACGGCCTTCACCGGTTACCACCCGGCAAGGCAGCGGCCCGCTGCGGGCGCTCACCTTGTTCGCATTGTGCGCCCTCCCCGGCCTCGACGCACACGCCCATGGCACCATGGAAGTCCCGGAAAGCCGCATTTACAACTGTTTTCTGAACAACCCGGAAAACCCATCGGACCCCGCCTGTGCCGCAGCCAAAGCCGTTGGTGGCACGCAACCGTTCTACGACTGGAATGAGATCAACCAGGCAAACGCTGCCGGTGACCACCGCGCACTGATCCCGGATGGCCAACTGTGTTCAGGGGGTCGCAGTAAATATGCCGGCATGGACCTGGCGCGCAGTGACTGGCAAGCGACTCCGATCACCCCCAAGGCGGATGGCACCTTTGATTTCACTTTCTGGGCAACTGCGCCCCACTCCACCAATGAATGGGTTTTCTACATCACCCGCTCGGGCTATACCGGCGACCAACCGCTGAAGTGGGGAGACCTGTTTGAATTCTGCCGCCTGGGCAATGTACCGGTAGGTGCGGACAAGCGTTACACCCTGAACTGCCCTCTGCCGCAACTGACCGGCAAGCATGTGATCTACACCACCTGGCAGCGATCCGACAGCCCGGAAGCGTTTTACACCTGTACAGACGTGATTCTCGGAGACGGCACTCCCAGCATCTGGGCCGATGAGGGTGCGCTGCAGGCGTATTCGGACCTGGCGGCGGGTAGCGAAGTACGCCTGCGTCTGTTCAATAACAGCGGCAACGACCTGGAAACCATCACCCTGCAGATCGAACAGGACAGCACCGCCGAAGCCTGGGCCCTGGCTTTTGCCAATACCGTGAATACCCAATCCCAGTATGCGCGTATCGGTATTCTCGACCCGTCCAGCGACACGATTACACCAGTGGAGAGTGCCTCAGAAAACCGCGTGTATACCCAGGCGGAATTGAACTTGAACCACGAAGTGGATATTCAGCCCGCGGATACAAACCGCGCGCCCACAGCGGTTATTACCGCCACCCCGGGCAGTGTGACCGGCGCTGGCAGCGTTAATCTTTCGGCAGCCGACTCCAGTGATCCCGACGGCAATACACTCAGCTACAACTGGCAGGTAGTCGCAGGCAGCGGCGCCGTCCTCAGCGCGGTCAGTGAACAGGATGTGGTGCTGGATTTGAGTGCGCCTGTTGCGACACAGGATGTGGTGATAGAGCTCACCGTATCGGACGGTCAAGCCAGTGCCAGCAGCAGTGTAAGCATCACCCACACACCGGAATCTTCCGGGGGTAATGACTACGATCACGTTTATCCGGAGGGCATTGGCAGCTATACCCCCGGGCAAACCGTGGTGCTGGGCAGTGACGGCAACCGCTATCAGTGCCGCGCTTTTCCCGAGGGTCAGTGGTGTAATATCAACAGCCCCTATCACTATGCGCCGGGCACCGGCAGCAACTGGGGAGATGCCTGGATCAGGCTGTAACACCCTCGTGAGATAAAGCCCGAAACAAAATCGCCCGGCACAGGCCGGGCGATTTTTGTTCAAGTAAAGAGGATTCCCTCAGGTCGCAACCGCCTGGGGAGATTGCCGCAACGTCAGCGCAAACAAAAGCGCAGCCACCACACCGCAAATAGCGATCGCGGCCACCAGAATCAGCGGTGAACCATCAAACACCGCGCTCACAATACCGATGGCTGCCGCACCCAGCATCATCTGCATGGTGCCGCCGAGCGCGGCCGCGGTACCCGCAATAGGTCCATGATCATCCAGTGACAGCACCATGGTGGTCGGCACGACAAGACCGAGAAAGGAATTTCCCAGCAACAGCAACCCCACCAGCACCGCAAAGTTATCCACACCGGCGAGGGTTACCAGCAGGTTCGCCGTGGCGCTCACGACAAAGCCGGTGACCGCCCACTTCACTACCGCGACACCGCCAAAGCGCTCACACAGATTGGCGGCAAACTGGCTGGCCAGGAAGAAGCCCAGGGCATTGAGTGCAAATGCCAGGCTGAACTGGGTCGGGGTCAGTCCGTAGTGGTCTGTGTACAGGAACGCAGCGATGGACAGGAACGAGAAAAAGCTCGCCATCCCCATGCCCCCGATCAGGGTCATGCCCATAAAATAGGCATCCCGGAACAACACCCGGAAAGCACCCAGCATGGCGGAAACTTTCAACGGCACTCTTTCTTCCCTCGGCAGGGTTTCCGGCAGTGCAAAGCGGATCAACAGCAGGCTGGCCACCGTGGCAATGGCTACCGCATAGAACACCGACGGCCAGCCAAATGGCGCCATCAGCAGGCTGCCAACTAGCGGTGCCAGCATCGGTGAAATGGAGATCACCAGCATCACAGTGGTCATCAGGCGCGTGGCCTCGGTACCGGTGTAACGGTCGCGGATAATCGCCCGCGGAATCGACATGACCGAAGCCGCCCCCATACCCTGTACAAAACGCAGCGCGATCAGCCATTCAATGGTGGGGGCCAGAGCGCAGCCGATGGACGCCAGCAGGAAAATTCCCAAGCCCAAATACAGCGGTGGCTTGCGCCCGAACATATCCGCCGCCGGGCCGTAGAACAGCTGACAGACACCGAAGGCTACGAAAAAAGAAACCAGGGTGTACTGGGACATGGCCGTCGGCACACCGTAATCTTCCGCCATTGCCGGCATGGCCGGCAGGTACATATCGATAGCAAAGGGACCGACACAACTGAGCAGCCCGAGCATCAGGGCCATCTTGATCAATTCGGGTTTCATGGGCTCTCGTATTCCGGTTGGCAACAGCCAGAAGAAGGTAGAAGGTACCGCCGGACCGCACTGCCCGAACATGCCCCGATTCTAACAGCACGCGGCTGCAGTCCAAGGGCGTAAAATCCTGACTTCCACGAATCACAGGGTCACAACTACAATAACCGACAAGTCATTTTTTACTGTTGAAGCCTATATGCCAGATTCCTTTGCCATTGCCGGTGTAGAAGTGCCCCGCGGCGAAACCCGCAAGATCGAACTTCCCATCGTGCGCCTGTATACCGATACCGAAATGGCTATCCCGGTTTATGTCCACCGCGGCAAAAAATCTGGCCCCACCATGTTTGTGTGCGCCGCGATTCACGGGGATGAATTGAACGGGGTGGAGATCATCAGCCGCCTGATCAACAGCAAATCCCTGAAATCCCTGCGCGGCACATTGATTGCCGTACCGGTAGTGAATGTATATGGCGTACTGCAGCAGTCCCGCTACCTGCCCGATCGCCGCGACCTCAACCGCTCCTTCCCCGGTTCCGCGCGCGGCTCCCTGGCGGCGCGCACGGCCCACGTATTTCTCGAAGAAGTCGTTTCCAAATGCGACTACGGCATCGACCTGCATACCGGTGCCCTCCATCGCAGCAACCTGCCCCAGATTCGCGCCAATCTGGACGATAGTGAAACCCGGGAGATGGCCAGCGCCTTCGGTGTACCGGTACTGCTCAACGCCACCCTGCGCGACGGTTCCCTGCGCCAGGCCGCTGCAGATCTGGGGGTACGTATCCTGCTTTACGAAGCCGGGGAAGCCCTGAGGTTTGATGAGCTGTGTATCCGCGCGGGGGTGCGCGGCGTATTGAACGTCCTGCGCAAACTGGAAATGCTACCGCCAAAAAAAGGCCGCCGGGGCATCGAACCCTTCGTGGCGCGACGCAGCGGCTGGCTGCGCGCCGGCGACAGCGGCATCGTCAACCACAAGAAACAACTTGGGGATCATGTAAAGAAGGGCGAAATCCTCGCCACCATCGCCGATCTGTACGGTAACGAGCTGGATACGGTGCTGGCGGATGCCGACGGTATTATTATCGGCAAACAGAACATTCCGCTGGTACAGGAGGGGGAAGCGATGTACCACGTGGCTTATTTTCACGAGCCAAATGAGGTGCTGGAAAATCTGGAGCTGCTGCAGGACTCGCTGTTGCCCGAGGAAAACTTCTAACTGAACTCTGGCTTACGAAGTTAGATATCGTTGAGAAGGGGATGTCCCGGTTGGAAATCTTCGGGAGCGTCGGCGACAGGACGTCGCCGACGCAGCGTAGTACTGTGGAGTGGTAGTAAAAATTCACACCCGGTGCACTTCCGCCACTGCTGGTGATTCAAAACAGGACCACGTTACTCAGTTCTTGCGTAAAAGCTCCAAAACTTCCTTGCTAGGAAAACCCTGCAACTCAACTCCGGCTTCTTCCTCAAACTTGAGAATCGCCTTGCGAGTACCACCGCCGGCCTTGCCGTCGATCTCGCCGTCGTAATAGCCCTTCTCTTTCAGCTTGGTCTGCAGCTCGATCACCTCGTCCTGATCCAGCTTGGTAAACGGACGCTTCCAGTCTTTGGTGAGCGGTTCAGCGCCGCCGATCTGGTCGGCGAGAATACCCACGGCTGCGGCATAGCGGTCCGAATTGTTGTAGCGCTTGATCACAAAGAAGTTCTTCAGCATAAGAAAAGCCGGCCCCTTGCGACCCGCCGGGACTTTCAGCTCGGCAATGTCATCCGGACGCGGGAACTTCTGACCGCGCACGCGTTTTACCCCGAGCTTTTCCCACTCGGAAATCTTTAGCTTGCCCGCCGGCAGCTTGCGATCAGGAATGGTCACCTCGTAGCCCCAGGTCTGCCCGGAGACCCAGCCATTTTTATCCAGCAGGTTTGCCGCTGTCGCCAGTGCATCGGGTACCGAATTCCAGATATCCCGCTTGCCATCGCCATCCATATCCACGGCATAGGCCTGGTAACTGGTCGGGATAAACTGGGTATGCCCCATGGCACCCGCCCAGGATCCGGTCAGGTGGCTCTCGTCAATGTCGCCACTTTGCAGGATTTTCAGTGCTGCTAGCAGCTGGCTGCGACCAAATTTTTTGCGCTTGGGATCCGCATAAGCCAGGGTGGCCAGGGAGCGCACCACACTGCGCATTACCGTCTGGTTATCCAGGATTGCACCGAAGCTCGATTCCATCGACCAGATGGCCAACAGGATGTTTGGATTCACCCCCGACTGCTTCTGGATCTTGTCCAGCCACGGTTTCAGTTCCTGCTTCTTCGCGCGACCGCGCTGTACCGCGTACTTGGTAATGCGGTTGTCGAAATACTGCCAGGCCGGCGCCTTGAACTCCGGCTGGAAACTGGCCTTGTCCAGTACCCACTGATCCGGCGAGTCGATTCCCTTGAACGCGCGATCGAAGGTCTCCGCGGTGATCCCTTCCTTCATTGCAGTCTTGCGGAATTCCTTTTTCCACTTTTCAAAACCGGGATCCGCAGCGGCACTGGCGAATGCGGGCATTGCCAGTAGCGGCAGGGCACATAAAAAAGAGAGCAAAACGGAAAGAAAACCGGTGCGACGCGCCGGCAGAAAGGCAACCTGGCCCATAACGACTCCTTGGCAGTAACAGCTCGCTCAAGGGTAGAACGGATGGCAGGTAACGGAAAGGGAGGATTGACGCCAGTCACTCTGACTGTGACCGGCCCGACACTCTTTTCAACCGAGTCCGGGCCGGGACGGCTCCAACGAACTTCAGTTCGCCGGGGGAATCACGTAAAACAGGATGGCGAAAAAGTGCAGCGCACCACCGGCCAATACAAACAGGTGCCAGATCGCGTGGTGGAAGCGCAGGCTGCGCCATAGATAAAAGCCAATGCCGCCGGTGTAACACAGGCCGCCCAGCACCAGCAGCCAGAGCCCCCCGGGCGCGAGGTTATCCATCAAGGGCTTGATCGCGGCAATCACCACCCAGCCCATCAGGGCGCTCAGGGTGATCGACAAGGCGCGTATTTTTTTCAGCGGCGTGAACTGGATGATCAAGCCCATCAACGCGAGCCCCCAGATCACCCCGAACAGGGACCAGCCCCAGGGACCGCGCAGGGTAACCAGGGTAAACGGGGTATAGGTGCCGGCGATCAGCAGGAAAATGGCCGAGTGATCCAACGTGCGCAACACCTGCTTGGCGGAAGCGTGGGTGACGCTGTGGTACAGCGTGGAAGAAGCGAAGCACAGGATCAGGGTAGCCGCGTAAATACTGCTGCTGACGATATGCCAGGCATCGCCACGCAGCGCCGCAAATCCACACAGAACGCCGAGACCGGCGATAGCGAGCAATGCGCCCACACCGTGCGTAATACTGTTGGCGAGTTCTTCCGCCAGGCTATATCGGTTGCCGACACCGACGGACAGGCTACTGGACATGTTGATTCCCCGATCTGCACACGTGTGCCAGTATGGCAGATGTTTGTGACCGCAAATTGAAAAGCAGTCTAATGATCGAGGTTTAGGTGCCGCTAGGCAAGCACTGTCCGGGACCGGTGAGTACTGGGATAGTACCGAAATCCCGGACCGTGCTCAGCTGGAAGGGAGATCAGACGCTGGCGTTGTGGATACCCATTTCACACAGGGCGGAGGATTCGCGCACGATGGTCTGCACACGATCCGGACCGGTGGAAATGATATCGATGGGCGCACCCACCAGCTCTTCGATACGGGCAATGTAATCGCGCGCAGCCTGTGGCAGTTCCGCTTCGCGGCGCACACCGAAGGTGGTATCGCTCCAGCCCGGCATGGATTCATAAACCGGCTGCACACCTTCCCAACCGGCGGCATCGAACGGCACCGGCACTTCCTCGCCCGCGCTGTTGCGGTAGCCGACACAGATTTTCACTTCTTTCAGGCCATCGAGTACATCCAGCTTGGTCAGACACAGGCCGGAAATACTGTTGATACGGATGGCGTGACGCACGGCCACGGCATCGAACCAGCCGGTGCGGCGCTGGCGCCCGGTGGTGGCGCCGAACTCGTGGCCCTTTTCACCCAGGTGACGACCGACGTCACAGCCCAGTTCGGTAGGGAAAGGTCCACTGCCCACGCGGGTGGTATAGGCCTTGGTGATACCCAGTACATAGTCCAGGTACAGCGGGCCGAAACCGGAACCGGTGGCAGTACCACCTGCGGTGGTATTGGAGGAAGTCACGAACGGATAGGTGCCGTGGTCGATATCCAGCAGAGAGCCCTGGGCACCTTCAAACAGGATGTGCTCGCCGTTCTCGCGGGCCTTGTGCAGTATGTCTGCGACATCCGCGATCATCGGTACCAGCTCGTCGCGCCAGGTTTCCGCCAGCTTGAGGGTCTCCTCATAGTTCACCGGGTCGACCTTGTAGTACTCGGTCAGGGCGAAGTTGTGGTACTCCATCAGCTCTTTTAGCTGCGCGCAGAAGTTGTCCCAGTTGCACAGGTCGCCGAGGCGCAGGCCGCGACGGGCCACTTTGTCTTCGTATGCCGGGCCGATACCGCGACCGGTGGTGCCGATCGCTTTTTCACCGCGCGCTTTCTCGCGCGCCTGGTCCAGCGCCACGTGCACCGGCAGGATCAGCGGACAAGCCGGGGACAGGCGCAGGCGCTTGCGCACCGGCACGCCGGCGGTTTCGAGCTCGCCCATCTCTTTCTGCAGGGCTTCCGGGGACAGCACTACGCCGTTGCCGATCAGGCAGGTCACATCGGGGCGCAGTACGCCGGAGGGAATCAGGTGCAGGACGGTTTTCTCACCGTTGATCACCAGCGTGTGGCCGGCGTTGTGACCGCCCTGAAAGCGGACTACCAGCGCGACTTTTTCGGTCAGCAGATCGACGATCTTGCCTTTGCCTTCATCGCCCCACTGGGTGCCCAGCACCACTACATTCTTGCCCATGTGCGTAAATCTCGTGTCGTCAGTTCAGTAGACGGGCGGAAAGAAGTGTCGGCCGCGCCCGTCGTGCGGCCTGAAAATCGGATCAACTGGCCCGGGGCCAATTGCAAAGCTTAGGGTTCAAGCGCGTGGTTTCACCACCCAGGTTGCCCCCTCCTGCACCAGCTCGCGGTCACAGCGCGCCAGGGTTTCACTGTCGTCGCTGCCGGCGTCGGTCATCAGGGTAATCACCACCTCGCCCCCGGCGCGCAGGGACTCAACGGTCTGCCACAGCTGTTCGCAATCGCTGGCCGGTGCGAGGATCGCGCCGGCTTCGCTGTGGCCATTGCCACCCAGGGCATTGATTGCCGCCAGGTCGGTACTGAATCCAGTGGCCGCACGGTCGCGCCCGAACACGGCGCCGATCCCGTTGTAGCGGCCACCGTTGGCCAGTGCCTGACCGTGACCCGGGGAGTATGCGGCAAATACCAATCCGGTTTCGTAGTCGTAACCGCGCATTTCGCCCAGATCAAAGAACAGCGCTACCTGCGGGTAGCGGCGCGCTACCGCGTCGGCCACCCGCTGCAACTCTTCCAGTGCGGCCTTTAGTGCTTCAGGGCCATCGGCGAATACTTCCCGCGCGCGCGCCAGGCACTCGGTGCCACCGGCCAGTCGCGGCAGAGTGCGCAGCCAGTTGGCCGCGGCTGGCGAGGCAATATTTTCATCCACCCAGCGTTCGATATCCGCCACCGCCTTGCTCTGCAACAGAGCGATCAGCTCACTCTTCTGCTCTTCGTCGAGACCGGCGGCCTGCGCCAGGCTGCGGAAGATGGCTACATGGCCGAGATCCAGGTGGATTTCGCGGATACCAGCGGTGCGCAGGGTTTCGATCATCAGGCTGATGACCTCGATATCCCCCTGCAGACTCTCTACTCCGTACAGTTCGGCACCGATCTGAATCGGTGCGCGCGGCCCCATGGGCGCGCGGGGGCGGGTGTAAAGCACCTGGCCCGCATAGCAGAGGCGGTTGGCGCCGCTGCGGGGAAAACTGTGGGAATCGATACGCGCCGCCTGCGGTGTGATATCCGCGCGTATTCCCAGGCTGCGACCAGACAACTGGTCAGTCACACGAAATGTGCTCTGGTCCACGTCCCGCCCCATGCCAATCAGCAGGGAATCGGTAAATTCCACCATCGGCGGAATGATCAGCTCATACCCCCAGCGATGGTAGAGGTCCAGCAGGTCTCTGCGCAGGGTTTCCACCCGCTTGGCGTCTGCGGGCAAAATCTCAGCGATGCCATCCGGTAGCATCCAGCGTTCGGCTTGGGTCATGGTGTGGGCGTTCGACAGTTAACAGTGCGGCTCTGGGCCGATTTGAACCTCTGTGATCACGCTGACGGCGTGCCGCCGATCAGCATTAGCAGGGCTGTGCCGACGAGCATGGATACCAGCCCCGCCGTGCGCAGGCTGCGATTATCCACAGATGCCAGCTGCTGCACCAGTGCGCGCCAGCGGCGGGGGTAAAGAAAAGGCAAAATACCTTCAATGATCAGTACCAGGCCGATGGCCCGGGCCAGCTCTTCCCACACCTTGGTAGCTCCAGTCAGCGTTTCCGCTCTCGGGTTCAACAACAGGAATTCAACAAATCGGGCCGGCACAAAAAAACCGGGCGCCGGCCCGGTTTTGGGGATTTTACCACTAAATGACGGGAGTGTGGCCACTATCAGGGATCACAGCTCTTCCCCGCCAGCTGCGCCGCCTCCAGAGACGGCGCAGAGCCTGCATCACTTGCCAGACGAATCCTTCAGATAGCGAAAGAACTCGCTGTCCGGGTCAATCAGCAGCATATCGCTCTTGCTCTTGAAGGACTCCTTGTAGGCCGTCAGGCTGCGGGAGAAGCGATAGAACTCCGGGTCTTTACTGTAGGCTTCGGCGTAGATTTTGGCCGCCTCGGCATCGCCGGCACCGCGCACCTCTTCCGCCTTGCGGTAGGCCTCGGACTCGATCACTACTTTCTCGCGATCTGCGTTGGCACGGATACGCTCACTGGCTTCCTGGCCTTTTGCCCGGTGGTCCCGCGCTTCCAGTTCACGACCGGCGCGCATCCGCTGGAATACCGACTCGGAAACCTCCGGCGGCAGGTCGATGCGTTTCACCCGCACATCCACGATTTCCACGCCCAGATCCTTGCGCGCGGTCTCGTTCAGGTTGGTCGTGATCTCGGCCATCAGCTCGTCGCGCTGGCCACTCACCACCTCGTGCAGGTCGCGCACACCAAACTGGTTACGCAGGCGGTTGTTGATCTGCTCCGCCAGCAGGCGTACCGCGTTGCGCTCGTCACCGCGGGTAGCCACGTAAAAGCGGCCCACATCAAAGATGCGGTACTTCGCGTACGAGTCCACCATCATGAACTTGTTTTCGCTGTTCAGCATCCGCACCGGCTGGGAGTCGACGGTCTGGATACGCGCGTCAAACTTGCGCAGTTCGTGTACCAGCGGAATCTTGAAATAGAGCCCCGGACCGTAATCCGTGCGCACTACCTCACCGAAACGGACGAGTACCGCCTTCTCGGTTTCCTTGACCACAAACGCACTGCCGGACAGTACCAGCACTCCAATCAGTATCAGTGCGATGATGAAAAGTGATTTGTTGTTGTTCATAGCAACCCCCTTAACGCACTTCGCGGTTGCGACGATTGTTGTTAACTTCCGTGCGCAACTGGTTGATCACCCGCTGGGAAATCTCGTCGATGACCTGCGGTGAAATCTGCGGGCGCTGAGCGGCACTGGTGGCACTGCCCTCGGCCAGCTTGTCCAGCGGCAGGTACATCATGTTGTTGCCACCTTCCACGTCGACCATCACCTTGGAGGTGTTGCTCATCACTTCCTGCACTGCATCCAGGTACATACGCTCACGGGTTACTTCAGGCGCGCGCTGGAACTCGGCCAGCAGCGCAGTGAATCGCGCCGCTTCACCGCGGGCACTTTCCACAACGCGGGATTTGTAGGCTTCCGCCTCTTCAATCATCCGCTGGGCCTGACCGCGGGCAACCGGAATTACCTGGTTGGAGTAGGCCTGGGCTTCGTTCTGCAGACGCACCTCGTCTTCACGGGCGCGCACTACGTCATCGAATGCGTCCTGCACTTCACGCGGCGCCTTGGCATCGGTGAGGTTGACCACGTCGACGCGAATGCCGGTCTGGTACAGATCGAGATATTCCTGCAAGCGCACCTGGGTATCCGCGGATACCTGGGTACGATTCTGGGAAATCACGCCGTTCAGGGTCTGCGAACCCACCACGTGGCGCAGCGCACTGTCGGTGGCTTCCTGCAGGCTCTTCAGCGGGTCGCGCACGCGCAGCACGAAGGACTCGGCGTCATCGATATGCCACTGCACCTGCAGCACCACATCCACAATGCTCGCGTCTTCGGTCAGCATCTGGCCGGTAGTGCGCTCGGTACGCACCTCGGTCATGTTCACCTTGGTGACGTGATCAACCAGCGGCGGATTCCAGTGCAGGCCAGAGGTCTCGGTGCTGTGGTATTTACCCAGCCGCAGTACCACGGCGGATTCGTTCGCATCCACCTGATAGAAACCCCACAGGCCGTAAACCACCGCCAGCACGATCATTACCAGGGACCACGGGAAGCTGCCACCACCGGGACGTCCGTCCCCAGTGCCGGACGGCTTGCCGCCGAACAGTCCGTTCAGTTTTTGCTGCATCTTGCGCAGCAGCTCGTCGAGATCGGGCGGGCCATCATTGTTGCGATTGCCGCCACCCCAGGGATCTTTGTTGTTACCACCCGGTTCGTTCCAGGCCATTTATTTACTCCAACTCATTCAACTTATTAATCGTTAGCTGTCGCGAAATTCTAGCATTTCACTGACCCGGCAGTATGCCTATCGACCGCGATTGCTCAGTCGACTTCCCAATCTTCAGGTTTCGGCTCTGCGTCGGGATCTTCCGGTAACCACTGTGGCGGGTTGCCTACTTCCCGGAACTGCGCCATCAGGCGCTGTAGCTCGGCACGCGGCAACAGCACCTTGAGTTCAATGTCGCCGTTGTCGCGATAATCTTCGCCCTGCACGGCGTTGCCTTCAAACAGCTGCGCGCGCAGGCGTGCATGTTGCGGCGGTATCACCAGTGAGCCACTCACCATTTGCTGACCGAGACGCTCAGCGATGGCTTCCACCAGCAGGTCGCAGCCGGCACCGGTGGCCGCCGACAGCCATACGGCGCGCGGCACGCCCTGATCGTCCCGGTCAATACGCGGCTCCGCGTCGGCCAGTAGATCCAGTTTGTTGTACACCAGCAGCTGGGGCAAATCCGCCGCGCCAATTTCCTCGAGTACTGCCTGTACCTCTTCAATCAGGTGCAGGCGGTTTTCCGCCGCGGCGTCCACCACATGCAATAACAGGGTGGCATTGGCCGCCTCTTCCAGGGTGGCGCGGAACGCCTCCACCAGGCGGTGCGGCAAGTGGGATACGAATCCCACGGTATCCGCCAGAATCATCGCGCCCACGTTGGGTAGCTCTACCCGGCGCATGGTCGGGTCCAGGGTCGCGAACAGCTGATCGCGTACATACACCTCGGCACTGGAAATGCGATTGAACAGGGTCGACTTGCCGGCGTTGGTATACCCCACCAGTGACACTGTCGCCACTTCCGCCCGCGAGCGGGCGCGGCGCCCCTGCTCCCGCTGACGGCGCACCTTGTCGAGACGCTTCTCAATGGAGTCGATACGAGCGCGCAGCAACCGGCGGTCGGTCTCCAGCTGGGTTTCACCCGGGCCGCGCAGGCCAATACCGCCTTTCTGGCGCTCCAGGTGGGTCCAGCCGCGCACCAGGCGCGTGGACATGTGACGCAACTGCGCCAGCTCGACCTGCAGCTTGCCCTCATGGGTCCGCGCACGCTGGGCGAAAATATCCAGAATCAGCCCGGTGCGATCCAGCACCCGGCACTTGAGCTCGCGCTCAATGTTGCGCTCCTGGCTGGGTGACAGGGTGTGATCGAACATCACCAGCTCTGCACCGTGTTTTTTTACAGTCTCCTGGATTTCTTCCAGTTTGCCGCGACCGACAAACGTCTTGGGATCTGGGGTGGCGCGCTGGCCGAAGATAAATGCCACCGGGTCAGCACCTGCGGACAGTGCCAGCTCTTCGAATTCCCGTGGGTCGTCGGGGCTGTCGATGGCGGAAAGTTCCAGGTGGACCAGTACGGCCAGTTCACCGGATTCCGGGCGATCAAAAAACAAGGATTATTCTCTTGGGCTCTATCAATGCGCCAGTGCACTGGCGCCGAACAACAGACGCCCCGGACGAGCCGGGGCGCTGTAAGTAACTACTTTTTAAACCACGGCTTACCGCCCGCCCCATAAAAACCCCAAGTGCGCAGATTGAAAGCGCGTACAGGACCCGTGGAAGCACGGCGGCAGAATCAAACTCAGCCGAAAGTATCTCGTTCACCGCCCTCAGGGGCGCCGCCTTCACCACCCTGTGCAGCCGGATTCATCAGCGGCACACGTACGGCACGGGACGGAACAACGGTGGAAATTGCGTGTTTGTAGACCATCTGGCTCACGGTGTTCTTCAGCAACACTACGAACTGGTCGAAGGATTCGATCTGGCCCTGCAGTTTGATGCCGTTCACCAGATAGATGGAAACCGGGATACGTTCTTTACGCAGAACATTGAGGTAAGGGTCTTGTAAGCTGTGCCCTTTTGACATCTTTTTTCTCCTTGCCAAAAGATAAGTCGCCAGATGACGCACGATCGCGCCCGCGAAACCCGCGGACTAAGAAACGGCCATGGTGATGCGGCGTATAAAATGAGCCAAATGTAACCAAGGCTCTTGTGAATAACTGACTGAACTGGGACGGATACACCGGCCCACTCACGTTATGGCTGCTGAACCGAGAAATTTCAAGGCCTCAACCAACATTTCATCGATTTTGCGGACTTTGCCGCCAGGTTCCTGTGCGTGGATAGGCGCCAGGTCCGGCCAGCGTCGTAACCAGGTGAGCTGGCGCTTGGCCAGCTGGCGGGTGGCAGCGATTCCCGCAGCCACCATCTGGTCGTAATCGGACTCCCCCTCGAGGTAGTCCCATACCTGGCGATAGCCCACCGCGCGGATTGCTGGCAGATCCCGGTGCAGGTCGCCGCGCGCGCGCAACGCCCTCACTTCCTCGATAAAGCCATTATCCAGCATTCGCAGGAAACGCTGCGCGATACGCTCGTGCAATATGGCCCGATCGCGGGGCACTATGGCCAGCTGGCAGATATCATAGTCTGCGTGCAACGATTCACTCTGCTGCTCCGCGCGCAGCTGGGTCATGGTCTTGCCGGTGAGGTGATACACCTCCAGCGCCCGCTCGATACGCACCGAATGATTCGGATGCAGCTCAGCAGCGAGTTCGGGATCCACTTTTGCCAGCTCCGCGTGCAGAGCGGGCCAACCCTGTTCGGCGGCGCGCGCTTCGATCTGTGCTCGCCACTCGGGGTCGGCCTCGGGCATCTCTGCCATGCCCTGCAATAGAGCCTTGAAATAGAGCATGGTTCCGCCAACCAGCAACGGAATTTTGCCGCGCGCAGTGATTTCCTGCATGGCACTCAACGCGTCCTCGCGAAAGCGGCCGGCGGAATAACTCTCGGACGGATCGCAGATATCGATCAGGCGATGGGGATAGCGGGCAAGCTCTTCCGGCGACGGCTTGGCAGAGCCGATATCCAGCCCCCGGTATACCAGTGCGGAGTCGACGCTGATCAGTTCCACCGGCAAGTGGTCGCTGATCGCCATGGCCAAATCCGTTTTGCCCGAGGCTGTGGGGCCCATCAGGAAAATCACCCGGGGCCGTTTTTCCTCGGGTACGCCGGAACTGCTCATTCTACTGACCACGCATAAACCACTTATCCATATCTGCCAGTTTAACCTGAGTCCAGGTGGGCCGGCCGTGATTGCACTGACCGCTGCGTTCGGTGCGCTCCATGTCGCGCAGCAGCGCATTCATTTCCGGAATGGTCAACTTGCGATTGGCGCGCACGGAGCCGTGGCACGCCATGGTGGAGAGGATCTCGTTGATCTTGTTGCCGATACGGTCGCTGCTGCCTTCCGCCAACAGGTCGGACAGAACATCCCGCACCAGCTGCTCGACCGGTGCGCTGTGCAACATGCTCGGGACCTGTCGCACCATCAGGGTTTCCGGTCCCGCGCGCTGCAGTACGAAGCCGAGGGCAGTGAAAACCTCCTCGCGCTCCTCGAAGCAATCCGCTTCCCGCTCGCTTACCGCGAGACTCACCGGCACCAGCAGTGGCTGCGCCTGGATACCGCCCGCGGCGTGGGCGGCCTTCATCTGTTCGTACACAATCCGCTCATGGGCTGCGTGCATGTCCACCACCACCATGCCGTGCTGGTTCTGCGACAGGATATAAATCCCGTGCAGCTGGGCGACAGCAAATCCCAGTGGCGGCGTTTCCTCATCGGATGCCGCGGGGATCGACTGCCCCCAGCCGCCCTGACCCGCCGCTACTGCGGGCGCTTCCTGCACGCCACCGCCATAGGGTTTGTGCAGCTCACCATATCCCTGCATCTGCTGCTGAAGGCGCTCGGGAGAGCTGCGCTCGCCGTACATGGGCGATGAAAATCCACTGCCTGACGGTGATGTCGGCGCCTGGGGCGCAGCCTGGGATAACGGCATCCGTTCCTGGCCGGCAAATTCGCCGGCGCTGACGCCGGACACCTGCGGCGCGACTTCCTCGTGCTCGTCTTTCTGTCCCGGACGCACATCCGCCAGTGCGCGGTGCAGGGAGCCAAACAGGAAATCGTGTACCAGGCGGCTGTCACGGAAGCGCACTTCGTGTTTGGTCGGGTGCACGTTCACGTCCACCGAGGCCGGGTCCAGCTCCAGGTAAAGTACGAACGCGGGGTGCCGTCCGTGATACAGCACGTCGGCAAAGGCGCGACGCACTGCGTGACTTACCACGCGGTCGCGGATGGCGCGGCCGTTGACGTAGAAAAACTGCAGGTCTGCCTGGGATCGGGAGAAGGCGGGCTCGGCCACCCACCCCCACAGGCGCAGGCCGCTGCGCTCCATTTCGATGTGCAGGGCATTCTGCATAAATGCCGGTCCGCACAGCTGGGCGACACGCCGCTCCTTTTCCGCCCGGCTGGTGCCACCGCGCAGATTGTGCACGCCCTTGCCGTTGTGACGCAGGCTGATGGAGACATCGAAACGCGACAGAGCGAGCCGCTTGATGGTGTCATCGACGCGGTTGAATTCGGTTTTCTCCGTGCGCAAAAATTTTCGCCGCGCGGGGGTGTTGAAGAACAGGTCACGCACTTCCACCGTTGTGCCGCGGGGGTGCGCTGCAGGCGCAAGCTGGGTTTCCATTTCGCGCCCCTCGGCGGATACGACCCAGCCCTTGCCGGTATCGTCGCGGCT
Organism: Microbulbifer sp. YPW1; assembly: GCF_013367775.1. Classification (NCBI taxonomy): domain Bacteria; kingdom Pseudomonadati; phylum Pseudomonadota; class Gammaproteobacteria; order Cellvibrionales; family Microbulbiferaceae; genus Microbulbifer; species Microbulbifer sp. YPW1. Next base: position 1,270,274 of record NZ_CP055157.1, read on the forward strand.
GCTGGTCAGCGTGAGTCGGGCGACCGAGGAGATACTCGCCAGGGCCTCACCGCGGAAGCCGAGGGTGGCGACGGCTTCGAGGTCTTCGAGAGCGTGGATTTTCGAGGTGGCGTGCCGGGCAAGCGCCAGGTGCAGGTCTTCTTTTTCGATGCCCTTGCCGTTGTCACGCACCATGATGCGTTTGGTGCCACCCGCATCCAGGTCCACTTCCAACCGTGTTGCACCCGCGTCGAGACTGTTTTCCAGCAACTCTTTGATTACGGATGCGGGCCGCTCGACCACTTCACCGGCGGCGATCTGGTTGGCGAGTCGCGGGGATAGTAACTGGATATTTTCAGGCATTGGGATCTTGGTGTTTGGCGTTACCCCGCTGCCACATACCTCGGGGTTCTTTTAGAGTCAGTGGCGCCGGCGCACCGGTTTAAATTCGAATCACACTACTTCGTTAGCGGCACACGAAGCCCAACTGCGGACTCAATGCGAAGCCAAAATGCTGGGTATGGGTTTTCAAAAGCGTCGGCGACAGGGACGTCGCCGACGCAGCGTACATGGATGTATTCACAGCGGTTTTGAAAACCCATACCCAGTGTTTTGGCGCCTCCGGGCAAAATCTAAAGCCCAGTTTCTGCAGCACGGGTCCACAGATCTCAACCAGACGGTATGGTCAGCGTCTGGCCCACTCGGATCATGGATGTCTGCATCCCGTTGGCCCTCTTCAGGTCCGCCACGGAAATGTTGTAGCGCGCAGCGATGCCAGACAGGGTATCACCCCGAGAGATGGTGTGCTTGCGGTCGATGCGATCGCCGTTGGCGGCGAGCCAGCTGCCCGCTGGTGGGCGGGAAGTAAAGTGGGCCACTATACCCTCGCTGAGTTTTTCCGCCATGCGCTTTTGGAATGACGGGTCACGCAACCGGCGGGCCTCCTGGGGATTGGTGATAAAGCCGGTCTCCACCAGAATCGACGGCACATCCGGGTTGCGCAGCACCGAGAAATTGGCCTGCTCCACTTTCTTTTTGTGCAAATGGGTAAAGCTACCCAGAGAGCGCAATACGCTGCCGCCAATATCCAGGCTCGCGTTCATGGTCGCCGTCATTGCCAGATCCAGCAAAACCCCGGCCAGGGTATCGTCCTTGTCGCTGAGACTCAGGCTACCGGCACCGCCGATCAGGTCAGACTCGTTCTCCCGCTGCGCCAGAAAACGCGCGGTTTCACTGGTAGCGCCGCGGGAAGATACCGCGTAGATCCCGGCTCCACGCGCATCCTTGCGGGTAAACGCATCCGCGTGAATAGAAACGAACAGGTCCGCGCGCAGCTGGCGCCCCTTCTTCACCCGCTCGCGCAGGGGAATGTAGTAATCACCGGTACGCACCAGCTTGGCGGAGAAGCCGGAATGGCGGTCGATGGATTTTTGCAGGTAACGGGAGATCGCGAGCACCACGTCCTTTTCCCGCAGGCCGCCGGGGCCGAGTGCACCGGGGTCCTCGCCACCGTGACCGGCATCGATGGCGACCACGATGTCGCGCTTGCCGCTCACCTGCACCTGTTCGATGGTTTTCTCTTCCACCTTGTCGCGGTCGTGCAGGTCGATCACCAGACGATCCGGGAGCTGTTCATGGCGGCGCAGGGCGAAACTGCGGGGATTGACCGGTTGCTTCAGATCCAGCACCACGCGCAGGTCGCGCTTGTCTTTCACCGCGTGGCGGACGCCGGCGATCGGCGTATCCGTCAGCGGCAGCTCGTCGATCCCGGTTACCAGCTTCGCACCGCTTACATCGATCACCACGCGATCGGGGTTACTCAGCATGAACAGCTTGTGCTCGGCCGGGCCATCCAGGTCGAATACCAGACGCGTGTGATCCGGGGCGCGCCACAGGCGCACACCTTCGACCTCCGCGCTGCTCGCCTGATAGGCCGGCAGCATCGACATCGCTGCCAGCATTGCGGCGATAAATTTTGTTTTCAGTCGCACCGACAAACCTGCTCCAATCATTATTTTTTGCCCTGTCGATTCCCTTGCAGTTCCCGTCCCCGACCGCATTTCTTAAGCTTGTTAAATACTCTTAGCCAGCGAACGCCGCTTTTGCCAGGACTTCGCGACCGGTGTCACTCAGTGCGGACAGTGTCAGCGCGCGACCGTCACCCTGTAACTGCAGGTTCAGCTCGATATCTGGCGGCGGCAAAACACCGCTGCCGCGCTCCGACCACTCCACCAGACTCAGGCTGCCGGGGCCGAAGTAATCCCGTACCCCCATGTATTCCAGCTCTTCCGCATCGCCCAGCCGGTACAGGTCGAAGTGGTAAACCCGCTGCTCCTGCTCGCTGCCGACACCGAATTCGTAAGGCTCCACCAGTGTGTAAGTGGGGCTCTTAACCGCACCGCGGTGACCAAACGCACGCAGTACCCCGCGGCTGAACGTGGTCTTGCCGGCTCCCAGTTGTCCGCCGAGAAAAAACACCAGGCCGGACGCCATGCCGCTTTCGATACACGCCAGCCCCAGCGCCTCACCGGCAGCGACGGTGGCCGCCTCGTCGGCGAGGTACAGGGTTTTATCCACAGGCTGTTCGCTCACGTTGATTCCTCAATCCACCAGGGCGCGCACATGCGGCAACAGGTCCGTCGCCAGCAGGCCGCGCTGGCCGGCTTCTGCCGCGCGATCACCGGCAGCACCGTGCAACCACACCGCAAGGCGCGCCGCGGCCGCGGGCTGCAACCCCTGTCCGAGCAAGGCGGCAACGATACCGGTGAGCAGGTCGCCCATGCCGCCGGAGGCCATGCCCGGATTGCCACTGTTGATCAGGTCGACCCCGCCACTGTGGGCAATCAGGGTACCCGCGCCCTTAAGTATCACTACGCCGCTGAATTTCTGCTGAATCGCCCTCGCTGCTGCGACGCGATCGGCAATGACTTCCTCATTTGAAATACCCAGAAGTCGCGCCGCCTCACCCACGTGCGGGGTAAGCACCCAGTCGTCCCGCTGCACACCGGCAAGTACCCGGCCACCGGCGAGGATATTCAGTGCATCTGCATCCAATACCAGCTTTGCCGCTGCGCGACCGGCGCGGGCCAGCAGCTGTTCACTCCAAGGACTCCGGCCCAGGCCGGGACCCACCGCAATCACATCCGGCGCCTCCAGCAGCGGCTCCAGCTCCTGGCCGGAAACCACCGGCTGTGCCATGACTTCCGGACAGCGGGTCAGCGTTGCCGCGACATGCTCCGGACGGGAGGCGAGGGAAATCAGGCCGGCACCGGCGCGAGCAGCCGCTTCCGACGCCATCAGTGCGGCGCCACCGAAGCCGTGGTCGCCACCGACCACCATCACGTGGCCAAACTGGTTTTTGTAACTGTCTGCGGGGCGCGCCGGCAAGCGCTCGAGAGAGCTGCCGGTATAGCGGACCAGCGCCGCAGTCACCTGTGGATAAATCTCCGGGGCCGCCCCCAGATCCTCAAAAATCACTTTGCCGGTAAGCGCCGGTCCACGCCCCAGGTACAGGCCGGTCTTGCGCCCGATAAAGGTCACCGTCGCATCCGCCTCAACCGCGGCACCCTCTGTTGCCACGCCGGTGTCCGCGTTGAGACCGGATGGCAGATCCACCGCCAGGACCGGACAGGACGACGCATTGATATGGGCGATCGCTGCGTCCATGGGCGCGCGCAGTTCACCACTGAAGCCGGTACCGAGCAGTGCATCCACCAGCACGGTGTGCTTTTCCGGAGCCGGCAGCTCTGCCAGGCTGGATACCAGCGTGGCGCCCTCGCGTTCGGCGAAGCGGTAGGCTTCCAGCGCCTCCCCCTTGAGCTTGTCCTCTGGCACCGCCACAAGCACCGTGGCCGGGATCTGGCGCTGGGCTGCAAGGCCTGCAATCACGTAGCCATCGCCGCCGTTATTGCCGCCACCACAGAACACCTGAATACCACTCACATCCGGCCAACGCTGGCGCAGGCAGTCGTATGCCGCTCGCCCGGCGCGCTTCATCAACGCGAGCCCGGGTATCTGCTGCTGGCTGATCACCAGCTGGTCCAGGCGACGCACAGCCTCGGCGGTATAGAGGTTTTGCGGGGCCGAATGTGGTGAAGAATTCTGACTATCCATGGTGTGTACTGCGTTCCAGCTGTGGTCAATTTTTAAACTGTGGCAAAATACCGATGATTATACCGCTTCAACCCACGAACCGCCGCACACAGGGTCACGCCATCTTCCATGAGTTCCCTCCCCGATTCCTCCGTCCTGCAAGACCTGGCCGCACAGATCCGAGTGTGGGGGCGGGAGCTGGGCTTCCAGCAGGTGGGCATCACCGATTGCCAGTTGCAACAGCACGGTGAGCGCCTGCAGCAGTGGCTGGAGGCCGGCTACAACGGCGATATGGAGTGGATGGGTGCCCACGGTGAAAAGCGCTGGCGCCCGGAGCTGCTGGAGGAAGGCACCCTCAGGGTGATCAGCGTACGCCTTGATTACCTGCCACCGGACACGCAACCGGTACAGGTGCTGAAGGACTCCAGCAAGGCCTACGTGTCCCGCTATGCCAACGGCCGCGATTACCACAAATTGATCCGCAAGCGCCTGGCGCAACTGGCGCAACAGATCGACCGCTACTGCGAGGAACGCGGCATTGCCGCCAGCGGCCGTGCGTTTACCGACAGCGCGCCGGTCATGGAGCGGGCACTGGCGGAAAAGGCGGGGCTGGGCTGGATCGGCAAGAATTGCATGGTGATCAACAGCGCGGCGGGCAGCTGGTTTTTTCTCGGCGAGATTTACACCAATCTGCCATTGCCAGTGGATGTGAGCGAGGAGCCGAACCAGTGCGGCGAGTGCTCAGCCTGCCTCAAGGTGTGCCCCACGGATGCTTTTGTCGGCCCCTACACGCTGGATGCGCGCCGCTGTATTTCCTATCTCACCATCGAGAACAAGGGCCCGATTCCGGAAGAATTTCGCGAGCCCATGGGCAACCGGGTATTTGGCTGCGACGACTGCCAGATTATCTGCCCGTGGAACAAGTTCGCCGCCCCCACCGGCGAAAAAGATTTCCACCCCCGCCACGGACTGGACAGCGGCGCCCTCGTGGATCTATTCCGCTGGTCGGAAGAGGAATTTCTGAAGAAAACCGAGGGCTCGGCGATTCGACGGATCGGGTTTGAGCGGTGGCAGCGGAACTTGGCGGTTGCTTTGGGTAATGCCGATGCTGCGCCGGATATTTTTGAAGTTTTGGAGAACTCGCTGGCTTCAGCAACGCCGCTGGTAGCGGAGCATATTGAGTGGGCCTTGGAGCGGCTGCGTAGTGGGCGGCGGCGGAAGCGAAAGGTTAAACGGGCCTCGTAGTGACTTCCCGCCTCAGTGGTTTTGGGCGCTCTGACTCCAGCTCAGTGGCGGCTGGGCACCTGGGGCGGGTTTTCAGGACCGCTGTGAACCCATCCCTGGGCGCTGCGGCGCAAACATCCTGTTTGCGACGCTCCTGAAAACCCGCCCCAGGCACACAGCCTTCGCGTCAAATATTGCTACTTCGTAAGAAAAATAGCTGCCACACCCGAAAACTATTGGCTTACGAAGTGCCACAGCTTAAATCGTAGGTGGAGTGACGGGGATCTGTTTTCAAAAGCGTCGGCGACAGGGACGTCGCCGACGCAGCGTACAGGGATGTATTCACAGCGGTTTTGAAAACAGATCCCCGGCGCTCCACCGCCACCGAACCTGCTTCCAAGCTACCGAAGCTCAGCTCATACGAAAAAAGTGCTCACGATAGTGTTTCAGCTCATTAATCGAATCATGAATATCATCCAAAGCCAGATGCGATGAAGTCTTCTTAACCCCCTCCAGAACATCCGGGCGCCAGCGGCGGGCGAGCTCCTTCACCGAGCTCACATCCAGATTGCGGTAGTGGAAGTAACGCTCCAGTAGTGGCATGTACTTCACCAGGAACCGGCGATCCTGACCGATGGAGTTACCGCACATGGGCGAGGCTCCCTCGGGCACCCATTGCTGCAGGAACTCGATCGTCTCCCGTTCCGCCTTGTGTTCACTGATCTGCGACTCCTTCACCCGGGTCACCAGACCCGACCCGCCATGCTGTTCCGTATTCCAGTCATCCATCGCAGCCAGCAGCGCATCGCTCTGATGGATCGCCATCACCGGGCCCTCTGCCAGCACATTCAGGCGCGAATCCGTCACCACCGTCGCAATCTCGATGATGCGCTCCTTCTCCGGATTCAGGCCGGTCATTTCCAGATCGATCCAGATCAGATTATTCTGATCCACATTAGTCTCCTTAACAGCCGCTGGCGGCGGTGGCAGTTACACAAGTATTGGATAAACGTGAGGATAGCGGGGAAGTTACCGCAATCCCCCACCGATGCAAGTTATAATCCGCCGCTTTCCACAGTGCGAACTCCCATGAGCAAACGCAAACTCAATCGCCGCCAGCAGTGGCGCATCGCCAAAATCCAGCAGGAACGGGAGGCTCGTGCGCGCAAGCGGGACGAGAGTTTTGAACATGCGGAGGAAGAAGGCGACCTCGGCCAGGAGCAAACCGGCCTGGTCATCGCCAACTACGGCAGCCAGGTACTGGTAGAAAGCGAAACCGAGGGGGCTGAAGCGGCAGAATTGCGACAACGCTGCCATATTCGCGCCAATATCGACACATTGGTCACCGGCGATAAAGTCGCCTGGCGTCCCTCCACCGGTGAATCTACCGGCGGCCTCGGCGTCGTCGGTGCGCGACTGCCGCGCCACTCAGAACTGCAGCGACCGGATCGCTACGGCGACATGAAGACCGTCGCCGCCAATATCGACCGAATCCTCATCGTCATTGCCCCCTACCCGGAGCCCTTCGCCAACGCCATCGACCGCTATCTGGTCGCCGCCGAAACCACCGGTATCCAGCCGCTGCTACTGCTGAACAAGATCGACCTGATTGACGACAGCAATCGCGAACAGCTCGAAGACCTGCTGCGCCCCTACCCCGACCTCGGCTACCGGGTACTGCAGCTGTCCACCAAAACCGGCGAGGGTCTCGGCGAGCTGCTGGACACGCTGGCCCAGGGAACCAGTGTCTTCGTTGGCCAGTCCGGCGTGGGCAAATCCTCCCTCATCAACGGCCTTTTACCGGGGACCGACGCCCGCACCGGCGCCCTTTCCGAAGCCACCGGCAAAGGCACCCACACCACCACCGCCGCGGAACTGTTTCATCTGCCCAGCGGTGGCGATCTGATAGACTCACCCGGCATCCGCGAGTTCGGCATCTGGCATATGAGCGAGCAGGAACTGCTGGAAGGCTACGTGGAATTTCGCCCGTTTATCGGCTATTGCCGCTTTCGCGATTGCCGTCACCAGAGCGAGCCCGGCTGCGCAATTCAGGAAGCACTTGAGCGCGGCGATATCAGCCAGAGACGCATGGACAGCTTCCTGCATCTGCGCAACAGCCTGGAAAACGAATAGAACACATCGACAAGGAATCTCACGTGAGTGATGTACCCCTGATCCTGGAACCCGAACAACTGGCGCCACTGCTCGAACACGAAGAAATACGGGTCGTCGACCTGAGCAGCCCGCAGAACTACCTCGCCGGCCATATCCCCGGCGCCCTCGGTCTGCCCTTCCAGGCCCTGATGGCCGGCACCCCACCCGCCGCCGGCAAACTGCCCTCGGTAGAACGCCTCACCGAGGTCTTCCGCGCCCTCGGCCTCACCCCGGAAACCCATATCGTCGCCTGTGACGACGAAGGCGGCGGCTGGGCCGGACGCCTGCTGTGGACCCTGGAAGTTATCGGCCACAAAAAATACAGCTACCTGAATGGTGGCATGCACGCCTGGAAAAACGCCGGCCTGCCACTGTCCACAGAAAATGTCACCGTCCCCCCTAGCGATATCGAAATCCAGATCAGCGACGACGCGCCGATGCTCGACGCCGATCAGATCCAACAACGCCTGAATCAGGGCGACTTGCAGATCTGGGACGCCCGCTCCCCCTCGGAGTACAGCGGCGAACGCGTGCTGGCAATGAAAGGCGGCCACATTCCCGGCGCGATCAATTGTGATTGGACACAACTGATGGACCCACAGCGGGATCTGCGCATCCGCACCGATGCCAAAGAGTTTCTCGCCGCACTCGGTATCGATGGCGAAAAGGAAATTGCCACCCACTGCCAAAGCCACCACCGTTCAGCGTTTACCTGGCTGGTAGGGAAATCTCTGGGATTGCCGATCGTGGCCTATCCGGGGTCATGGAGCGAGTGGGGTAACTTGCCAGATACTCCGGTAGAAAATTGATTCAGGATTTTCACTTTCTCTAACGAAGTGAAAACCTCAAATGCGAAGGTCGGGTGCCGGTTGCAGGTTTTCAGGAGCGTCGCAAACAGGACGTTTGCGCCGCAGCGCCCAGGGATGGGTTTACAGCGGTCCTGAAAACCTGCAACCGGCATCCGACCGCCACAAAAATCCAAACAACGGGACCACAATACTTACATGCACCCGAAACTGTTTATCTTCCTGCAATACATCACTCCCCAGCACCTGCCCTCCCGCGCTGCTGGATGGTTGGCAGAAACCCGTATCGGCGGAATCAAAAACCCCTTCACCAAGTGGTTTGTAGAAAAATACAAAGTCGACATGAGCGAAGCCCTCGAAGAGGACTACACCGCTTATACCTGCTTCAACGACTTCTTCACCCGCGCCCTCAAAGACGGCGCACGCCCCATCGTCGAAGGTGAAAGCACCATCGCCGGCTGTGCTGACGGCGCCATCAGCCAGCTGGGCGAAATTCACAACGGTCGTATTTTCCAGGCCAAAGGCCAGGACTACAGCCTGCTCGAACTGGTCGGTGGCGATCCCGAAGTCGCCGCGCAATTTACCGGCGGCAACTTCGCCACGGTGTACCTGTCGCCAAAGGATTACCATCGTGTACACATGCCCCTCGACGGCGTACTGCAGCGCATGATCTACGTGCCCGGCGAACTCTTCTCCGTCAATACCACCACCGCAGAAAACGTACCCCGCCTGTTCGCCCGCAACGAACGCCTTGTGTGTATCTTCGACACCGCCGCCGGCCCCATGGCCATGATTCTCGTTGGCGCCATGATTGTCGCCGCCATCGAAACCGTCTGGGCCGGCCAGGTCGCCCCGATCAAGCGTCAGATCCGCACCACCCGCTACGACGAACAAAAACCCATCGCGCTGAAAAAAGGCGAGGAAATGGGACGCTTCAAGCTCGGTTCAACCGTGGTACTGCTGTTCGGTGCTGACAAAGTGAAATGGGCAGAAGAACTCGCCGCGGAATCTCCGGTGAAAATGGGTGAGTATTTCGGAGATCTGATTTAATTTCTCCGCAACAACCTCAATAGTCGTTTCGTAATAACAACGTCGAAGCGAAGACCCAGCTACCGGATACTTGTTTGCGAGACTGTCGAAAAGAGGGACCTTTTCGACAAGCCCCCAGGGATGGGCCTACGGCGTGTCTCGCAAACAAGTATCCGGTAGCTGGGGCGCCACAAAACCCCGTACTCGCGTTCCACTTCAGCAGAATCCATGCCCCCAGTACCAGACTTTATCCGCAGCAATCCCCAGCTCGCGTTTTTTGCACTGTTAGCCGTCGCTGCCTCCGGTTTCGGCCAGACCTTCTTTATCGCAATTTTCGGCGGTGCCCTGCGGCAGGAATTTGAGCTGGGCAACAGCTGGTACGGTGCCTGTTACAGTGCCGCCACGCTGTTATCCGCCTTTGTTTTGCTGGGCGCGGGCACACTGGTAGATCGCTGGCCACTGAAACGGGTCGCCACCCTGGGTGTACTTTTACTGAGCGCCGGCTGCCTGACCCTGGCCGTTGCACAAAGTGCCTGGATGCTATTGCCGGGATTTTTCCTGCTGCGGTTTGCCGGACAGGGATTTATGACCCATATGGGGATGACCACCGCGGGACGCCATTTCACGGCTAATCGCGGCAAGGTGATTGCCCTGGCCGCACTGGGATTCCCCATCGCCGAAGCCCTGTTGCCCACAGGCGGATCGCTGCTGATCGAAAGTAGTGGCTGGCGCAGCGTATGGTGGCTGGCCGCCGGTGTGCTGTTGCTGGCTGTGTTACCTGCCCTGATATGGCTCGCCGGCAATACCGGGAAAGAAAGCGGTCAAAGTGAGAGTACAGCCACCAGCGGCGAGAACGACTATACCCGCACCCAGGTACTGCGGGATCGCGGTTTTTATTGCCTGTTGCCAGCCGTATTGATGACCCCCTTCGTGGTCACTGCCGTATTGTTTCACCAGGCCGCCATTGCCGACGAGCGGGGCTGGTCGATGAGCGTTCTCGCCGGCGCTTTCGGAGGCTATGCCGCCGGGCATCTGCTGGCCCTGTTTTTTGCCGGGGGGCTGGTGGACCGCTTCGGTGCACAGCGCAGCCTGCCACTGGCCCTGCTGCCGATGATTGTCGCGTTGCTGCTATTAGCCCTGCGCCAGGATTCCTGGGTGCCCTACGTGTATCTCGCGCTGATTGGCGTGGCCCAGGCCGGTACCGGCACCGCCGGCAGTGCTTTGTGGCCCGAGCGTTATGGCAGCACCCATCTCGGTGCGATACGCGCCGTTTCCCAGGCGTGCATGGTTTTCTCAACCGCTGCGTCGCCACTGTTACTGGGTTTTCTGCTGGACCAGGGAATGAATGTTTACGGGGTAGGCTTGCTGCTGGCGGCAATCATCCTCGGCGGCTGCCTGCTTGCGGTATTCGCACCCTGGACCGCAAAGCAAAAGCCGCTGCACGCGACCAGTGAATAGTCCTGCGCCAATCGGGAAAAATAAAATGAAAGGAATTCGACGCTGAGTCGAGAAATCAGCGATTCGGAATAAAACGCGCGATAAACGCGGGCAGGCGCTGCTCGAAGAGATACTGATCACGCACTTTCGCCACATCCACCTGTGGATAGCGAACCGGATCCAGGTCGTGCAGGATGGTGATGAAGCCGGCATCACGCAGGGACTTCTTGCCCTTTTCCACCAGCGATTGCTTGCGGTCGTCATCCGCCGCCATATCGAACAGCTGCGGCTTTTCCAGCAGTTTTTTATTGGTGTCGGTCACCAGCATCACTTTCGGCTTCAATCGGCGCTTGTGGCTCTGCTCCACCACAACCGCGAGCTCACCAGTGGAAAGCTCCACCTGGGTACCGGTAGGGTACAGGCCTATGGACTGGATAAACTCCAGTACCAGCTGCTCCTGGAAAGCGCAATCCCGCAGAGCATACAGCTGCGCCACCGCCTTGGACGGCGCCAGCGGAAACTCGGCCCCGCGCGGATTGGTCGCCTCATCGTAGAAAGTCACAATCCCGCACATACGCGCCAGTACCGGAATCTGCCCTCCGCGCAGCCCGCGCGGATAGCCGCTGCCATCGTGCTGCTCTTTGTGGCAATGCACAATGGCCACAACCTGGGGATCGATATTCCCGTCGGCGGACAACAGTTTCACGCTGTAATCCACGAACTTGCGGTATTCCAGCTCGTCCCGCGGATCGCGCTTTTCGGCCTTCAATACCGAATCGGAAAGATACAGCTTGCCCACATCCTTCAACAGGGTGGCGATACCCAGCTGCACCAGTTCCTGGCGACGCAGGCCTATGTGTCGCCCGAAAACCACCGCCCAGACACTGGCGCGTACCGAGTGGCTGTATGTGTGCTCATCTTTTTCCCGCACCCGCGCGAGCCAGGAATAGGCGTCCGGGCTGCGCAGCACACTGTCCACCATCTGCGTGACCGTCTGGCTGACCTGTGCCGTGGGCAGCGGTCGGTCCGACTTCACCTGCACCATGACCTCGTGCATACCCTGAATGATTTGCTGGTGCAGCTGCTTGGCTTTCGCCGCCTCCTTGCGCGCAGGCTCGGGGGGGGCGTAGCTGTCGTGCTTGACCTGTACCGGCTTGCAGTTGATAGCAACGGGAATGCGACGCGCGGCGCCGCGTACCTGGGCTTGTTTCTGCGCTGCGATCTGTTCGTTGGCTGCGCGGGTCAGCTTGCGCAACTTGACGCCCACATCGCCAACGGTCTTGGCGACATCAACGTACACAAAGCGACAGTATTTTTGCAGCTGGCGGATTTCTTCCAGATCGCGGATATAAAAGCCCTGCAGGGCGAAGGGAGTACGCGTCCACGGGCGATCCAGGCGAGACACAAACATGCCTCGCTGCAAGTCTTCAACGAATACTTTCGCCTGCTGGATTGCCACTTGATAGTTGCCGCGTATTTTTTTGTTTTGGGTAATGCTGGTGTCAGCCAGATAACGGCACAGCCGACACACTAAAGCCCCGCTAGAAGCCAAAGCGGGGCGGATTGTCACACGATTCTACTCTCTAGTAGACACCGTATTTGTGACGCACGTCACACGAAATCAGTCAGTAAGCATTCACAGACCGTATTTCGGGTCACTGGTGATACTGCGGCGACAGCTCCACAACCGCGTCAAACATCGCGCCGGCATGGGCCGGGTCGACTTTCGGGGTGATACCGTGACCGAGATTGAAGATATGGCCGCTGCCCTTACCGAAGCCCGCCAGCACGGCAGCAACTTCCTCGCGGATTCGCTGCGGGTTCGCCAACAGGATTGAGGGATCCAGATTGCCTTGCAGGGCAACCCGGTCGCCCACCCGCGCACGGGCCTGGGCAATATCGGTGGTCCAGTCCAGTCCCAGCGCGGTAGCACCGCTATCGGCCATGGCTTCGAGCCACTGGCCACCGCCCTTGGTAAACAGAATCACCGGCACCTGGCGCCCATCCTGCTCCTTGATCAGCCCGTCAACGATACGCGCCATATACTGCAGGGAAAACTCGCGATAGGCCGTGTGGCTCAAGGCCCCACCCCAGGTGTCAAAAATCTGCACCGTCTGCGCACCAGCGCGGATCTGGGCGTTCAGGTAATCGATCACGGAATCCGCCAGAACGGTCAGCAACTGGTGCATGTCTTCCGGACGGTTATAGAGCATTTCCTTGGCGCGGGCAAAGTCGCGGCTGGAGCCGCCTTCGATCATGTAGGTAGCCAGGGTCCAGGGACTGCCGGAGAAGCCGATCAGGGGCACGCGGCCATTGAGCTCGCGGCGGATAGTGGTCACCGCATCGGTCACGTAGCTGAGATCACTCGCGGTATTCACCACTTCGAGCGCCGCGATATCGGCGCTGGTGCGCACCGGCTTTTTGAATTTGGGCCCTTCGCCTTCTTCGAAATACAGTCCGAGCCCCATGGCGTCGGGGATGGTGAGAATATCGGAGAACAGGATGGCGGCATCCAGGGGGTAACGCTCCAGCGGCTGCAAAGTCACTTCGCAAGCCAGTTCGGTGTTGCGGCACAGATCCATAAAGCTGCCGGCCTTGGCGCGGGTGGCGCGGTACTCGGGCAGGTAACGGCCGGCCTGGCGCATCATCCACATGGGGGTACGGTCGACGGGCTGGCGCAGCAGGGCGCGAAGGAAACGGTCGTTTTGCAGGGGGGCGAACTGGGTATCGGACATGATCACAACGGCTGGGTAAATGGCCGGCCATTGTACTCTCGGGGTTCCGTTTAGGACAGGGACTCGCCTGACTGGGGATTTATGTGGGTGATTGGGGGGCTATCGGGGTTTGGTGGTTCGTATTTGGGTGGTCTCGTGGCGGCTTTGCTACCGGGTACCCCTTTGCGAAACACGCCGTGAACCCATCCCTGGGGGCTCTGCACCGCCATCCCTGGCGGTGACAAAACAATCGTTTTGGACGCCGGAGGCGCCCGCAGGGTGAGCTTGCGAATCAACGTTTCGCAAAGGGGCACCCGGCATCAAAGCCTTCGCATCTGAATCTTGTGCAATTTGATACTTCGGAGAAACCCGCTCGTGGCCCGAACCAAGCTCTGAGTTCCTATGCGAAGGTGCTGATGCCGGTAAAGGTTTGCCAGACCTTCAAAAACAGGATGTTTTTGCAGAGCCCCCAGGGATGGGTTAACGGGGGGCGCCTAGCTCGTGTCTGGCAAGTTTGTATCGGCAGCAGTACCGCCACTAGACCAGCTAGCGGCACCACGGAGGCAGACAAAACGAGAAATTAAACCTCAAGGAAATCGAGAATACCTTCTGCAGCCTGACGGCCTTCCCAGATCGCAGTTACAACGAGGTCAGAGCCGCGAACCATATCGCCACCGGCAAAGACTTTTTCGTTGCTAGTCTGGAATTTGTATTCCTGCTTCTCAGGAGCAACCACACCACCCCAGTCAGCAACCTCGATATTGTGGTCACCGAACCACTCGGCAGGGCTCGGACGGAAACCAAAGGCTACCAGCACGATATCTGCAGGAATAATTTCCTCAGAACCGGGTATCACTTCCGGGCGACGGCGGCCATTTTCGTCCGGCTCACCCAGCTTGGTAGTCACCACCTTAACGCCTTCCACCTTGCCGTCCCCGACAATCTCAACCGGCTGGCGGTTGAACAGGAAGCGCACGCCCTCTTCCTTCGCATTCGCCACCTCGCGACGGGAACCGGGCATGTTTTCCTCATCGCGGCGGTAGGCACAGGTCACGCGCTTGGCTCCCTGGCGGATGGAGGTGCGGTTACAGTCCATCGCGGTGTCACCACCGCCGAGCACTACCACGCGCTTGTCTTGCACGGAAATGAAATCTTCCGGTTTCTTCTCGAAACCCAGATTGCGGTTCACATTGGCCACCAGGAACGGCAGCGCATCGTACACGCCCGGCAGGTCTTCACCGGGGAAGCCGCCCTTCATGTAGTTGTAGGTACCCATCGCCAGGAACACCGCATCGTAATCGGCCATCAGCTGGTCGAAGGTGATGTCCTTGCCGATCTCGGTTTCCAGACAGAATTCCACACCCATTTCGGTAAAAATCGCACGACGCTGCTGCATCACGGACTTTTCCAGTTTGAATTCTGGAATACCGAATGTCAGCAAGCCGCCAATTTCCGGGTACTTGTCGAAAACCACCGGTTGCACGCCGTTGCGCACCAGTACATCCGCACAGGCAAGACCCGCAGGGCCCGCGCCGACAACCGCGACGCGCTTGTCAGTTTTCTTAACTGTACTCAGGTCCGGGCGCCAGCCCAACGCGAAGGCGGTATCGGTAATGTATTTTTCGGCGTTGCCGATGGTCACCGCACCAAAACCATCGTTCAGGGTACAGGCCCCCTCACACAGGCGGTCCTGCGGGCACACGCGGCCACACACTTCCGGCAGGGAGTTGGTCTGGTGACTCAGCTCCGCCGCTTCCATGATGTTGCCTTCGCTGATCAGGCGCAGCCAGTTCGGAATGTAGTTGTGTACCGGACACTTCCACTCACAGTAGGGGTTGCCGCAATCCAGGCAACGGTGTGCCTGGCTGGCTACCTGTTTCTCGGTGTAAGGCTGGTAGATCTCCACGAACTGATTGGTGCGCGTGATAATGTCTTTCTTGGCGGGGTCCACTCGGCCCACGTCGACAAACTGGAAATCGTTGTTGAGACGCTGTGACATAAGTAAATATCCCCCTTATTCGCCGCGCTTGCGTACATCGGACAGCAGTCCGGCGAGGCTGGCCGCCTTCGGCTTGACCAACCAGAATTTGTTGAGGTAATCGTCGAAGTTGTCGAGCAACTCCTCACCCCAGGCACTGCCGGTCTCGGCGACGAACTCTTCGATCACTTCGCGCAGGTGGCTCTGGTATTCCTCCAGGGCCTCGCTGCTGATGCGGCGCAGCTCGATCAGCTCGTGGTTGCACTTGTCGAAGAAGTCGCGATCCATATCCAGCACATAGGCAAAGCCACCGGTCATGCCGGCACCGAAGTTGACCCCGGTCTTGCCCAGCACCGCGATCATGCCGCCGGTCATGTACTCACAGCAGTGGTCACCCGCGCCTTCCACTACCGCGAAGGCACCGGAGTTGCGTACGCCGAAGCGCTCGCCGGCACACCCGGACGCGAACAACTTGCCGCCGGTGGCACCGTACAGGCAGGTGTTGCCGACAATGCTGGTCTCTTCCGACTTGAAGCTGCTGCCCTGGGGCGGACGGATCACCAGTTTGCCGCCGGCCATGCCCTTGCCCACATAGTCGTTGGCGTCGCCTTCCAGGTACATCTCCAGGCCGCCGGCATTCCAAACACCGAAGGACTGACCGGCAACACCGGTAAGGCGCAGCTTGATCGGCGCATCGACCATGCCCTGGTTGCCGTGCCGCTTGGCAATCTCACCGGACAGGCGCGCACCGATGGAGCGGTCGCAGTTGGTGAGGTTGAAGCTGAATTCGCCACCGGCCAGGTTTTCGATGGACGGAAGGGTTTCTTCCACCATACGCTCGGCCAGCAGGCCCTTGTCCCACGGCTCGTTCTTCGCCTGCTGACAGGTCTGCGGCTTGCTGTCGAGCAGTGCATCGGTGTGCAGCAGCGGCGACAGGTCCAGGGTTTTCTGCTTGGCGGTGCGTCCTTCCAGGGTTTCCAGCAAGTCCACACGACCCACCAGCTCGTCCATAGTGCGCACGCCCAGGCTTGCCATCCACTCGCGAGTTTCCTCGGCCACGAACTTGAAGAAGTTCATCGCCATTTCCACGGTGCCGATGTAGTGATCGTCACGCAGGTCCTTGTTCTGGGTAGCGACACCGGTAGCGCAGTTGTTCAGGTGGCAGATACGCAGGTACTTACAACCCAGCGCCACCATAGGCGCGGTACCGAAGCCGAAGCTCTCCGCACCCAGCATGGCCGCCTTGACCACGTCGAGACCACTCTTCAGACCGCCGTCGGTCTGCACGCGCACATTGCCGCGCAGGTCGTTGGCGCGCAGGGTCTGGTGGGTTTCCGCCAGGCCCAGCTCCCACGGGGAGCCGGCGTAGCGGATGGAGGTAATCGGGCTCGCCGCGGTACCGCCGTCGTAACCGGAAATAGTGATCAGATCCGCGTAGGCCTTGGCCACACCCGCGGCAATGGTGCCGACGCCGGGGCGGGACACGAGTTTCACCGAAACCAGCGCATCCGGGTTGACCTGCTTGAGGTCGTAGATCAGCTGCGCCAGATCTTCAATCGAGTAAATATCGTGGTGCGGCGGCGGCGAGATCAGGGTCACGCCGGGTACGGAGTAGCGCAAGCGCGCGATCAGCTCGTTCACCTTGCCGCCGGGCAGCTGGCCACCCTCACCGGGCTTGGCGCCCTGGGCGACCTTGATCTGCAGTACTTCCGCATTGACCAGATAGTGCGGGGTCACCCCGAAACGGCCGGAGGCGATCTGCTTGATCTTGGAGACCTTGTCGGTGCCGAAACGCACCGGGTCTTCACCGCCCTCACCACTGTTGGAGCGACCGCCCAGGCGGTTCATGGCCTGGGCCAGTGCCTCGTGGGCCTCCGGCGACAGGGCGCCCAGGGACATGGCGGCGGAATCGAAGCGGCGCAGGATGTTTTCCGCGGGCTCCACTTCGTCCAGCGGAATCGGCTGCACGTCTTTTTTCAGTCCCAGCAGGTCGCGCAGGGTGGCGACCGGGCGCTGGTTGATCAGGGTAGCGTAGTCGCGCCAGGCGCCGTAGTCGCCGGTGCGCACCGCTTCCTGCAGGGCCTTGACCACATCCGGGTTGAACGCGTGGTACTCCTCGCCGTAGACAAATTTGTGCAGGCCGCCGGGGGAAACTTTTTTGCGCGGTTTCCACGCCAGCTGCGCACGCGCACGCATGTCGTCTTCGAGCTCGGCAAAGCCAGCACCCAGTACCCGGGCGGGCGCTTCCGGGAAACACAGGTCGATCACGTCCTGGGACAGGCCGACCAGTTCGTACAGCAGCGCACCGCGATAAGAGGCGATGGTGGAGATACCCATCTTCGACAGGATCTTCAGCAGGCCTTTAATGATGCCGTTGCGGTAATTCTTCTGCGCAGTCGCCGCGTCCAGCAGCAGCTCACCGGTTTCGATCAGGTGATTGATGATGCTGTAGGAGAAATACGGGTGCACTGCGGTGGCACCAACGCCGATCAGACAGGCCAGCTGGTGGGAATCACGCGCGGTGGCGGTATCCACCACGATGTTGGAATCACAGCGCAGGCCGTTGTGCACCAGGTGGTGATGTACCGCACCGGTGGCCATCAGCGCGTCGATGGGCAGCTTGCCCTCTTCGATATCGCGGTCGGAGAGCACCACAACCACGGTGCCGTCCTTGCGCACCGACTCGGCCACATCGTTGCACAGCTTTTCGATGGCACTCTTCAGGTCCAGCTGCGCCGGGTCGTAATTGAGGTCGAATATTTTCGCGGTGAATTCTTCGCGCCCCAGATCCAGCAGCGCGGTGTACTTCATGTGCGACAGTACCGGGGACGACAGGATCACCCGGTCGGCGTGCTCCTGGGTCTGCTCGAACACGGATTTCTCACGCCCCAGGCAGGTTTCCAGGGACATGACGATGGTTTCCCGCAGCGGGTCGATAGGCGGGTTGGTGACCTGCGCAAATTGCTGACGGAAATAGTCGTACAGGCAGCGGTTGCCTTCGGAAAGCACCGCCATAGGCGTATCGTCACCCATGGAGCCCACCGCTTCCTGCCCGGCTTCTGCCAGCGGGCGGATCACCTGATCACGCTCCTCCAGGGATGAGCTGAACAACTTCTGGTAGACCTTGAACTGCTCCATGGAGAAGTTGTTGTCCACCGGTGCGGTCACCAGGGTGGAACGGATACGACGGGCCTTTTCCTTCAGCCACTTCTTGTAGGGCTGGGCTTTTTTCAGTTCTCCATCCACTTCGGCGGTGTGGCGCAGCTCACCCTTCAGGGTATCTACCGAGAGAATCTGGCCCGGGCCCAAACGGCCTTTGGCGACCACATCCGCCGGGTCGTACTGGTAAGTGCCCACTTCCGAGGCCACGGTAATGAAGTCATCTTTGGTGATCACCCAACGGGATGGGCGCAGGCCGTTGCGGTCCAGGGTACACACCGCGTGGCGACCGTCAGTCAGTACCAGGCCGGCAGGACCGTCCCAGGGCTCCATATGCATGGAGTTGTATTCGTAGAAGGCGCGCAGGTCCGAATCCATGGTATCCACGTTCTGCCAAGCCGGCGGTACCAGCATGCGGATGGCGCGATGCATGTCGATACCGCCCACAGTCAGCAGCTCGAGCATATTGTCGAGGCTGGAAGAGTCGGATCCCACACGGTTGACCAGCGGCTTCAGCTCGGTGAGCTCTGGCAGCAACTTGGTGATGAACTTGTTGGTGCGCGCCACGGACCAGTTGCGGTTGCCGGTGATGGTGTTGATCTCACCATTGTGCGCCAGCATGCGGAACGGCTGTGCCAGCGGCCAGCGCGGCATGGTGTTGGTAGAGAAGCGCTGGTGGAACACGCAGATGGCGGTTTCCAGGCGCGGGTCGGCCAGATCGGGGAAGAACGCCGGCAGGTCTGCCGGCATCATCAAACCTTTATATGACAGTACCGAGGTGGACAGGCTGGCGATGTAGGTGGCGTCGGTCAGCTGCTGCTCGGCCTTGCGGCGCGCCACAAACAGGCGCGCATTGAACTGCTGCTGCTCCAGCGGCGCTTCCGCGTTGTCGATCAGCAGGTGTTCGAAGCGCGGCAGGCTTTCCTTGGCGATCGGCCCCAGACAATCCTCATTGGTGGGCACCACGCGCCAGCCGGCCACTTGCAGGCCCTGTTCTTGTACGGCGCGCTCCAGAATCGCGCGCGCACTGGCGGCCTCGGCATCGTCCAGCGGCAGCATAATGGAGCCGATGGCGTACAGGTCGCTCAGGTCCCGGCCAAACTGCTCTTTGGCCACGGCGCGCAGAAAACCGTCAGGCTTCTGCAGCAGCAAGCCACAGCCGTCGCCGGTTTTGCCATCGGCGGCAATACCGCCGCGGTGAGTCATGCAGGTCAACGATTCAATCGCTGTCTGCAACAACTTGTGGCTGGTTTCGCCCTTCAGGTGGGCGATCAATCCAAAGCCACAGTTATCTTTGAACTCATCCAATCGATACAGACCGCTACCCATAGAATTCCTCAAAGTGTTATTGCTACCCCTCCGGTTCCGATGGTCCACCGCGGATCTATTGCAGTGAAAATCAGTTCACAGCCCGCGAGCTGCTACGGGGGTATATTTATCTACTTTCGAGCCAAAGGTGCCGCAGATTCCACTGAGATTTCAGTACCCCAATGACAAAAAAAGCCCGCGTTAGGGGCTTGGGTGTGTCTCGCTGTATGCGAGCCTGCGTTTGTTGTTATTAGCTCATTTCCCCGGCTTTCACCGAGGGGGCGCGCAATATTACTCGTGCCCCCCTGCAATTGCAAGATTCGTCAGTTTTTTTCGCTGTTGACAGCAGGTTTAACCGATTTATCTTCTTTTGATCAGGTTGCTCGCTAAAGAATCCTCACGCAACATCCATTCCAGTTATTCCATCACTTCGCACCACAGGCGTGCAAAGCTTCTATCAGCAGATCCCGGGGGGTATCAGCGACAATCTGTGCGTCGCCGAGGGCAGCGAGCAGTACGAGGCGCAATTTGCCATCTTGCACCTTTTTATCCACCGACATTGCCTGCAAGTAATCGTCGACGGTCATATCTGCGGGGGATTGTTGCGGCAGGCTGGCCTTGCTTAGCAGCACGCGCAGCCGATCCACTTCCTGCTGGCCGATCCAGCCGCGCAGTCGCGACAACTCTGCCGCCATCACCATGCCCGCAGCAACCGCCTCACCGTGCAACCAGTTGCCATAGCCCTGCACGGCCTCGATCGCGTGACCAAAGGTGTGCCCGAAATTGAGAATGGCGCGACACCCGGATTCGCGCTCATCCTCGGCCACAACCGCGGCCTTGTCCGCGCAGCTGCGCTCCACCGCGTACGCCAGCGCCTGCGGATCCCGCGCCAGCAGCGCATCCATGTTCTGCTCCAGCCACTGGAAAAACTCGGCGTCACAGATCATCCCGTACTTGATGACTTCGGCAATCCCCGCGGAGAGCTCGCGATCGGGCAGCGTATTCAGCGTATCGATATCGATCAGCACCAGCTGCGGCTGATAAAAGGCCCCGATCATGTTTTTGCCAAGCGGATGATTGACCCCGGTCTTGCCGCCAACGGAAGAATCCACCTGGGACAACAGGGTCGTAGGCACCTGTACAAAGTCCACGCCGCGCTGGTAACAGGCAGCGGCGAACCCACTCATATCACCAATCACACCGCCGCCGAGCGCAACAATTGTGGTGCTGCGATCGTGACGCGCCGTCAGCAGGGTGTCGAAAATGCGATTGACGGTATCCAGTGTTTTGAAGGCTTCCCCATCTGGCAACTGCACGGTGTCCACCTTGTCAAAGCCACTCAGGCTCTCAAGCAAGGTCTCCAGGTACAGCGGGGCAATAGTCTCGTTGGTGACAACCAGCACCTGCCTGCCGCGTATGGATTTTTGCAAATACGTGGACTGTTTAAGCAGGCCGCTACCGATCAGAATGGGGTAACTGCGGTCACCCAGGTCGACATGAAGGCTGTGCATGGCTACTCCCTTTAGCGCACATTGAACAGTTCTGAAATTGGAAAGGTGGGCACTCTAGCACAAGCAGCGAGGGCACATAGGATAGCGCGACAGCACAATCAGCTACATAAGCACAGGGGATCGCGAGCGATGGGGTGGGAAATTTTACTGGCGGCAATGCCGACTCAGCGATCGGCACTCGCCAGCAGTCGCTCTGACACCAGATTCGAGGCCTGCCGCGGCGTACAGTCGTCGGTATCGCAGACAAGGTCGGCGACTTCAGCGTAGAAGGCTTCCCGCTGCTGGAGAATTTCCCGCAACTTGCTCCTTGGATCGGAGACCTGTAGCAGCGGTCGATTGCTATTCTTGGAAGTGCGTTCCACCAGCTGGTCGAGGCTTGCACGCAGGTATACAACAAAGCCTTGCGCCTTCAGCAGCGCGCGGTTTTCCGGCAGCAGCACGATCCCCCCGCCAGTAGCAACCACCTGGGGCTGACCGTTGCAGAGATCAGCGAGCACCTCGCTTTCGCGACGACGGAATCCGGCCTCGCCCTCGACATCAAATATCCAGGGAATGTCGGCGCCGGTGCGGTCTTCGAGGACTTTATCCGAATCGGCAAAAGGCAGCCCGAGTTGGGCTGCCAGCAATTTGCCGATGGTGGACTTGCCGGCCCCCATGGGGCCGACCAGGAAGATAGGCTGTGTGATCACTTGCTGAAGGAGAGAAACTCGTCTTGCATGATGCGCGGCGTGATGAAGATCAGCAGCTCGCGTTTGTCTTCTTCACGACTGGTGCGCTTGAACAGGTGGCCGAGGAAGGGAATGTCCCCCAGGAACGGCACCTTGGTCTCGCCCTCAATGGTCTGCGCTTCAAAGATACCGCCTAGCACGATGGTTTCACCATTTGACACCAGCACCTTGGTCTGCAGCGAGTTCACGTTGATCGCCGGGATCTGTGCGCCGGTAATCACGTTAGTGAACAGCTCACCGACACTATTCTGGTCGATGTTCAGATTCATGATGATGTTGTCATCCGGGGTGATCTGCGGGGTTACATTCAGCAACAGCACCGCTTCCTTGAAGGTTACAGATGCGGCACCGGAGGAAGTGGCTTCCAGGTACGGAATTTCCACACCGGAGCGGATGCTCGCTTCCTGTTTATCACCGGTAACTACTTTAGGCTGGGAAACGATTTCCGCCTTGCCCACATCTTCCAGAGCGGTGAGCTCGAGGCCGAGCAGGAAGTCATCTTTCAGTATCGCGTAGGCCACGCTGCCCGCAGGGCTGGAAATACCCAGGTCAACCAGCATTGGATCATGCAGGGTCCCAGGTGCTTGCAGGTCCGGACCACTGCCATCACCTTCCGAAATCTGGCCCAGCTGTCGACCAGAACCGATACCGATCGCATCATCGCTGATGTTGTGGTCTTCCATATAATTCCAGCGCACGCCGACATCCCGCAGGAAGCCGGTGTTGGCTGTCACAATACGCGCTTCGATCATCACCTGACGGATCGGGATATCAATGGCATTGATCAGCTCGCGGAACTGGGCAATTTTATCTTCGGTATCGGTCAGGATGATGGTGTTGGTTCGCTCATCCACGATCGCGCTACCGCGGGTCGAGAGAATGCTGCGCCCTTCCTGATCCTCGCGACCACCGGCAAAGTTACCTTGACCAAGTCCACCACCACCAGCACCGCCCTGCTCACCAGCGAACAGTGTGAACAACTCACGCGCATCGGCGTAGCGGATCTGGATATATTCCGTACGCAGCGGCGCCAGCTCTTCCAGTTGCTTGCGGGTCTCGAGTTCACGGCGCTCGCGCTCGGCAATTTCTGCTGCCGGTGCCACCATGATCACGTTACCTTCCTGACGCTTGTCCAGGCCTTTGGCCTTGAGGATCAGCTCCAGCGCCTGGTCCCAGGGCACACCGTCAAGTCGCAGGGTAATACGGCCCTGCACAGTATCACTGGCTACGAGGTTGAGATCCGTGAAATCGGCAATCAGCTGCAGCACGGAACGCACTTCGATGTCCTGGAAGTTCAGGGACAGCTTCTCACCGGTGAACTGGAATTCTTTTTTCTTCTCGCGAACCTGGGCAACCGACAGCGGTTTTACACTGAGCACGTACTCGGTGTCCGCCTGGTAGGCCAGGTAGTCGTATTCGCCATCGTGGGGATCAACGGAAATCACCGTGTTGCGACCGTCGTAGTCGACGCTAATGCTGTTCACCGGGGTGGCGAAGTCAGTCACGTCGAGACGCTGGCGCAGCGCCGGGGGCAGCTCGGCACCGAGGAAGGTCAGTACGATCTTGCCACGGGTGCGCTCCACGTCGATATTCACCGCGGGATCGGTAAGGCTGACGATCACCTTGCCTTCGCCGCCCTCACCGCGACGGAAATCCACGTTGTTGATCGCGACATTACCCGCGGCCTTGAACTGGGGATTACCGCCGACATTGATGCCGCTATTCACTGGCGCTGCAGCAACGGCTGCGGTAGTCGCGGTATCGGCTCCCACTTCGAGCACCACCTGATTGCCCACGCGCTCGCTGGTGTAAACCGGCAGCTCGTCGAGATTCAGAATCAGTCGAGTACGATCATCGCTGGACACGATCACTGCGCTGCGCGCGGTACCGATGTCGAGTGCGTATTTCTTTTCCGGAAGCACGCTTTCCACACCGGCAAAATCCATCACGATACGTGCTGGCTGCTCAATGGTGTAACCCGTAGGTTCCGGCGGTACATCGCTGAATGTCAGACGCAGCTGCAGACGGCTTCCGGGCAGTTCGGAAAACTGGATATCGTTCAACTGGCTGGCCAGTGTTGGCGCTGCCAGTGGCAGTAGAAGCAGGCCCAGCAGCTGCGCTTTCAGGCACGGCAATGCATTGGCTACCCGCGCCAATACGATGGCGAGATGCTTGGTGATCATTTTTAGTTGTCCTTGTCTTCCAAAGTCAGTGCCCGCGGCCGTTCAATCCAGCCGCCGGTGCCATCCGGCACAATTTCCAGTACATCGATCTGTGACGATGAGGCGTTGACTACACGCCCGTGATTTTTACCCATGTAATTGCCGATGGTGATGCGATGAATCCCCCCGTCACCATCGTTTACCAGAGCCCACAACTGGCCGCCACGGGAGAGAGTTCCCACCATGGAAAGCGCATCGAAGGAGTAACGCTCCAGCAGTTCTTTCTGTCGATTTATATCCGGCGCCACATCCAGCTTACGCCCGACCAACCGCTGATCGGCTTCCAGTACCGGGCGAATAAACGGGCTACGCAGAGCGGCCGCGCTGTACACATACGGGCTGTAAGGGGTAAACGTAGGGATAGGCTCGATCTGCCCCTTGGGCTTGTGCTTTACCGCCGCCATCTTTGCGCGCAGGTCGCCGTGCGAGCCGTCCAGGCTACAGCCGGAAAGCGCCAGCAGGGCCGCGGTCAGAGCGAAGTATTGTTTCATCCTTCCTCTCCCTGATCCTTGTAGCGATAGGTCTTCGCGTTCACCACCATGTTCAACAGGGCTGCGCCGTCTTTGCTGTTCTCGATTTCGAAATCATGCAGGGTGACGATGCGCGGCATACCGGCGATACCACTGATAAACGCACCAAATTCGTGGTATCCGCCTTGCACTTCGATACGAATCGGCAGTTCCACATAGAATTCACCTACCTGCTCACCTTCCAGCGCAACCTTCTGGATCGTCAGGCCACTACCGCGGCCGAACTCATCGATATCTTCCAGCAGGCCCGGCACCTCGGTATCTTTCGGCAACTGCTTGAGCAGCGCCCCGAAAGTCTCTTCCATTTCCGCCAGCTGTTCGCGGTAGGCATCCAGGTTTGCAGCCTCAAATGACTTGCGCTCGAACTGGGTAAACAGCTCGCGCTCCTGGTTGGCTGCGAATTCAAGCTGGGTGTAGCGATCCTTGATCAGCGCAAAGTAGCCTCCGCCGACCAGAACCGCAGCAATCACAATCAAAAGTGCCACGCGTCCGGCCAGGGGCCAGACACCGACGCGAGAAAAATCGATATCGCTGATATCGAGATCATTGAGCTGTTTGAGAGTATCTTCAAGCGCCACGGTTACGCTCCATTGTTGGCGCCGTCAGCGCTCTGATCTTCTTCTTTTTTGCGGCCGCTGACATTGACCGTCATCTCAAACGCACTGGCTTGCTCGCCAAACTCCGGCTTCGCGGTAACGCCTGTCAGGTTCGGGGACTGGAACCACTCCGACTGATCCAGGCTGCGCATAAATGAGGAAACCCGGTTGTTGGATTCCGCCACTCCGGAGACCTCGAGTGTCTTGCCGGTGCGTTTCAGATGGGTCAGCCACAGACCTTCCGGTGCTGCGCGTACCATTTCATCGAAATAGCGCACCGCCAGCGGGCGGTTGCCCTGCAGTTCCTGAATGACCCGCATACGGTCGATCAGCTCCTGACGGCGCTTTTTGAGATCCTTGATTTCGCGCACCTGCTTGTTAAGTGCGGCGATTTCCGTATTCAGCAACTGATTGCGCTCGTTCTGGTTGGCAATCTGCGCATCCACGGTCTTCATCCACATAAACACGGAGACAGCGGCAGCGATCACCACCAGCACAGCGACCTGCTGGAATTCTTTCTGTTTCTGCGCCCGGTATTCCTGGCGCCAGGGTAATAGGTTGATCTTTGCCATGTGTTAAAACTCCCGTTCGCGCATGGCGAGGCCAGCGGCAATCATCAGCGAGGGCGCCTCACTGGCCAGCGCCTGACGATTGACACGGGATGCAACGCTCATATCCCGGAAAGGATTGGCCACCATGGTGGGCTTGTTCAGCTTCTCACCCACCAGCTCGGCGAGTCCATCCATGGCGGCGACACCGCCGCCGAGGAGGATGTAATCCACGTCGCTGTAGGAAGTCGAGGAATAGAAGAACTGCAGGGAACGTGTCACCTGCTGGACTACCGCATCGCGGAAGGGCTCCAGCACCTCCGGGTAGTAGTCATCCGGCAGACCGCTGCCGCCCTGGCGCTTGGCGAGAGTGGCCTCTTCCGCTGACAGGCCGTAGCGACGCTGGATTTCATCGGTGAGCTGGCGACCGCCAAACAACTGCTCGCGGGTATAGACGGTACGACCGTCGACCATCACCGACAGCGCACTCATGGTGGCGCCGATATCGATGACCGCCACCACCAGTTGCTCCTGGGGAGGGAACTGGTTATCCAGCAGGGTATAAGCGCGCTCGATGGCGTAGGCCTCCACATCCACAACCCCTGGCTGGAGATCGGCTTCGCCCAGCGCGGAAATCCGCTGCTCTACATTCTCGCTGCGGCATGCCGCCAGCAGCACTTCAACCTGCCCCTCACCCTTTTCGGACGGCCCCTGCACTTCAAAGTCGAGGTTTACCTCGTCCAGGGGGTAGGGAATGTACTGGTCGGCTTCCAGTGCGATCTGGGCTTCCAGCGCATCGTCGGAGAGATCGGCGGGCATATCCAGGGTCTTGGTAATGACCGCAGAGCCGGAAACCGCCACGGCCGCCTGCCGCAGCCGGGTCTTGGAGCGGCGCACCACCTTGCGAATCGCCTCGGCGATGGCTCCCACATCATTGATATTTTTATCCACCACCGCATTCGGAGGCAGGGGCTCGGTTGCATAGCTTTCCACGCGGTATTTGTCGCCACTGCGACTCAGTTCGAGCAACTTTACCGAGGTGGAGCTAATATCGAGCCCAAGCATTGCTTTCGGGCCCTTATTGAGAAAAGGGAGCATCCCCATTTTTCTTATCTTTTCCGTGGGTTATGGAGGTTTGATGGTATAGCACTTTAAATTACCGCCGCAACCGCCTTTTGCATAGGTAACAGTGCACATTATTCGTATAATTGTCGAACAGTGCCGATATAATTGATTAAGACGTATACAGAAGCATTATTCATGACCGATAAAGCCCGCAACCGCCTGCTATCCCTGCTGTGGCTGGTTCTGGCCGGCGCCGCCGCTGGCGCCATGGCGTTTTCCAGCATTTACCTCTATCTGAAGCCAGGCCTGCCCTCGGTGGAGAGCCTGCGGGATATCCGCCTCCAGACCCCCCTGCGGATCTATTCGCGGGATATGAAGCTGATCGGGGAGTTCGGCGAAAAGCGCCGCAGCCCCATCACCATCGACCAGACCCCGGAGATGTTCATCAAGGCCATTCTCGCCGCGGAGGATGACGCCTTTTACTCCCACAGCGGCGTTTCCATCAAGGGCCTGATGCGCGCGGTGCGCCAGCTGGTGGCCAGTGGCTCCATCCAGTCCGGCGGCAGCACCCTGACCATGCAGGTGGCGCGAAACTTCTTCCTCAGCCGGGAACAGCGTTTTATCCGCAAGTTCAACGAGATTCTGCTGTCCCTGCAGATCGAGCAGGAACTCAGTAAGGACGAAATTCTCGCCCTCTACATCAACAAGATCTTTCTGGGGAACCGCGCATACGGCTTCCAGGCCGCGGCACACGTGTATTACGGCCAGGACATCAACGAGCTGAACCTGGCCCAATGGGCAATGATGGCCGGCCTGCCGAAGGCGCCTTCCACCTATAACCCGATCGCCAACCCTTCCCGCGCGCTGGTGCGCCGCAACTGGATCCTCAAGCGCATGCTGGACCTCGGTTATATCGACCAGGACCAGTACAAGAACTCCATCACCGCGCCGGTCACCGCCCGTTATCACGGCCGCGATCTGGACCTGAGCGCCCCCTATGTGGCGGAAATGGCGCGCAAGGAAGCCGTGGACCTGTTCGGCGATGCCGCCTATACCGACGGCTACCAGGTGATTACCACGGTCGACAGTCGCCTGCAGGACGCTGCACGCAACGCCCTGCAGCACGGACTGGAAACCTATGACGGCCGCCACGGATACCGCGGCCCGGAACAGCGCCTGGACCCGGAATTGCTGGCGGACAATGACCAGCTGGTTGATCTGCTGAAGGAAATTCCCGTGCTGGGCGGCCTGGAGCCCGCCGTGGTCACCGAGGTTGCGCCGCAGAGCCTGCGTGTGCAGCTGCGCGACCGCCGCGTGATTGAGATCCCGTGGGAGCACGGCCTCAGCAATATCCGTCCGTATATTTCCGAAAACGCCCGCGGCGCCCGCATCAATTCTGCCGAAGAGATGTTCGCCGCCGGCGATGTGATCCGCCTGCGTCGCGTGGTGATCTCCGCCGAGGAAGTCGCCCGGGAGCAGCGCGAGGCCGAAGATCAGGCGAAGGAATCTGCCGCCGAAGCACTGGCGGAGACCGATATTACCGACGACCCGTTTGCGGCACCGGAAGGACTGGAACAGCAATCCGAAGATGAGCTACCCCAGGCCCGCGAGGAGTGGCACCTGACCCAGATCCCCGAAGCCCAGGGCGCACTGGTGTCTCTCGAGCCCGAGGATGGCGCCATCCGCGCCCTCGTCGGCGGCTATGACTTCCGCCAGAGCCACTTCAACCGCGTTGTGCAGGCCGCACGGCAGCCCGGTTCCAGCTTCAAGCCGTTTATCTACTCGGCGGCCCTGGAGAACGGCTACACCGCTGCCAGCATCATCAACGATGCGCCGATCATCTTTGAACAGACCAACCTGGAAGATGTGTGGCGCCCCGAAAACGACGGCGGCACCTTCCTCGGCCCGACACGCCTGCGCAAGGCCCTGTATCTGTCGCGCAACATGGTCTCCATCCGTCTGCTGCAGGCTCTGGGACTGGAGCGCGCGCTCACCTTTGCCGAGGGCTTTGGCTTCGAGCGCAACAAGCTGGCGCGCAACCTGTCCATCGCCCTCGGTAGCTCGGCGCTGACGCCGCTGGAGATGGTGCGCGGCTACGCGGCCTTCGCCAATGGTGGATTCAGGGTAGAGCCCTATCTGGTGGATCAGGTACTGGACGTGCACGGCGACGCGGTTTACCAGGCCCTGCCACTGACCGTTTGCCGCGACTGTCCGGAGATCGGCGAGGAGCGTGATCCTTCGGCAGAACCCATCGATCTGCAGGCGGCCCAGCAGGAAGCAGCACTGACCGGCGAAGAAGAACCGCTGGAACTGCGCACCCTGCCGGTAGCACCACTGTATGCCGATGAGCAGGCGCGTCCGCGCGCCCCCCGTGCGATGTCCGCGGAAACCGCCTATATCATGGACTCGATCCTCAAGGACGTGATCAAGCGCGGTACCGGCCGCAAGGCTCTGGTCATGAAGCGTGGCGATATCGCAGGCAAGACCGGTACTACCAACGGCCCGCGCGACGCCTGGTTCTCCGGGTACAGTCCCTACCTGGCAACCAGCACCTGGGTGGGCTTTGACGACAACACGCCCATCGGTCGCAACGAATACGGTGGCTCCGCCGCCCTGCCGATCTGGATTGATTTCATGTCTGCAGCACTGGACGGCCTGCCCGAGCGACACCTGCCGCAGCCGGACGATATCGTCACCATGCGAATCAATCCGCGCACTGGCCTGCGCACCTCCCGCGGCGGCATTTTCGAGATTTTCCGTGCGGACCGGGTGCCCGGACGCGAGACTTACGGCAACTACCCGTCGATCTATTCCGACAGACCCGGCTCCCAGGAAAGTGAAAGCGAACAGACTCAGGAACAGCTGCCGGAAGAACTGTTCTGATCCTGGCTCGGGACATCACCAATAAAAAAGCCGCTCAATTGAGCGGCTTTTTTATTGGTTCCGGTTAGTACGCAAAATCAACGACGCTTGCGGTACGCCAGACAGGCTTCTTCCAGTGCCGCCAGGTCGGGAATGACTGCGGCTTCACCCGACAGCGCAACGTGCATCAGTTCACCGAGCGCACATTCCCCTTCGCGCCCGGTCAGCTCATCCGGTGTAACCCGCACCAGTCGCGGCGTGCCCTGCAGTACAACGGCAAAGAACGGCAGATCGCCCTCGCTATTGCCACTGCTGAGCACTGCGATGCGGCAGTTGCTGCGCAGGGTCGGCATCGGGTTGCCGCGCATCACCTCAAACGACACCAGCGGCAGCCGCAACTCCCGCCAGTGCAACTCCCCCATGTACCAGTCCGGAGCGTCAAATGCCGACACCGGGCTCTGCAGGGCGATGATTTCAGATAATGTATCTACCGGCACCAACAGCTGGCCGTCCGACAACGGCAGTAACAGGCTGCTGACCTCCTGGGGCATTTCGGTAGTGGGCAGGGCGTCTACTCCGCTCATGGTGTGCACTCTCCGCCACAGGTTCGGGCTTCAGTTCGTTCGTTAATCTCGGTCAAGCGGTACATCAGGCTTCCGCCTCCACATCGCTGTAATCGCGAATGGCACTCAGCAGCACCTCTTCCTGGTAGGGCTTACCCAGATAGTGGTTAACCCCAAGCGACAGCGCGTGATCGCGGTGCTTTTTACCAGTACGGGAGGTGATCATGATGATCGGGATATCCCGCAGACGGTGGCTACCGCGGATATTGCGCGCTACTTCGAAGCCGTCCATACGCGGCATCTCGATATCCAGCAGCATCACGTCCGGAATCACGTCCTGCAACTGGATGATCGCATCCTGGCCATCTTTCGCGGTGATGACACGGTAGCCCTCGCGCTCGAGGAAACGGGTAGTTACCTTGCGCACGGTTACCGAGTCGTCCACTACCATCACCAGCTTCTGCTGTACCGGCGCTTCACGCCCGCTGACGGGTTCCGACATCTCTCCCAGCAACGGTGTTTGTGGGCGCGCCAGCAATGCGGCGTGCTTACGTAACAGTGCGTGCGCATCGAGAATCACCACCACGGTACCGTCACCGGTTACGGTTGCACCGGAAACCCCCTGCACCGCAGCAAACTGCGGCCCCAGGCTTTTCACCACAATTTCACGGCTGCCCATGATGGCGTCCACCTGCAGGGCCATGGCCGAATTTTCCGTGCGTACCAGCAGTACCGGCATCTGCATGTCTTCCACCGCCAGGCGCGGTTGCGCACTGGACTGCAGCAGGCTGCCAAAATAATTCACCTGATAGGGTTCGCCGGCGTACTCGAATCGCGCTTCCGGCGTGCGGTAATAGTGCTCGAGTTCGAACGGGCTCAAACGCACGATACCTTCGATGGTGTTCAGCGGCAGGGCAAACAGGTCCTCACCCACCTTCACCATCAGTGCGCGGTTGACCGATACCGTGAACGGCAGTCGCACGACAAATTCGGTACCGTTGCCCGCCTGGGACGCAATGCTTACCGCACCACCGATCTGCTTGATCTCGGCGGACACCACGTCCATACCCACGCCGCGCCCGGAAATCTGGGTCACCTTGTCGGCAGTACTGAAGCCGGCCTGCAGAATGAAC
Source organism: Microbulbifer sp. YPW1 (assembly GCF_013367775.1). Lineage (NCBI taxonomy): Bacteria > Pseudomonadati > Pseudomonadota > Gammaproteobacteria > Cellvibrionales > Microbulbiferaceae > Microbulbifer > Microbulbifer sp. YPW1. Next base: position 1,301,912 of record NZ_CP055157.1, read on the forward strand.
TGCATGATTTCGTTGTTCGACAGCTCGGCATCCGGGCGCATCAGGCCGCTTTCGATGGCCTTTTCGCGCACACGCATCAGGTTGATACCGGCACCATCGTCACTGATGGTCAGTACCACCTCACTACCTTCCCGGGCGAGCGCCACAGAAATGCGTCCGCGCTCGGCCTTACCTGCCTCGCGGCGTTTTTCCGGGGATTCGATACCGTGGTCCACCGCGTTGCGCAGCATATGCTCCAGCGGCGCCACCATACGCTCGAGCATGGAGCGGTCCAGCTCACCCTCGACGTTGGAGAACACCAGATCAACCTGCTTGCCCAGTTCCGCACTGACCTGACGCACAATGCGGCGCAGGCGCGGTACCAGCCGCGAGAAAGGCACCATGCGACTGCGCATCAGGCCTTCCTGCAGTTCGGTATTTACCCGCGACTGCTGCAACAACAGGGTTTCAGTGTCCCGGGCCTTGTGCCCCAGGGTCTGCTTCAGATCCAGCAAGTCCGAGGTAGATTCCAGCAGGGAGCGGGAAAGCTGCTGAATGGACGAGTAGCGGTCCATTTCCAGCGGATCGAAATCCACGTCCTGCTCTGCCAGCTGTTCCTGGCGGAACTGGATCTGTGCTTCGGTTTCCTTGTCCAGTCGACGCAACTGTTCGTTGAGACGGGACAGGGTCGAGTCCATCTCGTCCAGCGCAAGACCGAACTCGCCCACCTGCTCTTCGAGCCGTCCCCGCGAGATGGAGGTTTCACCGGCGAGGTTAACCAGCTCTTCCAGCAGCTCGGATGCGACCCGCACCATTTCCTGGGGCTGGTTGCGCGGCTGCCCGCCATCGCGCTCGCCGACTTTCTGCGACTTGCGTACAAATGGCAGTACATTGCTGGCAGCTGCCGGCGGCTGCGCGGGCGCGCTTTTTTCGATAACTTCAACGGCAGGCGCAGGCGGCTGCGGATCGCTCGCCGACTCATCGTCCTGCTCTGGCAGCGCGGCCTCCTCGGCCTGCGCTTCCGGCATTTCTTCGACAACCGGCAGCGGCTGCTCGGAGTCCATGCCGTAATCGACCGGACTCGCGTTTTCCGAGACCTGCTCATCGGCCCAGCGGGTTTCCAGCAGGGCACAGAAGGGTTGCAGCTCTTCACCGGCCATCCAGGCGCGCGCGGTTTCCACACCAGCAGCCAGGCGGTCGTAGATACCGTGGGCATCGGCAAAGAACTCTGCGGAGGGCGAACTGCCGCTCTGCATGTTTTCGATAACGGTTTCAAATCGGTGCGCCACTTCACCGAGACCCATCAGCGCGGCCATGCGCGCACCGCCCTTGAAGGTGTGCAGCACGCGCTTCAGTGCTTCCGGGTACTGGGCGTCTTCCGGCGCCTGCTCCCAGTTCTGGATCAGCTCCTCGAGCTCGTCGACCAGGTCACTGGCCTCTTCGAGGAACACTTCGACCACATCCGGATCGATATCCGCCAGCAGTGCGCGCTGGGCATCACTAACGCCAGCGGCAGAATCATCCGCTGACGACTGCGCCGCTACCTCGACAGACTCCGCGGCGGGCTCGACCCGTGCGGGGGCAGTCTCAGGCTCTTCGACAAATTCGAGATCTTGCAACAGCTCTGGTTCGTCCGCTGTGGCCTCTGCGGCCACCTCAGGGGAATCGACAACCGGTGCGGTGTCCTCGAACTCCTCGACCGGAGTTTCCGCGGATGACATCTCGCTCTCGAGCCATTCGACCGTCAGCTCCGGCTCGTCGTGCTCCGGAGCCACCTCGATCAGGCCGTCCACCGGCTCCTGTTCGAAGATGGTTTCTGCATCCGATGCCGGTTCGAATTCTGCGGGTTCGGCATTCCAAGCATCTTCTACTCGCGGAGCCTCTGCAGCGATTTCTTCTGCGACAAGGTCATCGAAACTGAATGCTTCCTCGTCACTATCACTCGGCGCTTCGGCAGCTGAGCTTTCCTCGCCCGCGGCGGGCTCGTCTTCTACAAAACCAAATTCGCTAGTGTCGATGCCGTATTCGGACAGATCGATATCTTCATCGTCGACACCATCGTCGCCCTGAGCGAGGTAGCGCAGGGCTTCGCCGACCGCTTCACTGACCGGCGGCAGATCGGTAGAAGCGGCAACCGCGTCTACCAGATCCAGCAGTTCATTGTGCCCCTGCTCCAGCGTCGCCCACAGAGCGGGCTCCTCCTCCAGATGTCCGTCGATAACCTGGCGGTAAACCGCCAGCAGCAACTGCGACAACTCCTGCAGAGCCGGCAACTGGGCCTGCCCCGCAGCCTGCTGGAGCACGTCCAGCTCTTCCGCGACCGGCAGCAGGATAGATTTTTCGCCCGGATGCTGACGCCAATGATTCAGCATCTGGTCTGCATCCAGCAGCACCTTCATGCCATCGGCCATGATCACGGCCAGCAGTTGCGGATCCACCGCCTTTGGCTCGTTGGCCTCGCGCTCGCGGATCAAATGGCCTACTGCGCGTTCCTGCAGCTCAGCGACACGCGCAAGGAACTGTTCGCTGCGCTCCACATGTAGAGGCTCGCCGCGATAAATCTGGTTGAGTACGCCCTGCACATAGCTGCGCGCATCGCCGAACAGCTCGAAAATATCGCTGTCGATCGCTACCTGATAGGTGCGCAGCTCCTTGGCAAAACGCTCTAGCGGCGCCATCAGCTCCGCCACCTGGGTAACGTCCGCCATGTGCGCGGACCCCTTTAACGTGTGCAAAGCGCGGTGCAGGGGATCGGAGGGCACGCCGTATACCGGAGCGGCGCGTTCCATTTCGTTGAGGAATTCCGTCACCGTGGCGAGATGGGTTTCCGCCTCCTGGGCAAAAATTTCCCACAGCTGCGAATGCTCGTCGACATCACTGTCGATATCGCTTTCGGTCTCACTGACCGGGCTTGCGGCCCCGGCGTCATTGGCGCTGCTTTGCAGTAGTGCCTCGGGCACCTCGCCGTGGGACAGCTGTTTGGCCCAGCCTTCCAGTTCCGCAGTGCGCGCGGGATCCGGATCACCGGTACGGGTGCGGAATCCATCCACCATGGACGGCAGCTTGGCCACTACCTGCTCGATCAACATGACATGCGCCCGCGCCGGAGACACGGTTTCGTCGAGCACCCGGTTCAGCATGTTTTCCACCGCCCAGGCCAGCTCACCCACCTCGTGGGCTTCCACCATGCGGCCGGAGCCTTTAAGGGTGTGGAAGCCGCGGCGGAATTCCACCAGTGCGTCGCGGTTGCCGAAATTTTCCGCCCACAGCGGGAAATACTGACCGATGGTTTCCAGCACCTCACCGGCTTCCTCGAGGAAGATCTCCACGATTTCGTCGTCGATGATGCTGGTATCGTCGTCTTCGTCCAGAGTCGAAGCCTGTTCCGCAGAATCGGCTGGCGACACTTCGGAGGTCTCGGCGACCTGGGCTTCGATATCAGCCACCGGCGCTTCGCTTTCCGCAGCATCGCCGGCAAACCAGCTCTCTTCGATCAGCGAGGGCTCTTCGTCCGGAGTTTTGGTCGCGGGCTGTTCCGCAGTAGCTTCCACAGGCTCATCGATCACGCCCATGGACAGACCCGCCAGCGGATCGTCGCTCACCGCAGGCTCTTCCGCTTCAGAGGTGCTATCCGCGGACTCCGGTGCCGGGTTGAATTCAAAACTATCCAGCGCATCCTGCTCGGCCTGAACCTCGACGCCTGCAACCTCGGCATCGTCACTATCGGCCACAGACTGTTCTGCTGCTTCCGCAGCGACCGGCGTTTCTTTAGCGGCCTGCTGCTGGACCTGTTCCGCTTCTGCGGCATCACGCTTGTCATCGACCACCGAGTAACCGAGGGTCGCAACACTGTCTTCCGCCAGGGCCAGCAGCATGTCAGCATCTTCGATACCGTCGGCGCGACGTTCGAGATAGTACTCGACGCTGGTGACGGCATCCGCAAGGGTATCCAGCAGCTTCCAGTCGGGCTGGTCACCGGCGCTGATCAGGCGCTCTTCGATATAGCTTTTACAGGCACCGACAATTTCTGCCGCGCGCCGGTAGCCCACCATATCCAGGCCACCGCAGACTTCCTGCAGGCGCCCGGGAACATGGGACAAATGTCCAGCATCCCAGTGGCTGGCAATGTATTCGACAACCGCCTCTTTGACGGTCTCCAGACCGATACGCGCTTCGCGCAGCACCTGATCGGTGGCCTCTCCCATCAGCGGCGAATCGCTATCGATTTTTCTGTCGCGCTCGGCAGCGGCAGCGAGTCCGGAATCCAGCTGCACCAGTTCCGAGGCGGCCTGCATCAACAGGTCGTCCGGTGACGCGACACGGGACGCATCCCGCAGGTATTCGTAAATGCTACGCGCGCGGGTGCGCTGGTTTTCCAGCCCCAGTACGCCGAGGGTGTCGGCAATACGCTTGGCCACCATGGCAGTGTCCGCAAGTGGCGGGCGCTCGCTGTTGGCGACACTCGGGTCGAGGGCCTCGCGCACTCCAGCCAGCTCCTCGCGCAGCGCCGCCACCGCCGTACCCATGGCTTCAGGGCCCATGGCGAGCGCGTCTTCGGTGTCCGGGCGCGGTGTGCCGGGAACCGCTTTGTCGAGAGCAAACTTCTTGTACAGCGCCTCGGTGCGCGGCCCGTTGGGACCACACAGGTAAACGTAGAACAGCAGGTTGCGGGTCAGGTCGCGGTCCGGACGCAGGTCCAGCACCTTCGCCCCGTGCCCGGAGAGCAGACGGAATTCCACATCGATACGGCGCAGCAGCTGGCGCAATGCCGGCAGTACGTTGACACGATGATCGGCGATGCCTTCCAGCAATCCCTGCAGGACTACCCACAGGTGCTGACGCTGGCTGCCGCTGTACAGCAGCGCCATTTTTTCGCTGACCTTGTTCAGGTAGGCGAGGCTCTCGCCGCTGTTCACATCGCGAATCAGGGAAGCCGCAGCCACGTGGTACATCTTGCGCAGCTTGGCGACCAGTTCCTGCAACTTGTCGGGATTGGCGAGCAGCGGCTGGCGATTTCCCTGGGCTTCGTCCAGCGGGCTCAGGTCGGGTGCGAACAGTGCACCCTCGGTGATCAGGCGCTCGCGACGCACCGCGCGCAGGTCGTTCAATAACGGCAACAGAAGCACCGCATTATCGCGGCGCTGGAACGCAATTTTTTCCAAGTAGAGCGGCAGCTCAAGCAGCGCACGCATGAGGAATTCGCGGGTTTCGTCGCTGTTTTCGACTTCACCGCTGGCCAGGGCGTGTACCAGCTGCTCCATCTCTTCGGCGAGCATGGCGGCGCCGGTGAGCTCCGCCATGTGCAGACTGCCATGTACCTGGTGAATCAGGTCGAGGCAGTTTTTCAACAGGCCGGAGGCGTCGCTGGAGTCGCTGTCTGCGGAGGGGCTGGACGAGGAGGAATCGGAGGCAAATGTTTCCAGTTGCTGGCGCGCCTGGGCCAGCGTCTCGTTGATTTCGCCTATCAGCCAATCCAAGGCCACAAAATTGGGATTGTCGCGATTCACGCCAAGTCCTCGGTAATTCAAGTTGCTCGCTGACAGGCGGCGGTTAACGACTGGCGCCACCCATCTGCTGCTTTACACCTCCGGGGCCGCGAGCCCCGGCAGTGTCCGCATTGTCGTTATCGGTATATGCGGTGGTTCAGGCCATGGCCCGCTCTGTATCGGAGCGCTCAGAAGAGAGACCCGCGAGACCGTCTTCTTCAGCGGCCACGCCTTCGGCGGTATCTTCTTCCAGCATCGGGAACTCTTCGGAGAGTTCGGCCAGATCGCCATCGTACAGATCGCTTTCGCCTTCCACTTCGTCTTCGTTGGGCAGCTTGAAGCCGGCAACGGAGTCGCGCAGTGCGGATGCGGTCTGGGCCAGGTTACCAATCGACTGTGCGGTAGCCTGGGTACCGGCAGAAGTCTGCGAGGTAATTTCCTGAATCACGTTCATCGTGTTGGAGATGTGACCCGCGGACGAGGCCTGCTGGCGTGCCGCGTTGGAGATGTTCTGAATCAAGGATGCGAGGTTGGTAGATACCGTTTCGATCTCTTCCAGGGCAACACCTGCGTCCTGTGCCAGACGGGCACCGCGCACCACCTCGGTGGTGGTGGATTCCATCGACACAACCGCTTCGTTGGTGTCGGACTGAATCGCTTTTACCAGGCCTTCAATCTGCTTGGTTGCCGCAGCGGAACGTTCCGCGAGTCGCTGTACCTCGTCCGCAACCACCGCGAAGCCTCGACCTGCGTCACCGGCCATAGAGGCCTGGATCGCAGCGTTAAGTGCAAGAATGTTGGTCTGGTCGGCAATGTCGTTAATCAGGCTTACGATGTCACCAATCTCCTGGGAAGATTCACCCAGTCGCTTGATTCGCTTGGAGGTGTCCTGAATCTGCTCGCGGATCGTGTCCATGCCCTTGATGGTGTTCTGTACCACCTTGGCACCATTACTTGCGATCTGTACCGAGCGTTCCGCTACCTGGGCAGATTCCGCGGCGTTCGCAGATACCTGGTCAATGGTAACGGCCATCTCGTTCACCGCCGCGGATGCCCCGGCAATTTCCTGGGCCTGGTGCTCAGAGGCCTCGGCCAGGTGCAGAGCGGTCTGCTGGGTTTCCTGGGACAGGGAAGACACTTCCTGCGCCGCGCCGTTGATTCGCGATACCAGCACACGCAGCTGGTCGATGGTGTAGTTAATGGAGTCCGCAATCGCACCGGTGAAGGCCTCGGTTACCGTGGCAGAGGTGGTCAAGTCACCGTCTGCAAGGTCGGCCAGCTCGTCCAGCAGCTGCATAATCGCCTGCTGGTTACGCTCGTTGGTTTCGGTCTCTTCTTTCAGGGTACGGCGGGTACCGGAGAATGCGGTGATCATCATGCCGAAGATCAACAGTACAAACACACCGGCGATGATGGCGATGGTCTGGTTGTTCGGCTGACGCTCGCCAGATAGGCTCACGATACGGTCGTTCAGGGTAGACAGCGCTTCCAGCAGTTGCGGAGAGGAGGCCGCAATACCATCCGCCGCCTGGCGGGTGGCGAACAGTGCCGGAGTGGCTTCGAAGATTTCCCGCACGGAAGAACTTACGAACTCGAACAGCTCGGTAATTTCTTCCAGGGACTCGCGGGCCTCGGTGTCGGTTACGCGGGAAATACCCATAACCACGTCGCCGCTCTTCATGCCTTCAACCACTTTACCGAACAGGCTCGCGTCGGTATTGAACTGGTCAGCGGCAGATTCCGCGTCGTCACCACCCTGCAGCATCTTGTCGATGTTCCGGCCGATACGCTCGGCGCGCCATACCTGCAACTGGGCCTGCTCTACCTGGTTGGCCGGGGCGTTGTTGGCCAGCAGGATTTCCACGATGTTGTTGTGCTCTGCCTGCAGTTCCGGCAGCGAGTCGTTCAGGGTGCTCGCCACGTCGTTCAGGAAGATGATCGAATCCTTGTTGCCGATAATGGTGTCGGCCTGCTCGCGCAGCTGGCGCCATACCTGACCGTAGGAGGCGAGCTCCTGGTCCAGCGCCTGCTTGCTGGCGGTATCCATGCCCTGCAGCTCGTTCCAGGTGGCAGCCATCTGATTGACGGTCTGCTCCAGGTCCGCGAACGCCTGCTCGTCACCCGCAGTCGCCGCCGGTGCGTAGGACACCAGCTGGTAAGACAGGGCGCGAAGTTCGGCCACGTCTTCCAGGTATTCCTGGTCCTGGTCGGCACGGGTCTGCACCAAGTAGATGCTGACGATCAGCCCCGCCAGTGTGGCGAGTACCAGCAAACCCATAAACAGCGCCGCAGGGTTACTGCGCAACGCGGAAAATGAACTCTGGGAGCCTGTTTTCATAATTTACTCCTGGCGGACCTGTGATCCAGGCCAATTCTTGTTATCACCACTTTTGAAGCCGGGTGGCTCCACATCCCCTTTTCGCTACCCACCTGAGTGAGCACCCCCAAACCGACATACGCCAGTTACGGATTCTGCGGCAACGGGTAAAACCCGCTCCCTCAATAAGGTTTAACGCACGTAGCCGGATAAACCTCAGCCACCCCGAGAGGTGGCGCGCCCGAGCGAGCGGACGCACAAAACAGAAAACCGCGGCTCAATGGGCCGCGGCGTCTGCGAACTGAAAATCATTAAGCAGGGCCTGCAGGTCGAATACCAACCAGCGCCCCTGTTGCAGCTGGAACTGGCCGCTCACCATCGGCGCATAGGGCTCCGCCAGATCGGAGGGTGGCAGCTTGCCGTACTCGAGCGCCAAATGCTGCATCCCGTGCAGTTCATCGACGATCAGTCCCACATAGATTTTCTCATGCTCCAGCACCAGCACCCGACGGCGCTGGCGAGAACTGGTCAGGTGGCCGCCAAAGAAGGCAGCCAGGTCAAACAGCGGCAGCAGGCGTCCACGCACATTGGCCACGCCGCGCACCCAGGGCTGAACCCCGGGAACGAAGGTGTACTGGGGCACCTCCAGCAGTTCCACCACGTCTTCCATGGCGGACACAAACCGCTGTCCCAGCAGAGAAAATCCGATGCCCGTCCAGTAGGGTTTTACTTCCTGGCGGGCAGGCAGCCCCTGCGCCTGCGCCTTTGCGCGATTGGCGATATCAACCAGCGCGAGATAAGGGGTAAGAGTTGGTTGCACGGAGACTCAACGCTGGCCTCAGGCCAACACCTCCTCGATCGTGCCCAGCAGCTTGCCTTCGTCTACCGGCTTGGTCAGATAGGCACGAGCGCCCTGGCGCATACCCCACACGCGGTCGGTGTCCTGATCCTTGGTAGTCACGATGACAATGGGAATACCACTGGTCTGGTCGCCCTTGCTGAGCTGGCGGGTCGCCTGGAAACCGTTCAGGCCCGGCATGACGATATCCATCAGGATCACGTCGGGACGCTGTTCGCGGGCGACGTCAACACCGTTTTCACCATTGGTGGCTGTCAGTACCGCGTGACCATTCTTTTCCAGAATAGTGGTCAGCTTGTGAGTTTCGGTCGGCGAATCATCGACGATAAGCACCTTGGCCATTTTTCCCCCGAGATAGTGATTCCGCGCCGATCATTACTCTCCATCGGGCGGATTGTTGTTGGTACCGGCCGCCCAACAGAGGCTGGACCGCCACACGCTTTGTTATTTATTGCTGACTTTCGTGAATCTCATGCATTTCCGAACGTATCGGACGACTGAAGAGCAGCAAGTCGCCATAGTCTACGCCATTTATGCCGAATATTTCACGCTCTGAGAGTGAAGCGGTTCTCAGGCGGCGTGATGCGGCTTGGCGTGTGCGGAAATTGCGCCCAACAGTTCGCTCTTGCTGAACGGCTTGGTGAGGTACTGATCGCAGCCCACAACGCGACCCTTGGCCTTGTCGAACAGGCCGTCCTTACTAGACAGCATCACCACCGGCGTGCTGCGGAATTCGCTGTTGTTCTTGATCAGCGCACAGGTCTGATATCCATCCAGGCGGGGCATCATGATATCCACAAAGATGATATCCGGGCGCGAATCGGCGATTTTCGCCAGCGCATCGAAACCATCGGTAGCAGTCACAACCGCACAACCCGCTTTTTGCAGCAGCGTTTCCGCGGTGCGACGAATGGTTTTACTGTCGTCAATCACCATCACGGTGAGACTTTCCCAGTTGAGTTCCATAGTGTTCCTGAATCCCCTTTACTTATTTTTCAGGCGCCGGTTGTGGAAACCGATGCGACGCCCTTCGTGCAACCTCATTACGGGGTCCGATCGTCGCAGTCATTGGCCGCCGGCCAGCGGGCGCAGATCAGGATGAAACTTTTATCACAGATACCAGAGTGAATCTAGCGACGGCGAACCCCGCGAGCGAGTCATGGTCAGTTTGTGAGCAATGCCGCATTTCTGTGCACGGCTCACAGGATTGTGCGGCTTGCACGGCGCGCCCACTACTCTTACCTTACCCGGATTGCGGATCGCGACCCCAGCCCGTGCCGAAAGTGCACATCGGCTGTCGCGGCCGGCACCCCGCCCAGATCACCTTCAGAAAGACGGATACCGGTATGAGCCACACGCTCGGCGTGGTCATGGACCCCATCGCCAACATCAATTACAAGAAAGACACGACCCTCGCCCTTTTGCTCGCCGCCCAGCGCGCAGGGTTCAAGCTGCAGTACTTCCTGCAGTCAGACCTTTACCTGGATGGCGGCAAACCCATGGGTAACGGCTCCCCGCTGGAGGTTTTCGAGGACCCGAAAAACTGGTTCAAGCTCGGCGAGCGCAAGCCTGTGCACCTGGGTGATCTCGATGTCCTGCTGATGCGCGTGGACCCGCCTTTCGACAACGAGTACATCTATTCCACCTACATACTCGAGGCGGCCGAGCGCGCCGGCACCCTGGTGGCCAACAAGCCCCAGTCCCTGCGCGACTGCAATGAAAAAATCTTCGCCACCCATTTTGACGGCTGCTGCCCACCGCTGATTGTCAGCCGCGATATCGCACAGTTGCGCGCCTTTCACGCACAACACAGGGATGTGATTTTCAAACCGCTCGACGGTATGGGCGGCACCGGGATCTTTCACGTCAAACCCGACGGCAGCAACATGGGCGCAATCCTGGAAACCCTCACCGATAACGGCAAGCGCCAGATCATGGGGCAGCGTTATATTCCGGAAATCAAAGACGGTGATAAACGCATTCTGATGGTGGATGGCGAGCCGGTGCCCTACTGTCTCGCGCGCATCCCCCAGGCCGGGGAAACCCGCGGCAACCTCGCCGCCGGCGGCCGCGGCGAAGCGCGCCCGCTTTCGGAACGCGACCTGTGGATTGCACGCAAGGTTGCGCCAACCCTCAAGGAAAAAGGCCTGTTGTTTGTCGGCCTGGACGTGATCGGCGACTACCTCACTGAGGTCAATGTCACCAGTCCCACCTGTGTACGAGAAATCGACGACGCCTACGGCACCGATATCGGCGGACTATTGATGCGCGCGATCACAGACCGAATGGCGCAAAAAGGGTAAACTGTCCGACTCCTGCCGGAGCCCGAATTGAGCGAATCAAGTCGCTCTGCCGGGTGCCGGCAGTTTCACGGCAGTAGTAAAAGCAATAACCAAAATGACCGCAGCAGCCAGCCAACCCAGCGCCACGCGCGCCACACTGGATCAGCCCCAGGCGACACCACCGTCCCAGGGGGATCGATTTACGTTTGCCCTGTTCCTGGCCTGCGCGCTGCACGCCCTGTTGATCTTTGGTGTGGCGTTTACCGCGCCCGAAGCCAAGGAAGCGCCACCTACTCTGGAAGTCACCCTCGCCCAGCATCGCTCCGTTGACGCGCCGGACGACGCCGACTACCTGGCGCAACACAATCAGCAGGCCAGTGGCACCGCGGAGACTCCCAAGGAACTCTCCACCGATCGCCGCGCGGAAATCGCCGATACCAGCATCCGCCAGGTCAATCCACTGCCCCAGCAACAGGCAGCGCGCCCCGCCGATCAGTTGCGCCAGCTGGTCACCACCATTGGTGACAGCCCGCAACAGGCACCGGAGCTACCTGCGGAAGACAAGCGCTCGGAAGAAAAACGCGGCGATGCACCCACGGACCTGCCCCCCAGCAACCCGGAAATTGCCAGCCTGCAAGCACGCCTGGACAAAATTCGCCAGACTATCGCGCAGCGCCCGCGGGTACGCCGCCTTACGTCGGTGGCCACCAAAGCCGCGCCTGATGCAGCCTACCTGCACGACTGGCGACAGAAAGTGGAAGCGATCGGCAACGACAATTTCCCCGAAGAGGCCCTGGCCCGCCAGATCACCGGCGACCTGCGAATGATGGTGCGATTGCTGCCGAGCGGTGCAGTGGAAGAGGTGGTCATCCTGGAGTCCTCCGGCGAGCGCGTGCTCGATGACGCCGCCCAGCAGATCGTACGCCTGGCGGCACCCTTTGCTCCCTTCCCGCCAGAAATTCGCAAAGAGGCCGATCGCCTGGAAATCATTCGCACCTGGCGATTTGAAATGACCGGGTTTTCCACCGCCGCCGGTAAAGCCCCAAGCCGCGGTTGAGCGCGTCTCTCGCTCAACCGCACTAAACTTAACGTTCATGCGCCAACCTCACGTGTCCCATGCAGCCATCCAGTATCGATAGTGACCTCACCCACAACAGCCTGCGGGGCCAGTTCCTGATCGCCATGCCCGGCATGGAAGACCCGCGCTTCCATCAGGCGGTGGCCTTCGTCTGTGAACACGGCAAGGAGGGCACCATGGGGATCGTGATCAATTCCCCTAGCAAGGTGACCTGGAAAGAGGTGTTCTCACAGTTATCCCTGGATGACACCAGCCTGCGCGGCGACGAGCCGGTACTGGTGGGCGGCCCAGTGGCTCAGGAGCAGGGTTTTGTACTGCACGGGCGCGGCATGCAGTTCGCCTCCACCGTGGAGGTCTCCGACGACATCAGTCTGACCGCCTCCAAAGACATTATCGAATCCCTTGCCTGTGGACGCGGTCCGGATGACGTACTGCTGGCACTGGGTTATGCCGGCTGGGGACCCGGGCAACTGGAGCAGGAGATCGCCGAGAACGCCTGGCTGACCCTGCCCGCGGAGCCGGAAATCCTGTTCGCCACCCCATGGGACAAACGCTGGCACACCGCCGCCTCTCGCCACGGTATCGACCTGAGCGGGATAGGCACCCAGTCCGGTCACGCCTGAGCAGCAAGCATGAGCAAACCTGTAACCGCCCTCGCCTTCGATTTCGGCACCCGCTCAATCGGCCTTGCCTACGGCCAGAGCCTCACCGGCAGTGCCCGCGAACTGGATCCACTGCCCGCCAAAGACGGCAAGCCCGACTGGGATCAGGTGCAGAAGGTCGTCAACGAATGGCGCCCGCAGGTGTTGCTGGTAGGTCTGCCGCTGAATATGGACGGCAGCGAGAGCGAGTTCGGCGCCCGTGCGCGCAAGTTCGGCCAGCGCCTGCACGGCCGCCTGGGTCTGCCCGTGGCCTACGCCGATGAGCGCCTGAGCACCCGCGCGGCAAAAGACGAGGCGCGCGAGCGGGGCCACCGCGGCGACTACGCCAACCAGCCGGTGGATTCCATTGCCGCGCGGATCTTTCTTGAGGACTGGTTGCGCCAGCAGGGCGAAAGCTAGCTCCTCCAATCAGCGCCCCAAACTGATAGACTTGCGCGCAAATTTCCATCGATCCCGTTGCGCGCATGACCGAAAACACTATCACCACCATCCGAATCGCTACCCGCGAGAGTGCCCTCGCCCTGTGGCAGGCCAACTACGTCAAGCAACAGCTGGAGCTCCACCACCCGGACCTCACCGTTGAACTGTTGCCACTCACCAGCCGCGGCGACCAGCTGCTGGATATCCCGCTTAGCAAAGTGGGCGGCAAGGGTCTGTTCGTCAAAGAACTGGAAAAAGCCATGCTCGAGGGGCGCGCCGACATCGCGGTGCACTCTATGAAAGACGTGCCGATGGAGTTTCCCGAAGGACTGCACCTGCCGGTAATCTGCGAGCGCGAAGACCCGCGCGACGCCTTTGTGAGCAATCACTACCGCTCCCTCGAAGAGCTGCCGCAAGGTGCGGTGGTCGGCACCTCCAGCCTGCGCCGCCAGTGCCAGGTGCTGGCCCTGCGCCCGGATCTGGAAGTGAAATTCCTGCGCGGCAACGTCAACACCCGTCTGGCAAAGCTGGACGCCGGCGACTACGACGCCATCATCCTCGCCGCCGCCGGCCTGCTGCGCCTGGAAATGCGTGAGCGCATCGCCGCATTTATCGAACCCGAAGTACTGCTGCCCGCTGGCGGGCAGGGTGCCGTGGGCATCGAATCCCGTCGCGACCCTGCACTCGAGGCACTGCTCGCACCCCTGCACCACACCGATACCAGCCACCATCTGGTCGCCGAGCGCGCCATGGTGCGCCGCCTCAACGGCAGCTGTCAGGTACCCATCGGCTGCTACGCGATTTTCGAGGGCGAGGACAAGAAGCAGCTGTATATGCGCGGCCTGGTAGGCAGCCCCGACGGCACCACCATGCTCAACAGTGAAATTCGCGGACACGTGTCGGAAGCCGAAACCCTCGGCACCCGCCTGGCCGAGCAACTGCTCGATGCCGGCGCCGACAAGATTCTCGCGGCCATCTGATTCCTCACCCGCAGCCATGAACAGCGCCACCGAGGCACTCGCCGGACGACGTATCCTGATCACCCGCCCCGCTCACCAGAGCGGCGGCTGGCGCGATCTGCTGCACACAGCCGGCGCGCTCACCGACTGTATTCCGCTGCTGGATATCGTACCGGTGGAAGAAAATGAAGCGATTCAGGCCATCAAAAACCTGGTGATGGATTTCGACCAGTTTGAACACGCCATCTTCGTCTCGCAGAACGCGGTGCAACACGGCTTTGACTGGCTGGAGACCTATTGGCCGCAGCTGCCCCAGGGGCCGCGCTACTACGCCATTGGCGCCGCGACCGCGCGCGCCATCCGCGCCCGGGGTGCGGAACCCGAAATCGGCAATACCGGTGACGCCGGTGACGGAATCCCCAGCACCATGGATTCGGAGGCACTGCTGGCGCTGTCGCCGCTGCAGCATCCGCAAGGTGAGCGGGTGATCATTTTCCGCGGCCAGGGCGGCCGCACCCTGATTGGCGACACCCTGGTCGAGCGCGGTGCGCGCCTCGATTACTGCGAGCTCTACCAGCGCGCACTGCCCGCGGAAGCCACCGAGCAATTGCGCGCCTACGGGCATATTCCCGACGCAATCACCGTGCACAGCGGCGAAACCCTCGACAATCTGCATCGTGCACTCGATGCGAGCGGCCGCAGCGCCCTGCGCCAGTGCCACCTCATCTGCCCGAGCCCACGGGTTGCCGGGCGAGCGCGCGAACTCGGCTTTACCCGGGTTCTCGCCGCGCACAATGCCGGCGACAGCGCGATGCTGGCCGCACTGAAAGACGCTCTGGCCGCCGACGATTCCTGATTACACGCCAGAGTCGGTAAAAAATTTCATTTCCGCGCCAGACTCCGTATAAAGAACCGCTTCAGTCGCTATAATTTGGCGACAAAATTTCTTTCGGCAGACGCGGCAGTGTCCGCCAGCCCGTCGCACGACCGGTCTGGCCGCGGAAGAAAGCCGGTGCCATTAGCATCCCAGTATCCATTCTGAGCAAGCGAGTCCATGAGCGATAAAAAAGCCCCGCCGCCCTCCACCCCGGATAACAACGGCGACAAAAAGGCCGATGAAAAAGATGTGCCGATGGTGACCCGCAAAGCCGAACCCAAGAGCAATTTCGCCAAAGCGGCAGAAACGTCCGGTAAAAGCGGCGACAAGGCGACCAGCAAATCCGCCGCAGGTGCAGGTAAAAAGCCCCCCAAGGCAGGCACCGCGAAAAAAGGGCGCGGCTGGACCTGGTTCTGGTTACTGCTACTGGCGCTGATCGCCGCAGCAGTCGCGGCCTGGTACCTGCTGCCCGGTGTGCGTCAGCAGGTCGGGCAACATCTGCAGACACTGCCGGTAATCGGTAAACACTTCTCTGCCGGCAGCAGCACCACCGATACCGCGAATTCGCCGCAGCAAAGCGGCAGCGACAACCATGGTGCGACCACGCCGGACTATCAGGTAGATACAAACCAGGGCAATTCCAGCAGCGACGAATTACCGTCGGATTCCACTGCGAGCGCACAACAACCCCCGACGCCCGAACAGCCGATATTGCAGCCGGAGGAGTCCCGCCCATCACCGGATACATCATCTCCCAACACACCGGCCGCCACCTCTCCGATGCCGCCGCAAGACCAGAGCGCACAATTGATCCGCGCACTGCGCCAGCAACTGTCCCAGCAGAACCAGCAGCTGACGCAACAGGGCGAGACCATCGAGCAGCTGCAGCAACAGCTGGCAGGCTTGCAGCGCAATGTCACCGCCCAGGGCAACCGCCTGAGCCAGCTCGGCAACGCCAGCCGGGAAGACTGGCAACTGGCAGAAGCGGACTATCTGCTGCGCCTCGCCAACCAGCGCCTGATGCTGGAACAGGACAGCCGCGCCGCCCTCGGCCTGCTGCAGGAAGTGGACACCATCATGCGCCAGGTCGACCTGCCGGACCTGTTTGGCGTACGCCAACAGTTGGCGCGGGACATCACCGAACTCAAGCTGGTGGAAAATGTGGATCGCGAGGGACTCTACCTGCGCCTGCGCGCACTGGAAGAGCAGATGGTCAAACTGAATATCCAGCCCCAGTTCGATCTCGCCAAACGGGATGCCGCCAGCGCCAAAGCCCAGTCGGATAACGCCGATGTGGGCGAAGCACATTTCCGCTCCAGCTGGGACAACTTCGTCGACTTCCTCAAGGGCTCTGTGCGTATCCGCGACGGCGAGGTAGACCCGGTACTGCTGTCGCCGCAAAGCGAAACCCGCTTCCGCCAGAGCCTGCGCCTGAACATGGAACAGGCCGAACTGGCCGTGCTGCGCGCGGACGACACCGTGTACAAGGAATCCCTCAACCACGCGCGCCAACTGCTGCTGGATTACGGCGTGGAGAACCCCCAGCGCCAGGTAATCCTGCGCGAGCTGGAAGAGTTGAGCCAGGAGAAGGTGAAAACCGACCTGCCCAACCTGAGCGCCTCGCAGAGCGCCCTGCGCAGCTATATCGATCGCATGCACAAGGTCTCCGCGGGTCAGTCGGACGACAGCGGTAACGGAGGCAGCTTCCAGTGAAACGCTTCCTCTTCTTCACCCTGGTACTCCTGCTCGGCGGCGCCCTGCTCGCCGAGGCCATGCGCTCCTATCCCGGCTACCTGTTGCTGATGGTGGGCGGCGATAGCGGCAAGCGGATCGAGATGAACCTGTGGGTCGCCATTGGCGGACTGGTACTGGGCCTGCTCATCCTGTTCCTGCTGATCTGGCTACTGCGCAGCCTTGCACGCGCCATCGAGGGCAGCGTGAGCCGCATTCGCTTTGGTCGCAGCCGCATGGCCCGCCGCCGTCTTACCAACGGGCTGGTCGAGTATATGGAAGGCAACTGGGCCCGCGCGCGCCGCCTGCTGCTGAAAAGCGCGGCCCGCTCCGATGCCCCCATCATCAACTACCTGGCCGCCGCCCGCAGCGCGTTCGAACTCGGCTACCGGGATGAAGCCAACGAGCTGCTCGCCAAGGCCGAGGCCACCGGCGACGATACCCAGCTCGCCGTCGCCATCAGCCAGGCGCGCATGCAATTGCTCGACAAACACTACGAGCAATGCATCGCGAGCCTGCAGCGTGCCATGCAGGAAGAGCCCAATCACCCCGCATTGCTGCAGCTGTTGCGCCAGGCCTACTACCACATCGGCGAGTGGAACGGTCTCCGCGAATTGCTCCCGCGCCTGGAAAAGCACGGCACCATGCCGGAATCCCAGCTGCAGCAACTGGAGCTCGAGGTGTACCAGAATCTGCTGCGCGACGCCGCCAACCGCAAAGACCGGGAAAAACTCCGCGAGATCTGGCAGAGCTTGAATGGCCGCTGGCAACGCAATATCGAGCTGCGCAATCTCTACGGCGAGACCCTGCACAAGGTCGGTGATGACGTGGAAGCGGAAAAACATCTGCGCTGGATTTTGAACCGGGAATGGCGCGGCGATACCGTGCGCCTGTACGGACACCTCACCGGCGCCGACGCCAATCAACAGCTCTCCGTTGCGGATGGCTGGCAGAAAGAATACGGGGAAAACGCCGACCTGCTCACCTGCCTGGGGCGGCTGTGCCTGCGCAATGAAATCTGGGGCAAGGCCCGGCAGTATTTTGAAAAAAGCCTGCTGCTGCGCTCAGACCCGGTCACCTCCGCCGAGCTGGCGCGCCTGCTGTTCGCCCTGGGAGAAAAAGACCAGGCAGCGCGCCTGTATGAGCAGGGGTTGTTACAGGCGGTTTCCGACCTGCCGCAATTGCCGCTGCCGGGGCAGAATTCCAGTATGCTAAGTACTAAAGCATCCTGATCGTGCCAACAGCAAAAAAGGTTGAATCAACGCCTTAACTACTTTCGAGACTGGAACCAGATCAGGTTGTCAGCGGTAAAACACCGCCAACCACACAGTCTGCTGCTGCGGGTCAGTCCAGCTCACCCGGTGACGGCAGTGGGCGGGAATATTCAGATAGTCTCCCGGCGCCAGCCCCACCTCCCGTGTGCCACGTGCGTTACCCCCGGCAGCAGGAGTTTCCAGCATGATACGCGCCGCCCCTTTCAGCAGGATCACCCATTCGCTCTCCTGCTGATCGTACCACTCTGACGCCGGCGTCACTTGCCCGCGGGAAACAATGCGCTCGATGCGAACGCGATCGGCACTGACAATATCTTCAAATACCTCGCCATCCAGTGCTTCGGGCAGCGCTGCGAAAATATTGTCAGCGTGCAAGGAAACCCTCCAAAACCGGCTTGCGAATACTCATCCGGAGCGTCCACCGGGCCCCATCAGGAACCAGGCGATCAGGCCGATAACCGGGAGGATCAGCACTATCAACACCCACACCAGTTTCTTGAGACCGCTGGCCGAACTCTGCAATATCTTGACGATCGCGTAGATATCCGCGATCAGTATCAGTAAACCTAGTAATCCCTCCATTGATCCACCCTCTCAGTTACCATTGATCGTAAGCCACCAAGTATAGGTTGCCATCCGCATAATCCACGGGAACCGGGTACTGAACAGTCGCTTCACTCAATTTACTCAGCGATACACACATCGCGATCAAGCACCCAGCAACGCGGGTTATTCTCGAAACCCAGATGCTCATAATATGAATTCGCCGCGGGCGCGGCGATCAGGATCAACTTGCATTGCGGCCCGAGCTGCTCCTGTGTCATCCACAGCAATTTACGGCCAATGCCATTTTTTTGAAAATTGCCGTCTACCGCCAGGTCAGATAGATAACATGCATAATTAAAGTCGGTAACGCTTCTCGCGATACCTACCAGAGTATCTGCACGCCAGGCACTCACAGTCAGGCTACTATGCTTTAACATACCTCCAAGGCAAGCAGCATCATCTACCGGCCTGCGCTCTGCCAAAGTAGAGCGATCCAGCAAGCTTCGGAACTGTTCAACCGAAACCGCTTCATTTACTTTATATTCAATTTTCATCATTACCTGAACGCCGCACTCAGCCGCGGACAATTTTGGGCGCTTTATGCGCGATAATCGGAGCGAAGCGACCGCGCATAAAGTGCACAAAGTTGGCCGTCGGTCTGCAGCGCATTGTTATGCATTGCTGACTCTCGGTTGGTTGTGCAAAAAAAGGACTAGATCTTTGACGCTTGTAATCTGATTAAAGTACGGATTACTTTCAGGCTGCCCAGTGTCTATACACAGCCGATCTGCTACCGACCAATAAATTTCATCGAGATCATCGGGGTGCATTTTATATGTTTCTTCAAACATATCTTCGGCTTTAACGGGAAAGGGCTTCCCGTTGAATTTACCTAAATTGAGCTGCACTTCATTCCATACTTCACGGATTATTTTAGTGTCCACACTTCTGTAGTCGAAAGACCTGGCGTACTCGCAGATATTAGGATCACCTCTTTTCGTGGCGATCTTTTTCATCCGAATGTGATCGATGAGAGCCCAAATGACTATCACCAGAACTGAACCACAGATAATTATGAAGGTGCTCATGATTTACCTATGCATAACGCCAACAGCAGGGGCGCGACGAAAGGAGCGTCCCTTACCTGTACTGGTTATGTGACTTCCAATGTTTAAGCAAAGTAGAAATAGACATCTTTGATTAAAGATCCGACTTCATCGGAAATCTCTTGGTCACCGTGTTTCTGAACTTCGGCCAAAATGCCTTTCGCGGGAAGCGGACCTCGCACGGCTCTCAGGGCAGCTAACTCAGCGTGCAGCTTGTTCCTAGTTGCTGCATTCGATATTGCTGCATCGACGATACTGCCCAACGCGTTTATACCTTCTTCCCTAGTCATATCGCTCCGACCACATAACGCCGCGCTCAGGGGCAGCTTACTTTGGGCGCTTGATTGCGCGAAAATGGGAGCGAAGCGACCGCGTAATAAAGTGCACAAAGTAAGCCGCCCCTCCTGCAGCGCCTTGTTAGGCATGGGGCTACTCTAGAACCATCCGGAACTCCTCTGCCATTGATTCCGATACGAATGACGAGAAGTGTGACAACCTTACTTGGTTGGGTATTTCTGTTTTATTAGCAAATACATAATACTTGGTTCCAGCATTATCAAAGTACCCTGAACATGTGCCACTAAGCTTGTTATCCACGATGTAATAATCGTTTGACTCACCTTTGAACATTTTTTCTACATCAAAAGTTACGATTTGGTGGTCATTACTTACGTTTTCGTTACTTGTGATGACTCCGAAAAATACAACCTCGTACTGCTCAAGGTATTTTTCAGGGTTCATAGCGATTCTCGAACTTGGATCAGCTATACAGCTGACCCCAACAGAAGGGATAAGTATGCCAATTATTGATGCGAGCACTTTCATCACTATGTTGCCTAACGCCGCAATCAGACGCGGCTTGCTTTGTGTGCTTTTTGCACGAAAATGGGAGCACAGCGACCGTGCAAAAAGCGCACAAAGTAAGACGTCGGCTGCATTGCATTGTTAGGGCTCGGAGGCGGAGTGCCAAACCATTTTCTTTAGCTCTCCCCCTGAACTACCACGCCCCTCCTCTAAAGCTCTGAATCCGATCTTTGAATACAGGCTATATGCTGCTTTGTTTTTTACAGATACATTCAAAACCACAGAAGAAAAGCCTTGCGATTTGGCATGGCTCAGCAACTCTTTTGCTAGGCCTACGCCAATACCGCCATTTCTTTTCTCCGGCTTTACCCACATGGAAACTAGTTCGTATTGTCCATGAGTGTAAACACCACCGACTAATCCGACACACTCTCCATTACAACGAGCAAGTAAAAATTTTAACCCATTTCCTTCCGAAGCGATTGACTTCCATTTATCGTCAGAAATCTCTCTTGCTTCCTGATAGGTAAGACCAAATGCATCAGGAGAATCAAGAAGTGACTCTAGTCGAATATTTTTTAACGACTCCCAATCGCTTTCAAAGACGGGCACGATATTCATAGCTTTGGAGCCCTAACGCCCAGCGCAGGCGCAGCCAGCGCGGAGCGCCTTTTGTGTTAATGTTTGAGCGCCAGCGAGTAACACGAAAGGTGCGTAGCGTTGGCTGTCGCTCTGCCGCTGTTTGTTAGCATTTTATTGGTTGATGAACTTGTTTCGGTCCCTCAAGATCGTAACAAGCGTAGATGGCCCATAAATAGCCATAAATAAATATGTTCCCAAAACCAGTAGAGCCCTAAATTGGCCGCCAATTGAGTAGGAAAATATTTCAAAAAGTGAGCTATCTTGCTTGCCTAGGCTAATTTTTTCTGGATTTTCAGGTAGAGTTAAGACTGGCACAGACTTACCTACGGGAAGACTATAACTAAACCCCTCAATTAATCTATTCTCATCTATTTGAAGCTCATAGTAATAGGTTGTACCACTTCTACCACTTCGACTTGTATGATCAAGCGCAATAATTTCAGAATTTTTTTCTATGCCGTACTTCCAAAATATGTATGTATCTTTGGCAGAATAAAGTCCAGCCCAAATCAATAAGGGGAATCCCGCCAAGAGAAAAAGATACAAGAACCAGTTCCAAATTTTCTTCATGGGTAACTCTGAATGCTAACGCCGCAATCAGACGCGGCTTACTTTATGTGCTTTTTGCACGAAAATGGGAGCGCAGCGACCGTGCAAAAAGTGCACAAAGTAAGGCGTCGGCTGCATTGCTTTGTTATGCGCCGCCGCCCTGCATTTGCTGGGCAATACGCTCATTAAGTTGCTTAAACTCTTCTATGAGGTTATCGCAAGCCACTTTCTCAGCTTGGCATAGCGCCTTAATATCTATAGAAATTGAGCCTTCTCTTTCTAAAACGGTGCGCTTAACTGCCGCTGGATACGCCTCATGCTCCGGTGGTGAAAATGACCAAAGAACATAATTGCCATTTTTTTTGGTTGCGAAAATAGCCCAGCCATTTTGTGTTGACTCAGAAGCTTGGGGATCTTGCCTAAGACTATTCAAAGCCTCTGACACTGTTTTGAACCCAATAGCGCTTGATTCACTGGCTACGGCGGTGACCGAGACAGAAATAATTGCAAAAAGGACTAAAATTTTTCTCATTATTCTTCCTCATGCGCTTTCAACGCATAACGCCGCGCACAGGGGCGGCTTACTTTATGCGCGTTTTGCGCGAGAATGGGAGCGCAGCGACTTGCGCAAGACGTGCATAAAGTAAGCCGTCCCATTGCTGCGCTTTGTTAGGCTACGCCCACGTGCACCGACTCTCGTGGGTAGTTCCGTACATTGACCACCCTACAATTTTCCAGCCTTCTTTTAGTTTTGCCAGAGAAAATATACTGCATAGTGCTTTTTGATACTTGTTCTTTGATTTAGCTCTTTTGAACAC
The DNA here is from genome assembly GCF_013367775.1 of Microbulbifer sp. YPW1. NCBI lineage: Bacteria > Pseudomonadati > Pseudomonadota > Gammaproteobacteria > Cellvibrionales > Microbulbiferaceae > Microbulbifer > Microbulbifer sp. YPW1. The sequence goes on from NZ_CP055157.1 coordinate 1,324,301, forward strand.
GACTGCTAGCGCTGCGGAGCCATCATCAGAAATATTTGAAATATCTGTACTAAATCCGGTATACGGGAAATCGGCAACTCCCATACTTTCGCGCAGTATTTCTATCATTCTTGGTGCAAAATTCTCATCGCTAGAAATAGCCGGTTGTTCACCCAGTTGGAAAACTGGAGATTTCGCGAAAAATCCCTTTAAGCTACCTGGATCAGATGAGCTATTAAACTGGTGGTAAAACCTTTCCATAAATTTTTCTACTTCAGATTCTGAATTGGCACTAGCCAAGACCGGAAAAAATATGAAAAAAACAATCCAAATAATTTTCATGGATCAGCTCTCCTTAGCCTAACAGTTTTATTCAAAAGCTCCAGATCTAGGCATAATGCCTAGATCTGGCAATATTTTTCCATATTTAGGCATTATGCCTATATCTGGAAGCATTCTACATGTCTACATCTAGGCACTTATCGATAAGCCCTTCTACTATTCGATGGTGTAATTCTGCGCCTTCTGCGAGCTTTCTCTTTACCACCCAGGCTTTGGCTAGCTTGCTCCATCGCCCGCCGATTCGTTTTGCTTCATTGCGTAGCTCTAGCTCATCAAAGGCAATTTTCAGGGCGACCCATTCAGTGAGTTTCGTGTTAGCTGCGCGGTGTGCTTGCGAGCGCGGGTAAGCTTCGCGTTCGGCAACGATGATTTCTACGGTGGTGTAGACGGTCTTTTTACATCGTGACCGGCGGTAGCGGACAGCGCAGAGTTGCTGCCCGTATTTATCTGAATACCTTTTGGTCCCGTCATCTCCGGGCCTGAAGGTTTTTATTATGTTCATATGCCCTCCTTGGCATTTTCTGTTTAAAGTCCTAGCTTGCTCCAGATTTCGTCAACTTTCTTGGTGACATCCGGATCTTTTACGATTGGCCGCCCCCATTCGCGCGTTGTCTCCCCTTCCCATTTGTTGGTTGCATCAAATCCGATTTTTGATCCAAGGCCGGAGACCGGGGAGGCGAAGTCGAGGTAGTCAATTGGGGTGTTTTCCACCATCACCGTATCCCGCGCGGGGTCCATTCTGGTGGTCATGGCCCAGATCACGTCCTTCCAGTCGCGGGCGTTCACATCATCATCGGTGACGATAACGAACTTGGTGTACATAAACTGGCGCAGGAAGGACCAGACGCCCATCATCACGCGTTTGGCGTGGCCGGCGTATTGTTTCTTCATGGTGACCACCGCGAGGCGGTAGGAGCAGCCTTCCGGGGGCAGGTAGAAGTCGACGATCTCCGGGAACTGCTTGCGCAATATCGGCACGAATACTTCGTTCAGGGCTTCCCCCAGTACCGCGGGTTCATCCGGTGGGCGGCCGGTGTAGGTGCTGTGGTAAATGGGGTCTTTGCGGTGGGTGATTTTCTCCACGGTGAATACCGGGAAGCTGTCGACCTCGTTGTAGTAGCCGGTGTGGTCGCCGTAGGGGCCTTCGTCGGCCATGTCATCGGGATAAATGTAGCCTTCGAGCACATACTCGGCGCTGGCCGGCACCTGCAGGTTGCTGAGCCTCGCTTCCGCTACCTCGGTCTTGGCGCCGCGCAGTAAGCCGGCAAAGCCGTATTCAGAGAGCGTGTCCGGCACCGGGGTGACGGCGCCGAGGATGGTGGCGGGGTCGGCCCCCAGGGCCACTGCGACGGGAAAGGGCTCACCGGGGAATTTCTGCTGCCACTCACGGAAATCCAGTGCGCCGCCGCGGTGGGAAAGCCAGCGCATAATCAGGCGATCCTTGCCAATCAGCTGCATGCGATAGATGCCGAGATTCTGGCGTTTCTTTTCCGGTCCGCGGGTGATCACCAGCGGCCAGGTGACCAGTGGCGCGGCGTCCCCCGGCCAGCAGGTTTGGATCGGCAGCTTGGTGAGATCGATATCACCGGTGTTGATTTCAAACTGCTGGCAGTCGGCCTTGCTGACAACCTTGGGGCCCATGTTCATGACCTGCTTGAATACGGGCAGTTTTTCCCAGGCGTCGCGGAGTCCTTCCGGCGGCTGCGGTTCTTTAAGGAAGGCGAGCAGTTCGCCCACTTCCCGCAGCTCACTTACGGATTCTCGCCCCATGCCCAGTGCGACACGCTCGGGGGTGCCGAACAGGTTGGCGAGTACCGGGGTGTCGTAGCCAGTGGGGTTTTCAAATAACAGGGCGGGGCCACCGGCGCGCAGTACGCGGTCGGCGATTTCTGTCATTTCCAGGTAGGGGCTGACGGGGTGTTTGATACGTTTGAGGAGGCCGCGCTTTTCCAGGAGTCGGATGAAGTCGCGCAGGTCTTTGTATTTCATGTTTTACCGGTCGACGAGAAGTTCAGCGGCCAGTGTAAAACAGTCGGGACACAATGGGGAATTTGCGCCTTGCCATGGGTACGGCAGTGCAGAATTAGGAGGGGGTTTTGAACAACCCGCAGCGGGCGCTGCGGGCTGCCGGACTTCTAGACGATAAAACGTGTCTTAGAAGCGGGGACGACGCGGACGGTCTTCGCGCGGCTTGGCTTCGTTAACACGGATGTTACGGCCAGACAGCGGCTGATCATTCATTTCTTCGATTGCCTTACGCGCTTCGTCGTCGTTCGGCATTTCTACGAAACCAAAACCTTTAGAACGGCCAGTTTCCCGGTCAGTGATTACAGTAGCCCGGGAGATTTCACCGAACGCACCGAAAGCTTCGTGCAGTTCGTCAGAGGTTACGCCGTAGGCCAGATTTCCGATATAGATATTCACAAAAAAGTCTCACTAGAGTCAGTGGGCTGTCGAGCAATTCACAAATGGTAACCAGCTCCACCGAGTTATCCATTTGAGATTGGTCCAGAGTCGCTCGACTTCCCAGCCGGGCGAGACCAATTCAGTAGGTGTCGAAAGTATGTTCAACACCGCAATGAAAGCCTTTATATGCCTAACGCTTGGCCTTTTCAACTGAATTCGGCGTAATTTCACGCCTCATTCGTCGCATTGCAAAAATTGTCCATTAGAAGCAAAAAAGGCCTGCACATTGCGCAGGCCTTTATTGTGTATCGGAATTATTTCCGTTTCATGGACAGGAAGAATTCGTCGTTGGATTTGAAGTCCTTGAGCTTGTCGATCAGGAATTCAGTGGCGGCGAGATCTTCCATATCGTGCAGAAGCTTGCGCAGAATCCACACGCGCTGCAGTTCGCCTTCCGGCATCAGCAGCTCTTCGCGGCGGGTACCGGAGCGGCGCACATTGATGGCCGGGTAGACGCGCTTCTCGGCGATCTTGCGATCCAGCTGCAGCTCCATGTTACCGGTGCCTTTAAACTCTTCGAAGATCACTTCGTCCATCTTCGAACCGGTGTCCACCAGCGCGGTGGCGATGATGGAAAGGCTGCCGCCCTCTTCAATATTACGGGCTGCACCAAAGAAGCGCTTCGGGCGCTCCAGGGCATGCGCATCGACACCACCGGTCAGCACCTTGCCGGAGCTGGGTACCGTGGTGTTGTAGGCGCGCGCCAGACGAGTGATGGAGTCCAGCAGGATCACCACGTCTTTCTTGTGTTCTACCAGGCGCTTGGCCTTTTCGATCACCATCTCGGCCACCTGTACGTGACGGGCCGGCGGCTCGTCAAAGGTGGAGGCAACCACTTCGCCGCGCACGGAGCGCTGCATTTCGGTCACTTCTTCCGGGCGCTCGTCGATCAGCAGGACGATCAGGTGACACTCCGGATTGTTGCGGGTGATGGCCTGGGCCATGTTCTGCAACATGATCGTTTTACCCGCTTTAGGGGGTGCAACAATCAGGCCACGCTGGCCTTTGCCGATGGGTGCAACCAGGTCGATGATGCGGCCGATCAGGTCTTCGGAAGATCCGTTGCCGCACTCGAGGGTGAGGCGGTCGTTCGGGAACAGCGGCGTAAGGTTTTCAAAAAGAATCTTGTTGCGCGCGTTTTCCGGCTTGTCGAAGTTGATATCGCTTACTTTCAGCAGTGCGAAGTAGCGTTCGCCTTCTTTGGGGGGACGGATCTTGCCGGCAATGGAGTCACCGGTGCGGAGGTTGAAGCGGCGGATCTGACTGGGAGAAACGTAGATATCATCGGGGCCTGCGAGGTAGGACGAGTCGGCAGACCGCAAGAAGCCAAACCCGTCCTGAAGAATTTCCAACACCCCCTCACCGTAGATGTCTTCTCCGCTCTTGGCGTGGCGCTTGAGGATATTGAAAATGATGTCCTGCTTGCGCGAGCGGGCGAGGTTTTCGAGCCCCATGCCTTTGGCAATTTCAATCAGCTCTTCAATGGGTTTGGTTTTTAATTCAGAAAGGTTCATACCAATTGCTTTATTAAGGTTTCTTCTGTCAGTTGGCGCGGACGCACCGGAATTTTTTGAGGGGGGAGTTGAAAGTTCGATCTTGATAATACCCGTATCGACTAGTCGACGGATTAGCTTTCCGCACGCTACTCAATTGAAGACCACCTGAACACAGGTTACCACTCGCATCGGCACACTAGGCTTGGCGAAGGTGCCAGAAGGAAGATCGTTCAACTTGAGGAGTTTGCGCCGGAGAGGCTGTGACGACAGCGGGGTTGGCGACTTGGCTCAGGTCTGGACTGAACAGTTACTTTGATTACTAGGCAGTATAACGGTAGTTCGGCATCCTGCAAGGTCTATTTACCGGACCGATGAGCCGCCTGGGTACCTGTAGCATTGCAGGGGCCAGAAACGACTCGGGGCGCCCTGCCGTCGACAGGAGGCGCCCCGCACAGACCAGATCAGATCTGGCTGTCGATAAACTCGGTCAGCTGTGCACGGGACAGCGCACCTACCTTGGTGCCTTCCACATTGCCGCCCTTGAACAGCAACAGGGTGGGGATACCGCGCACGTTGTACTTGGCGGCGGCTTCCTTGTTGGCATCTACGTCCACTTTGACGATTTTCAGCTGCTCACCGTAGTGGCCTGCCAGATCTTCCAGTACCGGGGCGATCATCTTGCAGGGGCCACACCATTGTGCCCAGAAGTCTACCAGTACCGGGCCATCCGCCTTCAGTACTTCGGCTTCAAATTCTGCATCGGTTACGTTGACGATGTTCGCGCTCATAGTGCTTTCCTGTGGTTCTGTTTCTTCAGGCCCCGCGGACCTGCCGGCTGACATGATAAGTACGGCCAGCAGGCCCCGCAAGGCAAATGGGCTCGCCGCCGTTGGCAAATTGCTGCAACAGTTGGCATTTCGGCCTATATGAGGGCCGTGGCACCGTTTTCAAGGGCAGGCTCAATCCTCGGGCAGGAACCGCTGCAAGATCTCGTCCACATAGTCATAGCCAAATTCGCTGGTGGCGATACTCGGCCCCAGGGGCTCCACCAGCTCCATGGCCTGCAATCGCGTCCACTGTCCCTCGAGTACCGACAGCGGAAGCCCGGTGTAGGCAGGGAAGGTCCCTGCCGGCACGCCGGACGCCAGCCGCAGGGTATTCATCAAAAACTCCAGCGGCCGCTCGGCCTCGGTCACATCGGTGGTCTTGGGCAGCGGGAATTGCACGCCGCCCTCCCCCACATGGCAGCCGAGCGCCAGGTAATCCCGCGGGGTGCGTGTGCGCTGGGTGCGAATGATGCGGCCACTCTCCGGCAGGGTGAACTTGCCGTGGGCGCCGGCGCCGATGCCGATATAGTCGGCAAACGACCAGTAGTTGAGGTTGTGGCGGGAGGCGAGACCGCTGCGCGCGTATGCGGATACCTCGTAGCGGCCATAGCCCTCCCCGGCCAGATACGCCCGCCCGGCCCGCTGGATGGCCGCGATCTGCTCCGAGCCCGGCGTAACCGGCGGCGCGGAGTAGAACGCGGTATTGGGCTCGATGGTGAGCTGATACCAGGAGATGTGCTCCGCCCCCAATTCCACCGCGCGCTCAAGATCCCGCAGGGCATCGATTTCGCCCTGTCCGGGCAGGCCGTGCATCAGGTCGATGTTGATATTGTCGAAGCCCGCCGCACGGGCCTGGGTGGCCGCGGTCTCCGCCTCGGGGCCGCTGTGGATGCGACCCAGATTCTGCAATTGCAGGGGATCAAAGCTCTGCACACCGATGGACAACCGGTTGACCCCGGCGCGGCGGTAGCCGGCGAACTTTGCCTGCTCAAAAGTGCCCGGATTGGCCTCGAGGGTGATTTCGATATCGGACTCGAAGCCCACCAGGGATTCTGCCAGGTTCAGGATACGCTCGATGGCCAGCGGCGAGAACAGGCTCGGGGTACCGCCGCCAAAGAAGATGGATCCCAGCTTGCGCCCCTGAATCCAACCCAGCTGGCTGCGCAGGTCCCGCTCCAGCTGGTCCACATAATCTGCTTCCGGCAGCTGGGAATCGGTCTGCTCGCTATCCAAAGAGTGGCGGATGGCGACATGCTCGCCTGTGCCCGCGGAGACTTCATGAGAATTGAAATCACAATAGGGGCATTTGCGCACACACCACGGGATATGCACATACAGGCTGAGGGGCGGCAGTGACAGTTGCGGGGAATCGGGATTCAATGGCATCAACTCAGATCAGCTTCTTGCCCACATCGGCATTCCGGCGTTGTTCCGGCAGCACCATTTCCTCGTGCCACAGCTTTTCAAACTTCTTCACCGCCTGGGCGCGATGGCTGAGGCGGTTTTTCACTTCCCGCGGCAACTGTGCCGAGGTGAGTTTTTCCGAAGGAACGTAAAACAGCGGATCGTAGCCGAACCCCTGGTCGCCGGCGGTGTGATTCAGTATCAGCCCCTGCCAGCGCGCGGTGCACACCAGCGGCACCGGATCTTCCGGGGTGCGCACAAACGCCAGAGCGCAGTGGAAGCTTGCAATACGCTGCTCGCTGGGTACGGCTTGCAGCGCGTCCAGCAGCTTTTGGTTGTTGTCGGCGTCGCTGGCACCGGCGCCGGCATAGCGCGCGGAGTAAATGCCAGGCGCACCGCCAAGCGCATCCACCGCCAGGCCGGAATCATCTGCCAGTGCCGGCAGGCCGCTGGCGCGACTGGCGTGACGCGCCTTGATCAGCGCGTTTTCAATAAAACTGAGACCGGTTTCTTCCGCTTCCTGCTGCAGAAAATCCGATTGTGGCAACACCGCAATCTGCCAGCCGGCAAATAACTGGGAGAATTCCTTGAGCTTGCCGGCGTTGCCACTGGCGAGAACGATTTTATCCATGGGAAGAATTCAGTTTCCGAAATGAAAACAGCGGGCTACCGGCCCGCTGTAATAGGTTTCTGTCGGTCTGTCAGTCCTTGTGCAGCTGACGACGGAAGGTGAGCTGTTGCGAACTGCCATCTGGCATGACCAGGTCGATATTGAAGGTGAGACTCTCTTCGTGTTCAAAGCGCAGCGGTGCCAGGTAATAGACCGCATCCTGCTCGCGGATTTCTTTGAACTCCAGCGGGCGAGACTGCTGGATCAGGTTGGTCGCATTCCCGGAGATCCCTGCACTCATGCCCTTGAGATCCCCCTTCTTGCTCACGGAAATATTCACGAAAGCGCGGTCCCGTGCGCGCACCAGATTGTACTGGCGGGCAATATCCGGGGGGATAAAGTCGCTGTTAAATACCGAGTAGGTTACCCGGTAATCGCCAAAATCCTGGTGGTTTTCAATGGTCTTCGCGCCCTGGGCGGCGGCCGCAGCGGCCCACAGCAACAAGGCTATGGAAAAAAATGCAGCATACAGACGTTTCACGGCGTTCTCCTCAATCATCCTTTCGGCAACCTCCTCGCGCAGAGGCGGCGCGTTAAACAACCTTCTGACCTTTATATTAGCGAGTCAGATGGTAAATCGCCGTCTCTCCAAAGAGATTCGGTAAAAAATCCTTCAACACCCCGGAAACAGGGGACTCTGAGACTACCTGACGGTGCAGGATTTTCCAGCTGTGCTCTCTGCACAGCACCTCGAAGTCCTTGAAAGTACAAAAGTGAATATTGGGCGTGTCGTACCATTCGTATGGTAATAAATCGGAAACCGGCATACGCCCGGATACCGCCAGGTGCCAGCGCGCCTTCCACTGCCCGAAGTTGGGGAAGGTAATGATGCACTCGCGACCCACGCGCAACATTTCTTCCACTACCAGATGCGGAAAACGCAGGGTCTGCAGGGCCTGGGTCATTACCACCGTATCAAAACTGTGGTCGGCAAAGTTTTTCAGCCCGTTGTCGAGGTTCTGCTCCACCACATTGACCCCGCGCTCGACACACTTCTGGATCTGGCCGGGATCGATTTCCAGGCCGTAACCGCTCACCTGCTTTTCCTTCGCCAGCCGCTCCAGCAAGGCACCATCACCACAGCCGAGGTCCAGCACCCGCGTATTGGAGGCAACCCAGTTGTGAATAATATCCAGGTCCTTACGCATCATGCCGACACCTCCCCTACATTGGCAGCGCCGTGTTCGCGGGCGACATTGTTCATATACGCGGCGAACAGGTTTTCGTAACGCTCGTTGGGCAACAGGAAGGCATCGTGCCCCATGGGGGATTCCACTTCCGCATAGCTCACCGGAATATTGGCGTGCATCAGCGCATCGGCAATTTCCCGCGAACGCTCCGGGGCAAAGCGCCAGTCGGACGTAAACGATACCAGCAGGAATTTACAGCGCGCGTTGGAAAAGGCTTTTACCGGGTCGTCCTCGTATTCCCGCGCCAGGTCAAAGTAATCCAGCGCGCGCGTCATCAGGATATAGGTATTGGGATCGAAGCTGCTGGAAAAGGTATCCCCCTGATAGCGCAGGTAGCTCTGCACCTGAAACTCCACCAGCTCTTCCACACCCTGCTGGAAAGTACCGGAGCGCAGCTCGCGGCCAAATTTCTTGCCCAGGCCGTCGTCAGACAGGTAGGTGATGTGCCCGATCATCCGCGCCACCGCGAGACCATCTCGCGGCAGGGTGTCCGCTTCCAGGTAACGCCCGTCGCGGAAATCCGGATCGGAGGTAATCGCCTGACGGGCGGTCTCGTTGAACGCGATGTTTTGCGCAGACAATTTCATCGCAGATGCAATAACTACACAGTGGCGCAGTCGCTCGGGATATTCGAGCGACCAGCGCATGGCCTGCATCCCGCCGAGGCTGCCCCCCACCACGGCGGCCCATTGATGGATACCGAGGTGATCCGCCAGTTGCGCCTGGCTGTGCACCCAGTCCCGCGCCCGCAGTGGCGGGAAGTCCGGCCCCCAGGGTTTGCCGGTCTCGGGATTGATCGAGGCTGGGCCGGTGGAGCCGTGGCATCCACCCAGATTGTTCAGCGCAACCACGAAGAATTTGTTGGTATCGATGGGCTTGCCAGGACCGATGTAGTGATCCCACCAGCCCGGCCGCTTGTCATTTTCGCTGTGGTAACCGGCGGCGTGATGGTGCCCCGAGAGCGCGTGACAGATCAGTACGCCGTTACTTTTATCGGCGTTCAGGGTGCCGTAGGTTTCGTACACCAGGGTGTACTCATCCAGCACACGGCCACAGGCCAGCTTGAACGGCCCGGGAAAAGTGTGGCTCTGGGGCTCGACAATGCCGACAGAATTCGCGGGCAGGCCTGTCGGCTTCGGAGAACTGGGAGATTGCGCTTCCGTGGTCAAAATCTTTCGCATGTGGTTACTGGGCGGGGCGCCAAGTTTACGAAAGGTGGGGGCGGGAGTACACCGGTTAACCTTTTGCAGTTTATCGCCGCCCTGCCCCCGGGTATGCCTTTGCGAGACACGCCGTGAACCCATCCATGGGGGCTCTTCTAAAACATCCCTGTTTTAGAAGGTCTCGCAAAGGCATACCCGGCGTCAGGGCTACCCGTTGAACTTCGAATCAGATCAAGAAATGGCAGGCGATTTCAATGGCGTCACATTACTGGCCATGGTCGCCACCGGTGCAGGCGCAACCGGCTGCGGGGCGGGCTGGGTCTGTTTGAGCAGGTCTTCCAGGCTTCCCAGGGCACTGTGGTTGCGTACCAGCTCTTCTTCCAGCGCGCGCAAGTCGGTGCGCTTGGTCTGGGTTTTCTGTTTCAGCTCGGTGAGCTTGATCAGGTGACGGTTGAGCAGATGTTTCTGGTACTGCACATGCTGCTTGAGCGGTTCCAACACCTGATCGAGCCAACCGTCCACGGAAGAAATCATCTGGCTGTACATGCGCCCCACTTCATTGGCCAGTGTCGCCACGAAGCGCTCGGTCAGGCGATTGCGGCGGGCCAGCAGCAACTGGGGAGAGCGGCGCAACTGCGCTGCCTGACGGTGCAGCCCGCGCAGGGCCGCGCGGAAGCCGGCAATGTCAAAATGCTGCTCGGCGGAGATGATGTTGTTCAGGGTGGAACGATCGTAAATCGCGTCTACCAGGCGGTTGGTCTGATCGACCTCGCGCTCGAGGTTGGAGAGCTGATGCTCCACGCCACCCATGAAATTATCGATCGCTCGCGCGAGGCCGAGAGGCGACCAGCGCTCGTTCAGCGCTTTGCGGGTTTCATCGATCAGTTGCTGCAACTGCTGGCTGGAAACCGGAGCGAGCAGGGATGCGCGCTGGCGTGACAGCATGCGCTGACTGGACTTGAGCGTCAGCAGCTCCTGGTGACAGTACTTGTGCTGCTCCTTGGCGGTCTGGTGCAGCTGCTTGAGCTCCTCGAGCTGATCCGGATTGGTGGCACCGTGGCGTTTCAGATGATCCAGGGTGGCGCTACCGCTGTTCAGGCGGCGCTTCAACAGGTCTCGGGTGTCGGCCATCAGGGTCAGCGCCTGATGCAGGGAGCGGTGGTTGGCTACCTTTTGGCGATGCTCCATCAGGCGCTGTACCAGCAGCTTTTCAAAATCCCCGAAACAGCTCTGCTTCAGCAGGACCGGATCGCGCTCGGCGCGCGCCAGCAGTGCTTTTTTCGCGGATACGCCGACCACGTTTTCCAGGGGCAGATCCAGCAGCTTGCTCACTTCATCGCGCATCTTGCGCAGCATGTGATCCGTATCTTCGTCGGGGTCGTCCCACAGCACATCGATCTTGTTGAGCAGTGCCATCACCGCTGTGCCGCGGTGATCCCGCAGGGGAACCAGGTGGGTTTCCCACATATTCAGGTCAGTGCCACTGACGCCGGCATCGGCGGAGAGCAGGAAAGCGACCGCCTGCGCGCCCGGCAGGGTGGACAGGGTCAGCTCGGGCTCGTTGCCCAGAGCATTCAGTCCCGGGGTGTCGATGATGCGCAGCCCCTGGGCCAGCAGCGGGTGCGGCAGGGAAATGAGGGCATAGCGCCACGCGGGAATCTGCACAAGGTTGCCGTTGCCGTCCAGGTGACGGCGGTCAAAACCGTAGCGGGCAGCCTCTTCAGGGGTCACCGCCTTGGTGGCGGCGACTTTCATCAGTGCCTCGCGGGTGGCTTCGGCGTCTTCCGGGTCGAAGGTGTGATTGACCCACTTCTGCGGAATGCGACGGAAGCTTTCCAGGCTGGTGTTGGTGGCCAGGGTCTCGATCGGCAGCAGGCGTACCGAAGCCTGTTCGCTGCCGTCACAGAAGATTTCCGTGGGGCACATGGTGGTACGGCCCGGGCGCGAGGGCAGCAGACGCTTGCCGTAGGTATGCGACAGCATCGCATTGATCAGCTCGGTTTTACCGCGGGAAAACTCCCCCACAAGGGCCACGGTGAACTGGTCTTCCACCAGCAACTGACGCGCCTGTTGAACCACCTGGCGGGCGCCGGCGGAGTTGGGGAAGTGGTCTTCCAGCCAGTGGCTGAACGCATCTAACTGGCCGTCGAGCCCCCTCTTCCACTGATCGTAATCGGCAATGTGCTGGCGCAAAGTCGCATCTTCCATGTTTAGTGTTCTTGTAGTTACTGCTTTTATTGTGATTACTGATGAATATTGCGTGCCATTTTCCAGCAAGCAGGCGCGGAGTTAAACCCTGCTGACACGGTTTCGCGAACTGGGTAAGGCTTAAGGGGAAGAATCCGGAGAGGCTGACAGTTAAGACAGCTGGGGAGCCGGCAGACCCGGCTCCCGAAGCGCATCAGATCAAAATGGGATGTGCCAGAAGAGGTTGTATACCAGCTGCGGCATATGCGCGCTCTGCGCGAAGCCCACCAGCAGCTTGTCGGCCACGGTCAGCAGGATGAAGACAAAGATCGGGCTGATGTCGATCACACCCAACGGCGGGATGATCTTGCGCACCGGAGCGTAGATCGGCTCCAGCAGCTGGCGCAGCAACATCAGCGCGGGATGAGAGCTCTGCGGCGCGACCCAGCTGACCACGATGGAGACCAGCATACCGACAAACAGGATCGCGATCAGGGTCATCAACACACCCAGCAGCGACCACAGCAGTGCACTAAGCGGGTTCAACAGTCCGGCGCCGGCGAGGAATCCCGCACCGAGGATCATCACCCAGCCCACCAGCAGGGCGAGCACCAGGGATGCCATATCCAGGCCGAACAGGCCGGGCACGATTTTGCGCAGCGGGCGCAACAGCGGGTTGGTGACCTTGACGATGCCCTGGGAGATCGGGTTGTAAAAGTCGGCGCGTCCCAGCTGCAGCATAAAGCGCAGGATGACCGCAAACAGAAACAGAATGCCGATAGTGGCGAGAATGAAAACGCCGATATTGCTGAAGGTGTTGACCATCAAAAGTCCTTTTAACAGGCTGTTGCAAACAGTTTGTTAAACCGGGCCACAGATGGCCCGGCCGCAAATTGGGCGCATGCGCTCAATTTGTCGTGGAGGGTTTGCGGACAAGTGCCGCAAACCCGGGTTGGAAAAGGCCAGGATGGCGTTTTCCAACAAGCTAATCAGTTATCCAATTCTTTCGCCATTTCCGCCGCACGCGCAGCGCAATCGCTCATGGCCTGCTCCACCAGTTCCGGCAAGCCGCCCTCCTGAAAGCGTTTGACCGCACGCTCGGTGGTGCCGTTCGGGGACATGACATTGCGCTTTAATTGCGCCACATCCACATCGGCAGACACCGCAAGTTTCGCCGCGCCCAGTGCGGTTTGCAAGGTGAGTCGTTCAGCGTCCGCACGATCCATGCCGGCCTTCTCCGCCGCATCGATCATGGATTCCATAAACTGAAAATAGTAGGCCGGGCCGGAACCGGAAACGGCGATCACCTGATCGATACCGGATTCCTCCGCTACCCACAGCGCGATGCCCACCGCATCCGCCATCTGTGTGGCTACGGACTTGTGCTCATCGGTGACGCCGTCACCGGCATACAGGCCGGTGACGCCGGTGCCCACCAGGGCCGGTGTATTCGGCATTGCGCGCACGATAGGCACGCCCGCACCGAGCCAGCGCTGGTACGCAGCGAGCGGAATACCCGCCGCCAGGGTGATCACCAGAGGTTTGCGAGCACTCACTATATCGGCGATAGACTCGCACATTTCCTTCATGACCTGAGGCTTGACCGACAGCACAATCACATCGGCATCCGCGATCGCGGCCAGGTTGTCGGTACTGCCATGCACACCGGTGCGCTGGCAAAACTGCTTGAGCTTTTCCGCATTGCGGCCGGTGGCCACGATTTTGTCTGCGGGATAGCCGCTCGCCACCATTCCGCCAATCACCGCACCGGCCATATTGCCCGCGCCGCCGATAAAGACCATTTTTTGATCAGACATAGTGTTCCTTATCGTTTTCCGTTGAGAAATCTATTTTCTGGCCCCGAAGATATCGGTACCGATGCGCACCATCGTGGCGCCGCTGAAAATGGCCGCCTCCATATCGCCAGACATACCCATGGACAGGGTATCCAACGGCTGGTCGGGCAGCGCGCGCTTGAGATCCTCCAGCAGCGCGGCGAGCTGTTTAAATGGTGTGCGCTGATCCTCCGCAGCGCCGCGGGGAGCGGGAATTGTCATCAGGCCGCGCAACTGCAGGTTGGGTAACGCCGCCACTGCGGCTGCCAGCTCCGGCAGCTTTTCCGGACTGACGCCGGACTTACTCTCCTCACCGTCGATATTCACCTGCAGGCAGACATTCAGCGGCGGCATCTCGGCCGGGCGCTGCTCCGACAGGCGGCGTGCAATTTTCAGCCGGTCCACCGTATGCATCCAGTGAAAATGCCCCGCCACATCGCGGGTCTTGTTGGACTGCAGCGGACCAATGAAGTGCCAGATGATGTCGCAATCCGCCAACGCCTCCTGCTTGTCCAGCGCCTCCTGCAGATAGTTTTCACCAAAATGACGCTGTCCTGCGGCATACGCCGCACGCAGGTCCTCTGCCGGTCGGGTTTTGGACACCGCCAGCAGCGTGACCGAGTTGTCCTGCCGGTCACAGCTACGACAGGCTGTGACGATTCGCTCAGCGACGGAATTGAGGTTTTCGGGGATAGACCCTTTGCGCATATACTGGGACCCATTCATTACTCGGCGGGCATTCTATGCGCTCAGTGCCCGCGCGTCATATCGACAAGTGTCAGAAAGAGAAGAATAAAGGGTAGCAGTATGGACATTACAGAACTCCTCGCCTTCAGCGCCAAGCAGAACGCCTCGGACCTGCACCTCTCCGCCGGCCTGCCACCCATGATCCGGGTCGACGGCGACGTGCGCCGCATCAACCTGCCGCCCATGGAGCACAAGCAGGTACACGGTCTGATCTACGAGATCATGAACGACAAGCAGCGCAAGGACTACGAAGAGTTCCTCGAGACCGACTTCTCCTTCGAAGTCCCCGGCGTGGCCCGCTTCCGTGTGAACGCGTTCAACCACAACCGCGGCGCCGGCGCCGTATTCCGGACCATTCCCTCCAAGGTACTCACCATGGAAGACCTCGGAATGGGCCAGGTGTTCAAACAGATCTCCGACACCCCCCGCGGCCTGGTACTCGTCACCGGTCCTACCGGCTCCGGTAAGTCCACCTCGCTCGCGGCGATGATCGACTACATCAACGACAACAAGTACGAGCACATCCTCACCGTCGAAGACCCGATCGAATTCGTACACGAATCCAAGAAGTGCCTGGTCAACCAGCGGGAAGTCCACCGCGACACCCACGGCTTCTCCGAAGCCCTGCGCTCCGCACTGCGTGAAGACCCCGACATCATCCTCGTGGGTGAGATGCGAGACCTGGAAACCATCCGCCTGGCACTGACCGCCGCGGAAACCGGTCACCTGGTATTCGGCACCCTGCACACAACCTCCGCCGCCAAAACCATCGACCGTGTGGTAGACGTATTCCCGGCGGAGGAAAAAGCCATGGTGCGCTCGATGCTCTCAGAATCCCTGCAGGCAGTAATCTCCCAAACCCTGCTCAAACGCAACGGCGGCGGCCGGGTTGCCGCCCATGAAATCATGCGCGGCACTCCCGCCATCCGGAACCTGATTCGCGAAGACAAGATCGCGCAGATGTACTCCGCCATCCAGACCGGCGCCAGCGTCGGCATGCAGACCATGGACCAGTGTCTGCAGGATCTGGTGGAGAAACGCATCATCAGCCGCGAAACTGCGCGCGAGAAAGCGAAAATGCCGGAAAACTTCTAAGCAAAGTTAATACCCACAACAAGCAAGCGCTTACGAAGTACAGAGTTTCAAATTGAAGGCCGGGTGCCGGGTGCGGGTTTTCAGGATCGTCGGCAACAGGGACGTTGCCGACGAAGCGTACAGGGATGTATTCACAGCGGTCCTGAAAACCCGCACCCGGTGCCCGGCCGCCACCGGACCAGCACTAAAACGTACCTCCGGATCCAGAATAAGCGAACACCCAAGGCGGTAAATAAAAAATGGAAATCGAACGACTCCTGCAACTGGTCACCGAAAAAGGCGCCTCCGACCTGTTTATCACCGCCGGTGTGCCGCCGTCCATCAAACTGCACGGCAAAATCGTCCCCGTAAGCAGCTCCCCGCTAAGCCCGGAAAAAGCGCGCGAAATGGTCGTCGGCATCATGAACGATCGCCAGAAAAAAGAGTTCGCCGAAAGCAAAGAACTCAACTTCGCCATCTCCCTGCGCAACGTCGGCCGCTTCCGGGTGTCCGCCTTCTTCCAGCGCAACCTCGTCGGCATGGTACTGCGTCGGATCGAAACCAAAATCCCCACCATCGACGGACTGGGGCTGCCAGAACAGCTCAAAGAACTGGCCATGACCAAGCGCGGCCTGATCATCTTCGTGGGCGCAACGGGTACCGGTAAATCCACCTCGCTCGCCTCCATGATCGGCCACCGCAATGAAAACTCGAAGGGTCACATCATCTCCATCGAAGACCCCATCGAATTCATTCACCAGCACCGCGGATGTATCGTCACCCAGCGCGAAGTCGGCCTCGACACCGACTCCTTCGAGACCGCCCTGAAAAACACCCTGCGACAGGCCCCGGACGTCATCCTCATTGGTGAGGTGCGCTCCCGCGAAACCATGGACCACGCCATCGCCTTCGCCGAAACCGGCCACCTGTGCCTGTGTACCCTGCACGCCAACAACGCCAACCAGGCACTGGACCGGATCATCCACTTCTTCCCCGCCGACCGGCACCAGCAGCTGTGGATGGATTTGTCGCTCAACCTGCAGGCCATGGTTGCCCAGCAGCTAGTACCGACACCGGACGGCGATGGTCGCCGCGCCTGTCTCGAAATCATGATCAACACCCCGCTCATGTCCGACCTCATCCGCAAGGGCGAGGTACACAAAATGAAGGAATTGATGAAGCGCTCCGTCGAGCAGGGTATGCAGACCTTCGACCAGGCCCTGTACGAACTCTACGACCGCGGCGAGATCACCTACGAAGACGCCCTCGCCCACGCCGACTCCGCCAACGACCTGCGCCTGATGATCAAGCTCAAGTCCGAGTCCGACGCCGAGTACCTCAACAGCGCCGCCGACGAACTCAGCCTCGCCAGCGATAGCGACAGCGGCGGCGGCCCGCAGATCTACTGATTCAAGAACCGGTCAGATACTCGATGTACATGGGGCAGGCACGGAAACGTCCTGCCCTTTTTATTGATTGGAAAGCCCTATCCGCCGGTCAAATGCAGATGGATATAAAAAAATATTTGAGAGTTGCGTTACTTCTATCGGCAACCCTGCTGATCGCGGGCTGCGACGAGGAGAAGTCCGCGGCGCGTATTTTCATCAATGGCACAATAGTTACCGCTGATAAAAACCATCCCTTGGCTGAAGCAATTGCGGTACGGGATGGGCGCATAATCGCGGTGGGCACTCGTGCCGAAGTCGAAAAGTTTTCCGACGACAATACCGAAGTAACCGACCTCTCAGGCAATACGCTTCTCCCTGGATTTGTTGCCGCCCACGAGCACCCCGCCATCAGTGCGGTGTTCCGCAATTTTTTTGATATGAGCGGCTTCACCCATCCCTCCGCGGCAGATGCATGGAAAGCACTGGAAGCAGAAATCGCCAACACGCCGCGCGGTGAATGGATTTACGCAAAGGGACTGGATCCAGTATTACTCAGCGGATTGGCGACGCCCACGCGCACACAACTGGATCAACTGGCGCCGCACAACCCGGTATTTATTCTCGCCCAGAGCATGCACACCGCGTGGGTGAACTCCGCGGCGCTGGCGGCCATGGGTATCGATGAAAATTCTCCAGTACCCGGTGAGGGCTCCTACTACGGGCGCGATGAAAACGGGCGACTAAACGGCATGCTAGTAGAAAAGCCCGCGCTGGAGCCTTTTCTCGCCCCGCATAAAAACCCACTGAAAGTGACCGCAGCTTACCAAGCAGAGCTGGACGATCTGCGGCGCGCTGGCTACACCACCGTTGCCTCCTTGGGTTTTAACGTACCTGCCTGGCTGGCGCGGTGGGTTGCCAGTGATCATTTCTCCCCGCGTATCCGTCAGTTTTTTTACTACCGTGGAGAAAACCTCGACAAGCTGGATGGCACGCCAGAAAAAGAAGGCGATAGCTTCCGCGTCCTCGGGGCAAAATTCTGGTACGACGGTTCGCCCTACAGCGGCAGTATGGTTGTGGAACAGGCCTATGCGGATAGTGACCTCAGCACGCAACTGGGTATCGCCCACGGCAGCCACGGTGAACCGGTAATAGGCGCGCAAGAATTCCAACAGCAGCTACACCTGTTCAGTGAGCGCGGCTGGCAGACCGCCACACATGTGCAGGGAGACCGCGCGGCACGGGATTATCTACGTCTGTTACAGGCCAATCTGGATAACCTGCCAGTAGATCAACGGGATAGGTTCATCGCCCAGCGGCACCGCCTCGAACACGGCCTGCTGCTGTCAGAGTCCTTGTTGCCGCAGCTGGCCGAACTCGGCATCACCCCCAGCTTCCATATCAACCACCTGTATTACTACGGGGATGCACTCAAGGACCAGCTGCTGGGCGAGGAGCGCGCACAGCGCCTGTTGCCGGTCGCGGCGGCATTTGCCCACGATATGCACCCCACCCTGCACGCGGACAGCCCCATGTTTCCCGCCGAACCCTTCAGCCTGATGCAAACGGCGATTACCCGCCGCAGCCGCGGTGGCACTGTGCTCGGGCCGGATCAGGCTTTAACCCCACTGCAAGCGCTGCGGGCGCTAACCATCAATGGCGCCTGGCAACTGGGGATGGAAAACGAGGTAGGCAGTATCGAGGTGGGAAAATACGCGGATCTGGTGATTGTGGATAAAAATCCGCTGACCACACCAGCGGAACAGTGGCGGGAAATCCGGGTGCTGCAGACTTTGATTGCGGGACGCGACTGACTTTCAGAGGCGACTCAGGCGAGTTCGGTCAGCAGATCCCGGATACTGCCGAGCAATCGGCGGGAAACCGGCGGCGCCAGATCTATATCCTTCAGGGTTACTTCGTGGCCGCCGGCGGTTTTGCGCAGGCCGGTAATGTATTCCACCGCGACGATGGCACTGCGGTGCACCCGCACAAAACGCTCGCCAAACTCCGCTTCCAGTTCTTTTAACGATTCATCCAATAGCGTCTCGCCACCACTGTGGTGGGCGATAACGTATTTGTCTTCGGCAATAAAACAGCGGATATCCGCGACATCCAGTAACTGCACGCCGCGACGGCTCACCGCTTTGATCTGGCGGCGGCCGCTCGTGGGTGCCTGGGCGTTGAGTTTTTTGAGTTGTGGCCGGCTCAGTCTTCGCGCCTGGGCAATCGCCTGTGCCAGTTGCTCCACACTGACGGGCTTGAGCAGGTAACCCGATGGAGCGACCGCAAAGGCAGGGAGCGCAAACTCGTCGTGGGCGGTGCAAAAAATGATCGCGGGTGGGTTGGGGCGGTTGGTGATCTGGGTGGCGAGTTGGAGCCCGCTTTCCCCGGGCATTTCGATATCCAGTAACAACAGGTCCGGGTCGAGTGAATCCAGCTGTTGTATTGCGCTTTCCCCATCGGCAGCTTCTCCCAGCAGTTGGCAACCATCAATAGTCTGCAACTGTCGGGCCAGTCTGGCCCGTGCCAGCGGTTCGTCGTCGACGATCAACACGCCGAGATTGCTCGCGGGAGTGGATACGGAATCGCTCACGAGGCGTCCTCCGCCACAGCCGCCGACTGATGCACTGACTTCAGCAATTGTCCGGTTTCCAGCGGCAAACGCAGTTCCACCCGGTAGTGACCGTCGCGGACCTCCGCACCGAAGCGGAAGCGATTGCCGTAAAACGCACCGAGACGCTGACGGATATTATCGACCGCCATACCGTTGCCGCGATGGACGCTAGTGCTGCCCTGTTCGCGACCATTTTCCGTCCCGGAATCTGCAATGGGATTTTCAATCGACAATAGCAGTTCGCGCGCCCTGCTGCCAATGACATTTTGTTGAATGGCAATGCGCACCACACCGCCCTGTCGCAGTCGCGCAACACCATGCAGCACCGCGTTTTCCAGCAGCGGCTGCAGCAGCATGGAAGGTAGTTTGATTCCTACGGGCAGCTCTTCAACCAGCCACTCCTGACGGAGCCGATCGCCGAGCCGCAGGGACTCGATTTCCAGATAACGCTTCGCCAGCGCAACTTCCTGCTCAAGGGGTACCAGCGTTGAGTCTGCCAGTGAGGCGCGAAACAGTGCCGAGAGATCTTCCACCAGTTTTTCCGCGCGCTCGGCATCCACGGCAATCAGGCTGGCGAGACTGTTCATACTGTTGAACAGGAAGTGCGGACGAATACGCGATTGCAGTGCCTCGATACGCGCGCCCAGCTCCGCCTGCTGCTGATTGTGCAGTTGCTGCTGCACATAGGCGTAGCGCAGGAAGATCCCGGAACAGATGGCGCCCACCAGCAGGCTTGTCAGTAGCGACCAGTGATCGATGACCGAGCCTGACATATCCGCCAGCCACCAGTGCTGCACCCCGAGCACAGTGACCAGTACCGACAGCACCACGGTATAACTGAGTGCGGCGGCCAGCTTGTGGGAGAGACGCGCCAGGGCTGGGCGCAGGCGGCACAGAATGGCGGCAGCCGGCAGTATCACCCACAGCACGGTAAGTGAAACCAGCCCCAGGCGCTGCCAGTTGAACGGATACAGGCCATCGCTGGCGAGCACCAGCACCAGGGACAACAGCTCGCCGATCAGAACCAGAGCGGCCACGCCGGTCACATTGCACAGATCGGGCAGGAATGGCGCCGGTTCCGCGGACTCCGGGCACGCAGAATCTTTGCCATCGGGGGCAATTTCGCGAACTTGCTGCGCTATAATGCCCGCCGCTTGCGCGGGCCGCGAAGATGTCATACCACGTTATCTTTATGATTGGATCGGCTTACTGGCATCAAAAGATACCGCCTGCGCCCGGTCACTTCCACTATCCGGATCGGCAAACAGTTACCTTTCATTCCGCAGTCAGACCAGAGGCAGCATGAGCAACGACAACTCCTCAGCCAACAACGCACAGAACCCCGCCGCCAAGCTCTGGGGTGGGCGCTTCAGCGAAGCCACCGACGCTTTCGTAGAGCGCTTTACCGCCTCGGTGATGTTTGACCAGCGTATGGCGCTGGAAGACATCCAGGGTTCCCTGGCCCACGCGCAGATGCTGTCGGAAGTCGGCGTGCTGACCGAAGACGAGTTCAAGCAGATCGAAGGTGGCCTCAAGGATATCGCCGAGGAGATCAAGGCCGGCGAATTCCCCTGGTCCGTGGCGCTCGAAGACGTGCACATGAATATCGAAGCGCGCCTGACCGACCGCATCGGTGCCACCGGCAAGAAGCTGCACACCGGCCGCTCGCGCAACGACCAGGTAGCGACCGACATCCGCCTGTGGCTGCGCAACCGCATCGACCTGATCGCCGGCGAACTGACCCGCCTGCAGACGGGACTGGTGGATCTGGCGGAAAAGGAAGCGGACACCATCATGCCCGGTTTCACCCACCTGCAGTCCGCGCAGCCGGTGACCTTTGGCCACCACCTGCTGGCCTGGAACGAGATGCTGACCCGCGACTTCGAGCGCCTGATGGACTGCCGCAAGCGCGTCAACCGCTCGCCCCTGGGCGCCGCGGCCCTGGCCGGCACCAGTTACCCGATCAACCGCGCGCGCACCGCCGAGCTGCTGGGCTTTGATGCGCCCACCGAGAACTCCCTGGACTCCGTCAGCGATCGCGACTTCGCCATCGAATTCTGCGCCTTCTCCGCACTGCTGCTCACCCACCTGAGCCGCGCCAGCGAAGAACTGGTGCTGTGGACCTCCAGCCAGTTCGACTTTATCGACCTGCCCGACCGCTTCTGCACCGGTTCCTCCATCATGCCGCAGAAGAAAAACCCGGACGTACCGGAACTGGTGCGCGGCAAAACCGGCCGCGTCAACGGCCACCTGATCGCCCTGCTCACCCTGATGAAGAGCCAGCCGCTGGCCTACAACAAGGACAACCAGGAAGACAAGGAACCCCTGTTCGACGCCGCCGACACCGTGCTGGATTGCCTGCGGGCCTTCGCCGATATGGCGCCGGCGCTGAAGCCGAAGAAAGAGAATATGCTCGCCGCCGCCGGCAAGGGTTTCTCCACCGCCACCGATCTGGCGGACTATCTGGTGCGCAAGGGCGTGGCCTTCCGCGATGCCCACGAGATTGTCGGCCAGTCCGTGGCCTTTGCCATTGAAAAGGACTGCGACCTCGCCGACCTCAGCCTCGCCGAGCTGCAGAAGTTCTCCGATGTGATCGGCGACGATGTGTTCGATGTGCTGACACTGGAAGGCTCCGTCGCCGCCCGCGACCATATCGGCGGCACTGCACCGAACCAGGTGCGCGCCGCCTGCGAGCGCGCGCGCAAGCTTATCGCCGCGCGCTGATAAGCTTCCCGTAAGTTACTGTGTAGGAGCCTGCCATGCAGGCTCCTACACAAAACCTCCTGCCATCATTCATCTGGCTCCGCGCCACTTTCTGACACCCGTGACCCGCTAGACTTCTTTTGAGAAAAAGAAGCGATCACGGGGACAGTCTGCACGTGCGAAAATATATTGTTATCGGCATTGCTGCCTTCGCGGTCGCCACCTACCTCACCAACGCCTCCTGGCTCGTGCAAAAGCGCACGGGCGAGCCGACGCTGATTTCCCACCGCGGGGTCTATAAAACTGAGGAACTGGATTTTTTACCGGCAGATTATCGCGGCGCGCTGTGGGTGGAAGAGATTGAAGCAATACGGCCTTATGCGAAAACAAGGTTCGAAATCGAAAAGTAGAAGGGACACCAAACTCAAAAGCGAAGACGGCGATACCCGGTAGCGTCGCCGCCAACAAACCACCTACGAAGTCTCTCCTAAGATCCATCAGAGTCCTCGTCTTTCTCGTGAACCTCCGTCACCACCTTCTGTACCAGCTTCACCCGCCCGGACTGCACCAGTGCATCGCGCAGTACGTACTCGATCTGCGCATTGAGACTGCGCAGATCGTCATCGGCCCAGCGCTGCATTGCTGCCAGCACCTGCTCGTTGATTCGCAGTGGGAAAGCTTTCTTTTTTGCCATAATGTCGGATCGGGATCAGTAAAGACTGCCGCTGTTGATGACCGGCTGCACCTGCTGTTCACCACAGATCACGACCATCAAATTGTTTACCATATTCGCCTTGCGCTCTTCATCCAGCTCAAGTTCGTGTGACTCGGCCAGGGTGGAAATGGCATCGGTCACCATTTCCACTGCACCGCGTACGATCAGTTTACGCGCCGCCAGTATCGCGCCCGCCTGCTGCTTGCGCAGCATCGCCTGGGCGATTTCCGGCGCGTAGGCGAGATGACTGATGCGCGCCTCGATCACCTGGATGCCCGCGCGCCCCAGCCGCTCCTGGACCTGATCGCGGATTTTTTCCGCAATGCTGGTGGGGTCGCCGCGCAGGGACAGCGCCTCTTCACTGTGGTTGTCGTAGGGGTATTCGTTGGCCACGTTGCGCAGTGCCGCCTCGCTCTGGATGGTGACAAAGCTCTCGTAATCGTCCACCTCAAAGTAAGCTTCGGCGGAGTCCACCACCTTCCACACCACCACCGTGGCGATCTCGATCGGGTTGCCGTTGGCATCGTTGACCTTGAGCTTGCCGCTTTCGAAGTTGCGCACCCGCAGGGAAATGGGTGTGCGCTTGAACACCAGTGGATTGGTCCAGCGCAATCCGCTGGTGTGTTCGGTGCCCACATACTTGCCGAACAGCTGCAGGATTTTCCCCTGATTCGGCGCCACCATAAACAGGCCGTGCCAGCAGAAACCAACCACCAGAGTCGCTAACCCCCAAAGGGCGGCAGCCGCGAACTGCTGTGCGGCCAGGCTCCAAACCGCCATACCAATGGTCAGCACCTGCAGCGCCAGAAGCACTGCCAGCATGCCATATCCACTCACCGTAAAGGCGCGCTTTTCCTTGATCATCCGGGACTCCTTGTATTCAGGCCGCGATTTAGATATCAATTTGATATCAATCTAGCATCACACAAATTGGCTGCCAAGGATTTTCGGACGCACGAGCCCTGCGGATAGACCGATGTCCATCTGCCGCGGTGAATTCGAAACGAGGGAAAGGGCTCCGGGATGCGGCGTACCGAGATCCCGGCGACAGGATTACAGGCCGAGGGACACAGGGGTGCCCTGCTGCTCGGTCAGCACCCGATCCAGCAGGGTCGGCAGATCTTCGCCGGTGGTGGTGCATTTCCAACCCGGGTTCTGGAAGCCGAGGTGATAGCCCCCGGAGCGCGCTGCCACCCACAGCTCCTGCACCGCGCCCTGGCGGGACAGAATCACCTGGGTGCCGTTGTCCTCCAGGGTGATGGTCAGTACCGCGTCCGCGCGCTCGTAGTCCATATCCACTTCGCATTCATCGAGGGCGTCTTCGATCGCGATGAGGGTTTCTTCGATGGCGGCGTTGTAGGCGGTTTGCGTGGCGGCCTGGGTCATATTCCGGTTACTTTTGTTACTGTGTTGCTAAAGGGAGAGGATCGCTATACTAGCAGGCTTTTCCAGTCTTCTCGTACCGCGCTTTGCGGCAGGAAAACCGATGCGTAAACCGATTACCCTCCTGGCACTGTCACTCACCCTCACCGGTGCGCTGACCGCATGCGGCCAGAAAGGCCCTCTTTACCTGCCCCAGGATACGGCGGCACCGACCGCCGCTGGCGCCGGCCAGCCGCAACAGGAAACCGACGGAAAACAGAAGCAGAGCCCGGCGCAGTCGCCCGAACAAGACTCTAAAAACAATACCCAGCAACACACGGAAGCAGAAGCAGTAGCCAAATGAGTGAATTTCACTACCAGCAGGGAAGCCTGTGGGCCGAGGGCGTCAGCCTGGAACAGATCGCCGAACAGTTCGGCACCCCCACCTACGTGTACAGCCGCGCGCACTTCGAACGGCAGTATCGCGCCTACGCCGATGCCCTGGGCGATCACCCCGGCCTGATCTGTTACGCCATCAAGGCCAACAGCAATCTGGGTGTGCTGTCGGTGCTGGCACAGCTGGGCGCGGGCTTCGATATCGTGTCTGCCGGTGAGCTGGAGCGGGTCATCCTGGCCGGCGGCGATCCCGCCAGAGTGGTGTTTTCCGGCGTGGGCAAGACCGCGGCGGAAATGCGCCGCGCACTGGAAGTGGGCGTGCACTGCTTCAACGTCGAATCCGAATCCGAGCTGGAACGGCTCGAGGCGGTAGCCGCGGAAATGGGTACGGTGGCCCCGGTATCCCTGCGCGTTAACCCGGACGTGGATGCCAATACCCACCCGTATATTTCCACCGGCCTCAAGGAAAACAAATTCGGCATCGCCATCGAGCGCGCGCCGGAGGTGTACCGCAAGGTCGCCGCCTCCAGCAGTCTCGAGGCGGTGGGTGTGGACTGCCATATCGGCTCCCAGCTCACCGAGATCAATCCTTTCCTCGATGCGCTCGACCGCCTATTGGTGCTGATCGACCAGCTCGCGGAAAGCGGTGTCGAACTCAAGCACCTGGACCTGGGTGGCGGCCTCGGTGTGCGTTACCGCGGCGAAGAGCCGCCGGAGGTAAGCGACTATCTGGGCGCAGTGAAAGAAAAGCTCGCCGGGCGCAATCTGGCCCTGGTACTGGAGCCCGGCCGCTCCATTTCCGCCAACGGCGGCACCCTGCTGACCCGGGTCGAATACCTGAAGCGCACCGAAGAGCATAATTTCGCCATCGTCGACGCGGCGATGAACGATAACCTGCGCCCGGCCCTGTACCAGGCGTGGCAGGATATCGTGGCGGTTACCCCGTCCAGCGGCGAGACCGAGAGCTGGGACATCGTCGGCCCGGTATGCGAGACCGGCGATTTCCTCGGCAAGCACCGCCCGCTGGCGCTCGAGCAAGGCCAGTTGCTGGCGATGCTTTCCGCCGGAGCCTACGGTTTCACCATGAGCTCGAACTACAACTCGCGCACTCGCGCTGCCGAGGTACTGGTGGACGGCGACAAGACTTACCTGGTGCGCGCACGGGAAAGCCTCGCAGATCTGGTACGTGGTGAATCCACGGTGCCGGCCAAGGATTGAAGAGACAGGACGGACGAGACACTCCCATGCGGCTCAAATTCACCAAAATGCACGGCCTAGGCAACGACTTTGTAATGGTCGACGGCATCACCCAGCGGGTAAAGCTGTCGCCGGAGAAGGTCCGCCAGATCGCCGACCGCCACACCGGCATCGGTTGCGATCAGCTGCTGCTGGTCGAGGCCCCTCGAGATCCGGACGTGGATTTCCGTTACCGCATCTACAACGCCGATGGCAGTGAAGTGGAAAACTGCGGTAACGGCGCGCGCTGTTTCGCCCGCTTTGTGCGCGAGCGACGCCTTACCAGCAAGGAAAACATCCTGGTGGAAACCGCCGCGGGCACCCTGCGCCTGAATGTGCAGGGCGCCGACCAGGTGAGCGTAGACATGGGCGAGCCGGTACTGGAGCCCGCACTGATTCCGTTCGAGGCCGATATCCAGGCGGAAAGTTATCCACTGGAAGTGGACGGTGAGACCTACAACGTGGGTGCCGTATCCATGGGCAATCCCCACGCGGTCCTGCTGGTGGAGGACGTGATCAAGGCCCCGGTGGAAACCCTGGGCGCCGCCATCGAGAGTCATCCCCGCTTCCCTGCACGGGTCAATGTGGGCTTTCTGCAGATCGAAGACCGCACCCGCGCCCGCCTGCGGGTGTTCGAGCGCGGCGTGGGCGAAACCCGCGCCTGCGGTACCGG
The DNA here is from genome assembly GCF_013367775.1 of Microbulbifer sp. YPW1. Lineage (NCBI taxonomy): Bacteria > Pseudomonadati > Pseudomonadota > Gammaproteobacteria > Cellvibrionales > Microbulbiferaceae > Microbulbifer > Microbulbifer sp. YPW1. The sequence continues at coordinate 1,350,765 of NZ_CP055157.1, forward strand.
CGCCTGCGCCGCCATGGTTTCCGCACGCCTGCGCGGACTGGTGGACGAGGAACTACAGATCACCCTCCCCGGGGGAACCCTGACAATCCGCTGGCCCGGGCCCGGTGAGCCGGTTACCATGACCGGACCCGCGACTGCGGTATATCACGGACAGATAGTACTCTGAGAACTCTCCCTGGAAGCAGCCGAAGACCACAATGACCGAACACAGCGACGCCCCCCTGATCGACAGCGCCGTCGAGGCCAGCCTGGAAAAGCAGGAAGCCAACGACAGCGAAAACCAGCGCAACAAAAAGCTGCTGTCGCGGCAGGTGGCCCGCTATCTGATGCAGAACCCCACCTTCTTCGCGGAAAACATGGAGCTGCTGGAAAGCATCCAGCTGCCCAAGGAATCCGGCAAGACGGTGTCGCTGATGACCCATCAGACCAACCTGCTGCGGGAGCGCAATATCGAAATGCGCCAGCGGCTGGATCAGCTGCTGCAAAATGCGCGGGACAACGACCAGCTGTTCATGCACAGCCGCCGGCTGGTACTGGCACTGCTGGAAGCCCGCACCGTCGCGGAAGCCGGCGACGCCCTGCTGAAAAGCTTCAAACAGGATTTCAATGTCGAGGTCACCGCGCTGACCCTGTTCGGCCCCCTGCCCGGCTCGGGGAAACAGCTGGGCGATGTGCGCAGCAGCTCCCGCAACAGCGCCGAGACCGCTATCGGCTCAATCCTGCGTAATGGACGCACCGTGTGCGGCTCCCTGCGCCCCACAGAGATCGCTTACCTGTTCGGCAAGGACGCGGATCGCGTCGCCTCTGCCGCGGTGGTACCGCTGGCGGGCCAGCTGGGCATCCTCGCCGTGGGCTCCAGCGATCCCAACCATTACCGCTCCAGCCTGGGCACCCTGTTCCTGTCCTACATCGGCGAGATCCTCGAGCGGCTGCTGCCCGACCTGCTGGCACGGAGCTGAGCCCGATGCAGCTGGCGGCCGCTACAGACGCCTTCCTGCGACATCTGCAGCACAAGAACCTTTCCCCCCATACCCTCGCCGGGTACCGCCGCGACCTCGATAAACTGCAGCTGCTGGCGGATGAGGAAGGGCGCGGCGACGTCCAGTCCCTGGATGAAATGTGCCTGCGCAGCTGGCTCGCGCGGCTGCACCGCAGCGGTATCTCCCCGAAAAGTCTGCAACGCTGGTTATCCGCCGTGCGTACCCTGTTGCGCTTCTGTGTCCGTGAGGGCTGGCTGGCCGCGAATATGGCCGAGGGACTGCGCGCGCCTAAGGCGGAGAAGAGACTGCCGAAGCTCCTCGATGTGGATGCCGCGGCGCAGTTTGTGGAAAGCCCGGACGGCCATGCGGGGGGCAACACCGAGGATGCGGCCAGCGACCTGCTGGCCCTGCGCGATACGGCGATACTCGAACTCTTCTACAGTAGCGGACTGCGCCTGTCGGAACTGACCGGACTCAACTGGCCAGATCTGGACCTGCGCGGCGGCGAAGTACGCGTGACCGGTAAAGGCAATAAAACTCGCCTGCTGCCGGTTGGACGCCATGCCCGGCGCGCCCTTGAGGACTGGCGCCGCGAGGCACCGCCATCCATCGCCGACGCCCTCGGTGAATCCCCGGTATTTACCAGTGCCAAAGGCAAGCGCCTCGGTAATCGCGCGGTCCAGCTGCGCCTTTCCCACTGGTCCCGGGCCGGCGGTGCCGAGCAACCAGTCCACCCGCATATGCTGCGCCACTCCTTTGCCAGCCATATGCTGGAGTCCAGTGGCGACCTGCGCGCCGTGCAGGAACTGCTCGGCCACGCGGATATCAGCACCACCCAGATCTACACCCACCTGGATTTCCAGCACCTGTCGCGGGTATACGACAAGGCCCATCCGCGGGCGCGAAAATCTGACGACGATTAAGCCGCCGGCGCAGTAATCAATGTGTCGGCGTCACGCCGGGAAGAAACTGGAAGGGAGTTGAGGGCGCGCAGCGGAAACAGGATGGGTGGAAACAGCCCGGAAGAATCTGGCCCCGGCCGAAGCCGGGGTGACACAGTGACTGTGCACATACCGGCGGGCGCCGGTATCCAGATATCCCTCGCCTGACGCGCTTAGATGGGCCGGCTGCCGTACTTCGGCTGCGGCTTGCGCGGTGGGTCTGCGGTCACTTCCGGGTCAATCTCGTTGATTGCCCCGCCTCTGGCGAGGAAAGCCTCGACTTCGGCATTCAGTTGACTGCGAGCCCGTTCCCGGGAGGTGATGGAACGCTCTTCGGCAAACTCTTCATTGTCTTTCGAACGAGCGCTGGACTGATCGTCTTTCATAGTGATTTACCCTGTAACTTGATACCCCTGTTACAGAGGGAATACCCCTGCTGCCGCACTCCATCCCGGAATACTCCGCACGCACCAATCAGATTCCTTTCTCAGTCCCGTTCCACGTAAAGCAAAAACCGGTTCTGCAAATAAAATCCGCCGGCCAGAAGATTTCCTGCGGCGAAATATTTATAGGCAGTGTCCAACCAGCCTGCCAGAAAAGGTTCCCGAATTCGGTAGAGTTTTTTTGCTCGTTTTTTGCCCGATTTATTGCACTTGGTTATGCAATTTTTACCGCCAGGGTTTTGAACGCCGTCACGACGCATAAATCACTTTTGCGCCATTCGAACAACGTTACTTCTCATACAGGATTTACAGGCACAAAAAAGCCCCGCGAGCGGGGCTTGAAAAACACTGTGTCGGATTCTTTGATCAGACCGCTTCGCTGCCGGTTTCGCCGGTGCGGATACGGATGACTTCTTCGAGCGCAGTGATGAAGATTTTGCCGTCACCGATTTTGCCGGTCTGAGCGGCTTTGGTGATGGCTTCAACGGCGCTGTCGACCATGCTGTCGTCAACCGCCAGTTCCAGTTTTACCTTGGGCAGAAAATCCACTACATATTCAGCGCCACGGTACAGTTCAGTGTGTCCCTTCTGGCGGCCGAAACCCTTAACCTCGGTAACGGTCATGCCCTGCACGCCGACCTCAGACAGTGCGGTGCGCACGTCGTCCAGTTTGAATGGCTTAACCACAGCCGTAATCAATTTCATTGACTTATCCCCTGATTATGTTTCTTGCGGGCACCGGCCCGAAAACCGGTGCCGGAAGATTCTTGCCGCCGTCGGCCGGGAGTCTCCCGCACCGACGGCTAGTTTATGAGCGCTTATTTGCTCATAAATTCCGGATAAGCTTCCATTCCGCACTCGGCCAAGTCAACACCCTGCTGCTCTTCTTCCTCGGTAACACGGATACCGGTGATCAGCTTGAGGGCGAACCATACCGCGAAGGAGGCCGCGAATACCCAACCAAAGATGGTAGCAGCGCCAATCAGCTGGCCGCTGAAGGAAGAGCCGTCGTTGGTCAGCGGTACCAGCAGCAGACCCAGCAAACCAACTACGCCGTGCACGGAGATGGCACCGACGGGATCGTCGATCTTCAGCTTGTCCAGGGTGATGATGGAGAATACCACCAGGATGCCACCCAGGGCGCCGAACAGGGTAGCCTGCAGGGCAGTCGGGGTAGAAGGCTCAGCGGTAATCGCTACCAGGCCAGCCAGGGCGCCGTTCAGCAGCATGGTCAGGTCGGCCTTGCCGAACAGGATGCGGCCGGTGATCAGCGCAGCAACAGCACCACCAGCGGCAGCGGCGTTGGTGTTCAGGAATACCATGGCCACGGAGTGTGCATTGGCAGCATCACCCAGCTTCAGTACGGAACCGCCGTTGAAGCCGAACCAGCCCATCCACAGGATGAAGGTACCCAGGGTAGCCAGCGGCAGGTTGGCACCCGGAATGGCGTAGATTTCGCCGTTCGGGCCGTATTTGCCTTTACGTGCACCCAGCAGCAATACGCCAGCCAGAGCAGCAGCGGCACCCGCCATGTGAACGATGCCGGAACCGGCGAAGTCGGAGAAGCCCAGGTCGCCCAGGTTGTACAGGCCGAAAACTTCACCGCCGCCCCAGGTCCAGTAACCTTCCAGCGGGTAAATGAAGCCGGTCAGGGCAACTGCGAATACCAGGAAGCTCCACAGCTTCATGCGCTCGGCAACCGCACCAGATACGATGGACATTGCGGTAGCAACGAACACAACCTGGAAGAAGAAGTCGGAAGCACCGGAGTACACGGAATCGCCTTCGAATCCGTTCTCAGCAGATGCAGCGAGCACTTCGTCGAGGCTGAAGGCCTCAATGCCGTTCAGCAGCCAGCCGCCGTCATACATGATGGCGTAACCACTGATCAGATACATGGTGCTCGCAATCGCGAACAGTGCCACGTTCTTGGTAAGAATTTCAGTCGTGTTTTTGGAACGCACCAGGCCGGCTTCCAGCATGGCAAAGCCTGCCGCCATCCACATAACCAGTGCGCCACACACGAGGAAATAAAATGTATCAATTGCGTACTGCAACTGAAAAATTTGATTTTCCATTTTTCGCTCCGTTTAACCCAAACTTCCCGAGTTGCCCCGGCAGTTATTGTCTAATGATCAAAGAATCGTTTTGGCAATCTGTTCTGTTATTTAGATCGCTTCCGAACCGGTCTCGCCGGTGCGAATGCGGATTGCCTGCTCAAGGTTCGCAACAAAGATCTTGCCGTCGCCGATCTTGCCACTTTGCGCCGCAGTACCAATTGCTTCCAGCACAGAGTCAACCTGGCCGTCTTCAATCGCGATCTGCAACATGGTCTTGGGCAAAAAGTCCACCACATACTCCGCTCCACGATAGAGCTCGGTATGTCCTTTCTGTCGCCCGAAACCTTTTACTTCACTCACGGTAATGCCGCTGACACCGGCCTCAGCCAGCGCGTCGCGCACTGCGTCGAGCTTGAATGGTTTAATAATTGCGGTTACCAGCTTCATGGGTTCCCCCTACAGTAAGAGCCCACTCACAATGAGCGGGCTCAATTTGTTGTGGCTATTACCAGCTGTAAGTCGCTCCAGCGAGTACGGTCGGCTCACACCAATCGGTGAAGAAACACTCTGCGTCGCTCACGTCAGTACCCACCACAGAGGCACTCAGCGCCAGTCCACCAAACTCCTTGCCCACTGACACGGAATAGTCGATGTAGGAGTCGGATCCGCTCAGGAAGACTTCTTCATCAAACAGGTTCAGGCCAGCGCTCAGGTCCAGGGAAATATCGTTGGCCAGCGCAAAAGAGTAGCCAGCGCTCAGGTAGTAAAATTCACCCGCCTGGTACCAGTAGTCGTCGGAGTAGGCAAAGCCAAGGCTTGCGTCGCCGATGCTCAGGCTGCCGTAAACTTCCTGGTAATCCTCATCCCGGTCACTACCGTGGTAGGCGTAGTAAATGTAGCCAACGTCATAGCCGATTCCACTTGCGGTTTCACCGGCGTAGCCACCGTAGAAATCCTGCTCGAAATCGGTTTCGTCTGAGCCGTAGGCGAAGTCCACTTGCGATGCCCAGGTGCCCAGGTAAACGCCGTTGCCCATGTCCAGATCAACACCGCCCTGGATGGCCGGGCCGGTATCGGTCTGGGAAATACCGCGGAAGCGATAGTCACTCACCACACCGATATTTGCGCTGAGGCTGGGACCGTCAGCGGCAGTTGCTGCACCACTGATGGCCATGGCCAGCAAACTTCCAGAAACGAGGGCAGCAATTTTGTTATTCAGTTTGGTTCCCACTGTTTGGTTCTCCTAGATCTCTGTGTGAAATGCTTGTCTTACTTTTTTTATATTTGCAGCTTCGACTTCGCCGGGGAGACGGCACTTGCCGCACACGCCCAGGCACTTCCCCAGAAGACCTATCCCCGCCTTCTTTGCCAGGGCGATTCGCACACAGGTACTTGCAGAGTTAGTGCCAACTTTAAAAAGACACACACAAATCAATGAGTTAGCGCTAAATGGCGGGGCATATCAGGCAAACAGAACGGACCGGTCAATTGATATGCGCAAAAACGGTGCGCACCAAAATAGAACCCGCACCACCAGTGGGCACCGGATATGAGCGGCGCGCCAAAGTTGAACCAACACGGCGCACGACAATCGTCCCTTGGTGGTAAAACCCCTCTGCGGTACTATTTCGCTTCGTTTTACAGCGGTTTCTTAGTGGAGAATTGCGCGTGGCCCGTGACAAATTGCAAGAGTTATTAAGTGAGCTGCAACAACAGGGGGCAGTGATCAGCAGCGACCTGCGCGATGCACTGGAGGTCGCAATGGGTAAACTGCCACTGGTCAGTCAGCGCGAATTCGATATACAGACTGCGAAGCTGGCGCGCGCGGAAGAGAAGCTCGCACAGCTGGAAGAGCAGATCCGTGCGCTGGAGAGCCGACTGGGCGACTGACCAGGGCCGGACACGGCGACCTGTTAGTCGCCATGTGCATACCATTTCAGGGACGACAGCTTTGCAAGGAAGAAAGTGAGCCTATCCATTACCTACGCCCGCGCACAGCTGGGCATTCAGGCGCCGCTGGTGACCGTGGAAACCCACCTCGCCAACGGACTCCCCGCATTCAATATCGTCGGCTTGCCGGAGGCAGCGGTACGCGAAAGCCGCGACCGGGTGCGCAGCGCCATCGTCAACAGCCACTTCGAATTCCCCCAGCGGCGTATCACCGTCAACCTGGCCCCGGCAGACCTGCCCAAGGCCGGCGGGCGCTACGATCTCGCCATTGCCCTGGGCATCCTCGCCGCGTCCGGGCAGGTGCCCGGTGAGACACTGGAAAACTACGAGTTCATCGGCGAGCTGGCACTGTCCGGCAGCCTGCGCCCGATCCCGGGCGCCCTGCCCGCCGCCATGGCCTGTCGCGACAGCGGCCGCACCCTGGTCACCGACACCGACTCCGCCAGGGAAGCGGCACTGATCGCAACACCCATCAAATCCGCCACCACGCTGTTACAGGTCTGCGCGCAGCTGCACGGTCGCGAGCCGCTGCCCGATGCGGTACAGGACACAGAACAGGAAGCGGTTATCTGCGCGGACCTGGCAGACGTGCGCGGGCAGCTGAAAGCACGACGTGCACTGGAGGTGGCTGCGGCAGGTGCGCACAACCTCCTTTTCTATGGTCCCCCTGGTACGGGAAAGACGATGCTGGCCAGCCGCCTGCCCGGGATACTGCCACCGCTGGCGGAAAACGAGCTGATCGAGGTGGCGGCGCTCTACTCCAGTGCCGGGCTGGATCGCGTGCGCCAGCGCCCGTTTCGCGCCCCGCACCATTCCGCCTCCCCCACCGCGCTGGTGGGCGGCGGCAGTAACCCCCGGCCCGGCGAGATCAGCCTGGCCCATCGCGGTGTGCTGTTCCTGGATGAAATGCCGGAGTTCCCGCGCTCCGCGCTGGAAATACTGCGCGAGCCGCTGGAGAACGGCGAGGTGCGCATCTCCCGCGCCCGCGCCCAGGTCACCTTTCCCGCCGACTTCCAGCTGGTAGCGGCGATGAATCCCTGCCCCTGCGGATATCTCGGCGAACCCCGCTGCCGCTGCACCCCGGACCAGATCGATCGCTACCGCAACAAGCTATCCGGGCCCCTGCTGGACCGCATCGACATGCAGGTGGAAGTCGCGAGCATGAGTGCCAGCCAGCTGCAGGATGCACCGGTGGGAGAAAGCTCGGAGAGCGTGCGCAACCGGGTGCGCAGCGCGCGTGAAATCCAGCTGGCGCGACAGGGAAAAATAAACGGCGAGTTGAAAGGCAGTGAGCTGGACGAATACTGTCGCTTGGGCAAAGCGGAAAGCGCCCTGCTGCGCGCCTCGGTGGAAAAGCTTGGCTTGTCTGCGCGCAGTTATCACCGGGTATTGAAAGTGGCGCGCACGCTGGCGGATTTATCCGGGCAGGAAAATATCGGTACCGTACAAATTGCGGAGGCGCTGGCCTATCGCAACCTGGATCGTAAAACTGTCATGCCGGCATAGCCGCCTGGTAATCGCGGTAGCTCAGTCGATAGAGCACATGCGCCTGCATCGGGTGCCCCTCGGGCAAAGCGGGATGCAAAAAATTTTCATCCTGTTGCATACCCAGCTTTTGCATCACCGCGCGCGATCGAAAATTGCCCGGCACGGTGAATGACACGATTTCTTCGAGACCGAGCTGCTCAAACCCGACCCGGAGACTAACCCGCGCGGCCTCCGTCGCGTAGCCTTTCCCCCAGGCTTGCGGCGCTAACCGCCAGCCGATTTCCACCGCCGGTGCAAACGGCATATCGTCGGTGACATGCTTGATGCCGACAAAGCCGATGAACTGCTTTTCACGCAGCGTTTCCACGGCCCAGAATCCCCAGCCATACTTTTCAATATGCGTTATCTGGCGATCGATCCCAGCGTCGCTTTCTGTGCGACTCAACAGCGCGGGAAAAAATTCCATCACGCGCGGATCTGCGTTCATCGCGGCAAACGGCTCGCGGTCACTCTCGCGCCACTGACGCAACTGCAGGCGCTGTGTTTTAGGTTCAATTAACTGCATCACTGCTGTCGGCGCTCTTTTTCGATGCGTTTATCCAGTGCAATTTGTGCAGCTGTGGAATAGTCGCGACAATCCATCACCTTTTCCTGTGTCGCGACATCACCGTAACTCCAGCCACTGGCGCCGGGATGCGGCGTCAGCAACAGCTCACAGGGAAGATCCCGCACCTTGGCAAGGGTCAAGCGAAAATCGCGCACGATGTACGGGTAGCGAGAATTGTCCAGCAACTGGTAACCGGGCGCCGTCAGGCTGTCCACGTAGGCCACATCCAGTTCTTTACCCTCACGCTGCTCACGCCAGGTCCACGCCATACTCCCCGGGGTGTGCCCCGGAACAAAGTGCACCTGAAACTGCAGGTCCCCTAACGCAATGATTTCCCCATCCTGTACATAGCGATCGACTGTAACAGACGGGTATAACAATGCGTCACCGAAATGGATATCACCGGCACCGCCACTGGCCAACAGGTGGGCAGACTCCGCATTTGCCACAACCCTTGCTCCGGTCGCGCGCTTGATGGCGGCAAGAGGACCGGCATGATCAGCGTGCCCGTGGCTGAGCAATATCCATTTCAAATCCTGCGGCGCCACCCCCAGAGTGCGCATATTCGCCAACAGATGATCTGCTGCCTGCGGCATCCCGCCGTCGATCAGCACCGCGCCGCTGTCGGTTTTGATTAACAGCGCCGTCAATCCCTGCGTGCCGATCTGCCATACATGCTCGGTGATCCGCAGTGGCTTTACAGGTGTACGCCAGGAATCGGGGACTTCGTAGGCTTTCAGTTGTGGCAGCGGTTTTTCTTCTGCCGCTAATGGCGCGATATCGGCAGTCAACATCAGGACGCCAAGCCCCAAAACCTTAATTATTTTTTGCATTACAGTACTTCCCAACGTCTTCCATCAGCGGTGAGAAAAATCGCTCTACTCCCGGACTCTATTCAGATACGGAAAACGCAGCGACATAAAACGACGATAAAACTACGACTTTTTCGCCTGCACCAGCCAGCGATCCAGCTGATCCGCAAATGCCTTGCGTTCCTGTTGTCCCAGCGGTGGCGGCCCGCCGGTGTGGACACCGCTGGAGCGCAGGGTTTCCATAAAGTCGCGCATGTTCAGGCGCGCGCGGATATTGGCTTTGGAATATTTTTCCCCGCGGGGATTCAGCGCGGTGGCGCCCTTGTCGATCACCTCCGACGCCAGCGGGATGTCCGCCGTAATAATCAGGTCGCCCTCACTGCAGCGCTGCACGATTTCGTTATCGGCCACGTCAAAGCCGGCCGTCACCTGCATGGCGCGGATGAATTTTGATGGCGGCACCCGCACGTGCTGGTTTGCCACCAGTGTCATTTCGGTTTCCGTGCGCTCGGCAGCGCGAAACAGGATTTCCTTGATCACCGTGGGGCAGGCGTCGGCATCGACCCAGATTTTTGGCATTAATCAGTTTCTCTCAATTGTGAGGGCGGTTGTTCGTCGGCGGGCGCACCTGCATCGCACTTCTTGCACTCCAGCTGCAGCCCCAGCATCCGGGTGCGGCCCGCTACCGATGTGACCCAGGAACGATTCTGCCACGGTGGATCGTGGCGCACATGCTGGTTGTGGCCACAGGCGAGCTGTGCCACCCAGTGGGCTTCGTCGTCGCGGTGATAGCCGCTAATGGGTTGCTTCATAAAGGCAGTCGGCAATAAAAAAAGGCACCTCAGGGAGGTGCCTTTATAGACAAATAATCGCGGAAGGTAAAAATCAATCTCCCGCAGGGGCCACCTGTGAGGGTTGTTCCGAGGATTTGGCCTTTTTCTGCCAGCGCGGCAGGTTGCCGTTGATAAAGACGAGCAGGAAGACCGCTGCACCCAGTGCCGTCCACACATCAAACATGGCGAGCATAAAGCCGATCACCAGGGCGCAGACCATCTCCAGCGGCTTTTTCACCAGCGGCGCGGCCACCATGATGCAGGCGAAGGCGGTGAGCGCGAGGGTGAGCATCAGGGCGATGGCCATGATCGGCTTGATCAGGCTGATCCAGGGCCAGCACAGGTAGATCAGTGGCAGGCCAAAGCCGTAGTAGGAGCCGATCCCGCTGTGCAGGTTGCGCATCTTGTCGCGCCCGCGGCGCCAGGTCTGGATTACCACCGCGTGCACCCCGGTCCACAGCACCCCCTGATAGGGAAACAGCGGTGCGAATACGGCGGAAACGGCATTGCGCAATGCCACCGCGATTTCGCTGCGCTCGAAATTGGTATCGATGGGGTCGTCTTCCCGCGCCGCTTGTGCACTGTGGATCATTTCCGTGCCAGTGACAAAATCCCCGAACAGAATCACGTAGGCCACAAACGCCAGCGGCAGTACTTCCAGGTACATGGACACCGGCGGCCAGCCGATACTCAGCGGCGACACCTTGGCCAGGGTCTCCGCCACCGGCGGCAGGAACAATCCCCAGCGGATATCGAACTGGATTTCCCCGACGAGCACCCCCACCACCGCGGCAGCCACGAAACCCGGCAGCAGCCCCAGACAGCAGACGCTATCCAGCCATTTGTAGCGGGTGCGCAGCTCCTGAACCGGGGCGGAAAAGGTAAACAACAATGACACCAGCAGCGCGGTGATAGCACTGAAGGTATGGCTCTCGAACAGCGCCACATCCTTGATAAACACCCGATCGAGGGCGGATATGGCAGCGCCAAAGATGATCCCCGCCTTCAGCGCCACCGGCAGTGCGCGCATCATCCGCTTCGACAGTCCCGACAGGCTGAACACCAGCGCAATGGCAGCGAGGGTCAACGACAGTGCGGTCATCACCTGGAACCGCTCCGGCCCCTCGGGATAGCCGCTGACGATAAATGTGAGCACCAGGGGGAAGGCCGGGGTCAGCATCCCCGGGGCGAAGGGTTCGCCGAATACCACAAACGATGCGCAGAGCACCGTGTTGGCCAGCAGCAACAGTGCCAGCGCCTCCTCGAACGACAGGCCAAAGTAGCCGATCATCACCGGCGCCATGATCAGGCTGGTGCCGCTGGCCACCACCAGGCCCTGTATGAACTGGGAGGGCACGAATTTGAGGTGCAGGAAGGGCACGCGAAAGGTAAAGGGCCCCCAGCGCCAACCGCCGGATTGAGATAGGCCGGGTTTGTGATGAGAGGTATCCAGGCGGCTGCCCGGGGAGTTGGTCTGATCCATCGCCTTGCGCTCGTTATTGTTATTACCTCTTCGAGCTTAGGTGGGGCCAGACCGGGTCACCATTATTTGCCAGGTAATCAGTCTGCCTGCATTAGTGACCGGTAAAGCAGTGGATGGTCATCCGGCACCGCCGACAGCTCCTCGTCACTGACCACACGCTCACCGTCGTCGCGATAGATGCGACCGATCAGCAGGCGCGGCTGCACCAGTTGCGAGGTGGAAGATAGGGTGTCGTTGTAAACGGTCAGGTTAACCAGCCCTTGCTCCGTATTGAGGGTCATCGGGTAATCGCTGGTGTGGATCAGGCGCCTTCCCAGTTGACGCCAGTTCTCCGGCATGGCACCGGCGGCCTCCAGCCGTTCCAGCATCTCCCACCCGGCGGGATTGTCGCTCTGCAGGGTTTCCATGGTCAGATACAGGGCAAGGCCACAGGACAGCGCCATACCGTTGTGCAGGTGGGGACGCAGGCCTTTGGGGTGCATCACCAGCTCATACATGTTCGGGTCTTGCAGCAGCGCCGGGTCCACCCGCGGCAGGAAGAACGCCAGCCAGGCGCGGTTGACAGAAATCACCCGACCGAAGTTATCCAGTGCAAACGCCGGCTCCGGCTCGGCCCGGGCCATGGCATTCTGCAGGGACTTGTTCATCCACACCGCCAGTTCCGGGGAGTCGAATACCGACTGGTCCGCAGAGAAACCCGCCGCGGTCAGCAGGTACGAGCGGTCGCGGGCACTGAGCCCGAAACAGTCCGCCAGCGCTGCCGCCACCAGGCGCGAAGGCTGGGAGCGCCCGGTCTCGAGGAAGCTGATATGCCGGGTAGACACCCCGAGATCCTCCGACAGCTGTTCCTGGGACAGGCCCAGCGTCTTGCGCCAGAAATGCATCAGGCGCCCGAAGGCACTCTCGCTGCGAGATTGTTCCACCAGGCTGAGCGGTGTGTTGGTCTTCATGTTGCGGACCTGTGTTATCGGTTGTTCTTATGCTGTTCCCTCTGTCGGGAAATCTCGTCGTCGCGTTGATCAATATAAATCCAATCGGCAGACGCAGCCAACCCGCGGCGCGACTGATAGAATCGCACCCTCCGTGTCATTCACCGTCATCCACTACAGCTGTACCCCATGACCAAACTCAACCCGCGCCAGGCGGAAGCAGTCAAATACATCGACGGCCCCTGCCTGGTACTGGCCGGTGCCGGCTCCGGCAAGACCAGTGTAATTACGCGAAAAATCGCCTATCTGATCGAACAATGCGGCTATCAGGCACGAAATATTGCTGCCCTGACCTTTACCAACAAGGCCGCACGGGAGATGAAAGAGCGGGTTGGCAAGCTGATCACCGGCCCCGATGGCAAGAAATCCAAGGCCTCCCACGGCCTCACCGTATCCACCTTCCACAACCTGGGCCTGAATATCCTGCGCAAGGAATACCGCGCCGCCGGCTTCAAACCCGGCTTTTCGATTTTTGACTCGGAAGACGCCCGCGGCCTGATCAAGGAGCTGATGCTGCGCGACGGCGACCTGGACACCGACCTGCTGGACCGGGTGCAGAACCAGATCTCCAACTGGAAGAACGACATGCTCTCCCCGCGCAAGGCGCTGGAAATGGCCCAGAGCCCGGGGGAGCAGGCGATGGCGGTGGCCTACGGGCGCTACTGCGACGCCCTCAAGGCCTACAACTCAGTGGATTTTGACGACCTGATCATGATCCCTGTGCAGCTGTTCGACACGGACCCGGAGCTGCTGCAGCGCTGGAGAAGAAAAATCCGCTATCTGCTGGTGGATGAGTACCAGGACACCAACAGCTCCCAGTATCTGCTGGTGAAGTTGCTCGTCGGCAGCCGCGGCGGTCTTACCGTAGTGGGCGACGACGACCAGTCCATCTACGCCTGGCGCGGCGCGCGCCCGGAAAACATGAGCCAGCTGAAGCAGGACTACCCCAACCTGCGCCTGATCAAGCTGGAGCAGAACTACCGCTCCACCAGCCGCATCCTCAAGGTGGCCAACCACCTGATCGCGCACAACCCGCACGAATTCGACAAGGCACTGTGGTCCGATCGCGGTCTCGGCGACGAGATCCGCGTACTCAAGGTGACCAATGAAAACGAGGAAGCCGAGCGCGTCGCCAACGAGATCTTCCTGCAGAAGGCCCGTCGCGGGTGCAAGTTCATGGACTTCGCGGTGCTCTACCGGGGCAACCACCAGGCGCGCCTGATCGAGATGAAGCTGCAGGAAAACCAGATCCCCTACCAGCTCTCCGGCGGCACCAGCTTCTTCGCGCGCGCCGAGATCAAGGACGTGATGTCCTACCTGCGCCTGCTGGTAAACCCGGACGACGACAACGCCTTCCTGCGCATCATCAACACCCCGCGCCGCCAGATCGGTACCAGTAGCCTGGAAGCCCTGGGCAACTACGCCAAGGGTCGCGAAGTCTCGATGCTGAGCGCCTGTACGGAAATCGGTTTCAAGGAACACATCACCGAGGCCGGCTACGAGCGCTTGAACCGCTTCGCCCACTGGCTCGAGGGCGTGGCGCGCAACTGCCGCGACAACAGCCCGGAATCGGCGCTGCGGGAGATGCTCGACGATATCGACTACGCTGGCTGGCTGTCGCAGAACGCCAGCAGCGAAAAGGTCGCCGAGAAGCGTATGGAGAACGTCTACTGGCTGCTCGACTCCCTGATGAAAACCATGGAGGGCACCGACGACGAGCTGGAGCAGGACGTGCGCCTGGAACAAGCCATCTCAAAACTGATCCTGCGCGACATGCTGGACCGCCAGGAAGAGGAAGAGGCCACCGACAAGGTCAGTCTGATGACCCTGCACGCGTCCAAGGGTCTGGAATACCCGCACGTGTTCATGATCGGTATGGAAGAAAACCTGCTGCCGCACCGCAACAGCATCGAAGACGACAACATCGAGGAAGAGCGCCGCCTTACCTACGTAGGTATCACCCGCGCGCAGAAGACCCTGACCATGACCCTGGCAGGCAAACGCAAGATGTTCGGGGAGAACCAGGACACCACGCCGAGCCGCTTCCTCGACGAACTGCCGCAGGAAGACTGCATCTTTGAAGGATTCGGCCAGGCGACGCCAGAGCAGAATCAGGCCAAGGGGGAAGAGACCCTGGGATCGCTGCTCAGTATGTTTGATTGAGGCACCTTGAGGCGTTACTTCGATAACACCTCAAGGTAGTACATCAGCCGCCAATATGCTGCAGGGTCTTCTTCGTAAAGAGTCCACAGCCTGATAGATGCGACGGCAAAAAATACCAACATTGCCATTCCGACGACCAAATCTCTATAGGTAAATGTTTCGCTCCCCGGAAGCGGTTTTTTAGCCCACCTGGAAATAAAGCGCTTTACCGCTCTCTTAGGCCTAGCCACATCCCAAGATGTGGTTTTACTCCTTGATACTTTCATGCCCACGAGACTCATTCCTTAATGCGCGGATTGCAAAATGAGCTGGGATTTTAGCGACAAATTGTGGTTGTTTTCTATACAACATGCGTACCAATTCAGCGCCACACTAGCCATTTGCGCATGGGAGGCAAGTCTTTCAGACATAAAAAAAGCCGCTCCATGAGCGGCTTTTTTGCACCGGTGTAAGCAGTCGCTTACTTGCTGCCTTCCACCATGTGGTCAACAGCAGCCTTCACTTCATCGTCGCTGCAGTCCATGCACAGGCCGCGCGCCGGCATCGCGTTGAAGCCGTTGATGGCGTGGGTGTACAGCGTATCGATACCCTTGTCGATACGCGGCCCCCAGGCAGCGGCATCGCCAAGCTTGGGCGCGCCCGCGGCACCGGTCGCATGACAGGCGGCGCAGTGGCCGGTATACACGTCGCTGCCGCTGCGGGTACCACCGGAAGAGGCACTGGCTGCCGGTGCCGCTGCGGCACACTCGTCGCCCTGCATACAGGTCTTGCCGGCCGGCGCGATACGCTCGGCGATCTGCTCATCTACAGACTGCGCCACAGCTACTGCCGCACCAGCCACCACGGCCAGGGCCGCCACGAAATTCAAAACAACTTTCATCCAATCCCCCTAAAGGCCTTGTGCGGCCCGTAGATTCCGGTGTGTTAGCCACATACCTCTACAATTCAGCCGCGCATTATAAGCATAGCGCCCGCCTCTGCGAAGGCCCGCGCACCAATAGTGCCCGATTTATGCCCCGCCACCGGCCAATTTCCTTTGCCCCGCCACAGCCGTTCTGTATAATCCGCGTCCGCGCCGGGGTTATCTAAGCCCTTGATTTGGCGCAGATTTGGCCTCCCAGGTCAGTCAATCCGCCCGTAGCTCAGCTGGATAGAGCGTCGCCCTCCGGAGGCGAAGGTCAGAGGTTCGAATCCTCTCGGGCGGGCCATATATAAAAAAGGCCACCCGTTGGGTGGCCTTTTTTATATATAGTCCCAAGCCCAAGGGCTTCGACCAATTCCCAGGTTCGACTCGTAGGCGCGCAGCGCCGGAGAGCAGCGAGCCCGCAGGGCGAAGCTAATCCTCTCGGATGACTTTTCTTATATGCCACCTCAAGCCCGAGGGCTCTGACCAACTCCCAGGTTCGACTCGCAGGCGCACAGCGCCGGAGAGCAGCGACCGAAGGGAGCTATCTGGAGCGAGGCGGATAGCCGCGAACAATGAGAGCGCATCCTCTCGGGCAACCTCGTCCATGTTAAAAAACAAAACCCCTGCTCACATGTGAGCAGGGGCTTTATTTTATCGATCTGAGAATAAGGCTTGGCTGACGTATCTAATTCCAGCCAACTTTCCAAGAGTCGACTAAACCGCAACAGGTTTATATTGTTCCAATACGGATCAAAGCCGCAGCGTATTAGCCTTGAATTCACCGATACAATAATCCGCAGCCGCGTGTAATTCCTGCTTCAATCGCGCCGCCTCGTTCCCTACCAGTTCGTCATAGGTAGGCGCCGTCTCGCTATCCTCATGGCTAAATTTGCTGCACATAGATTCGGCGAGCACTTCCTTGGTGGAAGTGTCGACCAGCCGTAAAACAGCGCTGTAGCCTACTTTGTATTTATTCCAAGTGGTCGGGAAGTAAACGAAGTTCCAATTCGTGGTGCGAACATCCAGCAGCAATCTGGCATCACTTACTTGCGCAGTGAGGTCGTCCAGCTTGGCGCCAGAGGTTTCAATTCTGGTATCTTCAAGAAGGCGCAGCGAGTATTCCTTGGCCAGCTCTGTAGCCAGAGAGTCATAGATATAGCCGGCAGGGTCTTGCACATTATTTTCGGCAACCAGCTTATTGCCCGCAGATATCATGGCGACGGCACCAAGTGCACCAAATGCACCTTTACCGGCCGTCATCGCTGCAAAGCCCGGTTTTTCACTGGAGAAAGATCCGCTGATGGCTCTGCCCTCTATCATCGGAATCGACTCTTCAGACAACGGCACTGTTTTAACACCAGCACAGCCAACAGCGGCAAGCGCCAGGCTCAGGATGAAGAGTTTCTTTAACATGTTATTTCCCCCAGTAATTTGAGTTTATTGTTTATCTTCCACAAGCACCGCATCGCAAGCTGGCACGCACAACTAATCCCCACCCGCGGCCTCTTATCCCATCGAAATCTTTTAAAAAAACATGGTTCCAGGCTGCTGCGAGAGTCTGCCGCGCCCAAATTCAGCCAAATGGCACAATAATACACATTTCTAATATTTACAAAAACTCAGTATTAAATTTCCACCAATACGTCATATCCCAACCTAAAATCCTAATCTTCAATTAAGGGGAGTTCTTTTGGTCGTAAGTTTTCTGGAGCATCGGGCGCGGCATTAGGCAGTGTCAACACATACAACCCGTCTCGGGGGCATACATAAAAAAGGCCGCTGATGCGTAAACATCAGCGGCCAAAGACAGGACCAAATGAAATTTATTTAACGCTTACAGCAGCATGTAAGTCCGCATGGTGATCTGCTTGGTGTGGCTGCCCTTCGGGCCAGTCATTTCCACGCGCAGATGTACAAACTCACCCGCTTCGCCCGCATTCGGGATAGTGGCAATCCACTCACCGTCTACCTGCTCCACTTCTGCGTCCACCCAGCTGCTCTCAGAGAACTTGGTGGAAACCGGGCAGTACACAAATGCCGGTACGGTATCCACAACACATTCCTGGCCGTAGCCGTACTGCAGGGAGACGGAGGAGAGGTCGACTTCACCCAGCCCATCCATTACCCCGGACAGCTTGACCTGCATCGGTTCACCGGCGTTTGCGGTGTTCACGATGCTCACCGGCAGGTCGATTACCGGTACCAGAACCGGTTGCGGTCCCTGTTGCTCGGCGCTGGTGTTGAAGGAGTAAATGCCCTGGTAGAGCGAGCCCAGGTGGTCACCCACCGGAGAACGCTCGCCCACGCCTCTCGGGTAGTAGCGAATTTCCAGGGTGATTTCACTGTTGCTGTCGGGCACGGTGAGCAATCCGCCGTCCGGGTACTGGGTTTCGCCATTGACGGTCAGGCCATACGCCGCACGCCCGTTGTAGCCACCGGTGCCGTCGTGACCGGCCGCATCACCAAACGAGGGGGTGCGGATCTGCAGCACATTGGTATCGCGATACGCGAGAGGGGAGCCACTGCTCAGCAGAGTTCCGCCACGGGGGCCCTTGAACCAGGAAGTTTCCTCTTCGGCGCCAGCAGTCATCAGACGCGGACCGTCGAAGTAACCACCGTTGCTGCGCAACTGGTGGTCGGGCATCACAATGTTGGTCCAGGCATTTTTGCTGGTCGCGGTGTAATACTCTTCGCGTTCCACCGGGGTCATCACCAGCTGCGGGCTGCCGGTGGAGTAGAACTCACCGGTGCTGTTGGTCATGGCCATCACATCGGTCCAGGCCGGACGGTCGTCATCCTGTGCGTGGTAGCGCGCAGTGATTTTGTGCATGTCTTTTTCGTGGACCTGCACCAGACCGCCGTCGATGTGCCCGTCGGTGATGTGGTTGATGGAATAGGCGTAAGGGGTGCGTTCCGCCGCAATACCAGACCAGCTCACCAGGTTGTTACCGGCTTCTACCTGGGCCGCGATGCGCTCGCCCTGCTCGCTGCTCACACCGATCACCGGTACCTTGGGCGTACCGTTGATGATGCCCTTGTAACGACCACTGCTACCCGGGCGATAGAAAATCACACCCGCAGCGCCGTGCTTCATCGCATTGCCGACCATGTAGGAAGTCAGGTAGTAGGGGTTGGAAATCAGCGCGATCTTGCCTTCCAGGTCGAACTGCTCCCAGTCGGTCGCGTAGCCGGCATCGCCCACGGCGACCATTTCGGCACTGCCTTCACCGTGGAAGCTGAGCGCCAGGCCCTGGTTGACGTAATCCAGCACTTCGCCGTTTTGCAGGGTCACCACCGCTTCAGGGGCAATCGCGCGGGTAGTCACGAAAGAACGGAAGCGCTCGTCGTGGCCCTGTGACCAGGCGTAGAAGTTCTTGACGTAATCCGGTGCCAGCTCCATTGCCGCCAGCTTCGCCGTTTGGGCATCGTCCAGCGCGTAGGTAAAGCCAAAGGAATAGCCCTGGGGTGCCAGCGGTTTGTCGGCCTTGAATTCCACCTTCTCTGCATTGCGCGCATCAAACTCGATGGTGGCGTTGCTGGATACCTTGCGACGCAGTACCGCCATCTGTGCTGCGGACTCGACCAGGCCACCGAAAGCGCTATCGGTATCGAAGGTCATGATGTTGGCGACGATGCTGTACTCACCTTCCGGCAGTTTCATACTGGCGACACCGTTGTGTACCGCCAGATAATGACCCCAGTCATCTTCGTCGTTCATCACGTAGATTTTGGACGGGGACTGTGCCGGCTTGCCGCGGTGGTCGGTGACGGAAAAGCTCAGCTCGACTTGCGGCTGATCGATCCAGAAGGAAACCGGAACGGTGAGACGCTCGTCGGTGTTGCCGACAACGGTGCCCTCGATGCGACCGGTGATTGCACCGTAAGCACCACTGCGCAGGCCAACGGTCGGGTCGATCCAGACCGGCACCTGGACACTGCCGTTCGCCGGTACGGTAACGGACTTGACGCCCAGTCCGGCCAGAGTTGACGGCAATTCCACGGACTCGTCTTCACCGACGATATCCAGCTTCAGTTTGAAGGTTTTGTCTTCAGCGGAGAGGTTTTCCAAGGTGACCGAAGTTTCGGTGTACTCGTAATGACCGCCGGTGAAAAAGCCCAGTTCCGGATTCGGGTTGGCCACGACGTTTTGCACCATCGCCTGGTTGACGTCCATGGGGCCTGCGCCCTGCTCCAGCACGTTCGCATCGCTCGGAGTTACCGAAGAGGTCAGCACTTTTTTCAGCTCGCGCGGCGTCAGTTCCGGGCGCGCCTGCTTGAGCAGCGCAGCGCCGCCGGAAACATGCGGCGCGGCCATGGAAGTACCGGAGAGAGCGGTGTAGCCGGTTTCGCCAAAACCACCGGACGCAGCCGCAACCACGGCAACCCCCTGGGAAGCGATATCAGGCTTGGAAGAGTGGCCATCCGGGGACGGGCCGCGGGAGGAGAAGACCGCGGTTTCGTTGTTGCGATCGATCGCACCCACGGTCAGGGCGCTGGGCGCACAACCGGGAGAACCGACGGTTTCGCGGGTAAAGCTGTTGCCCGCAGAAATAACAAACAGGGCTTCGTCGCTCAGCGCTTCCACCAGATCCACCATGGGGCCGTCACAGGAAGTGGCGCTGCCACCCAGGGACATGCTGACGATGTCGGCGCCCTGCTCCACGGCCCAGATCATGCCGTTCAGAATACCGAAGGTAGAACCGCCACCGGTATTGCTCAGGACCTTGCCGATCACCAGATTGGTTTCCGGCGCCATACCTGCCCAAAGGCCATTGGATTCAGCGCCGGTGCCGGCGATGGTGGTGGCAACGTGGGTGCCGTGACCATTCAGGTCGTCCACACCGTTGCGGGAATAAGTGAAGTCACGGGAAGCGACAACGCGACCAGTCAGGTCCGCGTGCTCGGTGTCGTAACCGGTGTCCAGTACCGCCACAGTGACACCTTCACCGGTGAAGTCCGCGGCGTACTTGCCATGGGCGCCGGTCAGCGGCACGGTCGGGGTCAGGGTTTCAGAACCGGACACCTTGTGTGCATGCACAAACGCATCCAGCCACACGCCTTCCACGCTGTTATCTACGGTCAGCTGGGTCCAGAGTTGAGCAGCCTGGGACTTTTCGATACCGAAAGCGGCGCTGTCGATAATTTCGATTTCACCGGTCAGGGACATACCGTTGAGTGCTTTGGGCACTGCAGCGCCCTTTAGGGTGCCGTCGACGTATTCGACAATCACCGGCAGCTTGCTGGTGGATGCGTCGTCGTAGCCCGCCTCGTAGAGCTTGCTGATATTGAACAGCTCCATGTCCACGGCTTTTGCATCTACCAGCTGTTGCGCCTTGGGCGGCACCACATAGGTGCTGTCACCGTACTTGTAGATGCTGGTCACTACGTCACTGCCATCTTCACCCATCAGGCGAATACCGGCCAGCGCACCGTCATTTTTTACAACGGCGGAAACCTTGTCACCGGTAATCAGGGTAAAGGTCAGTTCGCCACCAGCAGGCTGCTGCTCGGGCTCCTGGGCCAGAGCGGGAGCGGCGGACAGCCCCCCCGAAAGCGCAAATATAGCCGCGGCCAGGCGACTCACTCTGCCAAAATTATTCATCTTAAATACCTAAAAAATTTAATTTTATTCTCATCAACCG
The DNA here is from genome assembly GCF_013367775.1 of Microbulbifer sp. YPW1. Lineage (NCBI taxonomy): Bacteria > Pseudomonadati > Pseudomonadota > Gammaproteobacteria > Cellvibrionales > Microbulbiferaceae > Microbulbifer > Microbulbifer sp. YPW1. The sequence goes on from NZ_CP055157.1 coordinate 1,372,063, forward strand.
CGCCGCAAGGCTCTGCCTTATGTCAGGAACAAGCCCATGGATTTCACAGGGAGAGATTAAAATCGCGGGTTATTATTCTGTTGAGGAAGGAATTCCTGACTCTTCAGTTTACTTACCCGCGCAGTTTTACAAGCTGTCCCTAGTAAGACTTGGTGGTACGTCACAACCTCACAGAACTCTGCGTAACGTTGTGTAACGCCACTTGCCATAAAACGGCCGGTGAGCCTGTGGATATCGCGATCTAATTCAAATAATCAAATCCAGCTTCTACAGGCGCATGAAATAGAAATAAATTTCTAGAATGAGATGTTTAAAAAATCAGGAACAGAAATGAGAAAATTGGGGAAGGGAGAAGTCGTCGAATGAGTGCCTCCGCCACGGGCGCGGCGGAGGCGCGAAATCAGTTTCAGAGTTTAACTAGTAGCTTACCCTGGTTTTCACCACTGAACAGCAAGTTGATACCTTCCTTGGCACTGTCCAGCCCTTCGATGACATGGGTGCGGTAACGGATCTGGCCATTCTGCACATATTTGGTCAGGGCTTCGGTCGCTTCCTGTGCCTTGTCCAGGTGGTCCGGCACCACAAAGCCCTCCACGCGCAGACCTTTCAGGTTGATGTCCATCCAGTTCGGACCCGGCGCCGGCTGTTCGAAGTTGTACTCGGCGATCATGCCGCACACCAGGATACGACCGAAGCGGTTCATGCGCTTGTACGCCAGCGCCTGAATCGGACCACCGGTATTTTCAAAGAACAGGTCGATACCGTTCGGACACGCCTGGTCCAGCTCCAATGCGAGGTTGTCTGACTTGTAGTTGATCGCCTTGTCAAAACCCAGCTCTTCTTCCAGCCAGCGACATTTTTCGTCACTACCCGCAGTGCCCACTACACGCAGGCCTTCGGCTTTGGCCATCTGGCCCGCCAGTGAACCGACAGAACCGGCCGCTCCACTCACCAGAATGGTCTCGCCCGCTTGCGGCCGGCCGATCTTGATCAGGCCCACGTAGGCCGTGAGGCCGGTGACATAAAACACCGACAACAGGGCTTCCGGATCGAGGGAGGGATCCACGACCTGCATTTCCTCGTTGCCGAGCACGTACTCCGCCCAGCCGGTGGTACCGATTACCCGTGCGCCTTGCGGGTAATCGGGATTGCGGGACTCCACCACCTCACCCACGCCGTAGGAACGCATGACCTCGCCGATCTGTACCGGCGGCATGTAGCTGTCCTCGCGCGGGTTCAGCCAGGTGCGCATGGCCGGGTCGAGGGACATATAGGTCTGCTTGACCAGGAATTGCCCCTCTTCCAGGGTCGGGGTTTCCAGTTCGACGGTTTCAAAAATATCCGGTGTCAGGTCGCCGTTCGGGCGCTTGCTCAGTTGGATCGCTTTGTAGGTCATAGAACACTCTTTGCTGAACTGCGTGGCAATGATTTGTTGGCAGTGTGATCTCTTTGTACCCGTCCCGAGGAATGGGCAGGCAGGACTGATTCGATCGCGTATTGTCGCGGCAAGGGCAAGAGTGAAACTTGTCTAAAGGCGTAAATTATTTGTCAATTCACGCCAAATGTTTTGATTTTTCAGGGGGAGAACAAAAGCGGCTTGTTGCGCGGAATTTAACGCAACCAGGAGGGGCGTCGGCGCTCGCGCGCCAGTTTTTTCGTCGTATCGGAAGGGGCGGCGTTGGCCTGGCGCCACTGTCGTGGACTGACACCAAACCAGCGCTGAAAGGCTTTGGAAAAAGTGGCCAGGTCGGCGTAACCGAGCAGCCCCGCCAGCTGGGTCAGACTGATGTCGGATTCTTTCAGGTAGCGGGAGGCCACTGCCTGGCGGGTTTCATTCAGCAGTGCCTGAAAGCTGGTGCCCTCTTCCATCAACATGCGCTGCAGCGAGCGGGTACCGAGCATCATATAGTCCGCAACATAGTCGAGGGAAACCTTGCCACTGGGCAGCAGGTTGCGCAGCAACTGGCTGACGAATGCGGGTAATTCCTTGGGCGCGAGCGCATCCAGCTTGTCGATATGCGCCTGCATCAGTGCGTGGAGGGCTGGATCCGCATCGCTTAACGGCGCCTCCAGCAGCGCAGCATCAAAGACCCAGGCGTTTCTATCACTGTTGAACTGAGGCGTGGTACGCAACAGGCGTGTGTAACTGCGGGTGGAAGCTCCGGCAGCAGTCTGCAGATAAAGACCGCGAGGGTTCCAGTTATTGCCCAGCAACATTTTCAATAGCTGCCAACCGACGGCTACCCCGTGCTCGATTGCCTGTCGCGAGGGAATACCCTCGCGCAGCACCGGTGTGTATTCGAGAAATGCCAGCTTGTTGTGTATCTCCACCTTCACCGTGCCGCTGCTGGAATGCAGATGGTAATAGCGGGCGAGCTCCGCAAGGGACTCACCCACGGTGTGGGCGTTTTTCAACAGATACAGTAGCTGACCAAATACAGCCGTTCCCTGACGCAGCCCCAGTTCCAGCCCGAACAGCGGGTTGCCCGATACCTGTGCACAGTCATCCAAAAGCAACGCCATCCGCTGGTAGGAAATCATGCTTTCCGGCTGTGTGAGGATATCTACGGGCAGCCCCGCCTTTTCCAGCATCACCCGTACATCAAGTCCTGCCGCGCGACAGGCCTCGTCGAACAAGACCAGTGATGAGGCTCGAGAGAATTCTTCCATTATGAAATCTAATTGAATAAGGCTACTGACATTACACCAATTTCGTCAGTAGTGTTTTTGCTGTCGAGCAGAACGATCCAATCACCCGCCCAGAGTAGATCCGGTTCAACACTTCAAGAAAGCAACAGCGCGCCAAAGTTTCAGGTGAAAGCCAGCCTGTCGCCGTTTTTGCGCTATCCCCGCCTAGACACCGCACCTATGACGACTACGGTTTACTAGGAAAAATGAAAAAACAGCTGCTTCGGCAGGTTAAGAGGTAAGGCAGGCTTGATCGAACAACTAGACGCCGTATTGCTGGCCCGAGTGCAATTTGCTTTCACCGTGTCGTTCCATTTTATATTCCCGGCGTTTTCCATCGGCCTGGCGAGTTACCTGATGGTGCTCGAAGGGCTGTGGTTGAAAACCGGACGCGGGGTCTACGCGAATCTGTACCGCTATTGGCTGAAGATATTTGCCATAGGCTTCGGCATGGGTGTGGTCTCCGGCGTTGTATTGTCTTATCAGTTCGGCACCAACTGGTCGGTGTTTTCTACCAAGGCCGGACCGATTATCGGGCCACTCATGGGCTACGAAGTCATGACCGCGTTCTTTCTGGAAGCGGGTTTCCTTGGCGTCATGTTGTTTGGCATTAGCAAGGTGGGAAAAGGGCTGCACTTTTTTTCCACCTGCATGGTGGCATTCGGCACATTTATTTCCGCATTCTGGATTCTGTCGGTCAACTCCTGGATGCAGACGCCAGCAGGTTTCGAAATCAATGCCGACGGGCAGTTTGTGCCGGGCGGCTCCTGGTGGGACATCGTCTTCAACCCGAGCTTCCCCTACCGGCTGGTGCATACGGTAACCGCGGCGTACCTGACCACCGCTTTTGCCGTTGGTGGTGTTGGCGCCTGGCACCTGCTGAAAGACAGCACCAATGTGGGTGCGCGCAAAATGTTTTCCATGGCGATGTGGATGGCGGTGATTGTTACCCCCTTCCAGATCGTCGCCGGTGATATGCACGGTTTGAATACTCTGGAGCATCAGCCGATCAAGGTGCTTGCAATGGAAGGGGATTACGATCCCAGCCCAGAGGGCGCACCGCTGATTCTTTTCGGCCTGCCGGATGACGAGGCAGCGGAGGTGCGCTACAAGGTGGCGATCCCGAAACTGGGTTCACTCATCCTCAAGCATGACCCCAACGCGCCCCTGCCGGGCCTGACCGATTTCCCCCGCGATGAATGGCCGCCGGTAGCCATTGTTTTCTGGTCTTTCCGAATCATGGTTGCGATTGGCTTTGCCATGCTGGCGCTCGGCGTGTGGAGTCTTATCGCGCGACGCCGGAAAAAACTCTATACATCGAAAAAACTGCATCGCGCCGCCGTAATCATGGGGCCTGCGGGGTTTGTCGCCGTGATTGCCGGCTGGATAACCACCGAGGTCGGTCGACAGCCATTTACCGTATACGGGTTACTGAGAACTGCGGAATCCAGCTCTCCCCTGGACGCGCCTGCAGTGGCAGCATCGCTGCTGGCATTTATCGTGGTTTACACCGCCGTGTTCGGCGCGGGTATTTACTATCTGCTGCGCCTGATGGCCCAGCCGCCACACCGCGGAGAAACAGAGCCGCCCAATGTGCCCTTCCACGCAGCGGGTATTACCCCGGCATCGAGTATCGAGGCCGCTTCTTTAAGCAAGGGGGATTCCCATGGCAAGCTTTGATCTGCCAACCATATGGGCCGCCATCCTGTGCTTTGCGGTGTTCGCCTATGTGGTAATGGATGGCTTTGATCTGGGTGTCGGTATCCTGTTTCCGGCCCTGAGTCCGGGCGAGGAAAAGGATCAGGCAATCAATTCCATCGCTCCGGTATGGGACGGCAATGAAACCTGGCTGGTGATGGGCGGTGGCGGTCTGCTGGCGGTCTTCCCCCTCGCCTATGCCATCATATTGCCTGCCACTTACCCGCTGATGATTGCCATGCTGCTCGGCCTGGTGTTTCGCGGCGCCGCGTTCGAATTTCGCTGGCGGGACCCGCGGCATCGGCCGCTGTGGGATCTGGTAATTACCGTGGGCTCAACCGTGGCCGCCGTCGCCCAGGGGATCACCATCGGTGCGCTGCTGCAGGGTATCCGTGTTGAAAACAATGCCTATGCCGGTGGTTGGCTCGACTGGTTAAGCCCGTTCAGCTGCCTCACCGGAATCGCGGTAGCTGTAGGCTATAGCCTGCTGGGTGCTACCTGGCTCATCATCAAAACCGAAGGCAGCTGTCAGCGACATGCGCGTCGTCTGGCATTCAGGCTCGGTATCCTCACCGTGCTCGCGCTAGCTGCGGTCAGTGCCGCAACCCCCTTCCTGGATTACGAATACTGGCGACGTTGGTTCGAGATGCCGCAGGTGATGCTCACCGCCCAAATCCCGTTACTCGTCGCCATCTGTACCGGAATCTTTTTCTGGAGTTTACGCAAGGGACGCGAAATACTTCCCTTTCTGATGGCGCTGGCACTGTTCCTGCTCGGCTTTATCGGCCTCTGTATCAGTATTTTTCCGTATATGGTGCCGCGCTCGATTACGATCTGGGATGCCGCAGCCCCCCACAGCAGCCAGCTGTTTATGCTGGTTGGGGCCGTATTTATTATTCCACTCATTCTGGCCTACACCGGCTGGGCCTACTGGGTGTTCCGCGGCAAGGTCGGCACCGAGGGGTATCACTAGTGGAGGCGCGGTCCACCCTGTGGAAGCGCCTGGCCTGGATGGCCGCGATCTGGCTGATGAGTGTCGCGGCCCTGGGTGCTATTTCACTGCTGTTGCGCTGGTGGCTAGTGGGTTAACTGGCCAGATCAAACCGATCCGCATCCATGACTTTGGCCCAGGCAGCCACAAAATCCCGCACAAATTTTTCCTTGCTGTCGTCCTGTGCGTAAAGCTCCGCGTAGGCGCGCAGGATCGAATTGGAACCGAATACCAGATCAACTCGGGTTGCAGTCCATTTCAACTGATCGGTTTTACGATCGCGGATTTCATACAGGTTTTTACCCGCGGGCTGCCAGGTATTGCCCATGTCCGTCAGGTTCACGAAAAAGTCGTTGCTCAACTCGCCTTCGCGATCGGTAAACACCCCATGCTTGGTACCGCCGTGGTTGGTACCGAGAACCCGCATGCCACCGATTAACACCGTCATTTCCGGCGCGGTCAGTCCCATCAACTGGGTGCGGTCGAGCAGCATCTCTTCCGGGTTCACCACATAGTCTTTCTTCAACCAGTTGCGATAACCATCGTGGATGGGTTCCAGTACATCGAAGGCTTCCACATCCGTCATTTCGTCCGTAGCGTCTCCGCGGCCCGGCGAGAAAGGCACGGCGATTTCAAAACCCGCAGCCTTGGCTGCCTGTTCGACACCGATATTGCCCGCCAGCACGATGACATCCGCAACGCTAGCTCCGCTCTCCGTCGCAATGGGTTCCAGCACCGACACAACTTTGGCTAACCGCTCGGGCTCGTTGCCCACCCAGTCTTTCTGGGGCGCCAGGCGGATACGCGCACCGTTGGCACCACCGCGCATATCTGAACCGCGGAAGGTTCGCGCGCTGTCCCACGCGGTAGCGACCATCTCGCCAGTACTCAGTCCGCTGGCGGCTATCTTGGCCTTTAACCCGTCGACGTCATAACTGGTGCTGCCTGCCGGCACCGGGTCCTGCCAGATCAAATCTTCCTGCGGTACATCCGGACCGATATAGCGCGCCCTCGGTCCCATATCGCGATGGGTCAGCTTGAACCAGGCCCGCGCGAATGCATCGGCGAGCGCGGCGGGATCTTTATGGAACCGCTCGGAAATCTTGCGGTATTCCGGATCCATTTTCATCGCCATATCGGCGTCGGTCATGATCGGGGTCGTGCGGATGGAAGGGTCCTCGACATCGACCGGTTTATCCTCTTCCTTGATATCCACCGGCTCCCACTGCCAGGCACCGGCGGGGCTTTTGCGCGGCTCCCACTCGTGGTTCAGCAGCATTTCAAAGTAGCCGTTATCCCACTGGGTCGGATGGGTGGTCCAGGCACCTTCGAGTCCGCTGGTGACCGCATCGCGGCCAATGCCGCGCTTGGTTTTGTTCAGCCAGCCGAAGCCCTGGTCTTCGATGGGGCCGGCTTCCGGCTCCGGACCAAGTAACTCGGCGTCACCATTGCCGTGGGTTTTACCCACGGTATGGCCGCCGGCGGTCAGCGCCACGGTTTCTTCATCGTCCATGGCCATGCGGGAAAAAGTAACGCGCACATCGTGTGCGGTTTTGAGCGGGTCCGGATTGCCGTCCACCCCTTCGGGGTTTACATAGATCAGGCCCATCATGACTGCGGCCAGCGGATTTTCCAGATCCCGCTCACCGGAGTAACGGCTGCCCTCACTGCCAGTGGGCGCCAGCCATTCTTTTTCCGAGCCCCAGTAGGTATCGATTTCCGGATGCCAGATGTCTTCGCGGCCAAAGCCAAAGCCGAAGGTTTTCAAGCCCATGGATTCGTAGGCAATGGTGCCGGCATAGGCGATCAGATCCGCCCAGCTCAATTTATTGCCGTATTTTTTCTTGATCGGCCAGAGCAGGCGACGCGCCTTATCGAGGTTGCCGTTATCGGGCCAGGAGTTCAGCGGTGCGAAACGCAGATTACCGGTTGCCGCGCCGCCGCGGCCGTCGGCAACGCGATAAGAACCGGCCGCGTGCCAGGTCATGCGGATCATCAGGCCACCGTAATGGCCCCAGTCCGCCGGCCACCATTCCTGGCTATCGGTCATCAATGCGTGCAGATCTTTTTTGAGCGCGTCGAAGTCGAGTTTCTTCACTTCCTCCCGGTAGTTGAAATCCGCCCCCATCGGGTCCGTCTTGCGATCGTGCTGGTGCAATATGTCGAGGTTCAGGGCCTTGGGCCACCACGCCATCACTGATTCGCCGCACTCCGTCATACCGCCGTGTATCACCGGACACTGGCCGGAAGTACTGGTCTTGCTATCAGTCATGGTCTAAATCCTTTTTTTGGTAGAAAAGCGCGAAAATATGTCGTGTAGTAGAACATCGGCCGCGAGTTTTTTCGAAATCCTGCCCTTCTATAACACGTCACATCCGGCTCTGCGCTTCCTGCTCAACACACGGGTATGACCTCGCGCCAGAAATTCTGCGTTTTGCAAACCCAAGATTGGTAGAGCGCCAAAGAACGTGTGCAGTGATTTGGCCATCTGTATCCCGGCATGCGGAAACTGTCGACCTCTCGGTCAGCGAATAATGGCGAAAAAGTTGAACCGGTCGCGAGACGGCAAAACATTCGGAATTTAATATTCGCCATCTAAGTGGTCGGCGGTAGCGGTCAACACGATTCAACCCCAGACTTCAATTCGCAGCCGGACCGCACCGGTGAATTGGAGGACAACCGCTTCGGCAAACTTCCCAGCCAGTGATGTCAGCGATCAACCCATGAGCAGCTCCAAGACCCGTTACCTGAAGCGAACCGCTAAAGCCGTACTCCTTTTCGGTACTGCGTTTGTAGTGGTTACCGCGTTGCTGGTATTTTCCCTGCGCTGGATCAATCCGCCCTCCTCCATGGTCATCCAAAACTGGGAGCGGCACAGCGGCCGCACAGCCAAGCACAGCTGGCGCCCATTGGAAAAGATTTCACCCAACCTGCAAATCGCCGTCATCGCCTCGGAAGACCAGAAATTCGCGGATCATTTCGGCTTCGATTTAGATGCGCTGCGCAAAGCGCTCACGGAAAAGCGCAAACGCACGCGCGGTGCCAGTACCATCACCCAGCAGACCGCGAAGAACCTGTTTTTGTGGAATGGCCGTAGCTACATTCGCAAGGGACTGGAAGCCTGGTTTGCCCTTCTGATGGAAATTCTCTGGCCGAAGGAGCGGATTCTCGAGGTGTACCTGAATATCGCTGAGTTCGGTGAGGGGGTTTACGGAGCAGAAGCTGCGGCGCGTCACCATTTTGGCAATTCGGCGCAACGCCTCAGCCGCTGGCAGGCAGGTCTGCTGGCGGCAGTATTGCCCAGCCCAAAACGCATGTCGGCCGGGCGACCTTCGGAGTATGTACAGGGCCGCGCGTACACAATCAATCGCCAGGCCCGACAGCTGGGCGGCGCCCGCTATCTGCAGTCACTGCAATAATCCGGCTGGCCGATTCGCGCCGGCAAATTAAAGTCCCACCGTATTTCTGTCACCAACCAGTAACAGCAACGTATTAATTCATCACTAGTATCCAGCGGGTAAATCTTCTGAGATTAAATGCTGGAGCTATCATGAACCGTATTGTGAAACGGAATTTCCCCCTCGCCACCCTGGCCTGTGTGATTTCGACGCTTGCCGCGCAGACGCAGGCGCAATCGCAAATGGAAGAAGTCATCGTTACCGCACAGAAGCGCGCCCAGGCAATTCAGGATGTACCGCTGACCGTCAGCAGCCTGGATGGCGATACCCTGAATGAACTGGGCATCGACCGCTTCGACACTCTGTCTGACCTGATACCGGGTCTTGTGGTGCAGCAACAGAGTGTGAACAACAACGGCTATGTGATCCGTGGCATTACCTCCGATGACGGCAGTGCGCCCGGTGCCGCGCGGGTATCCGTATACCTGAACGGTACCGACGTTTCCCGCTCGCGTACCTCCTATTTCGAGGTGTACGACATGGAGCGCATCGAGGTGGTGAAGGGGCCGCAGGCTACCCTGTTTGGCACCGCCGCCTCCATCGGTGCCATGAGTTTTATTACCGCCAAGCCGCAGCAGGATTTTGCCGCATCCATCAGCGCCGGTGCCGGTGATTACGAACTGCGCAAGCTCGAGGGTATGGTGACCGGCGGTAGTGAAACCGTGCAGGGTCGACTGGCATTCGTCACCCGCGAGCGCGGGGGTTATGTGGAAAACACCAGCGGCGAGGCGGACCTGAACGGCTACCAGCGCGAGGCCATCCGCCCCAGCCTGCGGTTCACCCCCAGTGAGGATCTCACTATTGATCTCGTATACAACTACGACAAGGCCACCGACCCGGGGACTGCCTTCGTCAACCAGTCCGTGTTGTTTACCGATAACGCAGCGCTGAGCGTGCCGGATAACAATATTCTGGGTATGGACGATATCGGTGTGGATCGCACGGTAAAGGATTTCAACGCAACCATTGACTGGACGCTGGGCGACGCCGTGTCCCTCACCTATATCGGTGCCCAGCGGGAGCACGATTCCCTCGAGGCCTTCGATGCCGACGGCACCGGCTTCGAGATGCTGAACTTTTCTGAATGGGCCACCGGCGACCAGTCCAGCCACGAACTGCGCCTGAACTTTAGCGGCGAGCGTATCAACGGCTTTGTGGGTGCCAGCTACTTCGAGGAAGACGCCGAGCAGTTTGTCGGCTTTGCCACCGAGGAAGGCACCTTTCTCAGCTGCGCCGGCGCGCTCGCCGCAGTCAATATTCCCAGCTGTAATACAGACAGCACCGCGCTGCTCACCGGCGGCATGGTCGCGGCACTGCCCTATGAAAGCTATTACGCTAACGGCGCCGACAACAGCAGCCTGAATCTTTTCGCGGATGTTTCCTACCAGGTGACCGCGCAACTGGAAGCCACCGTCGGCGCCCGCCTGATACGCGAGGAGCGCGAATCCAGCTACAACAGCAACCTGCCCTTTTCCCAGACACTGGCGTCACAGGGCATGATGACTGATTTGTTCTTTGGCCTGGCGCTGAATACCGATGGCGATGTGATCCGCGGGGATTCCGACAATTCCGCAGTGCTGCCGCGCTTCAATCTGCTGTATGCCCTGAACGACGACACAAACCTGTACGGCACCATCTCCCGGGGCGAGCGCTCGGAGGTGATCGAACTGTCCTCCGGCATCGGGAACCTGATCCCGGCAGAAGAGATCGATAACTACGAGCTGGGCATCAAGGGTCGTCTTGCAGGCACGCCGCTGGATTACGCCGTGGCCGCTTTTTATCAGAACTACGACAATTTCCAGGTGAATGTGGTCGATCAGGACAGCGGCCAGACCCGCACGGAAAATGCCGGCTCTGCTACCAATACCGGTCTGGAAGCTGAACTGCGCTGGAGCGCGACGGACAGCCTGCAATTGCTGGCGAACATGGCGTACATCGATGCGGGTATCGACGAAGAGTCCGGCAACGGCAGCTACGCCGGCAACCAGTTCCGCCTGCAACCGGAGCTGACCGGTGCCATCAGCTATATCTATGAAACGCCGATCACCAGCGGGCTGCTGTTCACCAGCAGTGGCAGCTGGAGTTACCGCTCTTCGGTGTACTTCGATATCGCCAACCAGTTTGAGGAAGACGCGGTAGACCTGCTCAACCTGCGCGCCGGCATTGCCGCGGGCGACCGCAACTGGGCACTGACCATGGCAGCCAGCAATCTGCTGGACGAGGAGTATATTATGGACGCGGGCAATACCGGCTCCTCCTTCGGTTTCCCCACCTATATCCAGGGCGCGCCGCGCACCCTGAGCCTGGAGTTCAGCAAGCAGTTCGGCGCTTTCTGAGCACAGAAGAAACACAACCCCCAAAAAAAGCCGGTGCTTCTCAGCACCGGCTTTTTTATTGGTATCGCTCAGCAGACATCAGGCGAGCTGGTGGGTAACGCTGTGCCGCGCCACTTCAACAAACTCCGGACTGTCGATGTTATCCACATATTTCCATTCCGCCTGCACCGCATCGCGGCGGAAGGTCAGCGCCATATAGCCGCGCTGGTGGAGGTTGCAGTACTGCAGCTCGTCGATCAGTAGCGACATGCCTGCGGCCATGTCGGCCGCGGCTTTGCGGTCCATCTTCAGGTAGGTTTCCATGCCCGGCGAGGTCACACTCGGCGTTGCGAATTCCACCCCCACCATTTGCCCTTTGGCATCTTTCAGGTGGTTGTACCAGGCATTGTGGGTATCCCCGGCCACCACCACCAGGTTTTTCCCCGATGCCTTTACCTGCGCGTACAGCGCTTCGCGCTCCACGGCGTAACCATCCCACGCATCCAGGTTGTATGGAACCACCTGCTGCAAACGTGCGCGCTGGCTGTCACTGAGCGGCTTGCCCTGTAGGCTAGCGGCCTTGAGGCCAATCAGCTCGGCACTGGTATCCCGGCTCCCGCCCCGGTAGAAACTGGTCATCATCTCCACCGGCAGGTGCATTTTGCCCATCAGCACCTGTTGCCCCAGCAGCTGCCAGTGGCCGTTAGACGCGGTGAGGGTTTCCTGTAGCCATTGCCGCTGCGCCTCGCCCAGCAGGGTCCGCGCCGGGTCTGTCAGGTCGGCGCCGAATGTACGGTTGTCAAAACCGCCTTCGCTGTCCAGGTAGCGCTTGAAATCCAGCTGCTGGTCGCGACCGATCACGCGGGTATCCAGCATATGCAGGTCCAGCAGATCGCCAAAACGGAAGCTGCGGTAAATCTGTGGATTGCGCTCGCCCCGGGGTGGGCGGATCGGCAGCCATTCGTAGTAGGCCTGTACCGCGGCAGCGCGGCGGGCAAAGAAGTCACCCTCGTCTTCGCCGTGGTTCTCCGCCCCGGCTTTCCAGGTGTCGTTGCTGATCTCGTGGTCATCCCACACCGCGATAAAGGGCGCGGCCGCATGCAGCGCCTGCAGGCCCGCATCGGTGCGATACAGCGCGTAGCGCTTGCGGTAATCCGCGAGGGTATAGAGCTCGCCGTTGCTGTCCTCCGGCAATGCGCGGCCAATCTCCGCGGCGCGCTCGGTGGCGTAACCACCGCTACCGTACTCGTAGATGTAATCACCCAGGTGCAGCACCGCATCCCAGTCGTCACTGGCAGCCGCCAGCTGATAGGCATTGAAGTAGCCCGCCGGGTAGTTGGAACAGGAAAATACCGCCAGCTTCACCTGTTCAACACCTGCCTGCGGCAACGTCTTGGCGCGCCCCACGGGGCTCTGTTCACTGGCCCCCACAAAGCGGTAGTAGTACTCGGTGTTCGGCCGCAGGCCCTGTACGTCGATCTTTACCGTGTAATCCCGTGCGAGATCGGTTTCCGCTTCACCGCGGCGCAATACGTTGCTGAACTGGTTATCCGCGGCCAGCTCCCAGGTCACCCGGGTCGGTCCACTGGGTGCTGTTGCCGGCGCGGGTGTTGCGCGGGTCCACAGGATCACCGCGTCCTGCAGCGGGTCGCCACTGGCCACGCCGTGCTTGAATGTTACCTCCGACGGCAGTTGCGGCCGGGTCATGGCCTGTAGCGGGGTGGAGACCGCTACGCTGCCGGTAGCAGCGAGCGCGGCCCTGAGGAAATTGCGTCGTGTAATTCGGTTCACATCAAAGTCCCAGCTGTTGAATTCAATCAACCAGCGTAAAGGCAGGATGTGACAGAGCTGAGAACTTCGGCACTCGGGCGCGCAGATTGTCTGGCAAAAAGTTATCCACATTGCTTTGCCCACAGTTTCTCGGGACAGACCTGTGAATATCTACTGGATATCTTGGCGCAGCCAAGTAACCCCGCCCGGCGTTTCATAGCGGACGAAATTGCACCATAGTGCGGACGACCGGCCGCACAGCAAATTCTGCAAGGTTTCTGTTTAGGTCACATTGAGGACGACTTTGCCTACCGATGTGCCACTGCGCAGCAGCGCCAGCGCCTCATGTGCCTGCGCGAACGGAAATTCGCGACCAACAAACGGGGCCGGCAGGTCAAGCGCCGCACACCCGTCCAGCAGCTCTTCAAACAACGCCTGTTCTTGCCACAGCCAGATCAGGTTGAATGCCAGTACGGATTTGTTGCTGCTGATCATATCCATCACGTCGTAGCGCGGACGCTGCAGGTATAACCAGGCCGCTTTCAGCCAGTTGGGTTTGTTACCGGGGGTAAATTCGGCAGCGCCGAATACAATCAGGCGACCGGTAGGCGCAAGTGCGGCGAAAGACTGTTTCTGGATTTTCCCACCGATGCCGTCGAGCACGGCCTGTAACGGCCGCCCATTTAGTTGGGTGTGTAATTGTTCGGCAAAGTCATCACCGCGTACGATGACCTCGGCAAATCCTTGCTCGGCGAGAAACGCGCGCTTGCTTTCCGAGCTCACGGTGCCGATAGGGATTGCGCCCATCTGCGCGGCCATACGCATGGCCTGCAACCCGACGCCGCCGGCGGCACTCTGAATCAGCACCACCTGCCCGGGCTTTATCGCGGCGAGGGTGGCGAGGGCGTAGTAAGCCGTCAGGCTCTGCGCGGGAAAGGAAGCCCCCTCGGCGAAACTCCAGTGTTCGGGGATTTTTCGACAGTGTTGCGGCGGTACATCCACCACCGTGGCGTAGCCGCCGAAGCGGGTACAGCCGTAGACCCGATCACCCACCTGCAAATCCGTTTGTGTACTGTCACCCAGGGCGGTGACCACCCCGGCAAATTCCAGCCCGGGGATGAAGCTGCCCTGCGGGGTCGCGGAGTAGAGTCCGGTGAGCGCGAAGATATCGGCAAAGTTCAAACCCACGGATTTTACCGCGATACGGATGTGCTCGCCGGACAGCGGCCCGACCGATTCGTCGACCAGCTTCAGGTTACTGATGGCGCCCGCCTTTTGCGTGCGCCAGACTTTTCGGGCTTCGGACATCGACTGCATCCCTTATTTCGGCAATAGAGAGACGCAGCCTACCGGTAGCCCATCGGCAGAGCCAGCCTGTATTACTCCGGCTGATTGGTTACCGGCATGGCCTGGGCACTGGCCAGGGCGCCGGCGGTTTTCACCAGGCGTACGAACTCGGCGCGATCGCCACTGGTGTCTTTACCGCGGGCAAGCTGCGCCAGCGCCGCCACATCCTCGTAGTCGAACTCGCGCAGCGGTTCACTGCGCAGCAGCAGACCGAAACCGGCAACGGCGGTGGCAAACTGCAGGTCCTGCTGGGCTTCCTGAATCGGCTTTATCTGCGGTGCCAGGTGCCACTGTTTGAGGGTGCTGTCTTCTTCACCCGGTTTCTTGTAGCGCACTTTTACCGTCGCCAGTTCGTCACGCTTGGCCTCGGCCGCATTGGATTCGCTGTCGTTTGCGTAGCGCAGTGGATCCACCCGCGGGGTATCGCCCACCAGCGTCAGTTCATACAGCGCCACTACCGAGTGGCCAGCGCCGATATCGCCCGAATCCTTTGCATCATTGTTGAAGTCCTCGCGATTGAGACGACGGTTTTCATAACCGAGCAGACGATATTCCGAAACCCGCGCGGGATTGAACTCCACCTGTACCTTGGCATCTTTGGCGACGGTGAACAGGGTGCCCGCGAGCTGCTCCACCAGCACACGGTTGGCTTCGAAAATGGTATCGATATACGCGTAGCTGCCGTCACCCACATTGGTCAGCTGCTCGACCATTTCCTCGCGGTAATTGCCCATGCCGAAACCCAGTGCGCTGAACTGCACACCGCTTTTACGCCCGCGCTCGATACGCTGTTTGAGGGTTTCCACATCGCTGATGCCCACATTGAAGTCGCCATCGGTGGCCAGCAGGATGCGGTTGACCCCGCCTTTCTTGAACGCCTGTTGGGCAACCGCATAGGCCAGCTCTATACCGCCGGCACCATTGGTGGAGCCACCGGCCTGGAGCCGGTCGATGGCCTGCAGGATTTTGGTTTTCTGATCGCCGGAGGTCGGCTCCAGCACCAGCCCGGCGCTACCGGCATAGGTGACGATACTCACCGAGTCCTCGGCGCGCAGCTGCTTGGCCAGCAGACGGTAGGCCTGTTGCAGTAGCGGCAGCTTGTTCGCCTGGGACATGGAACCGGAAGTGTCGATCAGGAAGACCAGATTGACCGGCGGCACCTCGTCCATCGGTAACTCGCGCGCCTTCACGCCGATGGAAAACAGCGTGCGCTCTGCGTCCCAGGGCGCACGGGAGAGATCGAAGTGCACGGCGAAGTCATCATCGCTGGCGAGTGTCGGTTTACTATCCGCGCCCGCGAAGTCGTAGTTGAAGTAATTGACCAGCTCCTCGAGACGCACCGCATCCTTGGGTGGCAACTGTCCGTTGTTGAGGAAGCGGCGCACATTGCTATAACCGCCGGTGTCCACATCCAGGGCAAAGGTGGAGACCGGCTCCTCGCGCACCAGTTTTACCTGGCGGGGTTCCAGATCCTGATATTTTTCCTGTTGTGACTCCGGGAGTATGACAGGCGGGGGACTCTGAGGGACAACGTAGGCTGCTTGCTCCGCATGCTTTCTACGAGCACTGGTAACCACAACCTCCTCAACTGAAGCGCGGTCCATCAGTACCTGCTGATTTGCTGAGTCCTCACTGTCTGTGGAAGAGCAAGCGGCAATCGCCAGAACCAACGCACTGGCAGTGAGTTGTGACAATCCCAAACGAAAATTCATAAAGATCCCTCTCAGCTGTTCATTATTAGTGTGCTTGGCAAGGAAATAGAGTTTCGCAGCACCAATCCGCGTTTGCCAGTTTCGGTGGCCCGCCAGTCGCACATCTGTTTGTTTTACCCCCTACCCTTCCTGTATAACCATACAGCATTGGGCAGCGACGCTGCCCACCGCATGAGCTCACCCCCAGATACTTGAATTCCCCATGGCCGATCCCGTCGAACTGGCTCCGGATTACTACCTCAGCAACTTCCGCGCACTGGTGGACTTTGTGGTGGCGCGCTATGAAAACCTGTTGTCGGCCAGCGAAAGGCGCTTCTTCGGTCAGTTTCGTTCCCTGGCGACCGACAGCCAGCGCCTGTATGTGCGACTGCTGTCGCGCAAGGGGGTGCCCTCCACTGCCGGCGCGCTGTTCCGGCAATACAAACTGAACTACGCAGAAATCAGCGATCTGAGCGCCGCGGTGGAACAACTGGTGGCGAGCGGCCTGCTGCAGCACAACCCGTCTCTGGCACTGGAAGAAATCCTGCCACTGTTCACCAAGAACGAACTGCTGGCCAGTAGTCCAGAACCCCTGTCCAAATCCCTGAAACGCCCGGCCGTGGAACAGGCGCTGCTCGCGCAGGAGGCTTCGCCCATACAGCATGCCCTGATGGAAAACGAACCACTGCTGGCAGTACAGGCGGCAGAGCACTTCGAGACCTTCAAGCTGCTGTTTTTCGGCAACCTGAACCAGGATCTGACCGACTATGTGCTGCGGGACCTGGGACTGTACCGCTATGAAAGTTACCCGCTGGAACGGGAACAACTGCCGTTCCGGAATCGCGAGCAGATCGAACAGCACCTGCGTTATTACGACTGTGTGGCCGAGGCCGAGTTCGCGCTGGCCGCGGATGCTGACGCCATTAATGCGCTGGCGGCGCGACTCCCCGCCGGTATCGACGGCGACAATACCCTGCATCGGCGCCTCGACCGGTTGCGCCTGACCCTGGCGCGGCAGCTGGAGCGACTCGATGCGTTAAGCGAGGCCGACGCGCTGTACCGTCAGTGCAGCCGTCCACCGGCGCGGGAACGCAGGGCGCGGATCGCGGTGAGCCGCGGTGACACCGAGCTGGGCCTGGCGCTGTGCGCGGAGATTCTCGCCAGCCCGCACAATGAAGCGGAGAGCGAGTTCGCGCAGAGTTTCGGATACCGCACGGCAAAGAAAGCCGGTTGTAGTGCGGACTGGCCGGCGCCCCCCCGACACAAACCGCCTGTGGAAACCGTTGCCCTGAACCCCACCGGGGAGCGGGTCGAAATGCTGGCTGCGGATTTCCTCGCGCCGGGCGCCTCGAACGATCATTGCTTCTACGTGGAAAACACCCTGTTTAACGGTGTGCTCGGCCTCGCCACCTGGGACATCCTGTTTGCGCCGATACCCGGCGCTTTCTTCAATCCTTTTCAGGTGGCGCCAAGCGATTTCCGCACCGCCGATTTTTATTCCCAGCGCCGCGCTGCGTTCGAACGGCGACTGGCAGAACTGGAGACGGGAAACCTGAGCACATGGGTGTGGCGACACTTTGACGAGAAACAGGGTATCGCCAACCCCCTGGTCGCCTGGGAGGCCTTACCGGAACCGCTGCTGACACTGGCCCTGGAACGTATTCCCGCACAGCACTGGCTGGCCCTGTTCCGCCGTCTGCTGGGTGATATCGCCCACCATCGCAACGGGCTGCCCGACCTGATCCGGTTCCCGGCGGAGGGCAACTATGAACTGGTGGAAGTGAAAGGCCCCGGCGATCGCCTTCAGCAAAACCAGCAGCGCTGGCTGGCCTATTTCGCCAGACACCAGATCCCCCACCGGGTACTGCACGTGGAGTGGACAGCCATGAGCGGGATAGAACAGCCATGAGCGAGATAACGCAGCCATGAGCGTGGAAACAGCCATGAGCGCGGAAACAGCCGTGAGCAATCCCACGCTGCAACTGTCCGTGGGAGAGCTGGTGGCCTTTGCCTGTCGCAGCGGCGATCTGGTTGGAGAAAGCGCTGCCGGCCCCACCGCCCTGGAGGGGATCCGTGCCCATCAACGACTACAGAAAAAACGCCCCAAAGGCAGCGAAGCGGAATACCGTCTGCAGGAGACGCTGGAACAGGATGGCTGCACCGTCGTGCTCAGCGGTCGCGTGGATATCCTGCACCCCCAGCCGGATCTGCACCGCGCGGTACAGCTGGACGAGATAAAGACGACGTACGTACCGCCACAAAAACTGGCGGAGTCCGTCCGCGAGCTGCACTGGGCACAGCTGAAGGTCTACGGCTTCTGTTACGGACTGCAGCAACAGTTTTCCGCGGACACCCCGGTGGCGCTGCAGATGCTGTGGCACAACCTGAAGGAAAAAAAGACCTACCCCGAATCCAGGGAATTCCGCTGGTGCGAGCTGGAAAGCTTTGCCAGAACCGCGCTCACCGAGTATCTGCAATGGCAGCGGCGCTGGCAGGCCCATCGCCAGGCGGTGCGCGCCTCCGCCCGCGCGCTGGAGTTTCCGTTTGCCGCGTACCGGGCAGGCCAGCGTTCCCTGGCGGTGGCGGCCTACCGCTGTCTGCGCGATGGCGGCGAACTGGTGGTGGAGGCGCCCACCGGTATCGGCAAAACCGTCAGCACCCTGTTCCCGGCGATAAAGGCCGTGGGGGAAACGACCCTCGACCAGCTGGTATATCTCACCGCAAAGAATTCCGGCCGACAGGTGGTGCGGGAAACCGCCGCACGGCTACAAGCCGACGGACTGACACTGTCGGTACTGGAACTGCAGGCACGGGACAAAAGCTGTGCCTGTAGCCTGGGCCTGTGCAGCCGCGACGAGGCGGGTATCTGCCCGCGCACCCGCGGCTTCTTTGACCGGTTGCCGGAAGCGCGTCGCGCCCTGCTCGGGCGCCCGTTGCTGACACCGGAGGTCATTGCCAAAGAGGCGGACTGCCTGCAGCTTTGTCCGTTCGAGCTGTCACTGCAGATGCTCCCATGGGCAGATCTGGTGGTCTGCGACTTCAACTATGTATTTGATCCACTGGTGCAGATGCAAAACCTGCGGGACACACGCCTGCAGCGCGCGCTGCTGATCGACGAGGCGCACAATCTCAGCGACCGGGCGCGCGCCATGTTCAGCGCGAAGCTCACCCACGGTGATAGCCGTCGTGCAGCAGCTGCCTGTAAGGGTTCGCATCCCGGTCTGCGGCGCGCCATCCAGTCACTGGTGCGCGCACTGGACCAGTGGGTGGAGCAGCTGCGGGAATCGGAACAGAAGTCCGCGCATACGCGCAACGGAGAAAATACCGAGCTGTGGATCACCGCTCTCGCAGACGGCGCGCCCCCGGCGGTGAATACAGCGATCCACAAGGTAATGCTTGTGGCCAGCCAATTGTGGGAGCAGTCACAGTCACCACCGGAGGCGATTGCCGACTGGCTCAAAGCCCTGTTCCGGTACCAGACCGTGGAACAGCTGGCGGCGGCACAACACCGCTGTATAACCCGCACGCGAAACCCGGCGAACAGCGATAGCCGCTGGCGGGAACAGGAAGTCGAGCTGCTGTGCCTGAATGCCGCCGATTACGTGCGCCAGACTTATGCACAGTTCCACTGCGTCATTGCCTTCTCTGCCACCCTGCGTCCGCCGGGCTATGTTTATCGGCAACTGGGGCTGCAGGATGATTCCCCGTACCTTGCCCTGCCCTCTCCCTTTGCGGCAGAGCAACTGGGGCTGTTTCTGTGCCCGTTTGTGGACACCCGCTACCGCGCCCGCGATCAGGCCAGTGACGCGCTGGTGGATTTGATCGCGCGGACTTATCACAGCCGGCCGGGCAATTATCTGGTGTTCTTTCCCTCTTACCGCTTTTTACAGCAGGTGGCGCAGCGTTTTGCTGCGCAGTTCCCGGAAATCCCGCTAGTCCAGCAGACATCCGGCAGCTCCGATCAGCAGCGCCGCGCTTTTCTGGATCACTTCCAGGGTGGCCGGCGCAGCCTGGGATTTGCGATCATGGGCGGGATTTTTGGCGAGGGCGTGGATTACGTGGGCGAACAGCTGGTGGGTACCATCGTGGTGGGCGTGGGCCTACCGCAGGTAAACGAGGAACAGGAATTGCTGCGCGCTGCCAGCGAGCAGCGAGGCGAGAACGGTTTCGATATTGCCTACCGTTATCCGGGCCTGACCCGCGTGCTGCAAACTGCCGGACGGGTAATCCGTACCGAGACCGACCGGGGCGTGGTGATCCTGGCAGACGCTCGCTTTGCCGATCCGTTTTATCACGCGCTGTATCCACAGCACTGGCAACCACAGACCTGTGACAAGGGCGACACACTTTCCGCCGCCCTCGATCAGTTCTGGAATTCCTGAATCGCAAACGCCATGGTTTTAGATCGCAAATTCTACCGTCGCAGCCCGCAGCAACGGACCCAGGAACACGTCACCTTCAATGACGTGCGCAAGCGTTTCGATTTCCGTTCCATTGCCATCGGACGCTGGGTCACCGAGGCAGAAAAAGCGCGCGCGGCGGGCCTGTTTTACGATGCGCTGGTAGACCTGATGACGATACTGCAGGGGCCGGAGTTACTGGTCTCCCTGCGCGGCACCCTCGCCTTCCAGTACGGCACCGGCGGCCGCCCCGGGATCTCCGCCCATTACGAACCCGGGACACGCACCTTTGCCCTGGCCAAGAACGCCGGCCCCGGTGCCATTGCCCACGAGTGGTTTCACGCGCTGGACCACTACCTCGCCGACAAGGCCTTCAGCGATGTGTCGGGAAATCTGTTCGCCTCCGAGGCATGGTTGCGCGATGCCACCCCGGTGCCCCACCCCATCAACGATGGCTTGTTCGCCTGCTTTCGCGCAATCATGCTGGATGAAAGCGGGGAAAACCCCAGCGAAATGTTTCGTGTCGCGAAAGTCGCCGACAAGGCAAACGGCTGCGTGTATTACGCGGAGCCCGCAGAAATGTGTGCGCGTGCCTTCGAGGCGTTCATCCAGGATTCGGCGATCAGCAATAACTTTCTGGTGGCTGGCACCAAAGCGACAGAGGAAGCGCGCCTTGGGCTCTACCCGAGCGGAGCGCATCGCCAACGCATTAACGCCGCTTTTTCTGCGTATTTCCGCTTACTCGGCGGGGCGCTACAGCGCAACCTGAACAGCGAGTAACACAGTACCGAATACCATAAAGCTCATACTCCACCGCAAAGTTTTCGATTCTACCGGGGGGCAGGAGTTTGTTGTGGACCTCGATGGTTATCCCGATGCCGGCAGTTGGCTCCATGGTTTTTTTGGCAGGTAAGAAGCAAAAGGCCCCGGCGAAATCGTCGGGGCCTTTTGCTTTAGCGTTTCGCTTGCGCGATAAACCGTTCCATTTGCTGTTCCAGCATCTCCATCGGCAGAGCGCCGTTGGCGAGTACCGCGTCGTGGAAGGCGCGCAGATCGAAACGATCACCCAATTCTTTTTCCGCCTTTGCGCGAAGTTCGCGAATCTTGATCTCACCCATCTTGTAGGACAGCGCCTGTCCCGGCCAGGAGATGTAGCGATCCACTTCGGCGCGCACGTTTGCCTGTGACAGAGAGGTATTGCCGGCGAGGAAATCCAGTGCCCGTTGACGGCTCCAGCCCTGGGAGTGGATGCCGGTATCGATAACCAGGCGGGCCGCGCGCCACATTTCATAGCTCAGGCGGCCGAACTGCTGATAGGCATTTTCATATACCCCCATTTCCACCCCGAGGCGCTCGGTATACAGGGCCCAGCCCTCACCAAATGCGCTGAGATACAGGTTCTTGCGGAACATGGGGACATTCTCCAGTTCCAGCGACAGCGCGCCCTGCAGGTGATGGCCGGGAACGGCCTCGTGCAGGGTCAGTGCGACCAGTTCATACAACGGGCGCTGATCCAGTGCGTAGGTATTCACCCAGTAGGCGCCGCCGCGGGTGCCGCCAATGGCCGCCGGGTTGTAAGAGGCGGTGGTGTAGTTGGGCGCGATTTCATCCGGGACCGGTACCACACCGTAGGGCAGGCGCGGCAGCTTGCCGAAAAACTCCGGCAGGCGATAGTCGATGCGTTTGGCGATATACGAGGCTTCTTTTAGGAGATCCTTCGGGGTCTTGGCGTAGAACTGGGGATCGGTGCGCAGGAACTCGGTGAATTCCTCGAAGCTGCCATCAAACCCGGATTCCTTGATCAGTGCGTTCATTTCCGCGCGGATACGTTTTACTTCCGCGAGCCCGATCTTGTGGATCTCCGCGGGATCCATGTCCAGGGTGACGTAAGTGCGGATCGCGTGGCGGTAATAATCCTTGCCGCCGGCCAGATCTTCCGCAGCCAGGGATTCACTCGCCGCATTCATGTAGTCACCTTCAAGGAAGGTCGCCACGCGATCAAATGCGGGGATCGCGTACTCTTTAATGGCCTGGGCGCCCGCCTTCTGCAGGCGCTTTTTTTCCGCGGCAGAGAAATTGTCCGGGAGGTTTTCAAACGGCTCGTACAGGCTGCTTTTTTCCGGGTCGTCATAGACCTGGGCGCGCACCGTGGGGGCAATCCCTTCGACGACGATTTTCGGAAGTACAAACCCGTCCTCGATCCCGGCGCGCATATTTGCGATGTTTTCATCGAAGTAGCGGCCAAAATCCTGAATACGCTGGATATAGTCCTCGTAATCCGACGGCTTTGGCATATTCAGTCCGCTACTGGCATCCAGCGCCGCGCTCCAGAAGCTATAGAAGGTATTGACCGGGATGCGATCGAGATACTGTTCATTGGCCTCGATGGAATTTTTCAGCACCCATGTAAGCAAGTCCCTGTTGACCCGCTCGGAGTCGTTCAGTGCAGCGCTGTCGATCTCAGCGAGACGGGCCACGAATTGTTGCTCGGCCTGCAGACGACGGGCGCGGTCTTCTTCCGATACCCCCGGCAGGCGATCGTTATAACCCTTCTCGCCCATTCGACCGGCGGTGATGGGATCTTCCCGCAGACTGTACTGCCAGTGATCGTCGATTACTTGCTGAAGCTGTTCGGCGGCGGTAGCAGCCAGGGCGTTTTGCGTAACCAGTGCGGCGAGCAGGGCAAGCAATGAAAGCAGCCGCGCAGGATGCGCCAGTGAAATACCGGACATGGGAAGACTCTCCAGAGGCTAAACGGTGGTCGTTGGTCTTTGCGCACAACTCTACCATGCCCCATCGGAGCTGGAATCCGCAGCGTCCGCTTACTCGATGAAATGCCGGGTGTTGCGGTTCAACGGTGTGGCCGCCAGATAATTATTCTGCAGAGTGCTCTGACACTAGTTTTTCCCGGCGCACAGCCATCAAACGATACTCTTGATCAGGCCGCCTTCGGCCTTGATGCTCGCACCGTTGATTGCGGCACTGCAGGGTGAAGCGAGAAATGCCACCACGGCCGCAATTTCCTCGGGCTTGATAAAGCGCTGTAACAGGGAATCCGGCTCCGTTTCGCGAAAGAAATCGCGAACGAATTCCTCCTCCGACTTTCCCTGCACCTGGGCACTCTCTTTGAGCCAGCTACTGACCCCTTCTGTCATGGTTGGACCCGGCAGCACGGAATTCACCGTAACATCGCGACCACAACCCTTGGTGAGATTAGCGAGTCCTCGCCCCAGCACTATCTGCGCACCTTTAGTCACCGAGTAATGCACCATACTCTCGAGTCCGCGCATACCGGCTTCGCTGGCAATATTGATGATGCGCCCGAAGTCCTGCTCGAGCATTTTGGGGAAAAAGTGTCTGCACAGTCGCACGGTGCTAAGGACATTGATGTCGAGGAACTGACGCCACTCTTCATCGGTGATCTCGGCGAAGGGACGGGGGTTGAATATCCCCATATTGTTGACCAGCACGTCTAGTTGACCGTGGGATTCGATCTCTGCACAGATTCGCGCCGTATCCTGTGCATCGGACAGGTCCCCATCGATCGCGATCACATCGCCAAGGGCAGTCAGCTCTGCGGCCACAAGGTTGGTGTCCGAGCGGCCATTGATAATGACTCGGGCACCCTCACCTACCAGGCTTTCCGCAATAGACCTTCCTATGCCTTTGGTAGAGCCACTGACAAACGCCAGTTTACCTTCGAGCTTGAGATCCATAACTACGCCCCTGCGCTGACATACTCCGACCTATAGTAGGGTGCTCCGCCAGGGGCGGTAGCCCAAGTAGAAATCGCGATAGCAACTACACTTGCAAACGATATACAGGAAGTAACGGACCCGGAGTCAGGGAGTAACTGTCGTGCTCGTAAACTTTTTATCCAACCGATTTTCAACAGGCCTGCTACTGGCAGCGTTTTGCACGTGTCTTATGGGATTGTGGGCAAACCCTGCCCGTGCGACTGAAGGCGGTATTGGCTATTACGTGCCAGGGACGGCGGCAACTCTGATTGACCGCGCGCCGGTTCAGACGGGCTGGGTGTTTGAACCCATGTATCTCAATTACAGCGGCGATATCAGTACCGATATACGCGTGCCGATTGCAGACGTGATTACTGCGGGTATCGACGTGCGCATCAACAGTGTGGTTCCCGGCGCCCTGTATACTTTTGACAAGCCGGTACTGGGTGCCAAGTACACCGTGGGCGCCTACCTGTCCTGGGTTGATGTGCAGGTTACCGGTCGCGTGGAAGGCCCCGTACGCGCTATCCGCCGCACCTCATCCGAATCCGGTCTGGGCGACACCACCCTGATTCCGGCGATGCTGGCCTGGGTGGATGGCAACTGGCAATACAACGCCTTTCTCCCTATCCATGCGCCCACCGGCGACTATGAGAAGGGACGACTTGCCAACCCGGGCCTCAATTATTGGGCGGCAGATCCTACCTTCGGGATCGCCTACACCAATATGGAATCGGGCTTTAACGCCACGATGTTCGCCGGGTTGACCATCAACCAGCAAAATCCTGACACCGATTATCGCAGTGGCCGGCTGCTGCATTTTGATGCGAGCCTGCAGCAGATGATTAAGGCGGGCAGTGGCTTCCTCACCCTGGGTGTCAACGGCTTCTACGGTAACCAAATCAGCGATGACCAAAATCAGAACCGGTTTGTGGGCCCCTTCCGTCAGAAAAGTGGCGGTATCGGGCCGGCAATCGGTTACATGCTGCCCATGGGCAAGGACAATATCGTGGTCGAGTTTCGCTGGTTGCCACAGATGGATACCAAAAACACCCCCGAAGGCGATTACTACTGGCTGAAGTTTGTTTACCAGGTGGGCACCGGAAAAAAATAAACGAAAAGTAACGATCGCGAGAAGTAGCATGTGGTGCCGCCGGCTGGAGGCACCGCAGCTTACGCGATTCTCAGGCCCATAAACGCAGGCCGACGACGCCGTATCCTGTCAGGAAGCAGGCTAGAACTGCATTTAATCCCATCAACACTATCGCATGGTTTCGCCAGAATCCCCCTGTCGTTTGTTTGCGATGCAAGTAACCAGCGCGATACGGACCCGCTTTCCTAATACCATTGGTCCGCAATTGAGCACGCTTCCCAGCAGAAGATCTTCTACCGCAACCCCACGATACGACCGTACCTTTATGTAGATACTTTCCGCCCGTTGTGGCAGAAAGTAATTTCGTAAAATTTCACTGCGACAGAATTCAAGGAGATTTCCGTGAAGGATTTGCACGTAGGCGCGGTTCAAATGGTGAGCGGAGATAGTGTTGCCGACAATCTCGACAGGGCCCAGGCACTGTTGAGAACAGCCGCGGAGGCCGGCGCAGAGCTGGTGTTACTCCCGGAAAACTTTGCACATCTCTCGGATCGCGGCAGCTACGCAGCAGCCGAACACTTCGCTGAGGACGGCGTCGCCGATGAAACGCAGCAGCCAATTCAGGCCGCTCTTAGTCGCTGGGCAAAGGAGCTCGGTATCTGGTTGATTGCCGGTGCCATACCACTGCTTGAGCGCCCTGATGGCTCTCCGGTTGAGGGGAAACGCAACCGCTCGGCCTGCCTGGTCCACGACGACCGCGGACAGCTTTGCGCCCGCTACGACAAGATACATTTATTCGACGTGGACGTCGCCGACGCGGCGGGACGCTATCGTGAATCGAACTCTATCGAGCCCGGTACCCATACCAGTGTTGTCGATACCCCGTGGACGAAGCTCGGTCTGAGTATCTGCTTCGATCTGCGCTTTCCGGAACTCTTCAGAGTACTGGCTACCCGGGGTGCAGAGGTTTTGCTGGTACCCGCCGCATTTACCCACACTACAGGCCAGGCACACTGGAAAACCCTGTTACAGGCGCGCGCAATTGAAAATGGCTGTTACGTCATTGCAGCAAACCAGGGCGGACAGCACTCGGAGAAACGCAGGACCTGGGGACACTCTGTGATTATTGATCCCTGGGGAGACGTGCTGGCAGAAGCTGGCGAGGGCGAAGCTGTGATTACTGCAAAGCTCGATGGGGATAAGTTGGGGACAGTGCGGCACAACATGCCGGTACTCGATATGCGCCGCCTGTAGCTAACAGGAAAAGGCGTTACTCACAGAATAACTGGATAGAGCTGTGGGTAAGTACGGGATATTGGATGTGAGTGGCGTGGTTGTTGGGTTGCGGAAAACGTTTAAAAAAGCGACGGTGTTTTTTTGGGCGGGTTTGGTTTTGTAGGGGTGTGTGGATATAAAAAAAGGGCCACCCAAATGGGTGGCCCTTTCTTTTATTTAGAAGCCTGACGATGACCTACTCTCACATGGCGAAACACCACACTACCATCGGCGATACTGCGTTTCACTTCTGAGTTCGGCAAGGGATCAGGTGGTTCCACAGTTCTATGGTCGTCAGGCAAACTGGCTTGGGTTGGCTTGGTCTTATGAGCTTGTGCTCTGCGCTGCCACTTGACTGTCCGTTTGCCACTGCTCTCGCAGTTAACAGTCAACCCAAATAAGTCGGTAAAACATTCTGTAGTAATACACCGCAAGAACTGTATGTCTCGTCTCGCGCACAATCCACTGATCGATCATCTGATCAGTAATCGTTAGTAACCATCTCTGTTGTATGGTCAAGCCGCACGGGCAATTAGTACTGGTTAGCTCAACGCCTCACAACGCTTCCACACCCAGCCTATCAACGTGGTAGTCTTCCACGGCCCTTTAGGACTCTCAAGGAGTCAGGAAATCTAATCTTGAAGGAGGCTTCCCGCTTAGATGCTTTCAGCGGTTATCGATCCCGAACTTAGCTACCGGGCAATGCGTCTGGCGACACAACCCGAACACCAGAGGTTCGTTCACTCCGGTCCTCTCGTACTAGGAGCAACTCTTCTCAAATTTCCAACGCCCACGGCAGATAGGGACCGAACTGTCTCACGACGTTCTAAACCCAGCTCGCGTACCACTTTAAATGGCGAACAGCCATACCCTTGGGACCGACTTCAGCCCCAGGATGTGATGAGCCGACATCGAGGTGCCAAACACCGCCGTCGATATGAACTCTTGGGCGGTATCAGCCTGTTATCCCCGGAGTACCTTTTATCCGTTGAGCGATGGCCCTTCCATTCAGAACCACCGGATCACTATGACCTGCTTTCGCACCTGCTCGTCATGTCTGACTCGCAGTCAAGCGCACTTATACCATTATGCTCATTGCATGATTTCCGACCATGCTGAGTGCACCTTCGTGCTCCTCCGTTACGCTTTGGGAGGAGACCGCCCCAGTCAAACTACCCACCATACACTGTCCTCGATCCGGATAACGGACCAGAGTTAGAACCTCAAACATACCAGGGTGGTATTTCAAGGATGGCTCCACAATGACTAGCGTCACTGCTTCAAAGCCTCCCACCTATCCTACACAAGTAGGCTCAAAGTTCAGTGCAAAGCTGTAGTAAAGGTTCACGGGGTCTTTCCGTCTAGCCGCGGGTACACTGCATCTTCACAGCGATTTCAATTTCACTGAGTCTCGGGTGGAGACAGCGTGGCCATCATTACGCCATTCGTGCAGGTCGGAACTTACCCGACAAGGAATTTCGCTACCTTAGGACCGTTATAGTTACGGCCGCCGTTTACCGGGGCTTCGATCAAGAGCTTCGACCGAAGTCTAACCCCATCAATTAACCTTCCGGCACCGGGCAGGCGTCACACCGTATACGTCATCTTACGATTTTGCACAGTGCTGTGTTTTTAATAAACAGTTGCAGCCACCTGGTCACTTCGACCGGCCTCAGCTTAGGGAGCAAGTCCCATCACCAAAACCGGCGTACCTTCTCCCGAAGTTACGGTACCATTTTGCCTAGTTCCTTCACCCGAGTTCTCTCAAGCGCCTTGGTATTCTCTACCCGACCACCTGTGTCGGTTTGGGGTACGATTCCTTACAATCTGAAGCTTAGAGGCTTTTCCTGGAAGCATGGCATCAATGACTTCACTTACCGAAGTAAGCTTCGTCATCAGCTCTCGGCCTTAGGGACCCGGATTTGCCTAAGTCCCCAGCCTACTACCTTAAACACGGACAACCAATCGCCGTGCTGGCCTAGCCTTCTCCGTCACTCCATCGCAGCAATTGCAAGTACGGGAATATTAACCCGTTTCCCATCGACTACGCCTTTCGGCCTCGCCTTAGGGGTCGACTTACCCTGCCCCGATTAACGTTGGACAGGAACCCTTGGTCTTCCGGCGAGGAGGTTTTTCACCCCCTTTATCGTTACTCATGTCAGCATTCGCACTTCTGATACGTCCAGCAAACCTCACAGTTCACCTTCAGCGGCTTACACAACGCTCCTCTACCATGCTCATAAGAGCATCCGCAGCTTCGGTTATCAGTTTGAGCCCCGTTACATCTTCCGCGCAGGCCGACTCGACCAGTGAGCTATTACGCTTTCTTTAAATGATGGCTGCTTCTAAGCCAACATCCTGGCTGTCTGAGCCTTCCCACATCGTTTCCCACTTAGTAGTAATTTGGGACCTTAGCTGGCGGTCTGGGTTGTTTCCCTCTCCACGACGGACGTTAGCACCCGCCGTGTGTCTCCCGGATAGTACTTACTGGTATTCGGAGTTTGCAAAGGGTTGGTAAGTCGGGATGACCCCCTAGCCTTAACAGTGCTCTACCCCCAGTAGTATTCGTCCGAGGCGCTACCTAAATAGCTTTCGGGGAGAACCAGCTATCTCCAGGTTTGATTGGCCTTTCACCCCTAGCCACAAGTCATCCGCTAATTTTTCAACATTAGTCGGTTCGGTCCTCCAGTTGATGTTACTCAACCTTCAACCTGCCCATGGCTAGATCACCTGGTTTCGGGTCTATATCCAGAGACTGAACGCCCAGTTAAGACTCGGTTTCCCTACGGCTCCCCTAGATGGTTAACCTTGCCACTGAATATAAGTCGCTGACCCATTATACAAAAGGTACGCAGTCACCCCGAAGGGCTCCTACTGCTTGTACGTATACGGTTTCAGGTTCTATTTCACTCCCCTCTCCGGGGTTCTTTTCGCCTTTCCCTCACGGTACTGGTTCACTATCGGTCAGCTGGGAGTATTTAGCCTTGGAGGATGGTCCCCCCATGTTCAGTCAAGATAACACGTGTCCCGCCCTACTCGATTTCACTAAATGTGCCTTTTCGTGTACGGGGCTATCACCCTGTATCGCGGAACTTTCCAGATCCTTCCACTAAGACATAAATAGCTTAAGGGCTAGTCCAATTTCGCTCGCCGCTACTTTCGGAATCTCGGTTGATTTCTTTTCCTCGGGGTACTTAGATGTTTCAGTTCCCGGGTTCGCCTCCTAACCTATGTATTCAGTTAGGGATACCTGTAAAACAGGTGGGTTTCCCCATTCGGACATTCCAGGATCAAAGCTTGTGTGCCAGCTCCCCTAGACTTTTCGCAGGCTCCTACGTCCTTCATCGCCTCCAGCTGCCAAGGCATCCACCGTATACGCTTAGTCGCTTGACCATACAACACAAACGACTACTAACGACTTTGTATCCAAACGCCGATAAACGTTTGAACACCGGATTGTGTGCTTGAGAGACACACATTTCTATTGAGTTGAGTATTGTTAGTACTCAACCTCGCCTTGCAGTGTATTACTACAAAATGTTTCACCTTGTTAAAGAGCATCTGATGTAAAAATCAGAAAGCTGAACTCTTATCTTTCGATAAAAAATCAGATTTCTGAGTTCTAATGTTGTGTCGGAAAATGGTGGAGCTAAGCGGGATCGAACCGCTGACCTCTTGGATGCAAACCAAGCGCTCTCCCAGCTGAGCTATAGCCCCATCTCAATAAGCACCCTTCAAAACCTTTCACTTTGAAGAATGTAAATTTCACGAATTGGTGTTTTCTGAATTCGCCGCATAGCCTGCTATGCAAGAATTCTGAAAGCGCCGAGTCGTGGAATTTTGAGGCCTGGGCAGACTTGAACTGCCGACCTCACCCTTATCAGGGGTGCGCTCTAACCAGCTGAGCTACAGGCCTAAAACTTTGTACCCCTGGGTAAACCACAGGGCACTAGACCCGCCCAACGGGCATCACTG